>CADAHQ010000001.1 GCA_902787715.1 uncultured Lachnospiraceae bacterium
CGGTATTCCGATTCCCGGAACCGGCGCATGGATGGGCTCTTTAATTGCAGCACTTCTGGAGTTTAAACTGAGCCGCGCGGTCATCGCCATCCTTCTCGGCGTATTGATGGCGGCAATCATTATGAACCTTGTATCCTTCGGACTTCTTCCGGCGGCGCTCGGCTGACGGGACAGGCAGGAAACGTTCCGAAAAGATTTTTAAGAAAACAGTTTTCTTTTTTTGTTCGCTGTGGTATGATTCGCAGTGATTGTTGAGGGACGCCGGCGTTGGGTCGGTGAAAACATATTGTTGGGGAAATGAATATGAACAATTACACATTGATTACGGACGTGACCTGCGATTTGGACGCGGCAACGTACGAATCCCTGGGTGTGGTATGCATTCCGATGGGATTTCGTCTGGGGGAACGGGAATACACCCACTACGCGGATGAGAGGGAGATTTCCGTTACCGAGTTCTACGAACGCCTGAAGGCCGGTGAGATGCCTTCGACGACACAGATCAATCCGATGGTGTACCACGAGTACTTCGAGGAGAGTTTGAAAGAGGGGAAGGATGTCCTTTATCTCTGCTTTTCGTCGGGACTGAGCGGCACCTTTAACACCGCGCGCATGGTGGCCTCGGAACTTTCGGAGGAGTATCCTGCGCGTCGCATCGAAGTTTATGACACCAGAAGCGCTTCCGTCGGGGAAGGATTTGTAATCTGCAAAGCCGGCGCGGCGTACAAAGCTGGTGCAAGCATCGATGAGGTTTTAGAGGTAACGGAGAAAGCGGTCCTGCATGCCTGCCACTGGTTTATGGTGGACAATCTGATGCACTTAAAGCGCGGCGGACGGCTTTCGTCCATCGAGGCGATTCTCGGAACAGCTCTCAAGATTCAGCCGATTCTCTCCGTAAACGAGGAGGGCAAGCTTTTGGTGGTGTCGAAGGAACGCGGTGCGAAAAATGCAATCGCCTACCTTGTGAAGCGCCTTAAGCAGGACGCCTACAACCCGCAGGAGCAGACGGTGTTCCTTGCCCATGCGGGATGCCCGGAGAAAGCGGAGTACTTAAAGCAGGTGCTGCTTTCGGAAGGGCTTGTGAAGGACGCGGTGATCTATCAGGTCGGCCCGATTATCGGAAGCCATGTCGGAAACGGCATGTGTGCCATGGTATTTGAAGGGGAGAACTACAAGTTCTGACCCGCGAATATAGAAACAAGTTGCGAAAGAAAGGAAATCGCTATGTATTCATTTGACGACGTGAAGATGGCAGATCCGGAGCTTGCACAGAGTATCGAGCTCGAACTTGCCAGACAGAGAGAGAACATCGAGTTGATTGCCTCCGAGAACCTAGTGAGCAAGGCCGTGATGGCAGCTATGGGAAGCGTTCTTACCAACAAGTACGCAGAAGGTTATCCCGGAAAGCGCTACTACGGCGGATGCCAGTGCGTGGATATCGCCGAGAACCTTGCAATCGAGCGCGCGAAGAAGCTCTTCGGCTGCGAGTATGTCAACGTTCAGCCGCACTCCGGTGCACAGGCCAACATGGCGGTTCAGTTCGCATTGTTGAAGCCCGGCGACACCGTGATGGGTATGAACCTTGCCCACGGCGGTCACCTGACCCACGGAAGCCCGGTTAACTTCTCCGGTACGTACTTCAACATCGTGCCTTACGGCGTCAACGATGACGGTTTCATTGATTACGACGAGGTGGAGCGCATCGCGAAGGAGTGTCAGCCGAAGCTGATCATCGCAGGTGCCAGCGCCTATGCAAGAAAGATTGATTTCAAGCGCTTCCGCGAGATTGCGGACATGGTCGGCGCTTACCTGATGGTTGACATGGCCCACATCGCAGGTCTTGTAGCCGGCGGTTACCATGAGAGCCCGATCCCGTATGCGCACGTTGTTACGACGACGACCCACAAGACCCTCCGCGGACCGAGAGGCGGTATGATTCTCTGCTCCCAGGCATTTGCCGATGAGCACAAGCTCAACAAGGCCGTGTTCCCGGGCATCCAGGGCGGCCCTCTGATGCATGTCATCGCTGCGAAGGCTGTCTGCTTCAAGGAGGCTTTGGAGCCGTCCTTTAAGGAGTACGCAGGCAACATCGTAAAGAACGCACAGGCCCTTTGCAAGGGACTGCAGAGCCGCGGCTTCAAGATTGTTTCCGACGGTACGGACAACCATCTGATGCTTGTGGATCTTCAGAATATGAACATCACCGGCAAGGATGCGGAGAAGCTTCTTGACGAGGTACATATCACCTGCAACAAGAACACGATTCCGAACGATCCGGCATCGCCTTTCGTAACCAGCGGTATCCGCCTGGGAACGGCTGCCGTAACGTCGCGCGGCATGAATGCGGATGACATGGATAAGATTGCCGAGGCCATCGCTCTGGTTATCAAGAACCCCGGCGATGAGGCGAAGAAGGCAGAGGCTTACGCCATCGTGAAGTCCTTAACCGACAAGTATCCGCTGTACGAGTAAACGACGTATCACAAGTCAATGAAAGATACCGCTTCCTGTGACGGAGGCGGTATTTTATTGCATTTTCCGTTTGGGCTGTGGTACAATAGGAGCACTCGGAGAGAGGAAAGGAATTGACTATGAAACAGTTGTACATCGCGGAGAAACCAAGCGTGGCCCAGGAGTTTGCCAAGGCTTTGCATGAGAATTTTTCGCGGAAGGACGGATATCTGGAGAGCGACGGGAGCGTGGTGACCTGGTGCGTCGGTCACCTGATTACCATGAGCTATCCGGAGGTTTACGATCCGGCGCTTAAGCAGTGGAAGGCAGAGACGCTGCCGTTTCTTCCGAAGACCTGGAAGTATGAGGTCATCGGCAATGTGAAGAAGCAGTTCGACATCGTAAAGGGGCTTTTGAACCGGGACGATGTGGAGCGTATTTACGTGTGCACCGACTCCGGGCGCGAGGGAGAATACATCTACCGCCTGGTGGATCAGATGGCGAAGGTGCCGGATACGAAAGACAAGAGAAGAGTCTGGATCGACTCCCAGACCGAGGAGGAGATTCTGCGAGGCATCCGTGAGGCAAAGCCTCTGTCCGCCTACGACAATCTGTCCGACGCCGCGTATCTTCGCGCAAAGGAAGATTATCTGATGGGCATCAACTTTTCCCGAGCGCTGACCATCAACTACGGGACGCTTCTTCGGAGCCATATGCAGGTGGAGCGGCTCGGCGCCATCTCCGTGGGACGCGTGATGACCTGCGTTCTCGGCATGGTGGTTCGCAGGGAGCAGGAGATTCGCAATTTCGTAAAGACCCCGTTTTACCGCGTCATGGGAACCTATTCCCTGGGCGGTGAAAACTTCCACGGTGAGTGGCGCGCGGTGAAGGGCTCGAAGTATTTTGAGTCGCCGCTTTTGTATAAGGAGAACGGTTTCCGCAAACGCGAGGACGCGGAGGCTCTCATTGCCATGCTCGGCGGCGTGAAGGAGGAGATTCCTGCGGAGCCCGATGCAGCCGCGGTAACTTCGGAAGCCGCGGACGGACAGGGGGCCGATTCATCCGACCCCCGCAGCGATTCCCGCACAAGGTACGGCGTCGACCCCGCGGATGAGTCCTGCCATCAGGCGACGCTTGCCAACATCGAGAAGAAGAAAGAGAAGAAAAATCCTCCGCTATTGTTCAACCTGGCGGAGCTTCAGAACGAGTGCTCGAGGCTTTTTAAGATAAGCCCCGATGAGACTTTGAAGATTGTGCAGATGCTCTATGAGCGGAAGCTGGTGACTTACCCGAGAACCGATGCCCGAGTGCTTTCCACGGCGGTTGCCAAGGAGATCACGAAAAACCTGGGCGGCCTTGCAAAGAACAGCGATTACCTTCCGTATGTTCGCGAGGTGAAGGAATACGGGCTGTACGCAACCATCGCAAAGACAAAGTATGTTAATGATAAACAGATTACGGACCACTATGCAATCATACCAACCGGCGAGGGAATTTCGGAGCTTCCGTCGGTAGGCGAGCTTGCCCGCAAGGTATACGACCGCATCGTGCGGCGCTTCTTGGCGATTTTCTACCCGCCTGCGGAGTATGCAAAGGTGTCCATGGAGCTGGTGCTTCGGGACGAGCATTTCTTCAGTAGCTTTAAGGTTTTGGAGAAGCCCGGGTATCTGGCGCTGTACGGAACGGACGAGGCGAAGTCCGCGGGCTCCGAGGAACCGAAGAACACCAAAGGCGACAAGGACAAAGAGGACGGCAAAGAAGACAGCAAGCCCGAGGAGGAGCCGGAGGAGGTTCTGGACACGGCGCTTTTCGACCGCATCAAAGCCCTTAAGAAGGGCGCGATGATTGATATCGCCGGGTATGAGCTTCGGGAGGGAGAGACCAAACCGCCGAAGCGGTACACCTCCGGTTCGCTGATTCTGGCCATGGAAAATGCAGGCCAGCTCATCGAGGATGAGGAGCTTCGGGCACAGATCAAGGGAAGCGGTATCGGAACCAGCGCAACCCGTGCCGAGATTCTCAATAAGCTGATAAAGATCAATTACTTAAACCTCAATAAAAAGACCCAGGTGATTACGCCGAAAAAGCTCGGGGAGCTGGTGTTCTACGTTGTCTACGTGTCCATTCGCTCGCTGTTAAACCCGGAGCTTACGGCAAGCTGGGAGAAGGGCCTTACGCAGGTTGCGGAGGGGGCCACCACGGAAGCGGAGTATCTTGCAAAGCTGGAGGCGTATGTCACGAAGTGGACGGAGTACGCCAAGACAAAGAAGGACCACGATGTTCTTAAAAACCAGTTCCGCGTGGTGGATTCCTATTACCGCAGGTAGATTCCTGCGTCGTAAAATGCACCGGAATATGCCCGGAGAAATGTGCGAAGTTTGGAAGGAAACAGGATGAGTTACGTAGAGTTTTCAGATGTGACGAAGGTATACCGCGTCGGGGAAGTGACAATCCCGGCGCTGAACGGCGTCACCTTCGAGGTGGAAAAAGGGGAAATCTGTGTGGTTGTCGGTGCTTCCGGCGCCGGCAAGACCACGATTCTCAACATCCTCGGCGGCATGGATTCCGCCACCGACGGCAAGGTCCTTCTGGACGGGATTGAGATTTCCGCATTTAACAAAAAACAATTGACGGAATACCGCAGGGCGGACATCGGGTTTGTGTTTCAGTTTTATAACCTGGTGCAGAATCTGACGGCGCTTGAGAACGTGGAGCTTGCTTCGCAGATTTGCCGCGATTCGCTGCCCGCTGCGGAAGTGCTTTCGGCGGTAGGACTTGCGGAGCGGATGCAGAATTTTCCGGCGCAGCTCTCCGGCGGTGAGCAGCAGCGCGTGGCCATCGCAAGAGCCCTGGCGAAGAAGCCGAAGCTCCTTCTGTGCGACGAGCCCACGGGAGCCCTGGATTACAAGACCGGAAAGGCGATCCTTGCCCTCCTGGCGGAAACCGCGCGGAAGTATGATATGACCGTCATTATCATCACCCACAACCAGGCCATTGCGAAGATGGCGGACCGCGTCATCGAGGTTGGCAGCGGCAGAATCAAGAATATGTATAAAAACGCGATCGTTACACCGATCGAGCAGATAGAGTGGTAGAAATCATGACCAAAGGAATGCGAACAACCACACGGCGGGAAATCCGCCAAAGTCTCGGCAGATATCTGGCGATCGCGGCGATTATTGCCCTCGGGGTGGGATTTTTCGCAGGTCTGCGAAACACCACGGCGGATATGCTTGCCACGGCGGACCGGTATCTTGCGGATCTTTCCATGTTCGACTACCGGCTGGTTTCCACCGTCGGCTTCACGGAGCAGGAGCTTGCGGAGCTTCGGAAAGACACGAACGTGGTGGCCGCCGACGGCGAGATGCAGAAGATGGTTTTGTATCACGACGATAACTACGGCGATGACCGGGTGCTCGTGGTGCACTCCGTGACCGAGGGCGTCAACACCATAAAGATTACCGAGGGCAGACTTCCGCAGGCGCCGGATGAGTGCGTGATGGACGCGAGAAACTACGGCCCCGACCGAATCGGTTCGGTGGTGCGGATTGCCGAGGAGTTTGTGAAGGACGTAGACGATGCCGACAGCAGCGAAATTCTCCTGCGGTACCGGGAATACCGCGTCGTGGGCCTTGCATTTTCCCCGCTGTATTTGAACTATGAGCGCGGGACCACGGAGCTCGGGGACGGCACCGTCGGAGGGTTTTTGTATATTCCGAGGGAAGGATTTGCCGGGGAGATTTACACCTCGCTGTATGCGGTGGTAAACCACGGCGAGACCGCGTACTCGGAGGAGTACGACGAGTTGCTTGACAAGACTGAGAAGTCCATGGACGCTCTCTGCGAGCGGCTCTGCGAGATGCGAAAGGAAAGCCTGCAGGAAGAGATTCATGCGCAGGTTCGGGATACGGTTGCGGCGGAGTTCGCCAAATACGGCATGACGGTGCCGGAAGGGTACGACTATCCCTATGCGGACTACGACAACATCGAGTATGTGCGCTATACGGTGGACCGCAACACGAATATCGGCTATGTGTGCTTTGACAATGACGCGCATATTGTGGAAGGTATCGCCACGGTGTTTCCGGCGTTCTTTATTTTGGTGGCGGCGCTTGTGTGCATGACCACCATGAGCCGTATGATCGATGAGCAGCGCACCCAGATTGGTGTGATGAAGGCTTTGGGATACACCGGTCCTTCCATTGCGATGAAGTATGTCATCTACTCGGGAAGCGCCGCGCTTGTGGGCGGCGTCATCGGGTATTTTGTGGGCTGCAGGGCGTTGCCTGCGGCAATCTGGCAAGTCTATGACATCATGTACGGCTTTACGGACAAGCTGGTGTATGTCCAAACGCCGGGTCTGTTTGCCTTCTGCATGGCGGTGGCCGTGTTGTGTCCGGTGGGTGTTACGGTTGTGAGCATTGCGCGGGTAATGCGCGAGGTGCCCGCGGAATTAATCCGCCCGAGAGCCCCGAAGTCCGGCAAGCGCATCTTCCTCGAGAAGGTAGGTATTATCTGGAACCGGTTGTCCTTCCTTGCCAAGGTTTCGGTTCGAAACGTCGTAAGATACAAACGACGCTTCTTTATGATGGTCATCGGTATCGCCGGCTGCATGGCGCTGCTGATTGCGGGCCACGGCATCCGCGATTCCATCACCACCATCACCTCCGTACAATACGGCTCCATCGAGCATTACGATTTCACCGTGCGCCTTGCGGACGGGGCGAGAGAGGATTTCCTTCGCGACTCCGCAGCGCTTGTGTCGAAAACCGCATTTTTAACCGATACCTCTGTGACGGTGATTGCCGGCGGGCGCAACAAAGATATTTATCTTTACGTGCCGGAGGATACGGATGGATTTGCCGGGTTTGTCACGTTTTCGGACGTGAAGGGAGACCCGATGGAAGCACCGTCCCTCGGCGAATGCTACATAAACGATGATTTCGCCGGCCGCCTGGAGATTTCGGCGGGAGACACCGTCACACTGCGGCGGGAAGGGAAGCGCGACGTCACCGTGAAGGTGGGGGGTATCATCCGCAACTACGTCGGAAACTGCATGTATATGACAAGGGAGACCTACCGCGGAATCTTCGGCGAAGAGCCTGCCTTCGACACGGTTTTTGCCATGCGAAACGACGGGGACGACGCCTATGCGGTGGGCGCGCAACTCGCAAAGCTTCCGGGGGTCACCTCGGTGAGCATCGTGGAGGAGTTTGAGGAGCGGATTGCGAACATGCTGGACCGCCTCGACATCATCGTCGTGATTGTCATTGTATGCTCGGCGGCTCTGGCGGGTATCGTTCTGTACAACCTGACAAACATCACCATCACGGAGCGCATCCGCGAGATTGCGACCATCAAGGTGCTCGGCTTCCGCAGCATGGAGACGGCGATTTACGTATTCCGCGAAAACCTGATGCTCACGGCGGTGGGCGCGATCGTGGGCGTGCCGCTCGGGCAGCTTCTTTTGGAATTTGTCATGTCGAAGATCCATGTGGATCTCGTGTCCTTCCGGTCCTTTGTGGGGTGGAAGAGTTATGTCATGTGTTTCGTCTATACATTCCTGTTTGCCCTGATTGTGGACGTGATTATGTACCGCCGGCTCGATTCCGTGGATATGGCGGAATCCTTGAAGAGCATCGAGTGACGGCAAATTCATCCGCCTTCGTCGGGAGGTGTATGCCTTCCGACAGGCGATGCAAGGAATTTGCTTGACAATCGGTGAGCGGGGCGATATAATCTTTTGTTAGTGTGACGTAGTATGCGATTTCGACGATTACGTCCGGAAAGGATGACGTTCGCATGGTCAGGAGCATGACGGGGTTCGGCCGGTTTGAACTGAATGAGGACGGGAAGAAGCTTACAGTGGAGATGAAGTCCGTAAACCATCGCTACTGTGAGATCGGAATTCGTCTTCCGAAGAAGTTGAACTTCTTTGAGACAGCAATCCGGAACATAGTGAAGAAATACGCATCGCGCGGTAAGATTGACATGTATCTGTACTACGAGGAGGAGTCCGACAGTACGGAGAGCGTGCATTACAACAAGGCGATCGCGGAGGAATACATCCGTTACATGAAGCAGATGGCTGAGGAGTTCGACCTCTCGTCGGACATTTCCGTCACCAGCTTGGCACGCATGCAGGACGTTTTGGTAGCGGAAGAGGCGGAGCCCGACGAGGACGCGCTGATGCCGTTTGTGGAGCGAGCCGTAAAGGGCGCATGCGAGCGCTTCGTAGCCACGAGAACCGCCGAGGGAGCAGAGCTTCGCAGCGATGTGGAGAGTAAGCTCGACGCCATCTTAGCAGGGGTTGACGACATCGTCGCCCGGTCCCCGGAGATTGTTTCCGCGTACCGCGCCAAATTGCTTGCAAAGGTGCAGGAGGTCATGGGTGACACCCAGGTGGACCCGCAGGCCCTCGCCACGGAGATTGTGTCCTATGCGGACAAGATCTGCACGGACGAGGAGACGGTTCGTCTTCGCGCCCATGTAAAGAGCATGCGCGACACCCTCGATGCCACGGACAATGTGGGCCGGAAGCTTGACTTCATCGCGCAGGAGATGAACCGCGAGGCCAACACGATTCTTTCGAAGGCCAACGACCTGGTGGTATCCGATATTGCAATCAATCTGAAGACGGACATCGAGAAGATCCGTGAACAGATTCAGAATATTGAATAAGCATTCATGATGAAAAGGAGAAAGATACTATGATTCATCCGTCTTACAAAGATTTGCTTGCGGTTGTCAATTCCGGAGCGGAAGAGGGCGATCCCGCGGTGACCAGCCGCTATTCCATCGTGCTCGCTACGGCGAAGCGCGCAAGACAGATTATCAACGGGTCCGCACCGCTTGTGACGCCGAAGTGCGAGAAGCCTCTGTCCATCGCCGTACAGGAAGTATGGGAGGGCAAGGTGAAGATTCTCGGCAAGGACGAGGAGATTCCGGAGCGCGCCGATGACGCATCCGTGCCGGACTGGGAAGCTGCACTTGCGGCAGCCGAGAACGGGGAGGAGCTCCCTGAGGAAACCGAAGAGAAAGAGTGATACGGTTACACAACCGTTACGGCAGGCTGCAAAGGGATGCGACCTGCCTCTTTTTTGCGGTGAATTTGCCGTTGTCAATGTACAAATGAACAAAAAAAACCATCATTTTTGCGGTGTTTTATGGAAAATGCCGTTATGCGCAAAAAAGGCGAAATTGGACTTGCATTTTTCACAATCTTTCAGTACAATGGTTAAGGATTTTTAGAAACCACAAACAATCTAAAAATAAAATTCACAGGAGGAACAAAATCATGGCAGTAAAAGTAGCTATCAATGGTTTTGGACGTATCGGTCGTCTGGCTTTCAGACAGATGTTTGGTGCGGAAGGATATGAGATCGTTGCAATCAACGACCTTACGACCCCTTCCATGCTCGCTCACCTTTTGAAGTATGACTCTTCGCAGGGTCGTTACATCGGTCTCGGTGAGGAGAATACCGTAACCGCTAACGATGAGGAAGGTACCATCACCGTTAAGGGCAAGACGATCAAGATTTATAAAGAGCCCGATGCAAACAATTGCCCTTGGGGTCAGCTCGATGTAGACGTAGTTCTCGAGTGCTCCGGCTTCTATGCATCCAAGGCAAAGGCACAGGCACACATCAATGCCGGCGCTAAGAAGGTTGTTATTTCCGCTCCTGCTGGAAATGATCTTCCTACCATCGTTTACAACGTTAACCACAAGACGCTGACGAAGGATGACACCATCATCTCCGCAGCTTCCTGCACCACGAACTGCCTCGCTCCTATGGCTAAGGCTCTCAACGACCTTGCTCCGATCGAGTCCGGTATCATGTGCACGATTCACGCTTACACCGGCGACCAGATGATTCTTGACGGTCCGCAGAGAAAGGGCGACAAGAGACGCAGCCGTGCAGGCGCTGTCAACATCGTTCCGAACTCCACCGGTGCTGCTAAGGCTATCGGCCTTGTTATCCCTGAGCTCAACGGCAAGCTCATCGGTGCTGCTCAGCGTGTTCCTACGCCGACCGGTTCCACGACGCTTCTGTTCGCAGTAGTTGACAAGGAAGTTACCAAGGATGAGATCAACGCAGCTATGAAGGCTGCTGCTAACGAGTCCTTCGGTTACAACACCGAGGAGATTGTTTCCTCCGATATCATCGGCATGAAGTTCGGTTCCCTGTTCGATGCTACCCAGACCATGGTTAGCCCTCTTCCGGACGGCAAGACCCAGGTTGAGGTTGTTTCCTGGTATGACAACGAGAACTCCTACACCAGCCAGATGGTTCGTACGATCAAGTACTTCGCAGAGTTGAAGTAATTATCGTTTCAAACGAATATTCCGAATGGATGATGAGGTCCGGTCCACAATTTGGACCGGACCTTTGTTCTTTACAACAAACAAGAAAGGAAGCAAAAATCATGTCTTTAAACAAGAAATCCGTTGACGATTTTAATGCAGCAGGCAAGAGAGTACTGGTTCGCTGCGATTTCAACGTTCCGCTCAAGAACGGTGTCATCACCGACGAGACCCGTATCGTTGCAGCTCTTCCTACCATCAACAAGCTTTTGAACGACGGTGCAAAGGTTATCCTCTGCTCCCACCTGGGCAAGGTAAAGAACGGCCCCAACGAGGGTGAGAGCCTTGCTCCCGTTGCAGAGCGTCTCTCCGAGAAGCTCGGCAAGAAGGTAACCTTCGTTGCCGATTACAATGTTACGGGCGCTGACGCTACGGCTGCCGTAGCTGCCATGAAGCCCGGCGATGTAGTACTTCTTCAGAACACGCGTTTCCGCGGTTCCGAGGAGACCAAGAACGGCGAGGCTTTCAGCAAGGAGCTCGCTGACCTTTGCGACGATTATGTATGCGACGCTTTCGGTTCCTCCCACAGAGCACACGCTTCCGTAGCAGGTGTTACGGATTTTGTACGCGCTAAGGGCGGCAACTGCGCTGTAGGTTACCTGATGCAGAAGGAGATTAACTTCCTCGGCAATGCCGTAGAGAATCCGGTTCGTCCTTTCGTAGCAATCCTCGGCGGCGCTAAGGTTGCAGACAAGCTCAACGTTATCAACAACCTTCTCGAGAAGTGCGATACGCTCATCATCGGCGGCGGTATGGCTTATACCTTCCTTAAGGCTAAGGGCTACGAGATTGGTACGTCCCTTTGCGACAACGAGAAGATTGACTACTGCAAGGAGATGATGGACAAGGCTGAGGCTCTCGGCAAGAAGCTTCTCCTTCCTGTGGATACCGTTGTTACGGCTTCCTTCCCGGATCCGATCGACGCTCCCATCGAGACCGAAGTTTTCGATTCCGACAAGCTTCCTTCGGACAAGATGGGCATGGATATCGGCCCGAAGACCCAGGCTTTGTACGCAGAGGCTGTAAAGACCGCTAAGACCGTTGTTTGGAACGGACCGATGGGCGTTTTCGAGAACCCGATTCTTGCAAAGGGTACCATCGCCGTTGCAGCAGCTTTGGCTGAGACCGACGCTACCACCATCATCGGCGGCGGCGACTCCGCAGCAGCTGTTAACCAGCTTGGCTTCGCTGACAAGATGTCCCACATCTCCACGGGCGGCGGCGCTTCCCTTGAGTTCCTTGAGGGTAAGGAGCTTCCGGGCGTTGCAGCAGCAGACGAGCTTTAATTCCGAAACGATTGACGCTCCCGCAGGTCCTACGGCCTGCGGGGCGCATGCGTAAAATACCTATGGAGGCTATGACAATGGCTAGAAGAAAGATTATTGCCGGCAACTGGAAGATGAACATGACTCCCTCCCAGGCTGTCGAGCTCTGCGGGACCCTCAAGGACCTCGTAAAGAATGATGATGTTGATGTAGTATATTGCGTACCCGCAATCGATATCGTACCGGTAGTTGCAGCCGTTAAGGGCAGCAATGTAAAGGTCGGTGCGGAGAACTTCTACATCGAGGACAAGGGTGCATTTACCGGCGAGATTTCCGCTCCGATGCTCCTTGACGCAGGTGTTGAGTATGTAATCATCGGTCACTCCGAGAGAAGAGACATCTTCGGCGAGAACGATATTCTGATTAACGCAAAGGTTAAGAAGGCATTTGCCGCAGGTCTTAAGCCCATCCTTTGCTGCGGTGAGTCCCTTGCGCTTCGCAAGAACGGCACCTACAAGGATTGGATTTGCCGTCAGATCAAGTGGGATCTGAGCGGCTTGACTGCAGAGCAGGTTAAGACCCTGGTTATCGCTTACGAGCCTATCTGGGCTATCGGAACCGGTGAGACGGCAACGGCTGAGCAGGCTGAGGAAGTTTGCAAGCTCATCCGCGACTACATCGCTGAGCTCTACGATGCAGCAACGGCTGAGGCGGTTCGCATCCAGTACGGCGGATCGATGAACGCAGGCAATGCGGCAGAGCTTTTGGCTATGCCCGATATCGACGGCGGTCTCATCGGCGGCGCTTCCCTGAAGCCCGACTTCGGTAAGATCGTAAACTACAACAAGTAATTGAAACCAATCTGCCGTATCGTACGGTCCGGGGACATGTGCCCCGGGCCGGAGGTACGGTTTTGCATGTGTAATGACCCGGATTTCCGGGCGATACGGACTGACGAATCACAGCGGGAACTGCCCGCGCAGGAGGATGAAGAGTATGGCAAAGAAGCCGGTAGTATTGTTGATTTTGGACGGATACGGCTTGAATGACAAAACCGAAGGAAATGCGGTTGCACAGGCGAAGACGCCGGTGATGGACCGCTTGATGAAAGAGTGCCCTTTTGTGAAGGGCAATGCGTCCGGCATGGCAGTCGGCCTTCCGGACGGACAGATGGGCAACTCCGAGGTCGGACACCTCAACATGGGCGCCGGCCGCATCGTATATCAGGAGCTTACCCGCATCACGAAGGAGATTATGGACGGCGATTTCTTCAAGAATGAAGAACTCCTTGCAGCCGTTGAGAACTGCAAGAAGAACGACAGTGCGCTGCATCTGTACGGACTCCTTTCAGACGGCGGCGTACACAGCCACAACACCCATCTGTATGCGCTCCTTGAGCTTGCAAAAAAGAACGGCCTCTCCAAGGTGTACGTTCACTGCTTCCTGGACGGACGTGACACGCCTCCGGCCAGCGGTGGAGACTTTGTTGCAGCCCTTGAGGAGGAGATGAAGAAGATCGGTGTCGGCGAGGTGGCAACCATCAGCGGTCGTTACTACGCAATGGACCGTGACAAGAACTGGGACCGCGTCGAGAAGGCATACGCCGCACTCGTATACGGCGAGGGCAACACGGCGGACTCCGCTGCACAGGCTATGAAGGACACCTATGCAAACGGTGTTACCGACGAGTTCATGATCCCCACCGTCATCCTCAAAAACGGCGCTCCGACGGCGAAGATTGCGGCAAACGATTCCGTCATTTTCTTCAACTTCCGTCCCGACCGTGCAAGAGAGATTACCCGCGCGTTCTGCTGCGAGGATTTTGAGAGCTACGGCTTCGCGAGAAGAAACGGTTTCTTCCCGGTGAAGTATGTCTGCTTCTCCGAGTACGATGTGACGATTCCGAACAAGACCATCGCTTTCAAGAAGGTCGAGGTTACCAACACCTTCGGCGAGTGGCTTGCTTCCAAGGGACTGCGTCAGGCGCGTATCGCCGAGACCGAAAAATACGCCCACGTAACGTTCTTCTTCAACGGCGGTGTGGAGGCTCCCAACGCGGGAGAGGACAGAATCCTCGTGGATTCGCCGAAGTACGTTCCCACCTACGACAAGAAGCCTCGTATGAGTGCTTATACGGTATGCGACCGTTTGAGCGAAGCCATCACCAAGAAGGATGAGGACGGCAGCGCTTACTACGATGTCATCATCTGCAACTTCGCAAACCCTGACATGGTGGGCCACACCGGTGTCCTTGCTGCGGCAACCGAAGCAATCGAAGTGATTGACAAGTGCCTCGGCGAGATCGAAGGCTTGATCAAGGAAGTGGGCGGCGTGATGTTCGTCTGCGCAGACCACGGCAATGCCGAGCAGCTGGTGGATTACGAGACCGGCGCACCGTTCACGGCACACACCACGAATCCGGTACCGTTCATCCTGGTTAATGCTGAGCCCGGAACGAAGCTTCGCGAGGGCGGATGCCTTGCGGATATCATTCCGACGCTCATCCAGCTGATGGGTATGGAGCAGCCGAAGGAAATGACCGGAAAGAGCCTGATTCTTGCGTAAAAAAACATTTCCGGATGCTTGAAAATAGTGCTTGCAATAGCGGGCGTTTTGTGTTAGAATCATCGTGCTGTGTTGCGAACAGGGGTTCGTAACATCGGCAAATGGACGATTCGGAGGTTCCTATGGGTACATTACACACGATTACAATGGTGTTTTACATTTTAGTTTGTGTCGTTTTGACAGTGATTGTTTTGATGCAGGAAGGCAAGAACGCCGGTCTGAGCGGTTCCATCAGCGGAGCAGCCGAGACCTACTGGGGAAAGAACAAGGCACGCTCGATGGAAGGTAAGCTGGTGATTCTCACCCGCATCCTTGTAGCGGTCTTTATCATTCTTTCCGTCGTATTGAACATGCCGTTCTGGACGAAATAAGAAACATGATTTACGCGGCACTCTGCTACAGAGTGCCGTTTCTTTTTACGGAGTAACCATGACAGATGAGACACTTACATCGAGACGGAGAGACTTGGTGCTCGCGCTTCTTCGGGACAATCGGTATCAGCCGATGCGCCCGCGGGAGATGGCGGGCCTTTTAGGCGTTCCCAAGTCGGAGCGCGGCGAGCTCGGTGCAATTCTCGATTCCCTGTGCGCGGAGGGACTTGCCTCTGTGGACGGTTACGGCCGGTACAGCAAGGCATCGCGGCAGACCGCGGAGGGCATCTTCACGGCAAATGAGCGGGGTTTCGGCTTTGTGACCGTGGACGGGGAGGACGCGGACTGGTTCATTCCTGCGGAGGAGACCGCAGACGCCATCGACGGGGACCGCGTGCGTGTAATCAAAGTGCGGGACGGCGGGGACTCCCACGGAAAGAGCTTTCGCACGGAAGCCCGCATTGTCTCGGTGCTTCAGAGAAACACCGTAAGCGTTGTCGGCTTCTTTAAGAAAAATGCACGGGGCGGCCGGGTGATTCCCGACCGGAGCCGCTTTACCTTTGATATCCGCATCCCTGCGGACGGGACCCACGGTGCCGTAAGCGGGCAGAAGGTATGTGCCAAGATCGTCCGCTACGGCCGGGAGCCGGAGGGGCGGATTACCGAGATTTTAGGGCATGTCAATGACCCCGGCGTCGACGTTTTGTCGGTTGTGAAAGCCTTCGGACTTCCGACGGAATTTTCCGAGGAAGTGACGGCGCAGGTTGCGGGCATTCCCCAGGAAGTATCCGCAGCACAGACCGAGGGACGTGAGGACTTCCGTAATCTGCTCACCGTGACCATCGACGGCGAGGAGGCGAAGGACCTCGACGACGCCATCTCCTTTACGGAGGAGGACGGAAGACTGTTTTTGGGGGTCCACATTGCGGATGTGAGCAATTATGTACGGGAGGACACGCCGCTTGATAAAGAGGCGGTTAATCGCGGCACCAGCGTGTATCTTGCGGACCGCGTGATTCCCATGCTTCCCCACGAGCTTTCGGACGGTATCTGCTCCCTGAATCAGGGGGAGGACCGGCTGGCCCTTTCCTGCATCATGGAGATTGATGAGAAGGGTGCTGTGGCTTCGCACCGAATCTGCGAGAGTGTGATTAACGTAAATCACCGTCTTTCGTACACGCAGGTGCAGAAGGTTTTCGATGCATATGATGCTGCGGCGGAAAGCAATGCGGCGGATGCAGAAGCACGGGATAGTGCTGCAGGAGTTGCCCTTATGGATGAATTTGCCGGGATTGCGGACTGTATCCCCATGCTTATACGCATGCGGGAGGCGGCAGACCGGATTCGGGGCCGGAGAGAGGCCAGAGGTGCTATCGATTTTGACTTCCCGGAGAGCAAGATTCTTTTGGACGAGCGCGGGAAGGTCGTCTCGGTGGAGCCCCATGAGCGGAACCGGGCCACGGCCCTCATTGAAGATTTCATGGTGGCGGCAAATGAGACCGTTGCGGAGGAATTTTCCTGGATGTCGCTGCCGTTTGTGTACCGCGTACACGAGGAGCCGTCCATCGAGAAGATGCGGGAGCTGGCCGGGTATATCGCCCATTTCGGCTACCGGCTGCACGTGACGGACAAGGTGCACTCAAAGGAGCTGCAGAGGTTCCTTTCGACACTCCGCGGGAAGCCCGAGGAGGCGCTTTTATCAAGACTTACGCTTCGTTCCATGAAGCAGGCGCGGTATGCCACGGAGTGCTTCGGGCATTTCGGGCTGGCATCCCGGTTCTACTGCCATTTTACGTCGCCGATCCGGCGATATCCGGATCTGCAGATTCACCGCATCATCAAGGAGTATCTTCACGGAAAGCTTTCGGGAGCGCGGATTGCGCACTATGAGGATATTCTTCCGGACCGTGCCGCCCGCTCCAGCATGACCGAACGCCGCAGCGAAGAGGCGGAGCGCGAGGTGGAGAAGATGAAGAAGGCGGAGTATATGCGAGGAAAGCTCGGGGAGGAGTACGACGGCGTGGTTTCCGGCGTGACTTCCTGGGGCGTGTATGTGGAACTGCCGAACACCGTGGAAGGACTGTGCAGGCTTACGGATCTGCGCGGCGATTACTATATCTATGACGCGAGAACCATGTCCCTTGTGGGCGAGCGGTCCGGACACCGGATTACCATCGGTCAGCCGATGCGGGTGATGGTGGCAGCAGCGGACAAGGCTTCGCGATCGGTGGATTTTGTGCCGGCTTAGGTGTATAATGACGATGAGCGCGGAGCAAAACCGGGGGAGCCAGTGAAAGGATAACTATGGGAAACGATTCGATACGGCAGGTAGCCAACAATAAAAAGGCATTTCACGACTATTTCATCGAGGAGCAGTACGAGGCGGGCATCGCTTTGCACGGCACCGAAGTCAAATCCATCCGCATGGGCCATTGCTCCATCAAGGAGGCCTATGTGAGGATTGAGAAGGGCGAGGCGCTGATTTACGGCATGCACATCTCACCGTACGAAAAGGGCAACCTTTTCAACCGCGATCCCCTTCGCGTGCGCAAACTTCTCTTAAATCGCCATGAGATCAACAAAATCGGCGGGAAGATGCAGGAGAAGGGCTACACGCTGGTGCCGATTTCGGTGTATCTCAAGGGAAACCTCGTAAAGCTCACCATCGGTGTTGCAAAGGGTAAAAAGCTCTATGACAAGCGCGAGACCATTGCCAAGAAGGATATGCAACGCGAGGCGGAGCGGGATTTCAAGATTCGGAATCTGTCCTGACAACATTTTTTTTCGGCAAATTCGCTTAAAATTGCAAACAAAGATGTCAAATGGCGGGAAATGCAAGGTTTTCCGCCTTTTTCCGCGTCAGTGAAAAACGGCAAATTCCCCGTTTGACAAATGCTTCCGCGATTGTTATACTGTTCCTATAACAATTATAACGTCGTCTTGCCCCTTTCGGGCAGTGAGGTAGAAGTATGCTGATCAGCATCGATTTTAACAGTGACGAAGCATTTTACATGCAGCTTCGGAACCAGATTATCATGGGGATTGCCACGTCGGAGATTCGCGACGGGGAAAATCTGCCCAGCGTTCGGGATCTTGCGGACACGGTGGGTATTAATATGCATACCGTGAACAAGGCGTACACGATTCTGAAACAGGAAGGGTATCTGAAACTGGACCGCCGCCACGGGGCGGTGGTTTCCGTCGATGTTGACCGTCAGCGCGCGATTGAAGAACTCCGTACGCAGCTGCGTGAGGCTGTGGCACGCGCCGTATGCCGGAACGTTTCGGAGAAGGACATCAATGCGATTCTTAACGAGGTTGTGGAGGAGTTTCGATGAAACCGGAATATACAGATGAGGCAAAGCGCGTCTTAGAAGAGGCGCGGAAGATTGCCGCTTCCCTCGGTTGCCGATACATCGGCACGGAGCATTTGGGATATGCTTTGATTACCGTTGCGGAAGTGATTAAGCAGCTCTTTAACGAGGAACAGATTGCAGAGTATAAGCAGTTGCTTTCCCGGATGCAGACGGGAGAACAGAAGAAAACAAAGGCGGCGCCCAAGGAAACCCCGAGACTTCGCCTTGTGATGGAGAATGCCGAGGGTGCAGTGCGCATGCTCGGCGATAACCGCGTGGGAACGGGGCATCTGATGCTCGGACTTCTGCGGGAGAAGGATTGTACGGGATGCCGGCTGATCTGCCGCGTAGCCCAGGCGACACCTGTGAAGCTGTACCCGGAAGTACTGTACGTCATGGGCCTTCCTGGAGACGTTGTGAAAGAACAGACCGAGATGCTTCGGGACGGGAAGGGAGCTGCCGGCGGGACGCTGGAGAGCTTCTGCCGCTGCATTTCCTTCGACGCGGAGGACGGCCTTCTGGAGCCGGTCATCGGCCGCGAGGAGGAGACCGAGCACCTGATCCGCATCCTTTGCCGCCGCACGAAGAACAATCCCTGTCTGGTGGGTGAGCCCGGCGTCGGCAAGACCGCCGTGGTGGAAGGGCTTGCACAGCGTATCGCTGCGGGCAAAGTGCCGGCGGAGATGAAGGGCAAGCTGGTGTTTGAGTTGAATGTCACATCGCTGGTGGCCGGTTCGCGCTATCGCGGTGATTTTGAGGAGCGCATGAAGCAGCTTCTCGCGGATGCCGCCCAGGGCAACAACGTGATTCTTTTTATCGACGAGCTTCACACGGTGGTGGGAGCCGGCAATGCGGAAGGATCCCTGGACGTTGCCAACATGTTAAAGCCTGCGCTGGCCCGCGGGGAGATCCGCATCATCGGCGCGACTACGGCGGAGGAGTACCGCCGCTACATTGAGAAGGATCCCGCCCTTGAACGGCGGTTTGCGCCGGTGACGGTGGAAGAGCCCGGAACGGAGGAGGCATTTGCCATCTTAAAGGGCATCTGCGACCGCTATGAAACCCATCATCATGTAAGATACACCGATGAAGCATTGCGCGCCTGCGTCACGCTGTCCGCGCGGTATCTCGGGGACCGGAGACTTCCGGATAAGGCAATCGATCTGATGGACGAGGCGGGAAGCCGCGTGCATCTTGCGGAATACAAAACTGCGGAAGCGGACAAAAGTGCAAAGCAGGCGAAGCTTGCGGAGGAATGCGATGCCGCACTTCGCGCGGGAAACCGCGAGGAGGCTGCAAAGCTTTTGCGGAAGCTTCGGAAGAGCAAGGTTTCGACCGATACGGTGACGGAAGAACCCCGCACCGTGGATGCGGATGTCATCTCCCAGATTATCGCGCAGAAAACCGGCATCCCGGCGGCACAGATCTCCCAGTCGGAGAGCTCCCGTCTGCTGCATCTGGAGAGCGAGCTCCACGAGATGGTGATCGGGCAGGAGGAGGCGGTGTCCGCCCTTGCGAAGGCGATTCGCCGCGGGCGCGTGGGCCTCAAGGACCCGAACCGTCCCATCGGTTCCTTCCTTTTCTTGGGACCTACCGGCGTCGGAAAAACGGAGCTGTGCAAGGCTTTGGCGAAGTGTCTCTTCGGAGATCCCGACGCGATGATCCGCATTGATATGTCAGAGTATATGGAAGCGCACAGCGTGTCGAAAATGATCGGCAGCCCGCCCGGATACGTTGGCTTTGAGGCCGGCGGACAGCTTTCCGAGCGTGTGCGCAGAAAGCCCTATTCGGTGCTTCTGTTCGACGAGATTGAGAAGGCCCATCCGGATGTATTCAACATCCTTTTGCAGATGCTTGACGACGGACGAATCACGGATTCCAGCGGCCGTCTTGTGAATATGAAGAATACGGTGATTATCATGACGTCCAATGCAGGCGCCGAGCGCATCATGAATCCGAAGCTTCTCGGATTTACCTCCTCGGAGGATGCGACTGCGGACTACCGTCGCATGAAGGACGGCGTCATGGAGGAAGTGAAGAGAATCTTCAAGCCGGAGTTTTTGAACCGCATCGACGACATTGTGGTGTTCCACTCGTTAACACGGGAGGAGATTCTCGGAATTTCGAAGCTTCTGCTGGCGCGGTTTGCGGACCGTTGCAGGGAGATGCACGGGCTTAAGGTGAATTTTACGGATGCCTGCACGGCGATGGTGGCCGAGAAGGGCTATGTGCCCCAGTACGGCGCGCGTCCCGTAAAGCGTGTGATTGCCGAGACGATTGAAGATTCCATGGCGGAGAAGCTTTTGTCGGGAGAGATTCCGGAGGGCAGTTCCGTGACGGTGGACTGGGTGAACGATAAGACTGTCTTCCGGTGTCGGAGAAGGAGATAGAAGGAATGGCAAGGGAGAAAACCATCTTTTTCTGTAAAGAGTGCGGGACGGAGTATCCGAAGTGGCTAGGCCAATGCCCTGCCTGCAAATCCTGGGACTCCCTTGTGGAGGCCCCGAAGACCAAGGCGCCTTCGGGCAGAACTTCGGCAGACCCGTTTCGCCGACAGAGCGCAACGCCCGTGACGCTTCGGGAGGTTCCGGTGCAGGAGGAACCCCGCACCACCACCCGCATGGAGGAGCTTGACCGGGTTCTCGGCGGCGGTATCGTTGCAGGGTCTTTAGTTTTGACTTCGGGTGACCCGGGCATCGGCAAGTCCACGTTGTTACTTCAGATGTGCCGCAATCTTGCGGAGGGCGGTACCAAAGTTTTGTATGTTTCCGGTGAGGAATCCTTAACGCAGATTAAGCTTCGCGCCATGCGTATCGGCGAATGCGGGGAGAATCTTTTGTTCCTCTCCGAAACCGATTTAGGCATCATTTCCGAGCAGATTCTTTCGGTGCGGCCGCAGGTGGTGATCATCGATTCGGTGCAGACGATGATGATGCCCGACAGCTCCGGCGCGCCGGGAGGACCGATGCAGATTCGCGAGATTACCGCGTATCTGATGCGGATCGCAAAGGAGGAGAGCATCACGGTGTTCCTTGTGGGACACGTGACGAAGGACGGCATGGTGGCCGGCCCGAAGATGTTGGAGCATATGGTGGATACAGTGCTTTACTTTGAGGGCGACAGCACAACATCGTACCGCATTTTACGCGCGGTGAAGAACCGTTTCGGTTCCACCAATGAAATCGGCGTGTTTGAGATGCGCGGAGACGGTCTGCAGGAGGTTTTGAATCCGTCGGAGCATATGCTTCGCGGCATGCCTGAGGGTGAGCCTGGCTCCGTGGTTGCCGTGACCATGGAAGGGACGCGACCGCTTCTTGTGGAGGTGCAGGCCCTTGTGTGCAAAACCACATTCAGTCAGCCGCGCCGCACAACGGCCGGCACGGACCTAAACCGCTTAAATCTTTTAACCGCCGTGATGCAGAGACGCACCGGGGTCGAGGTTTCCCAGTGCGACACCTACGTAAATATCGCCGGCGGCATGCGGGTTACGGAACCGGCGCTGGATCTGCCTATCATCCTTGCGCTGTGGTCTTCCTACCGGAATAAGCCGTTGGAGCCGCATACGGTTGCATTTGGCGAGGTGGGCCTGACCGGGGAATTACGGTCGGTTACACAGCCGCTTCTGCGGGTTCGCGAAGCCATGAAACTCGGGTATCGCGCCTGCATTTTGTCGCAATCCGACTGCGAGAGCATCCGGGACAAGGTGCCTTCGGATGTGAAGTTGTACGGACTGCGGAATATCGGAGAGTTGAAGAAATAACAAAGCCTGGAATCGGAGTTCGGAGTAAGACGCTTAGGCGTCTTCGGATCGGGGGATTATGAAGAGAACGATTGTTGCGGTGATTTTGGTGGTTGTGCTTCTTGCCGGGTGCGGTAATAAGAAGCCGAAGTCCAATGTCACCCTGACGGACATGACAAAGTACGAGCATTCGGTTACGGTTGCGGCGGATCCCGGAAAGCAGGACAACAAGATTGTGAAGGATGCCGACGGGTACACGGTGGTTTCCGACACGGTCTATGTGACCTCGAACACCTTAAATATCCGCGTGCAGCCCGGGACAGACACCGACGTGCTGAAAACCGTTCCCTACGGGACGCCTTTGCAGAGAACCGGAAAAGGGGATTTCGGCTGGGACCGCATCTATTTCGAAAATACGACGGCCTATGTCAGCAACGACTACATCACCAGCCTTACGATTCTCGAGAACCGCACCTTTGAGTACTCCAACGCCATGCTCTCCATCGTGGACACGTCCCGCCAGATTTACGACTATCGTTCCATGTGCGAGGACCTTGCGGAGCTGCGGGAACGCTACGGGGACCATATGAAGCTCAATTGCATCGGCACCACGAAGGATGACCGCAGCATTTTCGAGATTGTCATCGGCGATCCGGAGAAGGCGAAAAAGCATGTGTTCTTCTGCGGCGGCATCTGCGGTGCGGAGTATATGACATCGCTTCTTTGCATGAAGCAGGCGGAGTACTGCTTATGTTACTACGACTCCGGAAACTATAACGGATTTGCCTACCGCGAGCTCTGTGAAAATGCAGTGATTCACGTGATTCCGATGCTGAACCCCGACGGTATCGCCATCAGCCAGCAGTATCTCTCCGGAGTTCACAGCGAGGCGATTATCACCGACTTAAAGAAATGGTTTGAGAGGGATTCCGTAAAGGGAGGAACCAGCCTTTCACTTGATAATTATCTCATGTTTTTCTACGCCAATGCAAACGGCGTGGACCTGCGCCGGAATTTCCGCTATCTGTGGGAAAACAGCAATACCGGCGTGACGGAGCCGTCCTCCGAGGGTTACCCCGGAGCGGAGCCGGAGAGCGAGCCGGAGACCCTGGCGCTGATTCGCCAGCTCACCGGTACGAAGCCCGATCTGATTGTTGCTTATCACACGACGGGCTCCAACATCTCTTACAACTACGGGCAGTCCGAGCCGCGGCTCTCCCAGGCAAAGCGCTACGCGGAGGCCGCCGCAGAAGTTATGAATTATGACGTAAACAAGGAAAATGCAGGATTCCGCAGCTACGGATCCTACGAAGGGTATTGTTGTCTGGAGAGAGGAATTCCCACGCTGGGAATCGCTCTCGGAAGCGGAGCAACACCGCTTTCTCTGAATGAATTTAATGCAATATGGAACGCATGTCGGGAGTCCTGGGCAGTGCTTCAGCTTCAGGTGATTGATTATTGATTTCCACACCCCGATGCAACCCGTAAGGCTTTGTAACCATAAGGAGTGCGCTATGAAGATTGTTTTGTTAATGATCGTGGTTCTGATCTCATTCCTCGTGACCCGGTGGTACTACAAGAAAAACTGGCAGAAGAAGCTGCAGGTGTTCCTGCAGTTCAGCCAGGAGACCGCCCACGAGGGAGAGTGGGTATCGCTTGAGGAGGTGATTACCAACAACAAGTCGTTGCCTCTGCCGGCGTTGAAGGTTAAATTCCAGCTCTCCCGGTTCATGGTCATCGAGAATCAGGATATGAAGAAGGTCACGGACCACTACTACCGCAACGATTTGTTTTCCATCGGCGGGTACAAGCAGGTAACCCGGCGCATCCCCGTGATGGCGACACGCCGCGGACCGTACCGCGTCGACGGTGTGCAGGTTGTCGGAAGCGACTTCTTCTTCTCCAAGCAACACGCATGGATTCTGGATTCCTCCACGCAGGTTCTGGTGACGCCGAAGAATTATTCCATCGGCACGGGGGACCTTCCGTTCCGCACTATGTGGGGCGATGTGGTATCCAAGTTGAAGCTGTACGAGGATTTTTCGGCATTTGCCGGACTGCGCGATTATCAGCCGGGTGACCCGATTCAGAAGATTAACTGGAAGGCTTCCGCGAAATCGGGCGACTGGCAGGTCAATTACTATGACACCACCATGGACAAGCGTCTCCACATTGTTCTGCATGCGGAGCGCGGTCCCATGTCCCACGAGGAGGAGCTTCGCGAGGAGCTGTTGCGCCTCGGCGTAAGCTTTACATCCTCGGCTCTTGCCATCGGGCAGAGCGTATCCATGGAATGCAACGTCTCCGGAAGCGACGGCGGAACGCCTTTGATGATTCCCGAGGGAAGCTCCATGGGCCATCTGAGCACCATCGAAATCGGCCTGGCCGGTATCGATTACGAAACCATCTTCGATGCCAAGCGCATGCAGCAGGCGATGCGCGAGCGCATGGAACTGGGCGACGGTAACGATTTTTCAGCGGAGGAGGAGAACTACAACACCAGTGTTCTCTACATCACCTATTCGCTGCGTCCGGAGTTTGAGAAGCGCGTGAGAGCGCGCATCCGCACCGGTGCACCGTGTTGCCTGGTTATCATCGGAGAGAAACTGCCGACGCTCCCGCAGGAGCTCTTAGGCTGCACGGCACTTTGGACGCCGAGAAATCTGTAGGAGGCAACCATGAAAGATCAATTTCGCGTCGATCGATATGAGATGCAGCTGTTGCGCATCCGCTATCTCTCTGTCGGAATGACCCTGTACGCGCTTGCCGCCCTCGGTCTCCGCATTCCGATGAAGGATCGCATGTGGATGCTCTTCGGCGGCCTGTTCCTGACGATTCTTCTGTTCTGGATCCTGTCCGGCATGGTGGGCAACACCGTGGGAAAGAAGAGCAAATACGGCAAGGAGATGACCTTCCTTCCCATCGGTGTCGGAATTCTCATCGCCCTGATTGTGGCTGAGTATCTCAAGCATACCGAGCTTGTCTGGATGGAATCCCTTACGCTGATTCTGTTCCTTGCTATGAACGTGTACGCCATCTATCTGACCAACTATGTGCGTTTTGTCTATGCAAACCGCGATGCGGATTACATGGCCGTATACCACGTCACTCTCGGTAACACCCGAGCCTATCGCCTCTGGTATATGATTACGGTGCTCGCGGTGCTCTGCGTGGCGATTCTTCCAATCTGGCACATCTTCGACAACGCTTGGAGCCGCATTCTGGAGCCCAAGGAGCCGACAGAGCAGGTGGAAACCCCGCCGCCGGGAAGCAGCATTACGGATACTCCGGAGGAGGAAGAACAGCAGCAAACCGCCAAACCGGTAAATTCATCCAAAGACCTTTCCTGGATTGGTGTCGCCATCAAGTGTTTTCTTGCTGTTATGCTTTTGCTTGCGATGATTGTCTTGGCGAAGAGCATGTCCTCGAGAATCACGGATGCGAAAACCAGTATGGAGACCGACCGGGTCATCGACCTGAAACGGATTCTTGTCCCGATTCAGGATGAGACCGTGCGGCTTCGCGACGACAACGTCTATGACGAGAACACGTATGCGCGTCGTATCCGCCGTACCTTCAAACGCACGGTATTTGACCGCTACGGCGATCGGGAGATCCCCGAGCTTACCCCTACGGACCTTTTGGGGCACACGGCGGAAAACCGCGAGGTGCTTCTCGAAAAATACGAGAAGGCCCGCTACTCCGAAATCCCTTGTACGCCGGAAGACGTCCGCGCGGTGCGGGAGCCGAAGAAATGATTATTTAATGAAATAAATTAGGGATTATATTGACAAAACTCTGAGAAAGTAATATCATGTTGTAACAAGGCGATCTGCCTTGTTACAACTTATTTTTTGGGGAGGTATTATACGATGAGATGTAAAAGAATGAGATGTAATGTTGCTTTATTAGCCTGTATCATTTTGTTGGTGTCTGCTTTGCAGCTACACGTTTCAGCAGCTGCCGAAGATAGTTCTACAACGAACCCTGTATACTATTCCGGAGTTCGTGTTAAGTTATATAAAAACATTGTTCTTTCGTCAAACGTCAATGTTAACTGGAAGCCCGTTGGCGAGTCAGGCTACGGGCTTGTTACTATTCCTAAGGGAACACAATGCGGTAGAATTGAGTATTATGCCGGACGATTTCAGGGCATAAAGATGGAAGGCTTATACCATCATGGCTTTTCTATGAAATTCAGGATGATTCCAAATTTGACTATATACGGAACGAATCAGAGGACCGGCGCAAGGATACGTCTTTATGGCGCAAATGAGCTTCTTGAAGTAATATCTTCTATTCCTACCACAGATCGTGCTTGGTCGCATGAAATGGCTGCAACGGACATAATGTATCGAGGAGGCGATATACAAAGCATGCTTCCTTCACGTACTACATCGGGGTCAACAAGCTACAAAATCCCGACATCTCTTAGCTCTCTGTATGGTGCGGTTGCCGATGCGATTTCCCCGGACGTTTCGTATTGTGCTATCACTCAAAAAGGGAGAGAGAGCAAAGGGAAATTTGATGCTGTTTATCAGTTCAAAAAATCGGATGCTCTTGGTTTGTGTACATCAGGTAGACACAGTGTAGTCTTTGATGAAAGTATTCTTTATGCTCAGTGTTTTTGGTTTTGCTTGGATAATATTTATACCCAAAGAGTAACAATTAAATGTCAATTCACAATTTGTCCATCGGATACTTTCCCCGGTAATTATGATGACGTTACTTTTCATACGGAGACAAAACAGTTTAATGTCGATTTCAAGTATAATCAATAAAAACGGAGTGTGTATGATGAAGCGGATAATAATCCCATTATTATCAATTGTAATAATAGCTGTTATTGTTGCTGTATGTATTGTGTTGCATAAAAAGGAAATACCTCAAAATAAAGTTGGGGTAACTGTAAAAGAATACTTAACATCAATTCATCCAACAGATGTTGTTTGGGTAGGCAGAGAAATACAATGGTATACTGACGATATCCCTTCACTCCGAAGAGTATCTGATTTAAAGGGAATAACCAAGGATAAGGGGAAACAATATATTTGTGTTGTTATAAATGACCTTGATGATTCAGTAGCTATTGATGACGATGAATGGAAATCGCTGATGGAATTGTACACAACCGACCCTTATTCAATTGTGATGTATTATGGAAATAAAGAAACAATGCGATTGTTTCAGTATGGCTTTCTTTCCGAAGAAGAGGCAACAGAAGTTGCAAAGGGATTATGCTGGGAGTTGTCACATTGCAAGGACGGCGATAACAGTTTTTATAACGAGGTTGCTATTGGGGACATTCCGCAGGATGAACGGTTTAACGAGCTTTTGATTTCCCAGAATATAGTTTTTAGTTGCATTGATATTATTGCTCAAAATCATGGTGATAGACAACTGTTTTCCGGGGAATGAACGTTGAATCTTACTAGTCAGGGGGAGAAGAAAAGTGATATTGTTGCGTAATGTTTCAAAGACATATCATACCGGGAACAGCGAAAGTGTAGTTGCGATTAATGATGTTTCCATCGAACTACCGAGCCAGGGACTGGTTTCGATTATCGGTGAAAGCGGCTCGGGAAAAACCACTTTATTAAACATTCTCAGTGGTTTAGATGCTCCGGATAACGGTCGCGTGGTTGCGCAATTTGGTGAAACAAATATAGAATTGTCTTCTGCTACTGAAGATGAGATGGAAGTGTTCAGGAATCTTTTCATGGGTTATGTCTTTCAAGACTACAACCTTTTGGACGATTTCAATGTGAATGATAATGTTGGGATTGTTATTGAACAACAAGAGCGTTTAGACTATGAAGGTGGGGCCCTGACTGAACGCATCCGAGATGCTTTGGAAACCGTTGGACTACCAGAGTGCGGTGCACGTAGAATAACAGAATTGTCCGGCGGTCAGCAACAGCGAATAGCAATTGCAAGATGTATCGTAAAGAAACCTAAGGTGATATTTGCTGATGAACCGACAGGGAATCTTGACTCCGAAAATGCAGAAAAGATAATGGGATTGTTCCGAAAAATATCGGTGGAGTGCCTTGTCGTGATTGTTACGCACAATAATACTCTTGCCAAAAAATATTCAAATAGGATAATTAAGCTTGCTGACGGAGCAATTGTCGAAGATTTTGAGATAGAGCCATGTAATAATGGGGTAGAAAACGGTAATCAAAGTGTGAAAGAAAAACCATTGCCGTTAAAAACGCTTCTCCGACTAACTAAGGACTCTTTGAAGGTACGGAAGGCACGGTTGATTGTCTTTTCGCTTTTGTTCTGTATTCTTTCTTTTGGCGTTTTTTCGATTTCTTTGTTTGTTAATCGGAGCGTGGCTCGTACAATTTGCACATTTGCGTCAGATGAGGGAATTACTAGGTGGCGGCCTTATATTGAAGAATCAATTACCACGCCCAATGGTTATTCTGCAATTCTGCAGGTTGGGAGAAGTGACTCGCTGATGAGTGTACTAAATAGATGCTTTGCACCAGAGACTATAAAATTTGCGAGAAATAATGCAAAGATCTTAGAGGGAAATAAAAAAATTTGGCTAGACTATTCGATCGTTGAAGACAATTCTTTGGGTAATGGAACACTTCTATATGGCAGATTACCGATGGATGAAGCTGAAGTTGCTGTGCCTGAGCTGTTTTGCAACGAATACGGCTTGGGAAGCAATGCAGTTGGAAAGACAATTACTATTGATGAGGTGCCGCTGACTATATGCGGCGTGATTAAATCTGACATCCGCGATTATTCAGAGTCTTCCAGCTTTGACAAGCAAATCAGCCACCGTTTTTTGGTTTCGAAAGGCTTTTTGAATTACATTGAAAGAAATGCAGACGTAATTTGGTTGCCGTATTCTTCCGTTGGACTATGGTCGTTTTCTTTGGATAAAAAAAGCCAGGCTTCTTTTGCAGCAATTGATGAACAGATGAAACCAGAGTATCTTAGTGAAGGCGCAATGCCCGATAATACAAAGGATATTATTGTTTCAGAAAACTACGCAATTGTGAATGATTTTTCCGTAGATGATTTTGACGGACTAACTACTCTTGGCGGTGGATTTACTGATTTGTCAAAATTAAGTGGCAACATGTTTACTAACACGATTAATTTACATGAAATACTTCCGGAGATTCATGTAGCTGGTATTGTATTTGATGTGTTTGCAAGAGCTGATGTAAGTTTAGACTCATCGCTGTTTCTTAAGTTGAAAAGTGAATATTTTACGCGCTGTTATTATGATTCTGTTGAGTTGGCCACTGACAATGGGATAACAGAAAAACAGGTAAATTGTCTTTTGGAATCCGGAATATTACTGGATAATCAAGAGGTTCAGAGTATAATCGATGCAGATAATATGCTCAAAAACCTCGACGCTGTTTTTTTACCTGCCTTACTCCTGATTTTTTCAGCACTGTTTTTTGCATTGTGCCTGTTCTTTTCGTGTAATATCAAAGATAATGAAAGTAAAATCGGGGTAATGAGGGCATTGGGAGTTCGGAAGAAAGATGTGCGAAAAATGTTTGCGCTTGAGGCATATATGATCGGTGGAGTCATGTCTGTATTGGGGTGCTTACTGGCATTAATGGCGATTGCTGTGATTAACCGCAGAATGCATTTAAAAGGATGTGTGGCAACTTCTCAAATCAGCATTAGCTTTGTGACATGTTTAATTGTATTTGTTGTCATATTTGTGACGACTGTGTTGACGGTGTGGGTGCCGTTGCATCTTTTTTTAAAAAAACGTCCAATCGATTTGATTCGTCGAAAATAAACACTTGACATTTGCCGAATTGTGTTGTAACATTTCGACCAACGGAGTTTTATAGTCAGAAAAGCGTGGAAGAGGACCAGTACTTTTGTTTCGGGTTCAGAAAGCTGCCGGGGGATGCGAGGCAGTCGAAGAAACAATGGGAACTCACCTCGGAGCTGCCGATTGAAGGCCGAAAGGTTGTGTAGATTGTGCCGGTTTCCTACCGTTACCGTAAGGAAGAGTATCGACTTATTGTCCGTGCTTGCTGAGTGCATGAGAAATCATGAAGTAGAGTGGTACCACGTATTTTACGCCTCTATCGTTTCGACGATAGAGGCGTTTTCTAATGCGAACAAAACTCGCAAGCCTGCCTTGCTGAATTAATAAGAGAAAGGGAACAGAAACATGAAAATCAGCTTCTCCACATTGGGATGCCCGGATTATTCCTGGACCGACATTTACACGATGGCGAAAGATCTCGGCTATCACGGCATTGAGATTCGCGGACTCGGCAATGATATTCTTGCGACACGCGCGAAACCGTTTTCGGAGGAACAGCTTCCGAACACAGTAGCGAAGCTGCGGGAGATCGGCATTGAGGTTTCCTGCCTTTCCTCGGGAATTGCCCTGAAATATCAGGCAAAGCTTCCGAAGATCATGGAAGAGCTGACGGCTTACGCGAAGCTTGCCAATGCTCTGGGAACCGCGTACATCCGTGTGCTTGCCGACGAGCATCCGGCACCGGAGGGCGAGGTGGACGATGAGGCCATCATCGCAACGCTTAAACAGCTGGTTCCGATTGCGGAGCAGTACAATGTGACCATGCTTGTGGAGACCAACGGTGTGTATTCCGAGACGGCGCGCTTGAAGAAGATTCTCGACGAAGTGGGAAGCCGGAAGATTGCCGCTTTGTGGGATATTCATCATCCGTTCCGCAACTTCGGGGAGACCCCGGAGCAGACGGTGGCAACCCTCGGCGAATACATCAAATACGTCCACGTAAAGGACTCCGTATGCCGCGACGGCAAGATTTCCTATCGCTTGATGGGCGACGGCGACATGCCTTTGAAGGAAGCATTTGCCGCACTTATGAGCATGCACTACACCGGCTACGTTTCGTTAGAATGGGTGAAGCGCTGGTCCGCAGAGCTTGCCGACGCGTGGGTTGTGTTCCCGCAGTTCGCAAACTATATGCGGCCGTACAAGACAAAGCATAAGCACGCGCTGCAGACGGACAACCGCGGTACGGGCAATTATATCTGGCCGAAGGAGCGTTTGATCGACTACACGTTCCCGGATATTCTGGACCGCATCTGCGAGGCTTTTCCGACGCAGTACGCATTCCGCTATACGGAGCTTGATTACACGAGAACTTATCCGGAGTTCCGTGACGACGTGGACAATTTCGCCCGCGCGTTGATTGCCATGGACGTTAAGAAGGGCGATCACGTAGCCATCTGGGCGACCAATGTTCCCGCATGGTACATCACCTTCTGGGCCACCACGAAGATCGGTGCCGTTTTGGTTACGGTAAATACCGCCTACAAGATTCACGAGATTGAATATTTGCTTCGTCAGTCCGACACGCATACCCTTGTCATGATTGACGGCTTCAAGGATTGCGATTACATCGGAACCATGAAGGAGTTGTGTCCGGAGCTTGCAACCTGCGAGCCGGGCAAGCTGGAGAGCGAGAGACTGCCGTACCTGAAGAATATCATCACAGTTGACAGCCGTCAGCCGGGTTGCTTTACCTGGGATGAGGCCGTTAAGCTCGGCGAGACCGTGCCGCTTACGGAAGTGGAGAAGCGCCGCGCCGCAGTTGACAAGAACGACGTGTGCAACATGCAGTACACCTCCGGAACCACCGGTTTCCCGAAGGGTGTTATGCTCACGCACTACAATGTTGTCAACAACGGTAAGGCCATCGGCGACTGCATGGATCTTTCCACGGCGGACCGCATGATGATCCAGGTACCCATGTTCCATTGCTTCGGCATGGTGCTTGCCATGACGGCTTCCGTGACCCACGGTGTCACCATGTCCCCGATTCCGGCATTCTCGCCGAGAAAGAGCTTAAACTGCATCAACCAGGAGAAGATTACCTGCTTCCACGGTGTGCCGACGATGTTTATCGCGATGCTGGGACATGAGAATTTCCCGAAGACCGATTTCTCCCATATGAGAACCGGTATCATGGCGGGATCGCCGTGCCCGATCAAGACCATGGAAGAGGTCATCGAGAAGATGCATATGCCCGAGATCGTTATCACCTACGGTCAGACAGAGGCTTCGCCTGCGACGACCATGAGCAAGACCAGCGATACCATCGAGCAGCGTGTCAATACGGTAGGACCTTCCATCTTCGGCGTTGAGACCAAGATTGTGGATCCCGAGACCGGCGAGGAGCTTCCGGACGGCGTTCCGGGCGAGTTCTGCGCACGCGGTTACAATATCATGAAGGGCTACTACAAGATGCCCGAGGCAACGGCCGCAGCCATCGATGAGGACGGCTGGCTTCACTCGGGAGACCTTGCACTGCGTCGCCCGGAGGACGGTTACTACAAGATTACGGGCCGCATCAAGGATATGATTATCCGCGGCGGTGAGAATATCTATCCGAAGGAGATTGAGGACTTCCTTTACACCTACGAAAAGGTGAAGGACGTTCAGGTCATCGGTGTTCCGGATGCCGACTACGGCGAGGAGATTATGGCCTGCATCATTCTGCAGGACGGCGTAGAGTGCACCGAGGACGAGATCAAGGATTACGTCCGCACCCATATGGCAAAGCACAAGGTGCCGAAATATGTGGATTTCGTGAAGGAATTCCCGATGAATGCCGCAGGTAAGATCCTGAAGTACAAGATGCGTGAAGAGGCGGTGGAGAGACATGATCTGCACCGTGCAAACCGCATTGAGACGGCGTAAAGGGCAGCTTCCGTACAGGAGCTTGTCCGTTTGGTCAGCACAACTTTTCTTATGCAATCGAAGTTTAGTTGTTGACAATTTTGTTTTCGTGTAGTAATATGTGTTAGCGGTTCGCAAGAGCCACACACATATAGGGGTATAGTTCAGCTGGTAGAATAACGGTCTCCAAAACCGCAGGTCGTGGGTTCGAATCCTACTGCCCCTGATAAGGCCAATGCGCAGGCATTGGCCTTTCTTGCTTTTTTCGGAAGAAAAATGCAGGAACTAAAGCAAGAAAGAGAGACGGAAATATGAAGAAAAGATGTGCGCTTTTCGCAGTTTGTCTGCTCCTCGCATTGACAGTGCTTACAGCCTGCGGAAAAAAGAAAAATGAGACGAATAATCAGACCGTGACAGCGACTCCGACGGAGACCGCAACGCCGGCGCCTACAGCTACCGATACACCGACGCCGACGCCCACGTTGTCCCCGACACCGACGCCGTCACCCATTCCCGAGAATATGACAAGAAGCGATGTTACGAACGAGTGGATTACGAAGGATCTCGCAGCCTCCCGTCCCATCGCCATCATGCTTAACAACAAGGAGGAGGCGGTTCCGCAGAGCGGTATCAGCCGCGCCGGTCTTGTTTACGAGGCACCTACCGAGGTTGATATCCAGAGATTCATGGCCATCATCGAGGATTACACCGACCTCGAGAAGATCGGTTCCGTGCGAAGCAGCCGTCACTACTACATCGACTGGATGCTCGAGTGGGATCCGATTTACTGCCACTTCGGCGGTTCCACCTATGCGGATAAGATTCTGAAGCGCAGTGATATCCACAATATCGACGGTATGGCTTCCGACGGAACATACTACCGTACCACAGACCGTGTTGCACCGCACAATGCCTATACCGCTGGAGATCGCATCTTAAAGACCTGCCAACGCAAAGGATATCCACTTACTCACACGGATAACTACGTAAAGAACCATTTCAAGTTCGCTGCGGACGACGCACCGAACATGCTGGAGGGCGGATTTACCGCCAACTACGCAGCGCCCGGATACACGCTCAACAAGCCTTACTTTGAGTACAATGAGGCCGACGGTCTCTACTATCGTTACCAGTACGGCGGCAAGCACATCGACGAGATGAACGGCGAGCAGTTAGCGTACAAGAATGTCATCTTCCAGTACTGCAAATGGAAGCTGATGAACGACGGCACGAGCCGTATCGACATGACCACCATCGACTCCGGCAAGAGCGGCTACTATATCACCAACGGCAAGGCGATTCCGATTACCTGGACGAAGAAGTCCCAGTACGAGCCCACCCGTTACTATGATATGGACGGCAACGAGATTACGCTGAACACCGGAAAGACGTGGATTTGCATTATCAAGGATACCTACGCAAGCAGCACGGATATCCACTGATAACGGGGAGGAAGGTATTATTATGGGAGGCTATGAGGTATTTAACAAGGTGAAGCAGTACGGCGATTTGTACAGTGACTGCATGGCCGCAAAGGGGCATTACGAAGGGGGTTCGGCAGAAGAAGGGTATCCTTATGTCTGCAAGGCATTTGCCAAGATGAAGCGGATTCTCGCGGAGACCATCGGAGGGAACGCGCAGGATCTTTTGGACGGAACGCTTCTTACGGACCTCAGCAAGCGAAACTATGAGATGTACAAATGGGAGACCATAGAGAAGCAGGGCGTTGACATCTTTAAGCAGAGCGAAGAGGCAACGGAATTTGACGAGATGAAGAAGCGGATGGATCCGTACTATGCCCTTTTGGAAGAGGTCGGCAAATTCGCCGACTACTATCTGCGCGGCGTCAACCCGAACTCCATTGCCGAGATTTGCTCGACCAGCACGGACCGCGGTCATACGACGCGAGGAGGAAGAAACATGTTGGATACCGTGGCTTCCTTTATCCTGATCGGCCTTGTGAATCTGCTGGGTATCGTGCTTCTTTTGCTCTCCACGAGCAGCAAATACAGCTATCTCTTCCCGAGCGGTCTTGTGGTTATGTTCTTTGCCGTGGCCCTTCTCTGGATGAGGCTGAGAGTCCACAAGGATTAAACAAAAGCACAGACGAAGATTGCGATATCAATGAAAGTGAGCTGACTATGTATCGAGTGTTGCACCGCGACGGAATGGCGAAGCGCGGAGAATTGGTGACAGTCCACGGAACCGTGCAGACGCCGGTCTTCATGAATGTGGGGACGGTTGCCGCCATCAAGGGAGCGGTTTCCTCTGTGGATCTTGCCGGAATCGGCACGCAGGTAGAGCTGTGCAACACGTATCATCTGCATGTGCGGCCCGGAGACACCGTCGTAAAACAGATGGGCGGTCTGCAGAAGTTTATGCACTGGGACAAGCCCATTCTCACGGATTCCGGCGGATTCCAGGTGTTCTCCTTAGCGAAACTTCGCAAGATTAAGGAGGAGGGCGTTTCCTTCAACTCCCATGTGGACGGTCGCAAGATCTTCATGGGGCCGGAGGAAAGCATGCAGATTCAGTCGAATCTCGGCTCCACAATCGCGATGGCATTTGACGAATGCCCGCCGAGCACGGCTGAGAAGGACTACATCCGGCAGTCGGTGGAGCGAACCACGCGGTGGCTTCTGCGCTGCAAGGACGAGATGGCGAGACTGAACAGTCTTCCCGATACGGTAAATCCATCCCAGATGCTCTTCGGTATCAACCAGGGCGGCATCTACGAGGATATCCGAATCGAACATGCAAAGCAGATTGCGGAGCTGGACCTTCCGGGGTATGCTGTGGGAGGCCTTGCGGTGGGAGAGTCCCACGAGGAGATGTACCGCATTTTGGATGCGGTGGTGCCGTATCTGCCGCTGGAGAAACCGGTGTATCTGATGGGCGTCGGAACGCCTGCCAACATCCTTGAGGGAGTAGCGCGGGGCGTGGATTTCTTCGACTGCGTCTACCCCACCAGAAACGGGCGGCACGGCCATGCGTACACTAACCGCGGACGGCTGAACTTAAAGAACGAACGATATAAAACCGATGACCGTCCCATTGAGGAAGGGTGCGATTGTCCGGCGTGCAGGAATCATTCCCGCGCCTATATCCGCCATCTTCTTGTGGCGGGAGAAATGCTGGGACTTCGACTTATGGTCTTGCATAATCTGCGGTTTTATAATAGAATGATGGAAGAGATCCGTGAGGCGATCGAACAGAATCGCTATGCTGCCTATATGAGGGAGAAATTAGACGGATTTGCCCGGGGGCCGGAGGAGTGATTGCTCACGCCGGGACCGGGAAGAAAAGAAATAAAGAAAACGAGGTACATTGAATGATTCGGAATTGGATTGCGGTATTGACGCAGGGAACGGATGCTTCCGCAGGATCGACGTTGATTCCCTTCGTCATCATGCTGGTGGTATTTGCGGCAGTATTTTACTTCATGATTTACCGTCCGCAGGCAAACCAGGAGAAGAAGCAGAAGGCGCTTCTTTCCTCGCTGGCAATCGGGGACAGCGTCCTCACCACGGGCGGATTTTACGGTGTTATCATTGATATGGTGGAAGACCAGGATATCATCATTGTGGAGTTCGGTAACAACAAGAACTGCCGCATTCCGATGAAGAAGGCCGCCGTCATCGAAGTCGAGAAGGCGGACGCAAAGTAGAAACTTTCCTGGGATGTTCGACACCTCCGTAATTTTTGAACCTACGAAACTGAATAAGGGATTCCTATATCTGTATGTGGATGTCAGGCCTCCTTGCAGTGGAAGGCAGAAGCATACGTGCGGTCACCCACCTGGCTACATGCTGGGAGTCAAAAAGCGGAGCCGGCATCTTGGGAACTATGGAAAATATGGCAAACATTTATACGACAAATGTTTGCCTTTTCTTGTAAGGAGGAGGAAATGAAAGGAAACCTATGGCTGATCTTAGGCAGCTCGGCGCAACAGAACCGGGAAATGCTGCTGAAAACCATGCTTCACACAAGCAGGGAGTCTGCCGGTGAGGTTTTTTTCTTCGTGCCCGAGCAGGCGAACCTGGATGCCGAGCGGGATCTGTGCGCGATGCAGTCCGATGACCCCCGCGGCGGATGCGTGATGAACATCGACATCGTGAGTTTCCGAAGACTGGCGTACCGGCTTGTGGATGAGCTGGGAGACCGGATTCCTCCGGTTCTGGACGAGGTGGGGAAAAGCCTCCTTCTTAAGAAAGTTATGACCGAGCATGGCAGTGAGATGCCGTTGTTCGGCGGAAAAATCAATAAACCGGGATTTGTTGAGGAAGTCAAATCCCTTCTCTCGGAGCTGGTGTCCTATGAGATCACCGCGGAAGCCCTGCAAAATGCCGCCGCGGCATCGGAGGGTGAGGATGCCCTTCTTGCCAGGAAACTTCGGGAAGTCTCGGATATCTACGAGTGGTTCCGGGAGCGCTGCGGCGGGACGCAGATCACCGAGGTGGATATCTACCGTGCCATGATGCCCCTTGCGGAGGAGTCGGAGCGGCTTCACGGGAGCACACTGTTCTTCGACGGTTACACCGGCTTTACCCCGACGCAGCAGAGCCTCCTTACAAGGCTGTTCCGCCGGGCAAAGGATGTGTATGTGACGGTGACCGTGGACCCTTCCGAGGCGGAAGGAAACGACGGCTCGTCGTGCTTCCGTTTAAGCCGGGAGATGATCGGGTCCCTGCGGCGCCTTGCCGCGGAGACGGACAAAGCCGTGAGCATTCTTAACGCAGAAGAGAAGAGCGAAAGCCCCGCGAAGGATCCGGAGCTTGCGCACCTGTGCCGTTCGCTGTTCCGAAAGAGAGCCAAAGTTTACACCGGTGCCCCCACGGGAGCAGTGCGCCTTGTGCAGGCGAGCGACCGCCGTGCGGAGGTCACAAACTGTGTCCGCACCATCGCAAGAATGATCCGCAAGGAAGGCGTGCGCTACGGGGAAATCGGAATCGTATGCGGGGATGTGCCCTCGTATGCGGAGCTTTTGCGCACGGAGATGACGACTGCGGGAATTCCGTTCTTCATCGACGTCACGTCGGAAGTCGCGGACAATGCCTTGATCGATTATATCCGAAGCCTTCTTCGCATGATCTGCACGGACATGCGCACCGACTGGGTGATGCGGTGGCTTCGAAACCCCATCAACACTTATGATGCGGATCGGTTGTCGTATCTGGAGAATTTTCTGATTGCGCGGGGAATCCGCGGAAGATCCATGTGGGAGAAGGGCTTCTACGGGGATTACGGCGGGAAGCATGAGACCCACGCGGGGGACTGCATTGCCCTTGCAAAGGAGATTTATGCAAAGATTGCAGGGGTGTCGGAGGCCATCCGGAGCAAGGATACGGATGTGCGGGGAAAGACCGTTGCGTTGTACCGGTTCCTTGCGGAGGAGAAGGTGTATCTGCGGACTGAGGCTCTCTCGGAGGAGCTTATGAACGAGAGCGTGCCCTGGCACGGGAGACGTGCGAGGGAGTACGGTTCCGTGTATCGCGCGGTTACGGATTTGTTCTCGCGGATGTATGATTTGATGCCCGACCAAAGCATCAGCATGAAGGAGTATGCCGACCTGTGCGATGCGGGATTTGCAGGGCTGCGCCTCGGAGTGATTCCGCCGGAGCCGGATTGTGTCGTCATCGGCGACCGGAAGCGTTCGCGAATCGGTGCCGTGAAGCACCTGTTCTTCCTCGGAATGAACGAGGGGCTGGTTCCCGGTTCAAAGAGAAGCAGCCTTCTCTTAAGCGAAGGGGAGCGGCAGCTTCTGAAGGAATCCTACGGTATCGTTCTCTCCGACACCGAGAAGGAAGCGGTGGATACGGAGGAATTCTATATCCTCCTTACGATTCAAAAGCCGACGGAATCCCTGACCATCTCCTGGAGTGAGGAGGCGGAAGGCGGAAAGAAGGCGTCGGCCTCCTATATCGTGCGCAGAATCAAAAAGGTGTTCCGCGACCGGGAGGCAGCCGTTGCCAACGGAAATGCCGCCGATTTCTTTGAGCGGATTGCCATTGACGGCGGTCTGGAGGAATTGATGCAGAATTACGCTGCTGCTTCGGGCGGTGACACGGTGACGCCGCTAAGTTCCGAGGCGCTTTCCGACTGCCGCGCTCTGTACCGCTGGTATTTCGGCGGCGAAAGCGGGGAGGAGGCTCCGGTTTCTTCGGAGCTGCTCTCGGAAGCAGCGAACGGATTCGTGCGGGAGCAAAAGCTACTGCCGGAGCTTGCTGCGGCATTGCATCCGGCGGGGACGGTATTTTCCGTTTCGAGAATGCAGAGATATGCGGAATGCCCGTACCGGCATTTCCTGGAGTATGACCTGGGAATCGAGGACCGACAGGCGTTTGCGCCCACGCAGATTGAAAACGGTAATGTATACCATGCCATGACGGAGTTTATCGAGAACCGCCTGGATGAGATGGCAGCAGAGGGCACTGTCGTGACGGAGAGCGTTCTTGATAAACTGGTGGCGGAGGCCGAGGAGCAGATTAAAAACGACCCGGCAAATGAGGCGTTTCTTGTGGACGGCCGCAGCCGGTATCTGTTGCATACCCTCACGGAGAATCTGCATTTTACGCTGCCCCGCATGGTGAAGCGGCAGGCTATGGGAACGTACCGCTTCGGCGGCGCGGAGGAGCCCTTTGAGCGGCCCATCGGGGAGTATACGTTAAAGGGGAAGATTGACCGCGTGGAGTATGCGGAGGAGGACGGAACCCGATATATCAAGGTCGTGGACTTCAAATCCTCCCAGCGAAAGTTTGATAAAAAGGCGGTTGCCGACGGTATGAACCTGCAGCTGCCGATCTACCTTCGGGAGAAGGAGAGACAGCTGTCGGAGGCCGGAATAAAAGCTGTGCCTGCGGCGGGATTTTATCAGTCCTTTACCCAGAGACCCGTGGAGGGCCTTCCCGGGGAGGAAAGCGAGCGGATGGTGGAAGCAAACACGCGTCCGGTCGGCTTCTTTGCGTGCGAAAATAAGACGCTCGCAGCGGAATCCCCGTACCAGAGCGACCGGTATCTGAAGAAGCTGGACAAGGGGCTTTCCGGCGGCGAGTACGTCTCGGACGCCGTGAATCTCTCGGTAAATGCCAAGGGTAAATTGTCCGGTGACGGCATCACCGAGGCGGAACTGAAAGACATTCTTGACACGGCGGATGAGACGCTTAGCAGGGAGGCTTCCGAGATTGCCGGCGGAAACATCGCCGTGTTGCCGTATGTCAACGACACCTGCAAGTATTGCGACAAGGCGGGCACCTGCCGGCGAAAGGCGATGGAATATGCGGCGTGCCGGAAAGGGTCGACTTCGGAGGACGGAGGTGAGGACGAATGAGCTACACAGAGCAGCAGTTAGCGGCCATTCAGGCGGATGTGGGCAATGTCCTGGTTTCCGCCGCAGCGGGCTCCGGCAAGACCAAGGTCCTCGTGGAGCGCATCATGCAGGCGATCACCCGGGAGAAAGATCCCGTGGACATCGATAAGATTTTGATTGTTACCTTTACGCGCAATGCGGCAAATGAGTTGAAAAACCGCATCGCGGATAATATCGAACAGGCGCTGGAGGCGGACCCCGAGAACGAGCGGCTGCAGACCCAGGCGCGGAATGTGCATTTTGCGAAGATTTCAACGATTGACAGTTTCTGCCAGACCGTTGTACGTCGATATTTTCATAAAGCGGATATCGACCCGTCCTTCCGGCTTCTCGATGACAGCGAAGGGGCGTTGATTGCGGAGCAGTCCCTCGACGAGGTGATGGCGGCAGCGTACGAGCGCGGGGATCCGGTGTTTGCAGATCTCGTGGCGGCTTACGGCGGCGTCACCGGAGACGGCGATCTTGTGAAGCTGATCCGGGAGATTGCCGACAAAAGCGAGAGCAACCCCTTCCCCGAAGCCTGGCTTTCGGCGATGTTTTCGCGGTACGAGGAGTCTGTGAATGCCGACGGCGGCATCTATTATTCCGGAATCATCGCAGAATTTCGAAAGAAGCTCGAGTCGGTTCTTCCCGCGGTGAAACTTCACCTTGCGCGCATTCACGAGGATTACATGCCTGCCGTTTACGAGGATGCATTTGCCGCGGACCTTGCGTATATGCAGGGAATTGCGGAGACGGAGGACGACGGGGAGTTTTTGCGAAAGCTTGCAGAGCCCGCGGCATGGGCGCGGCTTTCGACGGCGAAATCCGACGCGGACCCGGTGTGGAAGGAAAACTATAAAGAGGCCAGAGAAAACTATAAAAAGATTGTCGGAAAGCTCTCCGAGAAGGCTCGGAAGGTGACGGCGGAGGTGATTGCCCTGCAGAAGGAATGCGTGCCGCTTCTTCGGTGCCTCTGCGGTCTTGTGCAAAACTACCGCAACACACGGATGGAGAAACAGAAGGAGGCAAATGCCTACGACTTTTCGGCCATCGCCCACATTGCGCTTACGATTTTGGTGGGTGAGAACGGCAATCCCACCGAGGAGGCGGTCTCCATGAGCCGGGAGTTTGCGGAGATCATGATCGATGAGTACCAGGACTCCAATTTGCTGCAGGAGAGACTTCTGACGGCGGTTGCAAGTGTCAAAAACGGACGCGAGAACCTCTTCATGGTGGGTGATGTCAAGCAGAGCATCTACAAGTTCCGTGAAGCCTGTCCGGAGCTTTTCCTCGGCAAATGCGACCGCTATGCGACGGATCCCGCGGCGGGAACGCGGATCGATCTGCAGATGAATTTCCGGAGCAACAAGAAGGTTATTGATTCGGTCAACAGCGTCTTCGCAAGGCTGATGCACAAAGAGGTCGGCGGCATCGACTACGACGAGCGGGCAAAGCTTTACTACAGCGGAAGCTATGACGGAAGCGGCGAGACCGACAATCCGGCGTACACAAGCGAATTGCTTTTGCTGCACGCTTCGGAAAATCCCGTTGCCGAAGAGTGCACCATGATCGCGCGAAAGATTCGGGAACTTACCGACCCCAAAACCGGTCTGATTGTCGGCGGAAACAAGAATCCCCACCGCGCAGGCTACGGGGATGTGGCGGTTTTGTTCCGCTCCAAGTCCGCCATTTCGGCACCGCTTTTGCGGACCCTTCGGAAGGCCGGGATTCCCGCCACGGTTGCGGATGCCAGGGGTTACTATGATGCGCCGGAGGTGGATGCGGTGGTGTCCATGCTGCGGCTTTTGGACAACCCGTTCCAGGAGATTCCGATGTCGGTTGTTTTGACATCACCGGCCTTCGGCTATACCGCAGATGATCTGGCGAAGCTGCGCCTTTCTGCCCGTAAAAACGCAGAAGAGCGGCGGCTGCCCTACACCTATACAACACTTCGCAAGGTCGCGGCGGAAGGTGCCGATTCCGCGCTTTCGGGGCGTGCAAAGGCGTTCCTGTCGGTATATGACCGGCTTAAGAAGCACGCGGCTTACACGGATGCCGCGGAATTGATTGAAGAATATCTGGATCTTACCAAATTGCGGGGGTATTGTGCTGCGATGCCCGGCGGGGAGACTGCCGTACGGAATCTGACGCAGCTTATTTCCCGTGCCCGCGCATATCAGGCTTCGGCGACCGGAAATCTGCGCGCGTTCCTCGATTATGTGGAAAACATCAAAAAGTGGGAGATTCCCGTGAATGACGTGTCCGGTGACGCCGGCACCAACAGCGTGCGTCTCATGACAATCCACGCAAGCAAGGGAATGGAGTTCCCCATTGTGATTCTCGCGGACACCAGCCATTCCTTCAACACCATGGATCTGCAGAGTACCATGGTTTTGCACGAGGAGCTGGGGTTCGGGCCCACGCTGTTCTTCCCGAAGGACCACTTAAAGTACGGTACACTTGCGGGGGATGCCATCCGAAACCGCCTGCAGAGGGATCTCTACGGCGAGGAGCTGCGACTTCTCTATGTGGCCATGACCCGCGCGGAGGACAAGCTGATTGTCGCCGGAAGACTGGGGAAGAAGGAAAAACTGTCCTCCCAGTTCTCCGTGGGATTCCATATCGACCGCGACGCCGACCGGCTTCCCTATGCGTTTGTGATGCGGGATCCCCAAAGCTTTTTGCGGCTGATGTTGAACGCGGTGCTTGCGGATGTCCCGGAGGCTGTTGTGGCCCGGTTGTGCGAGTCTGCGAAAAATGCAGACGAGGATTCCGCGGATACGGCTGATTGGCATTTTGCGATTGTGAACCCGGCAGAGCCCCTGCTGCAAACGGCGAAGGTTACGGAGCAAGCGGAGGATTCCGATTGGGATGCAAGGAAGCAGGAATTGACGGAGTACCGGGACTTTGCGTATGCCGCAAGAAGGGCCGACATGCCCGTGAAGGTCTCTGTTTCGTATCTGAAAAAGCTTGCGTACCTCGAGAAGGAAGCCGCTGAGGAAGCCAGAGAGCGGGCGGATGCCACGGTTGTGTATACCGCGGACGAGCAGGGCGCATTCCGGATGCAGTCTGCGGAGCCGGAGGTTCCGACGCCGACCTTTGCCAAGGAAGCCGAGGAGCCCGCAGCGCGAAGCGGCGCCGATTTCGGTACCCTGTGCCATAGGGTGTTGCAGCTCCATGATTACTCGCTTCCGGATACTGAGGAAGCATGCATCGCGGAGTGGGAGGAGATGGCACGGAAGCGGCAGATTCTTGAGTCCGATTTGCCACTCCTTGCACCGAAGCGGTTTGTTGCATTTTACGAGAGTGACCTCGGAAAGCGCATGAAGAAAGCTTATGCGGCAAATGCATTGTTCCGCGAGCGGCCCTTTGTCATGACGATTCCGGCGAACACCGTGCGTGAGGATTACCCGGAGAACGCCACTGTCCTTTTGCAGGGTGTCATCGATGCGTATTTTACGGAGGACGGCGAGGTTGTTTTGGTGGACTACAAGACGGACCGCGTGGACCCGGCAAACGGCGAAGCGGAGCTTATCCGCAGGTACGAAAAGCAGCTGACGCTGTACGCGGAGGCCATCGAGCGCGGAACCGGACTTTCTGTCCGGGAACGGATAATCTACTCCTTCGCTCTTAACAAATCGATTGTTATCGGGTATAATAGCAAGCAGTGAACGGGAAAGGACGCCGGGCGTGTGCGGGTTTCGGCGGGAGAGTGAGTTACCTTGAGAGATAAGATTTTGTTTACGTATAACCCGAATGCGGGGACCAAGAAAATCGTCGGAAAGCTCAACGACGTGGTCTACGAACTTTTGGACGAGCAATGCGATCTGGTGCTTTCACCGACGCGGAAGCGAAACGACGCGAAGGAGGCGGTTTCGGCATACCTTCGCGAGGGAAACTGCGTCAAAGTCGTCTGCTCCGGCGGCGACGGAACGCTGCATGAGGTTGTGGAGGGCCTGATGGAGAGCGAGCCCGAGAAGCGGGTGCCCATCGTGTATCTTCCCGCAGGAAGCACCAACGACTTCGGTTATTCCATGTGCCTTCCCAAGGACGTTGTAGAGGCGGCGAAGCTGTCGAAGACGGGAATTCCGTACTCCTGTGACATCGGATGCTTTAACGGCAAATACGTGGTCTACACGGCGGCCTTCGGCCTCTTCTCCGACGTTTCCTACGCGACGTCCCAGTCGTTAAAGAATGTTTTGGGCCACGCGGCGTATCTTTTAAACGGAGCCGGCGCTCTTGCGAACATCGAGCGGGTGAACGCCACCATCACACTGCCGGATGAGACCATCGAGGGCACATTTATCATGGGAATGGTGGTGAGCTCGTCCTCCATCGGAGGCTTCCGCGGCATCACCGGCCCTGATGTGCGTCTTAACGACGGCAAATTCGAGCTTTTCTTAATCCGGGAGCCTTCTCCTTTGCAGGTGGCAGGGCTTTTGAACGACATCCGGAAGCGCAACTTCGACAATCCTTTGATAGTCTTCCGGCACATCACGGAGGCGGCCTTTGAGTTCGAGGAGGAAGTCGCCTGGACCATCGACGGCGAGTACGGCGGAGCCTGCCTGCAGGCCCACATGTCGGTGAAAAAACACGCGGTTACTTTCATGGTTCCGCGGGAGACCATGGGGCTTTTGGCGATCGACGATTGAGCTCGTCGGGAGTTCCTTTTAAAAGCGGAGGAAAAAGAGGGCGGAAGCCCTTCGGAAACGCTTGAAATACTTGACAGAAACCCATCTTTTGGGTAAGATAGAACTTGGTGGTTTTTGCGTTGCAGGACCATGAAAAAGTATCCTATAACGGAACACGGGAGGACTGTTTTATGTACTATATCGGTGTTGATTTGGGGACCTCTTCCGTCAAGCTTTTGCTGATGGACGGCGAGGGTACAATCAAGAATATTGTTTCCAAGGAGTATCCGCTGTATTTTCCGAAGACGGGCTGGTCGGAGCAGAAGCCGGAGGACTGGTGGACGCAGATGAAGGCCGGTGTCAAGGAGCTGATTTCGGTTGTTGACGCTTCGCAGGTTGCGGGCATCAGCTTCGGCGGCCAGATGCACGGTCTTGTAATTCTCGATGAGAACGACAACGTGCTTCGCCCCGCAATTCTTTGGAACGACGGACGTACCCAGGAAGAGTGTGATTACTTAAACAATGTTATCGGACGTGAGAAGATCAGTGCTTACACTGCCAACATGGCGCTTACGGGCTTCACCGCTCCGAAGCTTCTGTGGGTAAAGAAGCATGAACCGGAGATCTTCGCTAAGATCTGCAAGATCATGCTTCCGAAGGATTATCTTGCTTACCTTCTTTCGGGCGTTCACTGCACGGATGTATCGGATGCTTCCGGAATGCTTCTGTTCGACGTAAAGAACAAGTGCTGGTCCAAGGAGATGATCGACATCGTCGGCATCAAGGAAGAGCAGCTTGCCAAGATTTTCGAGAGCTACGAGGTTGTCGGAACGATTCTTCCTACAGTTGCAGAGGAACTCGGACTTCCGAAGACCGTGAAGATTATCGCAGGCGCAGGCGACAACGCTGCAGGCGCTGTGGGAACCGGTACCTTGGAGCACGGCATGTGCTCGGTATCCCTGGGAACCTCGGGTACGGTATTCATCTCTACGGATGAATTTGCCGTGGATGACGCCAACGCGATGCACTCCTTCGCACATGCGAACGGCAAATACCACTTCTTAGGCTGCATGCTTTCCGCTGCTTCCTCCAACAAGTGGTGGATGGACGACATCATCGGAACGAAGGATTATGCGGCAGAGCAGAAGAACATCAAGGAGATCGGCAAGAACAACGTGTTCTACCTTCCGTACCTGATGGGCGAGCGCACACCGCACAACAACCCGGATGCAAGAGGCTGCTTCATCGGTATGTCCATGGACACCAAGAGAGAGGATATGACGCTTGCGGTTATGGAGGGCGTTACCTACGCACTTCGCGATGCCCTTGAGATTGCCCGCTCCTTCGGAGTTAAGATTGAAAGAATCCGCGCCATCGGCGGCGGCGCAAAGAGCCCGCTGTGGTGCAAGGTGCTTGCCAACATCATGAACGTGAAGGTTGACAAGATCAACTGCGAGGAAGGCCCGGGATACGGCGCTGCCATTCTTGCGGCTGTGGGCTGCGGCGAGTACGCTTCCGTTGAGGAGGCTGCAGGCAAGCTGATCCGCGTTGTGGATACCATTGAGCAGGATCCTGCCATCGTTGCAGAGTATGAGAAGCGCTACCAGATCTTCCGCTCCCTGTATCCGGCTTTGAAGCCTTGCTTTGCACAGATTGCGGAACTCAATCGTTAATTCGAAAACCGAACTGCACACTATCGGAGTTGCCTTCCGTCACGGGAGGCAACTCTTATGCACTTTTAAACGGATGGGAGGCCTGTCATGAAAGCGTATTCCGCATTTTCCGGAATCTATGACTGCTGTATGGACAACGTGCCATACGATGAATGGGCGGCAGCGATTGTGCGGCTCTTAAGCGATGCGGGAATCGCTCCCGGAAGCCTCGTCTGCGACCTTGGCTGCGGCACGGGGGAGATGACGGAGCGGCTTCGCCGGGCAGGCTTCGACATGATCGGAATCGACGCTTCCGAGGAGATGCTTGCCATTGCCCAGGAGAAGGAGTACGACCGGATTGACGCGCTTTTGACGGAAGCCGAGGCGACGTCCGATGACATCTCAGCCGTGGAGGAAGAGGCAATCGCGCAGATGATCCGGTACCTTCACCAGGACATCCGGGAGATGGAGCTGTACGGCACGGTTTCCGCCTTTGTCTGCGTGTGCGACACCATGAATTATCTGCTTAAGGAGGAGGACCTCACGACGGTCTTCCGGCTCGCAAACAATTACCTTGAGCGCGGGGGATTGTTTCTGTTTGACATGAAGACGGCGCATTACTACCGGGATGTGCTGGGTGACCGGACCCGCATGGAGGACTACGGCGACGCGGTTTTGCTCTGGGACAATGCGTACAGCGAGAAAAACGGAATCAATGAGTACCGTTTGACCATGTTCCTTCGGGAGAACGGCGACTCCGAAGAAGGCGCCGCGTCCGAGGGGAAGAGCGCATCCGAAGACAGCGAGGGTGACGCCCGCTACATCCGCGAGGACGAGCTTCACACCCAGAGGGCGTATTCGATTTCGAAGGTGAAGGAATTGCTGGAAGCGGCCGGCATGGAGTATGTGGCCGCCATGGACGGTTATACGGGAAAGCCCGCCACCGAAGCTTCGGAGCGCGTGCTGTTCCTTGCAAAAGAAAAGTTTCAGGAAAAGAAGTATTATGAGTGATCGGGATTATATCGTCCGCGCTACGGCGGCGAATGAATTTATCAGGGCATTTGCCATCACGTCGCGCGGAATTGCCGAGAAAGCCAGAGTTGCGCACAACCTTACACCGGTGGCGACAGCGGCGCTCGGACGCCTATTAAGCGGCGCGGCGATGATGGGAATCATGATGAAGGGCGATAAGGACATGCTGACGGTCCGCATCGATGCCTCGGGGCCTCTGCAGGGACTTTTAGTGACTGCGGATTCCCACGGGCGGGTGAAGGGCTACGTCGGAAATCCGGATGCGGAAGCACCGGACCGGCCGGACGGGCATCTCGGCGTAGGCGCCGCGGTAGGAATCGGTGTTCTCAGTGTCATCAAGGACCTGGGACTGAAGGACCCTTATATCGGCGATATCGCATTGCAGACCGGCGAGATTGCAGAGGACCTCACATATTATTTTGCGGCATCGGAACAGACGCCCTCGAGTGTCGGCCTGGGAGTTTTGGTGGACCGCGATGGAAGCGTACTGCAGTCCGGCGGCTTCATCGTTCAGCTGATGCCCGATGTTCCGGATGAGGTGATTACCAAGCTTGAGGAGAATCTAAAGGGGCTTCCCACGGTGACGGAGATGCTCTCCGCAGGCGACACGCCGGAAGACATGCTTTCCCGTGTGTTAGCCGGCCTTTCCCCGGAGATGACCGGCACCAACGATGCCGAATTCTTCTGCAACTGCTCGAGAGACCGCTATGCCCAGGGGCTCATAAGCCTCGGGAAAAAGGAGCTTGGTAACCTTCCCGATGAAAACGGGGAGATTGAGGTTCGCTGCCGGTTTTGCAACAAGGCATACAGGTTCGACCGAAACGATATCGATGAGATGTTGAAAATTGCCAGATGACATGAAAATGTGTGATCGTGGATATATTTTGGATATATAAATTGCGTATAACGGAAAATGATACAGCGGAGGCTTATTTATGAAAAAAAACAGCACAGCCGGGCTGAAGGACGCCTGGCTCAAGTACGATGAGGCAGGTCTTGCGAAGATTGAGGCATTTGCCGAGGGGTATAAGAAGTTTATCTCCGAAAACAAGACCGAGCGGGAATGCGCGGACGCCGTTGTGGCGGCTGCAAAGAAGCACGGCTACCGGAATCTCACGGAATGTGAGAGCCTGAAGGCCGGAGATAAGGTGTATTTTCAGATGATGGGCAAGGCCGTTGCTTTGTTTGTCATCGGCACGAAGCCTTTGTCCGAGGGTATGAATATCCTCGGCGCACATATCGATTCGCCGCGCCTCGACGTCAAGCAGAATCCTCTCTATGAGGACAACGGGATAGCACTTTTAGACACCCACTATTACGGCGGCGTCAAGAAGTATCAATGGGTGACCCTTCCCATGGCCGTTCACGGCGTTGTGGTGAAGAAGGATGGAACCGTTGTAAAAATTGCCATCGGCGAGAAGGAGAGCGACCCCATCTTCGGCGTAAGCGACCTTTTGATTCACCTTGCGGCGGACCAGATTGCGAAGAAGGGCGCTACGGTTGTTGAGGGCGAGGATCTGGATGTGACCTTCGCTTCCCGCCCGCTGTCCGGTGATGAGAAGGATGCGGTGAAGGCCAATGCACTCCGACTTTTGAAGGAGCAGTACGATATTACGGCGGAGGATTTTCTGTCGGCAGAACTGGAGATTGTTCCTGCCGGCGCCGCAAGAGACTACGGCATCGACCGCAGCATGATTGCGGGCTACGGCCAGGACGACCGTGTCTGCGCCTATCCTTCTGCGGAAGCATTGTTCGCCGTTAAGAAGACGGCGCGTACCCTGGTTTGCCTTCTTGTCGACAAGGAAGAGATCGGAAGCGTCGGCGCCACCGGCATGAAGTCGCGGTTCTTTGAGAACTGTGTAGCGGAGATCGCCGACCGGTTAGGGCAGTACAGCGAGCTCACGGTGCGCAGGGCACTGCAGAACTCCTACATGCTTTCCTCCGATGTGAGCGCGGCATTTGACCCGCTTTATCCCGAGGCCTTTGAGAAGAAAAATTCAGCCTTCTTCGGGCGGGGACTTGTGTTCAACAAATACACCGGCTCCCGCGGTAAGCGCGAATCCAACGACGCAAACCCCGAGTATATGGCGATGCTTCGGAAGATTTTGGACGATGCCGGCGTTTCGTATCAGACGGCGGAGCTCGGCAAGGTTGACCAGGGCGGCGGCGGAACCATTGCTTATATCATGGCGAATTACGGCATGAACGTCATCGATAGCGGCGTTGCGGTTTTGTCCATGCATGCGCCGTGGGAAATCACAAGCAAGGTCGATATCTACGAAGCGTATCTCGGGTACGTGGCATTCCTCAAGGGAATCTGATAGGAGCACTATGATTGAGTTAAAGATTCGATACATCAGCAAGGAGATTGAGAAGCTTCGCTACATCGACGGCGTGTCCGACTGGATCGACCTTCGAAGCGCGGAGAACGTTTCCTTAAAAGCCGGCGAATCGCGGCTGATTCGATTGGGAATTGCGGTGGAGCTGCCGGAAGGATACGAGGCACACATCGTTCCGAGAAGTTCCACGTACAAAAACTTCGGCATCCTTCAGACAAACCACTTCGGCGTCGTCGACCACAGCTACTGCGGCGATGAGGACGAGTGGAAATACCCCGTGCTGGCCATGCGGGATACGGAGATTCATGTGAACGACCGAATCTGCCAGTTCCGCATCATGAAAAACCAGCCAAAGCTTGTATTTACCGAGGTTGAACACTTGACGGGCGCGTCCCGCGGAGGGTTCGGCACCACCGGTGTAAAATAGTTACCGAACCGTGTAAACGGTATCAAAAATGTATATAAGAAAGTGTGAGTATTATGATTAAAATCACTGTGTTTTCAGGATTCTTGGGCGCGGGTAAAACGACGCTCATCAAAAAGCTCCTTGCCGACGGCTACAGAGGAGAAAAGGTTGTTCTCATTGAGAACGAGTTCGGCGAGATCGGCATCGACGGCGGATTCCTTAAGGACGCCGGCATCGAGATTACCGAGATGAACTCGGGTTGCATCTGCTGCTCGCTGGTCGGTGATTTCGGCAAGGCACTTGTGAAAGTAAAGGAGCAGTTCCATCCGGACCGCATCCTCATCGAGCCCTCGGGCGTCGGCAAGCTCTCCGATGTGGTGCGGGCCATCGAGAAGATTGAGGACCCCGAGATGGTTGTCACCGGCCTTGTGACGGTGGTTGACGCCGGCAAATGCCGCATCTACATGAAGAACTTCGGCGAATTTTTCAACAACCAGGTGGAGTGCGCGCACACGATTCTTCTTAGCCGCAGCCAGTTTGTCTCGGAAGAGAAGCTGCAGGCCTGCGTGAAGCTTCTCCGCGAGAAGAATCCCGAGGCCACCATCGTGACGACACCTTGGGATTCGTTGACGGGTGCCCAGATTCTCGCTGCCATGGAGACGAAGGTCGACCTTGCTAAGCAGCTCTTGGAAGAGGCTGAGCATCACCATCATCACGACGACGATGACGATGAGGAATGCGACAATCCGAACTGCTCGTGCCATCACCACCACGACGATGATGACGACGATGAACATGAGCACGAGCATCATCACCACCATCATCACCATGATGACGACGAGGAGTGCGATGATCCCGAGTGTGAGTGCCACCATCATCACGACGATGATGACGACGATGACGAGCATGAGCATCATCACCATCATCACCATCATGCGGATGAGGTGTTCACAAGCTTCGGCCGTGAGACCGTAAAGCGGTACGAGGAAGACACGCTTCATGATATCCTCGAAAAGCTTGCCAACTCCGAGGATTACGGCATGATCCTTCGCGCGAAGGGAATGCTTCCCGACGGCGACGGAAAATGGCATTACTTCGATTTGACTCCCGGTGAGTACGAGATTCGCGAGGGTTCGCCCGATATCATCGGCAGAATCTGCGTCATCGGAAGCAAGATGAACGAGGATGCCATCCGCGAGCTGTTTGAGCTTGACTAATCGGCGGCCGGAGAGTATTCCGGCGTGACAGAAAGGAAGAAGACCATGGAAAAGCCGGTATTTGTCATCAATGGCTTTTTGGACAGCGGAAAGACATCCTTTATCCGCGATACATTAAACGATCCGCAGTTTTTAGCCTCCGGAAAGGTCCTCTTAATCCTCTGCGAGGAGGGGGAGGAAGAGTACGATGAGGTGGAACTGTCGAAGAAGGGCGTCAGCATCATCTCCGTGGAGGAGCAGGAGCAGCTGACCACCGAGTTTTTGTCGGGCCTTGAGAAATTCTACAAGCCGAACATGATTATGATCGAGTGGAACGGTGTGTGGAAGCTTGTGGACCTGTTGGATCTGGACATGCCGAAGGAGTGGGCAATCACGCAGATTATCACGATGCTGGATTCCACGACCTTCCCCATGTATATCAACAATATGCGCGCCATGATTCTCGATGAGGTGCGTTACTCCGATGTGGTGATTGTCAATCGCTGTGACGATGCGACCGACCGCTCGGCCATCCGCAGAAACATCAAGGCGGTCAACCGCAAGGCGATGATTTCCTACGAGCGCGCCGACGGCAAGGAAGCGGGAGAATTTGAAGAAGAGCTTCCGTACGATATCAACGCGAAGGAGATTGAAATCTCCGATGCGGACTACGGCATCTGGTTCATGGACGCCACGGAAAATTTCAAGAACTATGACGGAAAAGTAGTAAAATTCCTCGCGATGCTCTACGTTTCGCCGCGCCTTCCCAAGGGCTATATCGTTCCGGGAAGAATGGTTATGACGTGCTGTGCGGAAGATACACAGTTTTCCGGGTTCCTGGCAAAGCTTCCCGCGGCAGTGGACCCCGACTCCCTTAAGAGCCGGATGTGGTTCGATATCACTGCGGAGATTCGCATCCAGAACATGCGGGAGTACCGCGGCAAGGGAGTCGTTCTTTACATCACGAGCATGATTCCCGCGAAGGAACCTGCAGATCCCCTTATCTATTTTTCGTAAATTCATCCGGTAAAGCCGGTATCAGGAGGCAATATGGCAAAGTTTCCCGCCGAAGTGAAGATTCTCGGAAGAACCTCAAAGGAGGCGCCGGACGTGTTGTTCTGGACCGGAAGCCGCTATGAGATGAATGTGAAGGCGTCGTACCTCACGGTTCACATCGAGGCTGCCTACGGCGGGCAGGAGCAGTGGATTGCCGTTTTGGTGAACAAGGCTCTTATTTGCCGCATGCCTCTTTTGCGTGGAGAGAATGAGATTCTCATTTTCCGTAACCGAAATGCCGAAGAGGTGAAAAATGTCCGCATCCTGAAGGAAGTTCAGCCCATGGGCGGCGACGGAGCGAATTACATCCGGCTCACCGCAGTTGATACGGACGGAGAGCTTCTTCCCGTGGAGGAGCCGAAGCTTCGTCTTGCATTCGTCGGGGATTCCATCACCTCCGGTGAGGGGGCTTTCGGCGCGCGATGCGAGATGGACTGGGTTGCGGAGCTTTTTTCGGGATATGACAACTATACCTATAAAACCGCCGAGGCTCTCGATGCGGACTATCAGGTGGTTTCCCAGAGCGGATGGGGAGTTTATTGCGGATACAACAACGATATTCACATGAATGTTCCCGGAATCTACGACAGCGTCTGCTCCATTGTAACCGAGAACGGGAAGAGTGTATGCGGATCCTCGGAACCGTATGATTTCACGTCCTTTTCACCGGATTATGTCATCCTCAACCTGGGAACCAACGACGGCGGCGCGGCCGACACGGAAGCGTATACCGACCCGGAGACCGGAGCTGTTTTCAAGATGGCAAAGGGAGAGGACGGAGCGCTTGATGCTGCAAGCAGGGAGCATTTTACGAAAGCAGCGAAGAAGTTCCTTGCAAGACTTCGCGAGGTTTATCCGAAGGCAAGAATCCTTTGGGTGTACGGCATGCTCGGAAGCCTGATGGAGGACCCGATCCGCGAAGCGATTGCGGCCTACGAGGGCGAGAGCGGCGATTCTCTTGTGAGTTATGTGCGTCTTCCGGACACAACCGAGGAGGCGTTCGGCTCGCGGTGGCACCCGGGACATCTGTCCCACGAACGCGCCGCGTGTGTGATTGCTGAGAAGATACGAAGCGAACTCGGCTGACCGGGATTGTCATGACGGTCAACGCAGGTTTGGTATATCAACAGAACAGAATGTTGAATTGTGGGGGGCACAATGAGTTTTTTACAGTTGAAGGACATAGGCAAAATCTATGTTTCCGAGAACAATGTCGCGGTCGGAGTACGCGGCGTCAATCTATCGTTTGAACTGGGGGAATTTGTCGCAATCACCGGTGCATCCGGCTCCGGCAAATCCACCCTGTTAAACGTCTTAAGCGGCATGGATTCCTACGAGGAGGGAGAGCTTTTCATCGAAGGCAAATCCACCTCGCACTATCTGCAGGCAGACTGGGAGCAGTACCGGCAGAAATATATCTCGTTTATTTTCCAGGATTACAATATCATCGACAGCTTCACGGTTTTGCAAAATGTGGAGCTTGCTTTGATGTCCATCACCGATCCGCTTGAACGCAGGAAACGCGCCATCGATCTCATCGACAGAGTTGGGCTTCGCAAGCATATGAAGCACAAGGGAAGCCATCTCTCGGGCGGACAGAAGCAGCGCACGGTTATTGCGCGGGCACTTGCAAAAGACAGCCCGATTATTCTTGCGGATGAGCCGAAGGGAAATCTCGATTCCGAGACTTCCAAGGAGATTATCGAACTACTCCGTGAGGTTTCCCGGGACAAACTTCTTATCATGGTCACGCATAACTACGACCAGGTGGAAAATGTTGCAACGAGACATATCCGCGTCTATGACGGCGCCATCGAGTCGGACCGCGTGCTTCGAACGGCACAGGAGGTTACGGCACCTTCCTTGGAAGGAGAGGTGACGCCCGGAAAGCAAAGGCGTCGCACGCTTTCCAACGGGATTCTTCTGGGGCGCTCCGTGTTCGTTGCGAAACCGCATCTGAGTCTGTATCTCTGCCTTTTGATGATTGTCGGCGCCGTCGCCATGTTTTTTGTCACGGCTTTTTGCGGCGACTTCCTGAATGTGTTCCGAAAGCATCATTTCTTCCGCTACGAAGAGGGACGCGTCGTCATTGTGCATTATGATGACACGCCCGTCACCGAGGAGGAGTTAGAGACCCTCGGGAAAACGATGGGAGCGAAGAGGACAATCCGGTACGATTATCTCTTTGACTGCAGGCTTAAGGGACTTAAGGCCGATCCGGAAGCAGCGGAGGAAAAACCGGGCACGGCAACGGATTACAGCACCGATAAGGGCGTGTTTTCGTGCACCTTTGACCGCGATTTCGGGGAGCCGGACATCGGACATTACCCGCAGAGCGAGAGTGAAGTGCTTTTGTATATGCCGATCTATTACAAAACGGTGTACGACGAGGAGTATATCCGCAAGAACCGGCTCTATGTCGGTGCAACCATCTTTGAGATTGTCGGGGTTGTATTTACTGCGGATAACAGCGAGCCCGCGACGGCCCTGATGACCGAGGAGGGCTTCCGAAGGGCGACCTGCGGGTACGCGCTCGATATGGGCATCGAATATATCATCACGGATTACGATGACCCGCAAAAAGTGTTTCCGTACTCCTACGACCGTTTCTTCGGCCAGTCGACGATGCATTTCTACGTCGGCGACCACATGCCGGAGCACTCCGTGTTCGTTGATTCCCGTGCAGCCATGAGTTTGATTCGAAAACTCAACAATTACGCTGTTCAGATGCGAAGCTTTATGGCACTGCAGACGGCGAACCGGTATCTGAACCAGCAACATGACCACAAGGGAGAGCGCGCAAAAGAGCTTTTGCTTGAAAATAACCTGCTTTCTCAGTATGACGGTCTGACGGAACCGTCTTACGATGCGCGCTATGTGAATATTTACGTGAGTCCCGACCTCGCGTGGGATATGCTTCTCGCGTGCGGGAACAAGAACTACAATCAGGGAAGCCTCTTTTTTGAAAACCGGAAGGAGGCCGCAGAGGCAGCGAAAAAACTGAATGATATGAAATATGTAGCGCTCACCGCCGATGACACCTATGACCCCGATGTGGAAAACCTTGTGTCGGAGTTTTTGACAGCTGCATTGAAAGCTCTTGTGTGGATTGTCGCCATCGCGTTTCTCGCATTTTTCATAAATCTCTGCAGCCACAGGGCAATCGCCGCATTTCGCGCGGATATGGCAATAATGCGATCCATGGGAATTCCCGCGAAGGTCATTCGCATCGGTATCTATGTGCGCATGTTTCTCTCGCTTCTGCCTGCATTTGTCGTGATTCCCGTGCTTGCGTATGTGGTTTACCACATTCCGAAGATGAATGCGAAGCTGATGTATCTGCAGCCGGGGCACTATGTCCTTTTGTACGTCGGGCTTTTCCTTCTGATGCTGCGGGTTACCGGAGCGCAGGTGGGAAAACTGTTCTCCCAGAGTGTTAAGAGAACGCTGCGGGGAGGTGAGGAAGCATGATTAGGATTGATCATCTCGACAAATACTATAACCGCGGGGCGGAGAATGAAATCCATGTGTTAAACGACGTCTCGCTGGAGCTTCCCGACAAGGGAATGATTGCCGTCTTCGGCCAAAGCGGCTGCGGTAAGACAACGCTTCTTAGCGTGATCGGAGGCCTTGACCGCGCGAACAGCGGAACCGTGGAGATCGACGGTGCCGTGATGAGCGTGGACGATCCGGTCATCCGAAACAAGGAGATCGGCGTCATCTTCCAAAACTACAGCTTAAACCGCGAGGAGACCGTCGCGGAAAATGTTGCCGATGCGCTCCGCCTGTGCGGAATGGATGATGCAACGGAAATCGAAGAGCGCGTGGAGGCTGCTCTTGCCGGCGTCGGTATGAGCATGTACAGGGACCGTCTTCCGGACACCTTGTCCGGCGGTCAGCAGCAACGCGTCGCCATTGCGCGCGCCATTGTCAAGAATCCTCCGGTTCTTTTGGCCGATGAACCAACCGGCAATCTCGACGAGACAAACACCATCCTTGTGATGGACATCCTAAAGGCCATGTCAAAGGACCGTCTTGTCGTGATCGTCACGCACGAGGCCAATCTTGTGGACTGTTACTGCGATATGGTGGTGGAACTCAAGGACGGGGCTGTCACGGACATCCGCACCAACGAAAACGCCGGCGGGTATTCCGCAAAAAGGCGGAATGAAATCTTCCTCGGGGAACTCCCCCGGGAAGTGACCGAGAATACTAAGCTCTCCGTGGAATACTACGGAGAGGAGCCCGGAGACCCGGTTAAGATCACCGTGGTCAACCACGGCGGAAGGCTGTTTTTAAAGATACACAACGATAAGGTGACAATCCTTGATGAGAGCAGCGAAGTGAAGCTTCGGGAGGGAGTTTTCAACGCCAAGGAGGAGCTGGCTGCCAAAGAGAAGAACATCGACATGTCGAAGCTCACACCGGTGGAAGGGAAGGAATACGGCCGGCTGTTCCGCTTCGGACAGACGGTAAAAAACGGTTTCCACTCCGGCTTTCGCCGCATGATGAAGAAAAAGAGCAAGCAACGACTCCGCGCATGTCTGGCGCTGTTCGGGGCGGTATTTGTCTTCCTGAGCGCTGCCTGCAGTGTCGGTATACGCGAAAGAATCGAGCTTCGCAGACAATTGAACGAGAATGTGTTTTTGGTGTGTGCCGGCAAGGAAGACATCTCTGCGCAGATGTGGGAGGCGTTGTCGGACCCGGATTCCGGAATTGTTGATTTCTACACAAGAGGTGAGATAAGATCCACAAACACCGGAGAGACGAAGGTTTTGTTCCGCATGGTGGAGTATGACAGTGCGGGTACCTTCGAGGGCGGATTTGACGCCTCGGAAGACCTTGAATATCCGACGACCTTCCTTCCCTCGGAGGAAGCGAAGGGACGAAAACTTCTCGCCGGGAAAAATGCAGACCTTACGGACGCCGAGGTTGTAATTACCTCCGAGCTAGCCGACAGAATCCTTAGGGATGTCCCGTTTCGGTTTATGAAGGATTACTCGAATCTGCGGGGGATGCAGTGTATCTACCGGATCGAGGATAAAACGTTTACATTCATCGTTGCCGGCGTCGTCGATGCCGATGAGCCTGCTGCGTTTGTCACGTCCCGCGCGCTCGATTACATCTCACTGTACGGGATGTTCGGTGCTTTTGACAATGTTTTTGACGACCGGTCGGGAGAGTTCGGAGTAAAGCCCGGAGAGTGCATTGTCGTTCGCGCGAACAAAGGGCAATTCGACTATGATTATATTGATTTCTACGGATATCCGTACGCGGAAGCCAGCCCCGACGAGGACGACGGCGAGTATGCTCCGGGAGATTTAATCACCTATAACGGGGTGCCGCTTAAGGTCGTATCGTATGTGGACGCGAAACTCCCCAAGGAGGAGGATATCCTGAACCAGTTGGGATATGATTCCTGGGCGGCGGTAGCTTCCGACAAATCCTTGGAAGTCATGATTCAGTTTTCGGAAGTGATGGAAAGACAGAACACACTTCGTCAGGAGATGGCGGATAAGATGAAGGATAATTTTGCGTTTGCGCAGAATAAACCGATTCTTTCCTACTTCGAAAACAACAGGAAACTGATAATCGTACATCCGGAGGATTTTCACAAGATAAGCCGTGCGGTCGGGCTTACCGACCGGAAAGCCATGAGTCACTACGAGGTCGGAAGAGGTCCCGAACCGTTTGAGAAGCTCATGAAGTTCTCCCGGCACATGTATGAGTACGGTTCGGTATACTATCAGGTGTATTCCGAGGACCCGGAGAAGACGGAGAAGTATCTGGCGGAGCATTTTGCGAACCTTCCCGTGCCGAACAACAGTTTAACCGGCGCGGAGGATACGGGGTCGAAGGCGTATTATACGCCCGAGGACCGCTTTGACCGTTCGTATGTGACCATAGGAAGCCATGTGAAACAGTTCTTGTTCATCTGGGTGGGAGTGCTTGTCCTCATGTGCATCTGCATGTATTTCATCATGAAATCCACGGTCATGGGACGTATGCGCGAGATCGGAATCTACCGCGCGATCGGTACTTCCTCGAAAAATGTGGTGTTCCGCTTCGCCGTGGAAACCGGCGTTGTGGTGACGATGAGCGTGATTTTGGGGTATCTTGCGGCCTCTGCCGTTGTCTGGTACATCCTAAACAACAGCGGTATGGCCGGGCGACTGCTATACTATCCGCTGTGGATCGCGGTGCTTGTCGGACTTTTGCTCTACGCCGTATGCATTCCGTGTGGAATTCTGCCGGTTTTGCGGCTCACCAAAAAGACGCCGAGCGAGATCTTGGCCAAATATGATATTTAATGATGCAAAAATAATATGTGAACGGAGGAGAAGAGAATGGGCTTTTTGAAACTTTCCAACATCGGAAAGATTTATGTGTCCGAAGGCAATGTCACCGTGGGTATCCGCGGTGTCAATCTCGAGTTTGAACTCGGGGAATTTGTCGCCATCACCGGTGCGTCCGGCTCCGGCAAATCCACCCTCTTAAACGTTTTAAGCGGTATGGATTCCTACGAGGAGGGCGAGCTCTTCATCGAGGGAAAGCCGACGTCGCACTATCTGCAGACCGACTGGGAGGAGTACCGGGAGAAGTATATCTCTTTTATCTTCCAGGATTACAACATTATCGACAGCTTTACGGTTTTACAAAACGTGGAGCTTGCTCTTATGACCATCACCGATCCGCTGGAGCGCCGCAAGCGCGCAATCGAGCTGATTGAACGTGTCGGCTTAAAGAGCCACATGAAGCACAAGGGCAGCCAGCTCTCCGGCGGTCAGAAGCAGCGTACGGTTATCGCCCGGGCGCTGGCCAAGGACAGCCCGATTATCCTTGCCGATGAGCCCACCGGCAATCTGGACTCGGAGACTTCGAAGGAGATAGTTGCACTCCTGCGGGAGGTTTCCAAGGACAAGCTCTTAATCATGGTTACTCACAATTTTGAGCAGGTGGAGGATGTGGCAACGAGACACGTCCGCGTCTTCGACGGCGCCATCGAATCGGACCGCGTGCTTCGAAAGACAAATCCTATGGAACTGACGGAGACCGGGGAGGAGATTGTCACACCCGGAAAGGAGCGTCTGCGCACGCTTTCCAACGGCTTTTTACTCGGCCGCTCCATCTTTTTTTCCAAGCCGCAGCTCAGCATTTTTCTTTGTTTGTTGCTGTTAATCGGCTCCTTTGCAGTGTTCTTCGCAACAACGTTCTGCGGGGATTTTACGAAGATGTTTAAATCCTTCTATCTGTTCCGCAGGGAGCCCGGGCGATTGATTGTCGTCCATCAGGAGGAGGCTGCATTTACCGACGACGAGATTGAAAAGCTTGTTTCGTCCACCGGGGCGGAAGGGTATTGCCGTTACGATTATCTTTACGACACGAGGATGTCGGGCGGGGCGCCTTTACGGACGAACCAGCTGGATCTTATCACGGATGAGGAGATCGGACACTATATCTGTGTGCCCATGAAGGATGTGGGAAGCCCCGACATCGGGCGATATCCGCAGACCAAGACAGAAGTGATGTTGATTCTGCCGATCTTTTATAAAGTGGAGTACGGCGATACGGCAATCGCCGTTGATACGCTGGATTTCTACGACGTGCCCTTCCAAATCGTGGGAATTAAGTACTATGCGGACAAGTCCGTTGAACCGAGAGCCATGTTCACACAGGAAGGCTTTGACCTGGTGACAACCATCTACGGCTTTGACGGCGCGGTTTCCGTTTCGGAATATCTCCGAAACGGAAAGGAGGCCGAGCTTACACTCTCGAAGAAAGGGTCGTCCTTGTTCTTTGTTGTAAGTCCCGAGCTGCCGGAAAATGCAATCTACATTCAGGATGATGAGCTGAACGAAGAGTTTAGGCAATGTGACTCGATTTCCCTGAGTGTCAGCACGAAGGCGAATTACGAAAGAAACGCCTGGTCACAGGGACGGCAGATGCTGGATATCTATGAGGAATTATTCAATTCGGTAAAAGAAAAGAAGAAGGGCATAACCCTCACAAAAGAACAGATGCTTTTTGACAAGCCCAATGTCTATCTGCCGCATATGACGTCCCGCTACACGCTGGTTTTAATCGGTGAAGGCGTGGCGAAGGAGCTTTTGGACAACACCATCAAAGACTCCTACAAACAGCTCAGTTTGTTCTTCCCTTCGGACCGGGCTGCAAAAAAAGCGGCGAAGGAACTGAAGAAGCAGGATTATGTGGCGGTAACCACGAAGGAGACCTACAAGGCCGATTTCATGACCATGTTTGAGTTGATTCTGTCGTCGTTCATGCAGGCGGTTGTGTGGTTCTTAATCGTTGTATTTGTTGCATTTTTCGTCAATCTCTGCAGCCATAAGAGCGTGGAGGCATTCAAGGATGACCTCTCCATCATGCGTTCCATGGGTATCCCGGTTAAGGTAATCCGCACCGGTATCTATGTGCGTATGTTCTTAGCGTTGCTTCCGGCGTTTGTTCTGATTCCGGTTGTGGCATATTTCCTGTATCACGATCCGCAGTGGAATCTGAATCTGTACTATATCAAACCCTGGAATTACCTGATTCTGTATCTGGGTATGATTTTGCTAACGCTCCGGGTAACGAGAAAACAGATTAAGTCGTTGTTCTCGGAAAGCGTCAAGAAATCGCTGAAGGGGGGTGAGGATGTATGATTCGGTTGAATCTTCTGAACAAGTTTTACAACCGCGGAAAACAAAATGAGATTCATGTGCTGAATGACATCAACTTAGAGCTCCCCGACAAGGGAATGTGGGCGATTTTCGGCCCAAGCGGCTGCGGTAAGACCACGCTCCTCAACGTTATCGGCGGTATGGATGAACTAAGCGGCGGCGAGGTGGTTTTGGAGGACACTGTGATGTCTTCGGACAATTCGGTCGTTCGCAACCGGGATGTCGGAATTATCTTCCAAAACTACAACTTGAATCGCGATGAGACCGTGTATGAAAACGTGGCGGATGCACTCCGCCTGTGCGGCATGCGCGATGAGGAGACCATCAAAACAAGAGTGGAGGCTGCCCTTCGCAATGTCGGTATGGAGATGTTCGCAAAGCGCCTTCCGGACACCCTCTCCGGCGGTCAGCAGCAGCGCGTTGCCATCGCCCGGGCGATTGTGAAGAACCCCAAGGTTATCCTGGCGGATGAGCCTACCGGCAATCTCGATGAGGCAAATACAATTCTCGTCATGGATATCCTCAAGGAGATGTCGAAGGAACATCTGGTTTTGTTGGTTACCCACGAGGCAAACCTTGTGGATTACTATTGCGATACCGTGGTGGAGCTTAAGGACGGGCAGATTGTCGGCATCCGGAATAACGAATCCGCTAACGGCTATGTTGCAAGAGATAAGAATGAAATTTTCCTCGGGGAACTGAATAAAAAGGATTGTGCGGACGAAAATATCGACGTTGCATTTTACGGGGAAAAGCCTTCTGAGCCTTTGAAAATCACGGTTGTGAACCACAACGGCCGGATGTTCCTCCGGGTTGACACGCCTAAGGTGACGGTTTTGGACAGCGCCAGCGAGGTGAAGCTTCGCGAGGGCGTATACACGGAAACCGAGGCAGTGGAGCGCAAGGAGAGTAACGTCGACATGACGGACCTGCCGCCCTTTGAGGGGACAGAGTACGGAAAGCTGTTCGGCTTCAAATCCTCCGTTGTCAACGGTTACCGGCAGAATTACCGCTCCATGATGAAAAAGAAGAGCAAAAAGCGCCTCGGCTTTTGCCTCGGCTTGTTCGGTGCCGTGATTGTATTCCTCACTGCGGTGTTCAGTCGCGGAATCAAGGAATTCTTCAAGGTGAAGGAAGAATTTAACGAGAATGTCATTTTGGTTGCGGCGACGTCGGAAGATATTTCCGAGAAAATCATCGCTGCCTTAAACGACCCGGAGTCCGGAATCGATGATGTTTCGCTTCGGTACAACGGTGACGTCAACATGTCGGACGGCGAGCTTCGGGCGTATTTTGTGAGCTTTGAAACGGCAGGTTTTTACGATGTCGGATACGCCGAGGAAAACAGCATGAGTGTCAATGCTTCCGTGCTGTCGGACAAACTTCTTTCCAACATGAAATGTCTGACCGGAAGAAAAGACGGGCTCACGGAGATGGAGGCGGTGATTACCAAGCACGTAGCCGACCTGTTCCTCGAGAAGTCGCCCTATCCGTACATCAGTGACTATTCCGACCTTCTTTCCATGCGGTGCGGACTGCCGTACAACGCAGAATTAGTGAAGATCGTCGGTATCGTGGATTCCGATGAGATGGCAGTCTATATTTCGGATATGGATCTGGACCGTCTGAGTATGCGCTACGGAATGTTCCGAAGTGTTCTCTGCGATGAGAACGATGATTATCATCTTGCGCCGGGAGAGTGCATGGTAGTGCGCAACAGGCATCTCGAGCAGTATAACAACGACGATTTGGCCCACCTGGCAGAAACGGAACTGAAGGTCGGAGATCCTCTCATGCTGAACGGGCTTCCTCTTACAGTGGCAAAGTATTATGACATATCTCTTTACGATTTTTCGCAGAGACCCAGAAGTCAGGATGAAATGACGCCGGAGCAGAAGGAAGCGCTTCAGAAGCAAAACGAGGAACGCGAGCCGCTTCGGGATGAAATCTTCTCGAGAATCCGAAGAATCGATACGGTGAAACCTAGCATTATTATCGTGAATGCGGAGGATTTCCACAAGGTGGCCCGTATCATCGGCGTGACGTCGTTGAACATTATCGATAGCGAAAAGTCGGCGGGCGAGATGAAGTTTGACGGGAAGGGAACGCAGAGTTCTTACAACGCACAGGGGTATTACACCTCCTTAGCCTATTACCAACTGCACTCCAATGATTTGAAGAAAACTAAAGAGTATGTCAACCGGGTGTTCGGCGGGCTGGAAAATCCTGTGGAGGCGTCGGACGGCAGAATCACCTCCAGAGGCGAGGGCGCCATCATCACTCCGGAGTACCGCTTCCAGGAATTATTCAAATCCGTCCGGAGAACAGTTTGGAAACTGTTCATCGCTTGGGCCGTAGTTCTTGGTCTGATGTGTGTTTGCATGCTCTTTATCATGAAATCGAACATCATGAATCGCACCAGAGAAATCGGAATCTACCGCGCCATCGGCGTATCCGGGAAGAATATCCTGTTCCGGTTTGCCGTGGAAATCGGCGTTGTGGTGACCTTCAGCGTATTTATCGGGTATCTGCTTTCGTCCGTAATCGTGCGCTTCATCCTAAAGCACGGCGGGATGGCGGAGAGCCTGTTGTACTACCCGTGGTGGCTTGCTCTGCTGGTGCTGGGATTTTTGTATGCGGTTTGCATCGTATTCGGCATCTTCCCGGTTTGGCGCATCCTTCGCAAAACGCCCAGCGAGATTTTGGCGAAGTACGACATTTAATTCGCCTTCGCGGCAAATCCACCCGGCATCGGAACAAACGTATTCTAATCAAAAACAGCACGGAACCGTTGCGGCTTCGTGCTGTTTGTTTTTTGTGATATCGTGTGTGTTTGATTGTTGCCGAGACAAAAGCGAACTTACGCAAGCTTTGCGGTAAGTCTCTCGCGGATGGCAGCGATGAAATCGGCGGAGTTGACAGCCTTAGCGGTGTAGCCCTCCGAAACGAGACCCGCGAGGTCCTTCGTCATGATGCCGTCGTTAAGAGTCTGCAGAACAGCGGCCTCAAGGCAGTCAGCGTAGCGGACGAGATCGGCAAGGCCGTCCTTTTCACCGCGCTTGCGGAGAGCGCCGGACCATGCGAAGATGGTTGCAACCGGGTTCGTGGAGGTTTCCTCACCCTTTAAGTAGCGGTAGTAGTGGCGAGTTACGGTGCCGTGTGCAGCCTCGTATTCGAAATTGCCGTCCGGGCTTACCAGGACGCTGGTCATCATGGCAAGGGAGCCGAAAGCGGTGGAAACCATATCGCTCATGACATCGCCGTCGTAGTTCTTGCAGGCCCAGATAAATCCGCCCTCGGAACGAATCACGCGGGCAACGGCATCGTCAATCAGGGTGTAGAAGTAGGTGATGCCTGCGGCCTCGAACTTAGCCTTGTATTCCGCATCGTAGATCTCCTGGAAGATATCCTTGAAGCGGTGGTCATACTTTTTGCTGATCGTGTCCTTCGAGGAGAACCAGAGGTCCTGCTTCACGGATAGCGCATACTCAAAGCAGCTGCGGGCGAAGGACTCGATGGACGTGTCCTTGTTGTACATACCCTGTAAAACGCCGGGGCACTCGAAATCGTAGACAGTCTCACGCATGGTGGTTCCGTCCTCGCCGGTGAAGAGCAGTTCAGCCTTGCCGGGGCCGGGGATGCGGAACTCCGTGTTCTTGTAAACATCGCCGTATGCATGACGGGCGATGGTGATGGGCTTTTTCCAGGTGCGAACGTTAGGTTTGATGGAATCAATCATGATCGGTGCGCGGAAAACCGTACCGTCGAGAATCGCACGGATGGTTCCGTTGGGGCTCTTCCACATCTGGGAGAGGTTGTACTCCGTGACGCGCTGCGCGTTCGGCGTGATGGTGGCGCATTTGACGGCAACGCCGTACTCCTTGGCGGCGTAGCTTGCGTCCAGCGTGATCTGGTCCTTGGTTTCCTCGCGCTTTACGAGGCCGAGGTCATAGTATTCGGTCTTGAGGTCGACGAAGGGGAGAATGAGCTCATCCTTGATCATCTTCCAAAGAATCCGGGTCATTTCGTCGCCGTCCATCTCAACGAGCGGCGTGGTCATGGCAATCTTTTTCATGGGAACCTCCATTCGCGGCGGCGCCGCGGTTTATTCATCGGGATACTGCTTATGCGTTCTTGTGCTGTTCGGCATAGTAGTTAATCAGGCAGCCGTCGAGGATGATGGTGCGCTCCTCGTTGGTAAGGCCGGAGATTAAGAGCGTGATGTCGGAAACGGTGCCGTCCTTCTTGAGCACCTTTGCGGCAAATTCTTCCTCGCCCTTCGCAATCTTTGCTCTCACGTCGGGGATGAACACGTAATCGCCGTCTTCGTACGGGAACTCCGCGCCCTCGGGAAGAGTGAAGGGCAGGATGCCCCAGTTAATGCAGTTGCTTCTGTAGCGCTTGGTAGCGTACTCGTAGCAGATGTTTGCGTAGCCGCCGAGAACCTTCTGGCAGGAAGCTGCCTGCTCGCGGGCGGAACCGTCGCCGGGCTTGTTGGCGAAGACGCAGGAACCGAACTGCGTGTTGCGAAGAAGTGTGTTCGCATCGCCGAAGTTCGAGAGAACCTTTACAAGCTCCTCGGGAGCACCGCCGTCGCGACGCTCAAGGTCAAGGGCGTGGATGGCTTTGCTTCTTCCCACATATTCCGGAACACGGCGGGAGAGGGCAAACTCGGAAAGGCGAAGCGGGTTGCTTCGATAGGAGCTGGTCTCGCCGGAAGGAATCAATTCGTCGGTGGTGGTCACCGGGTCGCGGATGACAGCGGCAAGCTTAACAAGCATGTTGTCCGTGAGAGCTTCCATGGAAGGCCAGTCGGTGATGTTCGGTCCGAGAATGAGCTCGGCGTTCTTGTCCGCCTTGCCGTAGCCGTAGTAGATGCGGTTGCGGTAAACGGTCTTATCGAAATGGTAAGGATGGTTCGGAACCTCATAGTCGATATCGGTAGCTGCCGTAATGATGCCGCCGTTGGCTGCGGTAGCAGCGATGCTTCTTGCGTCCATCAGAGCCACACCGCAGAGCTGACCCTCCGCGGGCTTGCTGCCTTCGCGGTTCGGGAAGTTGCGGGTTGTATGGCGGATGGAGAGACCGTCGTTGGCCGGAACATCTCCGGCGCCGAAGCACGGGCCGCAGAAGGACGGCTTGATGATGGCGCCGGCCTTGAGAAGTTCGGAGGTTGCACCGATTTTCGTAAGTTCAAGGCTTACGGGAACGCTGGTGGGATAAACATTCAGCGAAAAATACCCGTTGCCGCAGTCCTTGCCTGCAAGAATCGCAGCAGCCTCGTCGATGTTGTCGAAGAGACCGCCGGAGCAGCCGGCGATGACGCCTTGGTCTGCATAGACCTTGCCGTCTTTAACCTTGCTTCGGAGGTCGTATTTGTGGCCTTTGAATTTGGCGGCTGCCTCTTCCTCGACCTTCGCGAGAATCTCGTCCGCATTGGCCACGAACTCGTGGATCGTGTAAGCGTTCGAGGGATGGAACGGAAGAGCGATCATGCTCTCCGCCTTATCGAGGTCGATGGTGATGAAGCGGTCGTAATATGCGCATGCGCCGGGAGCGAGTTTCTTGTAGCACTCCGGACGCTCGTGAGCGATGTAGTGACCCTGCGTGATCTCGTCGGTCTCCCAGATGGAGGAGAGACACGTGGTCTCGGTGGTCATAACGTCGATACCGTTGCGGAAGTCGATGGGCAGGTTCGCAAGGCCGGGGCCGACGAACTCGAGAACGCGGTTCTTTACAAAACCGTTGCCGAAGGTTTCCTTTACAAGAGCAAGTGCGATGTCGTGAGGACCGATACCGCGCTTCGGCTTGCCGGTGACATATACCAAAACCACCTCGGGCATGTTGAGATCCCAGGTGTTCTTAAGAAGCTGTTTTACAAGCTCGGGGCCGCCTTCGCCGACGCCCATGGTGCCGAGAGCACCGTAGCGGGTGTGAGAGTCGGAGCCGAGAATCATATTGCCGCAGGCGGTGAGCTCCTCCCGGGCGTAGGAGTGGATGACGGACTGGTTTGCAGGAACATAGATACCGCCGAAGCGCTTGGCTGCGGACAGACCGAAGACATGGTCATCCTCGTTGATGGTGCCGCCCACAGCGCAGAGGCTGTTATGGCAGTTGGTCATGGCATAGGGCAGAGGGAACTCCGTGAGTCCGCTTGCGCGTGCCGTCTGGATGATTCCTACGTAGGTGATGTCGTGGGAAACCATCGCGTCAAAACGTATCTTGAGCCGCGAGTTGTCGCCGGAGGTGTTATGGGATGCGAGAATACCGTAGGCAATGGTAGCCTTGCGGGCCTCGTCCGCAGCAATCGGTCCGGCTTCCTGCGGAACGCCGTTTACCAGGTAGATACCGCCCTCGTGGAGGGTTACACAAGTGTTGTTGCTCATAGGAAAATCTCCTTTGTTTCGTGTCGATGCACATACGAAAACATTGTACCTAAAGCACCGTTCCATGTCAACACTTTTTCGGGCTGCGAGGGGCAAAAGCGACTCCCGCGAAAAATGCATAAAATACGTTTTTTTTCTTGCATTTTCCGCTGTTAGAGGATAGAATAGTAACATAGAGTAAATCGGCGAAATGCGATGTGTTTCGACCCGATTAGAGGAGAGTGGAAAATATGAGCGTTAAGGCAGTTATGGGACAGTGTGTCATGCCGAAGGAAATGTTTTTCGGTACAGCGTGGCCCCACGAGCAGTGCATCATCGGGGAGGATACCCTGGAGCTGGTTGTGAGTCCGCTTTCGCAGCGCAACAACGCTGTGCAGATTCATATGGCGGCGATGTGGAACAAAGAGGTTCTGACGTTCCATGACTTAAACGCCGGAATGAAAAAAGAAAATGTGAAACTGTATCTTCAGTCGCTGTCGGAGCGCCTCTGTGCGATTGTCGAGAAGTATTTCATGTGGCCGGATGACGATGTTCATAATATGACGATTTCCTTCGGAAGTCTCACCGAGCGGAAGGAAGACGATGACCCGCTGGAGACCAATATGCGGTTTGTCCTTATGGTAAAGGATATTCTGCCGATTGAGGATCCCACGGAGCTGGATATGATTCACAAGAGCCTGAAGGGTGAGTTTTCCAACTGGCTTGAGGAAGTCATCAGCGATGTTCATCAAAAGAAGTCGGTGGAAGAGTTGAAGAAGGATCCTACGGTTGTGCTGGATGTGGATCTGATGAAGCATGAGCAGGAAGATCTTGGATTGGAGAGCACCTTCGCCATTTTCTCCCTTGTATTTGCCGGACTCGGTATTCTCTGGAAAGACTGGTTCATCTTCCAGGTAATCGCCATCGTGATGGGCGGCTATGTCGCATACCGCTCCTATCAAAAGCAGCGCTGGGTATGTATGGTGCTCGGCCTGATTGCAAGCATTGTCGGAATCGTGTTCACGGGAATCGCCTACGGCGTGCTCCGCGAGCAGATGAAGAATGTGAAGCTGCCGAATTAGTTGACTTGTCAGGGTTTACAATGTACCGGCTGTCGGGCGACCTTCAGCCGGTATTCTTTCGCCCTTTCCGAGGGAACATCCGCAAAGCCGAGGCGGTCAAGAACCGCTAAGGAGGGCGCATTTTCCGGATGGACTTTGGCGTATACCGGCTTGCCGGGAAGCATTTGATTCAAAGCGGAAAGCAGGGAGCCGACCATGGGGACAGCCAAGTGACGCCCGCGAAACTCCGGGCGGATGTAATATTCTATCTTGAGAACGGGCTTTTCAAGCCCGTCAAAATGCTCGGCAAATGCTGCTGCGTATCCGATGGGCTCTGCCGTTTTGTCGGCCGCGGCAATATCGCTTTTCATGAAAACCTTCGCGGGGCCGAAGCCTTCCGAGAGAGCTGAGAGGACACGACGGTTCTCCCAGAGCAGGCGAATCGAAGACTCGCCGCGCTGTTTGTCTGTTTCGGTGAGGAAATAGGGCTCATCGCGGAATTGATCATAGTACCGGACGAAGGTCTCCTCGTCCATCGGGAGAAAGACGAAGGCGTCGTCCGCATAAAGAGGTGCCCGCCCTGTCAATGAGTCATACAAAGAAACGCATTCGGCGAGAGTGAGAGAACGAAGTGAAAGAATAATCTCCGGGCAGGAAAGCCGGACACCGCCGTGCTCGTAACCCACGGTCGGAAGGTGCTTTCGGGAAGCAATGTTCGCAAAATTCGGAGAGTCCGTAAGAAACAGTGTTTCCTCGGCCGTAGTGCCTTCGGAAAGGCATGCCGAAACAGGCTCGCATCCTGTGAAGGTTCGAACCGAAACGCCGGATTCCGCCGCCTCTTTACAAAGGGAAGCCGGAAGGGCGGGGGAGGAATCCTCTCTTTTTATGTACCAAAGGTTCTTCATACGAAAACCATACCATGGAAACGGAGAAACTGCAATGGAAATCGAACGCAAATTCTTAGTCAAATCCTTGCCGGACAATCTGGAAAGCTATCCTCACGCGGAGCTTTCCCAGGCATATATCGCAAGCCACGGCACCACGGTGCGGATCCGCAAAGCGGATGACCGCTACCTGCTTACCATTAAGAAAAAGCCGGCGCCCTCCGAGGATTCCAAAGCCGCCATAGTGAATGTGGAGATTGAGGAGGAAATTCCAAAGGATCTCTTCGAGCGCCTCGCAGCACATGTGGAAACGCCGTTTCTTACGAAGACCCGCTACAGGATTCCCTGCGGAAAGCATGTGGCGGAGCTCGACATTTATCACGGCGTTTTGGAAGGCCTCAAAACCGTGGAAATCGAGTACGCGAGTGTGGAGGAAGCGCAAGATACGCCCGTCCCGTCCTGGTTCGGAAGAGATGTGAGTAACGATCGCCGCTATCGGAATTCATCCCTGTCCGTGCTGACAACTCTCGAAGGGTTGCCGTTGCAATAAGGGCGAATTTGCAATTATGCAAAATATTCTTTCATTTTTGAAGCTCAAATGCAAAAGAATTCGGGACCGAAATCCGTCGGTGTGACGAAAATCGACGCCTGTTTTTGTGACAAACTGACAAATGCACCGTGTTTCTTACTGCGAATCCGGACCCGAAAGGGCATTCTGCAACAAGATCACGGTGCATTTTGTGCATATTTGACAAAGAACGTTGCAAAATCAGCACTTTCTACCCTCAGAAATGAGTATTGCATTTCAAAATTATTCACTGTTATAATCGTAACACTTAACCCGTGTGGGCGCGCGAAGCGCCTGCGTTTCGGGGCAAAACGCGTAATTATTTGTCCTCAGACGAAGGCGTCTGAGTGGAAAGGAGGAAAACTATGTTAATCGCAGTTTGGTCACCGTCATACCGTGTGGAGACCGCACCCCTCGCAGCGATGATTGCAGGAACGTGTTGCCGGTGTTTCCCCTGCAGCATCGCCATGACGGAGAACTTTATCCACACCGGGAACCTCGGTTATCACCTGCTCGGAACCCGTTACGACAGTATCCGGCGGACATTGGACCGCGATTTCAGCGGTTCTTACCTCCCCGGAGAATTGTTCCTTCGACACGTCGCCCATGAGATGGGGCGTGCGGTTTTATACAACTCGGTGATTCAGGTGGACGGCAACGGACTCCTGTTTTTACCGATGAACCAAAGCCTTTCGGAAGCGGCCTATCGCTATGGCATGCATTCCGTGATTGACACCAGAATCGACACGCTGTCCGATCAGGTGGATGACGTCTTCGTATATCTGGAAGCCAATGGGAACGATACAACGGTGAGTCTATTGGACCGCGCGGACATTGTGCTTGTCTGCATGCCGGCGACAATCGCCGACTTTTCGTCATTTTACGACCGGTATCGCTCCATGCTCGGCAAATGCTTCTTCGTATTTTACGGTTCCCGTCAGTCGCCCGAGCCGACGCTTCGAAAGCTCCAGAAGCTTCTCCCGAGGCATACGATGCGATGCTGTTATGTGGAGATTACCCGGTTGATGCGGCGCTACATGGAGGAGGGAAGAGTCCTTGACTACGTGGACCGGTTCGGGGAGTTTGAGCGAATCCGCGGATTGTCCGTCGTGGCGGAGGACGCGGCCCGGTACGGAAGCAGGAACGACACGAAAGCGCCGAAGAACGACTACCGCGAGTGGGAGGAAAACTTCTATGCCCGGATGCAGCTTCATGAGGAGCGGGCAGAGAAAAGGAATAACAATGACACGGAGGAGCATCTTCACGAGAGGGAGAGCATGCATTCCATCCGCTACGTCAGTGAATGGCTGATGCAGTCGGAGTATCCGGATGCCCACGGAGACTGCGTTTTGATTGCGGAGCGGATGCTTCGCAGGCGCGTGGTTCCGAAGGAAGTGAAGGAGTGGGAAATGATGCGCTTCGGCAAGACGGATTCGCCGGTTCAGGAGATGTAGGCTTGAAAGAACGGCCTTTTTGTGGTAAACTTAACGTTGTATCCAAAGGATACGAGGAAGGAGAATTGCCATGGGTTTTTTTGATGACCTGAAGAAGACCGTTTCCAATGCTTTCAGTGGGGCTCAGACGCCTGCCAACGTATCGCAGGACATTGCATTTGCCGATATCCCCACAACGCTTGAAGCAATGCAGGCGCTGCCGTATGCAAACATGCAGAATCCTTACGCCGTAGCAGCAATGTGCGTCTGCGCATTGAATGTGTATGTTGCGGACGAGAATACGGGAATCGCGATGATGAATTTCCTGAAGGGACCCGATTCGCTGACGCAGTCGGATATCCAGTTCATCCGCGACCGCTTCCGCGACAACAATACGTACAAGGTTCGCTCGTATTTCCACGGCGCAACGCCCGACAATGAGTATATGCCCAGTTCGCCGTACACCGTAACGGTGTCCGAGACACCTTACAGCCGCGACAATTTCGCGGACGGATACCTCCAGGTATTCCTGCACTCCGGCGGAGCTGACACTCCGAGACCGCTTATGCTTCGTCAGAAGAAGTCCACCGGCGAGTGGTTCGTCTTCTCCGATTCGTTCCGCGGACTTCTTGCGGACATCCGTCCTCCGAAGTCACAGAATCCCTGGGCATAACAACCGAGAAGAAGACGCATCAGAGACTAATCAAAAACGGACAGGATTCCGAAAAGGTTTCCTGTCCGTATTTTTGTGCTTTTGTATTGTGAAATTACAACCCCAGCGCCCGACTTAAAGGTCAGCGCTTGTCGCCTAAGAAGAAGAGAGCGACGGTTCCGGGACCGCTGTGGGAGCCGATAACGGTATTGATGTAGTTGTATACGATGTTAGTGATGCCGAAGCGCTCGGTCACGAGGTTTCCGACAAACTGTGCATCCTCAAGGCAATCCGCATGGGAGATGAGAACAATCTCATTTTTGTCGCGGTAGCTTCCGATGGACTGCTCCATGTTGTCAACCAAAGAGATCAGCGACTTCTTTCTGCCGCGCACCTTTGCAAGCGGAATCAAATGGCCTTCGTCGTCCACATGGAGAACCGGCTTGATGTTGATGAGGGTTCCGAGGAGCCAGGAAACCTTGCTCACGCGGCCGCCGCGCATCAGGTACTTGAGGTCGTCCACCGTGAACTGATGGCAGGTGTGGAGAGCGTTTTCACGAACCCAGTCTGCAATCTCATCGAAGGAGGCGCCTTCACGCTTCAGCTTGCAGGCGTAATATACAATCAGGCCCTGTCCCATGGAAGCAGCGAGAGAGTCCACCGAGACAATCTTTCTTTCGGGAAATTCTTCCGAAAGGTCGTTTACGGCAAGCTGCGTGTTCGCGTAGGAACAGCTGAGGCCCGAGGAAAATGCAATGTGAAGAATGTCGATTCCTTTTTCAAGGAAAGGACGGAAAGAGTTGCTGACGTCAACCGGGTTCGAGGCGTTGGTTTTGTAGGTTACGCCGGAACGCATGTTGTCGTAGAATTTCTTAAGATCCGTGGTGGGACCGTCGTGAAAAATCTGGTCGCCGGTTGTGTACTGCAAGGGCTGTATTAAAACGTCGTTCTCCTTGATAAATTCATAGGGGAGATCGCACGTAGAGTCCGTGCTGATGATAAAACTGCTCATTGTTACCTCCGAGAAATAAAAGAAATAAAAAACGCGTAACATAGATTTCAAAACCACATTGATTTTACCATAGAAGAAATGGAAACGCAATATCATTTTTTCGTGCATTTTCCGCGCTTTTTTTGTTTTCAATTCGGAAAAGATGTGATATACTTCTATGCAGTGTGTGCAGGAAGGTTTTATGCACATAATCCGAAGGTGTAAGGAAGGTTGACCATGAAGGAAAGAACAAAAGGCGTTATCATGATTATCGTGCTTGCCCTCGTGCTGGCGGGAATCGGAGTATGGATGTATTTCGGCTCCTGGCATTCCAGTGTACCGGGCCCGAAGGACATCAGTCTCGGACTTGATCTGGCAGGCGGCGTAAGCGTTACGTACCAGACCGTGAAGGAGGATCCTTCCCGTGCGGAGATGGAGGACATCCAGACGAAGCTCGAGAAGAGAGCTACGGCTCTGAGCACGGAGTCGCATGTTTATATCGAAGGCAGCCGTCGTATCAATGTGGATATCCCCGGTATCGACGACGCCGAGAAGGTATTCAACACGCTCGGCAATGCAGGTAACATTTATTTCATCTATACCCAGGACAGCGAGGGCAACTCGAACATTATCGAGGATACTTCCGCAGAGTCCGGATACCGTCTGGCACGCCCGATGGCGGACATCATCGCTGCAGGCTGCGTTGTTGTTGACGGTAAGAACGTAACGGATGCACAGGGCGTTGCAAGACAGAACAGTCAGACCAGCGCCATCGAGTATATGGTGCAGTTGACTCTGGATGCCGAAGGTGCGAAGAAGTTCGCCGAAGGCACCGAAAAATGCGCCGGCTATCCATACGGTTCGCTTCAGAGAAAGATTGCCATCATCTATGACGATGTGGTTTACAGCGCTCCCAACGTAAACGAGAAGATTGAGGGCGGCGAGGCCGTGATCACCGGTTCCCGCACCATGGACGAGGCCAATGACCTTGCGACCATCATCCGTATCGGTGCGCTTCCGTTGGAGCTTTCCGTTCTTCGCTCGAACGTGGTAGGTGCTACCCTCGGTAGCCGTGCTTTGGAGACCGGCCTTATCGCAGGTCTGATCGGCTTCATTCTTGTCTGCATCTACATGATTATTTTCTACCGTGTTCCCGGTCTGGCAGCATGCCTGAGCCTTGTTACCTACCTTGGAATCGGTCTTGCATTACTTTTGATTTGCAACGTTACATTGACGCTTCCCGGTATCGCAGGTATCATCCTCTCCATCGGTATGGCTGTCGATGCCAACGTCATCATATTCACGCGTATCAAGGAAGAGCTTGCCACGGGCAAGACCGTGCGGTCTGCCGTGAAGATCGGTTACCGCAAGGCTTTGTCTGCAATCGTGGACGGCAACGTAACAACACTCATTGCCGCCATCGTTTTGTACTTCAAGGGCACGGGCGTTATCAAGGGCTTTGCCACGACGCTTGGTATCGGTATTCTGGTTTCCATGTTTACCGCTTTGGTTGTGACGAATCTGATCATGCGTGCGTTCTACTATATCGGTATCGATAACGAGAAGGCTTACGGCGTTGCAAAGAAGCCGAGAACCCTCCGCATCGTACAGAACTGGAAGAAGTATGTTGCAATCTCCGGCGCAGTGATCATCCTCTGCGTGACCATGCTGATTGTAAATTCGACCTCCACGGGCAATGCCCTGAATTACGGCCTTGACTTCGTTGGCGGTTCCTCCATCCAGGTTACATTCGACAACACGGTTCCCTCCAACAGCGAGATGGAAGCATTTGTCAAGGATACCGTCGGTGAGAAGGCTACGGTTGCCGCTGTAAAGGGCAGCAACGCTTTGGTATTGAAGACCGTTTCCCTCTCCGAGGACAACATCAACAAGTTAAAGAAAGAACTGAACACCAGATACGGTGTTGCAGAGTCCAACATCGAGACCGAGACCATCAGCGGTACGGTGTCCGGCGAAATGAAGACCAATGCTTTCGTGGCAGTCATCATCGCCACCGTATGCATGCTTCTGTATATTTGGATTCGGTTTAAGAATGTGGCATTTGCCTCGAGCTCGGTGCTTGCCCTTGTGCATGACATCCTCGTAGTGCTGTGCGTCTACGCAGTGGCAAAACTTACGGTGGATACGAACTTCATCGCCTGCATGCTTACCATCGTCGGTTACAGTATCAACGCCACCATCGTTATCTTCGACCGCCTGCGTGAGAATATGGCGGAGATGAAGGGCAAGGACAGCCTTGCGGATGTGGTTAACCGCAGCATCAGCGAGACGTTGACGCGAAGCATTCACACTTCCATAACGACCCTGATTACGGTTGTCATGCTGATTATCCTCGGCGTAGAGTCGATTCGCATCTTCGCAATCCCGATGGCAGTCGGTATCCTGTGCGGCGGTTATTCTTCGGTATGCTTAGCCGGTACAATGTGGTACTTCATTAAGACGAAGCTGCAGAAGAAAGAAAAAGTAAGAGCGTAATAACCCGAACGAACGGTTCGGATGTGAGACTGCCGGGCCAAGCGTCCGGCAGTCTTTTCAAAAACGGTGGGAGTCTGTATGAAACGGTATCGCGAGACATGGACAGTCAAAAACCGTCCCGGCAATGTGTCCGGACTGATGCGGGAATTCGGCATCAGTGACGTTTGTGCGCGCATTCTCTGGAACCGCGGCTACACGACGACGGAGGATGTGAGCGATTTTTTGTGCGGACGCCCCGAGGAGAAAAGCCTTCCGGTTCTCGCTGGGACGGAAGAGTTTGTGAACGCCTGCGAGGAAGCGCTCTCGGCAAATGCCCGCTTCCGCGTTATCGGCGACTACGATGTGGACGGCGTCACCGCTACCTACCTGATGGTTTCCGCGCTGCGGCTTTTGGGCGTCGAAGCGGACTACCGCATTCCCGACCGGGTGCAGGACGGCTACGGTATCTCTGAGGAGATGGTTCGGTCCGCGGCGGCAGACGGTGTGAAGGTTCTGATCACCGTGGACAACGGTATCGCCGCAGTTTCCCAGATTGCATTGGCGAAGGAACTGGGAATGCAGGTGTTGGTTACGGACCATCATGAGCCCCAGGCGGAGCTGCCTGTGGCGGATGTGATTGTGGACCCGAAGCTTGCGAAGGCAGAAGAGCGCATTGATAATCTGTGCGGCGCTGTTGTTGCGGGAATTTTAGCGGACAGGCTACTCGCAAGGTCCGGACGGCCCGGATTTGCGAGGAGCATGATGGAAATCATGGCCCTTGCCACGGTTTGCGATGTAATGCCCCTTACGGGATTTGCCAGAGACATCGTAAGAAGAGGCCTTGCGAAGCCCAGAGATATGTGGAACCCGGGACTTCGGACACTCGCGGAAGCGAACCGCCTGGATGTGGTGAGCAGAAGCTATCATTTCGGCTTTGTGTTAGGCCCCTGCATCAATGCCTTGGGACGTTTGGAGACCGCTGATTACGGGGTGGAGCTCCTTCTTTCCTCGGATCCCGAAACTATGCGGACCTGTGCTTTTCGCATGGTGGAAGTCAACGAGACAAGAAAAGAACAGACCAAACATTACACCGAGGTTGCCATCCGCGAAGCGGAGCGCATGCTTACGGAGAACCCGGACACAACGGTATTGATTCTGTGCCTTCCGGAATGCCACGAAAGCCTTGCGGGGATTGTAGCGGGAAAGGTTCGGGAGCACTTCTGCAGACCGACATTCGTCCTGACGGAAGCCATCGGGCATCCCGACGAATGGAAAGGTTCCGGAAGAAGCACGGAAAGCTTTTCCATGTTTGAGGGCATGATGGATTGCCGCGACCTGTTCACCAAATTCGGCGGCCACGCCATGGCTGCCGGCGTAACGATTCCGAAAGCAAATCTTGAGGCTTTCCGCAGCTCCATGGCGGAATCTTTCAAAAAGCAGGGTGCAACCACGGACAACCGTGTTACCATTGATCTGGTGATGCCGTTTCGCTATGTGACGGCAGCTTTAGTAGAGGAACTTGCGATGCTGGAGCCCTTCGGAAACGGCAACAGCAAGCCGGTGTTTGCGCAAAAGAACGTTACGATTCTTTCCATGCGTTACATCGGAAAGAGCGGACAGTTCCTTTCCATGAAGCTTCGCGATACGGAGGGGACAGAAATCTCCGGAGTGTATTTCGGGGATGCGGGTGAATTTCTCGCGGAGATGGAAAAAGCCTACGGCACGGGAACGGCAGACGAAGTGATTGCGGGGCGGAAAACGGTTTCGTTTGACATTTGTTACTATCCCGATTTGAATCAATACAACGGAAGAGAGTATCTGCAGGTGCAGATTGGCGGATATCATTTTCCGGAGGCGAAGGTATAAGAAGGAGGGCGTATGGGAGTTTGCAAAATCTTCGGCGCAGGTGAGCGAGTGCCGGAATCCCGCATCGGCAAGCCCGAAAACGGCGATTTGGTGATTGCCGCGGACGGCGGATACGCCTGGCTCTGCGCGTTGGCGGCCTCCGAGAAAGCGTTTCTCCCGAAGCTTTTCATCGGGGATTTCGATTCCGCGGATGCGGTGCTCGATTCGCCTGAGGGAACCGAATCGGAACCTCTCGAGGAAGCGGCACAGAAGGCCCGAGAAGCCGTTTTTCGCAGCTGCGAGCGGACCGGAACGGAAGTTATCGAGCTTCCGATTGTGAAGGATGATACTGATACCGGTGTGTGCGTTCGGGAAGGACTTGCCCGCGGTTACCGGATCTTTGAAATATACGGCGGCACCGGCGGACGGTGGGATCACACCCTTGCCAATTGCCAACTGCTTACCCATATCGCCAGAGAAGGCGGGCGTGGGTACCTTGTAGGTCCGACGCTGACAGCGTTTGCCCTGCATGAAGGGAGCGTTCGGATACGAGGGGTGAAAGGCGCAACTGTGAGTGCATTTTCCGCGGGAGGAGTCGTTTCGGGCGTGACAATAACCGGCGCGAAGTATGAAGTGAACGATGCATCCCTTGCGGACGATTATGCCCTCGGGGTGAGCAATTCCTTCACCGCAGAGGAAACCGTCTTTTCCTGCAAAAAAGGAACCCTCCTGATTGTGGGAGAGTTCCTTCCGAAAGACTGTGATTGATGTTTTTACTGCTCGTCGTTCTTTGCTTCGACCTTGGCTCCGCGACGGTTGCGGGTTGCCTCGAAGGCGATCATGTTGATGGCCTTCTTCACCGGTGGCAGAAGCAGTACGATGATTGTCATGACCATCTCAATCAGAATGTAGCTGTAGTTGTAGCAAATCGGATACAGGAATGCGATGCTCTTCGGGAACGTTTCGGGCATGTAATCCATCCAGTAGAGATATCCTGCGATGGAAGCGAAAACGCCGCGGGCGATGCAGCCTGCGATGAAGCCGAGAAGCAGACCGTTCTTTTTCTTGAAGAAGAAGCCGGCGATACCGAGCGCGGTAAATGCAAAGATGTAATCAAACAGCGCCTGCGGAATCGAAAGCACGTAGCTGCCGCCGGACTGGAAGAACTGCAGAATGCTGTAGGAAAATGCAGCCGTCAGACCGGTTGCCGGTCCGTACAGGTAGCCGACGAAGCAGACGAAGAACATGCTGAAGAGCGTGACGGAACCGCCCCACGGAAGCTCAAAGAGCCGGAAGAAGGACGTTACAAACGCAAGCGCCAACGAAATCGCGGAGACCGTGATACGAATGGTGCGAAGATCGGTGTCCTTGTCCTTGCGGGTCATGGCCAGAATGGCGACGATGACAAGAAGAGCAACGAGGGCGATCAGAACGACGTTACCGCTTTTGGTAAGCGCATAGTAGCCGTCTTCATGTGTGATGAGTTGAAGCAACATGGGAAACATAAAAAGAACCTCCTGGTGAAGTATTCTACCGGAGGGCTTTGGGCTGGCGCGTCAAATGCGCATAGATTTGTTCCGCTTCCTTACGCCGGTATTACCCGGATCAAGTAGTGAGGGACTGAACACAAGGTTCATCTCAGCAAAGCACCCCTAGCGATGTCAAACGTAATATACGAGATGCGCGTTGTTTTGTCAAGACACTTTTTAACATAAATCAAAACGGAGGACGAACCATGATTTTGAAAAACGGACATGTGGTTGATCCGGCCAATGCCATCGACGGTGTTTGCGATGTGCGCTTTTCGGACGGCATCATCACCGAGGTCGGCGAGTCGCTGGATTCGAACGGGGAAGCAGCGATCGACTGCACCGGTGCCTATGTGGTTCCGGGCTTTGTGGATCTGCATGTGCATCTACGGGACCCCGGGCAAACCGCAAAAGAGACCCTTACAACCGGCACGGAAGCCGCTGCAGCCGGCGGATACACAGCAGTAGCGCCGATGCCCAATACAACCCCGGCAACGGACAGCCCGGAGAAAATTGCAGAGCTTTTGCGGCGAGCAAAGGACGAGTGCCGCGTCAAACTTCTTCCCATTACGGCGGTTACGCTTGGGCAGGAGGGAATCACCATCGCCGATCTGGAGGGTGCGAAGCAGGCAGGCGCGGTAGCGATGTCCGAGGACGGCAGGTCCGTCATGGACATTTCGGTATACCGCGAGGCATTGCGGCAGGCTGCAAGAATCGGACTTCCGATGTTTGCCCATTGCGAGGATAAAAACCTTGTGGCCGGGGGAGTAATCAACGCCGGCATCGCTTCCGAAAAGCTGGGCCTTCCGGGGATTACCAACGCCGTGGAGGATGTGATTACCGCAAGAGATTTGATTTTGGCGGGAGAGACCGGATGCCATGTGCATCTTTGCCATGTTTCCACCGCATTTGCCGCAAAATTGCTTGCGGCAGCGAAGGAAGAGGGGTATCCTGTTTCCGGAGAGGTTTGTCCGCACCATTTCGCAATGTTCGACGATGAGATTCCCTCGGACGATGCGAATTACAAGATGAACCCGCCGCTTCGAAGCCGAAAGGATATGGAAGCGCTTCGGGAAGCCATCCGCAACGGTGTGTTCGATTGCATTTCCACGGACCATGCACCCCATACGGCGGAGGAGAAAAGCCGCGGGTTTGCGAAGGCGCCCTTTGGAATCGTGGGTTCGGAGACCGCATTTGCCTTGTCTTACACGACCCTTGTGAAGGGCGGTTACCTGGATATGAGCGGGCTTATGCGGATGATGAGCACGAATCCTTCGAAGATTGCCGGTCACACGGGCGGCACGCTCTCGGTTGGGGCTCCCGCAGACATCGCAGTGGTCACCGGAGAGGAGACGCGCATCGACGCAGCTGACTTCAAGAGCAAAGGCAAGAACACGCCGTTTGACGGCCGCAGGGTTTACGGAAAAGTGCTCGCCACATACGTGGACGGGAGAAGGGTATATTAAGATTACTAAATGCAAAGGGAGGTAGCAAAATGGATTTCATGGCGTTTTTAATGTTAATCGGGGTGTTTATTCTGTTCTTTATACTTTTGGATCTTAACGGAATCGAGAAGGCTTTGAACAGGATTGCCAAGTCACTTGACAAAACAGAAAACACGAAAAATGAGGAAGTAAACAATGATCAGCAAGTTGATTGACAAGATTCAGAAGACAAATGCACCGATCGTAGTGGGCCTCGACCCGATGCTTAACTACATTCCGGAGCATATCACGAAGGCAGCGTTTGCGCAGTACGGCGAGACCCTCGAGGGCGCTGCGGAGGCCGTATGGCAGTACAACAAGGCGATCGTCGATGCGACGTACGACCTGATTCCCTGCGTAAAGCCACAGATTGCCATGTATGAGCAGTTCGGCGTGCCGGGATTGATCGCCTTTAAGAAGACCGTGGATTACTGCCACGAGAAAGGCCTTCTCGTCATCGGCGACGTAAAGCGCGGCGACATCGGCTCCACGTCGGCGGCGTACGCGGTGGCGCACCTCGGCAAGACGGCGGTAGGCGGCAAGAGTTATGCTGCATTTGACGAAGATTTTGCAACGGTCAATCCGTATCTCGGCTCGGACGGTGTGAAGCCCTTCCTTGAGGTTTGCAACAGCGATGACCGCGGAATCTTTCTTTTGGTGAAGACCTCGAACCCCTCCAGCGGCGAGTTCCAGGACCGCCTGATCGACGGAAGGCCTCTCTATGAGTGGGTCGGCGAGAAGGTTGCGGAGTGGGGCGAAGCCAGCATGGACGGCGCCTACAGCAACGTGGGCTGCGTTGTGGGCGCAACGTACCCCGAGATGGGCAAAATCCTTCGCAAAATCATGCCGAAGGCGTATATCCTCGTGCCCGGCTACGGCGCGCAGGGCGGCACGGCGGAGGGCCTGAAACCGTACTTCAACGCGGACGGTCTCGGGGCCATCGTGAATTCCTCCCGCGGAATCATCGCTGCATACAAGCAGGCGAAGTATGCGGAGAAGTTCGGTCCAAAGAATTTTGCGGACGCTTCGCGGCAGGCAGTCATCGACATGCGCGAGGACATCAACGGCGCGGTTTTCCGCAAGTAAAAACGCGGGAAAACCGCGGAAAAACATACATCGCGGAGCCGGATGCGGCCATCTGCGGAAAATGGTTGACATTTTCCGCGCGCGGTGCTACATTATCTCCTATATTTTCGGGATAATACAAATCCAGTAACATTACAACAGTCGCCGGAGATTACGGCGGCGGAAGGAGTCAGCCATGAAGAATTACGAGCCCGGGAAAATCGAACCGAAGTGGCAGAAGTATTGGGAGGAACACGATACATTCCATACGGATGTGTGGGATTTTTCGAAGCCGAAGTACTATGTCCTAGACATGTTCCCCTATCCGTCGGGCGTCGGCCTTCATGCCGGACATCCAGAAGGCTACACCGCGACCGACATTATGTCCCGCATGAAGCGCATGCAGGGGTATAACGTATTGCATCCCATGGGCTACGATTCCTTCGGTCTGCCGGCGGAGCAGTATGCCGTGACCACGGGACATCACCCGAACGGCTTTACCCAAGAGAACATCAAAACCTTCGGAAAGCAGCTTCGTGAGCTGGGCTTCGACTATGACTGGTCGAAGATGGTTGCGACCTCCGATCCGAAGTACTACAAGTGGACGCAGTGGATCTTCAAGCAGCTCTATCTGGCAGGCTATGCGAAGTATATCGACATGCCCGTAAACTGGTGCGAGGAGCTGGGTACCGTGCTTTCGAACGACGAGGTCATCGACGGCAAGAGCGAGCGCGGCGGTTACCCTGTGGTCCGCAAAAATATGAAGCAGTGGGTTATCGATCAGCCGGCATTTGCCGAACAGCTGCTGGAGGGTTTGGAGACCCTGGACTGGCCCGAGTCGACGAAGCTGATGCAGCAGAACTGGATCGGCAAGTCCACCGGTGTCGAGGTGAAGTTCGACATCGTGGGCGGCGGAGATTTCTCCATCTTCACGACGTGTATCGAGACCATATACGGTATCACCTTCATGGTGCTTGCGCCGGACGGAGACATCGTTAAGACGCTTCTTGACCGCGTACAGAACCGTGAGGAAGTGGAAGCGTATATCGCCGAGACCCTCAAGAAGAACGATATGGACCGCACCGAACTGAACAAGACGAAGTCCGGATGCGAACTTAAGGGCGTTACCTGCATCAACCCCGTAAACGGCAGAGAAGTGCGCATGTTCATCGGCGATTTCGTTCTGGCCAGCTACGGTACCGGTGCAGTTATGGCCGTTCCGTCTCACGATCAGCGTGACTTTGAGTACGCCATTGCCCACAATATCGATATGATTCAGGTTATTGACGGCACCGAGAAGCTCGGTCATGTGGATGTGAGCGAGCATGCCTTCGAGAAGGGTGATTATCTCGGAAAGGGCTATATCCTGGTGAACTCCGAGGAGTTTACGGGACTTACGGTTGAGGAGGCCAAGGAGGCCATCACCGCGAAGCTGGAGAAGATGGGCGTTGCAAAGCGCACCGTCAACTACCATTTCCGCGAGTGGATCTTTGCACGCCAGAGATACTGGGGCGAACCTGTTCCGGTGGTTCACACCGAGGATGGCGGTATCTATGTTCTGGATGACGACGAGCTGCCTTTGGTTCTGCCTGAACTGGACGACTACAAGGGACACAACGGCAAGGCGCCTCTTGAAAATGCAACCGAGTGGAAGAAATACGACAAAAACGGAATCAAGGGTACCCGCGAAACTTCGACGATGCCCGGTTCCGCAGGATCGAGCTGGTATTTCCTGCGCTACATCGATCCGGACAACGATAAGCAGCTTGCGGATCCGGAGCTTCTCAAGCACTGGATGCCGGTTGACCTTTACATCGGCGGACCGGAGCATGCGGTAGGACATCTGATGTACAGCCGCATCTGGAACCGTTTCCTGTATGACAAGGGCATTGCACCCACCAAGGAGCCGTTCAAGAAGCTGGTTCACCAGGGTATGATTCTCGGTTCCAACGGCATCAAGATGGGCAAGCGTTTCCCTGAGTATGTGGTAAATCCCAGCGATATCGTTCGCGATTACGGCGCAGACACCCTTCGTCTGTACCTGATGTTCATGGGACCTCTCGAGGTCAGCAAGCCGTGGAGCAACTCCGGCGTTGAGGGCGCACGCAAGTTCTTAAACCGCGTCTGGAACTTCTTTACAAACCCGGAGAATCTCACCGAAGAGGAGATTCCGTCCCTTGAGAAGGTTTACCACCAGACCGTCAAGAAGGTGACGAGCGACTTCGAGAAGCTTGCATTTAACACCGCCATCAGCCAGATGATGATCTTTGTCAACGCCTGCTACAAGGAAGGCCGTTGCACGAAATCCTACGCGGAAGGCCTTATAAAGATGCTTTCCTGTATCTGCCCGCACATCGGTGAGGAGATTTGGAGCGAGCTCGGACACGAGGACACGATCGCTTTTGCAGCTTGGCCGTCGTTTGAGGAGGACAAGACCAAAGAGGACACGATTGAGATTGCGGTTCAGGTAAACGGCAAGGTTCGCGGCAAGGTCAACGTCACCATGGAGGACGACGAGGACAGTGTACTTGCGAAGGTTCAGGAGTCCGATGCAGCGAAGTTCTTAACAGGCACCATCGTAAAGAAGATTTATGTCAAGGGCAAGATCTTCACAATCGTTGTAAAGCCTTAAAAGAAAAAAGATTAGCGGGTCGCAACGAAAGCGGCCCGCATTTTTGTTGAGTTTATGTTATCGCAAAAACTAATATTACGCCAGAGGCGTGTAGGTATACCGTTCCTCCGAAAAATGCATGAGAGCATCCTCGTAGAAGCGCTTCGCAAGGTAGTTTGCCATGGGAAGGTTCTGGTCTAAATAGTTGCCGCACTGTTCGGGAGCAGCGCCAGGAATCTCGCCGCGGTAGGATGCGATAAAGTTGAAACACTCGCGCATGAGCGGAAGAATATCGAGAGACGTGTAGTCGCCGGCAAGCAGAAGATAAAAGCCGGTGCGGCAGCCCATGGGTCCGAAATAGAGCACTTTGTCGGCCCATTTTGCGTGGTTGCGAAGGAATGTGGCGCCGAGGTGTTCGATGGTGTGAATCTCCGCGGTGTTCATGACGGGCTCGCGGTTCGGCGCGGTCATGCGGATGTCAAAGGTTGTAACCACCGTGTCACCTGCGGTATCCTTGCGAGAAACGTAGATGCCCGGCAGAAGCTTGTTGTGATCAACAGTAAAGCTGGCGATAGTTTTCATAATGCTCTCCTCGTAATTGTATACTTGCGCTGTCGGTATTATACCGCAAAAAAATCGGATGCGCAACGCAAAAGAAGGTGCATTTGCCGCCTTTGAGTATACTTTTTCAACCGTGAATGATATAATGGGAACATGGCCGCGACGGTATGCGGCCGGAAAGCCGGTGCATTATGGAAAATGCGAAGAAACCATTGAAAATCGTTGTGATGGAGCGAAACACCCTGGGGACGGATGTGTCTGTGGACATGTTCTCGGAGTTCGGGGAGGTCGTTACGTACCCCCTTTCGGACGCGGCGGCCAATGCTTCCCGCATTCAGGACGCGGATATTATCGTTGTCAACAAGATCCCTATGAACGAGGAACTTTTGGTCGGCGCAACGAAGCTTAAGCTTATATGCCTGACGGCCACAGGAACCAACAACGTTGACTTTGCGTACACCAACGCCCGTGGCATCACAGTTTGCAATATCAAGGGCTATTCCACGGACAGCGTGGTGCAGCACACCTTTGCTTTGCTGTTTTACGTCTATGAGAAGCTCGCTTACTATGACCGTTTCGTAAAGAGCGGGGAGTACGCAAGAAACGATGTGTTCAGCCATTTTACGGTACCGTTTCATGAGCTCGCAGGAAAAACCTGGGGAATCATCGGCTTAGGCGCCATCGGCAGCAAGGTGGGCGAGATTGCGGAGCAGTTCGGATGCCGCGTTGTGTATTACAGCACATCGGGCGCCCATCACACGGACCGCTTTCCGGAGAAGAGTCTCCCCGAACTTCTCGCGGAGTCGGACATCGTCTCAATTCACTGCCCGTTAACGCCTGCCACCAAGGATTTGATAGGAGCGAAGGAGTTTCTGATGATGAAGCGGGACGCAATTCTTCTGAATCTCGGACGTGGGCCGATTCTGAACGAGGCAGCGCTTGCAGATGCCTTACAAAAGGGAATCATCGGCGGAGCGGGACTCGATGTGCTTTGCAAAGAGCCCATGGATTCGGCGAACCCCCTCGGAAAGATTGCGGATTCCAATAGACTGATTATCACGCCGCACATCGCCTGGGCCACGGTGGAAGCGCGCACGCGCTGCGCTCTTGAAACTGCGGAAAATATCCGCGCATTCTTGGCGGGGGAGAAGCGTAATGTGGTTACGAAGTAGAATGTAATTACAGCGTTTAAATTTAACATAGCGTGAGAAAGAGAGAGAAAGAGAATGAGCGCCTATTGCATGTGTTGTAAAGCGGAGCTGGACGAGAACTACATCCCCAAATTCTGCCCGAATTGCGGGTCAAGACTGGAGGGGAGAATAGCCTCGAGCCTCGAGGAAGCGGAGGGGGCGTCCCTTTCGTCCGGTGAAGTAAGACCGTCGGTAACGATTCCCGGCACGCCGGCAAATCCTGCGCAGAATGGCTTTACCGGCCTCGGAATGCACGGAATGTACGGTATGTTCGGAAACCCGGCGGTTAACGAACCGCATTTTACCTACTCCACAAACGGAATGATGATGTATTCCGGTGTGACGTATAAAGTGTTTGTGCGGGACGGACAATACTATGCGCAGGTTCGCCTGTCCGGCATGGCTCCCGATACCGCGTCCGTGTTCCCGGTGGAGCCGGAGTTCTTTGCGAAAATCTCCGACAGCATCACGGCAGCCGGCGGCGATTCCTGGGACGGCTTTAACAAATCTGCTTTGGGAGTCTTTGACGGCGAACACTACAACATGGAATATAACGACGGAAACGGTCGCAAAATCGATGTCTCCGGTTACATGGCATGGCCGGAGAACTTCGGCGCCGCAAAGCAGGTGTGGAACGAGATGTTTTACGGGTTGTATGATAAGCATTTTCCGAATTACGGAAAAAGGCTTTCGGAGTATATCACCGGGGAACTGGCGGAAAAATACGGCCGGCTTCGCAAGCAGGAGGCGGAGATCCGGTATATGAGCTGCGGCGATTTGATGTATAACTATTCGGACCTTTCCTTCCCGGATTGCATCGTCACATATTGCGGAGGAAATCTCACGGGGGAGGACCCGGAGTACGCGAAGGAGCACCCGTCCGCGGAGGCTTTGGTGGTGAGGATGGAGAAGTATCCTTATCAGGATGGCTCGGGTAACGGGACGGAGTTGATTCTGGAACTTTACAGGGCGGATGAACAAGGTATCCGAAAGGTCACGAAGATCACGGCGCTTGGCAATGCGGTGCTCGGCGATGCGGGAAATGCAGGCATCTTTTATCTCGATAAGGACGGCAAGCGGAACATCGGCGTGTACCGGAAGCGCACCCACAGAAACGGGGAAATCTACAAGAAGTTTGCTGTATTTGCGGGTGAATTTGCCGGCGGAGAGTGGAAGGAAACACTGGCTGCCGAGTTGGTGATTCCCCGTGGACAGACGCAGGCGTCCGAGGAGGATGCAGAGAAATTTGCAGCGTCGTTGGAGGCCTTCGGCCTTGTCAAAACGGCGGAGACGGTCCGCGAGAGCCGGAATGATATGACCGTGTATTCCGACAACACAAAAGAGTTCTTCGGACTCTACTGGTCCAACAATATCGATGACGGCTTCCACGACAAACTGGAACGGACGCCCGAGGGAAAGCCGGTGGGGAATTACAAGATTTCCGTGAGTGCAAGCATCATGTATCCGATTCGGTGATTGTCATCCTGATGATTGCATGTTCTTGACATTTTCACTGTGATTGTATACAATTGTACATGTGCTTTTGAGAAGGCACGGTATGGGTATTGTAGGGAAACCGCGCAGGCGGTATACAATGTACAGAGAGGAGCCATGGATATCATGGAAGACAAGGTTTTTAACCAGGAGTCGACGGATAAATATTCCCTCCGGGGGATGGTGTTCACCAAGATCCGCGAGGACATTCTGTCCGGCAAATACACCGAAAACGAGGAGCTCAAGGAAATCTCCATCGGTCAGGAGCTGGGCGTTTCCAGAACCCCTGTCCGCGAGGCATTGCGTCAGCTGGAGCTTGAGGGACTTGTAAAGATTATCCCGAACAAAGGCGCCTATGTCGCAGGCATCAGCAACAAGGATGTGCATGACATCTATATGATTCGTTCGTATCTCGAGGGTTTGTGCGCACGCTGGGCTTGCGAGAACATCACCCAGGAGCAGATTGACGCCATCGAAGAGGTGATTTATCTCTCCGAATTCCATGTGAAGAAGCAGCATTTCGAGCAGATTGTGGAGCTGGACACGAAATTCCACGAGCTTCTGTACGCTTCCTGCGGCAGCAAGATCCTGGGGCACCTCCTTCGCGATTATCATCAGTATGTACACAGCATCCGAAAGATCACCTTGTCGGACCCGGCCCGCGCGCAGAACTCTAACGCAGAGCATAGCGCAATCCTCGAGGCGATTCGCAACCGCGATGCTGATAATGCCGAGAAATTAGCTCACGAGCATATTATACAGACAATCTACAATATCAACAATCACAAACTGGTTTGATAAAGCATTCCGAATCTGTTGGAAGTAGCATGTTACACGAAAGCCCTGCCGTTTTTTTGCGGCAGGGCTTTTTGCTGTGAATCAAGGCTTTTTCGAGTCATGACTTTTAAATATATCCATCTCAATAAATGATTCTTACAAATTTGTAAGGATGCATAATAATAAGATAAAACATAGTATACTATGTTAAACTGCCCGACTTGGGGGTTGCGTTGTCTGTCAGTTGCTTTTCGCGCAACAACAGGACGGAGTCGAAAACACGTAAGGAGAAGTGAGATATGAAGGATGAAATGAAACATCGGAAGAGAAGGATCGTTTTGTCAACCCTTGCGATGCGGCGTTTTCTCGCCGTGTTGTTGTGTGTGGCCATGGTCGTCAGTCTGTTCGTCGACATCGCCGCAGACGCGAAAAGCGATCGGAGCAATCAGAGCACATTGTCCGTAACGGAACAGACCGCATCGGTGTCTGCAGCTACGGACAGCAGTCTGGTTTCCGTGCCGGTTGCCATAGAGCAAAGCGTTGCATCGGAACAACCCGCAGATTTGCTTTCGGAGAGCGGGATGTTACAGGAGGGTTTGCTTCAGGGGACTCCTGTTAAGATCAGCAATGCTCTTGCTGCAAATACGGAGCCGTATATTCTCTACGGAGTACACACAGAATGCGGAACGGTAGATAATGCCTACAATCCGTCTACCCGTGTAGCGACATTAACAGCACAGCCCTATTCCGGATGCAAGTTTTATTGCTGGGCTGAAAAGTATGTTGACGATGAGGGAAAGGATAGAGCCCGACTGATTCAGGATTCAAATCCATATTACCCGATTTTCACGTGGACTGTAACTACACCCGGACGCGAACTCTATGCATATTTCATTAAAGAGGGAGTGTATTATACCTGGGATAATAATGACTGCAGTGAAAAAGGTACAGTTTATTATAACAGCAATTCTGCCCCTAAGACGGGTTTTGTTCCCGGAACAACACTGACTATTACTGCCAAGGCAAAGAATGGATATAAGGTCGTCGGTATAGAATATGCCTATATTTCGCGTCTTGCCAACGAGAGAGAGGAGGACGTAGAGTGGCACCAATTTACCGGTGACAGCATAACATTGACGATGCCGGCAAGTGACGTTTGGGTCAGAGGTATTTTCCACTCCACCATCCCGCGTAGGGTAACTCTTAAGACCGACGGAAAAGGAAAAGTAACCTTTAAAGGGACTGAAAGCACCGAAAAGTATTTTAAAGAGGGTGATATTGTAGAGGTGACAGTTACCCCGAATGAGTATTACAGACTGAGTGAGATTATAGGCCTTCACTCTCCTTATGATGCTGCAACAAACTCGTTTAAAATGGAGGATATTGATACAGAGCTTACGTTTAATTTTACGTTTAGCGCGACAGTGTATTCGATAGAGCTGAAATATAGTGGTTACCAAAAATATACTGACGAAAGCGTGGAAATTCTCGATAATGCTACTCAGTTAGTTCAGTATTCCTGCACTATAAAAAACGAGTACAAGGGATATTTTGTTTTTGAAGGCTGGTATGAGATTGTCGGAAACCAACAAATATTTGTTTCCGCAGATCCGGTATATACTTTTACGGCAACAAGAAACATTATGCTGACACCCAGGGTTACTCCGGGAAGTCGAGTTATTAATGAGTCTCCAAGTTATATCAATGTAGTGCCGAAAAAGGATTGTTATCTTCCCGGTGATGTTGTAAAACTAATTGCGGCACCGCCCGCCGGTTATTATCTTAATACCTTTAAGATTGCGATATATGATGACGAAGGAGGCGCTTGGGGAGCTTACAATAACCTCGAAGGCGATACCATTACTGTCGGAAAGAATCATATAGCCATCAAAGGTGAGTTTTATAAATATTACATTGCGGAGGCAGAAGCCAACGATAGTAAAGCAGGAACAGTAACCGGAAGTGGATATTATAAACCCGGTGAAACAGCGACGCTTTCGGCGATACCCAATGAAGGCTATGAGTTTGTCGAGTGGCAAAACACGAGCGGTTCAACCGCTTCAATCGATTCGACTCTTAGGTATACCTTTCCGAATAGTACAAGCGGCGGAAAAATCAGCTTGGTTGCCATATTCCGCGCGCTTCCCAAGTATGCGATTACTGCGAAGTCCGACAGTGAGTACGGTTCTGTAACCGGCGGTGGAGAGTATGCTAAAGGATCGACGGCTACGTTGATAGCAACACCGAAGGAAAACTGTTATTTTGAGGGCTGGACAGAAAACGGAAAGACAGTGAGTACGGAAGCAACATACTCGTTTGTTGTTGATAACGCCCGCACCTTAACTGCTGTGTTCAAGCAGGAGACAGTCACTGTTTCCGCATCGCCTAACAACACAGCGTACGGTAGCGTAACCGGTGCCTCTACATATACAAAGGGTTCACAGGTTAACCTGATTGCGACAGCTAATACCGGGTATCGATTCATCAACTGGACCGAAGAAAACACTATTGTCAGCACCAATGCAAACTATTCGTTTATGGCGATGAGGGACATTACCCTGATTGCAAATTTTGTTGTCGATGAAGATACGATTGATGTTTCGGCCAATAATGACAAGTACGGTTCGGTCAGCGGCGGCGGTACGTATCAAAAGGGCAGCACCGTTACTCTGACGGCGACGGCCAACAATGGTTATGAGTTTGTCAGCTGGACAGAGAACGGACAAGTTGTAAGTTCGAATGCAACATATACGTTTACGATGGCAAATGCGAGAACGTTTGTTGCAAATTTCAAACCGAAGACATTTAACGTAACAATATCCGCTTCGCCTTCGGAAGGCGGTAGCGTTGAAAAGAGCGGCAGCTACGAGTATGATACACAAGTGACGGTAAAGGCAACTCCGGCGAATGGGTATCGCTTCCTTAACTGGTCGGAAAACGGAAATACAGTAAGTACGAACCCGTCGTATTCCTTTACGATTCAAAAGGATCGCAGTCTTGTGGCGATTTTTGAAAAGATTGTTTACTATAATATTGGCGTCTCCCCGGCACCTTTGAATTACGGAACGGTTACAGGTGGCGGACGATACGAAGCGAAGACTACTGTAGATGTAGAAGCAATACCGAAGGCGGGCTTCATTTTCACCAACTGGACCGAAAACGGTACGGTTGTAAGCGAGAAAGCAAAGTACACATTTACGGCTTCCGCAAACAGAACTCTGGTTGCAAATTTCGCTGTCGACTTACGTGAAATCAAAGTGTCTAGCTCGGATGCAACATTAGGTTCTGTCAGCGGTGGAGGCAAGATTCAGGTCGGTCAGGTGGCAACGGTGATTGCTACGGCCAATCAGAATTGCCACTTTGTCAACTGGACGGAAAATGGTGTACCGGTAAGCACGGATGCAACTTATGAATTTAAAGTTGAAAAAGAGCGGAACCTTGTGGCTGTTTTCGAAGAAATCGGTAAGGTTACGATTAATGCGGTTTCTTCGGACGATACGCTCGGTTCTGTGTCCGGTGGCGGAACTCATTACGTTGACTCTACGGTAAAGCTTGTGGCTACGGCATCTGATAACTGCCGGTTTGTCAGTTGGACCGAGAACGGGGAGGTTGTTTCGAGTTCGGCGGAGTATTCCTTCAAAGCGTCGAAGACCAGAACTCTTGTAGCGAATTTCGAAAAAATAATGTATACGATCTCGGCGGAGCCGAATAACAGTGCTTATGGTACGGTTGAAGGCGCCGGAAGCTATCAGCAGGGTTCGACGGTCAAATTAACCGCGAAGGCTACCGATGGTTATCGTTTTGTAAAATGGACCGAAGACGGTAAGCTTGTTTACTCGAAAGCTTCGTATTCGTTTGAGTGTGCAAGCAAGAGAAATCTTGTCGCGGTATTCGAAGAGATTCCGACGTTTACAGTAACCGTGTCTTCCAATGATTCGACGCTTGGATCGGTTTCCGGAGGCGGAAAGGTTTATGAGGGTAATACTGCAACAGTAACAGCCACCGCGAAGGAATATTGTATTTTCGTTGAGTGGAAAATGAACGACAAGACCGTCAGTACGAATCCAACCTATAAGTTTGAGCCGAATAGTAACTGCACCCTTGTAGCAGTATTTGCCGAGGATATGGCGAAAGTAAACGTCACATCCAATGATACGACGTTCGGCAGCGTGAGCGGCGGCGGAGAGTTCCCAAAGGGCTCGGACGTCACGGTGAATGCGACAGCGGCGGACGATGATCATCGTTTTGTCAGCTGGACAGTGGATGGTGTAGTTGTAAGTACTTCAGCGAAGTATACTTTCCAGCTGAAAGATAATATCACACTTGTTGCTAATTTCAAAAAGATTGAAAGATGTACCGTAGAAGCAGTTTCGAGCAATGATGCAGCAGGTTCTGTTACCGGCGGTGGTAGCTATGAAGTCGGCGCAACGGTCAATTTGATCGCAAAGACTGGAGACGAAGGAATATTTGAAAACTGGACTGAGAACGGAACCGTAGTTTGTACTGAACCTACGTATTCGTTTAAGGTCGAGAACGACAGAAAACTTGTTGCGAACTTTAAACTGAAAACATACATAGTTCAGGTGCAGGCAAACTACGATTCCTACGGCAGCGTTTCCGGCGGAGGTGAGTTTACCAAGGGGCAAACTGCTACGGTAACTGCTACGCCTAACGAGGGATACCTTTTCGATCACTGGATTATGAATGGGAAAACTGTAAGCAATCAGTCAACTTATTCCTTTGAGGTGACCGGCATTGTTGCTTTAGCAGCCGTATTCAAAGAAGATCCGAACCCGGTAGAGTATCCGCTGAAGGTAAACGGCATCCGGATTACCAACAAGAACAAGGACAACATCACGGGTACCGGTATCAGCGGTAGCAACCTAACCACACCGGTTTCTTATGAAGGCGATTCGAAGAAGGGAACTTTGACTCTAAACAATGCAATACTCATATACAACAGGGATTGCATCGTTTGCGAAGGAGGACTTGAATTAACAATTCGCCTTGTTGGTGTAAATAATATTATAATAAATACTTCCAAAGATAACAATCTCTCAGGAATATACAAGGAAATGAGAACCCTTGAACCACTGACGATAACAGGAAACGGAAACGGGAAACTGACAATTGCAGGTGCAAAATTCGGAGTTTGGACAGATGGACCGCTTACTGTAAATGGATCAACCATAGAGATTTCTTCAGATATAAAGGATTCTTTCGGATTAAATATCGGTGGAGATACTCGAATTTCCGAGAAGAGCAATGTCACAATTTTGGCGGACTTTATTGCTGTATATTGTTTCTCGTCATTATTAGTTTCTGATGGAAGCAAATTGAACCTTACTACGACAGGTGAAAAAAGTGAATCGAAATATTGTTTGCATACTGGTGACGATTTGGTAGTAAATGATGGTTGTAAGCTTACGATAAAAGGCCATTCCGGGAACGGAATCGATACGGATAGAGAAGCGATGATTCTCAGTTCGGAAATGTCTGTTTCAGCCCTGAATTGCGCAATTGATGCGGAAGGCAAGATAACACTCGGCAATGGCATAGCGGTAGCTACACCTGCGGGAGGAAAAATCTCGGATGATGGAGTACAAATTGTTGACGCAGACGGAAACGTTGCAAAAGAGGTCACTCTTACAAAGGGTATCACAATCAATGCAACTGCATCGTCCAAGGAGGCCGGAACCGTTGAGGGAGCCGGTTGCTACGCTCCGGGCGCCGGTACTACGGTAAAACTGAAGGCAATTCCGAACGAGGGATATGAGTTTGTGAATTGGACGGAGGGTACTCAGGTCGTCAGCGATAAGGCGGCATATGAGTTCTCGCTTCAGGATGAGCGTACGCTGGTAGCGAACTTCCGAAAGAAGAAGTTCACAATTACGTTTGTGAACGAAGACGGAACGGTACTTCAGAGCGAAATGGTTGAATACGGTGTTAAGCCGGTTTATAACAAAGAGACACCTGCCAAGGAAGCGACAAAGCAGTATACGTACACCTTCGCAGGGTGGGATAACGCGGTAGTCGAAGTCGCGGGTGACGCTACCTATACGGCGACGTACGACAAAAAGCTGAATTCGTACAGAATCCGGTTTGTCGATGGAGATGGCAAGGAACTTCAGAGCAGTATGGTGGAATACGGCGTTGTTCCTCAGTACACAGGGGAAGAACCGGCACGTCCGAAGACGGCACAGTACACCTGGATCTTTGCAGGCTGGGACAAGAGTGTCGTTGCGGTAACCGGAGAAGAAACTTACAAGGCTGTATTCTCAGACAAGCTGAATACATACAAGGTCCGTTTTGTCGATGAGGACGGCACGGAACTTCAGAGCGAAGTGCTTGACTTCGGTGCTAAGCCGGTTTATAACGGAAAGACGCCTGCCAAGGCGGCGACGAAGCAGTATACCTATACGTTCGCAGGTTGGGACAACGAGGTAATCGCAGTCGCGGGTGATGCTACCTATACGGCGAAGTACGACAGCAAGCTCAATTCGTATCAGGTGGTATTTGACTCCAACGGAGGTTCCGAGGTCGGCGCGAAGACGGTAGAGTACGGCAGCAAGTTGGAAAATGTTGCTGAACCGGTGCGCAAGGGATTTGACTTTATCGGATGGTTCACCGATGCAGCATGCACGAAGAAGGCGGATCTCACTGCAGCGATCACGGATGACTGCAAGTTCTATGCCGGTTGGGAGGAAGTGTTCTTCACTGTTACCGGCGATACGTCCTGGGATGTGAAGAGCGGGAAGGATTTCCATATCCATGTGACACGCAGCCGCAACGATGATATTCTGTTCGGCATGTTCGGCGGAATCCTTCTCGACGGCAAGCCTGTTGACGGCAAATACTTCAAGGCAGTTAAGGGAAGTATTGACTTGACGGTAAGCAGTGAGCTCTTTAAGACAATCGAGGACGGCAATCATGAGATTACCGTATTGATCGGCGATACTTCGGTGACAACGAAGGTTGCGATTTCCAACGATACCGGAGCAAGTGCTGAGGTTCAGGCACCGAAGACCGGCGACACATTGCCGATGGTAATTCTGCTGTCCCTTGTTCTTGCAGCACTTCTGATGTCGGGAGTGGTTTTGTACCGCAGAAAGAATGCGAGAGCATAACAAAAGACTTTAAGAAAAAAATGCCCCCGGGCCGCGATGCGGTTCCGGGGGTGTTTGTATTTGCTTGCTTTGCGTTCCTGAAACGTGCTTATTCGCTCAATTCCTCCCACTCGGTCATAGCTGAGAGTAGTTCCTCCTCGAGAGCTTCGCGCTCCGTGCCCAGTTCGTTAAGGCGAAGGGAATTGGTGCAAACTTCAGGAGAGGCCATGAGGTCGTCGATTTCCGAGATGCGGGTCTCGCATTTCTCAATGGTTTGCTCCAAAGCTGTGATGCGGTTTTGAAGCTTTCGCTTCTGGGCCTGGGCTTCCTTTTGCTCCTTCCAGTCGAGCTTGCTTTCCGAATCGGGGACGGATTTGGCGGAAGCGGATGAATTGGCGGAAGGTTCGCCGAAGACGACGGCCTCCTTGCGCTCTTTGAAGTTCAGATAATCATCGTAATTGCCGTCGTAGGAGAGTATCTTCTCTCGAGTCAGCTCGAGTACGCGGGTGGCCGTGCGGTTTACGAAGTAACGGTCGTGAGAGACGTAGAAGACCGTGCCGGTGTAAGCGCGGATGGCGTCTTCGAGAATCTCTCGGCCGAGGATATCCAGGTGGTTTGTAGGCTCGTCCAAAAGCAACAGATTGGCTTCGCCGAGCATAAGTTTTGCAAGAGACAAACGACCGCGCTCCCCGCCGCTTAATGAGGAGATGCGCTTCATCACATCGTCGCCCGTAAAGCAGAAGGCTGCGAGAGTGTTTCGAATCTCGGTGTTGCTCATGCCGGGATAGGCGTCGGAAATCTCCCCGAAGAGGGTATTCTCCTCGTTGAAATTCTGCTGCTCCTGGTCGTAGTAGCCGACGCATACCTTCGAGCCGTACCGGACGCTGCCGGCGTCGGGCTCTACAAGGCCGCGGACAATCTTAAGAAGCGTCGTTTTGCCGGTACCGTTGTCCCCGAGAAGAGCCACCTTCTCGCCTTTTTTGATTAAAAGATCAATGTGGGAGAAGAGCTTCTGCTCGTTGTAAGCCTTAGCGATATCGGTAAGAATCAAGACGTCGTTTCCGCTCTCCATGCGGGGCGTGAGCGTAAGCGTCATGCCGCGGGCTTCCTCCGCGGGCTTCTCCAGACGGTCCATCTTCTCAAGGACCTTTTCGCGGCTTTCGGCGCGGCGAATCGACTTTTCGCGGTTGAAGGAGCGAAGCTTGGCGATGACTTCCTCTTGGTGGTGAATCTCCGCCTGCTGCTTCTCGTAAGCTTTTCGCTGCGCTTCCCGAACCATGGCTTTCTTTGCGGCAAATTCATCGTAATTTCCCGGGAAAACCATGGCTTTATTATTGTCAATCTCCACCACTTTGGAGACGATTTTGTTCAAGAAATAACGGTCGTGGGAGACAATCAGCACGGCGCCTTTGTAGTTGGAGAGGAAAGTCTCAAGCCACGCGACACTGTTTAAATCCAAATGGTTTGTGGGCTCGTCCAAAAGAAGAATGTCGGGCTCCTCTAAGAGAAGCTTGGCTAGGGCAACCCGTGTCTTCTGGCCGCCGGAGAGCACCGAGGTTTTCTTATCCCAGGTAGCCTCTGAGAAGCCCAGGCCGCGCAGAACGCCGATCACTTCGGAGCTTGCGGAGTAGCCGTTGGCCTGCTCGTAGGCGTGGGAGACCGAGCCGTACTCTTTGTACATGGCAGCGAGAGAGTCTCCTTCCGCGTGCTTCATGGCCTCCTCGAGGTCCCGCATGCGGGCTTCCATATCCCAGATATGGCGCTTCACTTCGCGGACTTCTTCGTACACCGATAAATCTCCCGCAAGATCCTGATGTTGCGCGAGATAACCTAACGTTGCGTCCTTAGCGAGGGTGCAGAGGCCCTCATCCGCGGCCAATTCGCCGATGATGATCCGGAAGAGGGTGGATTTGCCGGCACCGTTTCTTCCGATGAGGGCCACCTTCTCGTGTTCATTCACAAGAAAGGACACATCGGAGAGAACCGCCTCTTCGCCGAACGCTTTCGAAATGTGGGAAACCGATAGTATCATGGCACTAACTATACTATGTTTGCGCGGAAAATGCAAGCCGCTTTACATTGACAGAAACCGACCTTTCGGGTATAATTCAGTGTGAGTTTTTGTGACCGTCGAAAGCCGTCGAAAGGAGTCTTGTTCATGGCATTTTGGAAAGACCGTTGCTTTACGCCGGAGCAGATTCGCGAGGCGGAGAGAATCGCGATGACGGAGCGCGGAATCAAAGAAAGCGAACTGATTGCGCAGGCTGCAAAGAATCTCGAGGAGTTCGTGGCTTCCCACTGTGAAAGCCCGGTGGCTGTGCTGGCCGGACGTGGCAACAACGGCGCGGACGCAAAGCAGGCCGCGGAGTATCTTGCAAAGCGCGGGATGGACGTGGAAATCTTTGATATCGCAGCATGCACGGAAGCTCCGGAGATTGTGTGGGAAAACTACAAAACCGTCCTGGACGGAATGTTCGGAATCGGCTTAAACCGCGAAGTTACGGGCATTTATAAGGACGTGATCAACTCGTTAAATGCAGCCCGCAGGAACGACTTGTTTGTTGTCTCCGTGGACGTACCTTCCGGAATCGATGCAAAGACCGGCACGGTTTTGGGCACCGCTGTTCAAGCGGACATGACTATCACCTTTACCGCGAAGAAAACCGGACTTTCCCTGTATCCGGGAAGAATCCATGTCGGCCGATGCATCGTGGCGGACGCCGGTGTCCCGGCGGATACCTTTACCGGGGATGGCTACCGAATTCTATCTGGACCACAGAAACTCCCGGAGAGAGACCCCATGGGCCACAAAGGGACGTTTGGGAAGATTATTTTGATTGCAGGTAGCGAGACCGGACCGGGAGCTGCAGTTTTGTGCGCCAAGGCATGCTACCGTAGCGGCGCAGGGCTTTGCAAGCTCGTGACACCTAAAGAGGTGCTGGCGGTTCTTCTTTCCGAAGCGCCGGAGACCGTATATTGCGAGCGAAAACGGTTCCTTGCGGACCCCGATAAGGAGATGCTAGGGTACGGCGTAAGGCTTATCGGGCCGGGCCTGGGAACCGATACGGAAGCGAAACAACTTCTGCATGCATTTTTCGAAAAAGCCCCGGATGATAAGGCTGTCAGCATCCTCGATGCAGACGCGCTCAACCTGCTTTCCGCAGAGCTTACGGAGACCACGGCAGAAGGTCGAATCCGGGAGCTTGCGAAGATACTTCCGAAGAGATGCATCGTGACGCCCCACATGATGGAGCTTTCGAGACTTCTCGGAATGCCTGTGTCGGAAATTGCAAAGGACCGCGTGAAGATCGGTCTTTTGTGGGCATCGCTTACGGATGTGGTTTTGGTGATGAAGGATGCGGCCACTGTGATTGCAGGAGACGGAACGTTAGCCTTTAATGAGACCGGAAATAACGGCATGGGAACTGCAGGAAGCGGGGATGTGTTAGCGGGAATCCTCGCGGCACTTTCGAATGAAGCGTGCCGAAACAATCTAACGCCCGCTGAGTGTGCGAATGCCGCTGTGGCATTGCACGGAACCGCCGGAGACCTGGCGGCATCGGATCTCGGCTGCAGAAGCCTTACGGCAGGAGATCTGGTGCGATATATCCCGAGGGCGCTCGGGAAGTCGGCGGCACCAGAGAAAGGAACGGAATTATAAAAATGGGGGAACCCGGAAAGCGCGGCCTCACCGGACTGTTGAAAAGTTGGTGGGGCAGAAAAAACGAAGAGGATTACGACGAGGAAATTCTGTCCCTCGTCAACGATTACAAGGACCAGGGCGCGATTGAGGAAGATGAGGCGGAGATGATCTCCAACATTATGGAATTTTCCGAGACCCAGGCCAAGGATATCATGACCAACCGCACGAAGATTGAGGCATTTTCCACGGAAGATACCCTCGAGCACGTGCTTCACTGCATGTTGCACTCGAATTTTTCGAGATATCCGCTGTACGAGGAGAATCTCGACAACATCGTCGGCATTCTGTACTTAAAGGATGTGTTCCTGGAGTACCTGGAGGGCGATAAGAACGCGCCGCTTACGAAGGTCGCGCGGGAGCCTTTCAATGTGCCGGAGACCATGCCGATTGATGCGTTGTTCGGTGAGATGCAGTCGAAGAAGATTCATATGGCCATCGTGATCGACGAATACGGACAGACCGCGGGCATCGTTGCCATGGAGGATATCCTCGAAGAAATCGTCGGCGATATTCTGGACGAGTTCGACGAGGAGAGTGAGGAAGCAACCCAGTCCGGCGATGAGCTGATTGTCCAGGGAAGCATTCCCGTGGAGGAACTCAAGGAATTGATCGACATCGAGTTCTCCGAGGAGGACGAGGAAAACTTCGAGACGTTAAACGGCATTTTGGTTTCGAAGCTTGGGCATATTCCGGACGACGGGGAGGAAGGCGAGATTCGCTACGGCGACTGGATCTTCCGCATCGTAAACTGCGAGAACCGCCGGATCGCCAGCGTTGCGGTTCGAAAGGCCGATCCCGAAGCTGATGAAGCCGGGACCGAAACCGGGGAGTGACCGGCATGAAGATTACGATTTTATGTGTCGGCAAAGTGAAGGAAGCGTTCTTTCGGGACGCAATCGCGGAGTACAAAAAGCGACTGAGCCGCTACGCGGATGTACAGATCGTCGAAGTCGCCGATGAGAAGACGCCGGACGGTGCATCCCCGGCGGAGGAGGCGAAGATCCTTGCCGTTGAAGGAGAACGCCTGCTGCACGCCATGAGCAAGGGCGCGTACACCATTGCGCTGGCCATTGAGGGAAAGAGCCTTTCGTCGGTTGCATTTGCCGAAAAGTTCGACGAGCTTACGGTTTCGGGCGTAAGCCACATTCAGTTCGTAATCGGCGGGTCCTTAGGGCTTGCCCCGGAGGTTCTTGCCGCCAGCGATTACAAACTGAGTTTCTCGGCCATGACATTTCCGCACCAGTTGATGCGGGTGATTCTGGCAGAGCAGATTTACCGGGCGTTTCGCATCCGCTCGGGGGAGCCGTACCACAAATAAGAATGCGAATGAGAGAAGAGAAGAGACGGAGAAATTAACCATGAGATTCAGACCTTGCATTGACATTCACAACGGAAGTGTGAAGCAGATTGTCGGGGGGAGCCTTAAGGACGCAGGTAACACAGCAGAGGAGAACTATGTTTCGGGACAGCCCTCGTCATATTTTGCGACGATGTATCAGGAGGACGGACTGACCGGCGGACATGTGATTCTTCTCAACAAAAAGGACAGCCCGTTTTATGAGCAGACATTAAAGCAGGGACTTGATGCGCTACACGCGTATCCCGGCGGACTGCAAATAGGCGGCGGCATCACTGCGAAAAATGCGCCCTTCTTTCTGGAAAACGGCGCTTCCCATGTCATTGTGACCACGTACCTGTTCAAGGACGGCGAGCTTTCCGTGGACCGGCTGTTCAAGCTTTCGGACACCGTCGGTAAGGACCGCATCGTTATCGATTTAAGCTGCAGACGGCAGCTGGACGGCTATGTGGTAGTCACGGACCGGTGGCAGCATTTTACGAATCTCGCGGTGACTCCGGAGCTTCTTGCCATGCTTGAGCCCTTCTGCGCGGAATTTTTGATTCACGGCGTGGATGCGGAGGGAAAGCGAAACGGCATGGAGGCCGACCTTGTGGCCATGCTCTCGCAGTATGACGGCAATCCCGTCACGTACGCCGGCGGAATTCACAGCATGAAAGCCATCGAACGATTCCGCGAAGTAAGCGGCGGAAAGCTGGATTACACGGTGGGCAGCGCCCTGGATATCTTCGGCGGGAAACTGTCGTACCGCGAGCTCGCTGCGTGCAAGGGGGAAATCGGAATCTGATTTTTCGGGATTTTCGTGCGGTCAGTTGCGAAGGCGCGGGAAATATAGTATAATAATTTAAGTTTTTTCAAACCCCACTGTGGGTGGAGGTATCACTTGCCATCGATTTTCGCAATCATTGTGTTTTTTATGTTCCTGTCGTGGGCGCTTAAGTCACTGGGAAAGTCCAACTTCGGGAAGCAGGTCAAAAAGTCCGGCGGCACCGCCGTTGCGATTTTTATCCTGCTTTGCACGGGACTTCTTCCCATTGCGCTTTTGGTGTACGCACTTTCCGCCGCGTCCAAGAAGAACGGCAGCAGCAATCAAAATAACAGGTATCAACGTATGGGTAATCCGAACAACAACGTGAATCCGTACCAGTCGAATCCGCAGGGGACTTCCCCGGCCAGCGGAACCTCACCGTACGGTTCCTATGTCAACAATTACCGCGTCGGCATGTCGAACAATCCGGCGACCAACTACACAAAGAGGCCTGCCGGCTACGGTGCCCAGAACGGCGCTTACTACACCGGCTACACCACAAGGCCCATGGCCGGCACGAATTCCGCTTCCTATCAGGATCAGGCGCGGAACATGTCGAACGCTTACAACAATGCCATCAATTATTCCGGCATTTACAACAACCAGAAACCGAACTCCTACGGGCTTCCGTCCGCGGAGAAGAAGCGTACCAAGATCGTCAAGAAGTTCAGCGAAAAATACGACCTCTACCTCACGGACCGCGAGATCAAGCGTATCGTGGATGCGTCATATCTCTCCTCCGGGTGGGCTCGTGAAATCTGCTACATGAACCAGAAGTACGACACCGTTTACGCGTGGTATGCTTCCATGAATCCCTGGCTGAAGGTTTACTTGTACGCCTTCCAGCAGCAGGAGATTTCCTCCGACTTCGCAATGCAGGAGCGCATAGTATACGATGCGTTTAACACTGTATTTTCCGATGTTTGCAACGAGTCTACGCTGACCATCGACCAGGCGATTCGCAAGATCAACGAAAAGTATCTCACGAACTTCGATGAGACAACCTTCATGATTGCGTACCGCTACATGGAGTCGAAGGGCAAGAAATACTCCTTCGCATTCAACCAGGTGCTCAACACAAGAGAGGATATCGACGAACTCTTGCAGAAGTACGAAAATGTGCAGCAGGGTACACCCACGCCGCTTCATTAATACGATATGATATGGCGCATATGCGCCGGAAAGAAGGCTATTACCATGCTTGATCTCAGATTTGTCCGGGAGAATCCGGAAATCGTAAAGCAGAACATTCGCAACAAATTCCAGGACCAGAAGCTTCCCCTTGTGGACGAGGTGATTGAACTCGACGCCAAGAGCCGTGCGGCCAAGCAGGAGGCCGATGACCTTCGCAACAAGCGTAACGTCATCAGCAAGCAGATCGGCGGCCTTATGGCAAAGGGCCAGAAGGCAGAGGCTGAAGAGCTGAAGAAGCAGGTTGCGGATTTCGGTGCGCATCTTGCCGAGCTTGAGGCAAAGGAGACGGAGTACGCGGAGGAGATTCGCAAGCGCATGATGGTCATTCCGAACATCATCGATCCTTCCGTTCCCATCGGCAAGGATGACTCGGAAAATGTGGAGAACGAACGCTTCGGTGAGCCCGTTGTTCCGGATTTTGAGATTCCGTATCACACCGATATCATGGAGCGTCTGCACGGTATCGACCTCGATGCCGCAAGACGTGTTGCCGGCAACGGTTTCTATTACTTAAAGGGCAATATCGCACGTCTTCACAGCGCTGTTTTGTCCTACGCACGCGACTTTATGATCAACCGCGGCTTTACGTATTATGTGCCGCCGTTCATGATCCGCAGCGACGTTGTGACGGGCGTTATGAGCTTCGCCGAGATGGAAGGTATGATGTACAAGATTGAGGGCGAGGATCTCTACCTCATCGGTACCAGCGAGCATTCCATGATCGGCAGTTTCATCGACCAGATTATTCCGGAGGCTGAGCTTCCGTATACGCTTACGAGCTATTCCCCTTGCTTCCGCAAGGAGAAGGGCGCTCACGGCATTGAGGAGCGCGGCGTGTACCGTATTCATCAGTTCGAGAAGCAGGAGATGATTGTTGTCTGCAAGCCCGAGGACAGCATGATGTGGTACGACAGATTGTGGAAGAACACCGTTGACTTCTTCCGTACCCTGGATATTCCGGTTCGCACCCTCGAGTGCTGCTCGGGCGACCTGGCAGACCTCAAGGTGAAGAGCTGTGACGTTGAGGCATGGTCCCCTCGTCAGAAGAAGTATTTTGAGGTCGGAAGTTGCTCGAACTTGGGCGATGCTCAGGCGAGACGCCTTAAGATTCGTGTTGCCGGCGAAAACGGCAATAAGTATTTTGCGCATACCCTCAACAACACCGTGGTTGCGCCTCCGCGTATGCTGATTGCGTTCCTTGAGAACAATCTGCAGGCGGACGGTTCCATTCGCATCCCTGAGGCTCTGCGTCCTTACATGGGCGGCATGGAGAAGATTACCGAATAGTCAAATTAACGCGCCGTGAGACGTTTCCTTGCGGCGCGTTTTTGAGATATCGAAACAAAGGAAAGATAACGGAGGTTATTATGGACATTACGATTAAAGCTTTGTATGAAGCACCGTATGCAACTCTTGCAAAGGATATGCTTGAGGGTTGCACGTACCCTTGGGAGGCGCTTGACAAGATTCATGATACGATCCTTGAGATCGGCGCAACCCTTTCCCTCGACGAATACGACCATCCCGCAGAGGATGTCTGGATTGCAAAGGACGCCAAGGTGTATCCCACGGCTTCCATCACCGGTCCCTGCATCATCGGAAAGGGCACCGAGGTACGTCCGGGTGCATTTATCCGCGGCAACGTCCTTGTGGGTGACGGCGCGGTTGTAGGAAACTCCACCGAGCTTAAGAATGTCATTCTGTTTGATAAGGTTCAGGTTCCGCACTACAATTACGTGGGCGATTCCATCCTCGGCTTCAAGGCGCACATGGGCGCTCAGGCTCTCACCTCGAACGTACGCTCCGATAAGCAGCTTGTTGTAATCAAGAACGATGGCGAGCTTGTGGAGACCGGCCGCAAGAAAGTAGGCGCATTCCTCGGATCCCGCGTTGAGGTCGGCTGCAGCACCGTTCTTAACCCCGGCACCATCATCGGACATGACACCAACGTCTATCCGGAGAGCAGTGTCCGCGGCGTGGTTCCTGCGGAGAGCATCTACAAGTCGAAGTATTTTGTGGAGATTGTAACCAAGAAGTGATTGCGGCGTTGCCTTCAAAAGACAACGTTTGCAAGTGAATTATGGGCATTGTAATGGGGGGATTTACAATGAGTGAAAAAAAGAAATCAGTGGTATTCTTTATCGTTTTTTTGGCGTGTCTGATTGTTGCGGCGGCGTGCTACTCGATTCTAACGCACTGGTACATCAGGTTGTTAGATGGGTGGAAGACCGTTTATGCGGTGGGTTCCCTGGCAGCAGCCGTATTGGCCGCACAATTCGGTTTCCGATTTGCGCTTAAGCCGAAATCCGGCGGAAAGATGCTGGCAGTCTCGGGATTGTTTTTCATTGCCGTGCTTGTGATGCTGTGGGTTGTTTTTCAACACCCGGAGGCAGGCAGCTCGCATATTTCCACATCCCTGAGTCTCATGACGTTCTTCGGAATGATTGTGGCCGGATTGGTCGCGCTTGTTATGGGAATCAAAATGCTCGGCGGAAAAAGAACTGAAAAAAAGAATTGAAAATGCTATGTACGAAGAAAACGCCCTCGGCTGAGTGCCGAAGGCGTTTTTTGCTGCTTGTAATTTACGGATGTAATTAGAAGTTTCCTGCGGTAGCAGCTTCCTCGATAGCAACTGCAACGGCAACCGTTGCGCCTACCATCGGGTTGTTGCCCATACCGATCAGACCCATCATCTCAACGTGAGCCGGAACGGAAGAGGAGCCTGCGAACTGCGCGTCGCTGTGCATACGGCCGAGAGTATCGGTGAAACCGTAGGAAGCAGGACCTGCAGCCATGTTATCCGGGTGAAGGGTACGACCGGTACCGCCGCCGGATGCTACGGAGAAATACTTCTTGCCGGCCTCAGTGCGCTCCTTCTTGTAGGTGCCTGCAACCGGATGCTGGAAACGGGTCGGGTTCGTGGAGTTACCGGTGATGGAAACGTCTACGTTCTCCTTCCACATGATTGCTACGCCTTCCGGAACGGAGTCAGCGCCGTAGCAGTTAACCTTAGCGCGAAGACCGTCGGAGTAGGAGTGGCGGCTGATTTCCTTAACCGTGTTGGTGTAAGGATCGTACTCGGTCTCTACATGCGTGAAACCGTTGATACGGCTGATGATCTTAGCGGCATCCTTGCCGAGACCGTTGAGGATAACGCGGAGAGGCTTCTTACGAACCTTGTTTGCCTTCTCGGCGATACCGATAGCACCCTCAGCAGCAGCGAAGGACTCGTGACCTGCGAGGAATGCGAAGCAGTCCGTCTCCTCCTCGAGGAGCATCTTGCCGAGGTTACCATGGCCGAGACCAACCTTGCGGGTGTCGGCAACGGAGCCCGGGATACAGAAAGCCTGAAGACCCTCGCCGATTGCAGCAGCAGCGTCAGCGGCCTTGCGGCAGTTCTTCTTGATTGCGATGGCAGCGCCTACGGTGTAAGCCCAGCAAGCGTTCTCAAAGCAGATCGGCTGAATCTTCTTAACCTGATCGTAAACGTTCAGGCCGGCGTCCTTGGTGATCTTCTCCGCCTCTTCGATGGAGGAGATGCCATAGCTGTTCAAAACGGAATTGATCTTGTCAATTCTTCTTTCATACGATTCAAATAATGCCATTGTCGTTTCCTCCTAGTTCAACTCTAACTCTTTGTCGGTTCTCGGGTCGATGATCTTAACCGCATCGGCAACGCGACCGTACTGACCGCAAGCCTTAGCGTATGCGGTGTTGGGATCGTCACCCTTCTTGATGAAATCGGTCATCTTGCCGAGGGAAACGAACTTGTAACCGATGATCTGGTTGTCGGCATCAAGAGCGATACCGGTAACATAGCCCTCAGCCATCTCGAGGTAGCGGGGACCCTTCTTCAGAGTACCGTACATTGTACCAACCTGGCTGCGGAGACCCTTGCCGAGGTCCTCAAGACCTGCGCCGACCGGAAGACCGTCCTCGGAAAATGCACTCTGGGAACGACCGTAAACGATCTGAAGGAACAACTCGCGCATAGCGGTGTTGATAGCGTCACAAACAAGGTCTGTATTGAGAGCTTCCAAAACGGTAAGACCGGGAAGAATCTCGGATGCCATAGCTGCGGAATGGGTCATACCGGAGCAGCCGATGGTCTCAACCAAAGCTTCCTGAATGATACCTTCCTTGATGTTGAGGGAGAGCTTGCACGCGCCCTGCTGGGGAGCACACCAGCCGACACCGTGAGTGAAACCGGAAATATCCTTAACTTCCTTCGCCTGAATCCACTTGGCTTCTTCCGGAATCGGAGCACAGCCGTGATGAACGCCCTGTGCTACGGTGCACATGTTTTCTACTTCCTGAGAATAAATCATACGATGAAAAACTCCTTTCATTTGATGTGGAAAATACACCTTCCGTATTGTACCATAAGGCCACGGAAAATACTACACAAAATTTATGTACGGGGGATGAATTTTACGTGAAAAATGCAAATGAGTATGGATATCCGACACTATCTGTGGTATGATAGGAGTGTTGAATACGTTGGTGAGCCCAATCGGTTGTGTTCGGCCCTTTGTGCGCGCCATATGGTGAGGGAGATTGTATGAGTACTTCCACGGGAATTCTGCACCGCATTGCCGAGCGCAGAAAAGAAAAGGCGGACGCCCGCAAGGCGCGGCTCGCCGAGCGCGATGCCAAGAGAGCGGCTGTGCTTCTCGAGTCCGAGGAGACGGCCCGCAGAAAGACGATTTCGCGCAAGAGCTCGGATGGTATTATGAATTTGATTCTGCTGATTTCCTCCGCAGTGCTTGTGGTCTGCGTGCTGGAGATCGGCTGGTACTACTACAAGAGTTATCGCTACACAAAGTCTCAGGAAGAAATTACCAACATGATGCAGGGCGGTATCGCCGATGATTCTTTCCTGACGGAAGTTACGGAGCCGGAGAAGCCGGTGACCTTCCCCGACGAAGGAGAGTATACCATTGTTGCCAATACGAAGAATTACCGCACGCAGGTTTCCGACCGCTGGAAGGAGCAGTACCGGTATCTGACGTCGGTGAACCCGGACTGCTTCGGTTACATCGAGATTCCGGACACGAAGGTTCAGCTTCCCGTCATGTTTACACCGGAGGAGTACGATTACTATTTGTATCGCAACTTCAGCGGCAGCTATGAGACCCGCGGAACCCCGTTTATGGACAGCAAGACGCGCCTCGGGGAGAGCAAGAATTATATCATCTATGCCCACAATATGTACGACGGAAGTGCCTTCGGAACGCTTCCCCTGTACCTCAAGAAAGATTACTACAACGAGCACAAGTACATCTATTTCAACACCGCAGTCAGTGAGGGTGTCTATGAGATTATCTCCGTGTGTCTTACCGCAATTTACCCGGCGTCGTCGGGACAGTTCCGGTATCATATCTACGGCGGAATTCTCACAAAGAAAGAATTTGACAATTACGTGAAGCAGGTCAAGCGCATGTCCCGCTATTCCATTCCCGCAACGGCGGAATGGGGTGACGAACTGATTACGCTGTCCACCTGCTACCACATGCAGCATGACGACGACGGAAGACTGATCGTCGTTGCGAAACGGATTAAGTGATATGGCAATACGAATCTTACGGCCGAACCTTGACGAGAATCGAAGGATTCTTGTCATCAGCGATATCTTCGGCAATTTCGATGCGCTGCAGCGTCTGCTGCAGAAAGCGTCTTACACCCACGAGGATTATCTGATTCTTCTCGGGAATCTTGTGGAGCGCGGACCGCAGAGTCTTCAGACCCTTCGGTACGTGATGGAATTAAGCCGCAGCAGGCGTGTCTTCTGCGTCACCGGCGATCTTGATCCGGTGTGCCGGGAGATCTTCCGGCCGGACCGGAACCGCGAGCTGCTGCAATATGTCCTTCGGAATCCGTCCCTGGTGCGCGATATGTGCACGGAGCTCGGAATCGCGTTAAATCCCGATATGAATATGCATCCCATCAAACTCGCTCTTCGCGATTACTACGCGGAAGAGCTTGCTTTCATGTCCGATCTTCCCCATGTGATTGAGACGCCGAACTTCGTCTTTGCGCATGCGCAGATTCTTCCCGGGGACCTCGAGGAGATGAATCCTTCGGACGTGGTGAGAGCCAATGCATTCTTAAGCAAGGGATTTTCCTTCGACCGGTATGTGGTAGTGGGGCATTGGCCGACGCAGCGCTATCCGGAATCGAAGCGAAACGCGAATCCGCTTATTCAGCGGACGCGGAAGATTATCTGTGTGGACGGCGGCATGACCATGCTTCGGGACGGCCAGTTAAACGCCCTAATCATCCCGAATCTGAACTCGGAAGATTTCTCCTTCGTGAGTGTGGACAACTATCCGAAGAAGATTGCGCAGAACAGCCAGAACGCGGGACTTGAGCGGCATCTGATTCAGGAGCCGGACAACCGCGTAAAGATTTTGAAAATCTCCGGCGATATGTGTTATTGCCGGCAGGAGAAGACGGAGCAGAATTTCTGGATTCCGAAGGTGTTCCTTTCCCAGCGCGCGGACGGCTGCTACACCGAGGATTACACCGACTACCAGTTGAAGGTGACCTACGGCGACGAGGTGTCCGTGGTTCTGGAAACATCCCGCGGCACCATCGTAAAACGCGACGGTGTCACCGGATGGTATTACGGATTGCTGCAGTAAGCCGCCGAAGAATGGAAACGAAACCATACGAAAAATGCAGGCCCGACATCTAGTCGCAAGCCTGCATTGTTTTTGTATAAAGGATTTCAATTACTGTTCGCGGTTTTGCTTTGCGCGGTTTCTGCGGGCCTGTGCGGCACGCTTTTTGCGAATCTGCTTTTTGCGGTAAGCGCGGTACGCAAAGGCGGCGATGGCACCCAAAGGTACACCGATGATCACCGGAAGAAGATAGGGAAGGATGCTGCCCGAACTGCTGTCGTCCTTCTGCTTGTCCGTTTTGTCGGAGGAAGGAGCAACCGTAGGTGTTGCGGTGGGCTTTGGAGCAGGCATCGGTGTAGGTGTAAGAGCGGGAATCGCTTTGCGGACCTTGGCACCGCACTCGGTGCAGGTGAATTCGCCGAGGCCTTCCGCTTCCACGGTGGACGCCGTCAGTGTTTCATAGGTCTCCGATAATGTGTGAATCGGAAGAACATAATTGTCGGAGTAGGTGTAACCGCAGGTGTGACAGACGTGCAGGGTATAGCCCGGGGTCTGGCACTGGGGCGCAACCGTGGATTCCGACATATCCGGATTCTTGCAGTCGCCGTGAGGCATAAGATTCACATTATAGGTCTTGCGTTCGTCGCGCTTGAAGGAGAATTTGTTGCCGCTTGTATGGAACTCCCAGTCCATAACCTCGCCGCAATCTTCCTTACAGTATGCGCGACGGTTGGTGTTGTCCTCAAAGAACGTAATGAAGCCGTTCAGGACGGTGTTTTTGATAAAGCCGTTGCGATCGAATTTCTTCGGGTAGACGATGTACATTCCGACAAGGCCGCCGCTGTGAACAAAACCGTGGTCGGAGAGGAAACCTGCAAGTTTAATCTCACATCCTTCGATGTCGGGATACCCGGCGGCACAGACACCGCCCAAGAATTCCTCGTCCCTGGTCGTGGCATCGAGGTCGATGTTAACCAATGTGACATCCGCATGACAGTTTCGGATAACGGCATTGCCGTAGCCGATGATGCCGCCGACACCGAACATCTTTCCCTTAACGTCAAGGCGGATGGTTCCGGTAATTTCACAGCCTTCGATGGTACTGTCGGTGGCGTATCCGGCGATACCGCCCAAGAAGCAGTCGCACTCCACAGTGTGAAACAAAGAGAGGCCTAACAGGCGCACATTCTTTACGGTTGCATGGTCGAGAATCGCGAACAGACCCGCAAAATGCGTATCGTAGGTCTTGCGGTTTCCATCGTAGGTAACGCGGGTCTCCTCAGACACCTTCGGACAATTCAGATTGATGATCATGTGTCCGTTTCCGTCGAAGGTCCCGTAAAATGCAAAGGACGGCCACTCAATCCCCGAGAGGTCGAGGTCGCACATCAGGCGGTAGCTGCCGTTAGGATTGGCCGGAATCTTAAGCATATCCTCGGCGGAGTAAATCTCCGTCACGGTTTCGGCAGTGGGCTCATCCGCGGATGCAACGCGAACGGGCAGAAGAAGTACGGTCAGAAGCAACAGAAGCAATACACGAAACGTTTTCATCGGTTTCTCCTCGCTTTCGAATTAGCTTTGAGCCTTGTTTTCCGCCGCATGCAGACGTTTCTGCGCGGTGGAGAGCATCAGCTTGATTCGATTTAACTGGTTGACTTCGCTGGCACCGGGATCGTAATCCACGGCGACAATATTGGACTCGGGATGGCGGAGACGAAGCTCCTTGATGACACCCTTGCCCACAATGTGGTTCGGGAGGCAGGCGAAAGGCTGCGTGCACACGATGTTCGGTGCGCCTTCCTCGATGAGCTCAAGCATCTCTGCGGTGAGGAACCAACCCTCGCCGGTCATGTTGCCCACCGAAACAATCGGAGCAGCCTTGTCCGCAAGTTCCTTGATTGTGGAAGGAGCGGAGAAACGCTTGCTTGCGCGGAACGCTTTCTTGGCGGGTTTCCGGAACCATTCAATGAGGCGGATAGCCAGATTGTTGTAACGGGCTTCTTTCTTGCTCTTCCCGAGATGCTCGGCCTTGAAGTTGCAGTCGTAGCAGCAGTAGAGGAAGAAGTCAAGAAGATCGGGACAGACCGCCTCGGCACCTTCGGATTCCAGCAATTCCACGAGGTGATTGTTCGCCGTGGGGAGGAATTTGACGAGGATCTCGCCGACCACACCCACACGGGGCTTTACTACGTCCTCCTTGAGCGGAAGGTTGTCGAAATCGCGGATAATGTCGCGACAGTTTTTCTTAAACTTATGGAGATGTCCCTTCTCAACGTCCTTGGCGCAAACGGCATTCCACTTTTCGTAGAGGGCGTTGGCGGAACCCGGAACCTTTTCGTAGGGTCTCGTGCGGTAGAGAACCCGCATGAAGATATCACCGTAGATCAGGGCTTCCAAAGCGCTCATGATAAGCTTCGGCGTGTACTCAAGACCGGGATTTTTCTCAATGCCGCTGGTGCTTATGGAGATGACCGGGATATGGGAAAGACCGGCCTTCGCCAAAGCGCGGCGGATGAATCCGATGTAGTTTGTGGCACGACAGCCGCCGCCGGTCTGAGAAATCATGACTGCGACACGGTTGGTGTCATAACGGCCGGACTGCAGGGCGCTCATAATCTGGCCGACGACAATCAGGGACGGGTAGCAGGCGTCGTTGTTCACGTACTGCAGACCCACATCGATGGCATCGCGGTTGTCCTGGGAGTCCAGCACCTCGATGTTATAGCCGTGGGCGCGGAGCGCAGGCTCAATCAGCCGGAAGTGAATCGGCGACATCTGGGGCGCAAGAAGCGTATAATTCTTCCGCATCTCCTCGGTGAAGATAACGCGGTTGTGAGCGGAAGAGTGAACGGGTGCCGTCACATGCTTTCTGGCGCGCTCGCGCACTGCGGAGAGAAGCGAACGCACACGGATGCGGGCAGCGCCCAGGTTGTTTACTTCGTCAATCTTGAGAACCGTATAAATCTTGCCGGCGCTCGTTAAGATATCGCTCACACCGTCCGTGGTGACGGCGTCGAGACCGCAACCGAAGGAGTTGAGCTGGATGAGCTCCAGGTTCTCCTGGGTGCGGACAAATGCAGCCGCATTGTAGAGTCTGGTGTGGTACATCCACTGGTCCACGACGATCATCGGGCGGTCGACGCACCCAAGGTGAGACACGGAGTCCTCGGTGAGGACAGCGACACCGTAGGAGCAGATCATATCCGGAATGCCGTGGTGAATCTCCGGGTCGATATGGTAAGGACGTCCTGCGAGAACGATACCCGTTCTGCCGGTTTCCTTCAGATATTCCAGAGTTTCCTCACCCTTTCTGCGAATCTCTTCCTTTACCGCCATGGCTTCCGCCCAGGCAGCGTGTACGGCTTCGCGAACCTCCTGCTTGGAGATGCCTTTCGCCGTAAAATGCTTCACAAGCCCATCGGTAATGATCGCCTCGGACTCGAAGGAGAAGAAAGGATTCTCGTAGACAATTTCGGTGGTCTTTAATTCATCCACATTGTTCTTAATGTTCTCACCGTAGGAGGTGACGATCGGGCAGTTGTAATGGTTGCCCGCACCCTGGTCTTCCTTATGCTCGTAAGGAATGCAGGGGTAGAAGATATACGGTACTTTCTGGTTGATGAGCCAGCTGATGTGACCGTGTGCAAGCTTTGCGGGATAGCATTCGGACTCGCTGGGGATGGACTCGATACCGAGCTCGTAGATTCGGCGGTTCGAAGCCGGCGATACGATGACGCGGTAACCGAGTTTTGTGAAGAACGTAAACCAGAAAGGATAGTTTTCATACATGTTGAGAACGCGCGGAATTCCGACGATGCCGCGCGGAGCCTGCGTCACGGGGAGAGGCTCATAGTCAAAGGTGCGCTTTAACTTGTATTCGAAGAGGTTCGGAATGTGATCTTTGTTCTTTTCCTTGCCGATACCGCGCTCGCAACGGTTGCCGGAGATGAACTGACGGCCGCCGGAGAAGCGGTTGATGGTGAGAAGGCAGGCGTTGGTACAGCCCTTGCAGCGCGCCATGGAAGTCTCAAAGCGAAGCTCGCCCAGTTCCTCACGGGAGATCATGGAAGTCGCAGTGCCTTCATAGTGGTCGCGTGCAATGAGAGCCGCACCGAAGGCGCCCATGATACCGGCGATATCGGGACGGATGACCTCGCAGTCGGCGATGCGCTCGAGGCTTCGAAGAACTGCATCGTTATAGAAGGTGCCGCCCTGAACTACGATTTTGGAACCGAGCTCCTTGGCGGAGGTCACCTTGATAACCTTGTAAAGGGCGTTCTTGATGACGGAGTACGCAAGACCTGCGGAGATATCCGCAACGGTAGCGCCTTCCTTCTGCGCCTGCTTTACTTTACTGTTCATAAAGACGGTACAACGGGAACCGAGGTCGATGGGATTTTCCGCAAAAAGAGCAATCTTCGCAAAGTCGGCGACCTCATAATCGAGGCTCTTTGCAAAAGTCTCGATGAAGGAGCCGCAGCCCGAGGAGCAGGCTTCGTTGAGCTGCACCTTGTCGACAGTACCGTTCTTGATTTGGATGCATTTCATGTCCTGGCCGCCGATATCGAGAATGCAGTCGACGTCGGGGTTGAAAAATGCCGCCGCATGGTAGTGGGCAACCGTCTCAACCTCGCCCTCGTCAAGCATGAGAGCAGCCTTGACCAAAAGCTCGCCGTAGCCGGTGGAGCAGGTGCGAACGATGCGCGCGCTGTCCGGCAACAGCGAATAAACCTCTTTAAGAGCCTTGATTGTGGTCTTTAAGAGGCTTCCGTTATTGTTGCTGTAGAAGGAATACAGAAGAGAACCATCCTCACCCACAAGGGCAAGCTTCGTGGTGGTGGAGCCGGCGTCGATACCTAAGAAGCAGTCGCCTTCGTAGCTTGCGAGGTCACCCTTGCCGACGGTATGTCTGCTGTGGCGCTCAACGAAAGCATCATACTCCTCCTTCGAGGAGAAGAGCGGCTCCATACGGTTGACCTCAAAGGCCATTGCGATACCGTGCGCAAGACGATCGTGAAGGGAGGACAAAAGAACCGGATTGTCCTTCTCCGAGGACATGGCCGAGCCGATGGCTGCAAAAAGATGTGAATGGTCCGGCGCATAGACCTGTTCGTCGGTCAGTTTCAAAGTGCGGATAAATGCAGCGCGAAGCTCCGTCAGGAAATGGAGTGGGCCGCCTAAGAATGCCACGTTGCCGCGGATGGGCTTGCCGCAGGCGAGACCGCTGATGGTCTGGTTGACGACAGCCTGGAAGATGGAAGCCGCAAGGTCGGGCTTCGTCGCACCTTCGTTGATCAGGGGCTGAATGTCCGTCTTGGCAAATACACCGCAGCGAGCGGCGATGGGATAGATTGCCTGATAAGATTTTGCGTACTCGTTCAGGCCGGAGGCATCGGTCTTTAAGAGACTTGCCATCTGGTCGATGAAGGAGCCGGTACCGCCTGCGCAGATACCGTTCATGCGCTGGTCAATGCCGTTGGTGAAGTAGATGATCTTCGCGTCCTCGCCGCCGAGCTCAATGGCGACGTCGGTCTTCGGGGAGTAGTATTCCAGGGCATTGGAAACCGCGACTACCTCCTGAATGAAGGGAACGTCCAGATGCTTCGAAATGGTGAGACCGCCGGAGCCGGTAATCATCGGACAAACCTCGCGGTCGCCGAGCTTCTCCATGGCGCGGCCGATCAAAAGTGCCAACGTCTGCTGGATATTCGCAAAATGCCGCTCGTAATCGGCGAAGAGGACTTCCCCGTTGTCATCACGAATCGCAATTTTGACAGTGGTGGAACCGATATCCACACCCATGCTTAACAACTCTGCCATATAACACCTCATCGTAAAGTTCTCGACGCCCCACATACGCGTCGTTTTCGTAACCGCACAATGCGGTTCATAATAATACATAAACGGTATACGCACATACAAAATCAGTATACTTCATCTTTGCCTAAATGGCAACAGTTATTTATGCTTGCGCAAGGCGCCGCGCTATGATAGAATGAATCGACCCGGGAGGTAAAACAACAGCCCGGAAGTGTACGGAGGCATGTATGAATCGATACCAGAATGCAGTTATCGTAAGCACGAAGAAGCTTGCGGAAGGCATCTTTCAAACGGTACTTTCGGCGGAGGAAATTGCGAAAGCATCCCTTCCCGGACAGTTTGTGTGCGTCTACAGCGACGACGGGGCACACCTTCTTCCGCGTCCCATCAGTATCTGTGATACGGACGTTGCGGAGGGCACGATTCGTCTTGTCTACCGCGTCGTCGGCTTCGGTACGGACGAACTGTCGAAGAAACCGGCCGGTGCAACCGCGAAGATTCTGGGGCCCATCGGAACCGGATATGAGAGTGTTAAGGAAGGTGAAGAGAAGCCTTTGCGCATCGTGATCGGCGGCGGTATCGGAATTCCGCCCATGCTTTTACTTGCGAAGGAATGGTCGAAGGCCGGATACGAAGTGCATGCGGTTTTAGGCTACCGCAACAACGAGTTGTTCCTTTTAGAGGACCTTTCGAAGTATGCCAAGTGCCACATCGCAACGGATGACGGCAGCGTCGGAACCCACGGAACGGTTATAGACGCCATTGCGGCGGAAGGCCTTCTTGACGGAGATGCGGCATCCCGTGCAGTGCTTGCTGCCTGCGGTCCGATGCCCATGCTTCGGGGAATCGCGAAACTTGCGGAAGAAAAGGATATTCCCGCATACATTTCCCTGGAGGAGCGCATGGCCTGCGGCGTCGGCGCGTGCCTCGGCTGCATCGTAAAGAGCCGCGAGGTGGATGCCCATTCCCATGTGAAGAATAAGAGAATCTGTACCGAGGGACCGGTATTTGCCGTAAAGGACCTCTGCTTGTAAAAATCTATACGCAGGGCGAGAACTCTGCAGCAGGAGGATGAAGCTATGAATATGAGCGTTAATTTCGCCGGCGTAAACCTGAAGAATCCGGTGCTCACTGCATCGGGAACCTTCGGATCCGGCATGGAATACAGTGAATTTGTCGATTTGAATAAGCTCGGCGGCGTGGTGACCAAGGGTGTTGCCATAACGCCATGGGAAGGCAATCCGACGCCGCGCGTTGCGGAGACTACGGGCGGCATGCTTAACGCCATCGGCCTGCAGAATCCGGGGCTGGATGTTTTTCTGCAACGGGACTTGCCGTTCCTTCAGCAGTTTGACACAAAGATTGTCGTAAACGTGTGCGGGCACTCCGAGGAGGAGTACGTGAAGGCTGTCGAACGACTGGCGGATTCCTGTGCGGACCTTCTGGAGATCAACATAAGCTGTCCGAACGTAAAGGAAGGCGGTATCGCTTTCGGAACCAATGCTTCCAAGATTGAGGAGATTACGAGAGCCGTAAAGCGGGTTGCAAAGCAGCCTGTGATCATGAAATTGAGCCCCAACGTTACCGATATTACCGAGATGGCTCTGGCTGCACAAAACGGCGGCGCGGATGCGGTGAGCCTTATCAATACCATCACGGGCATGAAGATTGATATAAACCGCAGAACTTTTGCCCTTGCCAACAAAACCGGCGGACTTTCCGGTCCGGCAATCAAGCCTGTGGCGGTTCGCATGGTGTATCAGGTGGCGCAGAAAGTGCAGATTCCGATTCTCGGTATGGGCGGAATCGCCTGCGCTGAGGATGCGATTGAGTTTCTGATGGCCGGGGCAACCGCTGTGAGTGTGGGAACCGCGAATTTCCACAATCCCTACATCACGGAATCGATTGTTGCGGGAATTGAAGCGTATATGAAACGCAATCATGTGGAGGATATCGAGGAATTGATCGGCTGTGTAAGATAAGCGGGGAACCGCACAGGAGGTATAGATATGGAAAGTTACAAGAAGGAATTTATCGAGTTCATGGTGGACTGCGAAGTGCTGAAATTCGGTGATTTTACACTGAAGAGCGGCCGCAAATCCCCGTTCTTTATGAACGCCGGCGCCTACGTTACGGGAACGCAGCTCATGAAGCTCGGCGAGTACTACGCGAAGGCGATTCACGACACCTACGGCGATGACTTTGACGTTTTGTTCGGACCGTCATACAAGGGAATTCCGCTGGCGGTTGTGACGTCGGTTGCCTATGCAAAACTGTATGGCAAGGAGATCCGGTACTGCTCGAACCGAAAGGAAATCAAGGACCACGGCGATGTGGGCATCCTGCTCGGAAGCAAACTGAAGGACGGTGACCGCGTTGTCATGATCGAGGATGTGACCACCTCCGGCAAATCCATGGACGAGACCATCCCGATTGTCCGTGCCGCTGCCGATACGAAGCTGGTGGGATTGATGGTTTCCTTGAACCGCTGCGAGCGAGGCAAGGGCACCCAGAGCGCGCTTGATGAAATCCGCGAGGAGTACGGCATGCCCACGGCAGCCATTGTTTCCATGAAGGAAGTTGTGGAACATCTCTACAACCGCGAAGTCGGAGGCAAGGTTGTTATCGACGATGCGATGATGGAGAAGATTAACGCTTACTATGCGGAGTACGGTGTACAGTAATTTGTACAAAAAGAGTGAATGATGTTAAAGACCAGTGATTTTTACTATGATTTGCCGAAGGAACTGATTGCGCAGGATCCGCTTGCGGACCGGTCCTCCTCAAGGCTTTTGGTGATGAACAAAGAGACCGGAGAGCTGACGCACACGGTATTTTCCGAGGTTGTGAAATACCTTGAGCCCGGCGATTGCCTTGTGATTAATGATACGAAAGTCATTCCCGCAAGACTTCTCGGGGAGCGGCTTCCCAGAGAGGTTGCCGGCGGGCGCAACGAAAAGGCGCAGGCAGCACAGCCCCGGGCACATATGGAGCTGTTGCTTCTTAAAAGACTCGGTGATCGCACGTGGGAAACACTCGCCAAGCCCGGCAAAAGAGCTCAGGTGGGCGACCGCATTTCCTTCGGGGAAGGGATGCTTTTGGCAATCGTGACCGAAGTGAAGGACGACGGTAACCGGATCGTGAGGTTTGATTTCGACGGAATCTTTGAGGAGATTCTCGATAAGCTCGGGCAGATGCCGCTTCCGCCGTATATCACCCACAAACTCCAGGACAAGAACCGCTACCAGACCGTGTACGCAAAGTATGAAGGGTCGGCGGCAGCACCTACGGCAGGGTTGCATTTTACGAAGGAACTTCTTGCGGAGATTGCCGCTAAGGGCGTAAGCATTGCTCATGTGACGCTCCATGTGGGCCTCGGAACTTTCCGGCCCGTGAAGGAGGAGAATATTCTCGACCACAAGATGCACACCGAGACGTACCGTATCCTGCAAAAGGACGCGGATCTCATCAACGAGGCCCATCGCACCGGTCACCGCGTCATCTGCGTCGGAACCACGAGCTGCCGGACCATTGAGACGGTTGCTGCGGAGGACGGAACCGTCGCGGCCTGCGAAGGCGACACGAGCATCTTCATCTATCCGGGCTACCGCTTCAAATGCATGGATGGCCTGATCACGAACTTCCACCTTCCGGAGTCGACGCTCATCATGCTGGTGTCCGCATTTGCCGGGAAAGAGCGCGTGATGCACGCCTACGAAGAGGCGGTAAAGGAACGGTATCGTTTCTTCAGCTTCGGCGATGCCTGCCTGTTTTTGTAAAACGAAAAAGCTCCCTTTGCGGGGAGCTTTTTTTGACGGCAAATTCAACCGAAATTGCTTTTTAGTATCTTACATTCGCGCCGATGGCCTTTAAGAACAGTTCGTCGTCGTTGATTTCCGCCTGCATTGCGGACGGTCCCGGTGCACCCTTCGTGTTTCTCTTGGAAACGCAAGTCGCAAGGGAGATGGCCTCGTAGATGTCCTTCTCGAAGGCAGGGCAGATGGCCTTGTATTCCTCAAGAGGAAGCGTGTCGAGAGCACAGCCGCGCTTTTCGCAGGCCAGCACAAGCGCGCCGATAATGCCGTGGGCATCCCGGAAGGGAACGCCGTGCTTAACCAGATAGTCCGCTGCGTCGGTAGCGTTGGTGAAGCCGCCGGCAGCGCTTTTCTCCATGATGTCCTTGCGGAACCGGGTGGTAGCAAGCATGTCGGCAAACAGGGTGAGGCAGCCCTTCACGGTATCGATTGCGTCGAAGGTGAGCTCCTTGTCCTCCTGCATATCCTTGTTGTATGCAAGGGGAAGGCCCTTCATCGTCGTAAGCATCGAGGTGAGAGCGCCGTACACACGACCGGTCTTGCCGCGGATGAGCTCCGCGATATCCGGATTTTTCTTCTGGGGCATAATGGAACTGCCGGTGGAGTAAGCGTCGTCCACGGAAATGAAACGGTATTCATCGGTGTTCCAGAGAATGTATTCCTCGCAGAAGCGGCTTAAGTGCATCATAATAAGCGCGCAGGCGTCCAGATATTCAATCACATAGTCGCGGTCGGAGACGGAGTCCATGCTGTTGGCTGTGGGGCCGTCGAAACCGAGAAGCTTCGCCACCAACGTACGGTCAAGCTCGTAGGTGGTTCCCGCCAATGCGCCGGAGCCAAGCGGGCAGTAGTTCATGCGCTTGCGGATATCCGTTAAGCGGTTGTAATCGCGCTTAAACATCTCCATGTAGGCGCCCAAGTGGTGCGCTAACGTGAGGGGTTGCGCCTTCTGCAGGTGCGTAAAGCCCGGCATAATCGTGTCGATATTTTCCTTCATTAAGCGATGGATGACCGTAAGAAGGGAGACGATGCGGGCCTTTGTCTCGTCCAACTCATCCCGGACATAGAGGCGCATGTCCAAAGCCACCTGGTCGTTTCTCGATCGGCCGGTGTGCAGCTTCTTGCCGGCATCGCCGATGCGCTCGGTAAGGGTAGCCTCAACGAAGCTGTGGATATCCTCTGCTTCCTCGTCGAACGCCAGTGTACCGCGGTCGAGATCGGCTAATATGCCGCGAAGACCGTCGCAGATTGTATTGCTTTCTTCCTTCGTGATGATTCCCTGCGCGCCGAGCATGGTGGCATGGGCAATGCTTCCGCGGATGTCCTGACGATAGAACCGGCGGTCGAAGCGAAGAGAAGCGTTAAACTCGTTAACGAGTGCGTTTTCCTCTTTGGTAAAGCGTCCTCCCCAGAGTTTCATGAGCAAAACCTCCCAAACATGTGCCGTAACGGCAATTCTTTCTTAGCTTTCCTAAATGTACCATGTAAGGCGGGTTTCGTCAAATGAATTTTGGGGAGTTTACATTGACAAGAACCGGAAAATGGCATATTATTTATGGATGGATGCCGCGCCTGCAGAAGACGGGACGGCAACAGCGTTCCTGACCGCGAAGGGCAGGACGGTATGGACTACAAAATAAAGGCGGATGAAACATGGCAGAGAAGAAAATCATGCTCGGTAACGAGGCCATTGCGCGGGGCGCATGGGAAGCCGGTGTTACCGTGAGTGCAGCGTACCCGGGAACTCCGAGTACCGAAATCAGTGAATCGATCGTCAAATACGATGAGATCTATGCAGAGTGGTCTCCCAATGAGAAGGTTGCGATGGAAGTTGCCATCGGTGCTTCCATGGCCGGCGCAAGAGCTCTTGCTTCCATGAAGCATGTGGGCGTAAACGTCGCTTCGGACCCGCTCTACACGGTATCCTATATCGGTGTAAACGGCGGCCTTGTGCTTGTGGCTGCGGATGACCCGGGGCTTTACTCGAGCCAGAACGAGCAGGACAGCCGCGCGGTTGCCAGAGCTTCCAAGGTTCCGGTGATTGAGCCTTCGGACAGCGGCGAGGCGAAGGACTTCGTCAAATTCGCTTACGATTTGAGCGAGAAGTACGACACCCCCGTTATGCTTCGCACCACCACAAGACTTTCCCATTCCCAAGGCTTTGTTAACCTGGAGGAGCGCAACAACGTAGAGCTCAAGCCCTACGTGAAGGATTTTAAGAAGAATGTCATGATGCCCGGCAATGCGAAGGCGCGTCATCTTCATGTGGAAGACCGCGAGAAGCGGATGGCTGCCGATGCAAGTACCTTCCCGATCAACCGCGTTGAGATGCGTGACACGAAGGTCGGTGTCATCACCTCCGGCATTCCGTATCAATATGTTCGCGAGGCTATGCCTGATGCGTCGGTTCTTAAGCTCGGTCTGGTAAACCCGCTTCCGAAGCAGTTGATTCTCGACTTTGCCAAGAAGGTTGATACTCTCTACATCGTTGAGGAACTTGATCCGATTATCGAGGAGCAGGTGAAATCCTGGGGCATTGCCTGCAAGGGCAAGGAGCTTCTCACCGTTCAGGGCGAGTACAGCGCAAATATGCTTCGCGAGAAGCTTCTCGGACAGACCCTTGAGCTTGAGCAGCCTGCGGTTGCTCCCCAGAGACCTCCGATTCTCTGCCCCGGATGCCCGCACCGCTCGACGTTCTATGCAATTCAGCGGCTCGGCCTTCATGCTGCAGGTGACATCGGATGCTACACCTTAGGCGCCGTCGCTCCGCTTTCCGTCGTTGACACCACCGTTTGCATGGGCTCGAGCATCAGCACCCTGCACGGCATGGAGAAGGCCCGCGGCAAGGATTATGTGAAGAACTGGGTTGCGACGATTGGTGATTCGACCTTCATGCACACCGGCGTCAACTCCCTTATGAATATGGTTTACAATCAGGCGACCGGTACGGTTCTTATCTTGGACAACAGCACCACCGGTATGACCGGCCATCAGGACCACGCCGGAACCGGTAAGACCCTTAAGGGCGATATCGTGAACGCCATTGACGTAACGAAGCTCTGCCAGGGCATGGGCGTTCCGAACGTCCGCACGGTCAGTGCATTTGACGTAAAGGCCCTCATGGCTGCCATCAAGGAGGAGGTTGCGAAGGACGAGCTCTCCGTCATTATCGTGAAGGCTCCGTGCGCACTCCTTAACAAGGCCAAGATTACGACCCAATACAAGGTAAATGCCGATGCCTGCCGCGCCTGCGGTTCCTGCATGAAGCCGGGTTGCCCCGCGATGACCAGAGGCGAGGGCGGCAAGGTCGTCATCAACGATACGATGTGCAACGGTTGCGGACTGTGCGCTCAGCTCTGCCCGTTCGGTGCCATTGAGAAAGTCGAGGTGTAAGGATGGAAACGAAGAATATTATGATCGTCGGTGTCGGCGGTCAGGGAACCTTGCTTACGTCCCGTATCCTCGGCGGTATCGCCCGTGAGGCGGGATATGACGTAAAGCTTTCGGAAGTACACGGTATGGCACAGCGAGGCGGAAGTGTTGTTACGTTTGTACGTTACGGCGAGAGCGTTGCGGAGCCCATCGTGGAAGAGGGTTGCGCTGATGTTTTGATTGCCTTCGAGAAGCTCGAGGCACTGCGCTATGCGCATTTTCTGAAGAAAGACGGCGTTCTTATTGCCAACGACCAGCGCATCGATCCGATGCCCGTTGTCATCGGCGCTGCAGAATATCCGGAGAATATCCTAGAGAACCTTGAGAAGAAGTACAAGGTCCTCAAGATTGATGCCATGAGCGAGGCGAAGAAGCTCGGCAACGCCAGAGCCTTCAACACCATCGTGCTCGGCATGGCAGCAAAGCATATGGATTTTCCGAAGGAGGCATGGCTTTCGGTGATTGAGCACACGGTGCCGCCGAAGACCATTGAACTCAATATCAAGGCATTCCTCACGGGATACGAGATGTAATTTCGAGGAGTGCCAAAAGGAGTCTTATGACGCAATACAAGATTGAAACGCATCTTCACACCGCAGAGGGAAGCAAATGCGGCTGGGCAACCGGCGCAGAGCAGGCCGAGGCAAGATTGTTCGAAGGGTATGATACGATTATCGTGACGGACCATTTCTTCCGCGGCAACACACGGCCTGAGCGGAGTCTTCCATGGGAGGAATATGTAGATCAGTTCTGCTCCGGCTACGAACATGCGAAAGCCCGGGGAGATGAAATCGGACTGACGGTTTTGTTCGGATTCGAAGATAACTACCAGGGATCGGAGTTCTTAATCTACGGGCTCGATAAGGATTGGATTCGGAAGAATCCCGACCTTCGCGTATGGACGCCGTGGGAAGAGTATGAGCATGTCCACGGAGACGGTGGTTATATGGTGCAGGCGCATCCTTTCCGCGAGAGAAACTATCTGCGCGGCTTCGGGCTGTATCCCATGTACACGGACGCCGTGGAGGGAATCAATTCTTCGCAGTCCCGCATCATGAACGAGCGTGCCATCTGGTATGCGAAGCAGTTCGACAAGCCCCTGACGGCAGGGTCGGACGTCCACGGAATACCCAATGTGGGCGGCGGTATGCTGACGCAAAAACGCATCCGTACCATCGAGGATTACATCTCCATGGTGAAAAACCGCGAGCCCTATGAGCTCATTTCGATTCATCAGGACGACAAGCCCCAGGGAGGACCTCCGGGGCCGGAGTTTTTCGAAAAGCTTGAGAAGCAGAAGGCGGACATGAAAGCTTTTGCGGACGAAGCTGCAAGAAAGCTTCGGGAAGGACGATAGTATAAGGTTTCCGGGCAGGAAGATACCCGGGAATGCCCAGGCAAAGGATAGACAGCAACGTCGGGAGCAGTTATGGAAAACTATTTGGAAAACTTAAAAATCGGGCGCGAGGTTCGTGAGAGCCTCGCCGCCGCATGCGGGCTTCTGCGCACAAACGAAGGGACTGCGGTCTCTTCGGAAGTACGGGAGGCTCTTCTTTTATATGCAAGACACTATCTTTCTTCGGAGGAACCGAAGGTTCGGAAGAATGCCGCTAAACTTTTGTCACTCTTAAAGGATGACAGCGAGGAGTCGACCGAGCTTCTTGTCAGGGCATACCAATCGGAAAATACGCGTTTTGTTCGAAGCACCTACCTTGAAGCGCTTGAGAATTGCGATATCACGAAGTGTCGCGAGTTTTTCTCGGAGACGCTTTCAGGCCTTTTACAGACAGAAGTCAATGAAGAAAACCGAAAACATGTAAACGAGGAGGTCGCTGCGCTTCGGAAGCTTCTCGGAGAAACTGCCGGCAAGCACCGTTTCACCGGGTATGACGCGGACAACACCGTGCTTTTCGTGGTCAACCCCTGTTATTGCGAGATGTTTGCTCAGGCAATCGGCGTTGTCAGAAAAAAGGTTGTCAACGGCGGCGTTGTGGTGCGTACGACGAAACTTACCGAGATTTTGCAAAACCGAATCTGGCGCGAGGCTGTGTTCCGTGTGCCGGAAGCGCTCACGGTGCCGTCGGACCCTTACGAGGCAGCGAAGGTACTTTCCGGAGAGACCGTGGGAGCGTATCTTGCCAGCCGATTAAGCGGAACCGGCGCCATCGCATACCGGGTTGATCTTCGATGCCGCGATGCGGCAGTAAAAGACCGCTTCCTAAAGCGCATCTGCCCGGAAACCGACCGGCTTTCCGGTGGAAAGCTTGTGAATGTCCCCGGGGATTACGAAGTGACGTTCCGCATCTCGGAATCCGGAGATGATACGTATCGGTTGGGGGTTGTATTTGCCGGAGTTTCGGACAACCGGTTTGCTTACCGCCGGGAAACTGTTGCAAGAAGCATCCATCCTACGGACGCCGCTGCCGTAATCGCCGCCGCGAAACCGTATCTTGTGCCCGACGCTCAGGTTCTGGACCCGTTTTGCGGCGCCGGAACCATGATTGCCGAGCGCATGAAGGCCGGTCGAATTCGCTCCGCCTTCGGTGTGGACACCTTCGGTCCTGCCATTGAGAAGGCGCGGGGGAATGTGCGTTCCGACCGCGTCTGGTTCGTGCACCGGGATTTCTTCGATTATCGCCAGGATCACCGATTCGACGAGATTATCACAAATATGCCCTTCGGGGATGCCGATGCAGAGCAGACGAAGATACTGTATCGCAGGTTTTTCCGTCGTCTTCCGGAGCATCTTCGGGAGAGCGGAACCCTTGTGATGGTTTCCCATGATCCGAAGATTACGGAAGCTTCCATCCCTTCGGAGATGACTGTTGTTTCGAAGATTCCCATGCGGGAGCGCGGTGAGATGGCTGCGTATATCGTTCGGTTTCGCCAGCGCGCATAAACAGAAAACGTAAGCGGCAAATGCCGCAGAAAGGATATCCTATGCTTGGTTCTCATGTCGGTTTGGGTGGAAAAGAACAATTCTTAGGGTCCGTGAAGGAGGCGCTTTCCTATAAGGCGGAAACCTTTATGGTTTACACCGGCGCACCGCAAAATACACGCCGCAAGGACCTTTCGGAGATGCGAATCCCGGAGGCTGCCGCATTGATGGCAGAAAACGGCATTACGAAGTTTGTGGTTCACGCGCCTTACATTGTCAATCTCGGGAATACCGTAAAGCCCGATGCCTTTGATTTCGCTGTGGAGTTTCTTCGGGAGGAACTTCGCAGAACCGCGGAGATGGGAAGCGACACCATGGTTCTGCACCCGGGCGCCCATGTGGGCGAGGGGGAAGATGCCGGAATCCAGTCCATCATCAAGGGAATCAACCAAATCCTCGACGCCGACACAAAGGCACATATCGCCTTGGAGACCATGGCCGGCAAGGGGAGCGAGCTCGGAACGAGTTTCGAGCAGCTCGCGCGCATCTACGACGGCGTAGCGCATAACAATAAGATTCGGCTGTGTCTTGATACCTGCCACTTAAATGATGCGGGCTATCCTGTGAAGGACGATTTTGAGGGGGTTTTGCGGGAGCTGGAGCGTTATTTTCCTCTCAATCAAATTGCGTGCATTCACTTAAATGACTCGAAAAACGAGCAGGGCGCCCACAAGGACCGCCATGAGAACATCGGCTTCGGAACCATCGGCTTTGACCGGCTCTGCGCCATTACGAAGATGACCGAGTTTGCGGACACGCCGATCATTTTGGAAACTCCGTACGTTCCGAAGGAAGGCGAGAAGGAGCGGGCTTTCTCCCCGTACCGGCAGGAGATTGCGATGCTTCGAAGCGGTGTATTTAACCCAGATCTTATCGAAATTATCCGCAGGGAAGCGGAAGCGTAATCAAGGTTTTGCAAGGAGTATCCATGCGGCTGTATCTAACGACAATCAAACGGTTTTCCGATACGGACCCGGCGCTTTTGGACGCGCAACGGGCCGAGGAGTATGCCAAGGCGAAAAACGGCAGGCGGCGTCAGGAAATGCTGGCCGGCGGCGGGATTCTTCGCTATGCTCTGTCGGACTGCGGCTACGATGTTAGTGAAAAGGCGCTTCCTGTTCTTTATACGGAGGAAGGGAAACCGTACCTTAAAGACGGTCCGCATTTCAGCATTTCCCACAGCGGCGAGCTGATTGCCTGCGTCGTTTCTTCGGAAAATGCAGGCGTCGACGTTGAGCGTATGTCGCGGTTTACAGGCAGCAAGGTTGCAAAAAAGATTCTTTCCGAGACCGAATATGAATGTTACGCGAAGCTTGATACCGATGCGAAAATGCTGTATCTTGCGGATCGGTGGACCGCCAAGGAAGCCATTTCGAAGCTCCTTGGAAAGGGTATCGCCGTGCCTTTTTCGCTGCTTTCCGCGGAGGATTACAGAACTTCGGTTTGGACCGTCGAAAGAAACGGTGAGGTTTATTACATACAGACAGCAAGGATGCGGTGAACATATGATCAAAGATTTTTTTGACCGAAGAGATCAGTACATAGACGATAAAAAGAGAAAACGCGCAGTCAGAATGAGGATTCTGATTCCGGTATGCGCTGTGTGTTGCGTTGCCTTGATTGGCTTCGGCGTCTGGAAATCCGGAGTGCTTAGGAAGACCACCGGAACAAAAAACAACACAAGCACACCGACCGATATTTTGCTGGAGTTTGAGAAATCACAGGAACTGACGGCAGGTTCCTCAGGAGAGCCGGCGAAGACCAAAAAGATGGACGATACCATGCGAGCGGCGTACGAGACCTTTGCATACAAACTGTTCGCGCAGCTTCCTAAGGGAAAGACGAGGATGATATCACCGTTTTCAATCTATGTGGCACTCAGCATGCTCTCTGACGGAGCTGACGGTAACACCCTTGCGCAGCTGGATGAATTACTTGGCCTGACGGCGGAGGAGCGCAATGCCTACCTGGCCGGTTGGCTTCAGGAGCTTGAAGCGGTCCGTGACAAGGGCGAAACCACATTCACAAATGCTGATTCCGTCTGGATTTATGAGAAGTTGAAGTCGCTTGTGCCGAATGACTATTTGAACATCTGCGCGCAGTATTTTAAGGCCGCGGTTTTCGCAACACCGATGGATGATTCCACCGTGAAGGACGTCAATGCCTGGGTAAAATCCAAGACGAAGGATATGATTGATGAAATCATGGACAGTATGCCGTCGAATACCGCCGCAATTCTGATGAATGCCATCACACTGGACGCAAAATGGGACAAGGAATTCGACGAAGAGAAAACCAAAAAGGATTACACCTTTACGAAGGCGGACGGCACCACCGAAAAGGTCGATATGATGTTCGGCGAGATGCCCGACGGGTATTTGCAAAATGAACTCGCAACCGGTTTTATCAAGCCATATAAAGGAGGGGAATATTCGTACATTGCGCTTCTTCCGAGGGAAGGGGTGAGTGTCAATCAACTTCTGGCTTCGCTGTCACCGGAGAGCATTCGTTCGCTGCTCGGGGACAAGAATTATAAATACATGAAAATCAACATCGGGATTCCGAAGTATGAGGCGGAGTACTCCATCGAGCTCAATGATGTTTTACAACAGCTTGGCGTGACGGATGCATTTGACGAGACAAAAGCGAACCTTTCACGGATGATTATGGATTTTTCCGTTTACGTAGGCAAGGTGGGGCATAAGACGTATATCAGCGTGGATGAGAAGGGAACCCAAACGGCGGGAGCAACAGATGTCGTCATTCAGTATAGAAGTTTGCCCCCGTCGGTTATCCTGAATCGCCCGTTCGTATATATCATCGTGGATTCGAACGGACTTCCGATTTTCCTCGGTACGTTTGAGGGATGACAAAAACAAGGTCGCGGCCGCATTGATATTTTTACGGCCGCGAATTTAATACGGTAAAATTTGTAACCTTCAGCCGGCTTTCGTCGACATATGAGGTGAAAAGCAAAGAAAGGAGGCGTCTATGACGGATGCGGAGATTGTAGAATTGTATCGCAATCGCGACGAGGCAGCGATTTCTGCGACGGCCGCGCGGTATCAAAGCATGTTACAGCGGGTTGCGATGCAGATTCTAAACGATTCGGAAGACGCGGAAGAGTGCGTGAACGATACGTACCTGGCTGCGTGGGACGCCGTGCCGGAAACTTTGCCTTCGCACCTCGGAGCATTTTTATGCAAGATTGTGCGTAAGAAGGCAATCGACCGGTTACGGACGAACACCCGAAAGAAGCGTTCGGCAAGAGGATACGCAGTTTCGCTGGAAGAGCTTGCGGAGGTTTTCGAGGGGGATACATCCCCGGAGAAAGCCCTTGATGAGGTACTGCTCACGGAAGCGATCCAGGCGTTTCTTAAGGACCAGACACCGGAAGTCCGAAAGTTGTTTTTGGGGAGATATTACTGGTTTTGTCCGCTTAAGGATATTGCCGGAAAATGCGGTATGAGCGAAGGTAACGCGAAGACCGTTTTGTTCCGCACGCGGAAGAAACTACGGGAGTATTTGGAAAAGGAGGGTTTTACCGTATGAAAAACGAACAATTGTTGGATGCATTGAACAATATCGATGACGAGATGCTTTTGGAATCGAATCCTTTTGAGGAGGCAGCGTTGTCAGACTCCCTGGAAGTGGTTGCCGGAGACAAAGCAAAGAAGGCGAATCCGCGCAGGCGAAGAAGATTTTTGGTATTTGCCGCATGCGCAGTGTTGCTGCTCGGAAGTTTAGGTGCTTATGCAGCAGGAGGCGGGGGAGTGTTTAACATAAAGACCGAAAAGAGCGATGACGGAAAGGGCGAAACCACGGTGGAATACACAACCATCGAGGATGTCAAGCTGCCGATGTCGGCGTTCCGCGGGGATATCAAGAATGCGCCCAAAGAGATCCGGAAGCAGTACGATGATTTCATGGCGCTCCCGGAGATGCATAGATGGGCTTCCAGCAACAGCCCCATGTTTTTAAGCAAACATTTCAGTATGATCGACGATGCGGAGAGATACATCGGATACGATAAGCTTGCGTTCCCGAAGATTTCTTATCCTGCAACGGATATCAGCGTTCAAATGTCAGGGTATTCGCCGGTGGATGAGAAGCTTAAGGTGCAGGGTGAGATGCTTTCCTCGGAGTATGAGAAAGCAAAGGCATCGGAAGAATTTTCCCTTTCCATGGTGACTCTGGAAGTGGACATGCAATACAGCGCGGATCCCGATTTCTTCTGCCAGAGCTTTGCGCATTTCTTTACCGAACATGCCGGGGCAAATTATGCATACCGCATGAGTCTGTCCGAGAAGGTGAAGCTTGCGCAGGAGCAGCGCACTGTTAACGGACGGGAATTCAGTATCTTAAACGTGGATCCGAGAGAGGCTGATGAATACAGCACAGAGCTGATGTTTACCGATGTGTTCTGGACAGAGAACAATGTGGTTTACAGCCTGCATATCGTCTACGATGAAGGACGCCGTGAAAAGGCGGAGGAGGTCATCACCGAGTGGATGAAGGCATTTCCGAAGCGTTGAAAGCCTCGTTTGTGAAACGTAAAACGCAGCACTAAGACAGTAAAAGAACAGAGCCGGAATTCATCCGACTCTGTTTTTTATGCTTTGCAATTTCAATGAAATTACTTGTTCTTCTTGTCAAGCTCAGCCTGCTTCATTGCGCGAACCTTTAAGGAGAGACCGAAGAGGTTGATGAAGCCCTCGGCATCCTTGTGATTGTAAAGGTCGCCGGTGGTGAAGGAAGCGATGCTCTCGTTGTAAAGGCTGTACGGAGAAGTCGTTCCCTGCTTGATGATGTTGCCCTTGTAGAGCTTCAGCTTTACTTCGCCGGTTACGAACTCCTGGGACTTCTCGATAAATGCCTGCAGGCACTCGCGAAGAGGAGTGAACCACTTTCCTTCGTATACAAGGTCAGCGAAACGGTTGCTGATGTTCTTCTTGAAAGCCATCATATCGCGGTCGGCGATGAGCTCCTCAAGCTGCTGATGTGCTTCCATGAGGATGGTTCCGCCGGGGGTCTCGTACACACCGCGGGACTTCATACCGACAACACGGTTCTCAACGATATCGATGATGCCTACGCCGTGCTTGCCGCCAAGCTTGTTCAGGTCGCGGATGATGTCGGCAACCTTCTTCTTAACGCCATTGATGGCAACCGGAACACCCTTCTCAAAGGAGAGGGAAACAACCTCGCCCTCGTCGGGAGCCTTCTCGGGAGAAACGCCGAGAACAAGGAGATGATCGTAGTTCGGTGCATTGGCAGGATCCTCGAGCTCGAGACCCTCATGGCTGATGTGCCACAGGTTGCGGTCGCGGGAGTAGGAGTTGTCGGCGCTGAAAGGAAGATCGATGCCATGCTGCTTGCAGTACTCAATCTCTTCCTCCCGGGAGTTCATGGTCCAGTAAGGGCTTCTCCATGCAGCGATGATCTTGATGTCGGGAGCGAGAGCCTTGATACCGAGCTCGAAACGAACCTGGTCGTTGCCCTTGCCGGTAGCGCCGTGGCAGATGGCGGTAGCGCCTTCCTTGCGGGCAATCTCAACAAGCTTCTTCGCGATCAGCGGACGAGCCATGGAAGTACCGAGAAGGTACTTGTTCTCATATACGGTGTTCGCCTGTACACAGGGAACAATGTAATCCTCTGCAAATTCATCGTTTACGTCGAGAATGTAAAGCTTCTCGGCGCCGCAGTACTTCGCGCGCTCCTCAAGACCGTCGAGCTCGCTCTCCTGACCGCAGTCGATGCAGCAGCAGATAACTTCATAATCATAGTTTTCCTTGAGCCACGGGATGATTGCCGTGGTGTCAAGACCGCCGGAATAGGCAAGAATGACTTTTTCTTTCATATCGGTAAACCTCCTGATAAAATCGGAATTCGGCGTTGCATATTGTTGCGATATTCGCGGTGCCCCGCCACTGAACATAAAGTTACATCAGGGAAGCGAAAAAAACAAGTCTTTTTTGCGGAAAATGCGCAAAATCGTCATAATGCATAAAATTTCAGAAAAATTCAAAAAATATGTTGCAAAATTCATATTCAGGGTATAGAATGGCACCATCATTCACGGAAGACCACATAAAACGGAAGGGGAAGCAACGAAAATGACACAGACATTACCGATAATACTTGCCAGCGCATCCCCCAGGCGACGGGAGATTCTCTCCATGATCGGCGTGGACTTCACAGTCGATGTTTCCGATGTAAATGAGTATATCTCACGTAAAGAACCGGGAGAAATTGTTTCCGAACTTGCAAAACGCAAGGCAAATGCGGTATTATTATCGCATCCGGAGGACTGCGTTGTCATCGGGAGTGACACAATCGTTTGGAAGGACGGCGCGGTGTTAGGAAAACCTGCGGACGCTGAGGACGCAGCGAGGATGCTTCGGAACCTTTCCGGAGACACCAATACAGTATACACCGGTGTATGCATAATGATTCGTAAAGACGGCCGTGTAACGGGGGATGCATTTTACGAGGCCGCAGATGTTTTGTTTGCACCGATGAGCGAGGCAGAAATCAAGGCCTATGTTGCAACGGGGGAGCCGATGGACAAAGCCGGAGCGTATGCGGTACAGGGAATCGGCGGACGGTTCATCCGCGGGATTCACGGCGATTTTTACACGGTGATGGGACTTCCGATGTGCCGGGTGTACGAAAAGCTTCGCGAGCTGCAGGTGCTTACAGAAGAATAATTTGACAATTAAGTAAGGAGAATTCCATGAAGACAAAAGTATTTATCGACGGAAGCGAAGGAACCACGGGACTTCGCATCTTTGAGCGGTTTGCCGAAAGGGACGATGTGGAGCTTTTGAAGATTCCGTCGGAGCTTCGCAAGGACCCCGATACCATTAAAAAGTTCATCAACGATTCCGATATCACATTCCTTTGCCTTCCGGATGCAGCCGCAATCGAGGCTGCGGACATGGCAAACGACGATGTGGTGATTATCGATACGTCCACGGCGCATCGAACCGATGCCGGCTGGGCGTACGGCTTCCCGGAGCTCTCCTGGGAGCACAGAAAGGCTATCCGAAATTGCAAGCGAATCGCTGTTCCGGGGTGCTATGCATCGGGATTTATAGCCATCGGTTACCCGCTTGTAAAGGAAGGCATCCTTCCCGCGGATTATCCGGTTTCCGTTTTCGCCGTTTCCGGCTACAGCGGCGGCGGAAAGAAGTTGATTGCCGCCTATGAGGATGAGAACCGTGACGGCAGATTCAGCTCCGCCCGCATGTATGCCTGGGGCCAAAGCCACAAGCACCTTAAGGAGATGAAGAAGATCACAGGCCTTGCCGCAGAGCCGCTTTTCTGCCCGATGACCACGGACTATCACAGCGGAATGATTGTGCAGGTGCCGCTGTTTACCAAGCTTCTTTCAAAGAAGGTTTCGCCGGAGGAGCTTCGCAACTTCTTTGCAGATTACTATAAAGACGAAAAATTCATCAAAGTTCTTCCCTTCGGTGCCGATGTGGAGGCCGGCGGTGCATTGTTCTCGGATGCCTGCGCAGGGTGGGACGGAATGGAAATTATCGTCAGCGGCAACGAGGACCGTATCGTTGTGGCAACCCGCTTTGATAACCTCGGTAAAGGCGCAAGTGGTGCGGCCATTCAGTGCATGAATATCGTGCTCGGATGTGACGAAGCAAAGGGCCTCAATTTATAAGATTGTACTGTTGCAGTTTGGGACATTGCGGAGTATAATACTGATTCAGTGACGGCGCGGGCATCTGCGGGCCGGTCGAATGTGCAAACAACAGTTTGAGGTGAGCGATATGAGAAAATTCAAAGGAAATGTAACGACCCCGAAGGGATTTGCCGCAAGCGGCGTAATGGCGGGGATTCGCAAGAAGAATAAGAAGGACATTGCTCTTGTGTACAGCGCTACGCCCTGTGTGGCAGGAGCTACGTTTACAACGAATAGGGTGAAGGCTGCGCCGGTTACGTGGGATATGGAAATTCTCAAAAACGGCAAGGGCAAGCATGCGGTTGTGCTGAACTCCGGTATCGCCAATGCGTGCATGGGCAAGCAGGGCGTGGAAGACAACTACGAGATGGCTTCCGCAGCAGCACTTGCGCTTTCCTGCAATCCGGATCAGGTGTTTACGGCTTCCACGGGCGTTATCGGTCAGCCGATGCCCATGGGCGTTGTGGTTCCCGGAATTGAGGCTGCCGCGAAGAAGCTCGGCATCAACGAGAGCGACGGTCAGGATGCCGCTGAAGCAATCATGACGACGGACACCGTCAGCAAGACCGTTGCCTGCCAGTTCACAGCCGAAGATGACATCGAGGTTACCCTCGGCGGTATGAGCAAAGGTTCCGGCATGATTCATCCGAACATGGCGACCATGCTTTCCGTTGTGACGACCGATATCAACATTGACGAAGCACTTTTGCAGGAGGCGGTTTCCACGGTTGTTGCGGATACCTTTAACATGATTTCCGTCGACCGCGACACCTCCACCAACGACACTTTCATCGTCCTTGCCAACGGTCTTGCCGGCAACGAGAAGGTGACGAAGAAGAATAAGGTTTACGATGACTTCGTATTGGCTCTTTTCATCGTCTGCAAGGACCTCGCCATGAAGATGGCAGGCGACGGCGAGGGTGCTACGAAGACATTGGAAGTTAAGGTCCGTCATGCCAGAACCCACGAGGATGCGGTGAAGATTGCAAAGGCAGTCATTTCCTCGAACCTTGTGAAGGCTGCATTTTACGGAAGCGACGCGAACTGGGGACGTGTCCTGTGCGCCATGGGGTACTCCGGCGGCGAATTCGACCCAGACAAGGTAGACATCTACCTGCAGGACGGCGACGACCGCTATCTTTTGGTAAAGAACGGAATGGCCGTGAATTACTCCGAGGAGAAGGCGACCGAGCTGCTTTCCAAGAAACTGATGACCTTCCGCATCAACTGCAACGACGGTTACGAGAAGGCAACCGCATGGGGATGCGACCTGACTTACGATTACGTGAAAATCAACGGTGATTACCGTTCTTAATCCGAAATACCAGGAGGACATATGTCTGAGATGATTGATAACATGATGGACAAAGCGCAGACCCTGATTGAGGCGCTTCCTTATATCCGCGAGTTCAGCAACAAGACCGTGGTCGTCAAATACGGCGGCAGTGCTATGCTTGACGAGGAGCTCAAGGCGAAGGTAAGCCAGGATATCGCGCTTCTTAAGCTTGTGGGAATGCACCCCGTGATTGTTCACGGCGGCGGCAAGGAAATCAGCAAGTGGGTCGGCCTGATGGGCAAGGAGCCGCAGTTTGTAAGCGGTCTTCGCGTTACCGACGCCGACACGATGGAAGTTGCCGAGATGGTGTTGAACAAGGTGAACAAGAGCCTTGTACAGCTTCTCGAGGCCAACGGCGTGAGAGCCGCCGGCATCAGCGGCAAGGACGGCAACATGCTCACGGTTCGCAGAAAGACCGTGGACGGCCAGGATATCGGCTTTGTGGGCGAGGTAAAGAGCGTCAACGCAAACCTCATCAACACGCTGATCAAGAACGGTTATGTTCCGGTCATCGCGCCCATCGGTATGGACGACGAATTCCAGACCTACAACATTAACGCAGACGATGCGGCCTGTGCAATCGCCGAGGCTTTGAGCGCAGAGAAGCTTGCTTTTCTCACGGATATCGAGGGCGTTTACAAGGATCCGAAGGACCCGTCGACGCTTCTTTCCGTGTTGACTTTGTCCGATGCCGAGAAGCTGATTGAGGACGGTTATGTCGGCGGCGGAATGATTCCGAAGCTTAAAAACTGCATTGATGCCGTTAACTGCGGCGTATCCCGCGTCCATATTCTAGACGGGCGACGACCTCACTGCCTGCTTTTGGAGTTCTTTACCGAGAAAGGTATCGGTACCGCAATCATCGATGATGTGCGTGAAGGATGGCAAAGCAACCGGAGTGAATTGTAATTGCCGTTTCTCTGTGCACGGACAAGGAGAGTACTATGGATAAACAACAGGTAATGAGTGCGGCGGAGTCCGTGCTTATGCATACATACGGCCGGTTCCCGATGGTCTTGGACCACGGCGACGGCGTCTATCTCTACGAGACCGACGGCACGAAATATCTTGACTTTGCGGCAGGAATCGCCGTATTTGCCCTCGGCTATGGAAATCAGGATTACAACAATGCGTTGAAGGGGCAGATTGACAAGCTTCTTCACACTTCGAATTACTACTACAATGAGCCTGCATTAGCGGCAGCACAGTACGTTTGCAAGGCTTCCGGTATGGACCGCGTGTTCTTTACAAACAGCGGCGCTGAGGCAGTGGAAGGCGCCATCAAGGTGGCACGGAAGCTGTATTACAACAAGCACGGCAAGGCCGACAGCACCATTATTGCCATGGACCATTCCTTCCACGGCAGAACTCTTGGTGCGGTTTCCGTCACCGGCAAGGCTGCTTACCGAGAGCCCTTTGAGCCTTTGATCGGCGGCGTATTGTTCGCCGAATACAACAATCTTGACAGCGTGAAAGCTCTGATTGACGACCGCACCGCAGCGATTATCCTCGAAACGGTGCAGGGAGAGGGCGGAATTCATCCCGCTGAAAAGGAGTTTTTACAGGGCGTTCGGAAGCTCTGCGACGAGCACGGGATCTGCATGATTTCGGACGAGATTCAGTGCGGTATGGGTCGTACCGGCACAATGTTTGCTTACGAGCAGTACGGCATATTGCCGGATGTGGTGACCATGGCGAAGGCTTTGGGATGCGGTGTACCGGTGGGTGCATTTGCCGCAAGAGGCGAGGCAGCGCTGGCGCTTGTTCCGGGAGACCACGGTTCGACCTACGGCGGCAATCCCTTTGTTTGTAAGGCTGTGGAGACCGTTTTTGAACTGTTTAAAAAGCAGAATGTGCTGGGAAATGTGGCGGAGGTTGCGCCGTATCTTTGGGAGACATTGGAGAAGCTTCGCGAGGAATTCCCGGTGATCGTCGGACACAGAGGAATCGGTTTGATGCAGGGCCTGCAGTTCTCCGTGCCGGTGGGCGACATTGTGAAAGCAACGATGGCGGAAGGTTGCATCCTGATTGCCGCAGGCGCGGATGTCATTCGCTTCATCCCGCCGTTGGTCATCACAAAGGCCCATGTGGACGAGATGGCAAATGCCCTCCGCAAGGCAATTCGCAGCGTTGTAAACGGTAAATAGCAAAATTGTACAAAAACAAAGCGTGGATTTTGGAAGGAATCCGCGCTTTTTTTGTTGTCACAGGACAAGAATTCGGCTATAATTAGGATACTGTGTGAAGGGTGCGTCGGAAGGGAGACGGTATGACGCATCGTTTTTCAAAATGGCTTTCCGTGGCGCTGCCGGTTGCGGCAGTTGTGCTTGCCGGAGGCTTGTATTTGCTTTTGTACGGGAGAGGTGAGGGACGTGCGATCCGAAGCGAAACAATCGAAGAAATCGGCCGCGAAGCGGTCGGTTCCGCGGATTCTAGCGAAACTTCTGTATCGGATTCTTCGCCTTCTGACCAAGGGCTTTCTTCTGTTGCTTCGAGTCCTTCCTTTTGTGTCTACGTGTGTGGACAAGTTAAGTGCGAAGGAGTCTTCTTCCTAGAGAAGGGGGCACGGGTAGCAGATGCCGTGGAGGCCGCGGGCGGATTTGCCGAAGGCGCTGCCACACGGTTTTTGAATCTTGCTCTTCCGGTTACGGACGGAATGAAGATTTACGTCCCGCGGGAGGAGGAAGTGATTTCGGTCTCGATGATTACGCCCGATGCTTCACCGGAAGATGCTCCCGTGAACATCAACACGGCGGATGTGGCACGTTTGATGACGCTGCCGGGCATCGGGGAACAAAAGGCGGAGGACATCGTGGCGTTCCGCGAGGAGCACGGGTCGTTCCGCTGTACGGAAGACATCATGAAGGTGCCGGGGATTAAAAATGCCCTGTTTGAAAAGATCCGGGACGGCATCTGCGTAAACTAACTATTGTCGTGATCGGAAAGGGCATATCACGGCGCAGACGGGGGTCGCATGAGTAAAAGAGTACTCGTTGTCGATGACGAGAAATTGATTGCCAAAGGCATTAAATTCAGCCTGGAGTCGGATTCCATGATTGTGGACTGCGCTTACGACGGCGAAGAAGCGGTTGAGAAGGTCAACAGCGGGTCCTATGACCTGATTCTTCTCGACGTTATGCTTCCGAAGCTGAGCGGCTACGAAGTATGCCGCAAGATTCGTGAAAAGTCGCAGGTTCCGATTATTATGCTTACGGCGAAGGGAGACGATTCCGACAAGATTCTCGGTCTGGAATACGGCGCCGATGATTATATCACGAAGCCTTTCAACATTTTGGAAGTCAAGGCCCGCATGAAGGCAATCTTCCGCAGAAGCGAAATGTCCGGGGAGGCGGTTTCCGCGAAGGAGATCCGCTACAAGGGACTGCGCCTTCTGCCGGAGAGCCGCCAGGTCTTTGTGAACGGGAACGAGATTCGCCTTACCGTGAAGGAGTACGATGTGCTTGAGCTGTTGCTCACCCATCCGAACAAGATTTATTCTCGCGAGAATCTGATGAATATCGTCTGGGGTTACGATTATCTCAAGGATGCCCGCACTGTGGATGTGCATGTCAGACGCCTTCGTGAGAAGATTGAGCCGGATGCCAGTGAACCGGTATTTGTACATACAAAATGGGGCGTAGGGTATTATTTTTCCGATCATGAATAAGCTAAGAAGCAAAACAAGCATGACTTTTTCTGCTTTTCTCGCCATCTTTTTGTGCGGGATTGCTTCTTGTGTTCTGATTTCTTTCTTTGTCATCAATTACAATTACCGTCATGCTTTTGATAACAGCCGGAACCGGATATCCGCCTTTGTATCCGGCCTTTCCGAAACGGTGGAGCAGAACGGTTATTATCTGACGCTTTCCGACTACACGAAGAGTGAGCTTGACGTGATGGCCCGGACCTACAACGGGCGCATCCTTCTTGTCAACACGAACATGTCGGTTGTCTATGATTCTTACGAAACCAAGCTCGGCAAATTCCTCGTAGCTTCCGGCGTAGCCGGCTCCCTTCGCGGGGATAGCTTCTTTGCCCCGGATTACGAAGAGAAAACCGCGACGGTTGTCCTTCCCATTGCTTTTCGGGACAAGGACGGCGCTGCCGGTGCATTCTTTATGGTCTATCCCGTGACGGAAGAGTTGGGGCGGTATCACACCAGCCGCCGTATGGTTATTCTTTTGTGTCTCTGTGCTCTGATTGTCATCTTTGCTTATGCGGTCGCAAGATCCCATTTCTTTGTTCGTCCTCTTCATGAGATCAAGGGCGAACTCGATAAAATCAATGCGGGAAATGCCGAAACACGACTCGATGTCCGAAACAATCGTCAGGTTTCGGGAATTTCCAATGCTGTCAACGAGCTTTTGGAGCGGACCCGCGAGACGGAAGAGACCCGAAGAAACTTCGTGTCCGATGTATCGCATGAGCTGAAGACTCCTATGGCATCCATGAAGGTTCTCTCCGAGGCGCTTTTGCTCTCCGGGGATGAACTTCCGGAGACGGTTCGTGAATTCTTAACCGATATCAACAACGAGATCGACCGTGAGAATCATATTATTTCCGACCTTCTGGCACTTGCGCGCATGGACCGGCGCACCGATGCGATGCGTTTTGAGCGCGTACATATCAATGAGCTTCTCGACGTCATCTTAAAGCGTGTTCGCCCGCTTGCGAACAAGCATGAGGTGGAAGTTGTCTATGAGAGTTACCGTGATGTTTACGCCGAAGCGGACAGCGCCAAAATGGTGACGGCGCTCACGAACATTATCGAGAACGCCATCCTTTATAACCGCCCGCAGGGCAATGTTTCCGTCACATTGAATGCGAACATGAGCCATTTCTTTGTGACGGTGCAGGACACCGGCTACGGTATCGCCGAGTCGGATATCGCCCACATTTTCGAGCGTTTCTACCGCGTGGATAAAGACCGCTCGAGAGAGACCGGCGGAACCGGTCTGGGACTTGCAATCACCAAAGAGATTGTCAGCGCACACGACGGCCAGATCAAGGCCTACAGCAAGGTGAATGAGGGCACTACCATCAGTGTCCGCATTCCGCTTTCCCGCGCTCCGAAAGGAGGTAAGAAAGCATGAGCAAACGTGTCTTCGTGATTTTGGTTTGTATCGTTTCTGCGGTTCTTTTGTCGTCCTGCGGAAAAGCCGAGGAAAAGGCAAAGGATTATCCGTACCAGGTGTATTGTCTCAGTAACGACGGGCTCTCCCTGAAAGCCGTCGGATATGCTCCGGAAGCTTCCTCGCAGGAGATGATTTTAAAGGAATTGCTCGGACAGCTGCAGATTTCGGGAGAGGACTATACAGCGCCGATCTCCGGCACGGTATCTTATTCGAACATGTCATTTGAGGACCACACTGTTACGGTTACATTTTCGTCCTATTCCGTGGAGGATCCCGTCAAGGATATCCTGATTCGTGCTGCGATTGTCCGCACACTCAGCCAGGTGGACGGAGTGTTTAATGTGGCATTCCAGGTCTCCCAGGATGCTTCCAATCTTTCGGCAATTGCTCCCGTGATTCGCGTTGTATACAGTGCGGATTACTTTGTGATGGACATCGGAGAACCGTCGGAGCCGATTATGATGCGGTTGTATTTTCCGAGCACGTCGGGCGATGGGGTAAAAGAGGTGGAGCGGCCCGTCATCTTCGACGATTTTAAATCAAGAGAGCAATACCTCATGGAAATTCTGATCGCCGGACCCACGAAGGCGGAAACAGGGGCTTTGGCCGGTATCCCCGCATCGACCAAGATTCTTTCCGTCAGCACGAAAAACCGTATCTGCACCGTGAATCTTTCCAAGGAATTCACCAAGGAGAAACCCGATGCTGCGGCGAAACTGATCATTCAATCCATCGCATACACATTGATTCGGAATCTCGAGTATGTCGACGGCGTCTCCTTCTACGTGGAAGGAAAACCGCTGACCACGTTCCGCACCTATGAGGTATCCTCCGTCATCTACGAAAACGAGGAAAAGCCTTCGGAAAACAAGCAGTAAAAGAGGAATTTATGAAGCGCCCGCTGTTTTGGGCGTCCCTGTCTGTCGTCGCAGGCATTCTGGCGGAGATGTTCTTTCTCTCGCCGGAAGATTCATCAAGAGTTTATAAAGCTGTCATCATAACAGGCGTTGGTTCTACAGCAGTTATCGCGATTGTTTTCATCATCGTCAATGCCGTTGCGCCTGCGTGTAGCAAAACCCTGCGACGAATCCCCATGTACATTGCAATCATGTTTCTGGCGTTTCTTGCCGGCGTATCTTACGGCCGGCTTTTTGTCGTGCGCGAAGGAAAGTTTCGGGAGAGGGTAAGTGAAGAGAAACAGGTGACCGGAATCGTCAGAGAGACGCGTTCCGGGTGGTTTGCAGCAGAGGTGAACGGGATCTTCGAACGGGGATTCCTGTCATCCTTTCGGGTGGTTGCATTTTGCGAGGAGGCTCCGCCGGAATGCGGGGATTATGTGTGCCTTTTCGGGCCTTTTTCTGAGATTGAAGGACCTCGTAACGAAGGGGAGTGGGACGCTGCGACATATTATCGGGGACTGGGAATTGTACTCCGCGCAGATCACTATGAGAAGCTTTCAAAACGCGCGGAAGGCTTGTTTTATACGACCGCAAGACTCCGTTCCCGGATGCTTCGGACCGTGGAGTTGTTGTATCCGGAGGAAACCAGAGGCATCGCTGCGGGAATTTTGTGCGGAGACCGGGATGATATCGACGAGAAAGTTTACAAACGATACCGGGATCTGGGAATCGCCCATATTCTTGCGGTGAGCGGTATGCATGTGGCCGCTTTGGGCGGTGCGGTTCTCTGGCTGTTCGGAAGAGTGTTTCGGAAAAGCTACGCAAGACTGTTTGCGTCCGGCTTTCTGTTGCTATACGGAGTGTTTACAGGTTTTCCGGTTTCCTGTGTACGGGCTGTTTTGTTCTTTTTGTTTGTCACCTTCGGCAGTTTATTCCACAGAACTGTTGACCGCCGAACGGCCGTTGCTTTTTTGATGCTTTTGCTTCTTCTGCGAAGGCCCTGCGTCTGCTTTCAAACGGGGTTTCTTTTGTCCTTTGCGTGTGCATTTGCCATTATTTTGATTACGGAAGTGCTGCCTTCGTGGAAAACGGAGAACAGGATCTTGCGTGGCGCGGTTTTTGCGCTGTCGCTGCAATTCTTACTTCTGCCGATTCAAATCACTTTGTTTTACAGAGTATCCACGGTTGGATTTCTTCTGAATGCGATTGTTGTTCCCTTGCTGTTTGCCGTGTTTTTATCGTTGTTCTTCGGTGCTTTGGCCGCACAAATCTGGATGCCGATAGGACGGTTTGTTTCCGGTACAGCACATTTCGGTTTAGCGGCAATCAACCGGCTTACCGCGGTTGTAGCTGAAATTCCCGGGACGGTGGCAATTCTCGGAAGGCCGACGTGGGTGCGCTTTCTTTGGTACGCGATACTTGCCGTATGCGTGTTCTTTCTTCTGCGTAAAAAGCGAAAAATAGCATTTCTTTTAATGGCGGCTGGATTTGTCTGCTTTCTTCCCATACATTCCGCGGACTGCCGAATCGTAAATTTGTCGGTGGGGCAGGGGGATTGCTGCGTGATTCTGAAGGGGAGCCGGTGCTTCGTCATCGATTGCGGAAGCACCACGAAGAAGGATGTGGGAGAGAAGATTCTCGAGCCGTTTCTTGCATATCATGGTTACAGCAAGCCCGACGCAATCTTTGTGACCCACACCGACGCCGATCACGTGAACGGGCTGTCGGAGCTTCTCCTTGACGAATGGAAAGATACGCCGGTGTTTGTGACGGAATATGAGGAGGACAGCGATTTTCTGCAGGAGATGTTGGCATCCGAATGCGGAAATCTTCGTGTGGTTTCGTATAACGACACCTTCTCGGTATCCTGTGGGATGTTTTGCGGAGAACTTCGATTTACGGTGCTGTGGCCGATTCCGGGGCTTGCTTCGGAGGACCGCAACCATTGCAATCTGTTGCTGTATATGGAGGACCGGCACGGGGAAGCGGTGTTCACGGCGGATGCTGATACATCCGTGCTTTCACAGGTGCTCGAGATCCATTCTGCACGGATTCGCGGGAGTGATTATCTGAAGGTGGCGCATCACGGGTCCTTGTATTCGAAGGCGGATGCATTTTACGAGGAAGTGAAACCTGCGGTTGCGGTAGTCTCTGTCGGGAAGAATTCCTACGGACATCCGCATCCGACAGTGCTTTCGGCGCTTGCTTCCGCGGGTACGAAAGTGTTTGTGACGGCGGAATGCGGGCAGGTTACAACCATCCTTGCGAAGCGGGGAATAAAGGTGAAAACGTTTCTGAAAACGGAAGCGGAATGATTCGCAGGCAAATGCCGCTTTTTTTGCCGGGGGAGCGGAATTTGCGTTTGCTTTTTGCGACAAATAATGATAAGATACTTTTGAAAATTATCGCTAAATAAGGGTGTGAAATCATCATGAATGAGAATCAGAAAGAGAATCGCTTTGTCGGCTTTTACAATCCTTCGGTTATCCTTACCTACATCGGTGTGACCTGTGCATTTATCAGCATGTATCTTGCGTGGAGCGCTGAGACACCGGAGGACTTCCGCTGGAGTATTTTTTGCTTGATGCTGGCCGGTCTTTGCGATATGTTTGACGGAACGATAGCGCGCTTAATCAAGCGTACCGAGCAGGAGAAGAAATTCGGTATTCAGCTGGATTCCCTCTGCGACATCGTGTGCTTCGGTGTAACCCCTGCAACGATTGCCTTCATGATCTACCGCGGAGCCGAGACCTGCTGGTTCGGTCTGGTTGCGGGCTGGGTTCTGACCATCTGCGGCGTGATTCGTCTTGCGTACTTCAACGTAACCGAGGAAGAGCGTCAGGCCGAGACTACGGAGCGCAGAGAGTACTATCAGGGAATGCCGATTACGGCGTCTGCAATCGGAGTGCCGGTGGCATTTATCGTAGGTCGTATTCTGGTGCGTATCCTTGACTGGGAAATTGCATTGCCGCTGTTCTTCAGCGCATTCATGTTGTTTGTTTCGTTTTTGTATGTTTATAATTTCCCCGTGCGGAAGCCTCACAAGAAGGGCATGATCATCATGATTGTGAGCTGCCTCGCACTGTTTGCAGGAGTGTTGCTTGTATGATTCGGAATTACTATTATCAGGATTCGGGATTCTATCTTGATCGGGATGGCAATGAAGTGCCCATCCCGATTTCCAATAATTCCCTTGTGGAATTCATGTTTTCTCGCACGATCACCCGGTTTGTGATGCGGTTTATCTCCGCCAAATGGTTTGCAAACCTCGAGCGTGCGATTATGAAATCCTTTGTGTCCACCTTCTTTATCACGAAGTTTGTCCGCAAGAACGGCATTCATCTTCGGGAGTACAAAAAGAAGAAGTACACTTCTTTCAACGACTTTTTCTGTCGTGAGATCAAGCCGGAAAGCCGTCCGTTTACCGCCAGGGAGGACCGGCTTTTGTCACCCTGCGACTGCAAGGCCAGCGTGTACAAGATCTCCGGTGACCACGCCTTCGCAATCAAGGGCGTTCCCTATACGGTGGGAGAGCTTTTCGCCGACTCTACAGAGGCGCATCGATATCGCGGCGGGTATCTTTTCCTGCTTCGGTTAAGTCTTGATGATTATCATCACTATATGTATCCCATCAGCGGTGAGAAGACCGCCGATGTGTCCATTCCCGGCAAATTGCTGACGGTTCATCCGCTGATTCACAAGTATGCGGCAGTGTACCGTGAAAATGCACGTATCTACAGCACCATCTATAATCTCGACACCAAGCAGTACTTGTCGGTGATGCAGGTGGGAGCTCTCGGCGTCGGCAAGATTGTCAACGATACGCCGCAGTCGGCTTATGTAAAGCAGGGCGGGGAGCAGGGGCATTTTGAGTTCGGCGGATCCACGATTCTCGTGCTTGTTCCGGAGGGGAGCTACCTTCCGAGCCCCGACCTTTTGGCCAATACAGCCCGGGGTTATGAGACGATTGTAAAAATGGGAGAGCGCATCGGAACGTTGCCCGCAGATTGCAGGGCTCAGTTTACGATTGAGGATGAAGAGGAAGCATGAACACGATTCGGGAAGACCTGAAAACAGGAAATCTTCGAAGGTTCTACGTTCTCACGGGAACGGAGGATTATCTTCGTCGCGTCTATCTCGGACGCCTCTCGAAAGCCATTCTTCCCGAGGAAGATACCATAAACCGCGTCGTCTTCGAGGGCGGCAGGGCGGACCCCATGGAAGTTTTGGAGGCTGCGGTGACCCTTCCGTTTCTTGCGGAGAGGAGACTCTTGATTCTCCGCGATACCGGGTGGCTCAAGTCCTCCTGTGCGCTTGCCGATCATCTCGATGAAATACCGGAAACCACCTATATTCTGTTCACGGAAAAAGAGCTGGACAAACGCAACAAGATTGTCAAATATATTGAAGAACACGGTCATATCGCCAGCTTTGAACAGCTGCGAGAGACCGATGCCGTTACCTTCGTGGGAACGCTTTTAAAGCGAAGCGGGCTCGCCATTACGGATGCCGATGCAAGGCTTTTGGTGGACATCACCGGAGGGGACCTCACGGCCATCACCAACGAGACCGACAAGCTTTCCGCCTATTGCTACGGGCGGGATGTGGTTACCAGGGAAGATATTCTTACCCTGACCACGGCCATTACTCAGGGCCAGATGTTCCGGATGGTAGACGCCATCGTTGCGAAGAACCGCCGCGCTGCGGTATCGCTGTACCGGGAGCTTTTGACGGCACAGACGCCACCGGCACTGATTCTGTATAATCTCATCAACAGTTTTTATCAGTTTTCGCTTGTTCTTCGGATGCAGCGAAAGGGATTGTCCGCATTTGACATCGGAAATCAATTGAAGATGAATTCCTACGCAGTGGGAAAGTACTTAAAGGTCAGCAAATCCGCCTCCGTCGATGCGGTAACCGCTGCGGTTGCCTACGGGGCAGAGCTGGAAGCCAAAGTAAAAAACGGCGCTATGCCGGACCGGATGGCTGTGGAATTGTTCTTGATGAAACAATGCGGCGGCGCCTAAGCCGGAGCTTGGCGGGAATCTGTGAAAAATATTTTTTCAGACCTATTGACAGACGGAAGAATGTGTAATAAAATGCACTCATGTGTGTTCAGAGCGTCCGTGTCCGGATCTGTTCACAGTTCATGCGAAGAACCAGACTAGTACAGGAGGTGTGAATATGGCAAATATCAAATCTGCGAAGAAGAGAATTCTTGTTATTGAGACGAAGACGTTGCGCAACAAGATCATCAAGTCGAAGATTAAGACTTTGACCAAGAAGGTTGATGCCGCCGTGGCTGCCGGCGACAAGACATTGGCTCAGACGAATCTTACGACTGCGATTACTGCGATCGACAAGGCTGCCGCAAAGGGCATTTTCCATAAGAATAATGCCGCCAGAAAAGTCTCCAGACTTCAGCGTGCGGTCAATACAATGGCTTAATGTTCGTACGAACGGCGGGACAGAGCAATCTGGCCCGCTTTTTTTCTTATCGACGGGCGGATTTTACGCGCCTGCGAAAATTATACTGAACCGACCGAAAAATTTGCAAAGAAAAACGCCCCGGACGAATCCGGAGCGTGATGCGCAGGAGAAGGGATTTGAACCCTTGCGCCGGTGTTACCGACCTACTGGTGTTCGAAGCCAGACCCTTCAGCCTCTTGGGTACTCCTGCAAAGCAACGACTGCATTATACTATAGATGTTTGCATTTGGCAATACCTCTTTTTCGAAAGAATCGGCACCCGAATGCGAAACGAAGAACAAAAAGGATGACACCATGACAAGGGAAGAACAAAGCAGAATCCGCAATTTTTGTATCATTGCGCACATTGACCACGGCAAATCCACCCTCGCCGACCGGATTATCGAAAAAACCGGTCTGTTGACCTCCCGCGAGATGCAGGAGCAGGTGCTCGACAACATGGATCTCGAGCGCGAGCGCGGTATCACAATCAAGGCCCAGACCATCCGCACGGTGTATCATGCAAAAAACGGCAAGGAGTACATCTTCAATCTGATTGACACTCCCGGCCACGTGGACTTTAACTATGAGGTTTCCCGCTCACTTGCAGCGTGCGAAGGAGCCATTCTTGTGGTGGATGCTGCGCAGGGAATCGAGGCTCAGACCCTTGCCAATGTGTATCTTGCGCTCGACCACGACTTGGAAATCATGCCTGTCATCAATAAAATCGACCTTCCGAGCGCCGAGCCCGAGCGTGTCATCCATGAGATTGAGGATGTCATCGGCCTTGAGGCACAGGACGCGCCGTTGATTTCCGCGAAGATGGGCATCAACATTGAGGAGGTCTTGGAGCAGATTACCACCAAGATTCCGGCTCCGGACGGCGACCCTGACAGCCCTCTGCAGGCTCTCATTTTCGACTCGGTTTACGACTCCTACAAGGGCGTCATCATTTTCTGCAGAATCAAAGAGGGAACCATCACGCCGAACACGAGAATCCGCATGATGGCCACCGGCGCAGAGGCCGATGTCGTGGAAATCGGAACTCTCGGCCCCGGCAAATTCATCCCCTGCGATGAGCTTTCCGCCGGCATGGTAGGCTATATCACCGCAAGCCTGAAAAACGTCAAGGACACCCGTGTCGGCGACACCGTGACGGACGCAAACCGTCCTGCGGCAGTGGCACTTCCCGGCTATAAAAAGGTGAATCCGATGGTTTACTGCGGAATGTATCCCGCGGACGGCGCGAAGTATCCGGACCTTCGGGATGCTTTGGAGAAACTTCAATTAAACGATGCGTCGCTTCAGTTTGAGCCCGAGACGTCCATCGCTCTCGGCTTTGGCTTCCGCTGCGGATTCCTGGGACTTTTGCATCTCGAGATCATTCAGGAGCGCCTCGAGCGGGAGTACAACTTAGACCTCGTGACCACCGCACCCAGCGTAATCTATAAGGTTTACAAGACCGACGGCACGGTACTTGATATCTCGAACCCCGCAAACCTGCCGGATCCTTCCGAGATCGATCATATGGAGGAGCCCTTTGTCAGCGCTGAAATCATGGTGACAACCGACTACGTGGGCTCTATCATGAAGCTGTGCCAGGACCGCCGCGGTGTGTATCTCGGCATGGAGTATCTTGAGCAGACGAGAGCGCTTCTTAAGTACGAGCTCCCGTTAAATGAGATTATCTACGACTTCTTCGATGCGCTGAAATCCCGCTCCAAGGGTTACGCATCCTTTGACTATGACTTCAAGGAATATGTTCCTTCGAAGCTTGCCAAGCTCGATATCCTCGTAAACCACGAGGAAGTGGACGCCCTTTCCTTTATCGTCCATGAGGCAACGGCATACGAGCGCGGCCGCAGAATGTGCGAGAAGCTGAAAGAAGAGATTCCGAGACAGTTGTTCGAGATTCCGATTCAGGCGGCTGTGGGAAGCAAGATTATCGCCCGCGAGACAGTCCGCGCAATGCGCAAAGACGTCCTCGCCAAATGCTACGGCGGCGACATCACCCGCAAGAAGAAGCTTCTCGAGAAGCAGAAGGAAGGCAAGAAGCGCATGCGCCAGGTCGGCAATGTAGAAATCCCGCAGGCAGCCTTCATGAGCGTTTTGAAACTGGACGAAGAGTAATTATGGAACTGTATATACACATCCCGTTCTGCGCGCGCAAATGCGCCTATTGCGACTTTCTGTCCTTCGCGAACCGACTGGATTCCGCGGAGGAGTACAAGCGCGCCCTGTTTCGGGATGTGACCGCTCACGGCGGCATCGCCATAGGAGAGAAGCCTACCGTCGAGACTATATACATCGGCGGGGGCACGCCTTCCTTGATGAGGGAAGGATTTTACGAAGAGTTGATGGCGAAGGTTCGCGACGCGTTCACCGTTCTGCCCGGTGCCGAAATCTCCATGGAGTGCAACCCGGGGACCGTGACGAAAGAGAAGCTTCGCGAATACAAAGAAGCCGGCATCAACCGGTTAAGCTTCGGCGCCCAATCGGCAAATTCTTCCGAGCTTTCCGTCCTTTCCCGTATCCACGACTGGAGTGAGGTGGAAGCCTCCGTGCGCATGGCCCGCGAGGAGGGCTTTGACAACATTAACCTCGACTTGATGATGAACCTTCCCGGCCAGACCTGCGAAGGCTTCTGCGAGACCCTGCGGGCGGCCGTTTCTTTGGCGCCCGAGCATATTTCAGCGTACAGCCTGATTGTGGAGCCCGGGACTGCATTTTACGAGCGATACGGATCTTATCCGGAGCTTTTGCCCTCCGAGGAGGAGGCATGCCGCACCTACGAAACCGCGGTTAAGATGCTTGACGAGGCGGGGTATGCGCAGTACGAGATCTCGAATTTTGCGAAGCCCGGGCACGAGTGCCGGCACAATATCGGTTACTGGAAGAGAGACGAGTACTTAGGGCTGGGGCTCGGTGCCGCAAGCCTGATCGGTGAGAAACGATACGCCGTGACGAGAGATTTCGAGGCGTACCTTTCGAACTGCGTATACGACAGCGAAGAGTCGTTGTCTGCAGACGAAATCCGGAATGAGACGATTATCCTCGGCCTTCGAATGAATGAGGGCATTTCTTTGAGTGACTACGAAAAGCGCTTCGGGACCGAAGCGGCAGAGCGCCTCGCAGGCAAATTCAAGCGTTTTTGCAATCTGAAACTGGCCGCAAAAGAAGGCGACCGATTCTGTCTGACCCTTCGGGGCTTTCTCGTAAGCAATACAATCCTTGCGGATCTCATGGACTAGGAAAATTGTATTGACTTTTTCTGAAAAACTTCTCCAAAATCTATTGACAAAATCGTTCTACGGGTGTATTCTTTGCTTAGATGTTAGCACTCAGACCATTTGAGTGCTAATAATTTGGAAAGGCGGGAACAAACGTGGAATTGGACGAACGAAAAATGACCATTCTGCGGGCTATCATTCAGAATTATCTGGAAACCGGCGAACCGGTTGGTTCCCGTACGATTTCCAAGTACACGGACCTGAATCTTAGCTCTGCGACAATCCGCAACGAGATGTCCGACCTCGAGGAAATGGGATACATTGTTCAGCCGCACACGTCGGCCGGGCGTATTCCTTCCGACAAAGGGTACCGTCTGTATGTCGACATGCTGATGCAGGACAAGCAGATGGAGATGGACAACTTAAAGCTTGAGCTGAATGCAAAGTCGGAGAAGCTTGACAACATCTTAAAGAAAGCTGCGAAGGTGATTGCCGTCAACACGAACTACGCTTCGATGATTACGGCACCGCGGTACAGAAAGCACCGCATCAAATTCCTCCAGCTCACCCAGGTGGATACGGAGAGCCTTCTCGCCGTGATCATCCTCGAAGGCAACATCGTGAAGAACAACCTGATTCACGTTAACGAGGAATTGACGCAAGAGACGCTTTTAAAGCTGAATCTGATGCTCAACACGTTCCTTCAGGGGCTTGACCTGCAGGAGATCAACGCGAGCGTCATGCAGAAGATGCGCAACGAATCCGGCGGCTATTCGGCACTCATTTCCGATATTCTCGATGTGATTGCCACAAGCCTTGAGAGCGAGGAAGTGGAGGCGTACACCAGCGGTTCCACCAACATCTTCAAGTATCCCGAACTGAACGATTCGGCGAAAGCCAGCACGCTTTTGAGCGCATTGGAAGAGAAGAAACAGCTCACGGAATTGATGTATCAGGAAGGCGATTCCGAGCGCGGAATTCAGGTTTATATCGGCGATGAGTCGCCCCTTGAGGCCACCAAGGATTGTTCCGTGGTGACCGCCACCTACCACATTGAAGAGGGCGTGTACGGAAAGATCGGTATCATCGGTCCGAGACGTATGGATTACGAGAAAGTGGTGGGAACACTCAAGAATCTGATGTCGGAGCTTGACCAGATCTTCAAGAAGGACAAGTAACGATTCAGTAATATTGGAGGCAGTTATGACAGAAGAAGCAAAGAAATCCGGAATTCCGCCGGAGGAACTTGCGGAGGACATTGCCGCAGAGACAGCTGCTGCGGATTCGGAAGCCGATGCAGAAGCTTCGGAAGCCGTAGAAACGGAAGAGGCGGAATGCTCCGCGGAAGCCGCAGAGGAAAGTGAAGCGGCGGAAGAGACGGAGGCGGATGGCACCGCAGAGGGAAAGGACGCAAAGAAAGAAGCGTCGGATTCCAAGAAGAAAAAGAACGAAAAGAAGGACCCGAGAGACGAGAAAATCGCAGAGCTCTCCGACAGGGTGCTTCGCCAGCAGGCAGAATTTATCAACTACCGGAACCGCACCGACAAGGAAAAAGCAGCGATGTTTGAGGTCGGCGCGAAGAGTGCTTTCGAAAAGATTCTCCCGGTGATTGACAATTTCGAACGGGGCCTTGCAACACTCTCCGAGGAGGAGAAGGAACAGCCCTTTGCAAGCGGCATCGACAAGACGTACCGCCAGCTGATGACAGCGCTTTCCGAGGCCGGTGTAACGCCCATTGAAGCGGTCGGACAGCCCTTTAATCCGGACCTGCACAATGCGGTTATGCACGTGGAGGACGAATCCATGGGCGAGGGAATCGTCGTCGAAGAGTTTCAAAAGGGTTACATGTACCACGACACCGTGCTTCGGCACAGCATGGTAAAGGTAGCAAATTAAGGAAATACGCCCGGTAAAACGGACTTTTCTGCACGCGGGGATGCGTTGCCTTCCGTGTGCATGATATACAGCAACGCAGAAAGAGGCATGAGTATGAGCAAGATTATCGGTATTGACTTAGGAACAACCAACAGCTGTGTCGCTGTCATGGAAGGTGGACAGCCCACCGTCATCGCCAACACGGAAGGTTCCAGAACGACCCCGTCCGTTGTGGCATTTACGAAGACCGGCGAGCGTATCGTCGGCGAGCCTGCAAAGCGTCAGGCAGTTACGAACTCGGACAAGACCATCTCGTCCATCAAGAGACACATGGGTACGGATTTCCGTGTAACCATCGATGACAAGAAGTATACGCCCCAGGAGATTTCCGCAATGATTCTCCAGAAGCTGAAGGCGGATGCCGAGGCATATCTCGGCGAGAAGGTAACCGAGGCCGTTATCACGGTTCCGGCTTACTTCAACGACGCACAGCGTCAGGCGACCAAGGACGCAGGCAAGATTGCCGGCCTTGATGTAAAGCGTATCATCAACGAGCCTACGGCTGCAGCTCTTGCATACGGTCTTGACAACGAGAAAGAGCAGAAGATCATGGTTTACGACCTCGGCGGCGGTACCTTCGATGTTTCCATCATCGAGATCGGCGAAGGTGTTATCGAAGTTCTCGCTACCTCCGGCGACAACCGTCTCGGCGGCGATGACTTTGACGAGCGCATTACCCGCTACATGATCGATGAGTTTAAGAAGCAGGAAGGTGTTGACCTTTCCCTTGACAAGATGAGCCTGCAGAGACTGAAGGAAGCGGCTGAGAAGGCAAAGAAGGAGCTGTCCTCGGCAACCACGACGAACATCAACCTGCCGTTCATCACCGCTACCGCAGAAGGCCCGAAGCACTTTGACATGAACCTCACCAGAGCGAAGTTTGATGAGCTGACCCACGATCTGGTAGAGCGTACCGCTACACCTGTACAGAATGCACTCCGCGATGCAGGTATCACGGCAGCAGAACTCGGCAAGGTACTCCTTGTCGGTGGTTCGACCCGTATTCCTGCCGTACAGGATAAGGTTCGTATGCTGACCGGTCACGAGCCCAGCAAGTCCCTGAACCCGGATGAGTGTGTAGCACTCGGTGCTTCCATCCAGGGCGGTAAGCTTGCAGGCGACGCCGGTGCGGGCGACATCCTTCTTCTGGATGTTACACCGCTTACCCTTTCCATCGAGACCATGGGCGGTGTAGCTACGCATTTGATTGAAAGAAATACTACGATTCCTACCAAGAAGAGCCAGGTATTCTCCACCGCAGCTGACAACCAGACCGCTGTAGACATCAACGTTGTACAGGGCGAGCGTCAGTTTGCAAAGGACAACAAGTCCCTCGGCCAGTTCCGTCTCGACGGTATCCCGCCGGCACGCCGCGGTGTGCCGCAGATTGAGGTTACCTTTGATATCGATGCAAACGGTATCGTAAACGTTTCCGCGAAGGATCTCGGAACCGGACGTGAGCAGCACATCACCATCACCGCAGGTTCGAACCTCAGTGAGGATGAGATCAACCGTGCAGTAAAGGAAGCTGCAGAATACGAGGCTCAGGACAAGAAGCGCAAGGAGGCCGTTGAGGCCAGAAACGATGCCGATGCCATGGTATTCCAGACCGAAAAGGCTCTGGAGGAAGTGGGCGACAAGGTAGATCCTACGCAGAAGTCCCAGGTTGAGGCAGACCTGAACCACCTGAAGGATCTCATCGCCAAATCCAACCCTGAGGTTATGAGCGACGGCGAGGTTGAGGATATCAAGGCTGCGAAGGAGAAGCTGATGAACTCCGCACAGCAGCTGTTCACCAAGATGTATGAGCAGATGCAGGGTGCTCAGGGCGGCCAGGGTGCCGGTCCGGACATGGGCGGATTCCAGCAGACAAGCGGCAACAACGGCAATGACGACAATGTTGTCGACGGAGATTACAGAGAGGTATAATCGGCCCTGACAGGCCGCTAGGAGCTATTGTATGGCGGATTCCAAGAGAGATTACTATGAGGTCCTCGGCGTTTCCAAGACAGCCACGGAAGACGAGATTAAGAAGGCCTACCGGACTCTCGCAAAGAAGTATCACCCCGACGTAAATCCGGGAGACAAAACCGCAGAAGCGAAATTCAAAGAAGCAAGTGAAGCGTATTCCGTACTGAGCGATGCCGACAAGCGCGCTCAGTACGACCGCTTCGGACATGCAGCCTTTGAACAGGGCGGTGGCGGCGGATACGACTTTACGGGCGACTTCAGCGATATCTTCGATATGTTCGGCTTCGGAGATATGTTCGGCGGCGGACGGAGATCCCAATCCCGCGGCGGTAACGTCCCGAGAAACGGTGCGAGCGTCCGTGCGACGATTCGCATTACATTCCAGGAGGCTGTCTTCGGCTGTGAGAAGGAACTGGAGCTGAACTTCAAAGACACCTGCAAGACCTGTAACGGTTCCGGTGCAAAGCCGGGAACCAGCGCGGAGACCTGCAGCAAGTGTAAGGGAAGCGGTTCTATCATCTTCACACAGCAGACGATTCTCGGAGTTATTCAGAATCAGAAGACCTGTCCGGATTGTAAGGGAACCGGCAAAGTCATTCGCGACAAATGCAAGGACTGCTACGGCACCGGCTACATCGCTACACGCAAGACCATCAAAGTTGTGATTCCCGCAGGTATCGATGAGGGTCAGAGCATTCGTATGCGCGACCTCGGGGAGCCCGGCGTAAACGGCGGCGAGAGAGGTAGCTTGTTGGTGGATGTACAGATTTCCCGCGATCCGATCTTCCAGCGTGACAATTTCGATTTGTATTCGACGATGCCGATTTCCTACGCACAGGCAGCGCTGGGCGGGGACATCCGGATTCACACCATCGACGGTGATGTTTTGTATGACTTAAAGCCCGGAACCCAGACCGATACCAAGGTCCGGCTCCGCGGAAAGGGTGTACCGTATCTTCACCGCGAGAACCAGCGTGGCGACCACTATGTCACATTGATTGTGCAGGTTCCCACGAAGCTGACATCGGAACAGAAAGAATTGTTGCGTGCATTTGACGATTCTCTGAACGGGAAAAAGCCCGATGGAGACGGCGAGAAAAAGAAAAACCGGTTTTTCGGCAAATGAACCTTCGGGGCTGTTCGACTGTAACAGCCCCTTTTTTCATGCCTGCGGTTACTTTTGTCTTGTTACTGCGGGCGGTTTGTGGTATTCTTTGTAAAGGTTTGTAAAGGCGCAAAATTGCGGAGGTGCGATATGAAGTGGACGGTGTACACCGTGACAACCAGCGTGGAGGCGGAGGATTACGTCTGTGCGGCTTTGATGGAGCTCGGGTTTGAGGGCGTTGAGATTGTGGACAATGTTCCCTTGACGGAGGCGGAAGCAAAGGCGCAGTTCATCGATATTCCCCTTGTCTGCGACGAGAGTGACACCACATCGCAGATCCGTTGCTATGAAGAGCTTACCGGCGATTCCGCTGACGAATCGGACATCGAAAAATCGGTGGCCTCCATTCGCGAAGCCGTTTCGGAATATGCCGATATCGTGGATTTGGGCGATTTCCGTGTGGACGTTTCCGTCACGGAGGACCTTGACTGGATAAACAACTGGAAGCAGTATTTTCATTCCTTCCGAATCGGTGAGGACATTTTGGTAAAGCCCACCTGGGAGACCGATGCGGAGATCCGGGACGGCGATATGGTGATTGAAATCGACCCGGGCACGGCCTTCGGAACCGGTTCCCACGAGACCACGTGGCTATGCATCGAAGGGCTTCGGGATGTGGTGACGAAGGATACGGCTGTTCTTGATATCGGCTGCGGAAGCGGCATTCTTTCCATCGTCGCGATGAAACTCGGCGCAGCCTACGCCGTCGGCGTGGACATCGACCCGATTGCCGTGGACGTCTCCAAGGAAAATGCAACCCAGAACGGATTGTCCCTGTTTGAAGTGGAGGTTCCGGAGATTAAGCCGGGGACCGTGTCCTTCTTTGCAGGGGACGTGCTCTCGGATGAGGCATTTTGCGAGGCATTAACCCTTGAAAAATACCCGGTGGTGGTTGCGAACATCCTTGCGGATGTCATCATGCCCCTTGCGCCGGTTGTGAAACGATTTTTAACGAAGGACGGAGTGTTCCTTTGCTCCGGTATTTTGAATACACGGGAAGAGGAAGTGCGTGCGTCCCTTGCGAAGGATGGTTATGAAGTCATCGGCGTACGCCGCAAAAACGATTGGGTAAGCCTGCTTGCCCGGGCTTTGTAGGAGGATTCCATGCCGCGCTTTTTTGTGGAGCCGGAAGCCGTGTCGGAAGAATTTATCACGGTGACGGAGAGCGATTACAATCACATTCGCAATGTGCTTCGGATGCGCGTCGGCAATTCCCTCACGGTGTGCGACGGGGAAGGGACGGACTACGTGTGCGAGGTGGATGCATTTGACGCCGGAACATGCCGCCTGCGCATTTTATCGCGGGCAAATTCCGCCGTGGAACTGCCTCTCGCAATCACGCTCTATCAGGGGCTTCCGAAGAAGGATAAGATGGAATTGATCGTCCAGAAAGCCGTGGAACTCGGTGCGGTGCGCATCGTGCCGGTTCTCTGCAAACGGACGGTGGTGAAAATTGAGGATAAAAAGCGGGAGGAGCGCAAGACAGAACGGTTCAACGCAATCTCCGAAAGTGCCGCCAAGCAAAGCGGCCGAGGAATCGTGCCTGAAGTAGCAGCGCCGATGCCCTTTACTCAGGCGATGAAGAATGCCTGTGCCACATGCAAAACCGTGCTCCTTCCCTACGAAAATGCGCTCGGAATGAAGGCGACGAAGGAGGCCTTTGCAGAGGCAATTGCAACGGGAAGCGTTGCTGTCTTCATAGGTCCCGAGGGCGGTTTTGAGCGGGAGGAAGTTGCCCTTGCGGAACAATCGGGCGCCCGGATCATCAGCCTGGGAAGGCGGATCCTTCGGACCGAAACCGCCGGACTTACGGTGCTTTCAGCATTGATGCTTGCCTCGGAGGAGGCTTCGGAGGGAGAGATCGAATGAGAGAAATCTATCTGGACAATGCCGCCACAACGCGGGTACTTCCGGAAGCAATTGATATCATGACCAAGGTGATGGCGGAGGATTACGGAAATCCTTCGTCGCTGCACACCAAAGGCTATATTGCAGAGCAGTATGTGACAGAGGCCCGCAAAGCAATTGCAGCAAGCTTAAAGGCTTCCGAAAGCGAGATTGTGTTCACCTCAGGCGGAACGGAATCCAACAATGCGGCACTTTTGTGCGGCGCAGACGCAAGAAAGCGGAGCGGGAAGCATATTATTACGACACGTATCGAGCACGCCTCGGTCTATCAGCCGATTTTACGGCTCGAGGAGCTCGGCTACGACGTGACATTCCTTCCGGTGGACGCTGGCGGCCTTGTGTCGCCTGAGGAACTTCGAAAAGCTCTTCGTGACGACACGGTTTTGGTGTCGATTATGGCTGTCAACAACGAAATCGGCGCCGTGGAGCCTATTGCGGAGCTTGCGGAAATCGCCCACGGCTTCAAAAAGGACATTTTGTTTCACACCGATGCGATTCAGGGCTACGGCAAGATTCCGATTATCCCGAAGCGCATGGGCATCGATTTGATGTCCGTAAGCGGCCACAAGTTAAACGGCCCGAAGGGAAGCGGCTTTTTGTACATCCGCGATAAACTCGCCATGAAACCCTTTATCTACGGCGGAGGGCAGCAGAAGGACCGCCGTTCCGGCACGGAGAATGTACCGGCAATCGCAGGTCTGGGCATTGCAGTCAAGGCTTATTTCTCAGATGCGGAAGCAAGACGTGAGGCAATGTTTGAACGTAAAGAACAGCTGATCCGCGCTATGGAGGGAATTCCGGGCACCACCGTCAACGCTGTTTTTGCCACGGAAAATGCACCCCTTCCGATGCGTGTGCGCAAAACCGCACCGCATATTGTGAGTGTAAGCTTCGCGGGGATCCGCAGCGAGGTGCTTCTCCATGCACTTGCGGAGAAGGGCATCTATGTTTCCTCTGGGTCGGCATGTTCTTCCAACCATCCGGCCATCAGCGGAACGCTGTCCGCCATCGGTGTTTCGAAGGATCTTCTGGACAGTACACTCCGGTTCAGCTTCTCACCGGAAACGACGGAAGAGGAGATTGCACTCTGCGCGGACGCGCTTCGCGAGCTCGTCCCGGTTTTATCTAAGTACCGGAGAGGATAAATAACGCGATATTTATGTTTTGAAATGAATAATACGTGAAATTGCGAGAATTTATACAAAAATACAGGAGAAATTCATCCCATGTACCATGCTTTTTTGATCAAATACGCAGAGATCGGCTTGAAAGGAAACAACCGCTCGTATTTTGAGGATTGTCTTGTAAAACAGCTTCGTTACAGCCTCAGACAGGCCGGAAGTGACTATCAGGTCCGTAAGGAACCGGGCCGTATCTTTGTGGAATGCCCGGAGAATTATGATTACGACGACACTGTGGAAGCCATTTCCCGTGTGTTCGGCGTTTCGGGATACTGTCCGGTGGAAATTGAGCGGAGCACGGCATGGGAAGACATCCTTGCCGCCTGCGAGCGCTATGTAAACGAACATGTACCGAATAAGAACGTGACCTTCAAGGTGTTCTGCAAGCGCGGCAACAAGGATTACCCCAAGACATCACCGAAAATCTGTGCGGAGATCGGCGAGTATCTTCTCGGCAAATTCCCCGAGCTCTCGGTAGATGTTGTAAACCCGCAACTTTCCTTCACGGTTGAAGTGCGTGGACGCGTCTACATTTACACCGACACCTACGCAGGCCCCGGCGGAATGCCTGTGGGTTGCAACGGCAAAGCCATGTTGCTTCTGTCCGGCGGCATCGACAGTCCCGTTGCCGGCTATATGATTGCAAAGCGCGGCGTCTATATCGACGCCACCTACTTCCATGCGCCGCCGTACACCAGCGAGCGTGCGCTTCAGAAGGTTATCGACCTGGCAAAAATTATTTCGGCGTATACGGGACCGATTCATCTGAATGTGGTGAATTTTACGGAGATTCAGATGTTTATTTACGACCGTTGCCCCCACGACGAGCTCACGATTCTCATGCGCCGATACATGATGCGGATTGCGGAGAGCATCGCCAAGGAGCACGACTGCCTGGCGCTGGTTACCGGCGAGAGCATCGGTCAGGTGGCGAGCCAAACCATGCAGAGCTTAAACACTACCAATGCGGTGTGCACCTTGCCTGTTTACCGGCCTTTGATTGCCTTTGACAAAGAGGATATCGTTGCCATTTCCAAGAAAATCGGCACTTACGAGACGAGCATTCTGCCCTTTGAGGACTGTTGCACGATTTACGTGGCAAAGCATCCGGTGACGAAGCCCATTGTGAAGGCTATGGAGAAGTCCGAAAAGCTGTTGGCGGACAAGATTGACGAGATGATTGAGAGAGCATTGGCGGAGCGCAAGGTCATCCGTCTTGCGCCGGACACGAAATAAAAAATAACGGGCATTGCTTATCCGGCAATGCCCGCTTCCTTAAAGCTTATTTGCGTACCTTAAGCCTGGCAGAGGTACGGTTTCAAAACATCGAGGATGGTGTCGATTTCCTCATCGTTGTGAATGTTCAGCGTGATCGGCCGGGAGAGGTCGAGGCTGAAGATTCCCATGATGGACTTTGCATCGATGACATAACGTCCCGACACGAGATCGAAGTCGGAATCGAATCTTGTGATGTCATTGACGAAATTCTTCACCTTATCGATGGAATTCAGCGTAATCGTAACCGTTTTCATATTTCTTCCTCCTTAGTACGGTGCTATGTTCATAGTACCTTTTCGGATGGAAAAAGTCAATTGTTTTTCGGCAGAAATCAGAAGTCATTATCGGAGTTAGCATGGAAAATTCTCTGCAAAACAAAACCTTCGCGATTCACACCCTGGGATGCAAGGTCAACGCCTGCGAATCCGAGGCAATCCGCGAGCAGCTCTTAGGGTGCGGTGCCCTGGAAGTCCCCTTCGGAGAGCCGGCGGACATCGCCATCGTAAACACCTGTACGGTAACGAATATTGCCGACCGGAAATCGCGGCAAATGCTTCACCGTGCCAGGACGGTGTCCCCGAATTGTCTGATTCTGGCAACCGGCTGTTACGTGCAAAACAACGTTAAGACCGAAGCTGATGAAAGTGTCGATATCTTCGTCGGAAACAAGCGTAAAGGCGAGATTGCGCAGATCCTCTGTGAGGTGATGAAGCGCGTCGCAGGCGGCGAGAAGGCGCCGTTTTACTATATCGGCGAGGATACGGCTGCAACAGCCTTCGAGGACCTTCCGCCGGTGCACGCAGGCGTGCGCACGAGGGCCTTTTTAAAGATTCAAGACGGGTGCAACCAGTTCTGCAGCTATTGTATCATTCCCTTTGCCCGGGGGCGTATCTGTTCCCGCAGCGAGACTTCGGTTCTTACCGAGGTTTGCGGAGTGGCTACCGAGGGCGTTTCCGAAGTCGTATTAAACGGAATTCATCTGTCGTCCTACGGATTGGAGACCAGAAGCGTTTCGGAGCAGGCGTCGCTAACGGTAAACGAGGGCGAATTGCCGCTTCTGTCACTTCTTCGCAAGGTGAATGCCATTGAAGGAATCAAGCGAATCCGGCTCGGTTCCTTAGAGCCCAGAGCCCTCACGGAAGAGACCGTACAGGGCCTTGCGCAGATTGATAAGCTTTGTCCGCAGTTCCATCTGTCGCTGCAGAGCGGATGCGATAAGACACTGCGGGCAATGAACCGCAAATACACCGCGGAAGAATTTGCCGAAGTTGTGCGCAGACTTCGGATCCATTTTCGAAATCCTGCAATCACAACGGATATTATCGTGGGCTTCCCGCAGGAGAGCGAGGAGGATTTTCAGGAGTCCATGGTTTTTGCGAAGAGAATCGGCTTTGCGCAGGTTCATGTGTTCCCGTATTCCCGGAGAAAGGGCACCGTTGCGGACCGCATGAGCGGCCAGTTGACGGAGGCGGAGAAGAAGCGCCGCGCCGGATTGTTGATTGCGGCAACGGAGGAGACAAAGCTATCATACCGCAAAGGATTCCTCGGTGAAAAACTCTCCGTGTTATTTGAGGAAAAGGCCCTGATTGACGGTGATTGGTACTATATCGGATACAGCAGGGAATATGTGCCGGTTGCATTGGCCGCAGCGCGTGATGTCACGAATTGCGAGCTCACGGTGACGGGCGTCCGATTGCTGTCCGACGGAACGCTTCTTGCACAAGAAAGTGTTGCTATTTGAAGCATTTTGCGGTATTATATACTGTGTATGTGCAGGATAAGGCAGGCGGTTTTTCAAAACCTGTCGCCGGCAACAAAGCGCAGTCAGCGTAAGAGAAGAGTGAGGTGGTATTCCATGAGCAGTAACACGGTACATTTTACATCCCCGGAGCATTCCAACGAGAGAATCCATGAGGTCCTTGACCTTGTATATATGGCACTTCGCGAGAAAGGGTATAATCCTACCGCGCAGATCGTCGGCTATCTGATGAGCGGGGATCCCACGTATATCACCAGCCATATGAACGCCCGCAGCGCCATTGCAAAGGTAGAGCGCGACGAGATTATCGAGGAGCTCGTCAAGATCTACATCAGCAACATCGAATTTTAAAAACGGGGGAAAGCGGCCTTCGGGCCGCAGTTTCGCATGCAGGAATTTTGTTTGCTCGGCCTCGATTTCGGGGCTGCAACCGTCGGTGTCGCCGGCAGTGACGGTTTGTTTTTGACAGCACAGCCGCTCGAAGTAATCCGCAGAAAGCATGAGTCAAAGCTTCGCCAGACCTATGCCCGCATCGAGGAGATTGCGAGAGAGCGCGGTGTGAATGCGCTTGTCATCGGGTATCCGAAGAAGTTGGATAACTCTGTCGGTGAGCGCGCTGAGAAGACCGAAGCTTTCGCGGCAGACCTGGAGAGACGTACGGGGCTGCCGGTTGTTTTGTGGGACGAGAGACTGACCACGGTAGAGGCGAACCGGGCTCTGGAAGCAAGCGGTGTGGACAGAGCGAAGAAAGAGGCCGTCATCGATAAGCTCGCTGCGGTGGTAATCCTGCAGTCCTACATGGAATTCTTACGAAACAGCGAAGAGGAGCGGGAATCCCTTCGCAGTAAGATCCGGGTGAGTCAGCTCGGATAATGCACAAACAAAGGCATTTTCGCTTAATCTTCGGAAATGCGGACACGGAGAAGAACAGGGGAGACTTAAAAATGAACGAAAAAGATACAAAAGATACAAAATCAACAACAGTTTTCTTTGAGGATGAGGAAGGGACGCGCGTGCCTTTTGAGGTTTTGGCGCAGACCACCTTCGAAGAGCGGGAATATCTTCTGGTTCAGGATCCGGAAGAGGGGCTTGCCTTCATCCTGGAGGCGGAGAAGGTCTCGGATGAGGATGTCACCTACCGGATGGTGGACGATGATGAAGAGCTTCGAAAGCTCGGCGATGTATTTGCCGAGATCCTTGAGGACGTTGATTTTGAGTATGAAACGTAAAGAAAGGATCGTATGAGCTCGAAAGGTTCAAGAAGAAAGAAAGAATTAAAAATCATTCCTCTCGGAGGTTTGGAACAGGTCGGTATGAATATTACCGCCTTCTGCTACGGAGAGGATATCATTGTTGTTGACTGCGGACTCGCATTTCCCAGTGATGACATGCTCGGTATCGACCTTGTCATCCCGGATGTGACCTTCCTTCGGGAGCACAAAGACCAGGTGCGCGGTTTCTTTATCACGCACGGACACGAGGACCACATCGGTGCATTGCCGTATGTCCTCCGTGAGGTTCCTGCTCCCGTCTACGGAACACAGCTTACCATAGCCATCATCGCCAACAAGCTTGAAGAGGCTACTCAGGAAGTGGAAGTGCCCCTCGAGGTTGTGGAGTACGGCGATGTCGTCACCTGCGGTGCATTGAGTGTAGAGTATATCCGCACGAACCACAGTGTAGCAGGTTCCAGCGCATTAGCCATCACGTCGCCTGCGGGAACCGTGATTCACACGGGCGATTTCAAGATTGATTTTACCCCCGTTTACGGGGACACAATCGACCTGCAGCGTTTGGGTGTCCTGGGCACCAAGGGCGTGCTTGCCCTTCTTTGTGACTCCACAAACGCGTTAAAGCCCGGCATGACCATGTCGGAGCGGACCGTCGGAAAGACCTTTGACAACATTTTTGCGGACAATGCAACCCACCGGATTATCGTTGCGACCTTCGCTTCGAACGTTGACCGCATCCAGCAGATTATCGACTGTGCCGTCAAATACGGCCGCAAAGTGGCCATCGACGGACGCAGCATGGTGAATATTGTTAATACCGCAGTGGAACTCGGATATATCCGCATGCCGGAGAATCTGCTGATCCCGCTGGAGGAGATTTCCAGGTATCCTTCGGAGCAGACGGTTTTGATTATGACCGGAAGCCAGGGCGAGCCCATGGCGGCCCTCTCGAGAGTTGCAGCCTGTGCTCACAAAAAGATTGCCGTTTTGCCGGGGGATGTGGTTATCATCAGCTCGACACCGATTCCCGGAAACGAGAAGAGCGTATTTAAGCTCATCAACGACCTGTCGGTGCTGGGCGCTCACGTTATTTTCCAGGATACCCACGTTTCGGGCCATGCCTGTCAGGATGAGATTCGCTTCCTGTACAGCCTGATTCGCCCGAAGTATGCCATTCCGATTCACGGAGAATTCCGTCATCGCATAGCCCAGCGGAATCTTGTTCTGGACCTCGGATGGGACAAGGAAAATGTCATAGTATTAAAGTCCGGAGACGTGCTTTCGCTTTCGTCGAAATCCGCGGAGATTACCGATACGGTTCCTGCAAGAGGCATTCTTGTGGACGGCCTCGGCATCGGCGACGTCGGAAACATCGTGCTTCGCGACAGACAGTATCTCTCGGAGAACGGTATCTTCATCGTTTCCGTATGTCTGGACACCGAGGAGATGCGCTTCTTAAGCGGGCCGGAGATTGTGACGAAGGGATTTGTCTACATCAAGGACGCGGAGGATATGATCAACCGCGCTACGGATATTGTGAACGAATGCATGGAGAATTTCGAGGACAGCCGAAGCCGCGATGTAAACCGGCTGAAAGCGGACATCCGCAATGCCCTCAGTGAATTTATCTGGCGAGAGCTTCGCCGCCGTCCGATGATACTTCCGATTGTGACGGAATGTTTTTAAGCGCGCAGGCATATTTACGCGCGGGGAGGAATTATGAAGAAAAAGAAGAAAAATACGAATTCGGTCATCACGTCGCTGGTCATCGGGGCGTCGACATCGCTCACCCGTTTGATCATCGACGCCGTGTTCTATCTGATGGCCGCGTATTTTCTGGTTCGTGTCAGTCTGTATGCCAAGGATTTCTGTTACCAACTATTCGGCAACGTAACCGTTTCGGATTACGAGCACCGGGAGGAGAAGGAAATCTACATCGAGGCGGGTGATTCCACCCGTGACATCGCCAAGCGACTCGAGAGAGAGGGCCTGATTGTCAACGAACTGTCCTTCTATGTGAAGGTTAAAATCAACAAATACAACATCATTCCGGGGACGTACAAACTGAATACCAGTATGAATTACAACGAGATACTGGACGTCATATCCGTCTCAACGGAGAAGTTCGACGACGAGGAGGAGTTGGACGATGAGTGATTCTCTGCTGGTTTCGCCGCGAATTGCTGAATATGTGAGCTCACTCGTGCCGGATTTGCCGGATCGATTGTCGAAAATGGAAAGCAGAGCAAAGCAAGAGGAAGTTCCTATCATTCGCAAAGAAGCACAGGGACTTCTTCGCTTTTTGTTGCAGGCGAATCGTCCTAAAGCTATCCTTGAGATCGGCGCTGCCGTGGGTTTTTCCGCGTCCTTCATGGCCTATTGCACGGACTACCGCGTGCCGATTTTGACCATTGAAAAGGTGCCTGCAAGAATCGAAGCCGTTAAGAAGCTTCTTTCGGAGGAAGCCGACCTTGCGGCCTGCATCACCTTAGCGGAAGGGGATGCAGCAGAGATTTTGGCGCGGCTTGCGGGAGAGGGACGGAAGTTTGATTTTATCTTCCTTGACGCCGCGAAGGCGCAGTATCCCGCATATCTTCCGGATATTTTAACCATGCTTTCGGAAGGCGGCATGCTTGTCACCGACAATATTCTGCAGGACGGAACCCTCTCGGGATCCAAATTCACGGTGCAAAGACGCGACCGCACGATTCATCTGCGGATGCGGGAATATGTGGAAGAATTGTTCCATAAGGAGTCACTCACGAGCGTTCTTCTGCCGGTGGGCGACGGAATGACCGTAAGTCTGCGAACGAAAGCTTAGGGCGTAACAAGCAGAAGAATCTTCGTTTCAAAGCGGAGGAACACTATGACCGAACTCTTGATTCCGGCAGGATCGCTGCCGCTTTTGAAAACCGCAATCCGCTACGGTGCCGACGCTGTGTATATCGGCGGGGAAATGTACGGGCTTCGCGCGAAGGCGAAGAATTTTACCCTTGCCGATATGGCGGAGGGCGTTGCTTATTGCAAAAACGCCGGAAAGAAGCTCTATGTGACCGCGAACATCACCGCGCACAACCGCGATTTGGAGGGCGTGCGGAAATACTTCACCGAGCTCAATGAAATCGGGCCGGACGCCGTAATTATCTCGGACCCGGGTGTATTTTCCATCGCAAAAGAGACCTTAAGGCCGGAGATTGCGATTCACATCAGCACCCAGGCAAACAACGTGAATGCGGAGACCTTCCGCTTCTGGTACAACCTCGGCGCCTCCCGGGTGGTCTGCGGAAGAGAATTGTCCCTTAGGGAAATCACGGAGATTCGTAAGTGCTTGCCGGAAGGAGCGGAAATTGAAGCGTTTGTCCACGGTGCCATGTGCATCTCGTATTCCGGGCGCTGCCTTCTTTCCAACTACCTGACCGGACGCGACGCAAATTTAGGCGCCTGCACCCATCCCTGCCGCTGGCGCTATGCGCTTGTGGAGGAGACGCGGCCCGGCGAATACCTTCCTATCGAGGAAAATGAGCGCGGCACATACATCATGAACTCCAAAGACCTCTGCATGATTTCCCATGTTCCGGAACTGATTGCCGCAGGGATTGACAGCTTCAAGGTGGAAGGTCGGATGAAGCATGCATTGTATGTCGCAACGGTGACAAGAGCCTATCGGAGGGCCATCGACGCCGTCTCCGAAAGCCTTGATAAATATCTGCAAATTCTTCCTTCTCTGGAGGAGGAAATCCGCGCATGCGAGGGAAGAGAGCTTACCACCGGCTTTTACTTCGACCATCCCGGTGCGGACTCCATGTCCTACGACGGCGGCGACGTTCCCGAGTCCTCGATTTATCTCGGCACAATCGAACGCATCGGGGATGACGGCTATGCCGAATTTACACAGAAAAACAAATTCCTTGTGGGTGACGCGATTACGATAATGAAGCCAAACGGAGACAATATCCGCGCCGAAGTTACCGCAATGCAGGATGAGGCCGGAGTTTCCATCGAATCCTGTCCGCATCCGAGCCGTACCGTACGGATTCTGTTAAGCGTACGTCCGGAGACCGGAGATGTCATGCGCATGGATTTCTAAGCAAAGAGGAGCACAATGAGCAAACAAAAGGCAATCCGAATGATGGTTTTCCTCTGCGTCGTCGTTTTCGCGGCGATCGCCTTGTTTGCATGCTCTCCGGCGGACGACAACCAGACCCAGGTGACGCCGACCCCGACGATTTCGCCGACACCGACACCCTTGTTCCGGGATCCCGTGATTAGCGATCCCGAGGCAAAGGCCGAACCGTTGCTTCCCACCTTTTTGGGAATCCGCGAGAAGGTTTGGGATCTGGCAAGAGAGATTCCCATTGAGCAAGCCCGGACCAGCGAAGGAAAGACAACCGGGTGGTTCCGATTTCTGTGGCAGGAGGACGCGATATACGTTCTCGTTCACGTCTCGGATGATACGCCGGATACTTCCGCAGAGGATGTCCACGCGAAGGATGCCGTTTTCGTGTATATTAACGAGGACGGACGAAAGAATCTGCGCTATACCGTGGGGGATGCATTTTACGCGGTGGACCGGGACGGCGTAGGGTATCTGGGACGCGGCGGCACGGAGGAAGGCTATTATGCCATCACATTTCCCGACGAGACCGGCGAGGGATATTATGCAGAGTTCCGAATTCCGCTTTTGTCCATTACGGGACGGTATGACCGGGAAATCGGTTTCGATGTGTGTATCACCAACGCCCTGGATGGGGAACTCATCCACGCAATCCAGTGGGCGGATGTAAGCGGCTACACGGAAAATACCATGACCGGCGTCGGAACAGTCCGGTTTGATTAAAGGTTTTGATTCTCGGAAAGGAGGGCAGTCTTGTGAGAACACGGCACAACAATCGCATCGCAGGCAGTATTCTCATGACACTGCTTTTGCTTATAACCCTTGCCGCTTCCGCATACCGGTTCGCGGATGTTGCAGCAGCGAAGCCTACGGCCCGCATTCAGAACGTATATGACGACGGGAAGGATGTTCCGAAGAAGGACAACAAAAATAACGGCAAAAACGGAAACGGGAAAAAGCCCGACGATACCGAGGAGCCGGCGCCGAAATACGAGCGTATCCGTGTGGACGACTCGGAGAGTGCGGTGTTTTCCTTTAAATCCGACAAAGTCGCAGGTTCCGCGAGATTGATGGAGCTGCGAATCGACGGCAAGCAGGACCGGTTCTGGGACATTTGCAAAGAATATAAACTGCGGAATTATGTCTACGGCGACGAGACCGAATCCGCCACGTTCCGCGCCTGCTGCGACAGCGAAAAGCTGTATCTGTTCATTCAGGTTTCGGACGCCACGCCGTACACTGAGAGCGATGTGCCCACGCGCAAGGACGGCGTGGAGATTTTCTTAAACGAGGACGGCAAGAGAAACAAAGTATATGAGGACGGGGACAGTCACTTCTTCCTGCTGCGGGACGGTTCCTGCGTGTGTGGACACGGCGCCGACGGAGACCGGGTTGAATATGCAATCCGGGAGACCGAGGAAGGTTACACCATTGAGGTCGCCATATCCTGGAGCCTTGCGGCAAACCGCCGAAGCAACGACATCGGCTTTGACATCCACATCAACGACTCCCGGGCGGTGGAATCCCGGGACGGAATTCTCGCCTGGAGCGACACGACATTGATGACACATGAAGATTTATCCCGCGTCGGCATTTTATCGCTTCGATAAGCGGCTTTTGTTTTACATCAGTTGAGGGAGGAAGGTATGATCAGTCTGTTTTTGCCGGAGGAGACGCTTTCGTACGAAGAAGTACGAGCACTTCCCGAACCGGCATATTTTCGCGATTTGAATCTGGATCAATATATCGCAGCATGGGCGGAAGAGTACGACAACAAGGAATTGATTCCGTATTTCTACGTGGAGTCCGATAGCTTTGAAGTCGCACGGTACCGCCAGGAGATTGTGGGGGATCTGGGGAATCCCGAGCTGGCGGAGGCGGTCTCTGCGTTCATCACGGGCGTCGGTTCCGCGGTAAATTGCCGCAAATGCTCCGAAACTGTCATTTCCAAGATGCAGAAAGCCAAGTGGAATACCGACTGTATCCTTCTTTACTACCAGGCCATGGAAGATTTGTGCGTGGCCTTTAACCGCATCGGTCCGAAGTCCCGTGCATTTTACGGGCTTCATCAGGATCTGTTCCGGTTGTTGAACACGTCGGCTGTGCGCAGACTGCGGGCGGCTGCCAAGACCATCAGCGATGAATTTGCCAAATTATCCTTCCATCTGGTAATCAACAAGGAAAAAGCCACCTTTGACCTTGCCTACGACCCGATGGACTACTGCATGCCCATTCGGGAAGCGTTGGCCAATACGCTCGAGAACACGTCCTATCTGCCCTTTAAGGATTCGCCGTTTCCTGCCATCGACCTTTCGCCTCTCGAGACCTTTATCTTAAAGCAGCTTGAAAAGGAGAACCGCCAGTTGTTCCTGCAGCTGGAATCCTTCGGCGAGCGTCTGGGAAGCATTCTTTCCCAGGATATTCTCGACCTGATTCGGGAGCTGAAATTTTATATCGACAACCTGCGCTTCTTAAACAAATTCAAAGAAGATGGCTTCCCGATTGTCATGCCGTTGCTTGTGAAGGATAAGGAGCTTTATATGGACGACTGCTATGACATCGTCCTTGCGCTTCGCAATTCCAAAGCCGGGAAGGAAGTCGTTTTAAACGACATTATGAAGGCGAATTTTGAGAAGGCAATCATTGTCACCGGCCCGAACCAGGGCGGTAAAACGACCCTTGCGAGAGCCTTCGGACAATGCTTTTACTTCGGCATGATGGGCTTCCCCGTACCTGCCGGCGTGTGCAAGCTGCCGTATATCTCGAATATTTACACGCATTTTGCGAATGAAGAGGGCTCCGACGGTGTGGACGGCCGTCTTGTGAACGAATTGTCCCGTCTTCGGGAAATGCTGGATGTGGTAGACCACCGGAGTATCGTCATCCTAAACGAGCTCTTTACGTCGGCGCCCACAATCGATGCGCTCACCATGAGCCGCGATTTGTTAAAGCGCCTGCTTTCCTGCAACGCCATAGTTTTCTACGTGACGCACACCTACGAAATCGCGCTGGACTCCGAGGATTACGTAAGCCTCGTGGCCACGGTTGTGGAGGACGGCAGCTGCCGCAGAACCTACAGAATCATCCGTAAGACCGCCGACGGCGTTGCCTATGCAAACTCCATCGTCGACAAATACAAACTGGACTACAGCCACATCAACTACCGGCTGAACCGCAAATAAGGGGAGGGACACATGAAAGTAAATTTGTTAAACCGCCCCGGATATACGGAGGCGCCGGACATTGCACCGTTTAAAAACGACCTGGTTCAGGATCTTGTGCTCGACCCGATTCTCGAGATAATGGGAAAGGGCGACAGCTATGTGCAGCAGCAGTGTCGTACGGCATTGTTGACGCCCCTTACGGACCGTGCAAACCTTCTGCACCGCCAGAGTGCGCTGCGGGATGCCATCCGCAACTCGAAGACGGTTTTGCAGCTCTATGCGACGGTAGCTGAGGTCGTCACTGATATCAGCAATTACAAGACAAGCCACAGAAACGGCAATCCGCTGCCGGCTGTCAGGGTGTTAAACGCCGTAGAGCAACTTGATTTGCTGGCTCACGGCCTGGAGCGGCTCAAGGACGTTATCGTGGCCACGTACGGGCATTTTACGGGGGTGATCTTCCGTGACTTTTATGATGCCTTCTTAAAGGAATTCAACGCCGATTTCGTGCGTCTTGTGCATGAGAAGGCAGCCCTTCTTCGAAAGAGCGGAGATGACGACGGCGAGATTCAGATCAGCGGCCGCATCGGCACCGGCTTAAAATCCGAGGGCTTCATCGTCAATATGCTCTCGGAATACCAGAGCAAGCGGAAGCATGATATTATCGACTCGCTGTTCTCCACGAAGATTCGCAAGAACGAGATCCGAATCTCGTACGATGATTTGGATTTAAACCGCGATTGCCGCGACCTGGAGTCCGCCGGATTGTTGCATGTCGCATCCACCTTCGACGGCTTTTCCGTCGAGCTTATGCGCATGTTCAACTCCCTGCGGCAGCAACTTGCATTTTACCACGGTTGCTGCAACCTCTACAACCAGATGAAGAACCTTTGCTTCCCGGTTTGCTTCCCGGAGCTGGGGATGACCGGAAGCCATGCGATTACCGGGGAGGCATTTTACGATCTGGGCGTTGCCCTTCGGGAGAAGCGCCTTCCCGCCACCAACGACCTGACCGGAGAGGATACCATCGCTTATCTGATTACCGGAACAAACCACGGCGGCAAGACCACGTTCATCCGCAGTATCGGTGCATCCCAGTTGATGGCCCAGTGCGGCATGTTCGTGCCTGCGAAATCCATGATTACCCAGATTTTCACGGGAATTTATACGCATTTTGTGCGGAACGAGGATGTGACCATGACCTCCGGTAAGCTGGAGGAAGAGCTGCGACGTCTTTCCAAGATTGTGGACTGCATGTCGTCGGGGTCGCTTATCTTACTGAACGAGTCCTTTGCCACCACATCGGAGCGTGACGGTGCGGCTATCGCGGAGGATATTATCCGTGCATTTTACGACAATGAGATTACATGTTTCTTTGTAACGCACATCTATGCCTATGCAAAGAAAGCTTACGATGCCGGAATTCCGCGGATGCAGTTTCTGCAGGCGGAGAGAACCGAAGAGGGAGAGCGGACATACCGCATGAAGCAGGGCGAGCCCGGTGCCACGGGATACGGTATGGAGCTCTATGACGAGATTATCGGTTGCCGGTAAAAAGGCAACAAAAAAACCGGGGCAAAAAACCCCGGTTCCTGCGGATGGCGGGACTTGAACCCGCACGAGTGTAAGCCCGTCAGATTTTGAGTCTGATGCGTCTGCCATTCCGCCACATCCGCGAACGACGCTATTCTAACACGGCAACGCGGAAAATGCAAGACATTTTTCGAAAGGAGCAGCCATGGATTGCAGAAGTGCTCAAAAACTGAGTGACCAATACCTTGCGGGGACACTTCCGACGGATCTTCTGCCGGAATATCTGCGCCATATCCGTTCCTGCCCGGACTGTCTTGACAGCCTTCGAACGGACTATTCCATCACCAAAGCCATCGACCAGATTAATCACGATCAGGACTTTTCCACAGACTACAACCGGGATCTGATGCAGATGTTAGAGCGCTCCCGCGTATCCATTCTGCGACGCATCCGAATCATGATTCTAAAGCGGGCCGTGGTCATTGCGGTGCTTGTGGCAATCGCGGTGTTTTTGGCGACACGGACGCCGGAGAAGATGAAATATTATCTGCCGGCCGGCGGTACGGAGTCGGTGCGGCTTTACTACTACGGGATTGAAGACCGGTACGACCCGGTGAATTGCACGATACGAGAGAGAAACAACGAAGTACTTGATATTTTGAGAGAAGAGAAACGAAACGAGGATGTCAAATGAGTGAGCCATATTTGTTGATTATCGACGGGTCCAGCCTTCTGTCGACACAGTTTTACGGAAATCTGCCGCCTGCTGTTTTGATGGCGAAGACCGTGGAGGAGAAGGAGCGGCATTTTTCGAGAATCATGCAAACGTCCACAGGCGTTTACACCAACGGTATCTTCGGCTTTCTGCGGTACCTTTTGAAGGTCATCCGCCAGCAGAAGCCGACCCATCTGGCTGTTGCCTGGGACATCACAAGGGACACCTTCCGAAGGAGACTGTGCGCCGATTATAAGGCCAACCGCAGCGAAACCATCGTTCCCTTAAAGGAGCAGTTTGCCCTGTGCCAGGATATCCTGCGGCGAATCGGCGTTGTGCAGTATATGTCCACCGAGTTTGAGGCGGACGATTACAGCGGTTCACTGGCTGCGACCTTTGAGCATGAGATTCCCGTACGGATTCTTACCAAAGATCACGATTATCTTCAGCTTGCGGACGAGCGGACCACCATCTGGCTTTTACAGCAGGCGCAGAAGAAGGCCGATGAGCTCTTCGGCAAATACGGCATCAAAAAAGAGGCTCCCACCGTTCCCGAGAAGGCATTTCCCATGACACCCGCGCGAATCGAAGCCGAGTTCGGCGTTCTCCCGGAGAGTGTAGCGGAATTAAAGGCTTTGCAGGGCGATGCGTCCGATAACATCAAGGGCGTGCCCGGCATCGGCGCAAAGACTGCACTTTCCCTGATTGCCCACTACAAGACCATAGATGCACTGTATGACGCCATCAAGGCAGCGGGACCGGACGGCGAGAAAGCCTTAGCGACGGAGTTTAAGCAGACCCTCGGAATCACGAAAAATCCTATCCCGACCCTTGTAAAAAAGGAGGAGGGCGCCGTTACCGGTGAGGAAGCAGCACGGCTTTCCAGAACCCTCGCAACCATCAAACGGGACATTCCCATCACCGAGTCCTTGGCGGATCTTTCGGTGAAGATCGATTATACCGAGTTAAAGAAAATACTTCAGGAGCTGGAAATCAAGACAATCCCGCTTCCGGAGGCCGATGCGGTGAAGGCGGTTGCTTTCACAAGCGTCACGGTTTCTGCGTCGGAGGAAGACAAATCGTTTGCTAAATTACAGGCTAATCCTGCGCCCTGCGGAATCTACGCCGCCATCGAAAAAGCGGAAGGAGAGGACTGGCAGGCTGCCTTCGGTCTTCTTGCAAGCGAGTGTGTTGTCACAGTAGCCCAGAGCACGGTAAGCCGTGTATTCCGGGTGGCGGAAGACGAGCGGGATGTGTTTTTGATGCGTCTTGCGAAGGTACTTTCCGGCCACCGGGTATATTGCTTCGGAGCAAAAGAGAATTATAAAGTCATGTTACACGAGGGCATCCTTATGGACGTGGGAATCCTCGACTACCTGCTGCGGCCGTTGGCGGAAAAGCATGATGCCGAGGCTGCATTTGCTGAATGGAACGGTGAATTGCCCGCGAAGGAACGGCTTGCGGAAGCAACGCTTCTTATCGGGGAGACGTTGTACGGCAAAGTCCGGGAGCAGGGCATGGAAGCCCTCTTTAACGATATCGAGATGCCTCTTGTGCCGATCTTAGCGGACATGGAGGACACCGGCGTTTGCGTGGACACGGCACAGCTCGGGGCATTTGCCGCATATCTGCGCTCCGAGATGGACAAGCAGACGCGGACAATTTATTCGCTGTGCGGCACGGAATTCAATATCAATTCGCCGAAGCAGCTTGCCGAGGTGCTTTTTGAGAAGCTGTCCATTCCGTATCCGGAGAAGCGGAAGAAAGGGTATTCGACTTCCGCCGATATCCTCGAGAAGCTTCGCGGAAACTATCCGGTTGTGGATTCGGTTTTGTTGTTCCGGCAGTACGCAAAGCTGTATTCCACCTACGCAGACGGTTTGCATGCGTACATCGATTCCGACGGGCGGATTCACACCACCTTCAAGCAAACCGTGACGGCCACGGGAAGACTGAGTTCCGTGGATCCGAACCTGCAGAACATTCCTGCGAGAACGGAGCTTGGAAAGGATATCCGGAAGGCGTTTGTTCCGAAGGAAGGCTGCGTTTTCGTGGATGCCGACTACTCTCAGATTGAGCTTCGCCTGATGGCGCACCTCTCCGGGGACGAGAATCTGCAGAGGGCTTACCATGAGGCCGCGGATATTCACCGTCTGACCGCTTCCCAGGTGCTGCGGATTCCCTATGAGGATGTTACCCCGAAGCAGAGAAGTGCCGCGAAGGCTGTGAATTTTGGTATTCTCTACGGCATCAGCTCCTTCTCCTTAGCGCAGGATCTGGGGGTTACGAGGGCGGAAGCCGAGGATTATATCAACAATTACTTCGCGAGATTCCCCGGGGTTCGCGCCTACCTTGATCGGACTATCGCGGATGCCAAGAAAGAGGGCCTTGTGAGGACTCTGTACGGCCGTGTACGGCCCATCCCCGAGCTTTCCGCGCCGGAATTCCAGAAGCGGATGTTCGGCGAGCGCGTCGCCATGAATTCGCCGATTCAGGGCACTGCCGCGGATATTATGAAGGCCGCCATGATTGCGGTTGCCAAGGCGCTTTCCGAGGGCGGTTACCGCGCGAAGATGCTTTTGCAGGTCCACGATGAACTTCTTTTGGAAACTCCGAAGGAGGAGGCGGAAGCCGTCAGCAAGTTAGTGCAAAATGCGATGGAGAACGTGGCGTCTCTGGCCGTTCCGCTGGTGTGTGAGGTTCACATCGGGGACAACTGGCTGGATGCCAAGGGGTGAATTTGTCGCAAGGAAACCATTGAACAGATTTTTGCGAAAAGGAGGCCGTTCATGTTTGTTATCGGGATGACCGGAAATGCCGGTTGCGGTAAGAGTTATGTCTGCCGATGTATTTCGGAATTGTTGTGCTGTCCCGTGATTGATTCGGACACGGTGTGCCGGGAACTGATGATGCCGGGGCAGAAGGTGTATGAGGACGTGGCAAACGAGTTCGGCCCGGAATATCTCTGCGAGGACGGGACATTGAACCGTGCCGCCATCGCCGAGAAGGTCTTCAACGACCCTGAAGCGCTTTTAAAGCTGAACAGCCTGACGCACCCCACGACCATTGAAGAGATCAAGAGGCGTATTGCCACGTACAAAGAGGAAGGCTACGGCTTTGTGATCGTGGAGTCGGCCCTTGCGGAGGATGCGGGGTACCGCGAGTTCTGCGACGAGCTGTGGCTTGTGGCTGCGAAGAAGGAAAACCGCATTGCGAGACTTCGCGACCGCGGGTATTCCGACGAGAAGATTGCTTCCGTTATGGCGAGCCAGAAGCAGCAGGAAGAGCTGGATATGACCAAGTACCGCTGGGTGGACAACAACCGGGAGAACGACCGTTTTCTTCTGTATCACCAGTGCATGCATCACCTGGACACAGCCCTCGGAAGAAGTGTCTGGAGGAAGATGGTCGGCAAGGTTTCCGTTGCGGATTAAGGGAAGATATGGTATACTTAACGCGCTTTAAACAATACGGAAACACAAGATAGGCGATTTATGAAGATACGTTGTATAGCCAGCGGAAGCAGCGGAAACTGCACCTATGTGCAGGCCGGGGAAGCCGGGATCTTAATCGATGCCGGAGTTTCCGCGAAGAAGATGGTTGACGGTCTCCTGGGCATCGGCGTGGAGCCGGAGAGCATCGACGCTTTGTTCTTAACTCACGAACACACGGATCACACCGGCGGTTTGTCCGTGTTCTTACGCAAATACAGGACCCCTGTATACGGCACTCACGAGACCTTGCAGGCCGTGATGCATGCCGACCGCACGGGGTCGTTACCCCCGGAACTGTTCCGGTCGATTTCCCCGGGGCGTGTCACGAATGTTCGAGGCGCGGAAGTCTCTGCATGCTACATCTCCCATGATGCAGCCAAGCCCGTTTGTTACACTGTAACCTGCGGAAAGCAGAAGTTTGCCATGGCCACCGACCTCGGGTGTTACGATTCCACCATTGTTTCCCACTTGGAGGGTGCGGACGCGGTGCTGTTAGAATCCAATTACGACAGGGACATGCTTTTGGTCGGTCCGTATCCCTACCAGCTGAAGAAGCGCATCATGGGAACCTACGGGCATCTCTCCAATGACGACTGCAGCAGCCTTTTGGTATCCCTGCTTCACAAGGGGCTTCGCTATGTGGTTCTCGGGCATCTGAGCAAGGAGAACAACCTTCCCGAGCTTGCCTACGAGAACGCAAGACTTACTTTGGAAAAGAATTGGCACTACACGGAACCGTGTCCGAAACTGATTGTTGCGAACCGTGATGTTCCGTCGGAGGCCTTTGAATTTTAATCGGAGGACTGAAATGAAGAAAGCAATTATCACAGTTGTCGGCAAGGACAGCGTCGGAATCATCGCAAAGGTCTGCACCTACCTTGCAGAGCGTAAGATTAACATTCTGGACATTTCCCAGACCATCGTCGGCGGTTACTTTAACATGATGATGGTAGTGGATGTGAACGCTGCTACAGCAAGCTTCGACGGCATTGCAAGCGAGCTTACGGAAGTCGGCAAGGGCATCGGCTGCATCATCCGCATCCAGCTTGAGGATATCTTCGACATGATGCACCGCATCTAAAGTTCAGAATAATTTGCAGGAGTTTCCTGCGGGACAAAGGAGTCGCTAAGGCAATGATCAGCAGAAGCGAGATAATGGAAACCAACGAGATGATCGAGAAGGAAAACCTCGATGTCCGTACGATAACAATGGGAATCAGCCTTTTGGACTGCATCGATTCCAATCTGGAAGTCATGTGCAAAAAGATTCATGACAAGATTGCACGTCTGGCCGGCAAACTTGTGGAAACCGGCGATGAGATCGGCCGCGAGTACGGAATTCCCGTTGTCAACAAAAGAATCAGTGTTACGCCCATCGGCATCATCGGCGCTGCCGCATGCCGCACGGAAGACGATTTCGTGCGCGTCGCAAAGGAGCTCGATGCCGTAGCAAAGGAAGTTGGCGTCAATTTCTTGGGCGGATTTTCCGCAGTGGTCGCCAAGGGCATGACCGCTTCAGATGAGCTTTTGATGCGCTCGATTCCCAAGGCTTTGGCGGTTACGGAGCGCGTGTGCAGCTCTGTCAATGTGGGTTCCACAAGAACCGGTATCAACATGGACGCCGTGCGGCTCATGGGAGAGACCGTGAAGAAGACTGCGGAGCTTACGAAGGACAACGATTCCATCGGCTGCGCAAAGCTTGTGGTGTTCTGCAACGCACCGGATGACAACCCCTTTATGGCGGGTGCATTTCACGGCATTACCGAGGCCGACGCTGTCATTAACGTGGGCGTCAGCGGTCCGGGCGTTGTGAAGAAAGCGCTGGAAGCGACGCGGGGGAAGGATTTTGAGGTCCTCTGCGAGACCATAAAGAAAACGGCATTCAAGATTACCCGCGTTGGTCAGTTGGTGGCGAAGCGGGCTTCCGAGATGCTTTCCGTTCCCTTCGGCATCGTGGATCTTTCTCTGGCTCCGACCCCTGCCGTCGGCGATTCCGTCGCAGAGATTTTGCAGGAGATCGGCCTCGAGCATCCGGGGGCACCGGGAACCACCGCAGCCCTTGCGCTTCTTAACGACCAGGTGAAAAAGGGCGGCGTTATGGCGTCCTCCTATGTGGGCGGCCTGAGCGGTGCGTTCATCCCCGTGAGTGAAGATCAGGGTATGATCGACGCGGTCAACGCCGGTTGCCTTACCCTTGAGAAGTTGGAGGCCATGACCTGTGTCTGTTCCGTGGGACTGGATATGATTGCCATTCCCGGGGACACGAGTGCGGCAACCGTCTCCGGCATCATCGCCGACGAGATGGCCATCGGTATGGTGAACCAGAAGACCACAGCGGTTCGTTTGATTCCCGTCATCGGCAAGACAGTGGGCGATCAGGCGGAGTTCGGCGGACTTCTCGGATATGCGCCGATCATGCCGGTGAACACCTTTGACTGCAGCGCGTTTGTGAACCGCAAGGGTCGTATCCCCGCGCCGATTCACAGCTTTAAGAACTAGTCCCAAAAGGACGAGGAGAGAGATATGGAAATACAACTGTGGAGAGAGATTCTGGAGCCCTATTCACTGGCGGTGGATGAGCTTGTTACGAAGTTTACGCATATTCAGAAATCCCTGCGGAAGCAGGATGATTACTGCCCGATTGAGCTTGTGACCGGCCGTGTCAAGACCATCGCAAGCATCGTCGAAAAATGCAGCCGCAAAAAGATTCCCTTGGAGCGCCTCGAGGAGGAGATGTCCGATATCGCGGGCATCCGCCTCATCTGCCAGTTCGTGGAGGACTGCTATGTTGTTGCGGACATGATCAAGCGCCGCGATGACCTTAAGGTTGTCAGTGAGAGCGATTACATCGCCGAGCCGAAATCCAGCGGTTATCGCAGCTATCACATGAAGATTTTATACACCGTACAGATGTTAGACGGCCCGAAGACGTTAAATGCGGAGATTCAGATAAGAACGCTTGGCATGAACTGCTGGTCGACGATTGAGCATTCGCTTCAGTACAAATACCGAAGCAACATTCCGGAGGAACTGAAGGACCGCCTGCAGGTGGTTGCGGACGAGATGATCAACACCGACCGCGAGCTCTCGGAGATCCGCGATGAGATTACCGCCGCAAGAGAGCAGAGATTTGAGGAGGAGCGCATCGTCAACGATATCCTGCTCACGATTCAGAATCTCTACAAATTCGCTTCCCACCGCGAAGCTGTGCGCATTCAGGAGGAATTTTTCCGGATTTACGAGGAGAAGGACATCGAGAAGCTGCGGCATTTTGCGACGGAACTGGATATCATCGCCGAAGGCTACCGTGCGCAGACAACGGTGTAACAGTAAGGAGGACAATCGTTGAACCTTCCGAAGGCTTATGAACAACGGATGCGTGACATGCTCGGGGAGGAGGAATTCCGGGCTTATGTTGCGTGCCTCTCGAAAAATGTGAGCTCCGCGCTCCGGGTAAACACGGGCAAGGTCTCGGCGGAAGAATTTGCCGGGTTCGCGCCGTTTGCGCTTACGAGAGTCCCCTGGATTTCGAACGGATACTATTACGAATATACGGATGCTCCCTCAAAGCATCCGTATTACTATGCGGGCCTGTATTATCTGCAGGAGCCTTCCGCAATGACGCCTGCAAGCCTTTTGCCTGTTTCCGAGGGCGACCGCGTGCTTGATCTGTGCGCAGCCCCCGGCGGTAAGAGCACCGAGCTGGCATCCAAGTTGAAGGGCACCGGCCTTTTAGTCGCTAACGACATCTCGGCGACAAGAGCGAAAGCGCTTTTGAAAAACCTGGAGCTCTTCGGCGCAACGAACATCTTAGTCACCAGCGAATCCTCCGAGAAGCTCTCGGAGCGGTTTCCGGAGTTCTTTGACAAGATTTTGGTGGATGCGCCCTGTTCCGGCGAGGGAATGTTCCGTAAGCAGCCCGCCATTATGCGGAACTGGGAGCAGTACGGAACCGAATATTACAGAAACCTGCAGCACGAGATTCTTCCACAGGCAATCCGCATGTTAAAGCCCGGCGGAATGCTTTTGTATTCCACCTGCACCTTCTCCCCGATGGAGGATGAGGAGACCGTTTCCTATGTGCTTTCGTCCTTCCCGGAGATGGAACTGGTTTCCGCAATTCCCGAAGGTCGTGAAGCGGATTACGAAAGCTACGGCTTTTTGCACGGAAGACCTGAGTGGATGCAGGAACCGTTGCCGGAAGTCACGAAGTGCGTGCGGCTGTTCCCGCACAAACTCGAAGGCGAAGGGCATTTTGTGGCGTTGTTCCGCAAGAAGGAGAGCGCTTACGAGCTTCCTGCAGCTTCTTCGCAGGAATCCTTCGGCAAATTCCGCCGCGTCGGCAGAAACACCTCGCAGCCGCGTGCAGAGCGCCTTCCCGAGGCTTTGACAGACTGGCTTAACAGTATTGACCCCGAAGCCCGGAAAGCCCCGAAGTGGGCCGATAAAACAATCCGTATCGACGGGGAGCGCGTCTACGCCGTTCCGTCCGCAATGCCGGATGTAAAGGGCCTTCGCGTGCTTCGCACCGGGTGGTTCCTCGGCGAAGTGAAGAAGGACCGCTTTGAGCCGAGCCAGGCCTGCGCCATGGGGCTTAGCTCCGCGGAGTATCCGAATGTTTACAATATGACAGCAGACGACCCAAACGTCGTCCGCTACTTAAAATGCGAATCCATCGACCCCGGCAAAAAGCTTTCCGACGGCCAGGCGTTGGTTTGTGTCGACGGATTTCCGCTTGGATTCGTCCGTGTCAAGGGCGATATGGTGAAGAACCGCTATCTTCCGGGATGGCGCATGATGTGACGGAGACGGTATGAAGTATCGATTGGACCGGCTTTTGACGGAACTGGTTCCGGAACTGAGCCGCAAACAGGCAAAAGACGCAATCCGCGCCGGGCGCGTTACGATTGACGGTGTGCGCACAAACGATCCGGAGCGGAAGACGGACCCGGAGGCCGAGGTCGTGGCTCTCGAGGGCCGTCCCCTTGCCTATGCGCAGTTCCGCTATTTTCTCTTGAATAAGCCCGCGGGCGTTCTTTCTGCCACAAGAGACAAAAAGCAGAAGACCGTGCTGGATTTGATCTCCGGGATTGATAAGGAGAAGTATTTTCCGGTTGGGCGGCTCGATATCGATACGGAAGGCCTGTTGTTGATTACAAACGACGGAGCGCTTTCCCACGAGCTGCTGTCGCCGAAGAAACATGTGGAGAAGGAATATATTGCGGTATGCCGCGGAATTCTTACGGACGATACCGTCGCACCGCTTCGCACGGGTGTGGACCTCGGGGATTTTACGACGGCACCTGCGAAGGTGAAGCTTCTCTGCGCAGATGCGACAGCGCAGACCACCGAACTTTCCCTGGCGATTACCGAGGGCAAATTCCACCAGGTAAAGCGCATGGTTGCCGCCGTGGGCAGCGAGGTGTTGCATCTTCGGCGGATCCGCATGGGCGGCATGAGTCTGCCGCAAGACCTTAAAGAAGGCGAATATCGTGAACTTTCGGCGGAAGACCTTCGGAAGTTCCGTGAAATAATCGGAGGAAACGAATGACAAAGGAAGGATTTCGCGCAGCCATCTTCGATCTGGACGGCACCATTGTGGATTCCATGTGGATGTGGCGCGATATCGACATCGAATATTTGAAAAGGCACGGCCTTCGCTACGAGGAGGGCCTGCAGCAGGCGATTGAGGGGCTTAGTTTTCACGAGACCGCAATCTACTTTAAGGAACACTTCGGAATTCCCGAATCCCTGACGGAGATTCAGAACGAATGGAACGACATGGCAATGGAATATTACCGCACGAAGGTGTCTGTGAAGCCCGGTGTTTTGGAATACCTGACGAGCCTTCGCGAACGGGGCGTAAAAACCGGTATCGCCACGTCAAACTCCTGGCCGCTTCTCGATGCGGTTTTAGACGCTACCGGTCTTCGGGAGTACATGGACAGCATCCATTCCGCCTGTGAGATCAAGCGCGGAAAGCCGGCGCCGGACATTTATCTTCTGGTGGCAAAGGATCTCGGAGTAGACCCGTCCGAATGTATGGTGTTTGAGGATATCATCGCGGGAATCGAAGCCGGTCACAATGCGGGAATGCGGGTCTGCTCGGTGTACGACGTCCATTCCGAGGAGCAGATGGACGAAATCATCGCCCGCTCGGAATACCATATTCGCAGTTTTACGGAGCTTTTAGGACCGAAGGAGGCAGTATGCATATAGTGAAGGGGACAAACGGATATATCCGCCGCAAGAAACGGATGCAGCTTCTGATTACGCTTGTCATTCTGTTTGTATCCATCGGCTTGTTTGTCGCGGGATATCTTACCACAAAGAGCACCAAAAACCTTCTCACGGTTTTCGCAGTGCTGGGAGCGCTTCCCGGCGCCAAATCCCTGGTGAATCTCATCCTTTTCCTGCCGTACAAATCCTTTGACGCGGATTCCTACCGGGAGCTCGAAGATAAGGCATCGGAGAAAGCGCTTTTGTACTCCGACCTGGTGTTTACATCGTCAAAACACATCATGCATCTGGATGCTTTGTATGTATGCGGCAAGGAGCTTGTGGCCCTTGCGCTGAACGCAAAGGAAAAGAATCAGGAAGACATCATTCCGTATTTTACGGATTCACTGAAAAAGCGCGGTGTGACCGTGCATATGCACATTTTCCACTCGGTGCAGGAATTTGGCGACCGGATCTCGTCGCTAGCTGACCGGGATGAGGAGATTCCGGAGGAAATCACAGAGTTTATCCGGATGATTTTGGTATGAGGATACCCGAATGAAAGAGTTTACCATTGCAAAGGAAGAGGCCGGTCAGCGGCTTCACAAGTATCTTGCGAGACTCCTTCCGAACGCCGGAACGGGCTTTACGTACAAGATGCTTCGCAAGAAAAACATCACCTTAAATCACAGCCGGGCGGAAGGGTCCGAAATGCTGTCGCCGGGCGACGTTGTCACGGTCTTTTTCTCCGACGAAACCTTTGCAAAGATGAGCGGCGCGGGTGCCGCTTCGGTTGTGCGGTATTCCGAACGACCCCTTACGGAAGAGCAGATCGTCTATGAGGACGAGCATTTGATGGCGGTGTTCAAACCCGCCGGCGTTCTTTCCCAAAAGGACGATTCAGGTCTCGAATCCCTGAATGAGCAGGCCCTGCAATATCTGATGGACCGCGGGGATCTCACAGAGGAGACTGTTCGGAAATTTAAACCCGGAATCTGCAATCGCCTTGACCGAAACACCGCAGGGATCGTGTGGTTTGCAAAAACCCTTGCCGGAGCCCAGGGCATGGCTAAAGTCCTCCGCAACCGAAACGTCGAAAAATACTACTTTGCCTTCGTGGCGGGAATCCTTACGAAAAGCGCGGATGTCACGCTTTATCTCACAAAGGATGAGGCAACCAATACGGTGACCGTCAGCAAAGATGCGCGCGACGGGGCTTCCGTGATTCACACCGGCGTCTGGCCGGTTGCTTCAAGCAAGCGTGCGACGCTTGTCCGCATCCGCCTTTATACCGGAAAGTCGCATCAGATTCGAAGCGTTATGAAATATCTCGGATTCCCGGTTCTCGGGGACCCGAAATACATGCCGGAAGACAAAGACATCGTCGCATATTACCGCACCCGGTACCATCTCCACGGGCAGCAGCTGTTTGCCTATGCGTACCGCTTCCCGGAAGGCCTGCCGGAAAGCCTGTCGGAACTTGCCGGAGAGACGATTACCGGACTTGTGCCGGATGCATTTGCCGAATTGCTTGCGGGCGAGCTGCCCGCGAATCAGGAGGGAAACCATGGCTACCTGGAAATCCCGAGGACTTCGGGGATCCCTGTTTGAGGACATCATAAACCGTACCAACGAGATGTACAAAGAGCGCGGAACCGCACTTGTGCAGAAGATTCCGACGCCGATCACGCCCATTGATATCGACCGTCAAAGCCGGCATATCACCCTGGCATATTTTGACCAAAAGAGTACCGTGGACTACATCGGCATCGCCCAGGGCATTGCGCTTTGCTTTGACTGCAAGGAGTGCGCCACGGATACTTTTGCCCTTCAGAACATCCACGAGCACCAGTACAATTACATGAAAGCCTTTGAAAAGCAGGGCGGCGTGGCTTTTTTGCTGATTTACTTCAGCCACCGGGAGCAGATTTATTTCATGAGCTGCAGGGAGATGGTAAAGTTCTACGACCGCGGCTCCGAGGAAGCCATCCGCGAGGGGACAGGGCGACGAAGCTTCCGCTACGATGAGCTCAATCCGAAGTTTCTTTACGATATGCCGAGCGAACCCTTCATCAATTATCTGGAGTTCGTCAACGATTATCTGGAATCTTCGGAAAAAGCGGAAAATGAAATTTAGGTGTTGACAACCTGCTTTTGTCTGTGTATAATTCGGTTCAATATGCTAACTAATTAGCAAATTAGCACTTCACAGCATTAAAGTATCAGGAGAGATTATGATTCCGTTATTACACACACCCGAAGGAGTTCGGGACATTTACGGAGACGAGATGACAGATCTTCGCAGCATTTCGGATGCCGTGTGCGGGTGCATGAAAACTTTCGGATTCCGGGAGATTCAGACACCGTCATTTGAATATTTTGATGTATTTTCCTCGGAGCGGGGCACGGTTCCCTCCAAGGATATGTATAAATTCATCGACCGGGACGGAAACACGCTGGTGCTTCGCCCGGACATGACGCCGCAGGTGGCTCGCTGTGCCGCGACATACTGGCGGGATGAGACGGAACCGCTTCGCCTTTACTATGTGGGAAACACCTTCGTCGACAACTCCGGATATCAGCTTCGTTTAAAGGAGACGACCCAGGCCGGCGTTGAGCTCTTCGGCGACGATTCCGTAGTTGCGGACGCCGAGGTGGTAGCGCTCACGGTTGAGTGCCTCAAGAAGGCAGGCCTTCAGAAGTTCCAGATTGAGATCGGCAACGCCGGTTTCTTCCGCGCGCTGGCCAACGAGTGCGAGCTTTCCGCGGACGATGAGGAGGAGCTTCGCAGAAGGATCAAGAACAAGAACCTCTTCGGAATCTCCGATTTCCTGACGGAGCGGAAGATTTCCGGGAAGACTGCCGATTTGCTTTTGGCGATTCCCGAGCTGTTCGGTTCGGAGGAAATCCTTGACCGCGCGGCTTCCATGACAGAGAATGAAGCAGCTCTTGCCTGCCTTGACCGCCTTCGCGCTCTCGGCAAGTGTCTTAAGCTGTACGGCGTTGAGCGCTACGTTTCCTTCGATCTCGGAATGCTCAGCAAGTACCGTTACTACACCGGAATCATTTTCCGCGCCATCACCTACGGAACCGGCGAAGCCCTTGCTTCCGGCGGACGTTATGATTCCCTCGTAGCGCAGTTCGGACGGCCGATGCCCGCCATCGGAATGTCCATCACCCTCGATACGCTGATGGCTGCATTGCAGCGCGCCGAGCTGGAGCCTTTGAAGGTGCCCTCGACCTGCGTTGTCTACCGGGAGGGTGCTTACGCTGAGGCCATCAAACTGGCAAATGCATTGCGCAAGGAAAAGGATTACGTCTGTCTTCGCGCGGCCAATGCGGAAGAACTTGCGAATCATGAAGGGGAGGACGTATGGAGTATATAACCGTTGCCCTGGCAAAGGGACGTCTGGCAAAGAAAGCGATGGAGGTGCTCGGCAAGGCCGGCATCCATTGCGAGGAGATGAACGATCCCGACACAAGAAAACTGATTTTTACAAACGAAGAGCTCAAGATGAAATTTTTCCTTGCGAAGGCCGGAGACGTGCCGACGTACGTTGAGTACGGAGCTGCGGACATCGGTATCGTCGGAAAGGACACCATCCTCGAAGAGGGCAAGAAGCTCTACGAGGTAATCGATTTCGGCTTCGGCCGCTGCCGCATGTGCGTTGCCGGTCCGGAGAGCGCGAAGAAGCTCTTGGGAAGCGGAAGAAGAATCCGCGTTGCGACGAAATATCCGAACATCGCCAAGGATTATTTTACCAACGTTAAGCATCAGACCGTAGAGATTATCAAGCTCAGCGGTTCCATCGAGCTTGCGCCCATCGTCGGTTTGAGCGAAGTCATCGTTGATATTGTAGAGACCGGCTCCACGCTCCGGGAAAACGGACTCGCCGTTTTGGAGGAGATTGTTCCACTTTCCGCCCGCATGGTTGTCAACCAGGTGAGCATGAAGATGGAGCAGGAGAGAATTCAGAAACTGATTGCGGACATCCGTCAGATTATCGGCTGACGGTCCGCTACGGAGGATGTTATGAAGATTTTAAATCTTACGAAGGAATCGAAGGAGGAACTGCTTCGAACACTGGCCGAGCGCAGCACCGAATCCTTCCAGAAGCAGCAGGATGCCGTCGATGCCACCGTTCGCGACGTTAAGGCAAATGGCGATGCGGCGGTTTTTGCATACACGCAGAAGTTTGACGGCGTGACGATTTCGCCCGACAATCTCTGGGTGACAAAAGAGGAGATTGATGCGGCTTACAAGGCCATCGATCCCAAACTTCTCACGGTAATCCGCGAATCTGCGGCAAATGTCCGTGCTTTCCACGAGCGGCAGCGCAGAAACAGCTGGTTTGACACGAAAGACGGCATAATCTTAGGGCAGCGCGTGACTCCGATTGCTAAGGTCGGTGTCTACGTCCCCGGCGGTCGCGCCGTGTTGTCCTCCAGCGTTTTGATGAATATTATCCCTGCGAAGGTCGCCGGCGTTCCGGAGATTGTGATGGTGACGCCTCCCCAGAAGGAGGGCGCGCTCAATCCCGCATCGGTTGTGGCTGCTGTCGAGGCCGGTGTTACGAGAATTGCAAAGGTCGGCGGTGCGCAGGCGATTGCAGCCCTTGCGTACGGCACGGAGAGCATCCCGCGGGTCGATAAGATCGTCGGCCCCGGCAACATCTATGTGGCACTTGCCAAGAAAGCCGTTTACGGAAGCGTGGGCATCGATTCCATCGCAGGTCCCAGTGAAATCCTGGTTCTCGCCGATGAGACCGCAACGCCCCGCTATGTGGCGGCGGATCTGTTGAGCCAGGCCGAGCACGACGTGATGGCTTCCGCAATCCTTGTGACAACAAGCCGCGAGCTTGCAGAGAAGGTGGACGCCGAGGTTTACGCTATGACACAAAAGCTCTCCCGGAAGGATACCATCGAGAAATCCCTTGAGAACTACGGCCGTATCTTCGTTGCGGACTCCATGGAAGCTGCCATCGATGCCGCCAACGACATTGCGTCCGAACACATGGAAATCCTCACGAAGGACCCTTGGGAGACCATGACCCACATCAAAAACGCGGGCGCCATTTTCCTCGGTGAGTACTCCAGCGAGCCTCTCGGGGATTATTTCGCAGGACCGGACCACATCCTGCCCACAAACGGCACCGCGAGATTTTTCTCGCCCTTAAGTGTCGACGATTTCATCAAGAAGAGCAGCGTAATCTGCTACTCGAGAAGCGAACTTGAGAAAGTGTACAAGAAGGTAGTGACATTTGCCGAGGCAGAGGGCCTCACGGCACATGCCAACTCCATCCGGGTACGCTTTGAAGACGAACAATAAAACAATTTTGTCCACGAACCCGTGCTGATATCGATTTGTATTTGACCGCAGGGCGGAATCGCGGTACAATAGGACAGAAATTTATCGGAGGAGGAGCTGTATGGAAGCAGAACGCAAGGCCAAAATTGTGCGCGACACCAAGGAGACCTCGATTGTCGCGGAATTGAACATTGACGGAACGGGTGTCTTTGACATTTCCACCGGAATCGGATTCTTTGACCACATGCTGGCGGGATTTGCCAAGCACGGGTTCTTCGATCTTTCGCTGAAGGCGAAGGGCGATCTCAATGTGGATTCGCATCACACCGTGGAGGACGTGGGTATCGTAATCGGCCAGGCAATCCGCGAGGCGCTCGGCAACAAGGCGGGCATCACCCGCTACGGCTTCTTCCTGCTGCCGATGGATGAGACCCTTGTGGAGTGCGCCATCGACCTTTCCGGCCGTCCGTACTTCGTTTACGATGTCAATACGACGGTAGACCGTCTGGGCGAGATGGACGTGGAGACAGCGAGAGAGTTCTTCTACGCGATTTCCTACTCGGCAGGCATGAACCTGCATATCCGCGAGATTTCCGGCGGCAACAATCACCACATCCTTGAGGCGATGTTCAAGGCATTTGCCAAGGCGTTGGACATGGCGACGGGCATCGATCCCCGCTTAGCATCCGAAGTGCTTTCCACCAAGGGATGCATCTGATCTGAAATCAAACGGCACCAAATGTGCCTTACGGAGTTTCTATGGAAAAGAATATCATTGCTTATATCAATGCGGAAAATGCCTTCTCCGCCTCGGTTCTTGAGCTTGCCATGAGCTATGAGCAGAACGGTGCGGACGGGCTTTACATCTACAACTATGACGACAACGAGGCGATTCAGACGGGATTTCTGCAGACCGTGAAGCTTCTGCTTCGCAAGGTGGACATTCCGCTGTACCTCGGTTGCGCCGTAAAGCGTTTCGAGGACATCAAGAAGGCCCTTTACACCGGCGCTTCCTACGTGGTGATTCCGTACGACCGGAGCTTCCCGAAGGAAGAGGTCAAAAAGGGTATCGAGCGCTTCGGTCGGGACCGCATCGTTGTGGAATTTAACGCCGACATTGAAAAGCCGGACCACGCCTACGAAAGCGTCAAGCTTTTGGAAGAGCTTAAGGACTTAGGCGTTGCGAAGTTTCAGTTAAAGCATGTAACCGTGTCCGCAGCCATGAACCGGATTCTGGAGAGCTGCCCGCTGCCGGTGATTGTGCGTGACAGCCTTGTGCGGAACGATATCGAGACGCTTCTCTCGATGCCGAACTGCTGCGGCGTTGCAACGAACTATTATGAGAATAAGAATATTCTTAAGGTCAAGAGGGCACTCAAGGAACGCGGGCTGAATACGGTCTGCCTGGAGTCGACGGTTGCATTTGCCGACATGAAGACCAACGAAAACGGCCTTGTGCCCGTGGTTGTGCAGGACTACCGGACCCTCGAGGTTCTGATGGTTGCCTACATGAACGAAGAGGCCTTTAACAAGACCATTGAGACCGGCCGCATGACATATTGGTCCAGAAGCCGGAACGAGCTCTGGGTGAAGGGCGAGACCAGCGGTCATTATCAGTTTGTGAAGGAGCTTCGCATCGACTGCGACAACGACACGCTCCTTGCGAAGGTGCACCAGCTGGGCGCTGCGTGCCACACGGGCAATACATCCTGCTTCTTTACTGAGCTTTGCAAGAAAGAATTTGCCGATTTCAATCCGTTGACGGTTCTCACGGAAGATTACAATATCATCATGGACCGCAAGGTCAATCCGAAGGAAGGCTCGTACACGAACTACCTCTTCGAAAAGGGAATCGACAAGATTTTAAAGAAGTGCGGCGAGGAAGCCACCGAGATTACCATCGCCGCGAAGAATCCGGACGCGGAAGAGCTCAAGTATGAAATCGCCGATTATCTGTATCATCTGATGGTTTTGATGGTGGAGTGCGATGTGGACTGGAATGACATCGTGAAAGAGCTCGCCAACCGCAGAAAGTCCTGAGGAGGTTGACCCATGGATTTTGTTGTAGAATTCCTGCGCGAGGCAGGGCTGTTTATCGTCTATATCGCCATTGCCGTCTGCGGCGTCTTCGCGGGCAAGGCATACCGCGCGCACAAGGACCGCAAGAAGGCCGAGGAGGCCGCGGCGCTTGCAGCTTCGGAGAATGCGGCTTCCGAATAAATTTGTGCTTGCATTTTTCGAAAAATAGTGGTAAACTCCCTTTGTAACTAAGTTGGCAATGTGAGAGTGGGTCCGAAACGGCCCACTCTTAAGTTTTGTGTAAGGCACCTTCGGAGGCTTTATGACGAAAGTGAAAGAGTGCGAACAACGCACAGAAGGCTTGCTTCTGCCAATCCTTGCCGATCTCAATTTCGAGCTTGTGGACGTGGAGTTCGTAAAGGAAGCCGGAAACTGGTATCTGCGGGCTTACATCGATAAGCCGGGCGGAATAACCATCGACGACTGCGAGAAGGTTTCACGCACCTTAAGCGACGTGTTGGACCGTGAGGATTACATCGAAGAAGCGTATTATCTCGAGGTCAGTTCTCCGGGATTGACCAGACCGCTTAAGAAAGCGAAGGATTATGACCGAAACATCGGCCGTCCCGTGGACATCAAGCTGTTCCGGGCCGTTGAGGGGTGCAAGGAATTTACCGCAATTCTTGCTTCCTACACCGATGACACGGTGTGCGTAACTTTGGAAGACGGAAAAGAGTTGACCATCGCGAAGAAGAACATCAGTCTGATTCGTCAGTCCTTTACCGAGGAAATCTGATCCGTGAAAACGGACATTCGAAAATACATTCATAAGGAGGATCATCATGAAAAAGGCTGCAAAAAAATCTGCAGAAGAGATGAAGAAGGAAGATTTTAAGGAGTTGATTGAGGCTCTCAATCTCATCGAGAAGGAGCGCGACATCAGCAAGGAAGTTTTGTTGAAGGCTATCGAGGATTCGCTTCTCGCCGCCTGCAAGGACGAGTACGGCAAGAGCGAAAACATCCGCGTGCACATCGATCCCGAGACCGGCGAATACAATGTGTTCCGCGATATGAAGGTGGTTGACGAGGTTGTGGACCCCGAGACGGAGATGACGCTTCTGCAGGCGCAGACCGCGCTGCCGTTGCGCGACATCGCCGTAGGTGACACCGTAAGCCTTGATGTCAAGACCAAGAACTTCGGCCGTATCGCAGCCGGCAAGGCTAAGCAGGTGATTGTGCAGAAGCTTCGCGAGGAGGAGCGCAAGGTTCTCTTCGGACAGTACTGCGGCAAGGAGAAGGAAGTTGTCACCGGTATTGTTCAGAAGTTCTCCAAGAAGAATGTCATCATAAGCCTCGGCAAGGTGGACGCATCCCTCATCGAGACCGAGCAGATCCCCGGCGAGGTATTCCGCACCGGCGACCGTGTGAAGGTTTACGTTGTGGAAGTTAAAGACATGACCAAGGGACCGCGCATCGTGGTATCCCGCACGCACCCCGAACTTGTAAAGCGTTTCTTCGAGAATGAGGTTTCCGAGGTTGCCGACGGCACAGTGGAAATCAAGGCACTCTCCAGAGAGGCCGGCAAGCGCACGAAGATGGCCGTATGGTCCAACGATCCGAAGGTGGATCCCGTAGGTGCCTGCGTCGGTGTCAACGGAAGCCGTGTCAACGCGGTTGTTGACGAGTTGAACGGAGAAAAGATCGACATCATCAGCTGGAGCGACAACCCGGCACAGCTGATTGCCAATGCCCTTTCTCCGGCAGAGGTTATCTCCGTGGATGTCATTGAGGCAGAGCGTCTTGCGAACGTTATCGTTCCGGACGACCAGCTTACTCTGGCAATCGGAAGCAAGGGACAAAACGCACGTCTTGCAGCCCGTCTCACCGGCTACAAGATTGATATCAAGAGCGAGTCGCAGGCCGAGGGCCTTGCGTAAGCACTTGTGAAAGGCAGGGACAATGGTACCGAAGAAGATTCCGCTGCGCCGTTGTAACGGTTGCGGAGAGATGAAACCGAAGAAAGAACTCATCCGGGTGATTCTTACACCGCAGGGGGAGATTGAATTGGACGTGACAGGCAAGAAAAACGGACGCGGCGCCTATGTGTGCCCTTCATCCGAATGCTTCGCCAAAGCCCGCAAGACCAAAGCCATCGAGCGGTCGTTAGGGGTCAGCGTTCCGGAGGAGATCTACGAGCGAATCGGGAAGGAATTGTCCGATGAATGATAAAAAAGCGCTGTCGATTTTAGGGCTTGCGCAGAAAGCCCGCGCTGTTGCCTCCGGTAACTTCCAGGTGGAGGAAGCCGTGCGAAGCGGCGCTGCCAAGCTCGTGATCATCGCCACGGACGCTTCGGAAAATGCGAAGCGTGATATTTCAAACATTACCTTTCACTACGGGGTGCCGGTTTACGAGTTCGGAGACCGCGGCACACTCGGACATGCCATCGGTAAGCAGGAGCGCGTGACGGCAGCCATCCTTTCGGAAGGATTGGCCGCGTCCTTTGCAAAAGCGCTCGAAGAATGAAGGAATCAGTTTACTAGTTTAGATAAGCAATCGGAGGATAGAACGTACATGGCAAATATCAAACTCGGTGATTTGTGCAAAGAAATCGATGCGTCCTACAAGGAGATGATGACGTATCTGCGTGAGCACGGATGTGACGTGAAGAGCGCAGGCAGCGTTGTCGACGACGAGGATGCGGAGGTTAAGATTGCCATCACACTCTACGGCAAGCGGAAACGCAAGCCCGTGGAGAAGAAGGAGGACGATAAGCGTTCGCACGCCCGTTTTGACGACAAGGGAAACCGCGTCGTGAAGAAGGACGGCGTGATCTACAGTGTCGACAAGGGCGGCAATTACACGGTTTACAACGGTCCTCTCTATGACCAGAACCACAACCGCCTTGAGCCGAAGCGTACGATTTACGATGCGGACAAGAAGCCTCTCCTTCGCAAGGGGAACGAGTTTTACAAGAAGAACGACAACGGCGAGACCGTGCTCTACGAGGGACCGATTTTCTCGGAGGACGGCAGACGTTTAAAGCGCCCGGGTTCCGCACAGGAGAAGCCGGAGGCAGCAGCTCCGCAGAAGGCTCCCGCAAAGAAGGAAGTCGAGGCGGAGAAGCCTGCAGAGATCAAGGAGCCCGAGACGGTTAAGGCGGTACAGCCTGAGGCAAATGCAACCGAGAAGGCCCCGGAGAAGCCTGCTGAGGCTCCGAAGGAAGAAAAGCCTGCGACAACGATTACAGAGCCGCAGATTACCAAGGCCGCACCGCGTCCCGTGGAGCGTCCTGTAGTTCGTGAGAACATTAACGACCGCAAGCCCAGAGAGGGTGCACCGGCAGGAGACCGCAGAAGCGGTGAGGGAAGATCCAACGCTAGCGTGGATCGTTCCGGCAATTCCTCCTACCGCGCACCGCGTGACGGCTCCGGAAGCGGCTACAACCGCGGACCCCGCACCGGCACGGCGCAGGGTCAGGGCCAGGGTCAGGGCGGCTTCAACCGTAACAGAGACGGCGGTGCAAGACCTTCCTACAACCGTGACGGCCAGGGACAGGGCTTCCGTCGCGACGGTCAGGGCCAGGGCCAGGGTCAGGGCGGTTTCCGCAGACCCGGCGCAGGTCAGGGCCAGGGCGGCATGGGCCGTGCAGGCGGCGGATTCCCGCAGGGATTTGACAAGGATAAGGACAGCAGCGAGCGTCGTACCTTTACCCGCAGAAACGACAACAGAAGCAGCGCCGGAAACTCGATCAAGGCGGATTTTGCGAGTGAAATCAACCGCGAACAGCGCGCTGCCGCATACAGCAACCGCGACCGTGACAAGAACCGCAACAACCGGGATTTCGACGGTGACGGCAAGAAGGGCGGACGCAAGAATGCGACGCCGAAGAAGGATGTAAACCGCAAGGGCGCATTTATCATGCCCAAGGTAGAGCCGAAGAAGGAAGAAGATCCGAACGAGATCAAGAACATCACGATCCCCGAGGTCATCACCATCAAAGAGCTTGCTGACAAGATGAAGCAGAACGCCTCTGCCATCATCAAGAAGCTCTTCCTCTCCGGAAAGCTCTACAACATCAACTCCGAAATCTCCTTTGAGGAGGCGGAGAATATTGCAATTGAATACAACTACATCGTGGAGAAGGAACAGGTTGTCGACATGGTGGAAGAGTTGACCAAGGATACGGAAGATCCCGAGGAAAGCCTTGTGAGCCGTCCTCCGGTTGTCTGCGTCATGGGTCACGTTGACCACGGTAAGACTTCCATCCTCGACGCCATCCGTTCCGCACACGTTGCGGCCAAGGAAGCCGGCGGTATCACGCAGCACATCGGAGCTTACATGGTTGAGAAGAACGGCAGACAGATCACGTTCCTCGATACCCCGGGCCACGAGGCATTTACCGCAATGCGTCTCCGCGGCGCCATGGCTACCGATATCGCAGTGCTTGTCGTTGCTGCCGATGACGGTGTCATGCCGCAGACCATTGAGGCTATCAACCATGCGAAGGCAGCCGGTGTTGCCATCGTTGTGGCAATCAACAAGATGGATAAGGAAGGTGCCAACCCCGACCGCGTTCTCACGGAGCTCTCTGAGCAGGGCCTTGTGTCCGAGGAGTGGGGCGGCGATATCGTTACCTGCCGCGTTTCCGCGAAGAAGGGCGACGGTATTGAGAACCTTCTTGAGATGATTCTTCTGACGGCGGACGTTTTGGAGCTTCGTTCGAACCCGAACCGCCGCGCAAGAGGTCTTGTCATCGAGGCGAAGCTGGACAAGGGCCGCGGTCCCGTTGCCACCGTTCTGGTTCAGAAGGGTACGCTGCATGTGGGTGAGACCGTTGCCATCGGTGCATCCTTCGGTAAAATCCGCGCCATGATCAACGACAAGGGTCAGAAGGTAACGGAAGCTACGCCTTCCACGCCTGTGGAGATTCTCGGCTTGAACAGCGTTCCGAACGCCGGTGACGTCATGATCGCCACGGAGACCAACGAAGAGGCGAAGAACATTTCCGACGCTTATGTTGCACAGAGCAAGGAAAAGCTCATTGCAGAGACAAAGCAGAAGCTCTCTCTGGAGAGCCTGCATGATGCTGTTGCTGCCGGCGAGATGAAGGATCTCAACATCATCGTCAAAGCCGATGTGGCCGGTTCCGTGGAGGCTGTGAAGCAGTCGCTTCTCAAGCTTTCCAACGATGAGATTGCCGTGCATTGCATCCACGGCGGTGTCGGTAACATCAACGAGTCCGACGTGGTTTTGGCAAGTGCATCCAACGCCATCATCATCGGTTTCAACGTAAAGCCCGACAACACGGCCAAGGATACCGCCGAGCGCGAGAAGGTGGACGTACGTCTGTACTCCGTCATCTACAACGCAATCGACGACATCGAGGCTGCCATGAAGGGTATGCTGGATCCGGTATACGAGGAAGTTGTCATCGGTCATGCGGAGATTCGCCAGATCTTCAAGGCCAGCGGCCTCGGAAGCATCGCCGGTTCCTACATTCTCGACGGTAAGGCACAGAGAGGCTGCAAGGCCCGCATCACCAGAGACGGTGAGCAGATTTTCGACGGCAATCTTGCATCCTTAAAGCGTATGAAGGACGATGCCAAAGAAGTCGCAGCAGGATTCGAATGCGGTATCCTCTTCGAAAAATTCAATGACATCGCAGAGGGCGACCAGGTTGAACTGTACATTATGCAGCAGGTTGCCAGAAGTTAAATTTGGAGCAGTATGAAGAAAAACAGTACGAAAAACAGAATCGTCAGCCAGGAGGTGCGCAGGGAACTGAGCCGCCTCATCCTTGAGGAAGTCAAGGACCCTCGTATCGCCCAGCTGACTACCGTCACGGATGTGTATGTCGCACCCGATTTAAAGACGGCGAAAGTATATGTGAGCGTCTACGGAGACGAGGCTGTAAAGAAGGAGACCTTCGCCGGTCTTCGCAACGCAGCGCCGTTTCTCCGCTCAATGCTTGCGAAAAACCTCAACATGAGACACACGCCGCAGTTGTTCTTTACCGCCGACGACTCCCTGGAGTACGGCATGCGCATGGATGCTTTGATTGCCTCCGTATCCGCACAGAACAGCGATTCCGACGCAGAGGAAGACCCCGAAGCAGAGGACGACAAGACAGTTTGATAAAGGAGCGCATCATATGAAACAATTGTTTCAAAAAGCGATTTCCGGAGCAAAGACCATTGCCATCACAGGCCACAAACACCCCGACGGAGACTGCGTCGGCGCCTGTATGGCAATGTATCTGTATCTGACGAAAAAATACCCGAAAAAGCAGGTTACGGTATATCTTGAGACACCGCCGGAAAATCTCGCGGTGCTTCCTGCATGGGACAGAATTGACGACACCTTTACGCCGCCTGCAAAGCCCTTCGATCTGTTTCTGATTCTCGATTGCAGCAGCGAAGAGCGTTTTCCCGCAGCTTCCGAAATGGTTGCTGCCGCCAAATCCACCTTCGTCATCGACCATCATATGACGAACACGCATTTTGCGAACGGGGAAGTGGTTGTTCCGGACGCAAGCTCGACCTGTGAGGTTCTCTATGATCTTTTCTCGGCCAATGCCATCGACGAAGGCATTGCAACCGCCTTGTATCTCGGCATCGTGCATGACACCGGCGTGTTTAAGTACGGTTCCTGCAAGGAGCACACGATGCAGGTAGCGGGAAAGCTTCTTTCCAAAGGCGTTGACGCCCAGCGCATCATCGACGACACGTTCTACCGGAAGACATTCTTACAGAACCGCATCATCGGCTATGCCACGTTAAATGCAAAGCTCTTCTTAGACGGCCGTGTCATCTTTACGCAGCTGTCCTTAGAGGATATGCAGAAGTTCGGCGCAAAGATCAAGGATACCGAGGGAGTCGTCGACCAGATTCGCCTTACGGAAGGCATCGAAGTGGCATTGTTTGCAAGGGAAGACGAGCCCGACACCTATAAACTCAGCATGCGCGCAATCTCCAAGGTGAACGTGGCGTCCATCTGTCAGGAATTCGGCGGCGGCGGTCACCGTCTTGCCGCCGGATGCAATACCAAGGGGCCCATGGAAGAGGTCCTTAAGAAGATTCTTGCTCTCGTAGAAGAGCAGTTGTAAGGAATTCATGAACGGAATCATCGTTGTCAACAAAGAATGCGGATACACGTCCCACGATGTGGTGGCAGTGTTGCGCGGCGTGCTTTCGCAGAAGAAAATCGGACATACCGGGACACTGGATCCGGACGCCTGCGGCGTTTTGCCGGTGTGCATCGGATTTGCGACGAAAATCTGCGACTACCTGATGGTGCAGAAGAAGGAATATGTTGCCACCGGAAGACTGGGCATCACTACAGACACCCAGGATATTCACGGCACCGTGCTCTCGGAGAAGCCTTTCTTCGTCACGAAAGACCGCTTCCTGTCCGCGCTTTCCTCTTTTGTGGGAACCATCGAGCAACTTACGCCCATGTACTCCGCAAGAAAGATCGACGGCGTCAAGCTTGTGGATCTCGCACGACGGGGAATCACCATCGAGCGGTCCAAAAAGACGGTGCAGGTCTATGAGGCGGAGTGTCTTTCCTTTGATGAGGCAAGCGGGGACTATACCATTCGCATCTTATGCCAGAAGGGCACCTATATCCGCACCATATGTAATGATTTGGGCGAAGTGCTCGGGTGCGGCTCCTGCATGACGTCGTTAGTCCGCACAAGGACAGGGCGGTTCTGCGTGGAAAACAGTGTCTCCATCGATGAGCTTCGGACCATCCGAAACGAAGGACGGCTTTCCGAGGTGCTGATTCCCATCGACGCCATGTACCGCGGCAGTAAGCCTGTGTCCCTGTCGCCGGAATACCGGAAATATATTGCAAACGGCAATCCCTTGGAGCCCGAATGGCTGACTCCCATAGAGGAACCGCTCACGGGATTTGCCGATGTGTACGAAAACCTTTTGGGCGATCTCGAGAGCGCGAGTGTGCGCGTGTATATGGAGGGCGAATTTTACGCGATTTATCGCAAAAAAGGCCGCCGCTACGTGCCGCTGCAGATGTACCACGAAGTGGACAACGAGAAGAACCGGAAACGAACGGAGAACGAATCTTGAACAGTTGTGAATACAAACAGGGCATGCGATTGGAAGGGCCGGTGTGTCTTACCATCGGCAAATTCGACGGCCTTCATAAAGGTCACCGGCAGTTGCTTTCCGCGATGCAGAAAACAGGGCTTCCCGTGACCATGCTTTCCGTGTCGGTCCCCGGTGCTTCGGAACTTCTGTCACAGGAGGAGAGTGCGATTCTTGCAGAGGCCTGCGGCGTTACCACCTTTGTCCGTCTGCCGCTTACAAACAAGCAAAAGCAGATGTCCGCCGCGTCATTTTTCCAGGAGATTTGCCTGGATGCATGTCACGCGGGCGTAATCGTGGTCGGGGAGAATTTCCGGTTCGGAAGAGACCGGGAAGGGGATGTTTTCCTGCTTCGGACCCTTTGCGAGATGTCGGGAGTCGAATGTATCATTTGCCCGATGCTTGCGGAGGACGGAGAGGATGTCTCCAGCACACGACTTCGGAATCTCCTGCAGGAGGGTGACATTCCGACGCTCAACCGGATGCTTGGATATGCCTTCCCCGTGCACGGGATCGTGTGCCGCGGGAAGCGCATCGGACACACCTTGTCGTTCCCGACGGTGAACCTGTGTCCGCCTGCGGAAAAGCTTCTTCCGCCATTCGGTGTGTACCGCACAAGGATCCGGATCCGGGAGCGCGCCTACGACGCAGTTACCAACATCGGAACCAACCCCACGGTGCAGGACGGTCTTACCCACGAAATCACGGTGGAGACCCATGTGCCGGGGCTTACGGCGGAAACCTACGGCGAGGAAGCGACGGTTTCCTTCTATGAGTTTCTTCGCCCGCAACGGCAGTTTAATTCCCTTGAGGATCTTAAGAATCAGCTCCTCTTGGACACCAAAGCGGCACTAAAAGGGGCAACGGGTGGCACAAACACCGAAATCTTTCCTGATTTTTTCGAAAAATGATGCAAAATGCCTGTTTACATATGGCGGGCAGTGTGCTATAGTATCAAAGTCAACCGGATCTCGGTCTGCGGAGTCTCCGACCCTGGCTTAGATCCCGGCGATAATTACAAGTTTTAACGGAGGTTAAGCGTATGATCAGCAAGGAAAAGAAGAGCGCGATCATTGCCGAGTACGGCAAGAACCCGCAGGACACCGGTTCCGCAGAGGTTCAGATTGCAATCCTGTCCGCAAGAATCGAGGAGCTCACCGAGCACCTTAAGAAGAACAAGCAGGACAATCATTCCCGCCGCGGCCTTTACATGATGGTAGGTCGCAGAAGAGGTCTTCTGGATTATCTCAAGTCCAAGGACATCAACGCATATCGTGCATTGATCGAGAAGCTCGGTATTCGTAAATAACTATCGCGAAAAAGAGCTGCCTTGTATCGGCGGCTCTTTTTTACAACAGATCGGTCTGCGGTCTGTTTTACAAACAAATAACCGGCAGAGTAAGATTTCAAGCGTAAAGTGTCCGAGGAACGGGGAGTTGTCTTCGGAACGAAAAGCCTTCCGGCTTGCGGTTTGAGATCTGCATCCCGCTGCTACCTTAAGGGAACTCCTTTTCGTAGCGTATAATCGGGACAGAAAGGAGTTTTTTTATGTCTGAAATCACAACAAACAAAGCAATCGTATCCGCAGAAGGCCTCACGAAAGCCGTACCGGAGAAGGAGCATGCCCGCACAAGCCGCATGGTGAAGCTTTTGGCCCTCACGGGTCTGTTCATCGCCGTCGAGATTGTGACGGAGTACTATCTGTCCTTCACCCTCAGCTATACCTACCGTGTCGCTTTAACCTTTCTGATGCGCGCTATAGCGGGCTTTACCCTCGGTGCCGTCTTGGGCGGTGCCGCAGCAGGAGTTGCGGACCTTTACGCTATCGTTATTTGGGGCGGCAGCATGATTCCCTGGCTTACGGTGGTACGTTTCGCGCAGGGCTTCACCGCCGGTGCAATCCTGCACAAAAAGCTGACCACCGTGAAGATTATCGGTTCCGCCGTTGCCTGCACCTTCGTTTTGAACGTGGTAAGCACCTACGCGCGGTACAGCTATATCGGAACGCCCTTCACCCTTACGACGATCACGCCTTCTTTGATCGTTTATGCCATAAGCACGGTTGCCGAAATTTTGATTATGACGGTGTTCCGAACCAAACTTGCTCCGTTCATCAGCCGCTTCATGTACAATGCGGAAATCTGGAAGACGGAAGAGAAGAACGAAGACTAGCGCAGTTTTTGTCCGAACAAGGTTGCATTTCGTGTACAGATGGAGTACACTAAAGAGAGAGAGAAAATGCCTTTTTGGCGCGTATATATCGTGAGGTAGCCATGCGATTTGCAGATGCAGTACGATTTATAAGAAACAAGCAGACAAATGTTACCAGACCCGGTCTGGAACGCATTCACGAGTGCCTGGGACTTCTTAAACATCCCGAGGCTTCGCAAAATATCATCCATGTGGTGGGTACCAACGGTAAGGGTTCCACCGCCACGATGATCACAAACATTCTGGTCGCCGCCGGATATCACGTGGGGACCATGATTTCTCCTGCGCTTCACGGCGTGACGGACTACTACCGGATCGACGGAAAGCCGATTTCCAACGAGCAGTTCATAAGCGGCGTGGAGACTCTGAAGTCGGCGCTTCGAAGCGTTGACACCGCTGCAACCCCCGGAAGGGAAGAGTTGAATCCCACGGAGTTTGAGCGCGCGGTGTGCGTCGGTCTCATTCTTTTCAAGATGGAAAACTGCGATTACACGGTTCTCGAGGCCGGCATGGGCGGCGCCAACGACGCCACCAACGTAGGGCAGGGCTGTCTTACGGTTGTCACGAAGATTGCCCTCGACCACACCGAATATCTCGGCAACACCCTTGAGACCATCACACGGGAGAAGCTCGGCATCGCAAGCCCGAACGAGCCCGTGGTAATCGGTGTCAATTCCCCCATCGTCACGCAGGCGGCTTCCCAGTGGTGCAAGGAAAACCGGCATGAGCTGTATCAGGCGTCCATTGCGGACGAAGGCTTCTTCCCCTCCGACCGCGCCATGATTGCCGATTATCAGAAGATCAACATTGCAACCGCCCAGAAGTCGATTGAAGTGCTGTGCGAGAAGAGCGAGGCGTTTGCCGCATCCATCGACGATTTTGCTATGGAGGCCGGCATCCGCTCCGCATCCCTTCCGTACCGTTTTGACGTGCGAAAGAAGAATCCCTACCTGATTTTCGACGGCGGACACAACCCCGACTGTATCGATGCTTTGTGCCGGTCGCTGCAGGCATTTTCCGGGGATACGAAGTATATGATTGTGACGGGCGTTTTGGCGGACAAGGATTATCCTGCAATGTACGAGATGCTGCAGCAATATGCAGAAGGGTTTGTATGTCTGACGCCTCCGAACCACCGCGGTCTTCCCGCAAAGGACCTCTGTGAGGTGGTGCGTCGGTTCGACAAGCCCGCGGAGACCGTGGATTCCATCGTGGAAGCCGTTGCGAAGATCAAAGAGCTTCGCAAGCAGGGGCACCATGTTCTGGTGACCGGGTCTCTCTATATCATGGCGGATATCGTCGCTGCCTGGAACAAGACAAGGTAGGCTTTTTGGAGGGTTGTATGACCTACGAACAAGTTGTGGAACGATTGACTAAGACGGAATTCTTTTCGGCTTTCGCCGGCCTGTACCGGATGCGCGCGATGCTTCGGTACTTTGACAATCCGCAGGATGCGATTCCCTGCGTGCATGTGGCCGGAACGAACGGGAAGGGTTCCGTTTGTTCTATGCTGGCATCGATTCTGATGCAGTCCGGATACCGCGTCGGACTTTTCACCTCGCCGTATCTTTTGGACATCCGCGAGCGCATCTGCGTAAACGGAGAGTGGATTTCCGAGGATGCCATGGCCCGTATCGGCACGAAGGTTTTCGACTACGTCGCCAAATCCTACGCTCCGGCGAACCAGTTTGAGCTTCTTACGGTGATTGCCGAGCTTTATTTCCGGGAGCAGAAGTGCGACATCGTGATTCTGGAGACCGGTCTCGGCGGAACCTTCGACCCGACCAATGCGGTTTCCGCGCCAATCTGCTCGGTGATTACGAATATCGGCCTCGACCACTGCGCAGTGCTGGGAGATACCATCGCCAAAATCGCCGCTGCAAAAGCCGGCATCATCAAGCCTGGCCGCGACGTCTGTGTTTACCCCGTGACGCGGGAGGCGGAGGAAGTCATCACCGCTTATGCGTTAAATGCCGCCGCCCCGATTCACATGACCGAGCGGGATGCCGTTACCGAGTTGCCCGCCGTAACGGGGATGGAGCATTTTTCGTACAAGGGCACGGAAGTTTTGCTTCCGTTGCGCGGCAAGCACCAGCAGTACAATGCCGCCACGGTGCTGGAAGCCATCCGCGTGATCAACGAAAACGGCTTCTACGTAAGCGATGAGGATATTCAAAACGGCCTGCGCACCGTAACCTGGCCCGCGCGGCTTGAGGTTATCAATAAAAAACCCCTCGTCTATCTCGACGGCGGTCACAACCCGCAGTGCCTTGCGGCGGTTTCCGAGTTTTTCCGCTCGGAGGAGTTCGCCGGCAAGAAACTTACGGTCATCTGCAGCATGGTCCGGGACAAGGATGTCCGCGGGATGCTCTCGATTCTGTCGGGGCTTTCCGACCGGCTGTATTTCTACCGCTTTGAGCACAAGCGCGCCCTCACAAACGAGGAGATTATCACCCTTTGCAAAGACTTTTCCATGACGCGCATCACGGACCTCACCCAGGCGATCGACACATTACTTTCCGACGCGAAGAGCAACGAGGTGTTCCTGATCACCGGTTCCCTGTATCTGGTTTCGGAAGTCCGCGAGGCAATGCGCGCCTACCGGGAACGAAAGAGCCTTACCGCGAGTAAAGAGGTATCCGAATGAACGAAGAGAACAAAGAAATCGTCGAGACCGAAGAGTGCCGGGAGATTGCCAGCCAGAAGAAGTTAAATAAGATTCTGCTCCTTGCATTTATCGGCATGACCTTAATCGCTGCCGGTCTGATTATCGCCCTTGCGGCCGCAAACAAAGAGAAGAACAAAACGCCCGGGACGACCCCCACCGTGACGGAAACTGCGGCAAATGCAACCGAAACTCCGGCGCTGACGCAAACCGCTACGCCTTCCGCGACTCCGGCTCCTACGGATTCGCCGGAGGTTTCCCCGACGGAAGCCGCAACAGCGACGCCTACGGTAACGCCGGAAGTCTCACCTTCGCCCACCGAAGCCGTGACTCCCACGGATGTTCCGACACCGACGGCAGCTGCCACGGCAACGCCTACGCAGGCTCCGACAAACACGCCGACGCCCACGGTTTTTGTGAAGGAATCCGGCACGCCGGTTGCCAACCACGGTCAGCTTCAGGTCAAGGGAACGCAGATTGTGGATAAAAACGGCAAGGTCTATCAGCTGAAGGGTGTCAGCACCCACGGACTCCAGTGGTTCCCGCAGTTTGTTTGCCTTGAGACGTTCCGTTGCATCCGCGACGAGTGGGGTGCCAACGCCGTGCGCCTTGCGATGTACACCGACGAAAACGGCTACTGCGCCGGCGGCGACAAGGCAAAGCTCAAAGCTTTGGTGAAAAACGGCGTCAATTATGCGACGCAACTTGGGCTTTACGTCATTATCGACTGGCATATTCTCCACGATTATGACCCGAACCAGAACAAGGACGAAGCGAAGAAGTTCTTTGAGGAGATGGCGAAGGAATTCTGCGACTACAACAATGTATTTTACGAGATTTGCAATGAGCCCAACGGCGGCGTCGGCTGGTCCTCGGTGAAGAGCTATGCCGAGGAAGTGATTCCGATTATCCGCAGATACGACAAGGACGCCATCATCATCGTGGGAACCCCCACCTGGTCCCAGGATGTGGATATCGCAGCGAAAGACCCGATCAAGGGATATAACAACATCATGTATGCGCTGCATTTCTACGCGGGAACCCACAAAGACAGCCTTCGGAGCAAGATGAAGACCGCCATTGAAGCAGGACTTCCGGTGTTTGTTTCCGAGTACGGCATCTGCGACGCCTCCGGAAACGGCGCCTGCAACGAGCCCGAGGCGAACAAGTGGGTTGCCATGATGGACACCTACGGCGTGAGCTACATGATTTGGAACCTCGCCAACAAAAACGAGTCCTCGTCCCTGATCCGCGAGAGCTGCAAAAAGCTCAGCGGCTTCACCGAGGCGGACCTGAACCAGGAAGGCCTTTGGCTTATCAAGATGCTCGGAGGAAAGCTCCCTCCCATGACGGAGAAGGAGAAGGAAGACCTGATTAACAAAGCCGGCGGAAGCGGCGGCGGCGATGTGGCTGCGCCGGATCCGGTGATCGGCAAGGGCTCGGGAAGCGGGCTGACCGTGGATTTCGCGTCTGTCAACACCTGGAACGAAACCGACTACAAATGCTACCAGTTCGGCGTGACCATCGCCAACACCAAGGGGAGCAGTGCCCGCAACTGGAAGGTCGTCATCACCTTTAATGCCGATGTCAAAACCGACAATTTCTGGTGCTGCGACGCCAAATGCTCCGGCAAAACCCTGACCTTAACCCCTGCCAACTTCAACAATGTGATCGGAGCAAACCAGACCACCTCGGACATCGGTCTGATTCTGCAGTCGAAATCCCTGCTGAAGATAAGTTCCGTGACCATCACCTGTGAATAAGAGAAGCGGCCCGTCGGCAATCTTTTTGCCGATGCGGCCGCGTTTTGTTTCCCTGTGAAAAATTTGCGTAAAAACATATATTTTAGTGGCATTTTCCGCGAGTTTGTGCTATACTGAAATGCGGTATGAAAACATATTTTTAAGCGGTATCGGCGAGGATGGAGTCCTAGCCCGTGACTACTGACAAGCAGACGGCATGTGCGCCTGTTTCTCAGTTGTTACGGCGGCTCCGTCGACACCGTACCTGAGGACGAGCGCGTCCGTCCGAATCCGGCGCGCAGAAAGAGGTACTATGTTTAAGAGTTTTTCCATGGAGCTTGCCGGCAGAACGCTGACCGTTGATATCGATCGCGTTGCCAAGCAGGCAAACGGTGCGGCGTTCATGCACTACGGCGACACCACCGTACTTTCCACCGCTACGGCAAGCGAAAAGCCCCGTGACGGCATCGATTTCTTCCCCTTGAGCGTTGAGTACGAGGAGAAGATGTACGCTGTGGGCAAGATCCCCGGCGGTTTCAACAAGCGTGAGGGCAAGGCAAGCGAGAATGCGATTCTTACTTCCCGTGTTATCGACCGCCCCATGCGTCCCCTGTTCCCGAAGGACTACAGAAATGATGTTACGCTGAACAACCTGGTCCTTTCGGTAGACCCCGAGTGCACGCCGGAGCTTACGGCTATGCTCGGTTCCGCAATCGCAGTAGCGATTTCCGACATCCCGTTCGACGGCCCCTGCGCAACGACGCAGGTCGGTCTCATTGACGGTTCGTTCATCATCAACCCGTCCCAGACGCAACTTCAGAATTCCGACCTCAAGCTCACCGTGGCTTCTACGAGAGACAAGGTTATCATGATCGAGGCCGGTGCAAACGAGCTTCCCGAGGACAAGATGATCGAGGCCATTTACCTCGCTGACGGTGTCAACAAGGACATCATAAAGTTCATCGACAAGATTGTTGCCGAGTGCGGCAAGCCGAAGCACAGCTACACCAGCTGCGCAATTCCGGAAGAGCTGTTCGCAGCAATCAAGGAGATTGTTCCTCCGGCTGACATGGAAGTTCTCATGTTCTCCCCGGAGAAGCAGGAGCGCGAAGAGCGCATCCGCGCTATGAAGGACACCCTTGCAGAGAAGTTCGCCGAGAACGAAGAGTGGCTTCCGCTCATCGATGAGGCTGTTTACCAGTACGAGAAGAAGACGGTTCGCAAGATGATTCTGAAGGATCAGAAGCGTCCCGACGGTCGTGCCATGACCCAGATTCGTCCTCTCGCAGCTGAGGTTGATATCATCCCGAGAGTTCACGGTTCTTCCATGTTCACCCGCGGACAGACCCAGATCTGTGACGTCGTAACCCTCGCACCTTTGGCAGATGCACAGAAGCTCGACGGTCTTGATGAGACAGCAGTCAACAAGAGATATATGCATCACTACAATTTCCCGTCCTACTCCGTAGGCGAGACGAAGCCTTCCAGAGGACCGGGACGCCGTGAAATCGGCCACGGTGCATTGGCTGAGAGAGCCCTTCTTCCGGTTCTTCCCAGCGAAGAGGAGTTCCCTTACGCAATCCGCGCCGTATCCGAGACCTTCGAGTCCAACGGTTCCACATCCATGGCTTCGACCTGCGCATCCTGCATGTCTCTCATGGCTGCCGGTGTTCCGATTAAGCGTATGGTTGCAGGTATCAGCTGCGGTCTTGTGACCGGCGAAACCGACGACGATTATGTTCTTCTCACCGATATCCAGGGTCTTGAGGATTTCTTCGGTGACATGGACTTCAAGGTAACCGGTACCACCGAGGGTATCACGGCCATCCAGATGGATATCAAGATTCACGGTCTGACCCGTCCGATCGTTGAAGGTGCCATCAAGCGCTGCCGCGAGGCAAGACTCTTCATCATGGACACCTGCATGAAGCCCGCTATTGCAGAGCCTCGTAAGGAAGTCAGCAAATACGCTCCGAAGATCATGCAGATTCAGATCGATCCGCAGAAGATCGGCGATGTTGTGGGCCAGAGAGGCAAGACCATCAACGCCATCATCGAGCAGACCGGCGTTCGTATCGATATCGACGACAGCGGTGCAGTTTCCATCTGCGGTACCGACAAGGAAGCAATGGACAAGGCTGTCAAGCTCGTTCAGACGATTGTCACCGACTTCGAAGAGGGCATGGTTCTCGAGGGAACTGTTGTCAGTATCAAGGACTTCGGTGCATTTATCGAGTTTGCGCCCGGCAAAGAGGGACTGGTTCACATCTCCCGCATTGCCAAGAACCGCATCAACCGCGTCGAGGATGTCCTCACGCTCGGCGACCATGTCAAGTGTGTCTGCCTCGGCAAGGACAAGATGGGACGCCTCAGCTTCTCCATCAAGGACGCACAGTAATATCGCCCGAACGGCTACCGCAGCATAAGCGGCGCCCCAATGCGACATTTCTCAAGGGTGCCATCGCACGTGGCACCCTTGTTTCTGTTTTCAGACACAAGCAAATGAGAAGTACTTTTGTCAGCAAAAACTATGTATCGGGAGGAAAACAATGAAGACGTACATGACATTTCATGAGGACCCGGAGCTTTTGCATGTAAACACCTGCGCGGACCGTAATTACTACGTTCCGTTCGCACCGGGCCAGGATGCTTTCGCCGACCGCACATCGTCATCGCGCATGGAGCTTTTGAATGGGGAATGGAGCTTCGCGTACTATGACAGCTTCGCAGAGATGCCGACAGACGCGGTGGATCTGCCCAAGGAAAAGAAGATTCCGGTTCCGTCCTGTATTCAGCTGCAGGGCTACGACCGTTGTCAATATACCAACGTCAATTATCCGATTCCGTACGACCCGCCGTATGTACCCACGGACAATCCCGTCGCTGTCTACGAGCGCACGTACGAATACACCGAGGACGGTTTTGAGCGCTACCTGGTGTTCGAGGGTGTGGACAGCTGCTTTTATCTGATTGTCAACAACCAGATGATCGGCTACTCCCAGGTAACCCACGCAACCAGCGAATTCTTAATCACCTCCGCACTCCGCGAGGGCGAGAACCGCATCGCCGTTGTGGTATTAAAGTGGTGCGACGGCACCTACCTTGAGGATCAGGACAAATTCCGTTTCACCGGTATCATCCGCGACGTTTATATGCTTCGCCGTCCGAAGGAGCATCTCACGGACTATCAGATCCGCACCACCATCAACGAGGAACTCACCAAGGCTTCCGTTCACATGGAGGTTCGCGGCAGCAAAGCTAAGGTCACGGTTACCGAGGCCGACGGCGAGACGGTGGTTGCCACCGCGGAAACAGGAGAGGATGGATTTGCCGATTTTGTCATCGATGCGCCGAAATTGTGGAGCGCCGAGATACCGTATCTTTACAAGATGACTATCACCGCCGGTGACGAGATTATCGGTGAATTGCTCGGTATCCGCGAGGTTGCGATTGTCGACGGCGTATTTACCGTAAACCGCCGCAAGATCAAGCTGCGCGGCGTTAATCGCCACGACTCAAACCCCGAGACCGGCTCGGTGGTTACGACCGAAGACATGAAGAGAGACCTCTTCCTGATGAAGCGGAGTAACATCAACTGCATCCGCACATCCCATTATCCCAACGCACCGGAGTTTTACCGCCTGTGCGACCGCTACGGGTTTTACGTCGTGGAGGAGGCGGATCTGGAGGCCCACGGCAGCGACCCTGCAGGGCAAGTGTACGGACAGGTCTGGGACCATCGGATGGTCTCCATGACAACCGACAACCCGATCTTCGAGAATGCGATTCTGGACCGCGAGCGCAAGCTGATTACCCGCGATTTCAACCGCCCGTGCGTAATCATGTGGTCCATGGGCAACGAGGCCGGGTACGGCAAGATTCTCGAGGGCGCAGCGAAGATGATGAAAGCCTTCGACAGCTCAAGACCGCTTCATTACGAGGCGGTTCATCACGCCATGGACGGCACGAATGATGCTGAGCTCGATGTGGTTTCCTACATGTATCCCACGGTTTCCTCGATGTACCGCTACATCACCGAGGGAAATCCGAAGCGTCCGTACTTCCTCTGCGAATACAGCCATTCCATGGGCAACAGCAACGGCGACCTGGCCGATTACTGGAATATGATTGACTCCGACGACCATTTCATGGGTGCATGCGTCTGGGAGTGGTGTGACCACGCAATCAATCAGGGGACGGCCGAGGACGGCCGCATCCGATACGGCTACGGCGGCGACTTCGGCGAACGCCCGCACGATTCCAATTTCTGCATGGACGGACTGGTTTATCCGGACCGCACGCCGCATACGGGATTGATGGAGTTAAAGCAGTGTTATCGGCCGCTTTTGGTGACGATGGGAGAGGCGTCGGGTGAATTTGTCCTTACAAACCGCCTTGCATTTGCCTCCTTTGAGGATCTCTACGAGGTTTCCTACGAGATGAAGGATTCCGGCACAACGTTGGCTGAAGGGAAGCTTGACATCACGCTTCCGGCTGGCGCATCCACAACGCTCTCAATCCCCGAGGCGATGGATGTCAAGGGTCGCGACGTGCGCATCCGTTTCCTCGTGACCACAAAGGAGACAGAGCCCTACTGGGAGAAAGGCACGGTCGTATGTTTCGAGCAGCTTCTGCTTCGCTCCGAAAGCCGTCGCTTTACCCCGGTTCCGCTGAACGGCCGCAAATACTTAAAGCTTGAGGAGCTTCCTCTTGCGTACCGCATCACGGCCAACGAAACCGTATATCTCCTTCGCAAGAAGGACGCGGCGCTCCTTTCCATGCAATACAAGGGCACTGAGATTCTTGCAAAGCCCGTAGAGTTTGATTTCTTCCGCGCGCCCACAGATAACGACGGTTCCATAAAGCAGGCCTGGAAGGAGTGGGGATTTGACGCGCCCGTGTGTCGCATCGGTTCGCTTCGTTTGATTGAGCCGGGGACCGAAATCATCTTCAAGGCCGATCTTTCGTTCGGATATGCATCCCGCATTCCTTTTGCAAAGGTTACCGCGGAATATTGCTTCCATCCGAACGGAGAGCTGAACATCCGGCTCCATATGCACAAATCGCAGACCAGCCCGTACCTGCCGCGATTCGGACTTCGGTTCTTCCTTCCGAAGGATTTCGAGGATTTCGATTATTACGGCTACGGACCTTATGAAAGCTATATCGACAAGCACCTCGCCACCTACGTTGACTGGCATCACACGACCGTCACGGGCAACCATGAGGATTACATCAAGCCGCAGGAGAATTCTTCCCACTACGGCACGCAGTTTGCTTCCCTCGGCAACGCCGAGATCCGGCTGGGCCTTGTCTCGGACAATGATTTCAGCATCCAGGCTTCCCACTACACCCGCGAGGAGCTTGCCGAAAAGAAGCATAACTACGAGCTTGTACCAAGCGGCTACACCGTGGTAAATGCAGATGCAGCGATGTCGGGCATCGGATCCGCAAGCTGCGGTCCGCAATTGGCGGAGATTTATCAATGCAATGACGAAGACACGGAGTTTTCGCTCTGGATTTACGCAAAACCGCTTTAATCGACAACGGAGGCACGGATGAGTTCTCTTTGGTATGATACCCCCTGTGGGAACGATTGGAATCGCGGACTGCCCGTTGGAAACGGAACGCTCGGTGCAATGATTCTCTCGGAAGAACGGGAGAGCAGGCTTCAACTGAACGAAGACAGCATCTGGAACGGCGGTCCGAAGCAAAGAATTAACAACAAGGCATACGCCGAACTCCCTGCGGTACGAAAGCTCATCCGTGCGGGAGATATCCCCGGAGCAGAGCGGCTTCTCACGGATTCCTTCTCCGGTGTTCCGGAGAGTTGCCGCGCGTACTCGCTGCTCGGATGGCTTCGCATACAGTACGAAGCGGAGGGCGAGATTACATCCCTGCGTCGCGAGTTGGACCTTGAAAATGGCGTTTACACCTGCCTTCGAACCTTTGACAACAAGACGATCCGCGAAACGATTCTCGCCGATTACACCACGGGAACCCTTGCGATTCGTATTACAGGAGAGAACGGAAGCCCGGTTTCCTTCTCGTGCGATTTAAATTGCCTTCCCAACGCCGATTCCGGTTATTCGGAGGGCAACACAACCTACGCAAAAGGCACGCTCGGAGTTTTGGAGTCCGGAAGTTCATACCGTTTTGTCTGCGGAATGAGGGCATTTGCCGAGGGCGGACAATGTCATGTCGCCGGTCGCTATGTAAGAGTCGCCGGTGTTTCGTCCCTCACGCTGGTTCTTGCCTGCGCTACGACATACCGGTATGAAAAGCCGGAAGACGCAGTGGAAGAGAGGTTGACATATTCCCGGGATCCCTTCGAGGTTATCGCAAGAACCCACGAGAACGATTACAAAAAAATGTTTTTTCGGACCCGGATTACGCTTCCCTATGACACCGCGCTTGACGAGGTGCCAACGGACCGAAGGCTTTTGCAATTTGATGAGAACAATCCGGATCTCGGGCTTGTCTGCACCTATTTTGACTACGGGCGGTATCTGCTGATTTCCAGCTCCCGAAAAGGCTCGCTTCCCGCGAATCTGCAGGGAATCTGGAACCCCCATATGGACCCGCCCTGGGGCAGCAAATACACCATCAACATCAACCTGGAGATGAATTACTGGCCTGCGGAGCGTCTCGGCCTTGCGGAGTGCGCAGAGCCCCTGTTTTCTCTGATGCGGCGCATGGCAGATTCGGGTCGTGAGACGGCGCGGAAGATGTACGGTTGCCGCGGCATCGTCGCCCACCACAACACCGATTTGTGGGGCGATACCGCACCCCAGGACGAGTGGATTCCCGGGACCTACTGGGTGATGGGAATGGCATGGCTCTGTACGCATATCAGGACACATTACCGGTATTGCAAAGACATCGCATTTTTACGGGAGAACTACGAAGTCCTTCGGGATGCCGCAGCCTTTTTCCTCGATTTCTGCGAAGTGACAGCAGAAGGAATCTCTCTGTGTCCCTCGGTATCTCCGGAGAATACATACATTCTTCCCTCCGGCGTGCGCGGATGCGCCTGCAAAAACTCGACCATGGATTTGAGCATCCTTCGGGATCTTCTCACGGACTTTCTCGCGATTCAAAAGCTTTTAGGCGAAGAGGACGAAGCGTTCCGGAAGCGTTGTGAAGCTCTTCTTGCAGCCATTCCGCCGCTTTCCGTCGGTCGTTACGGTCAGATTATGGAGTGGGAGAAGGACTACGAAGAGGCGGAGCCCGGACACCGGCATATTTCGCATCTCTATGCCTTGTTCCCATCGCAGGTCATTTCGCCTGACGAAACCCCGGAACTCGCCGCTGCGGCCCGTGTCACCTTGGACCGGCGTCTTGCCAACGGCGGCGGCCACACCGGCTGGAGCCGCGCGTGGATTATCAATATGTTCGCCCACCTTTGGGACGGTGAGAACTGCTGGAAAAACCTTGCAGCCCTTTTGACCCGCTCGACACTGCCGAATCTCTTAGATAACCATCCGCCGTTCCAGATTGACGGAAACTTCGGCGGAATCACCGGATACGCCGAGATGTTATTGCAGAGTAACGACAAAAGAGTTGTTTTACTCCCGGCTCTTCCGGCTTGCTGGAGCCGTGGTTCCGCAGACGGTATCTACGCCGTGGGCGGTGCGAGATACGACTTCTCCTGGCAGGACGGAGCGATTGTCAGCTGCACTGTCACGGCGGAAGCGGACGATTACACGACAACGGTGTATTACAACAACACCCTTCGGAAGATTACTCTTCGAAAAGGGGAGAGCACGACGATTGCAGGATAACGGAAAGGAGAACCACGGTGCGTTTTTTCGACATCTTCAAAGTGATTTTGTTCGGCATCGTCGAAGGACTCACCGAGTGGATTCCCGTAAGTAACACCGGACATCTTGCGGTGCTTTCGCATTACCTAAGTTTCGACGCCTACGAGGCAAATGCCGTCTTTCGCGAGATGCTTGTTGCAGGGGCCGCCTTCGGAGCAGCCTGCGCCGCTGCACTTTTGTTCCTGCCTGGCAACACCCTGATGGTGCAACGGATTCAAAAGCAGCGAAGTATATCCAGGGAACGCACCGCATTCTGGGCCGTGGTGACCGCCTCGTTTCTGCCGACGGCGCTCATCGGGTTATTTTTCTCGGATGAATTTGCCGGGTTTGCCTTCGCGCCGAATTCGGTCCGCAACTTAAAGATGGTTGTGGTTGCCATGATTACGGGCGGATTGTTTTACCTGGTTTCGGAGTTTCGTATCAGGCGTGGCGCCATCCGATACGAAAAGACGGAAGAGATTCCGCCCCGGCTGATTTTCATCGCAGGACTGACGCAGATGATTTCGTTTATCCCCGGAAGCAGCCGCTTCGGTGTGTTGGTGTTAACGCTTGCCCTGTTCGGCGTAAGCCGCGCAGCCTGTGTTTCCACAGCGGTGTTTATCAGTATTCCTTCGCTGTTTGTGTCATCCCTTCTTCCGACGCTGTTTTATCTTTTCAAGCTGAACGGCATCGAGGTTTCCTTTGTGATGACGGCAGCGTTGGTTTCCTTCTTTACTTCGTTTTTCACGCTCCGTGAGATTATCCGACGCCTCTCGAAGGCCGATCTCACGAAGCTCGGCCGGTACCGGATCGGGTTCGGCGTTTTGTTGTTACTGTTTTGCATTCTTTGATTAAGGAGGTCGGTTTCATGGCTTCAAAGCAGACAAAAGGCACTGTGGAATTTCCGAAGAAAAGCCGCAAGGCGGATGCTTCGGTGAAGAAATCCCAGACTGCATCCGACACGAAAGAAAAATCGCAAACCAGCGAGACGGACGAATTTATCGAAAAGCGTCGCGCGGCCATGGCCAAGAGCAAGGAAGTCCGCGACGAAGTTGTCATCGTACTGACGGCTCTTTTGGTTATTCTTCTGTACTTAAGCATCTTCAACGCCTGCGGAAAGGTGGGAGAGTGGATCAGCATCGTTTTGTTCGGTCTTCTCGGCGGAATTCTTCCGTACATCTTCCCGGTGGCTTTGTTCGGCATGGTCTGGTATGTGCGCCATAACTCCGACGACCCGCTGGCGGTCCGCAAGACCACGGTCTTCGGCATCTCGCAGGTGTTCCTCGCTGCTTTGGTGCATATCATCAGCAACGTGGCTGCTGACGAAAAATTCCTCAGCTCCTTCAAGGTCGGCTACGCCGAAAAGCGCGGCGGCGGATTCTTAGGCGCCTGTGTCGCGGAGCCTTTGTACGGGCTCTTCGGAAAGCCTGCCTCCATCATCATTCTGGTTGCACTTTTGCTTGTTTGCATCATCGTCATCATCGGCAAGGGTCTCTTCCGCCTCATCAAGAAGTACATCGAGGAGAAGCGCGAAGAGAGCCGCGAAGCCTACGAGGAAGAACCTGCACCGGGTACTGATACAAAGACCATGACCCTTGAGCAGATTCAGGAAGCGAACCGGAAGCGCCGCGTCACCATGGTGGATGTGGACGCGCCGGTTGCGCCGGTGGATTTAAGCTTCTACGGTGTCGAACAGGCACCCGAGCCGCCGAAGAAAAAGCCCGGCTTCTTCGACCGCATCCGCAAGAAGACCCCGGAGCCGTCGCCCACGCCCGTGTATATGGCTGTATTTTCCGAGGACGGATCGAAGATCGGCTACATCGACCCGAAGGCCGCGAAGGTCATCGAGCAGGGTATCCCGGGCGCTCCAACGCCGGCCCAGAACAATACGCCTGCGGCAAATGCTTCCTCGCAATTCGCGCCGGATTCCATCGGCCGCAACTCGAAGGTTTCCGCCAGCGGCCATCCGTTCTACCAGATTGAACTCGACAACAAATTCCGCGAGACGAACACCTCCGGCGGAAGCATATTGAAAGACAACTACGAGAGCACCGGAACCCCCGGTTCCTCCGTATCCGAAAAGGAAGCCGCAAGACGCGCCGCGGTGGAGCGCAGGCTCAACGCAGGCAATGTTTCCCAGATACCGATTCAGGGCTTGTCGGACAACACCGATGCGACTGCAGGACCTTCCACAAGCGCCCAGACGCAAACGCCGGCTGCTTCCGCGAACACTTCGGCCAATGCATCCTACAATCCTTACGATGCCGTGGAGCCTGACGAGGCTGTGGCACCTTCCCGCGAGGAGATGCAAAGCGGCGGGCTTCGTCTGGTAAAGGGAGGGGAAAGCCATTCCGCAAGACACGAGCAAGTCTCGACGCAGGGTGCAAGACCGACAAACTCCCAGACGAGTTCCGCGAGTGCAGGTTCCGAAGAGAAAGAGGCAGGAGAGGACGCACCGTTAGCGCAGATTGTTGCACCGGTTCGCGAGTACCGCTTCCCGCCCATTGACCTTTTGAAGCGCCCCTCCGCAAAGAGCGCCGGCATGTCCGGTGACCAGCTCAAAGCGACGGCAGCCAAGCTTCAAAACACTTTGCAAAGCTTCGGTGTCAACGTCACCGTCACCAACATAAGCTGCGGCCCCAGCGTTACCCGCTACGAGCTCACTCCCGAGCAGGGCGTTAAGGTAAGCCGCATCACCAGCCTTGAAAATGATATCAAATTAAACCTCGCTGCAGAGGATATCCGCATCGAGGCGCCGATCCCCGGCAAGGCCGCCGTGGGTATCGAAGTGCCCAACACGGAAGCCTCCGGCGTTATGCTTCGGACCCTTATTGAGTCTCCGGAGTTTAAGAACAACAAGGGCAAGATTACATTTGCAGTAGGTAAAGACATCGGAGGCAACATCGTGCTTTCCGATATCGCAAAGATGCCGCACCTGTTGATTGCCGGCGCCACCGGTTCCGGCAAATCGGTCTGCATTAACACGATGATCATCAGCCTTCTCTACAAGTATAAGCCGGAAGACCTCCGTCTTATCATGGTTGACCCGAAGGTGGTGGAGCTGAGTGTTTACAACGGTATTCCGCACCTGCTGATTCCGGTTGTCACCGATCCGAGAAAAGCCAGCAACGCCCTGAACTGGGCGGTTGCCGAGATGACCCACCGGTACGAGCTGTTCGCACAGCAGGGTGTACGAAACCTTGAAGGCTTCAACGAGAAGATTGAGGCGAGCCTTGTGCCTTTGTTCGATGACAAGAACAACGTGCTTCGCAAGATGCCGCAGATTGTCATCATCGTGGATGAGCTTGCCGACCTCATGATGGTTGCACCCGGCGAGGTGGAGGATGCCATCTGCCGTCTGGCCCAGCTTGCCCGGGCCGCAGGCATTCACCTGATTATCGCGACCCAGCGTCCTTCCGTGGATGTCATCACCGGTTTGATTAAGGCAAACATCCCGTCGAGAATTGCATTTGCCGTCTCCTCGGGTATCGACTCGCGAACCATCCTCGATCAGGTTGGCGCGGAGAAGCTCCTCGGCAAGGGTGACATGCTGTTCTTCCCGCAGGGCATTCCGAAGCCGGTCCGCCTGCAGGGACCTTACGTCTCCGACGAGGAGATTGCAGGCATCGTCGAGTATCTCACGCGGAACAATTCCGTCAACTACGACGCGAAGGCTTCCGAGGACATCGCGAACAACGATGTGGCTACCGTGAGCGAGCAGATGAAGGGCGGAGACAGCGGCCCCGGCGACGGGCGCGATGAATTCTTCGCACAGGCCGGACGTTTCATCATTGAAAAGGACAAAGCCTCCATCGGTATGTTGCAGCGCGTTTACAAGATCGGTTTCAACCGCGCGGCACGCATCATGGACCAGCTCTCCGAGGCCGGCGTCGTCGGTCCCGAGGAGGGAACCAAGCCCCGCAAGATTCTGATGAGCGCCGCGGAGTTTGAAGCCTTCTTAGCAGAGCAGGGCAGACAATGATCGAAAGAGGGGGAAGTTCCTATGGGAATCGTTCATGTACTGAGTACAGAAACTGTCAATCAAATTGCCGCTGGCGAGGTCATCGAACGCCCGGCATCCGTTGTCAAGGAGCTTGCGGAAAATGCCGCCGACTCCGGCGCGACCCGCATCACTGTAGAAATCGCAGACGGCGGAGTGTCACTGGTGCGTGTCACCGACAACGGCTCCGGATTTGCCTCGGAGGATATCCGGACAGCGTTCCTGCGGCATGCGACAAGCAAGATTTCCTGTGGAGAGGATCTGTGGCGAATCCACAGCCTCGGTTTTCGCGGCGAGGCGCTCTCGAGTATCGCCGCCGTTGCGAAGGTGGAACTTCTCACATACAATGAACAGGACTACCTCGGAAGCCGCTACGTAATTGAGGGCGGCGAGGAGGTTACCTTAGAGGAGGCCGGATGTCCGGCCGGTACCACAATGTTTGTGCGGGATCTTTTCTACAACGTCCCCGCCAGACGGAAGTTTTTAAAATCCGCGACCACGGAAGCAGGGTATTGCAACGAATGGCTCAACCGCTTCGCAGTATCCCATCCGGAGATAGCCGTCACCTTCCTTTCCCAGGGACGGACAATATTCCACACCCCGGGCAACGGGAAGCTGAAGGATACGATTTTCGCAGTCTACGGACGGGAGATTGCCGAGAACCTTCTCCCGGTTTCCTACGAGGGCATCGGCTTAACCGTCAGCGGATGCATCGGCGCCACTGTAATAACCCGGAGCAACCGCAATATGGAGCTTTGCTTCGTCAACGGCCGGGATGTGCGAAGCCGCATCGTCATGCAGGCGGTGGAGGAAGCGTACCGCACCTACGTGATGCAGCATAAGTATCCTTTCACCGCATTGTTTTTGACCATTCGCCCGGACATTCTGGATGTAAATATTCATCCCACCAAGAGTGACGTACGCTTTACCGACAGCGACGAAGTTTCCCACGCGGTCTACACCGCAGTGCGAAACGCCCTGACATCCGCCAACTTAATCCGCATGTCCGAGCTTCCGCAAGAAGGAGAGCCTAAACCGCAGGCGCAGGCACCCGCAGAACCCGAAGAAAAGAAAAAGGAGCCGCGTCCCGCGGAATCCTTCGAGGTTCACCGGATAGAAGAGACGAAGCCAGATGTAACGTCTCCGGTGTCCTTTGATGCGGAACGTGTTTCGGATGAATTTGCCGATGTCTTCGGACGAAACTCACTGAAGACACCTGTGCAAAGCGAAATCCCGGCAAATCCTTCTCCGGTTTTCACGCAAACAGATTCTTACGTTGCTGAGCCGGCCGGCGCGGATACTTACGATAACGATTCGAAGTCTTCCGAAGCGGAAGCGTCCCCGATTCCTTACGAAGCCGCAGTAAAGCCTGCGGCGGTATCGGAGCCCGACGCCGTCACCTACGAGCAGCTGACGTTTGCAGACCCCTCGCAGGATAAGAATTACCGCATCGTCGGGCAGGTGTTCAACACCTACTGGATTATCGAGCTGCCGAACCAGATGATGATGATCGACCAGCATGCCGCCCACGAGCGCATCAATTATGAGCGTCTGATTGCAGAACTCAAGAACGGCGAGGAATGCACCCAGCAGATTGCGCCGCCGGAGGTGGTGACACTGTCCATGCGTGAGGAGGAAACCTTCCTTGCGAACCGGGAGCATTTTACGAAGCTGGGCTTTGACGTGAGGGAACTCGGAGGGCAGGAGTACGGCATCTACGGAGCGCCCACCGTGCTTCTCGGCATTCCGCCGAAGGATTATTTCCAGGACACCCTCGAGTTGCTTTCCCAGGAACGCCGCGGGGATGACCCTCTCTTGCGGGTCGCCGAGAAAGTGGCTTCCATGTCCTGCAAGGCCGCCATCAAGGGCGGGCAGGAGATTTCCCTGTTGGAAGCGAAGCATCTGATTTCGGAGCTTATGAAGCTGGAAAATCCGTACCATTGTCCGCACGGTCGCCCGATTATCGTCTCCATGACGAAGACGGACATGGAGAAGCGCTTCAAGCGCATCGTTTAAGTAAAGGAGACATCTTTGGAGCCCTTAGTCATTCTGACCGGCCCGACCGGTGTGGGAAAAACCGAACTCTCCATAACCCTTGCGAAAGCCATCGGCGGCGAGATCATAAGCGCCGATTCCATGCAGGTGTACCGCGGCATGGACATCGGAACTGCGAAGATTCTTCCCTCCGAGATGCATGGCGTTCCGCACTACGGCATCGATATCATCGACCCGATGGAGAGCTGGGACGTGGTTCGCTTTACCGAAATGGCGAAGGAAGCGATTGCGAAGATCCGCGCAAACGGCCATATTCCGATTGTGGTGGGCGGCACCGGGTTTTATATCCAGGCGCTCCTTAAGGACCTCCCCTTTGACGAGGAGCCCGAGGACACCGCGTTCCGGGACGCATGCGCGAAGGAAGATGCGAAGGTGCTTCATGCGCGCCTTTCGGAGATTGACCCTGAGAGCGCCGCAGCGATTCCTCCCGGGAACAAAAAGCGCGTCATTCGCGCGTTAGAGTATTATCACTTTCACGGGGAGCCGATTTCCGCCCTCAACAAACGGCAGAGCGAGACCGCATCCCCTTACAATTTTGCCTATTTCGTTCTCACCATGCCACGGGTTGCTCTCTATGAGCGCATCGGCCTCCGGGTTGACCGGATGATTGCCGACGGCTTAGCAGAAGAGGTGCGAAAGCTTCTCGCAAAGGGCGTCCCCACGGAGTGTCCGGCGATGCTTGCCATCGGGTACCGGCAGATGCTTCCGTATCTTGCGGGCGAATGTTCGCTCTCCGAGGCATCGGAGCAGATTAAGCTTGAGACAAGGCATTTTGCGAAACGGCAGATGACGTGGTTTCGCAGGGAACGGGATGTCATTCCGCTTCCCAAGGACGAGCTCACGGAAAAGGGCCTTCTTAAGGCCATCCTCGGTGTTCTTCGCGACAAATGCATCATAGACGGGAGTTCTTTACAATGAATCTGGAATCACAATACAAGCAACTCGGCATCAGCCCGGAAGTGTATGCCTACGGCGTAAAAACCGAGGAATCCCTGGCAAAACGATTTGCTGCCATCGACAAAACGGCGGAGTTCTGCCAGATGAAGGTCATCGCCGCAATGCAGAAAAACCGCGTGAGCGCGGAATGCTTCGAGGCTTCCACGGGCTACGGTTATAACGACCTCGGAAGAGACACACTGGAGGCCGTATACGCCGATTGTTTCCACACGGAGAGCGCCCTTGTGCGGGCGCAGATCACCTGCGGAACCCACGCATTGGCCCTCGCCATGGCTGCGAATCTACGGCCCGGAGATGAGATTCTCTCCCCGGTGGGAAAGCCTTACGATACCCTTGAGCAGGTGATTGGAATTCATCCCGCGAAGGGGTCGTTGGCAGAGTTCGGCATCACGTACCGGCAGGTGGAGCTTCTCCCCGACGGCTCCTTTGATTACGACGCCATCCGCGCGGCGATTAACGAGCGCACGAAGCTTATTGAGATTCAGCGAAGCAAAGGCTATCTCACAAGACCTACATTTTCCGTGGAGGCCATCGGAGAACTGATTGCCTTTATCAAGTCGGTAAAGCCCGATGTGATTTGCATGGTTGACAATTGCTACGGTGAATTTGTCGAGGAGAAGGAGCCATCGGACGTGGGCGCCGACCTGGTAGTCGGGTCCTTAATTAAGAATCCCGGCGGCGGTCTTGCCCCTATCGGCGGTTATATCGTGGGCAAGAGCGAATATGTGGAGCAATGCGCTTACCGCCTCACAAGTCCCGGCCTCGGAAGAGAAGTGGGCGCATCCCTCGGCGTTACAAGAAGCCTTATGCAGGGACTGTTCCTTGCTCCTTACGCTGTTGCCTCGGCACTGAAGGGCGCCATTTTCGCGGCCTCGTTGTACGAGCAGCTGGGCTTTCCGTGCGTTCCCGGCGCGGCAGAAGAACGCCATGATATCATTCAGGCCGTAACCCTCGGAACTCCCGAGAGAGTCATTGCATTTTGCAAGGGCATTCAGGCCGGAAGCCCCGTGGACAGCTATGTGACGCCGGAACCCTGGGCGATGCCCGGATACCATTCGGATGTCATCATGGCGGCCGGCACCTTCATTCAGGGAGCCTCCATCGAGCTCTCCGCCGACGGCCCCATTGAACCGCCTTACGCGGTGTATTTCCAGGGCGGTCTCACGTGGGCTCACGCCAAATTCGGCATTCTCATGTCGCTCCAGAAGCTCGCCGAGGGCGGCTACCTGCCAAAGCCCCTTCCCTTGTAAGTGCGCGGGCGATATGGTATAATAAGAGTTCAAAGTTCCGAAATCCCCCGGAGAAAGGGAAAAGAGGAACCGATGAAAACAAATGAAACAACATTAAAACAAGTCTCCGGGATGCTTCCCGATGACAAGGCAAGGCTCTACGGCACGGAAGCCCTTTCCGACGCCGAGCTTTTGGCCGTTTTACTGCGAAGCGGCACCCAGGGACGCAATGTGATTGCGATGTGCGAAGAGATTCTTCACACCCTCGGCGGAAGCCTTGCAGGGCTTTTCACGACGCCTTCCGAACAGCTTTTACGGCTAAGCGGCGTCGGTAAGGTGAAGCAATTGCAGCTGGCGGCTGTGGGAGAGCTCTCCCGTAGAATCTGGAAAAGCCGCATAGCGGTAAATCCTTCCTTCTCCAATTCGGCGGCTGTGTATGAAGCATTTCGCGAGGATTTGCGCTTCGCCGAGACCGAGGAGGTACATCTTGCCTTGCTGGATGTCCGCTGCCGGATGATTCGGCGTGTGATGCTCTCCAAGGGAACCATCCGGTCTTCCCTTGTGTCGCCCAGGGAAGTATTTGCCCAAGCCGTGCGACACAAAGCAGCATCCTTTGTACTTGTTCACAACCATCCGAGCGGCGACCCAACGCCCAGCAGGGATGACATCAATCTGACGAAGGTTTTGCAGGGCCTCGGTGAGACCATGCAGATTCCGATGCTTGATCATATTATTATCGGAGACCCCGGGTACTACAGTTTTAAGGACAACGGCGGCCTCTGAAAGACGGGAGAAACTATGGCGGAACGAATCTACGGAATCGATTTCGGCACCTATGCCATTAAGATTTATCGCTGCAGACAGGGCGTCTGCTTTCATCAAAAGAGCGTGATTGCCTCGCGGGAGAAGGGGCCTGTCATCGCCATCGGCGAGGAAGCCGCGGAGATGATCGGCAAGCAGCCGGAGTACATCCGCATCGACCAGCCCATCCGAAACGGCGTGGTCGCGAGCTTTGACACCATGCTTTCCCTGATGAACTGCATCGCCATGGACATGACCCGCGCCGGCGACAAATGCAAGGGCGGCACCTTCATCATCGCGGTTCCCACGGAAGTCACGGATGTGGAGAAGAAGACCTTTTACGATATCATTGATTCCTCCATCATCCGCCCCAAGCGCATCCGCATCACCGAGAAACCCCTTGCCGACGCCCTCGGCTGCGGCATCGACATCACGTCGAGCCAGGGTGCCTTGATTGTGAATATCGGCGCCGACACCACGGAGATCAGCGTTATCTCCCAGGGCGGTATCGTCTTAAGCCGCCTCTGTCCCTACGGCGGTTACAAATTTGACGAAGCCGTGATTGCTGCCGTCCGCAGACAGTTCAACCTTCTGATCGGGCCCCGCACGGCGGAGCATATCAAGATTTCCCTTGTGGATTTTGCGTCCGACGGAAGCGCCACCGGGAATGCCTACGGAAGAGATTTCGTGTCCGGTCTTCCCAGAGAGCGGGAGCTCACCTCGGATCTTGTGAACCGCGCAGTGGCAGAACCTCTCATGACCATTGTGGACGCCATCAAGGCGGTTTTGGAGCGCATTCCCCCGGAGATTTCGGCGGATGTCTTCCACGGCGGAATCACCATAAGCGGAGCGTCCTCCGCCATGAAGGGATTGGCTGAATTTGTCGCAAGCGCCACGGGTCTTCGGGTCAACATTGTGGAGGACGGCGCGCTGAGCGTTGTGAAGGGCCTCGGGCTGGTAATGGAAGACGAGCGGTATGCTCATCTTGCAAAGCCCCTCCGGCAGACCTATTACGAGAACGATTGAAAGCTGTAACATGAGGTAACGGTATGAGTTCACGAAAGAAAAATTACGGCGTGGAACCGAAGTACATTTTGATGCTTGCGGTATTGCTGTGCCTCATGCTCATTTTCTGTTCCTACAAGTTCCCGAAGGTGTTCAAGCCCCTTTCCCGTGCCATGAACTCGGTGCTTGTCCCCATGCAAAAGGGCGTCCGCGTAATCGGCGCAGGCATTGATGATCTCAAAGCAAAATTCGACGACATCGACGAGCTTCGGGCAGAAAAGAAAGCCCTGGAGAGAGAAGTGGAAGAGCTCCGCGAGAAAACCGAGCGTCTCGAGCAGGACCTCTACCGCATGGAGCGGTACAAGCAGCTGATTGAGCTTGATGAGACTTATCCGGAATACACCAAGGTCGGCGCGAACATCATCGCAAAGGACAGTTCCGGTTTCTACGCGACCTTTACCATCGACAAGGGCACGAAGGACGGACTGAAGGTGGATATGAACGTCATCGCCGACGCCGGACTGGTGGGTATCATCATTGACGTCGGATATGAATACGCCATCGTGCGCTCCATCATCGACGATAAGAGTTATGTAAGCGCCACGGTCATGAAGACCGGCGACATCTGCATGGTCGGCGGAAGTCTGGAGCTTTTACAGAAAGGCTTCATCCGCGTTGTGGAGCTCTCCGTAAACACCCAGGCGAAGAACAATTACAAGGTTTACACCTCCGAATACAGCCAGAAATACCTTCCCGGCATTCTGATCGGATACATCTCCAATATCACCCCGGTGGCGGACGGCCTTTCGAAGGAAGCGTACCTCACACCGGTTGTTGACTTTGAGCATTTGTCTTCGGTTCTGGTTATCAAGGAACTGAAGATTCCGGCGGTAGAACCGAAGTAAGGAGTCCTTATGTTGACAGTGTTGATCCTCGGCATCGAGGTATTCATGAGTTTCCTGCTGCAGAGCACGGTGTTTGTCTGGCTTTCCGTCGGACACGCGGTGCCTGACCTTTTATTGATTGTCACCGTCGCGGCAGGATACCAAAACTCACGCATCACCGGCATGGTCACGGGCTTCTTCTGCGGACTGCTTTTGGATATTTCCTCCGGCGGAGTTCTCGGCATCTACGCCCTGTTTTACATGCTCATCGGCTACACCTGCGGCAAATTCAACAAATATTATATCCAGCGCGACTGGTTCGTTCCCCTGGGCCTTATCGCCGCGGCGGAATTTGCCTTATGCACGCTTATTTACATCTTCGGATACCTGATCAACGGAGACACCCGTTTCCTCCGCTATGTGCGGTCGATCTTCCTTCCGAAGATGCTGTACACGGTGATTATCGCCATTGTTTACTATTTGATTTTGACATTCCTGTACGAACACGTCATCAACCGCAACGCGGAGGATGAGGCGTTCCTCGCCCCGGAAAGCATAGTTCCGGAAGAGACCAAGTGAGGCTTACTGCATGTTCGACCCTGATTTCAATGATGATTCCAGGCAATCGCTTCTGACGGACCGTCTGGTCCCGACCATGCTGATTATCGCCGCCTTGTTCGGCATCCTCATCGGCCGGCTGTTCTTTATGCAGATGATCGATGAGTCCTCGGCTAAGGTCAAGGAAGACACGTCCACCAAAACGAAGACGGTTGCAGTACCGGCGACTCGCGGCAATATCTACGATTGCAAGGGAGTCCTTTTGGCGTATAACGACCTGCAGTACAACCTGGAAATGTATGACTCCGCATCCCTCTCGACCAATGCCGAGAAAAATGCGGCCATCTATTCGTTGATTCAGCTTCTTCGGGAGTTCAATTACAAGCGGGAATTCGATTTCTATATCAAAATCGACGAGCACGGATACCTGGCGTTCACGGTTTCCGGAAACGCCTTGCTCCGATTCAAGAAAAATGCCTACGGTCTTACCAGCATCGACAAGCTGACGGAAGAGCAGAAGGCGGCCACAGCGGAAGATGTGTTCAATTTCCTGCGCTACGGCGCCAGCGGCTCCCGCATGTTCCAGATTTCCGACGAGTACAGCCTTGAAGATGCTCTGGAGATCATGGCGTACCGCTACCAGCTCTTCATTCTGTATCCGAGCTACTCGTCCTTCCGCATCGTAAGCGACATCAGCGACCGGGCCCGCATCAGTTTCTACGAAAACACTACCAAGATCCCCGGCATTGAGATTACGAAATCCACGAAGCGTGTCTATAACAACGCGGAGTATTTTGCGCATATCATCGGTTATATCGGCCTCGTAAACGCCGAGGAGCTCGCGACCCTTCGCGAGACCAACGACCGCTATACCGACCGCAGTATCGTCGGTAAACTGGGTATCGAGAAGTCCTACGAAGCCGAGCTCTCGGGCACGGACGGTGTGGCGACCATCATCATCAACGATTACGGGCAGGTTGTCTCAAAGAGCGTGACAACAGAGCCCATTGCAGGCAACGATTTGTATCTTACGCTGGATTCCGATCTGCAGATCGGCTGCTACAACATCTTAAAGCGAAACATCGCCGCAATTCTTCTTAAGAAGATTGTTCCCGACCTGGACTACGGTACCAAGGGAACCGACGCAACCGACATCAAGGTCCCGATTTTCGAGGTGTATTACGCGCTTCTCAACAATCACGTCATCGATACGACGCATTTTTCGTCGGAGGACGCCACGGCCCTTGAAAAAAAGGTGCTACAGCAGTTTGAGAGCACAGAAGAAAATATCTGGAACCGGCTTTTAGCGCTTTTGGACGAGAACTGTACAACCACCAACAAGGAAGCCGGCGAGACGATGGGAGAGTACCTCTCGTTTTTGTACAGCAAGCTCGGCACTTCCAACTGGGATATCCTGAACACCTCGGCGGTGGACACCGCGGACGACCAGTATCAGGACTATATCAACAACAAATTAAGCCTCAGCAAATTCCTCCAGTACGCCATCACCCGGGGCTGGATTAAGCTGGACCGCTTAAACATCGGTTCCGAATACTACGACACCAACGAGCTCTACAAGTACCTTCACGATTACGTGGTTTCGCATCTTCGGGACGATTCCGAATACCAGAGCAAGATTTACCGCACCCTCGTGTTCAACAAGACGCTGTCCGGGCGCGATATCTCCCTGCTTCTGTACGACCAGGGTGTTTTGAAGGAGGACGCGGACACCTATAAGTCGCTGCAAAACGGCACCCTGAGCGCTTACAATTTCATGACCCGTAAGATTAAGCTTCTGGAGATTACGCCGGCAATGCTCGCGCTCGAGCCCTGCAGTGGTTCCATCGTCATGACCGACCCTTCGTCGGGGCTTGTACGGTGCCTTGTGTCGTACCCGAGTTACGACAACAACTACCTTACAAACTCCATCGACATGACCTACTACAACAAGCTTCTCGCCGACAAATCCTACCCCATGGTATGTCGTGCCACCACCTCGAAGACCACCACCGGTTCCACCTTCAAGCCTTTGATGGCCGTTGCCGGTCTTACGGAGGGCGTCATCACCACCGATGAGCTGATTAAGGACGAGGCCATCTTTAAAAAGGTCGAGCCTTCGCCGCGATGCTGGGCATGGCCGGGAAGCCACCATTCCATCAACGTCACCGATGCCATCCGGGATTCGTGTAACTACTTCTTCTACGAAGTCGGTTACCGGCTCTCCTTAAACGACAGAGAAGAGTACGTGGATGCCCTGGGTATCCGCACCATTCAGCGCTACGGTCGATTGTTCGGCTTAGGCGACAAGTCGGGCGTGGAGATGTCCGAGACGGCTCCCGTCATGTCGAACACTGACGCCGTTCGTACCGCCATCGGCTATTACCACAGCTTTGCGCCGGTGCAGATCTGCCGCTACTTAACAACCGTCACCAATGAGGGCATCTGCTACGACTTTACCCTGATTGACAAGGTAATGTCCCAAAACGGAGAGTTGATGCGCAAAAACGCCGCTACGGTCCATAACCGGATCACCGAGGTTTCCCAGAGCTCCTGGAACGCCGTGAAGCTCGGAATGTACAAGGTTATCAACGCGGAAGGGTCGTCCTTAAAGCGCATCTTTGCAAACCTTAACGTCCAGGTTGCGGGCAAGACCGGTACCGCACAGGTCAGCTACAACCACCCGAACAATGCGTTGTTCATCTCGTTCGCACCGTACAGCTCCCCGGAAGTCTGCATCACGGTGGTTATCCCGAACGGGTACTCGTCCTCCAACGCCGCTTACGTGGCGCGCGAGGTTTACGGATTCTATTTCGAGGGAGAGAACAAGGAGGCGCTCCTTAGCGGCAACGTCATCGCCGGTTCCATCCTCGACGTCGGTTACACCGACTGATACCAAAACAAGGAGTGAATACTGTATGAAAAACGATACCTCTGTGGTCGTAAAGGGCTACAAGGACGGAATCCTTCTGATTCTCGATGCGGAGATGCCGTTTGACGAGCTTCTCGCCCACATCCGCCGCAAGTTTGAGGATTCCGCAAAATTCTTAGGCTCCGCGAAATTAGCACTGACATTTTCCGGAAGAACCCTCTCGATTCCCGAGCAGAAGGATGTCCTTGGCGTCATCTCGGAGGTCAGCGACCTGGAGATCATGTGCGTCTTCGACAACGATGAATCGACCGAAGAAGTGATGAAGAAGACGGTGGATTCCGTCATCAGCAGCCTCTCGAACCAGACCGGCAAATTCTTCTTCGGTTCGGTGGAAGACGGCTCCCATATCGAAACGGAAAATTCCATGGTTGTCATCGGCAATGTGGAGAAGGGCGGTTCCGTATCCTGCGGAGGAAGCCTTGTGGTACTGGGAGCGCTGCTCGGATCCGCCACTGCCGGCACCAACGGCAACCGGGAAGCATTGATTTTCGCATCCCACCTGGATGCCGAGCACCTTCAGATTGTGAAGACCGTATACGATCCAGAGGCTCTCACCGAGAAGGAAAAGAAGAAGCTTCGCAAGGCGGAGAACAAGGCCCATCTGGACCGCGCCGCACGCCTTGTCACCTTAAAGGATGACGGTATCGCCATCACTCCCGTGGAGGAGGACACGCTGCGGTTTGACAGCGATCTGTCGGAATTGCTGTAGCATTTGCCGACGAAAGGCAAAAGAGTAGTTGAACTAAAGAGAGAGTGACCATGTTTAAGAAGAAAGGCTATTCGCTTTCCTATTACCGTTTCTCCGTCGTCGCCATTGTGGTGGCTTTGCTGGCGCTTTCCTGCGTTTTACTGCAGAGGCTCCAGGGCGGGGAGACACAAGTCATGCTCAAGCAGATTGCAGGTATCTTGCTTGGCTTATTTGTCATGGTCATGGTTTCCCTTGTGGATTACCATTTCATCTGCAAATTCTTCGTCCCGTTGTACTTATTCAACATTCTTCTCATGTTCATCTGCAAATACGTAACCTACAGCATGTTTCCTCTCGTTTACGGCTGGAAGCACTACGAAGCCAAGCGCTGGATTAAGATCGGCGGTCACGGTCAGGCCGGTTCCGGCTTTGAGTTCATGCCCTCCGAGATATCAAAGCTGATTCTGATTATTTTCATGGCAAAGCTGTTTTGCCTTTTGGAGAAGCGCATCAACACCGTGCTCGGTTTGCTGGTCATCGTCATTACCGTGGGCATCCCGATTTTCCTGGTGTTCGACCAGCCGGACCTCTCCACCAGTATCGTTTTAACCGCAAGCTTTTTGTTCCTGCTCTTTATCGCTGGGCTCTCGTACAAGATACTGAGTGTCGGCCTTCTTGTGGGCATACCCATGCTGGCCGGATTATTCTGGTATGTCATGCAGGATTATCAGATCCTGTTGAACGAATACCAGCAGGATCGAATCATTTCGCTGTTTAACCCCGAGCAGTACCCGAAGCTCATGTACCAGCAGAACAACGCCGCTGCCGCCGTGGCCGCGGGAGGCATGTTCGGAAAGACCATCGTGGGAGACCCCGGACGGCGTCTCACGGACTTCGTGCCTGTGGTGGAGAGTGACTTTATCTTCACGTCCGTTGCGGAAGAGTTCGGCTTCGTCGGATGCGTGTTCGTGCTTTTGCTGTTCTTCTCGTTTGTTTTCTTAAGTTTCCATATCGCACGCCGCGCAAAGGACCGTCTCGGTTACCTCATCGCCTCCGGCATCGCAATCACCATCACACTGCAGACCGTAGTTAACATCGGCGTTGTGCTTTCCCTGCTTCCGAACACGGGAATCCCGCTGCCGTTTTTGAGCATCGGTCTAAGCTCGCTGATCACCAACATGGCGACCGTGGGACTGTTGTTAAACGTGGGACTTCAGGACCGGGATGTGGTCGTGGACGAGAAGTATGAATTTGAAGAGGGTTTGTTAGATTAGCAACCCCGGGAAAGGAGGCTGTATCCATGAAGCGAAACCTTCGTAAGACATTGCGTTCCGTTATCGCATTGCTTCTTTCGGCGGCTCTTATCGTGCTTTCGCTCGGCGGATGCGGCAAGCGCGGAGAGGACATGCTGATGGGCGGCTACGCTGCCTCGGACAACGTGGTTAACACAGACATCGGCGCGATGAAGCCGGCTGCATTTGCCCCGCTTCTTTCGGAATGGTTTCTTTGCGACATCACCAAGGACCAGATGTCCACGGATTATGTTTTCGATGCGGCAAATTCCAACCGCAAAGGCTCGGTTTTCGTCATCGACCGCACGGACAACAAGCTTCTCTTCGGATACCGGATGTTTGACGCGGTATATCCCGCCAGCGTCACGAAGCTTATGACAGCACTGGTTGTCCTGGAGCACTGTGACCCCAAGGAGGTTGTCACCATCAGTAAGACCGTGGCCGCCATGACCCGCGGTTCCACCGCAGAGCTCAAGGAAGGGGACCTCATCACGGTCTACAACCTTCTGATTGTCCTTTTGATACTCTCCGCGAACAATGCGGCCCTTGCCCTTGCGGAGCACGTGGCCGGCTCGGAGGAAGAATTTGTCAAGCTGATGAACCAGGAGATGGACCGCCTCGGCGCCAACGACACCACCTTCGCAAACGCCAGCGGTCTTCACGCCGACCGGCATCAGACCACGGCATTTGACATGTATGTGGTGTATCAGGAGTGCACCAAATACGCCGCCTTCCGCGAGATTGCGAAGATGACCAGCGGCGAGTACGAATATACAAACGCCGCCGGAGAGCAGTGCGTGCGGGCCTACAAGACCAGCAACCGCTTCCAGACCGGCAAATACCCTTACCCCGAATATCTTACGATTCTCGGCGGAAAAGCAGGCTCCACGGAACGCGCCGGCTTCTGCCTGATTGAGCAGGTGAAGTCCTCGGAAACGGGCAAGGAATACCTGCTCGGGATTTTCTTCTGCGAGACGGAAGAGAAGTTGTATACGAAGATGAACGAGCTCATGGAGACATATTGTAAATAAGAACCGCGGCCGCGAAAAAATGGTTGTTATTTTCCCGTCCATGTACTATAATATTGGTATCGGAGAGAGGTTTCTCCGACACGATTTCAATTCCTGAAGGAGGGCTTTGCCATGGTACAGATTATTGCCGGCGAGAAAGGAAAGGGGAAGACTAAGATTCTTTTGGACAAGGTGAATTCCGATGTGCTCACATCAAAGGGAACCATCGTCTATTTGGATAAAAGCAACAAGCATATGTATGAGCTCAACAACAAGATCCGCCTCATCAATGTGAACGATTACTGCATTGAGTGCGCATCCGAGTTCGTAGGGTTCATCTGCGGAATCATTTCCCAGGATCACGACCTTGAGAAGGTTTATCTTGACAGCTTCCTTAAGGTTGCATGCCTTAACATCGAGGACATCGAGCGCGTAATTGCCAAGCTGGACATGATTTCCGTAAAGTTCAATGTTGACATCATCATCAGCCTCTCCGCGAATGCCGAGACGTTGACGGAAGCAGTTCGCTCCAAGGTGATCGTCGCATTGTAATTCGCAGCGATTGAATTTGCAACGGGGACCATCTCACGGATGGTCCCCTGTTTATGATACGAGGGAAACAGTGGATCGGAAACGCCTGCAGGAGAGAAGCCACGAGAGAAAAGCCGGGAATATCGGATTGGGCATCTTTTTGTTCATTCTGATTTATATCGCGGTTTGTTTCTTTTTGTCTCTCCGGGAGAGCCATCCCACCATCTACGAAGTGCAGAAGATTGCCCTTGCCACCAACAACCTTGCACAGGCTGTCGTGGTCCGCGAGGAGCAGAACGTCACCACCACGTCCCCGGGCTATATCAACTACTACATGAAAAGCGGCACCCGGGTCGCCAAAAACGAGACCGTGTTCTCCCTTGAGAACAGCCGCCAGATCCGGAGCTCCCTTTTTGAGAACGTCAAACTCTCCTTAAGCGAGTCCGACGTGGCCGACATCAAGGCCAACATTGAGTCCTTCCACAAGACCTACGAGTCCGGTTCCGTGGCTGCCATCAATGAGCTGCGCGCGAACCTCCACTCGCAGATTGTAAGCATCTCCGATATGTATCTTCTGGAGAACCTTGCAAAGATTATCGAAGCCGACGGCTCCTCCCGCGGAATCTCGCTCTCGAAGGCTCCGTACTCCGGAATCGTTTCCTTCTTCACCGATTCCTTGGACGGCCTTACCGCAGACGCAGTTTCCAAAGAAACCTTCGACGATAAGCAATATACCAGCGGAACGCTGTATTCCGCAGAGCTTCGCGAAGCCGGGAGCACGGCTTACAAGCTCGTGACCAACGAAAACTGGTCCCTCATCCTCAATCTGACAGAAGAGCAGTACACGGCATTGGAAGGCCAGACGCGGCTTTCATTTACGATTACCGATGACGGCTTGAGCATGAATATGCCGGTTACGCTTTACAAAAAGGGAGAGGGCAGATTTGCCCGCATCGATCTCTCCAAATACCTCATCCGCTATATCGGAAAGCGCTTCTTAACGGTTTCCATCGACCTCTCCCAGTCGGAAGGTCTGAAGATTCCGGTGAAGTCCATCGTGGAAAAGTATTTCTACGTGGTTCCGAAGGAATTTATCGTAAACGACCAGGGAAAGACCGGCATCACGGTATGTGAGCTGGATGAGACCAACACCCTGCAGTACCGTTTCTGCGAGGCTGAGGTTTACTATTACGACGATGATTATGCGTACATTGATGAATCCGTCATCAAGGCGCACGGTCAATATATTACGATTCCTCACACGACGAACCAGTATCAGGTTTCGACACAGAAGAAGCTCGAGGGCGTCTATTGCGTCAACAAGGGCTACGCCCAGTTCCGTATGATCGAGCGGCTCTATAACGGCGCCGACTACGTCATTGTGAAGTCCGGCATCGCCAAGAGCATCAACGTCTACGACTTCATCTGGGAGGACGCCTCCACGCTGTCTGAGGATCAGCTGATCAACCAATAGCAAGAAATCAATAAAAGGGAAGTGATATTTATGTCTGAATATTCGGTATCCGATTCTCTCGCCGAAGTGCGCAGCGAGATTGCTGAAGCCTGCAAGCGTGCCGGGAGAAATCCGGCTGACGTCGCTTTGATTGCGGTCAGCAAGACAAAGCCCGTGTCCATGATCAATGAAGCCATGGAAGCAGGGCAGACGCTCTTCGGCGAAAACAAAGTGCAGGAGATGTGCGAAAAGTCCGTTGAGCTGCAAGACACCGGCGCCGTATGGCACTTAATCGGCCACCTGCAGAAGAACAAGGTGCGCAAGGCAGTCGCAGTGGCCGCCATGATCCATTCCGTGGATTCCCTTGCCCTGGCCGCCGAGATTTCCAAGGAGGCCGCCCGCATCGGTAAAGTGCAGGATATTTTACTGGAAGTCAATGTTGCAGAAGAGGACAGCAAATTCGGCCTCTCCGTGGCGGAAACCCCCGACGTTGCTAAGGAAATCGCAAAACTTCCGAACCTTCATCTGTGCGGACTCATGACAGTTGCTCCGTATACTCCGGTTCCCGAGGAAAATCGGAAGTATTTTTCAGCTTTGCGTCAATTAGCAGTTGACATTGCATCACAAAATATTGATAATATAGATATGTGTTGCCTTTCCATGGGAATGAGCAACGATTATGCGATAGCGATAGAAGAGGGAGCAACGTATGTGCGCGTCGGTTCGAAGATTTTCGGCGAGCGCATCTATACGACAGAAGGGAGAGTCTAAAACATGGGCATTTTCAGCAAATTGTCAAACTGGGTCAACGGCGATGACGACGAAGACCTTGATGAGGAATATGATAACTACGTCTATGACGAGGAAGACGAGGACGACGAAGAGGACGAAAAGCCCTCTGTTTTCGCGCGTCTGAAGGCTCGGTTCCTTCGAAGCGACGACGAGATTCCGACGGACGACGAGGACGAGGATGATTACGAGGAGCCTGCGCCTGCCGCTAAGAGCAGACCCACATCTTCGTATGCTTCCAACACGCGCTTAAACACGACGCTCGGGCAGAGCACCGCGTCCACAGCAAGATATCAGAGTGCTGTGGCACAGAGAGAGCGCAACTACACCAACACGGTAGCCCGCCAGGCAACCGCTGCCGGTCAGTTCTCCCACACGACGACGAATCCTAACGCGGCTTACCCGCAGAAGACGCCTTTGGTTCCTTCTCCGGAGCGCACCGCCAGCTTAAACGCCGCTGCCAATGCACCGCAGAAGCAGTTCTCCGTTATGAAGCCCACCAGCTTCGAGGATTCCTCCAGCATCGTGGATGTGCTTCGCAACGGCAAGGCCATCATCGTGAACTTCGAGGGCTTCAACCCTGCAATCGCACAGCGCATCATGGATTTTGTCTGCGGATGCATCTACACCATCGACGGACAGATCCTGCAGATTTCCGGCTACATCTTCATCGTGGCACCGAAGGACGTCGACATTACCGGCGACTACACCGCATTCCTGCAGCAGGATGCGTTCGGTGTTCCGACATTCCGTCAGTAACGTAAGGAGCAAGGGAAATTGTCCGAACAACCGTCTAAAACCAAATTGTCGGAACGCTTTCCGAAACTGTGTTACGCCTGGCTGCCGGTTCTTTTGGTTGCGATTGACCGCATCAGCAAAGTCTGGGTAAATACGGTTCTAAAAGAAAAAGAGTGCATTCCGGTCATCGGCAATGCCGTGACGTTTCGCTATATTGAGAATTCCGGCGCTGCCTGGGGCATCTTCAACAACTCCGTGGATGTTCTGACCATCGCCTCGGTGCTTGTGATTGTCGGCATCTTTTTTATCCTTAAGCGCGTCCCTTCGGACAAACGGTTCCGCCCGCTGTTGTTAACACTTCTGTTGATCATAAGCGGTGCCTTCGGAAACCTGTACGACCGCCTTGTTTATCACCATGTGAAGGACTTCATTTCCTTCGACGTGATTCATTTTCCGGTGTTTAACATCGCCGACATCTATGTAACCTGCGCAACATTCCTTCTCGTAATTCTTCTCTTGTTTGTCTACAAGGAAGAGGAGTTGTCCTTCCTCCCGTTCTTCGGAGGCGACACGCAGAAGCAGTCGAAGAAGAGTGATGGCGACACCGAAAGCAAGTAATATGGTAATTACCCCTTAAGTCACACCTGATTTAAGGGGTTGCATTTTATGAAGGGAGATTCCCATGGACCAGCAGACGTTTCTCGTGGAAGACGATCTGGCGAACGAGCGCATCGACAAAATCATCGCTGCGGTCATTCCCTCCGTGACAAGAAGCTATGCCCAGCGTTTGGTCGCCGCGGCAAATGCTTCCGTCAACGGCGTCGTCGTTACCAAAGACAGCCTGAAACTAAAATGCGGCGACTGTGTGCGCGTAACCCTGCCGGAGCCGGAGCCTTTGGTGATTGAGCCGGAGGACATCCCCCTGGATATTGTCTATGAAGATGCGGATCTTTTGGTCGTAAATAAGCCGAAGGGCATGGTTGTACATCCCGCGCCGGGGCATAATAGCGGAACCCTCGTAAACGCGCTCTTAGCGCATTGTAAGGGGCAGCTGTCGGGCATCAACGGCGTTGCGCGGCCGGGAATCGTTCATCGCATCGACCGGGACACCACAGGCCTGTTGGTGGTTTGCAAGAATGATACGGCGCATATGGAGCTTTCCAGGCAGCTTGCAGTGCATTCCATCACAAGACGCTACGACTGCATCTGCGAGGGAGTGGTGACCGCTGACGGCACCGTGGATGCTCCCATCGGCCGCAGTCCGAAGGATCGCAAAAAAATGGCAATTCAGAAGGACGGCAGAAGAGCTGTCACCCATTATCATGTGGTGGAACCCCTTCGCAATCGGTACACGTATCTGCAGTGCAACCTGGAAACGGGCCGTACGCACCAGATTCGCGTCCATATGGCGTCCATTCACCATCCGTTATTAGGAGACACCGTCTACGGCCGTGAAAAGCAGCCCTACGATACCCAGGGGCAGGTTTTGCATGCAGGGCTTCTCGGGTTTGTTCACCCGGGAAGCGGGGAATACATGGAATTCGAAGCACCGCTTCCCGAATACTTTCAGGAGCTTCTTGCCAAGCTTCGCGGATAGATTGATCGGATAATTCGTTTCAAGCAGTATGACAAGGCTCCTCATTTCTCGGAGGCCAAGGAAGTAACATGGAGAGAAGAGCACTTCAAAAACTGATTGCACTCTCGGAAGAGGAAGGCGCTTTCGTTGTCCACGGTCTGTCGGGCGCCGGAAAAAGCTTCCTTCTTCGAAAGCTTACCGAAGTCTATGGAAAGAGCGGCCGGTATATCCTTTCGGATATCGCCATCGACCGCGAGCTTCGCGATTGCCTTCTTTCGGCTGCGGCTTCCGAAGCGCCGGATTCCGTAATCGCGGCTTTGGCGGAGTATTTTTCGATGGACCGGGAGCGCATACTCGATACGTTCTTTCTTTTCGACGGTGCCGAATCCCTGGGGGATTCCGTCTCATTGCTTCTCGGTAAGCACCTTCCCAAGCGGACCGCCTGGGCTACAAACCGCATCGACCGTGTTTCCGCGGAGGTTCGTTGCTGCGAGGTGAAGCCTCTTTCGTTTGTTGAATTTCTCTCCGAGATCGGTCATCCGGAGTACGCGGACATGATTGCTTCCCATGTGGAAGGCAACCATCCGATTCCCGATCTGTTTTCCCAGGAGTTTGACGATCTGTATTACGATTATTTGCTCACAGGAGGCTTTCCGCAGGCCGTAGAGACGTATCTGCGGGACCGGACGGATATTTCAGCATTACGTCTTACACACGCTCAGATTTACGCGAATATCGCGTGCCGTCTGTCGGAGGAGCTGCCTTCGGACATAAAGCTGTCCAGACTTCAAGCGCTGTTTAAATACTACGCAGGTAGTTCCGACGTTTTTCACCCGGGGAGCATACATCGCGGCATGACGCGGAAGGATTTTGCGAAGGAACACCGGTATCTTGTACAAAACGGCTTCCTTCTTCCGGTCGCAACCATGCGGGAAGACGCAGGAGCGAAGAGTACTACCGATGTCGACAACTATTCGCTGACCGATTGCGGTTTGTACCGTTTCCTGCAAAATGATTACGACAGTTTTTACAATACGGACCGCGAGGAAATGCCGTATTCCGTGCTTCGCAACGCGCTGTATTGCGCATGCCACTCTTCTGATACTCCGGTAGTACGGTGGGAGAGCAGTCGAAATCTCCGCCTGCCTCTTTTGCTTTCCGAATCGCGTATTTTTGTGACCTTTACTTCCGAACAGACACGGCGAAGTCGCGCTGCAGGCGCCTTCAAAGCGCTGCATCCGGACTGGGAAAACTACCATATCACGGACGTCAAAGCAAAGGAAAAAGGCCCTGACCACAAGATACAGTGGTTTGAATTTGAGCAGACACTAATGTCAAAAAAAAGATGAAAACGAATTGATTTTGCTTATTGACAATGAAATTCTATAATAGTAGAATTAATATTGCACAGCAAACTTGCTGTGGCTCTGCGATTTTCTTGTACTACAGTTTGAGAATTACAGACAATAAGTGGAGATGATATCATATGGGTGACATCAGACTGCATGAAGGCGAATTGAACGTGATGGAATTGCTTTGGTCCAACCAGAGTCTTTCCGCGAAAGATATTGCCAAGATTATCAAAGATTACATCGGCTGGGAGAAAAATACGACGTACACCGTTATCAAGCGTTTGATTGATAAAGGCGCAATCGTTCGTGAAGAACCCGGTTTCATTTGTAAGGCTGTAATCACAAAGGCAGAAATTCAGCGGATCGAATCCAAAGCATTGTTCGACAAATTGTTCGGCGGCGACATCACGAATTTCTTCAAAGAATATCTTGCAAATGAAAAGCTCGGTGCCGAGGAAATCCGCGAGCTTCGAAAGATTGTCGATACACAATATCGAAAACTGTTTTAAACAATCCGTAATTTTCTTATAAAACAGCATAAAAGACGCCCGGGGCAGAGTGCTTCGGGCGTTATCCTGAAATCTATATTATTTCGCTAAACGCAGGTTTTACGAAATATTGTCATGCAAAAAGAGGCGAAAACGAGGTGTTTTATGGCAAATGACTCTTATCACAAGCAAATGACCATCAAAAACGAATTAAAGCTTCGCGACATCCGTAAGGACCTTCCTTCGTTCTGTGACCGTTTTTTCCGCGGCATTGAACCAACAACTGCGTCACGTACACGAATTGCTTACGCAACCGATCTTCGTCAATTCTTTTTGTACGCGCAGAAAAACATTGCTGCATTTGCCGGCGTTAATCTGCTCACTGCAAACATCACAATTCTTGACGAAATCACTTGCTACGATATCGAGAATTATCTCGACTATCTGAAGGTTTACACCAACGAGGAAGGAATTCAGGTAACCAACGGGGAAAACGGTTTAAAGCGAAAACTTTCCGCCGTTCGTGCATTGTACCGTTATTTCTATTTTCATCACGAAGTTCAGACCAATCCAGCAGCTCAGGTTGCGGTTCCGAAGATTCACGAAAAAGCCATCGTCCGTCTTGACGAAAACGAAACCGCCGAGCTTTTGGACACCGTTGAATATGGCATGGGCGGTTCCGATCAACAACAACGGTTTCACGAAAAAAACAAGGACCGCGATCTGGCTATGGTCACATTATTGCTTGGCACCGGCATCCGAATCTCCGAATGCATCGGATTAAACGTTGAGGACGTGGATTTCGACAACGACCGCATTAAAGTGACGCGAAAAGGCGGTAATGAGGCCTATGTATATTTCGGCGATGAGGTTCGCGAAGCCCTGGAGACCTATTATACCAAGCGCTCCTCTCTCGCTGCGCTTCCCGGAAGCGAGAACGCGTTATTTTTATCGAACCGAAAGAGCCGTATGACCGTCCGGGCCGCTGAATTCTTAGTCAAAAAATACGCCGGCGCCGCAGTTTCCCTTAAGAAAATTACGCCGCACAAGCTTCGAAGCACCTACGGCACGCAGTTATACAAGGAAACCGGCGATATTTACCTTGTAGCGGATGTTTTAGGCCACAAGGACGTCAACACAACGCGCCGCCATTATGCCGCAATTGAGGAGGAACGCCGCCGCTCCGCCAAGGACAAGGTCCATCTTCGCAAGGACTGAATCACACAAATTACTCCGGTTACAGCGTCATTCGCAACAGGAAGCGATCCTTCCTGCCGATGGTTGCTGTAACCGCTTTTATTATGTTCCGGAACAGATTGGTTCCTTCCGTAAGTTCTTCCTCCGAAAGTGTCTTTCCGCTGAAGGAAGCCTGTTCCACGAGGGCGAGGTATCTCTCTGCAGTTCCCGCGGAAACGCCTTGTTTTTCAGCTAAAATCACGGCCATATCTCTATGATAAATATTCTTTTTCTCTGTGTTTCCGAACCGTTTTAACGCAGCTGCAAGGGCCATGTACTGGTTCACAAGGCGCGCATTGTCTTTCTTGTCGAACAACGCGTAATGTCTGCGCAGACGTTTCACTGCAAATAACGCGAGAAATGCGACGGCGCCTGCAATAATCACAATGGCAATCACCGGAGCTGCATTTTTGAAGTTTTCCGCAACGGCTGCAACCGGCGAATCATCATCGGAATCCCCGCCGGAAAGCAGGCCTCCGAACCGCGACCAGAAGCTGCCGCCGTCCGCGGTATCTTCAGACTCCGCCACGGTAAATTCCACCGGAATCCAGCCGAAACCGTCCATATAAAGCTCCACCCAGGCATGGGCATTGGCATCCGGAACATTCACCCGCAAAACGGACAGCGATTCCCCTTCCTGCAGCGTGATATTACGACCTTCATACCAGTCGGAAGGATCTTCGTTCTCCAGTTCCGTCATCTCAATGGCATCATCATATTGTACGTAGTAGCCTTCCACGTAACGCGCAGGAATCCCTTCGGCCCGCAAAAGCATCGCCGCAGCCGTCGCAAAATGCGCACAGAAGCCGTGTTTCTGTTTCGTCAGAAAATACTCCACGAAATCCTGCCCGTAGGGCGTGATTCCCGGCTGCTGCGTGTAACGGAACTCCTGATAGAAATACCGCATGATGGATTCCGCAATTTCCAATGTTGTGTCGCCGCTTATATATTCATCACAAATCTTATTAAGTGTTTCCCGGATGTTGTCCGGAATCCGTAAATAATTGCGATATACATATTTCCGATAGGATTCCTCGATGGAATTATCATAATTTTCCAGAAGGCGGTAAGCTTCCTCAGGGTCGTTGTACGCCTCCTGAAATAAACTGTAGGGATAATACTCGAGCGTTCGCGTCTGATTGATGCGAATCGTCGAATTGATCAAATCACCGTTAAAAAGGTTTCGTGCACCGATTTTTACAGGGAGCTCATCCTGCCGGATTACTGTATAGTACGGCATGTATAGATAGTTCGGATTCGCATCGAGATTGGTGATGTTCATCTTAGCTTTCGCGAAGGAATCCGAATTGTTTTCATAAAGGAATGCAAGCAAAGCACTTTCCTTGTTTGCCACTTCGGAGAGCATGCTGTCTGTCATCCGGTATGGCGCCTTTTGTAATGTCTCGGTGCTTGCAAGGGGTTTCCAGCTGTTCGATTCGTAAACTTCTCCCACAAAACCACGCAGATAAAAGCCGTCCACATTGTCAGGGACGTGTTCCACCATAAGGTCCGGTTCCATATCGAAACGAACGCTTCGCACGCCGCCTAAACGGCCTTCATTCAAGCCACCGGTGCTTGCATATTGGTTAAAGAACGCCATGATGCCGGACAATGCGAGGTCCTTAACAATCGGGTCCGTTTTGTTCTTCAGCTTGCTGTAATTATTTTTCCGGTATTTCGGCGCGATTCCGACAGCGACACCGCCGAGAATCAGAAGCACTGCGGTAAGAACAACCGCCGCAATTACAACCTGCTTTGTGGCATATGCAAACCGCTCCGAAGTGCGGATGATTCGCCCCTTGGAAATCTTCACATTTTTTGCGGTATTCTTCATGGGCATCTGATAGCGATGGCTTAGCCGCAGAAGCACAACCCCCAGAAAACCGCACAGAATCATCGCAAGATAGAAATAATTCAGCGAATCATCAAGATACATGCAAACCTGCACAACCGGATACATCAACAACAATGTAAAGAACGGACTTCCCATGCCCGAGATCACATTGTTGTAAAGGCAAATCATGAGAGCCATGATATTCAGCATACAGCATGTTATTGTCACGGTACGGTTGGTGATAACTTCCGTATAGACACGGACACCCTGCAGATTCATCTTCTCGTCCACTGTGCTCATGACACAGTTGAGGACGGCATTCATACCGCTGTTCGCATACCACCGCGTGAGAATCGCCATCGCGATAAATGCGATGAAATAGACGATATATCCGAGATTGAACGTCAGGTTATTGTAATACAAAAGCCCCATTCCGACGGAAGAAATCAGGGATACCACAAGCAAAACACTGATACGACAGGGAAGGTCGAAGCTTGTGATAAACAATCCCATGGTTCCGAACTGGCATAAAAACACAAGGATTCCCCGAAGGAGACAAACCGTAAGACGGGATCTCCGATTGAGTTTTGTGTATCCGAAATCCATGGATATCCCGGAGTCCGATCGATAGGCGCTTGCATATTCGAATAGTTTTCGCTCACTGCGCTTCATTTTCATGATGATTTCGACTCTCCTTTCTCCGGGATTCCAAGTATTACGCGTATAAAACTCAAAGCAGGAACAATCTCGCCAGATTCTCTTTGTTTATGAGGATCTTCGATGACTCTTTCTTTGCAAACGGCTGGCACGTGAGAACAAGGACGCTGCGCATCCCTGCGGTCTCAGTCACGGCAGTAATATCCGCAAGACCGCTTTCCTTCGGCTTCACATAATACAAAGCAAAAAGGCACTCTCTCACTTTGTCCGGATTCGTCACGGACACCTGTTGCAGTGTCGTGGACACGTTCGGCAGATAGCCGTAGGAAAAGGCGATGTTCATCTTACAAAGCTGCATTCCGACGCTGTACATCACATCAAAATACGCATCCATCTCCGCGTTGGTCCGAAAATCCTGGCATAGGAAGATTTCAAACATCTCTCCCGTCAGATCCGCGAACTCCTTAACCATGAGTTCCTGTTCCTTCGCGCTGAGCTTCCAATGAATCTGCTGCGGGCGGTCGCCGCTCCGGTAATTGCGAATCTCAAAAATCTCCGAAGTGTCGTTTCCCTTGGCATTTCGTTCGTGAACCGCCTCCTCGGAAACGGAAACGGAAAACTCATCAAAAAGTCCATCCGCGGAAAATGCAACCGGCAGAACAATCGCTTCCGCAGTCGCGTCGATTTTCACAATCTTTTTGAGAATCCCCATAGCATCCCAAAGCGTAACATCCAAAAGCTTTGCATGGAAACTGCCGCTGTTCACAAGCTTCAGCGGAACTTCAACTTTCATGTTTTCTTTCGGCCCGAGAAACAATTCCCATATATGCTCCGTGTCGTTGGTGATCAGCTCGTTGGAAATCAAAAACCGGAAATTCATCCGAAGCTGAGGGATGATGCTTTTATTGTTTGCGGAGAGAATAACCGCCGTAGGCTCCTCGCGGTTTACCACAGCATCACGGAAAGAGATCCCGAATACAATCTTTTTGCAAGAGAGAAAAAAGCAGAAAAAAGATAAAATCGGGGCAATCAAAGCGACAACCAGCAGCATCAACGTAACGGCATGGTTGTTGAAGAGATATAAAAGATATAAAATGACCAGCAGTATCAGATAGCGGATAACCGCAATAACCCTTGTCATGAGCAACTCTCTCTCCCGTAGGCAGCCGAATTAAATCTTCGGCATGTAGATATCGTCTGCAATCTTCTCCAAAACGGCATCCGTGTCAATATTCTTCGACTTCGCGCGGGCGCTTAAGACAAGACGATGCGTCATGATACAGGAAAGATTTGCAAGCACATCCTCGGTGTTGACGAAGGAACGTTCGTTCATGAATGCATGGGATTTGGCCATACGAAGCAAAGCCTTGCTTCCGCGAGGGCTTAAACCAAGCTGGATATTCTCTGAGGACCGGGTAGCCTCGGTGATATTGACAATCATCTCATAGATGGCATCATCCACATGAACTGCGGAAACTTCGTTTTGCATCGCAAGAAATTGATCGGCGGAAATGATCGGTACGATGGTTTCCGGAACGGAATCCTGACGAAGGATCTCCAGCGAGGAAGAATGATTCGGATATCCCATGCTCAGCCGAACCATGAAGCGGTCGACCTGAGATTCCGGCAGTTTCTGGGTTCCCGCGGAACCGAAGGGATTCTGGGTTGCAATAACGATGAAAGGCTTCGGAACAAACCGTGTCTGCCCGTCTACTGTCACTTTGCCCTCTTCCATCAGCTCAAGCAAAGCGGACTGCGTCTTCGGGGATGTACGGTTGATCTCGTCGGCCAGCAACAGATTACACATCGCCGCACCTTCATGAAACTCAAACTGCTGCGATTGATTGTTATACATATTGAAACCGGTGATATCACTTGGCATGACATCGGGAGTAAACTGTACTCTTCGATACGAAAGCGACATGGATTGAGAGATGGCCATAGCCAGAGTCGTTTTGCCGACGCCGGGAATGTCCTCAAGAAGAATATGGCCGCCTGCAAACATCGCGCAGAGCACCTTCGAAATAATGTCATCTTTACCCTTGATGGACTTCTTAATCTCACCTACAATTGCCTGAATTCGTGAATCCACGTTCTTTTCCTCCGGATACGCATAAGTTCTATTTATACTATACCATAGAATGCGAAAACGCGCTACATATTTCGTCGGAAGCCGCCTATGCAGGAAGGCCTTGGGATGGTATAATGAGCATGCGAATTTTGAGAATAACCATTCCGAAGGGAAGGAATTGACGAATGAGATTGCAACAATTGCTGAGTTACGTAAGACGAGCTGTCGATGATTATAAGATGATAAAGGAAGGGGATGTGATTGCTGTCGGTATCTCCGGCGGTAAAGACAGCCTTACCCTGCTGTATGCTTTGGCGCAACTGCGCCGGTTTTATCCGGAACATTATGAACTAAAAGCAATCTCCGTAAATCTCGGATACGAAATTGATTATACTGCAATCAGGGAATTATGCGATAAGCTGCAGGTGGAATTGACCATTGTTCCTACGCAGATTTCCGAAATCGTGTTTGATATCAGAAAAGAGAGCAACCCCTGCAGTTTATGTGCAAAGCTTCGCAAGGGAGCATTTAACGATGCAGCGAAAAGTCTCGGCTGCAATAAGATAGCTTACGCTCATCACAAAGATGATGTGATTGAAACATTATTGATGTCGCTGGTGTTCGAGGGCCGGATTCACACCTTCTCTCCGGTGACGTATCTCGACCGTACCGATCTCACGCTGATTCGCCCGTTGCTCTATGTCAACGAGTGCGACGTGCGCGGGTTTGCAAACAAATATACTCTGCCGGTATTTCGGAATCCCTGTCCTGCGGATGGCGCCACGAAGCGGGAGGACGCCGCAGAATGGATTCGCAACTGGGACGAGGCAGCTCCCGGCGTGCGTGACAGACTCTTCCGTGCCGTATTGTCCGGGGTCATCCCGGAATGGCGGCTTCCGGGTGAAGCAGGGACATCGGCCGTCGATGAAACCGTCAAATAATCTCCCCATCACTCATAGTAAGGAATCAAAAGGGAATATCCGTAATAAATGCGATCTCCGGAAAGGTTGTTGGTTTTCTTGATTTCTTTGATGTAGTCCTGCATGCTGCCGAACTCATCCGAATAATACTCGGAAGCGATGGACCAGATGCAGTCACCTTCCTGAACGCTCACGGACGTGAGACGCTTAATGCGGTCCGTCTTTCCCACTGCCTTGCCGTTTCTGCAGGTGGCAATCAAAACAAACAATGCAATGATTGCTACTGCGGCAAATGCAACAATCGCTCTCCTGTATGCTCTGCGGAATGCTCTTCTTCTCGCTCTCGTCATCGTCTTTTTCATACCCTCTCTCCTGTCTGACCTTCGGCCCGGATGCAAATTCGAACATCTGTTCTTTCGATGATGTCATTATACGAACATCCGTTCGAAATGTCAATAGAAAGAACGCTGAAAAAGTGCACAAAAATCGAACACTTGTTCCGGCGAATATTTGTTCACTTTTTTTGGGGTATTTTTCGAACAAACGTTTTGATTTTGGGGCAAAAGTATGCTACAATAGTTCCAGAATACGGAATCCGTGGGATTTCTCACGAGAAGGAGGCCGCCATGCCGGGTAAGATTACAAAGAAACAGGAAGAGATTCTCGAGTTTATCAAGTCGCAGATCCTTGCCAAAGGTTATCCGCCGTCGGTGCGTGACATCTGCGAAGCCGTTCATCTTCGCTCCACTTCCTCCGTGCATTCGCATCTTGCGACTCTGGAGGAGAACGGGTATATTCACCGCGATCCGCAGAAGCCCCGTTGTATCGAGATCGTGGATGACTCCTTCCGTCTCACCAACCGCGAGGTCGTCAACGTTCCGGTAATCGGTACGGTTGCTGCCGGCCAGCCCATACTCGCTTCCGAGTCCATTGTGGACTATTTCCCGATCCCCTCGGAGTACATGCCGAATGCCGAGACCTTCTTTTTGAAAGTCAAAGGCGAAAGCATGATCAATGTAGGCATCTACGACGGCGACCGCGTTCTTGTTCGACGCCAGAACACCGCTTACAACGGCGATACCGTTGTTGCTCTTGTGGACGATTCCGCGACAGTTAAGACCTTCTACAAAGAGAACGGTCACATTCGTCTTCAGCCGGAGAACGATTCCATGGATCCCATCATCGTTCCGGATTGTCAGATTCTCGGCGTTGTCATCGGCTTGTTCCGCTTCTACCGTTAGGATTTACAAAACCCCGGACAGCATTCCTGCCCGGGGTTTCTTTTCACCTGATTCTGTTAACCGTTTCTCACTCGCTCCACTCTGCGGTGTCAATCGTCGTTCCGTCGCGCCATACGCGTTCAAGGTCGTAGAACAGACGATCCTCCGAAGAGAAAACATGAACAACGATGTCGCCGTAGTCAAGCAGGATCCAGCCGCTGTTCTTTGCACCCTCGATGCGCTTGGGCTCCACCTGATAGTCGCGGTACAGACGCATCTGAACCTCGTCCACCATGGCTTCCACCTGGGATGCGTTGCTTCCGTCGGCGATTACAAAGTAATCCGCAATCGTGGAAACCTTCTCGATTTCAATCACGCGCACATCGAAGCCCTTCTTATCCTCAAGGGCGAGAAATGCAGTCTTTGCAAGATCTTTTGAGGTATACTCACTCATGGTACTCTCATTCTCCTTCTGTGTGATATCTTTTTCCTCCGCAGATGCGGTATTTTCCGTATTCAAGCGCTTCTTAAGCGCCTCCAAAACACGGTAGGACTGGGAACAGATTGTCGCGCCGATGGTCTCTAAGAACCGGATGCTGGCCTTCGTCACTTCGTAAGCTCCGACGGTAATGTCATTAAGTGCAATATTTCGAAGTTCGGAAAGCGAGATGTCAATGGGCCGGTGGTCGCGGTACGGCTCAAAGTAGTCCGCGTCGTAGACCGCCAGATCCACGTCGTTCATCTCCACATCGCCGAGGCAGTGCTTTCCGATGGCGTCCAAAACCACAGGGTTCGTGATTCCGTATTCATGCTCGGCCATGTACCGTCCCACAGGAGCATGCAGCACATCGCCGACCTTCTCCTGCTCCTCCTCGTGCGGCACATTGTTTTCCTTTGCGTAGGCAACCAACTCGGGGATGGACATGCATTTGGCGCAGTCATGAAGAATGCCCGCGATAAATGCATCCTGCACTTCATCGTAACAGCCGTCCGCGCAGGGCTTTCTGTGCATGGACTCATAGCGCTCCGCAAGCAGGTTTGCTGCGGTATACGCAACGCCTGTCACATGCCAGAGGCGGTACATATGAAGCTTTTTTGTAAGGCGTTCTCTGAGCGAATCAAAAAGTTCTATCGTCTCTTTCCGAAGAATCGTCGGCTCCTTCGTATAAACCCCGAAACGCCTGCAGTAATCGGCAACCCGGGCAGGAATCTCCGGTGAAGGCTTCCCGCTTTCAAGGCACTCCCGTAAGGCGGTGGAAGAAACCGGATTATACGGAAGGTCCAGCGGATAAAACACATTCCCGTATTCTTCGTTTCTCTGTGCAATCAGATTCTGAAACGACTGCGTATTTTCCTCTCTCGGTGCCACCAAAATCTTCGCTAAGGAAGCGATGGTTTCCGGCTCATGCCACTTCGGAAAATCCCGTAGCGAATCCTCGCCCATAATATAGTAAATCTCGCCGTCCGGATGGTCCTTCATAAGAATCGTCAACGTATCGGACGTGTAGGATCTGCCGTCCCTCTCGAACTCCATCAGGTTGATGTCGACGGAAGGCTCCGTGCTTAAAGCAAGCGTAAGCATGGCAAGGCGATGCACATCCGCCGTGGCCACCTCGGCCTTGTGCGGAGGAATCCGCGCAGGCATCAGAAAGACGATATCAAGGCCGTATTGTTCCTTCGCTTTCTTTGCAATAGCGATATGACCGTTGTGGACGGGGTCAAAGGTTCCCCCGAGTATTCCGACTTTCATGGCACACCCCCGTATTAATAATTGTCCTTCTCAAAAGCCGACAGGATTGCGCGACGCCTATTTGGGAAGCACGATGGTCGCCTTCGTCTTGGAAGGCTTGTACAGGATGATGCGCTTTCCGATCACCTGCACCGTCTCCGAGCCGGTTCTCTCCGAAATCAGCGTGGCAAGCTCCTTCGCGTCATCGTCGCAGTTGTTCAAAACCGCGATTTTGATGAGCTCACGGGCTTCCAAAGCCTCGCGCAGAGCATTGCAAAGCTCCGGCGTAATGCTGGCTTTTCCGACCCGGAAGATGGGCTCAATATTCATTGCAAGGCCTTTTAAATAGGCTCTTTGTTTACTGTTCATAACAATCCTCTTTCATCGAACAAAAGCATTATTTGTAATAGTCAAACTGCAGACCGTACATCCGCACGGTGTCGCCCTCCTGGATTCCCAGTTCCTCCAGCTGCTCCAAAATCCCGTTGGTCTTCAAGAAATTCTGGAAGAACTCGAAGCCCTTCTCGGAATCGAGGTTCGTATAGCCGAGCATACGCTCGATGCGGGGTCCCTCCACAACGTACATCTTCGACTCCTCGTCGTACTCCACGGTAAAAGGCTCGTCTGCCACATCCGAAAGCGTCTCCGGAAAATACTCCTGCGTAAACACTACGGGCTCCTCTTTGCTCTCCTGCAGCTTGTTGTAAAGCGCGTAGAGAACTTCCTTTACGCCCTTGCCTGTAGCCGCGGAAATCGGCATCAAAACCGCATCCGGCATGGTGTCCGCAAGGCCGTCCCGAAGAAGGGAAAGGGCAATCTCCTGCTCCTCCTCGGTGAAGAGGTCCATCTTGTTCACCGCGATAATCTGCGGCTTTTTCGCGAGGACTTCGCTGTATTTGGCGAGCTCTTCGTTGATGGTTTTAATATCCTCCGCGGGATCCCGTCCCTCGGTGGATGCGCCGTCCACGATATGAAGAATCACGCGGCACCGCTCCACATGCTTAAGGAAGCGGTGACCTAAGCCGACGCCCTCCGAAGCGCCCTCGATCAGGCCGGGAATGTCGGCAATGACAAAGCCGTTGGTCCCCTCCAGATCCACGACGCCCAGGTTGGGATGAAGCGTCGTAAAATGATAGTTTGCCACCTTCGGTTTTGCGTTGGAAACGCGGGAAAGGAAGGTGGATTTGCCGACGTTCGGATAGCCTACAAGGCCCACGTCCGCGATGACTTTAAGTTCCAGAAGGACGCGAAGCTCGGTTCCTTTTTTACCGGGCTGTGCATACTTCGGCACCTGCATGGTGGCAGTTGCGTAATGCATGTTGCCCTTACCGCCGCGTCCGCCGTGAAGAATAATCTGTCTGCGGTTATCGTGGGACATGTCGGCGATGACCTTGCCGCTGTCGGCCTCCTTGATCACGGTTCCTTCCGGGACCTTGACCACGAGATCCGCACCGTCCGCGCCGTGGCAGCAGTTGTTACCGCCGTTTTCACCGTTTCCGGCAGCATACTTTTTGATGTAGCGGAAATCATTCAGCGTATTCAGACCGTCGTCGACCTCGAAGATGAGATCGCCGCCGCGCCCGCCGTCGCCGCCGTTGGGACCGCCCGCCGCAACGAACATCTCACGTCGGAAACCGACATGACCGTCGCCGCCGTTTCCGGAGCGGATGGTTATGATGGCAGTATCTGCAAACATAGCTTCCTCCTGTGTTTTCTACGAATAAAAACCCCGTTCCGTCGTGTAGCGGAACGGGGTTTGCGTCTTTCCTACCGGATTACTCAGCTACCGGATATACACTTGCCTGCTTCCGGCCGCCGGCCTTGGTCTCAAAGCGAAGCGTTCCGTCTACCAAAGCAAACAACGTATCATCTCCGCCGCGTCCTACATTGACACCGGGATGAATCTTGGTTCCGCGCTGCTTGAAAAGGATGTTGCCGGCCTTAACGAACTGGCCGTCTGCTCTCTTGGCGCCGAGACGCTTGGACTCGGAATCTCTGCCGTTCTTCGTGGAGCCGACACCCTTCTTGTGAGCGAACAATTGAAGGTTCATTCTCAACATGACTCTTTACCTCCTTAATCGAATAAACTATTCACAGTTACCGTTACATTTCGCGGATACTCCTCCGCGATGGATGTGAGCGCAAGCTGCAACGATTGCAGAAAAAGCTCACTCTCGGGGCTCACAGGAGCCGATACCATGCATTGCAGCATACCGTCGGATTCCGTTACCTTGGCCGTGTCCTTCGCCAACTCCGTGATGGAATTTACACAGGAAAGCGTCAAAGCCGAAACCGCAGAGCACAGGATGTCCTTGCCACGCTTGCTGTAATCCGCATGACCGATACAGGAAAAGCCCTTGAGGCGCCCGTCGGTGACATCCTTGAAAAATACTGCACGAATCATAGAAAACAACTCCCGCCCGACCTGCGATCAAAGCTTGATCGAATCGATCTTAACCTGCGTATAGGGCTGTCTGTGGCCGTTCTTCTTGTGATATCCGCTCTTTCTCTTGTACCGGTAAACGATAACCTTCTTGGCCTTACCATCGCCGAGAACCGTCGCCGATACGGTAGCACCGGAAACAACAGGGTTGCCGACAACCAGCTCGCCGTTATTTACAGCAAGAACCTGGTCGAACACGTAGCTCTCGCCTTCCGCTGCACCGAGTTTTTCTACTCTAATGATATCGCCTTCCGCTACCTTGTACTGCTTTCCGCCGGTCGCAATAATTGCGTACATACAGGGTACCTCCTATTATCATTACTCGCCAGTTACGGTGATGCTCCGATGAAAAAAGGGCATACTTCGACCTCACTGTGCGGCATACTGTAACAATATAGCACAGGGTCCGCGTGCTGTCAAGAAAATTTTCTTACAATTGCAAATACTTTTTTATATCCTCGGAAAGAGGCCTTCTGCGCTTTAACCGGGTGATTTCCACAAGTCCGAGGGGCGTCATGTCCACAACCCGCACCCGGTCCGGATCCCCGGCCACAGCTTTTCGAAGTTCCTCCAAAAGCGCCGTCCGGTCCTTCTCCTCCGTCATATTGATAAAGTCCACCATAATGATGCCGGAGAGGTTCCGAAGTCGCATCTGCGCGGCAATCTCCCGTGCGGCTTCCACATTCACGGAAAGGAATCCGTCCCGCACGCTCTTGCCCTCGCTGGCCTTTCCGGTATTCACGTCGATGACCGTCATGGCTTCCGTCGGCTCAATCACAAGATACGCGCCGCTCCTAAGCCACACTTTCTTAGCCACAAGCTCCGAAAGCCTTTTCTTCATATCAAACTCCGCGGAAATCGGATAGTCCGAGGGGTCCCGCACAACGAGCCGGTCGCGGAAATCCGGCCGGAAGCTCTCGGCAAATGCCTCCACCTCCGCGGCGATCTCCGGATCCTGCACCAAAATCCTGTCGGGAACCGACGTCTTCTCGTCCCGAAGGTCACAGAGGTACGCCGGAAGGCCGCTTAGAAGTCTTGACCCCGCAACCCGCGTAAGACCTTCCCGTACGATCCGCTCATACCGCTCCTTAAGCACCGTAAACTCGCGGAAGATGTCGCTCTCCTCCGCGTGATATGCGTTTGTGCGAAGCATGAGGCCGAAGGAACCGTCCATCCACTCCGAAACCGTGCTGCGCATTTTCTTTTTCCAATCCGCATCGGTGATTTTCACGGAGAACCGCAGATCCTTCGCTCCGTGGAACAACACCAGATATACACCGGTCAGCGAGATGTCCGTGACAACCGTCGCCGGCTTGTTTTTTCCCTCTTCCCGCTCCACCTGCACGATGAGTTCATCCCCCTGGTGCAGCTTCCCGTCGCGGTGGGTCTGTTTCACAATGGGCGCATCGATGCGGTCGGTCTTTAAGAAGCAGTTGCGCTCTCTTCCCACATTTACGAAGGCCCCGCCGATTCCGGGCGTAATCTGCCGTACCGTCGCAACGTAAATGTCCCCCGGCCGGAGTTCTCCGTCCGGTCCGGATATCGTTACGCCCGTAAGCTCCGAATCGGCAAATGCCGCCTGCACAACGGCGTCCCCTTCCCGGTAAAAGATTCTGGTGTCCATCGACTGCTCTCTCTCCTTATACTCCCGTCCGCAACTGCCGGCGGTTTATTTCATGGTCAAAAGCGACTCCATATGCCCGTCCTTAAGCCCGTACAGCTCCATGCGATGGGAGGAGAACATCCGTCCCTCCGGAATCCCGCCGGAAACGCTCAAAGCGTCCGAAAGAAGCTCTGCGGAGATGTTGTTCTCACTTCCGGCATCCACCGCGAAAAGCATCCGAAGTGCCCCCGGCCGGTGTGCGGCATGACGGCTTCTCTCCGCGCCGAACCCCTCAGTCAGATTCTCCGGCACGGCAAATACATCGTCGTCGCAGAGCCAGCGGATGGCTCCGTCCTCAGACACAATGCCAAGCGCATGGATACCGCTTCGCACATCCACATCCCGGGTTCCGTTTTTCGTCGGCTTCGCGACAACCGCTTTCTGCGCAGCAGCAAGGGCTGTCGCGGCGGCAAGCAGCTGTCCCTGATAACTTTCCGTCTCCTCCAAAAGGTACAGCGCTCCGGCAATCAAGGACATGCCGGTCTGTTTTTTGGTGTTCGGCTCCTGCTGTGGAAGCACATAGGCATCCGTGATGGCAAAGCCGTCGCACATGGTGCCCTGAAGACGCTCCTTAATCTCCTGCGCCTCCAAATCCTCCGTAAGTTCCACATCAAAGTACTCCCCGTCGCTGCTCACGGAAAGCGCGAGAGGCTGGGCAAAACTCAGAATCATATGAGGATGAAAGCCTGCGCTGTAGGCGACAGGCAGTCCCGCACGCGCGATGGCGTGCTGGAAAAACCGCATCACATCCAGGTGACCTAAAAAGCGCATGCGGTCGAATTTGGCGAATCCGATACGTACTTTCATGCTTCACCTCCGTCCGCTTTTTTACGGGGTTTCACGCAGATGCCGCACCCAAACACAGCGGCACCGCAGCCCGAACATTTCGTCATGCAGTTCGGCGTGACAAGCTCCTGCTTCGCCCGCTCGTACTCGCGGTACAGGAAATCCCTCCGCACGCCGATATCGATGTGATCCCACGGGAGGATCTCGTCGTAAGGGCGCTCGCGAAGGTTGTAAAACTCCACGCTCACGCCGTATTTGTCCATAATTTCTTTCCAGATATCGTACTTAAAATTCTCCGTCCACGCATCGTAGATGCATCCGCGGCGGTACGCCTCCTCAATCACTCTGGAAAGCTTGCGGTCGCCCCGCGCAAAGATGCCCTCCAGCTCGCTGGTCTCGGCGTCATGCCAGTGGTACACAAGGCTCTTCGCATTTCTCTGCTCCTGCACGGTGGCCTTCAACAGGCGCTGCCTTGTGAGGAACACGTCCTTCGAGATCATCGGCATCCACTGAAACGGCGTGAAGGGCTTGGCGATGAAGTACGACGTGCTGATAGTGACGTTGGCCCTGCCGTGGCGCTGCTCCTTCGGAAGCGCATAAAATTCTCTCGCAATGGCATTGCCGAGTTCTGCGATTCCCGCCACATCCGTCTCGGTCTCCGTGGGAAGGCCCAGCATAAAGTAGAGCTTAACCTTGTTCCATCCCGCAGCAAATGCCTTGGCAGCTCCGGAGAGAATGTCCTCCTCCGTGAGGCCTTTATTGATAACGTTGCGCATGCGCTGGGTTCCCGCCTCCGGCGCGAAGGTGATGCTGGAGCGGTTCACGTCCTGAACCTTCTGCATGACGTCCACCGCAAAGGAGTCGATGCGAAGGGACGGCAGGGAAAGGTTTACATGCCGTTCGCGGCACTCGTCAATCATGGTATAGACAAGCTCCGGAAGCCCCGAGAAATCACTGGAGCTTAAGGAGCTTAAGTTCATCTCATCCTGCCCGCTTGTGTTCAAGAGGTTCCTTGCAATGGCGCAAAGATGCTCCACGGAGCGCTCTCTTGTAGGCCGGTAAATCATGCCTGCCTGGCAGAATCTGCAGCCTCTCGTGCAGCCGCGCTGGAGCTCCAAAACCACACGGTCCTGCACAACCTTAAGAAACGGCAGGAGCTGCTTGTCCGGATACACGCAGGTGTCCAGGTCGGTCACCACCTGCTTTAAAATCTTCGCGGGCACATCCTCCGCAACCGGCGCAAAACTTGCGATGGTTCCGTCCTCTTTGTAGGTCACTTCATAGAGGGAAGGCACATACATTCCTTGAATATGCGACACCTGACGCAGAAAATCCTTCCGCGTTCCGCCCCGCTTTTTGTTCTCCTTGTAAAGGTCGAGAATATCATCGTAAGCAGTCTCTCCTTCGCCGATGTAGAAGAAGTCAAAAAATTCGGCGATGGGCTCGGGATTGTAGGTGCAGGGGCCGCCGCCCACAACAATCGGGTCGTCCTCGGTGCGGTCTTCCGCATGCAAAGGAATCCCTGCGAGGTCGAGAACCTGCAACACATTGGTGTAGCACATCTCGTACTGCAGCGTAATTCCCAAAAAGTCAAAGTCCTTGATCGGGGACTGGGTCTCCAGTGAAAACAGGGGAATATGCTTCTCCCGCATAATCGCATCCAAATCCGTCCACGGCGAATACACCCGTTCACAATAGGTGTCCGGGCGACGGTTAAACATGTCGTACAGAATTTGGATACCGAGGTGTGACATTCCCACCTCATAGACATCGGGGAAACACATGACAAAGCGGATGTCGACCTTCTCCGGGTCCTTCACCGCCATATTGATCTCTCCGCCGATATATCTGGCCGGTTTTTCCACCGACAGAAGGATCTCCTCCGAAAGCGCGAGTTTACTGCTCATAAAGCTGCCTTTCCTGCATCAAATGCATGAGCTTTTTGCACGGTCCGTGCTCTTTTTTCATTGTACCATTGACCGCTTTCGGATTCAAGAACATCTTGCCATTTGTGCCTCTTTGCTCTATAATAAAAAGGTCGTAGTCCGACACCGAAAATTGGCTTTACGGGAGGAATGAAAATGGCTTTTTGTCCGAAATGCAAAAGCGAATATCGCGCCGGAATCACATATTGTCCGGACTGCAAATGCGATCTGGTAGACACTCTTGACGGAGAGGATGAAGCTCCCCTTCTCGTCTTAAAAAGCGAAGCGATTATGAACCGCTTTACCGATTATCTTTCCTATTCTTCTATCCCTGCGGAAGTGAAGACGCTTTCCGACGGAAGATTCGGTCTGTACGCTTCCGAGAAGGACAAGGAGCGCGTGATGCGTGCATTTTCCGTGTTTGTATCCGTAGAGACAGGAAACGCTTTTGAGAAAAATGCCTCCACAATCTCCGAAACCTTCGACGATAACTATATCGATCTTTTGCCCGAGGATGACGGCGGCATCGTGTTGGATCCCGAAGTGGCTGCCGAGATTGCCGACTCCCTGGACGGTGTATCGAACAATGAATCCCTGCGGGAGCTTTATGCGGAGGATTCCATTGCGGACCTCACCGCTCCCTCCATCCGCACCCGGGGCGGCACCACCGCCTATGTTCCGGCTTCCGAGAAGGCCGCGGACGCCAAGAGCACGTCCCGCCTCTTCTTTTTCTTCGGTATCGCCGGCATTCTGCTGATTGCCGTTCTCCGGATTTTCTTCGGAATGAACCTGATCAATCCGTTTGCCACCATTGTTTTTCTGTTTATCTGCATTATTTTGCTGATTGTCGGGTTCTGGTCCGTATCGGTCTACAAGGAAGCCTCGGCGTTGGCTGAAGCGGAGGAAGCCCTCATTTCAAAGATGAATTCCGCTCTTACGAAGTCCGCTTCCCTCGCCGATGTGGAAGCCGCAATCCCCGACCCTGAGAGCAAATCCGAGGAGGATTCTATCGTTGTCGCACTGCAGCGTGAGGAGTGGATTGTGAACCTTCTTCTCGAGAAATTCCCCGACACCGACGAGTCGCTTCTTCGGGACGTGGCAAGCAAGCATTTTCAGAAGCTTTTCCCGGAGGAAATTTCCGAAGAATACCCCGAGGAGTAATCGACGGCAAATTCCCGTAAGATAATCCCGTATTTACAGGAAATGTATTGCAATGCAAGCCTTATTCTACTATAATAGTAGGTGGCTTTTTGTACGTTTCGGCCTGTTTTTATCCCTTTTGGCCGAGACTCCGACCGGTGTCGTACGGCGTTCCGGTCGCGATGAGCCGAGACAGCCGTACAGAAACGAGGAGAGAAAAGATGCCGTACTGTCCGACCTGTAAGAAGGAATACCCGCTTGGTACTACCATTTGCGTTGATTGTAACGTCTCCCTGATTGACAACAAAGCTGCCGATCTGGTTTCTCTCGTCTCTCTGAACAACAAGGAGCAGGCGGAGCGTTTTGTTGCTTATCTGAAGGAGCAGGAAATTGAGAGCACGTATGAATACGGTGTGCGCGAGGACAACTATCGCATCTATGTCGACAAGAAGGACAAGCGTGCGGCCATGAAGGGCTTCATCACGTTCCAGACTGCCGAGAAGCGCAGCCGTGCCGGTGATGCTGCACCTGCTGCTCCCGCTCCTGCTGCGGAGCCCCCGATGCCCAAGCCCGGTGTCAGCCCTTCCGCTGAGGCAGCCCGCGCCGTTGTTGCTGCTGCCTTGAAGAAGGAAGCCGAGGAGGCTGCTGCCAAGGAAGCTGCCGCAAAAGCTGCTGCCGGAGAAGCTGCCGCCGAGATCAAGCCTGCCAAGTCCAAGAAGAGCCCGGTTGTGGGCCTTGCCGAAACATACGAAGAGCCCGATTTCATAGAGCGCGGAGAACTGCCCTACGAGACTTCCTCCGAGCCTGTTATTACTGAGTTCGAAGCAAAGAAGCCGGCCGCCAAAAAGCCTGCTCCCGTGCCTGTAACCATCGAGGCCGAGGACACCGCCACGGTGCCTGTTGCCGAGGTTGTTGCATCTGAGCCCGAGGTTTCGGAGCCCGAAGCGATTGAAGAGCCTGTTGCCGCTGAGCCTGAGGCCCCCGCGGAAGAGCCTGCAGCCGCTGAGCCCGAAGTTGCGGAAGAACCTGAAATCTCCGAGCCTGCTGCCGAAGCAGAACCCGAAGAGGAACCCGCAGCGGTTGCCGAGCCCGAGCCGGTTGTCGAAGAAGCTCCCATCCCGAGTACCACGGTTGCCGAAGACGAGGACGAATCCGAAGAGGAAGACGATTCGGATGACGACGAAGATGAGGACGACGCGGACGACGATGCATTTGACGACGAGCCCGAAGACGATGAGGAGGACGAGGAAGACGAAACTCCGGCTCCGCCCGTCTTTACGGCCAATGCCGCCACCAGAACCAAGCTTCCCGTTCGCCAGAAGGAGATCAATCCTCCCTCTTCCACTCCCGACGGCTTGTTTGAAGCAAGAAAGACGCCCAAGAAGCGTCCTTCCTTATACGATGAGCTTGAGAAAAACGAGGAGGCCGCTTCTGCTGCAGCAGCCGAAGAGCCTACCATCGATTTCACGCCGAAGAGACCTCTCACGGCATATCAGTTTGAGAAGAAACGCCAGGAAGACCTGGAGAACTTTGCAAGTTCCCACAAGGCTCCCGTTCTCGACGAGCGCGAGCCCGAGGCCATCGCTGCCGGCGAAGGCGACGAAGGCGGCATGAACATCGCCTTCTCCAACTACGAGCAGCAATACGTCATGCCGAGTTATGAGGACGACGACCAGCCGAAGCCCGTTTACCAGTCCAACGCCAAATCCATCGACTGGGGCGCCGGCGCCGAAGATATTGAAGTGAAATTTGAGAAGGACTCCGAGCCCGAGGCAGAGGAGCCGGTTTCCGAGCCGGAGCCTGCCGCAGAGCCCGAGCCTGAGGTTGTCGCCGAAGAGCCTGCGGTAGCCGAGATTGTGGAGGAGCCGCAGATTACGGAAGAGATTCCGGTTTCCGAGGAAGTCGAGGAACCTTCCGCTCCGATTTTCGTTGAGGTGGAGCGCGTTGAGCACGAAGAGCTCGACGATGACCGCATCATCGACGAGGCGGACATCCGTTCCTTCAAGGACAGCGCAGCCCAGGCAGAGGCCGAGGCTCCTGCTCCCGAAGCACCGGCGGAAGAACCCTACGTCTCTCCTGTCCAGAGTGCCGACGATCCGCTTGATTATGCGGATACCACCGACACCGCCGAGGGCGCAAGCAACGACGCATTTTCCGATTTCCTGAACAACTTTAAGAAGGCTACCCTCTCGAAGACCCGCAAGAAGACGGAGCCTGCTCCGGCGGATCCGAAGAACACCATCGCTTCCGTTGCGAACAAGCCTGTTGCTGTTCCGGAAGTGAGCAAGGCCGCACAGAAGAAGCCCGTCATGGCAGACACGGCTGCAAAGCCCGCGCCGAAGGCTGCTTCCGCTCCGGCTCCCGTAAAAGAAGAAAAGATGACCACCGAAACCCTCTTTGATAACGTGGCTGCTCCCGCTGTGGACACCATCGTTGAAGAGATCGTTCCGGATGCGAAGTATCAGAGCACCGAGAGCGCGGACTTTGAGGCGGTTCCGAGCCGTCCTACCGACATTCAGGACACGAAGATTAAGGTTTCCTTACACGATTCCATCATCGAGGAAGTCATCTCCAGTAAGCCCACCCAGGACGACCTTCCCAACATTGCGCAGAGTTCGTCGTTTGCGAACGAAAAGACCGATGCAGACGCTGCATTTGCCGATGTGAAGACGCCGAAGGCGCCCAAGCGCATGGAGATTCCCGACGAGGAGCTGGATCCCGACGGAACCTACCGCGGATTCGTTCCGGACTACTCTCCTACGGACCTCTCCGGAAACGACGAGCCCGCCGAGGAATCCGAGTACGACGAGTTCAAGAAGAAGGTGCATTCCCGCAAAGAGGAAAATGCAGCCATCAACGCGCAGATCAAGAAGGAACAGGTTCGCCAGGCCAACCTTGTCAAGGATTTCGGCAAGAACGGCAAGATTGTCTTCGAGGATACCGACGATCTGGACAACTACGCGGGATTCGTTCCGGACTATACGCCGAACACCACCAACGAGGCCGAATTTGACTTCTACAAGCCGCATCAGGTTTCCAGCTACGCGAAGTACAAGAAGAACAAGAAGGGCGAGGCTGAGGTCAACGCGCAGGAGTCGTTCATGCGCTTGACAAGCGACGAGGAAGCCGATCATCTCTTCGTCTCCCACATTCCGTCCTTCGCGAAGCGTGAGATTGAGCCAGCGGATCTGAAGAATGCCGCATTCTTGCTCTGCTTCAACTACAAGCGCCTTGCCAAGCTGTTCAACAGCTGGATGATGCTCAACATCACGCAGCAGACGGTTCGCGCTTTCGAGAGCGAAAACGCCAGCGACCAGCAGAACTACGAGCGCAAGATTGCAGGCATCAAGAAACTTCTCATCGATAACTTCGGTGACCTGAACGAAGTATTCCTCGACAACCTCGTACAGCGCTATTACAGCAAATTCCTCGAGGAGTAATCCTCTTATAAATGCAACGATAAAGACCCGGATTGCCACACGGCCGTCCGGGTCTTCTTTTTGTGGTTATGCTATTGCGGCCGATCCGCCGGCGCGTAGACGAAACCGCCACTACGAGAAAATCTCGATGAGCTCCTGCTTTGTCAGCTTTCCGATCAGATCCTCCTGCTTCTCGATTACAGCTTCGGCGAGACGCTGCTTCTTCTGCTGCAGCCGGTAAATCTTCTCCTCGATGGTGCCCTTCGTAAGAAGCTTAATGACATGCACATTGCGGGTCTGGCCGATGCGGTAGCAACGGTCCGTCGCCTGGTCTTCCACCGCGGGATTCCACCAGGGATCCACGTGGATAACCATGTCGGCTCCGATGAGGTTTAAGCCCGTGCCGCCGGCCTTTAAGGAGATCAGGAAGACATCGTGAGTGCCTTCGTTAAACTGCTTTACGTAACTGCTGCGGTCCGCAACCTTCGTGTCGCCGCGGATGCAGAAATAACCGATGTTGCGGTCAACAAGCTCCTTCTCAATCAAATCAAGCATGGACGTAAACTGGGAGAACACCAGCGTCCGGTGTCCCGCAGCGATAGCCTGGGAAAGCAAATCCATCAAAATGTCCATCTTCGCGCTGTCGCCGTCGTAGTTGTCCATGAAGGTGGACGGATGGCAGCAAATCTGGCGAAGCCGCATGAGGGCGCTTAAGATGCGCACGCGGTTCTCCGGAATGTCCGCAGCATCCTCCTCGTCGATATGCAGCTCTCCGCGGTAGTGCTCCAGGTAAGCCGCATACAGCTTCTTCTGGCGGTCCGAAAGATCCACGAGAATCTTCTCCTCGGTCTTCTCCGGAAGATCGGAAAGCACGTCCTGCTTCATGCGCCGCAAGATGTACGGCTGGATGCGCAAATTCAGCTGGGTAAGCATTCCCGGGTCTTTGTTCATGATGGGCTTCTCGTACTCGTTGACGAATTTCGAGTGGGTGAAGAGGTATCCCGGCATCACGAAATCAAAGATGGACCAGATCTCCGAGAGGGAGTTCTCAATCGGCGTACCTGTGAGGGCAAACCGCGTCTCGGTCTTTAGGTTCTTAACGCTCTGGGCGTTCATGGACGCGCTGTTTTTGATATTCTGCGCCTCGTCGATGATAACCGCGGAAAATTCCATATCCTTGTAGCACGGAAGGTCTCTTCGGATCAGCGGATAGGAAGTAATCAACACATCCGCCTTGCTCTCCGCCACGATTCTTCTGCGCTCCTCCGGGGTTCCGCATACGATGTCGCAGGACATAAACGGCGCAAAATTCTCGAACTCATCCTTCCAGTTGTACATCAAAGACGTGGGACAAACAACCATGCGGCGGCTGTTCTTCGGAAGCGTCGCAAGGTACATAATCGCCTGAAGGGTCTTTCCGAGACCCATATCGTCGGCAAGAATACCGCCCATATGGTGGCTTGCAAGATTGCACATCCACGAGAAGCCCGCCATCTGGTACGAACGCACCTCGGCGGTGATTCCCTCGGGACGGTCAAGAAGTGGCGGATTGTTCAGTTCCTTGATCAAATCGTAGATCGCGTCGTCAATCTTATGCTCCGCGCCCATGTGCGAAAGCATCTGCGTCAGGTAGTTCGCCTGCGCGCGGTCCACTACCACGCCGTCCTCGCGGATCATCTGGGTGGATCCCGTGAGGGAGCGGATGAATTGGACAGACTCCTGCATGGCCGCCGAATCCAGCATGAGGAAATTGCCGTCCTTCATGCGGTAATATTTCTTCTTAAGCTTAATCGAGCGGAAGATCTCCGCCAATTCCTTCCTCGGAACATCGTCGTAGGACACATCCAGCGTTAAGTAGTCCTCGTCGGACTTCATATGCACGCCGTAGGTCACTCTCTCGCCCTTGTTGATGCGAAGCGAGCGGAAGGAATCGGAATACATGAGGGCGCAAATGGTCTCCAAACCGTCGCGGTTGCCGGAGATGAAATCGAAAATCTTCTCGATGTCTCGAAGCAGATAATAGCCGCTGTGGGTCTCGAAGCCCAGGTCCTTGAGTTTATTCAGAATGGCCTGCTCTGCCTCCTTGTCGCGCACCAGAATAATCTTGTGGGTGTCGGGCTCTGAGAAGCTGTTAAAGCGGTATTCGCCGTAGGTGAAGAAAAGCTCGCCGCGGATGTCCATGTTGACATAATCCAGGTACAGTGTCGCGGACAGCGGGTACGTTAGGTACCGCTCCTGCAGCACCGCAGGAATCTCCATGCTCATGGTGTTGCTGAGCTTCGGAAGCACTTCCTCCAAGAAGCGCTTGGCGTATTCGCCGCGGAAGGTGATGGAACGGTTGTCGCGGGATAAGCTGTTGTAAATCGGCAGATAATTCTTTGTAAAAGAGGTGGTCGGGTGATAAATCACCAGATCATAAAGGAGCAAGCTGCCGTCGGCCGCCATGGGGAAGACGCGGGAATTGTCCGCGTAGCCGATGGAAACATAGTCCTCGTCGGCATCGATATCGTAGGAAATGTAAGGGTTCGTATCCCTAAACGTCACGGACTCCAGCATCCGATTGTTGATGACTAAAGAGAAGGAATCGCTTCCGAGGCGCCGCAGAACCTCCAGGAACATCCCCTTTGTCAGCATAATCTCGTTTTTCTGGAACACCGACTTTTCGCCGACGATGCCGAACCGCTCCTCCAGGTCGCTGACCTCGCAGAGATAGTCAATCACCCGCGCCGAGGATTCGTCGAAATCGCAGATGTCGCTTCGATACGTAAAATTCTTCCCGAGCGTAAAATTCTGCCCGTTCCGGACGGCCTCCAGCATCTTCTTTACGGACTGCACCTTGTAGCAACGTCCGACGCCCATGGAGATGCGCAGAGCGACACAATCCCCCGGCTGCCGGAGGATGCCGTGGTAATAGAACGTGGGCTCGAGGTGCGCCGTCTCCTTGCAGGCGACGCCGGACTCCAACTCCGTGTAGTAGTCGAGAATCTGCCCGTTGCGCTGCTCTTCCGCCGTGAGCTCCGCATTTTGCTTCGTGGTGCGCTCAAACTGCCCGAGGAACAGAAGGGATGCGATGATGTGCTTGCAGATGCCGCTGTTCTTCTGAAGGTTCGCGCAGGTACAGCTGCAGGACAGGGATTCGCCGAGGCGGACCGTCACCTTGTAGTTGTAATTGCCCTTGACGGTAAACTGAAAAACGGTCTTGTCCTTGGATGCCACCGCATGGGTTACACGACCGTTCTTATAATACGAAAAGCCATCCGCATAGACTTCGTCACTCTGCGCATAGCTCTTGATAAATGTCTTATTGAGAAAATTCCTAAATTCCAATCTCGGCTTCCTCTTCTGCTTCCTGCTTGAATTCCTCTACCATCTCCTTGCTGATGTAAGGCAGTTCATCCAGTGAAGTGACTCCGAAGCTGCGAAGGAAATCATCCGTAGTACCGAAGACAATCGGCCTGCCGGGCGCTTCCAGCCGCCCCAGTTCGCAAATCAGATGGTATTCCAACAATTTGTTGATCGTAAAATCGCTGTTGACGCCGCGAATCGCCTCGATGTCCGCGCGTGTCACCGGTTGCTTGTAAGCAACAATGGCGAGGGTCTCCAGCATGACATCCGTCAGCACATGTTTCTTCGGAACGTGGCACAACCGGATCAAATCCTCGTAGCAGGAAGGCTTGGTGCACATCTGAAGTTTCGTGCCGACCCTTGTAACCATGATCCCGCGGTCCTCCCGCTCGCACTCTGCAGCGAGCGCTTCCGCGATCTCATTCACCTCATCCGTTGTGAGGGAAAGTGCAGTGGCAATGGCCTCTGTCTCCACGGCGTCTCCCATGGTGAACAGGATGCCCTCAACCGCCGCTTTTTTCTTTTCGTCTATCACCGTCTCTCGTCCCCCGTTATGCGAATTGCTCGATCTCTACAAACTTGTCCGCGACATAATCAATCTCGAAGTCATCGAAAAGGCGGTTCTGTTTGATAAACATGCATCCGAGATGAATCAATTCAAGGATGCCAAGGAAGGTGACGATAATCTCAATCCGGTCACGCGCCGTAGCTAAAAGCGTACGGAACGAAAAATGCCGGTGCGCAATGCCGTATTCCTGAATCTTCCGGACCTTCTCCGAGAAGTTGATCTCCTCCTTCTCGATGCGGCCGAATTTGCTACGAATCGGATCCACGCGATCCTCGCGGCGCTTCATAATCTCCTGGAAAATGCGGTTCAATTCGGAAATCGGCATGTCGCCGATGACATCCTCCGCGGAAACCTCCTCACGGTATTCCGCAACCTCCGCCGGCAGCGACTCGCTGCGGTACAAATGCTTCGCTGCATCCACCTGGCGGTCCTTGAGGGTAACCGATGCGTATTGATACATCTTGTGCTCCAAAAGCCGCTCCACAAGCTCGGCTCTGGGGTCTTCCTCCTCCTCGGCAGCAGGGGCCGGCAGAAGCATCTGCGACTTGATCTTCAGAAGATACGCCGCCATCACCAAAAACTCGCTGATGTTGTCCATCTGCAGCTTCTGCATCTGCGATACGTACTCCATGTACTGATCCGTAATCATGGCGATCGGAATGTCGTAGATATTCACTTTGTTCTTTTCAATCAGGTGGATCAGCAGATCCAACGGCCCCTCAAAGGCCTCCAGCGAAAAAGAAATGTCCATTCTAACGCTCCTTTCGATCTAACCGCAGCAACAACACCTGCGGGCGGTTGTAAACCCGCAGCGGCGGAAAATGCGTCCCCAGTCCCCGGGAGACAACCATCTGCACCGAACCGCTTTGAAACACACCGGCGTCGTGTTTCGGAAAAAGCTCCATCTGCGGAGAAATCACGCCTCCGACAAAGGGAAGGCGGATGATACCGCCGTGAACATGACCGGCGACCGTAAGCTCCGCGCCATACGCACAATAGGCCGGAAAATAATACGGTGTATGGGCTAAAAGAATCTGAAAGCGACCTTCCGGTCTCGGTACAACCTGCGCGATGCCCTCCTCCGTGAGTGCCATGTCGCGGCCGCGCTTCGTGTAACATTCCGGCGGAAGCGTAAGTCCCGAGATGCAATATCCGGAGGACGGAAAGCAGGTCTCATTGTCCAGAATATGCACATTCGGTGCAGCGATTCGCTGTAGGAATGCGGCGTACTCCTCCGGGCGCTTTGCGCGGAACCCAATCTCATGGTTTCCGAGGCTTATGTACGTCGGAATCCCCCGGGCCGAAAGCCCGTGCAGAAGCTCCTCCGCACTGTCATACACACCGCCCGAGCCAATCACCAAATCTCCGGGAATCAGCACAAGCTGCGGCGCCTGCGCGTCGATGCAGGCAAGAAGCCTTTCGTTATTTTTTCCGAAGCGGTGATTGTGAAGGTCGGAAATCACCGTGATGCGTTCCGGCAGATCCGCAGGTGCATCCGCGGGAACGGAAATTACTTCCGTCTCCGACGAGAGCGAATTCTGGGCCCAGAACTGGTAACCGACCACCAGACACACAAGCAATAAGGCAATGAGCAGATACCAAATCATAAACATCTCCGTAGCACAAACCCATATCATGTAAATTATAAACAATAACTATGATTTTGTCAACAAGATATAGGCAAACGAGGCAAAAACACCACAAGAATTTGTGGTTAACTCGCAAAAAAACTGCCGCCCGACCGGCTTACACCGGAGCGACAGTTTCCGTATTCGTAATTTACCGTTGTATCGGGATTGTTTTGTCTGCGAAAAGCCTCTTCCGCCGGTTTTATCTTCCGCATTTTGCGCATCAGGAAAGGGCGTGGTACCCCTTCTCATCCACATAGCCGTACACGGGAACCACCGCGGGAACCGCGTTGGCCGAAAACTTGTAAGCGGCAAGAAACCGTTCCCTCGCTGCGGAAAGGGCTTCTTTCCGGTTCGCATAGAGGGTGCCGATGACATCGCCCTTTGCGACGAAATCGCCGACTTTTTTGTATACCGAAAGGCCCACCAAAGGATCGACGGCGTCCTCCTTCCTCTCTCTTCCTGCTCCGAGAAGAAGGGCTGCCATACCGACCTCCTCGGCATTTACCGAGGCGACATATCCTGCCGTCTCCGCCTTGACATCCAAAGAGAAGGAAGCCTTCGGCATCTTCTCCGGATGCTCGATGTAGGAAGCATCGCCGCCCTGGCGCTCTACAAGCTCGCAGAGCTTACGGAAGGCCGAGCCATCGGCGATTGCCTTACGCACCATGCAAACCGCCTCCTCGCGGTCTTTTGCAATGCCGCAGCCCACCAGCATAAACGAAGCGAGGGTCTCGCATACATACGTAAGCTCCGGGTCGCCTTTCCCGTGGAGAACCGCAATCGCTTCCTCCACCTCGGTCCAGTTGCCCACAGCGGTTCCCAGCACCTGGTTCATGTCCGTGATTACGGCGTAGGTTTTGCGGCCACAGTTATTTCCGATGCGAACCATGGTCTCCGCCAAAGCGCAGGAGTCCTCAAAAGACTTCATGAAAGCACCGCTTCCCGTCTTAACGTCAAGAACAATCACATCCGCGCCGGCCGCCAGCTTCTTGCTCATGATGCTGGAGGCAATCAGCGAAAGGTTGTCCACCGTAGCCGTCACATCCCGAAGCGCATACAGTTTCTTGTCCGCCGGCGCAAGGTTAGCGCTCTGTCCCGCCACCGCCAGCTTCATCTCGTTGACATTTTTTATAAACAAGTCGGCCGGAACCGTGGTCGCAAACCCCGGAATGCTCTCAAGCTTATCGATGGTTCCTCCGGTGTGCCCTAAGCCCCGCCCGGACATCTTCGCAACGGGAACGCCCAGAGACGCCACAACAGGCGCCACAACAAGCGTCGTCTTGTCTCCGACGCCGCCTGTGGAATGCTTGTCCGCCTTCTTCCCGTGGATCGCCGAAAGGTCCAGCATATCGCCGCTTCGCGCCATCTCCATGGTAAGGGTCGCGGTCTCCCGCTCATTGAGCCCCTTTAAGCAAATCGCCATCAGAAGCGCCGAGACCTGATAGTCCGGGATCTCCCCTGTGGTAAAGCCCTTGATCCAGAAGGCAATCTCCGCATCGGTAAGCTCTTCGCCGTGCTTCTTTTTCGTAATCAAATCATACATCCGCATAGTGTCTTCCCTCCTCCTTCGCTTCTTCTTTCAGTTTATCGGAAAATGCACAAAAGTGCAACACCTTCCGACGTAACGGGGTGCATTTTCTGCAGCTGATTCTTCCCCGGGTAAAGCGCAGCTAAGCCCGGACATTCGCTGCCCGGGCTTTGCTTACGATTGTCTTTTTTGATTATTATTTCAGACTCTTAAGGAACTTCTCGATGCGGTCCAGACCCTTGGCAATCTGCTCCATGCTGATGGCGTAGGAAAGACGGATGTGGTCATCTGCGCCGAAATCCGCACACGGGATGACTGCGGTCTGATACTCTTCGATGAGAATCTTCGCAAGGTTCGCTACCGTGCCTACCGTCTCACCGTTGTGCTTCATGGAAAGCGCTTCCGACACGTTGACGAAGACATAGAACGCTCCCTTCGGAACAAGGGCGCTGACATGCGGCATCTTCGCGATGCGGCCGCTCATGTATACACGACGCTTGTCAAACTCATTGCGCATTGCCAGAATGGACTCCTGAGGACCGTTGAGCGCCTCGATGGACGCATACTGGGCAATGGAGTTCGGATTGGACGTCTGGTGGGACTGGATGCTGGCCATGACCTTGGCAACCGGCAGCGGTGCTCCCGTGTAGCCGATTCTCCAGCCGGTCATCGCATAAGCCTTCGCCATACCGTTGCAGGTAATGGTGTGGGCGTAAATATCATCGCCCAGGGATGCGATGCTCACCTGCTCGGTTCCGTCGTACACCAGAACCTCATAAATCTCATCGGAGACAACGTAGATATCCTTCTCCACGATAACCTTGGCAAGGGCCTTAAGCTCATCCTTGGTGTATACCATACCCGTAGGATTGTTCGGAGAGTTTAGAATCAACGCCTTTGTCTTCTCGTTGCAGGCGTTTGCAAGCTGCTCGGGAGTAATCTTGAAGCTCTGCTCGGCGCTGCATCTTACAAATACCGGAACACCGTCCGCAAGCTTTACAATCTCCGGATAACTGAGCCAGCAGGGGCTCGGAATGATAACCTCATCCCCGGGATTGAGAATCGCCTGGAAGATGTTGGCCAGGGCATGCTTTCCTCCGTTGCTTACGACAATCTGCTCCGGCGCATACTCGAGGTGATTGCGCTCTGCAAACTTCTTGCTGATTGCCTTGCGAAGCTCGGGCATACCGGCTGCAGCGGTGTATTTGGTAAAGCCGCGGTCCAAAGCTTCCACGGCGGAATTGCGAATGTTTTCGGGGGTATCAAAGTCCGGCTCACCGGCACCGAAACCGACAACGTCGATTCCCTTGGCGCGAAGTTCCTTGGCTTTTGCTGTGATGGCGAGCGTGGAGGACGGCTTGACGGCCATTCCCTTGACAGACAGTGAAGTAGACATTTCGGACACCTCTTTTGCATTTTCTTGCTTGTTTTACACGAATGTTGTAGACATGTATACAACACAAATTGCATTTTAGTATACACAACCGGAAAATGCAAGCCTTTCTTCGGTTTTTCCCGAAAAATCAGCGTGTTGAACAAAGGGGATGGATTTTCCGCGGAGAAATCGGCGGAAATGGCAACAAGAAAGAGCCGGACATACATCCGGCTCTCACGATTTCTTGATTCTGTTATTTCGCGTAATCGGTAACTCTGGACTCCCGAATCATGCTGATTTTAATCTGACCGGGATATTCAAGCTCGGACTCGATCTTCTTCGACAGCTCTCGTGCAATGAGAACCATATCGTCGTCGTTGACCTGCTCGGGAACAACCATAACACGGACTTCCCGTCCTGCCTGAATCGCGAAAGACTTCTCGACTCCTTTAAAGCTGTTGGCAATATCTTCTAATTGGTTCAGTCTGTTGGTGTAAGTATCCAAGGTCTCGCGCCGCGCGCCCGGGCGAGCTGCGGAAATCGTATCGGCCGCCTGTACGATGCAGGCAATCAGCGAAGTTGCTTCGCAATCTCCGTGATGGGATGCAACCGCGTTGATGACAACCGGGGACTCCTTGTATTTCTTGCAGATATCAACACCGATCTGCACATGGGTTCCTTCCATCTCATGATCGACGGACTTGCCGATATCATGCAGAAGGCCTGCGCGTTTCGCAAGGCGGACATCCGCTCCCATCTCGCCGGCCAGAAGTCCGGACAACAGGGAAACTTCAATGGAATGCTTCAGGGCGTTCTGCCCGTAACTGGTACGGAACTTCATCTTACCGAGCAGGCGAACAAGCTCGGGATGCAGTCCGTGAACTCCGGTCTTGAGGACAGCTGCCTCGCCCTCGTCGCGGATGATGGTCTCGACTTCCTTCTGTGCCTTGTCCACCATCTCCTCGATGCGGGCAGGATGAATACGGCCGTCGACAACCAAACGTTCAAGAGCGATTCTTGCAACCTCACGACGAATCGGATCAAAGCCCGAAAGGATAACTGCTTCCGGGGTGTCATCGATAATCAGATCGATGCCCGTCAGCGTCTCAATCGTGCGGATGTTGCGTCCTTCACGACCGATGATACGTCCCTTCATTTCATCGTTCGGCAACTGAACAACGGAAATCGTTGCTTCGGCGACATGATCGGCTGCGCATTTCTGAATGGCATTCACGATCAATTCCTTCGCCTTCTTGTCCGCGGTCTCCTTCGCTTCGCTTTCCAGCTCGCGAATCATAACTGCGGTTTCGTGCTTTACATCTTCCTTAACAGATTCTAAAAGATATTCCTTAGCCTTATCGGAGGTGAATCCCGAGATTCGTTCCAACTCCTCGACCTGCTTCTTGCAATATTCGTCAGCTTCTGCAAGCTTCCGATCCAAATCCTGCTCTTTCTGGGTCATGCGAGTTTCTTTTTTCTCAAGGGACTCCAGCTTTCGATCCAGATTCTCCTCTTTCTGTGTCACCCTCTTCTCGTACCGCTGAACCTCAGCTCTGCGCTCTTTGATCTCGCGGTCCAAGTCGTTCTTTGCCCTGAGAGTCTCTTCCTTTGCTTCCAGGAGAGCCTCTTTCTTCGCTGTCTGCGCAATCTTCTGCGCATTGCGGGTGGCTTCCTCGACGATCTCCGCCGAGCGCTGCTCCGCAGAACCTACCTTTGCCTCATAGTTTTTCTTGCGAAGTAAAATCGCGAAAAACCAGCAAAGCGGTCCGACAATCAAGGCGGTGACTGCTACTGCGACCAGCACGTAAACCCAGGGAAACGAGCCGTCCGCAACCAGAATCGAAAAGAAAGTATCTGGCATTGAAGTGCACCTCCAAATATTCAATTGTTATTGTCGGAAAAGTATCCAACATTACTATAATATACGAATCATGTCACGTTGTCAAGGCAATTTCGCAAAAAGTAATACACCTGTAGAATGCAAAATGACACGTCCGTTATAGCTCTTCTACAATAGACTTACGCGCGGCTTCCGAGGTAGTAAAAGCCCTTGCATTCATCTAAGTTGACGCGAACCAGACTGCCGAGAAGCGCCTCTTCCGCCGGAAAATGCACCAGCAGATTGTTGTCCATCCGCCCCGTCATCAGGCCTTCCTCCGCTTTATATTCCTCGCAGAGGACGGTCACCGTCTGACCGGTAAGTTTCCTTGCCTCTTGTGCACTGACCTCTCCCACGGCCTTTAAAAGCCGCTGGAAACGCTCCGAGGCGACCTCATCGCTCACCTGGTTTTCCATCTTCGCCGCCGGAGTTCCGTTGCGCTTGGAATACAGGAATGTATAGGCGCTCATAAAGCCCGCCTTCTGTACACACTCGATGGTATCCGCCACGTCCTCCTCGGTCTCCCCGGGAAATCCGATGATGATATCGGTGGTCACGGCAACCCCCGGAATGCGGGCCTTGATTTTCTCCACCAGGGCAAGGTACTGCTCCTTCGTATAATGGCGGTTCATGGCCTTAAGAACCTTGGTGCTTCCGGACTGCAGCGGAAGGTGAACATGCTTGCACACCTTATCGTTAACCGCAATCTCCTCAATCAGCTCGTCCGACAGATCCTTCGGGTGCGGTGTCATAAAGCGGATCCGCTCGATGCCCTCCACTTCGCTGACCATCCGAAGAAGCTTTGCAAAGGTCACACCGTCGTCGTTGGTCTTGCCGTAGGAATTCACGTTCTGCCCGAGGAGCATCACTTCCTTGACGCCGTTCTTTGCAAGATGCCAAGCCTCCTCCACGATATCGGAAGCCTTTCTCGAGCGCTCCCTGCCGCGCACATAGGGGACGATGCAATAGCTGCAGAAGTTGTTGCAGCCGTACATGATATTGATACCTGCTTTAAAACCGTATTTGTTGCTTCTCGGAAGGGACTCCACAATCTCCTTCGCCTTGTCCCAGACATCGATCACGAGACCGTCGCTCACCTCACGCTCGAACAAAAGCTCGGCGAGCTTATAGATGTTGTGGGTTCCGAAGATGACATCCACGAAGCGGTAGCTTTTGCGGATCTTCTCCACGGCCTGCGGTTCCTGCATCATGCAGCCGCACAGGATGATGCGCTTTTCGGGATGAAGCTTTTTGCGGTTTCCGAGATACCCGATGCGGCCGTACACGCGGGTGTTGGCGTTCTCCCGCACCGTGCAGGTGTTGTAAACCACCAGGTCCGCCTCCTCACTGTCCGACTCCTCATAGCCGATCTCCGAAAGAATCCCGGCTAACGTCTCGGAATCCTTGGCGTTCATCTGGCACCCGAAGGTGGCGATATGCATGGTAAGCTTCCTGCCGGCCGCCTGTTCCTTCGCAAGTAAAAGCCCGCGGCATACATCGATGAAATAGTACTGTCTCTCCGGCTCCGTCACCGGCGCAAGCGAGCGTACGCGCTCCGCATACGTGTCGTTTTGAAGACTCATGTTACCTCCGAAAAAGCGGGCCGTTTTTCCCGGCCCGCCAGAAATCTCTTAAGAGCGCACCTGACCGTTGCCGACGATCTGGTACTTGTAGGACGTGAGTTCCGCAAGTCCCATGGGGCCTCTTGCGTGCAGCTTCTGGGTGCTGATGCCGATCTCCGCGCCGAAACCGAACTCAAAGCCGTCCGTAAACCGTGTGGACGCATTCACGTAAACGCAGGCACTGTCCACGGCCCGCAGGAACAGATCCGCGGTCTTGCAATCCTTCGTGATGATGGCGTCGGAATGCTTTGTGTGGTAGCGGTTGATGTGGCGAATCGCCTCCTCCGCGGAATCCACGGTCTTGATGCTTAAGATGGCATCGAGATACTCGGTTCCGAAATCCTCCTCCGTCGCCTCGGCAAATTCACCCACAATCGCCCGCGCCGCCTCATCGGCCCGGATTTCCACATGGTACGGTGCCAAAGCTTCCGCAAGCATCGGAAGGAATTTCTTTTCGACATCCCTGTGAACCACCAGGGATTCGCAGGCATTGCAAACGCCCATTCTCTGGGTCTTTGCGTTGATGATAATCTCGATGGCCTTGTCAAGGTCGGCCTTTTTGTCAACGTAGATATGGCAGTTTCCGGTTCCGGTCTCAATCACCGGAATCGTGCTGTTCTCAAGGACAGTGCGGATTAAGTTTGCGCCGCCCCTCGGAATCAGGACGTCGACGAACTGATTGAGCTTCATCAACTGCTTCGCGGTCTCGCGGTCCGTATCCTCAACCACGTATACCGCATCCTCGGTGATGCCGCATTCGGCGAGGCCTTTGCGAAGGATAGCACCGAGGGCAATGTTACTGTTGATGGCGTCGCTGCCGCCCTTTAAAATCACGGCATTTCCCGTCATAAAACAAAGTCCGAAGGCGTCCACCGTAACGTTGGGACGGGACTCGTAGATGATGCCGATAACGCCGAAGGGAACGCGCACCTTGCGAATGCGAAGGCCGTTGGGGCGCTTCCACTGGGCGATGGTTTCCCCGATGGGGTCCTTCAACTCCGTGATAATCACAAGGCCGTCCGCCATGGCCTCAATGCGGCTGTCCGAAAGGCGAAGGCGGTCCACCATGGACTCCTTCACACCCTTCTCGATCGCAGCGGCAACGTCTTTTTCATTGGCCGCAAGAATCTCCTTATGGCTCTTCCGAAGCATGTCCGCAATCTTCAAAAGGGCCTCTCTCTTCTTCTCCGTCGAAAGCAGGGCAAGCTCTCCGGCTGCCTCCTGTGCCTTTCTTCCCGTAATCATCAGATTCATGCCAAACGCTCCTTTCCGGTATCGATGCAACCGATCTCCGTAACGATGATATCCGCCGGGACATCCTGCTCGTCCACCGGCAGCGACTCCGTCTCCTGCAGGCTGTACGCAAGCATCACCCGCGGAATCTGCTCATGCTTCTTCTGGTATCTGTCATAGTAACCGCCGCCGTACCCGAGACGGTCTCCGCTGTTGGTATAGGCAACGCCCGGGAGAAGCAACAGACACTTCTCCTCCGCGTCGTAATTTACACTCTCGCCCGTCACCGGCTCCATGATTCCGTACCGGCCGGGGGCTAAGTCGTCGAAGGAGCGGATGTACTCAAACTCCATGCTCTTTTCGTCTACGCACTTCGGCACCGCGACGCGCTTTCCGTCCCTCCACGCCTTTTCAATCAGAAAATGCGTGTTCACCTCCGAGCTGAACGACATATACGCAAGCACCACGGAAGCGTCCGTGTATTCCCTGCGCTCCACGAGATGTTCCGCGATACAGCCGCTGTAGAGAAGAATTCTCTCAGCGGACAGGGAGCTGCGTTTCCGTTTCATAACTTTGCGAAGTTCCGATTTCTCCATTCCGTCCTCCGGGAAAATGACTTTTTGACAGTATATGTATGTGCGATTAGTCAACAACCTCGATGTTGTCGAGGATGCTCTTTAAATTCTCGCGAACCGAGCGAATGTATTCGGCGCGAAGTCTCGCCTGCTCCTCCGCCTCCTCGGGCGTAAGGCCGGTTTCCTTCGACTTGTGATACAGTTCGTTGATCCGCTTGATGCCTTCTTCGGTCATGAAAGCGCCTCCTCGTGCTTCTTGTTAAGATAATCAATCAAATGGAAATTCTCGTTTTTGTGGGCGCGGAACAAAGTACCTTCGTTCCGTCCCTCGAGAACATGGCGAAGCTTCTTCATATCGTCCGCGTTGCAGATGACAGTGTCGGCCCCCGCGTCGTTGGCGATGCGGGCTGCGGCAACCTTCGTCGCCATACCGCCGGTTCCGAACTCCGAAACCGCGCCGCCTGCCATAGCTTCAAAATCATCGGTGATGTAATCAATCTCCTCGATGAGCTTTGCGTTGGGATTGACCTTCGGATTGTCGTCGTAGAAGCCGTCCACATCCGAAAGCACAATCAGAAGATCCGCGTGAATCAGCGCCGCAACGATGGCCGAGAGCGTGTCGTTGTCGCCGAACTCGATCTCATCCGTAACAACGGTGTCGTTCTCGTTTACGATGGGAATGACCCCCATGGAAAGAAGCTCGGCAAATGTAGCCCTTGCATTCCGGCGGTTCTCATCGTGAATCATGGTAAGCTTTGTGATCAGCACCTGTGCGGGCACCTTGTTGTACTCCGCAAACAGCCGCTGGTAAACCATCATAAGTCTTGTCTGACCGATGGCGGCGCAGGCCTGCTTCACGGATTTCTCCTTCGGGCGCTCGTTGATTTTCATGGTCTTCCGACCAACAGCGATAGCGCCGGAGGAAACCAGAACCACGTCCTTTCCGCTGTTGGAGATGTCCGCAACGATGCGAACGAGCCGCTCCATCTTCACGAGGTCCATATCGCCGGTCTCCGGATGTACCAACGAGGACGATCCGATTTTGATGACAATCCGTTTCTTACCGGCCATTAATTCCTTGCGATCCATAAAAATATTACACTCCCTGGTTTTTATAGTTGCGATGTATCCCGTCAATTCTTCATTTTCAGCGACTTGTATTCCGCCATAATCGCTTCCGCGACGCGAAGTCCGTCGATTGCCGCCGACATGATGCCGCCCGCATATCCAGCGCCCTCTCCGCAAGGGTACAGCCCCGCGTGGTCCGGCGCCTGCAGGGATTCATCCCGCAGGATGCGCACCGGGGACGACGTCCTCGACTCAATCGCCTGCAAAAGAGCATCGCCGCCCGCATATCCCGGCATCTTCGCATCAAAAGCCTGCATTCCCTCATCGATGGCGGAAGCCATATACTCCGGAAGCACCGAATGAAGCTCCGTGTAGGAGACAGCTCCCTTGTTGACCGGCGGTATGGACCCACAGCCGGTGCTGGGAACCCGCTCCCGGAAGTCCGCATACCGCTGCGTGGGAATCTTCCCGCCGCCCGCGCGGTACGCAAGCTCCTCAAGTCTTCTCTGGTATTCCATCCCGATCAAAGGCGCCGGAATCTCCTCCGAAGAAGGCGCCCCAAGCTCCGGATGTTCCCTGAGAATCCGCTCATAATCCGCAGCGCAATCCTCCGGAGAAACCGTCACCACAACCGCAGCGTTGGAGTTCTCCGCAGCGCGGTCGAAATTGCTCATGCCGTTCACGGCAAGCCGCCCCGGCTCGCTGGATGCATTTATCACATATCCGCCCGGACACATGCAGAAGGAATACACGCCCCTTCCGTCCCCGCAGGTGTGGGTAACCTTGTAGTCCGCCGCCGGCAGTTTTGAGGCTGCCTCGCCGTACTGCGTCGCATCCACCCATGTCCGCGGATGCTGCACGCGAACGCCCATGGCAAATGCCTTCGGCTCCATGGCAAGGCTACCCTCGAGGGTCTCAAAGGTGTCTCTTGCGGAGTGCCCGATGGCAAGGACCGCAACCTCCGTAGGAACAGTTTCACTCACGCCGTCGTGCTCGCACACAAGTCCCGAAAGCTTCCCGTTTTCGAACAGGAAATCCTTCACCGTGGTCCCGGTCCGAAGTGTACCCCCGAGCCGCACAATCTCCTCAGAAAGCCCTGCGACAACCGTCCGAAGCCGGTCCGTCCCCACATGGGGTTTGTTCCGGTACAGAATCTCCTCGGGCGCCCCGAAGGAAACAAAAGTCTTAAGAACAAAGGCTCCGCGACCTTCGCGGTCCTTGATTAGCGTATTTAACTTGCCGTCGGAAAATGCACCCGCACCTCCGACGCCGAACTGCACATTGGAGTCCGGATCCAAAACGCCGGTTTCGAAAAACCGCTCCACATCCTCTGCGCGCTCCTCGATGGCTTTCCCCCGTTCAATTAAGACCGGGGCAAATCCTTCCCTTGCAAGCAGGAATGCGGCAAACAAACCGGCAGGACCGGCGCCGATAACCACGGGTCTCGACGTAAGCTCCGCCGTCCCCGTTACCTTCGGTTCGTACACGGTCTCTTTCCAATAATCCCATCGACCGTTCGGCTTCCCCTTCATCCGGACGCCTTCCCGAAGCGTCACCGCTACCTCGCAGGAGTAAGCAATCTCCGACTTCTTCCGGGCATCCAAGGACTGCTTTAACAGCCGTACCGACGCAATGTCCGAAGACGGCATCCGAAGCGCCGACGCCGCTTTCGCAGCCAAATCTTCTGCGGAAAAACCAATCGGCATATGCAATTGCGATAGTTTAATCTGTACCGGCTTCATCCTTTGCTCCGTGCTTCCCTTCGCGCCGCAGCGCGACCGCAGACGGTGCCTGTGGCAAATGCCCACTGCAGATTGTATCCTCCGCAGTTTCCGTCCATATCCAACAATTCTCCGGTCACAAACAGCCCCGCATGTCCCCGCACTTCACAGCTTTCGGGGTCAATTGCCGTAAGGGGCACGCCGCCGCGCATCACCTGCGCATATTCCCACGGCCGTGTGCCGGTCACCGTATATTCCGATTTAGCAAGGCGCCTCACAAGTTCCTCCCGCTTTTTTTCCGTAACCGCAGAAACCGGCGCCTCCGGGTCGATTCCGCTGTCCTTAAGAAGAACAAACAAAAGCTTCTTAGGAACCAGACCGTCCATGGCCTCCTCCGCACTTCTGCCGCGGAAGGTTTCCTCGCTCGTCCGTCTTCCAATCTCCGCGGATATCTCCTCTGCGGTCATATCCGGAAGGCTGTTCACTGCGATTGTCACAGGGCATCTGCCGTCCCGAAGCGCTTCCGAAGCGTACCGTGAAAGCTGCATCACGGGGATACCGCTGATGCCGTAATCCGTCCAGACAATCTCGCCGTGCTCTTTATAGGATTCATTTCCGACGGTAAGTGTCACCTCGGCTTCCATTCGCACACCGCTCACGGTCTTCGCGTGAGGATTCTTGCAAAGAAGCGGCACCAAAGCAGGCGTAGGGTCATTTACGGGTACACCCAGAGAGCGAAGCATCCGAAGACCGAAATCGCTCTGTCCGAGGCGCTCACCGGCAGGTCCGCCGCAGGCGAACACCACGGTCTCCGACCGCATCCGGTACTCTTTCCCGTCGATTGTATAGAAAATCTCGTAATCGTTGTCACTGCCGGAAACCTTCGTGACATCCGCCCCGAAGAGGACGCGCACGCGAAGCCTGCGCATCTCCGAAGAAAGCGCCGTCACGACAGACAACGCCTGTTCCGACCGGGGATACCGATACCCCCGCTTCTCCTTTGTGAGGATTCCGATTTCCCGGAAGAAGGAAAGCAATGCCTCCTCCGAAAATGCATCCACAATCCCCGCAATCTCCTCCCGGCATTCGCCGCGGAAATTCTCGAGGGACTGGTTGTCATTTGTGAGGTTGCATTTGCCGTTTCCGGTGGCAAGAAGCTTGCGTCCCGGGCGGTCGTTATGTTCCAACACCGTGACGGCAGCGCCCGCCCGCGCAGCCTGGATGGCGGCAAGCATTCCGGATGCACCGCACCCGATGATACAAATCATACCGTCCTCCTTCCTGCGTGTACACGCAAGGCAAACCGACACAGCCACATCGTCATTTTGTACCCGTCCGCGACCTTATCGGAGCAGACGGAGTTTCGTGAGCACCTTCACAAGGAACGTGCCCTTCGGCATCGCCAGAAGTTCTTCCTTCGTCACGGCGCGCAAGAGAATCAACGCCGCAAAATACACCGGCACCGCGATGATAATGGCCGCGATACAGGAGATTTTATCTCCGAGGAAACGAGCCATAACCTCATAGGCACCGCGGGTCACCGCTCCCATGAAGACGGCAGCAATCAGCGGTAGAACGAAGGTTGTCCGAACCTCCTGCTTATAATCCAAAAGCTTCCCTACCGAAATCCAGTTCAAAACGCATACCACAAAACCGAACAGCACATTGCAGATCATCAATGCGTAGATATCAAGGGATGTAAAGCGGAGCAACACGTACAAAACAACCACGTGCACCACCAAAGCAACAGCGCTGTGGATTACCGGGATGTTTAAGCGGTTGATACCCTGCAGAATACCGTTTGTCAGGGTCGAGAGCGCAAATACAAGGATGCAGACACTGCCGAACCGAAGCATATTGCGGCTCACAACATCGTGATCGTTCCACAAAAGCTGCAGAATCGGTCCAGAGAGAACGGACATGCCCACAGCACAGGGGAACGCGATGATCATGTTGAATTTGACGGCGGAAGCCACCTTTTCGCGGATAGTTTCGATCCGGCCTTTCACATACAGGGCGATGAGGCCGGGCACAATCGCGGTTCCGAGGGCTGACGCAATAGCCACCGGCACATTTGTGAGGAGGCGGTATTTGTTGGAGTAGATGCCCCACCAGGATGCGCGCAGTACATCGTCATAGTTCTTGCCGATGAGAACGCGGTTAAAGACCGTGTTGTCCACAATACCCGAAACCTGGTAAACCGTCTGCGAAACGACAACGGGAATCGCCGTAAGAATCAGGAGCTTTAAAATGTGGACGGGTCTCTCCTCGGTGTTCGTCCCGCACTCTTTTTCCATCGCAAGGAGTTTCTTAAACACCTTGCGGTAAAACCAATAGATGACAATCAAGGAAAGAAGTCCTGCGGTTGCTCCGAAGAACGTTCCTGCCGTACCGCCCGCGGCACCGTGCGCCCGCTGGTCCGAGAATCCTGCGTATTTGCGCATGAGCCACCATGCCGCCCCCACGCTAACGGCAGCGTTTATGATCTGCTCGATAATCTGGGAAACAGCGGTGGGCACCATGTTGTTATAGCCCTGAAAATATCCCCGAATGACGCCCATCACGGAGAAGACGAAGATTGTCGGCGCCAGCACCCGAAGCGGTAAAACCACGCCCGGCAGACCGATATAATCACCGTACCAGCCAGCACCGAAATAGCATATACTTGTGGCGATGCCGCCCACAATGGCTCCGAAGAGCATGGACATAAGAAAGACACGTCTCGCATTTCCGTGCTGTCCCTGCACCACTCTCGCGCTTACCAGCTTGGAAACCGCGAGGGGAAGGCTGTAGGAAGACAAAATCAGCGTGATATTGTATAGCTCATACGCGCTTCCGTAATATCCCATTCCGTCGTTGCCGAGAATCGACTGCATCGGAATGCGGTAAATCAGTCCGATGAAGCGAACCATCAGTCCGGCCGCCGCCAGAATAGTTCCCTGCATGAGGATACTGTTTGATTTTCCGGTATGCTCTGTAGCCAAGGGTTATCTACTCCTAAATCCCGTAATATCCGGCATCTGCCGAAGTCTGCTTATGCGTTGTCGCGTCCGATGGAAAGCTTCGCTAAGATTTCCTCTTGCATGCGCTCCATCTCGATGCGCTCCGCATCCTCCATGTGGTCGTATCCGAACAGATGAAGCATGCTGTGCGCCGTGAGAAACGCCATCTCACGCTTCACGGAATGGCCGTACTCCGCAGCCTGCGCCTTCGCTCTCTCCACGGAAATCACAATGTCGCCCAGCAAGAGCTCCCCGCTCTCCGGCTCGAAATACTCCTCCGTATGCTCCTCCAGCCCGTCAAAGTTGCCGGGCTCCTTGTAATCCACCATGGGAAAGCTCAAAACGTCGGTTGCGCGGTCGATTCCCCGGAACTCCTTGTTCATGGAATGAATCGCGGCATCGTCCGTCAAAAGCATATTCACGGAACACTCATAGGGACAGCCCACATAGTCGCAGGCCGCCTCGAAAACGCTGCGAAGCACCGCCTCGCACTCGGGAAATGCTTCCTCTTCCCACTCCGATTCGAAATAAAATGTCATGCTTTCTCCTCCGCACCCTTGGGCTTACGGGATCTCTCCGCCCGCACCGGTCTTCCGAAGCGGCGATTGCCGGGAACCTTCTTCGCGGCAGCCCGCTCCTCATACGCCTCATAGGCAGTGACAATCTTCTGTACGAGGGGATGTCTTACGACGTCCGCCCCCGTCAATGTGGAAAATGCGATGTCGTCGATGCCGTTTAACACCTTCGATGCCACATCGAGGCCGGAAATCTGGTCCGAGGGCAGGTCCTTCTGGGTGCGGTCACCGGTGACGACGACCTTGGAGCCGAAGCCGATTCGGGTGAGGAACATCTTCATCTGGGCAGGGGTTGTATTTTGCGCTTCATCAAGGATGATGAAGGCGTTGTCAAGGGTCCGGCCGCGCATGTACGCAAGAGGCGCCACCTCGATCAGACCTTTTTCCATATTCTTCGTAAAGGAATCCGCGCCCATAATCTGGTACAGTGCATCGTAGAGGGGCCGCAGATAAGGGTCAACCTTCTGCTGCAAATCGCCCGGAAGGAATCCGAGCTTCTCTCCCGCCTCGATGGCCGGGCGCGTCAAGATAATGCGGTTGACTTCGTCGTTTTTAAAAGCGGTCACGGCCATTGCCATGGCAAGATACGTCTTGCCGGTACCCGCAGGGCCGATGCCGAACACAATCATATTGTCGCGGATGTTGTCCACATACTTCTTCTGGCCCACGGTCTTTGGCTTGATGGGCTTTCCGGTGATGGTGTGGCAGATGAGGTCGGAGTCCACCGAGAGCATGGACTGCTCCTCGTTTTCCTTCACAAGGGAGAGCGTGTAATTGACGTTTGTGATGTTGATTTCCGAGCCTCTTGCCGCAAGCTCAAGAAGCGTCGTGAGGACGCGCTTTGCCTTGCTGCACGGGCCTTCCTCGCCGACGACACGAATCTCCTCTTCCCGTGTCACAATGGTGACACGCAGGGTCTTTTCAATCTGCTTTGCGAACTCATCCATCTCCCCGAAGATGGCCTTTTGTTTGGAAACCGGAACGCCGGTCAGTGTCTCTATCATCCGCACCTCCGCTTTGGTATGCGCCGACTGCGCATAATCGATGACATTATAGCAAATCTCATCGGAAAATGCCACATCTTTTCACAAAAAGTAAGAGGACCGCTTTCGCGATCCTCCGTAAATCTTACTTGTACTTTCTCTTACGAGCAGCCTCCGACTTCTTCTTGCGCTTTACGCTCGGCTTCTCATAGTGCTCTCTCTTGCGAATCTCCTGCTGGATGCCCGCCTTCGCGCAATTTCTCTTGAATCTGCGCAGTGCGCTGTCCAGGGACTCGTTCTCTTTTACGATAACACTCGACACGAATTCTCACCTGCCTTCCCGAACACGACCTGCCTTCGCATGTCGCTGTCGACATCAATCCTGTCTGTCGGAAATGATGCCATATCGAATTGTACCACAAAATCCGTACTTGTCAACACTTTTCTTACGAATCTTAGGAAAGCTGTGAAACCGCTACTTCCTTAGCCTTCGCGATGCACGCGTCAACCCCCGAAGGATCCTTGCCGCCGGCCTGTGCCATGTTCGGACGTCCGCCGCCGCCACCGCCTACAAGGGAGGCGATTTCCTTGATCAGGTTTCCTGCGTGTGCACCCTTTGCCATCGCGCTGTCGGATGCCGCAGCCACAAGGTTTACCTTGCCGTCGATCACGGAGGCAAGCACAACCACGCAGTCGGAAAGTTTAGCCTTCATCTTGTCGCAGAAATTGCGAAGACCGTTCATATCGAGGTTGGGAACATTTGCCGCAAGAACCTTGATTCCCGCAACCTCCGTCACATCCGAAAGGACATCGCCCAAGGATGCGTCGGCAAGCTTAGCCTTCAGCTTTTCGTTCTCTGCATTTGCCGCCTTGAGTTCCGCGGTAAGCGCTTCAATCTTTGCGGCCAGGTTAGCGGGCTCCGCCTTGGCAGCGCGGGCCGCCTCGTGCAGCTCGTTTTCAATGGTCTTATAGTAAGCGATCACGTTGGATGCCGTGATAGCTTCGATACGTCTCGTTCCCGCAGCGATACCGGACTCGCTCACAATCTTGAAGGATGCGATGGACCCGGTGTTTGCAACATGCGTACCGCCGCAGAGCTCGATGCTGTAGCCGCCCATATCCACGACACGCACGGTGTCGCCGTATTTTTCGCCGAAGAGTGCCATGGCACCGGTCTTTCTGGCCTCGTCGATGCTCATGAGCTTCGTCACAACCGGATAGTCAGCTGCAATCGCCTCGTTGACGAGCTCCTCAACCTTCGCAATCTCCTCCTTGGTCATGGCGTTGAAATGCGAGAAGTCAAAGCGGAGTCTCTCGGGATTTACAAAGGAACCGGCCTGCTCAACGTGGGTTCCCAAAACAGTGCGCAAAGCCTTCTGCAGAAGGTGTGTCGCGGAGTGGTTCTTCGCCGTCGCGATGCGCTTTGCCTTATCGTAAGCGACCGTCACAACGTCGCCGTCCGCGAAGCTGCCGCCGATCACGGTTCCGATGTGAGCAATCTTTCCGCCCTTCAACTTGATGGTGTCAACGACGTCAAATTCCGCCGTTACCTCGCCTTCCTCCTCCACATAGATGCGTCCGCAGTCGCCCTGCTGGCCGCCCATGGTGGCGTAGCATACGGTCTGATCAAGGATGATTGCACCGCTCTCGCCCTCGGCAAGGGAAGTGACAATCGCGCCGCTTCCGTTCTCTTCCTTGGTCATCACAAGGATGGTTCCGTCGCAACTCTCCTTATCGTAACCCACAAACGTCGATGTTACGGAAGGATCGATCTCATCGTATACGGTGGCATCGGCGCCCATATAGTTCGTCTTCTTGCGGGAATTTCTCGCAAGGGTCTTCTGGGCCTCCATCGCCTTCTTGTAGCCGTCCATATCCACGGTCATGCCGCGCTCCGCAAGGATTTCCTCGGTGAGGTCAAGCGGGAAACCAAAGGTGTCGTACAGCTTAAATGCATCGTCTCCGGAGAGAACGGTCTTTCCGGACGCCACCAGCGATTCCTCCATGCCGGAGAGAATCTCGAGACCCTGGTCGATGGTCTTGTTGAATTTTTCCTCTTCGTTGTTGAGGATGCTGAAGATGTAATCCTTCTTCTCCTCAAGCTCCGGATAGCCGCCCTTCGAATCGCGGATGACGGTCTCGCACAGATTTGCGAGAAATGCCTCCTTGATTCCCAGAAGACGCCCGTGGCGCGCTGCGCGGCGCAGGAGTCTGCGGAGCACATAGCCTCTGCCTTCGTTGGAAGGAAGGATTCCGTCGCTGGTCATAAACGTTACGGAACGGATGTGGTCCGTAATCAGACGGATGGAAACGTCCTTCTTCGGGTCGGTCTCATAGGTCACACCGGCGATCTCGCACACGCGGTCACGAAGTGCCTTCATGGTGTCGATATCGAACACGGAGTCCGCATCCTGGCATACCATAGCGAGACGCTCAAGTCCCATACCGGTATCGATATTCTTGTTGGTCAGTTCCTCGTAACCGCCCTTGCCGTCGCCGTTGAACTGGGTAAACACGTTGTTCCAAACCTCAACGTAGCGGTCGCAATCGCAGCCCACCTTGCAGTCGGGCTTTCCGCAGCCGAATCGGATGCCGCGGTCATAGTAAATCTCCGAGCAGGGACCGCAGGGACCTGCGCCGTGCTCCCAGAAGTTGTCCTCTTTGCCGAAACGGAAGATGCGGTCCGCAGGAACGCCCACTTCCTTGTTCCAGATGTCAAATGCCTCATCGTCATCGAGGTATACCGAAGGATACAGACGATCCTCCGCAAGGCCTACGACCTTCGTCAAAAACTCCCAGCTCCAGGCAATGGCCTCGTGCTTAAAGTAATCGCCGAAGGAGAAGTTTCCGAGCATCTCGAAGAACGTGCAGTGTCTTGCGGTCTTGCCTACGTTCTCGATATCGCCGGTACGAACACACTTCTGGCACGTGGTCACGCGGCGTCTCGGCGGAATCTCCTGCCCCGTAAAGTAAGGCTTCAGGGGAGCCATACCGGCGTTGATCAGCAGAAGGCTCTTATCGTTCTGGGGAACGAGGGAGAAACTCGGCAGACGGAGATGTCCCTTGCTCTCAAAGAACGAGAGATACATCTCACGCAGTTCGTTAACACTGTAATTCTTCATTGCATTTTACCTCCGGGCATTGCCCTATAGTTTCACTTTCCGATGGGACTTAACTCTTAAAATTCCATGGCGCGGATAGCGGGATCCTGCATTGCCCCGTACCATGCTTTCTTCTTGGTCATCTTGTAGCCGTTCCACTTGTACAGAAGCGGATACTCGTCGCCGCGCCACGAAACAGAGTCGTGAATGCCCCATACCGTGATGCAGTCGATGTCAATGGAACCGTCTCTCTTGCCCTTCTGTACTCCCTGAAAGAGCACCTTGTATTTCATGGCCTGGATCTCAAAGCCGTTGTCGGTGTTCGTCGTTCCGATGTCGAGCTCCGTGATCTGGACCTTGAAGCCTGCTTTGGTGAAGGTCTTCGCCGTTCCGATGACCTCTCTCGCCACCGACGTGCTGGTGCTTAAGTGGCACTGCATGCCGATGCCGTCGATGTTGCCTGCCGCAAGAATCGGCTCCAAGACCTTCAGAATCTGGTTGGATTTCGAGTAGCAGTTGTAATCGTTATAGTACAGGTCAACGCCTTCCGGGGCGTATTTGCGGGCGTATTCGAAGGCATAGTTCATAAAGTCGGGGCCCACAACCTCATACCAGAAGCTCTTCGCGCGGAGGCCGTCGGGATCGCCCTCGCCGGGGTTCACCGCCTCGTTCACCACGTCATAGCAATATACCATGCCGGGGTAAGTCTCCTCCATGTAGGTCATGACCTGGCGGATGTAGCTCTCCATGCGCTTGAGCATAACCTCGCGGCTTACCTTCGGGCTTCCCTTCTGGTAGTCCTCGGTGAAGAACCCTTCGGGCGTCTGCTGGTACCAAAGAAGCGTGTGAAAGCGAACCGCGATGCCGTTCTCCTTCGCGTACTCCATGCCGCGCTTGATGCTGTCAAACTTTACTTTCGGCTCCGTGTACGTGTCCGGAAGTCCGCTCTGGCATCCCTTGATGTCCAGAATCTGGTCGGGCTTGGACTCGTTTTCGAAGGTCATGCTGTTGAAGTTCGCGGCAATCTCCTCCGTCACGGCCTTGCTGGCGTAGAGGGAATTCGGAATGGCAACACCGATCTTGAAATCGTCCTTGTAAAGATCCTTCAATGTCATCTCATCCAGAGGATTCGGCGTCGGCGTGGGCGTTGCGGGGACTTCCGTGGGTGTGGGAGTTTCCGTAGGTGCCGCGGTAGGCGTCACCGTTTCGTTCTTTGCGTCGTCCTTCTTCCCGCAGGAAGCAAGCACCAAAAGCATGGCAAAGACAAAACCGACAAACAATACAGTGCGAATCAATCTCTTCATTCCGATACCTCCTTTCGCGTGCGCGCGTATAAAGCAATGGGACCGGATTCGCAAACCCGGTCCCAAGAGCAGCTTGTGGGGGAATCGAACCCCCGTTTTCGCCGTGAGAGGGCGACGTCTTGACCCCTTGACCAACAAGCCAAATGCTGCGTACATGATGATACCAAAGAACATCGAAAAATGCAAGCACTTTTTTCAAAGAATTTTGAATTTATTTTTCACCCTGTGAATCCGGCCGGTAACCGGTGTCGTAGACGGCGATTTCATAGACGTCGCTTCCTAAGGAATACACCTTCGAAAAGCACGCGGAAAGCACATCCTCACGAAGCTCGGGATCGTCGTTTCTTTGTCTTCTTTGGATAATCACGTAGGAAATGCCCGCGTCCTCCGCGGCCTTCTTTGCGCTCTCCGCATCCGGCGCATGCATCAAAGCATCCACATAGGGCTTTCTTGCGTCAACGTCATATCCCGCCCCTCTCGCCATGGAGATGTGGCCGTAGTAATTCTGGAATCCCGCGGCGTTGACGTTTGTGAGCACGTTGCCGGCACACAGGAACACCGTATCCTTCGTTACCCCCGCTTCCTTTGCCCAGGCAAGAAGCCCCGGCGTCACGTCTAAGGTGTAGGACTTTTTGGAGTCGCATTTTTTAAGAGTGAGGTAGCTGTCATACAGTCCGGTTCCCAGCAACGGCACCAAAAGAAGCAGCATGCAGGCGATGCGGACCGCCGTCAGCACATTCGCCTTCTTCACGCGGATGGCATCCGCAAAGGCGATGGCGCCCTGCATCTCCAGGAGGTAAAGGGAGAAGAAAAGGTATTTGTGGTTCTGAATCATGTTCGGCGAAAGCTTCACACAGAAGCCGAACACAATCGGAAGGATCGACGCCGCAAGGAAGACCCGCTGCGCTTTCCCTCCGCGGACCGCATACAAAATAAGCAGCGGGAGCAAAAGCCCGAGCCACTCCCAGAAAAACTTTGCAACACCGACCACGGACCTGTTTTCCAGCACATATCCGTAGGTAAGCTCCGTCCCGAAGGGGGAGCCGCTTCCTGCGAAAGCCGTAATCAAGAGCACCGTGATAAACGCCGCGCAAAGCCCCGAAAAGGCAAATGCCAACTGTTCTCTGGAGAACCACATGAGCACGAACAATATAAGCAGCGCCGCAATCACGGCGTGACCGCTCACGTACCCCGTAAGTCCTAAAAAGATGCCCGCGTACACCGCGGTTCCCGCCTGGGAGCGCCCCGTGATGGTCATGTGCTTTTTAAACACAGCCACGAGGTACTCTTTTCCCTTTGCGGTCTTCCTAATCTCCGCTCTCTCCTCCGCCCCCTTGATGACGTAGGGAAGGAAAAGACTGATGACGAAAAATGCAACCGCCATTCCGAAAATCAGGTGTCGCTGGTTCACAAGGGTGTTTACGCCGTACAAGCCCCACCATTCATAGTCGGTCTTCCCGAGGTACTGCTCGTTGGTGCGAAGCGCCCGGGAAAGGTTCCCTGCATTTTCCCGCACAAAGCGATAGATGCCGAGGGACGAGCGGAAGGTGACAAAGAGCCACACCAGATGGCAGACATTCTTCCTGCCGCAAAGGCGGAAGAAGCACTCAAAGATTGCGCAGTACATGGCAAGCATCGCAAGGACGCTGGGCACATTGTATGCAAAGTCGATACGCATCCCGAGGAACTCCAGATTCCCCGCAAAAAAATCAAAGAAGAAATGGTACCGCATGCCGGCTCCCGTAAAAAGCGGATACTGCACGGGGACGCTTTGCCACTCCGAGACAGACCGGATGAGATTTACATGCAGGGAAAAGTCTTCCGCCACCGGCGACCCTAAAATCATCTGCCCGGAGATTACGCGGAAGCTTGCAATCATCATGACACTTGCGAAGGAAATCGATGCCGCGAGATACAGCATCTCGCTGGCCGTAGGCCGAAGCTGCTTAAGAAGCGGCTTGAATTTGACGTGATTTCGAAAGCGGAGAATGACAAGAACCGATGCAACGGGAAGAACGGTCATCACGATGAGATTTGCGTATGTAAGCGGTTTTTCGGTGTGTGCAAACAAACGGGCGACCGCGTACGTAAGCCATCCCTGCGTCAGGATTCCGGCGATGAGACTCGCCGGATACAACGCAAAGAACGGATTGCGCGTACGCTCTCCCGCTACGGTGAGAATCTTCCTCTGCATGACGCGGGGAAGGATCGCAATCACAATGGCAAAGCCCGTCAGAAGGCACTCTGCCAGATACAATAGTCCGATCATACCATTTCTCCGAAGAAGTCCGTGAGTCGCATCTGGTTGGATTCCTGCAAATCGGAAATCACGCCCACCTGGGAAAGAAGGTCGGTGACGCTGGCGCCCACATGGCAGCGGTTGCGGAGATCTTCCTTCGAGAGGAAGGGATCGTTCGCATCCGCCTCCGCCTCAATCGCCGCGGCTGCAACGCCGCCCAGACCGCCGATGGCCGTCAGGGAAGGCATGATTTTGCCGTCAATCACCTGGAATTTGGTGGCCTTTGCGCGGTAGATGTCGATGGGCATGAAATCAAAACCTCTCGCATACATCTCCTGCACAAGGCGCATATCCTTCAGCTGCCCCTGTTCCTTCTCGGACAGCATATACTCCTTCTGCTTGCTGTTGCTTCTGCGGTTGTACTCCTTCATGATCTTCTCAAGCTTTTCTTTTCCCATGGCCATCAGCTCATAGTCAAAGTTGTTGGCGCGGATGGAGAAGTAAGCCGCATAGTACATAAGCGGCAGATACAGCTTAAAGTAGGCAACGCGGAACGCCATCATGACGTAGGCACACGCGTGGGCCTTCGGGAACATGTATTTAATCTGCTTACAGGACCATATATACCAGTCGGGAATGTTGTGTTCCTTCATCTCCTGCTCCCACTCAGGCGTCAGGCCCTTGCCCTTGCGGACCTTCTCCATGATGCTGAAGGCATCCTTGTTGGGAATGCCCATGGCAATCAGGAATGTCATGATATCGTCGCGGGTACAGATGGCCGTGGAGAGGGTGCATTTGCCGTCGTGAATCAGATCCTGGGTATTGTTGGTCCACACATCGGTTCCGTGGGACAGGCCGGAGATTCGAATCATGTCCGAAAAGCTTCGGGGCTGGGTCTCCAAAAGCATCTTGATAACGAAGTTCGTGCCAAGCTCAGGAAGCCCTAAACTTCCCGTCTCGCAGCCGCCGATCTGGTCCGGCGTGATGCCTAAGGCCTCGGTACTGTACATTAAGGAGATCACCTTCGGATCGTCCATCGGAAGCGTTTTAACATCGATTCCGGAGAGGTCCTCAAGCATTCGGATCATGGTGGGATCTTCGTGTCCCAGAATATCCAGTTTCAGGAGGTTATGATCAATCTTGTGGTAATCGAAGTGGGTCGTCACAGTGTCGGTGGTCATATCGTTCGCCGGATGCTGGATGGGCGTAAACGTGTCGATCTCCTCCCCATGGGGCAAAACGATGATTCCGCCGGGGTGCTGGCCCGTAGTCCGGCGCACACCGACACAGCCGAGGACGATACGGTCAATCTCCGCGGTCCGCTTGGTGATGCCGTGCTCCTCGTAGTATTTCTTGATATAGCCGAAGGCGGTCTTGTCTGCAAGGGTGCCGACAGTACCGGCGCGGAAGGTGTGGCCTTTGCCGAACAAAACTTCGGTGTACGCATGGGCCTTGCTCTGGTATTCGCTCGAAAAATTCAAATCGATATCGGGCTCCTTGTCTCCGTAGAACCCCAGGAACGTCTCAAAGGGGATGTTCTGTCCGTCCTTGGTGAGCTTCCGCCCGCAGTTCGGACAATCCCGGTCCGGAAGGTCGAAGCCGGACTTCAATGCATAGGCCTTCACTTCCTCCGAGTCGAAGTCCGTATAATGGCAGTGCTTGCAGAAGTAGTGGGCCGGCAGCGGGTTCACCTCGGTGATTCCGGCCATGGTGGCCACGAAGGACGAGCCCACACTGCCTCGGGAACCCACGAGATAGCCGTCATCGTTGGAATGCTTCACGAGGCGCTGTGCAATGATATACATGACGGCAAAGCCGTTGTTGATGATGGAATTGAGCTCCTTCTCCAGTCGGTTCGATACAATCTCCGGAAGCTCGTCGCCGTACCAGCTGCGGGCGGTGTTGTAGCAGATCTCGCGAAGCTCGGAATCGGAATTCTCGATGACCGGGGGGCATTTGTCGGGGCGAACCGGGTCGATCTTCTCGATCATGGCGTTGACGCGGTTCGGATTTTCCACAACCACTTCATAGGCCTTGGCCGCCGGAAGATACGTGAATTCCTCAAGCATCTCCTCGGTGGTGCGGTAATAAAGCGGCGGCTGGCGGTCGGCGTCCTCATAGCCCTTTCCGGCCATGATGATGCGGCGGTAAATCTCATCCTCGGGATTTAAGAAATGCACGTCACAGGTGGCGATGCACATCTTCCCGTGAGCGTCCGCCAGGTCCACGATGCGCTTGTTGAGGGCGGCGAGATCGTCGTATCCCTTCACCTGGGGAATCTTCTCGTCATCAATCATGTAGGCGTTGTTTCCCAGGGGCTGAATCTCGTAGTAGTCGTAAAAATCACTGATTCGCTTGATCTCCGCCTCGGGCTTATCAAACAAAATCGCGCGGAACAGCTCTCCCGCCTCGCAGGCGGAACCGATGATCAGACCCTCGCGCATGCTCCGAAGAAGGCTCTTCGGAATTCTCGGGCGGGCATGGTAAAAGAACTCCGTGTGCGACCGCGACACGAGGCGATACAGATTGTTTCTTCCCACATCGTTTTTGCAAAGAAGAATAATGTGGTAGCTCGGAAGACGCTTGATTTCCTCAGCGTCTGCCACCAGATCAAGGGGCGAGCCGTCGGGCTTTGTGACGCCCTCGTCGTCCACGATATATCCTTCCATGCCGTAGATAATCTTAAACTTCTTATATGCGGCAAGCTTTGCCTCGTCATCCCCGAACTTCTTCGGGTCAATGGCATGTGCCGCGTCCACGAAGGACTGCACCACACCGTGGTCCGTGATGGCGATGGCGGGATGTCCCCATTCGAAGGCGCGCTTCACGATTGTGGCCGTGTCCACCACGGCGTCCATATCGCTCATCTGGGTGTGGCAATGCAGCTCCACGCGCTTCTTCTCCGCGGTATCCTTCCGCTTCAGCCGAAAATCCTCCGACCTGCGGATGCCGTACACGCGGGTAATGGTAAGCTCGCGGGAGTATTTGTCGTCCTCGGTCTCGCCGTTAAGGATGACAAATGCACCCTCCTTAATATCCTTCAGAAGTTCCTCCGCTTCCTCCGTGGGGGTGTAGAGCTTCACGGCGATGGAGTCCTCAAAATCGGTGATGTTGAAGGTGACCATCGTCTTTGTTGCCGGCTTTTTCTCGCCCTCCTCGGGTGCATTTCTCGGGGCCAGCTCGCGGCTGTCCACGTGGAATATCTGGCCGCGGATGGTAACCTTCTGGTATGGGAACTGTACGTCCGAAAGGGACGTAAATGTGTCAAATTCAAAGGCTTTTCCGTAGAAGATCGCCGGATCGGCAGGCGCCTTCTTGCGGCGGAAGGAGGCATTTTCCTTGGGCTCCTCCGGCACGGGCTTCGCCTCTTTCTTGATGAGGTCGGCAGGCTTCCGGTCTCTCGACGGTTCAAACGCCTTTGCCCGTTTGTGAAGGACTCTTGCGATGTGCTCCTCCTCGGTGTAGGTGCGTTCGTGGGCATAGGATTCCGTCAGATCCTCCGACTCCTCGTAGCGGATTCCCGCCTGCGGGAAACGGTCCGACCAGAACCGGAGGCGCGCGTTAAATTCCGTCAAAAACTCCTCCTGCAGGGCGCGGTAGAGGCCGTTGTTCGGAAGGCTTAAGAGTATCTTCCCGTCCCCGGAGGAAACCTTGGCTTCCGAGAGAAGATACCGAAAGCTCTGGTGATATTCGCAGGTAAACTGGTCCGCAATCAGAGAAAGCAAAAGGTCTCTCGCTTCCTCCTCGTTCCCTTCCTCGATGCACGCAAAACGGACCCGAATGCGGACATGCCGCCCCGAGTCAGCGAAAACCTGTTCCTCTAAACATTGTGCAAGCCTCTGCAGCACCGTAAAGGGAATCATGTCCCGACTGTTGGCGTAGACGGTGATCACTCCCGCGGAGCTCGCCGTCATCCGTTCAATGTCGAGGTCCCGAATCTGCGATACGATGTGCGCATCCGGCTGAAATTCTTCAAATACTTCAAAAACGTTCATCCGTATTCTCTCTTACATCCGAACTCTCTGTCCCCTGCAATACTCCGCTTATTTTCCGGGTTTCTCCGCGCGGATTCTGCACAGCTCCTCTTCCAAAGCCGGCAACAGCGCGTCCTCCGGCATCTTGGCGACAATCTCGCCCTTACGGAACAAAAGCCCCTCTCCGTCGCCTCCTGCGATGCCCAGGTCCGCCTCTCTCGCTTCCCCGGGACCGTTGACGACACAGCCCATCACGGCCACCTTGATGTCCAGGTCGTCGAACCGCTCAACCAAAGCCTCGGCACGGCTTGCAAGGCCGATCAAATCAATCTTCGTGCGTCCGCAGGTCGGGCATGAAACAAGCTCGATGCCGCCTTTGCGAAGGCCCAACGTCTTCAGAATGCGCTTTGCGGAGCGCACCTCTTCCTCCGGGCTGCCCGTTAAGGAAACGCGGATGGTATCGCCGATTCCCTCGTGCAGCAGGATTCCCAGGCCGATGGAGGATTTGATGTTTCCGGCCCAGACGGAGCCGGCCTCCGTGATTCCCACATGGAGAGGATAATCCGTAAGGGCCGCGATGCGCTCATGGGCCTCCACGCACAAAAGCACATCCGAAGATTTTATGCTGATGACAATGTTTTCGAAGGAAAGCTTCTCGAGCTCGCGAACCTTCATCATCGCGCTTTCCACAAGGCCTTCCGCCGTAACGCCGCCGTATCTTTCGATTAAACTCTTCTCTAACGAGCCGCTGTTGACGCCGACGCGAATCGGAATTCCGGCCTCCGCCGCCTTCGCCACAACCGCCGCAACCCTCGAAGGATCACCGATATTGCCGGGGTTGATGCGGATCTTGTCCGCCCCTGCCTCGATGGCCGCGATAGCCAGCCGGTAATCGAAATGAATGTCGGCGACAAGAGGAATCCGGATCTGCTTCTTAATCTCCCGGACGGCCTCCGCAGCCTCCGGTGTGGGCACGGCAACGCGGATGATATCGCATCCGAGGTCCGTAAGGCGCGAAATCTGCGCAACGGTGGCCGCAACATCTTCCGTCTTTGTGTTGCACATGGACTGAATCAGAATGGGATTGCCGCCGCCGATGACGCGGTCGCCGATTTTCACTGCTCTGGTTTTCATCAAAACCTCCGGTTACAGCGCTCCGAGAACGCCGAAGAAAACGTTGGTAATATCGTTAAACAGAATAAATACCATAAGAAGCATCAACAAAACGAAGCCCGCCAGGGTCACATAGCCCTCGACCTTCGGATTTACCGGCTTCCCGCGAACTGCCTCGATCAAAAGGAACAAAAGCCGCCCGCCGTCCAGCGCGGGAATCGGAAGAAGGTTCATGACACCGAGGTTGGCACTCAAAAGGATTGCCCAGTTGATGAGATTTAGGAATGCATACAGCATGCCGTCCGTGTGATAGCTCTCGTCCACCACGTTGCTCATCTCGCTGACAACGCGAACCGCGCCGCCCACATCCTGCCGCTTCGCCTTGCCCTGAATGAGGAATTTCAAGCTCTTCACGGTGGCCTTCATCCAGTACTCGACCTCGATGAAGCCGTATTTGACGACCGAGAGAACCCCCGACTTTTCGCGGTAGTTGATGTTGTACTCAAAGCCGAGCTCCCGAGTCTCCGACAGCACCGGATACACGGTGAACTCCCCTTCCTTACCATCTCTTTCGACGACAAATACAACCTTCTTCTCGGACAGCGGATTCTCCTGGATGTACGCCTGGAACTCCTCGGGCGTCGCTATATCAACACCGTTGATTTTCTTTACGATATCCCCAGCCTGAAGTCCCGCCTCCGCGGCAGCGCCGCCGACAGCGTCCAGCTTCATGGGAAGATGGCCGTTCTGCTGGTTTAAGGTATAGGTGATACCGCACAGATACCGGCGGTTCAGCTTCGTGTCATACTCTCCGGTGTAGGTCTTTCCGTCGCGCTCAAAGGTGATGGTAATATGCTCCGGAACGCCGTCCAGGTTCTCATACAGCGCGAGATCCCGGCCGATGCGAATGGTATGATTGTCATAGGAAGTAATGATATCTCCGGGCTGAAGTCCGGTCTTCATCACCACATCGTCACTGACTCGCAGCACGTAGGCAGTGTCGTGGCCGATGGTCCCTAAGATGATGCAGGCAAGCAAAAACGCAAGAATAAAATTGAAAAACGGACCTGCGAAGACGATACTGATTCGTTGCCATACGCCTTTGCTTCGGAACGAACCTTCATCGTCATCGTGCTCCTCTGCGGTCTCTTTCTCCTTCTCCTCCGCAGCCGCTTCCGCGTCGGTCTCCGCCGCTTCCTGTATCGCCTCGTCCTCGCCGAGCATTAAGCAGGAACCGCCGAAGGGCAACAGTTTGATGGACCACCGCGTCCCGCGGATCTTCTTCGACACAAGCCGCGGGCCCATACCGAGGGAGAACTCCTTCACCGTCACGCCGTTGATCCGCGCAAGCAGAAAATGCCCGAATTCATGAAAGCAGATGACAACGCCGATCATGAAGATGGACAGCAAAATGTTCAGATGCCCCGTAGCGACCAGTGCGACGATCGCCGCAATCATCAAAACCGCTCCGAAGATGGTGTTACGTTTCATACTTCCTCCCCAACAAAAAAATTACCTTCCCGCAAGAAAGTCTACCGTCCACTGCTCCGCCGCCAGCACTTCGGCAAGCGTCGGCGCAACCGTCACCGTGTGGGCGGAAACGGCGTCGGCAATGGCGTCGGCGATATCCGTAAATGCCCCGATGCCCTGAAGGAACCGGGCCACCGCCCACTCATTTGCCGCGTTATATACCACGGGAAGCGTGCTTCCCGTCTGTTGTCCGTATTCAGCGTCCCTGCGAAGCACCTCCATCGCAAGGGCAAGCGCCGGAAAATTATCCGTATCCGGCGGGAAAAAGCTGAGCTCCCGCACCGCGAACAAATCCAGCTGGGAAGCAATCTGCGGCGCCCGCTCCGGATAGAGAATCGCGTACTCTATCGGAAGCCGCATGTCCGGCGTTCCCATCTGCCCGACCACCGCGCCGTCCACAAATTCCACCGCGGAATGCAGTACGCTCTGCGGGTGGATCACGACCTGAATCTGGGAGGGCTTAAGCCCGAACAGCCAGCGTGCCTCCATCATCTCAAGGCCCTTATTCACCATGGTAGCGGAGTCGATGGTAATCTTCTTTCCCATGGACCAGTTCGGGTGCTTCAACGCATCCTCGCAGGTGAAACTTCTCATCTGCTCCTTCGTGCAACCGCGGAACGGTCCGCCGGAAGCCGTCAAAAGAATCCGCTTTACGTAGGGATTACCGCCAAAGAATGCACTCCGCTCCCCGGGAACCGTCTGCAGCGCCTGAAAAATCGCCGAGTGCTCGCTGTCGATGGGATACAGGGAAACCCCGTGCTTCTTAAGAAGCGGAACGATGATATGTCCCGCCGTCACAAGGGTCTCTTTGTTTGCAAGAGCAATCTCTTTCCCCGCTTCAATGGCCGCAACCGTGGGACGAACACCGATCATTCCCACAAGGGCCACAACCGTCATCGTCGCATCGGCTGCCGTTGCGCATTCAAGAAGCCCTTCCATTCCGGTAACAACGGTAACCGGCAGGTCGGAAAGCCTTTCGCGAAGCTCTTCGGCTTTATTTTCATCATAGATGCACACAAGACCCGGACGGAACTCCCGGGTCTGCTGTTCCAGTAAATCGACATTGGATTTCGCAGTTAACGCCGTTACCTGCAAAGTCTCCGGGAATCTGCGAACGAGCTCTAAGGTCTGGCGACCGATGGAACCCGTGGATCCCAGGATGGAAAGACGCTTCATGATTCTCCTCTCAAAGGGCATTTGCCGCCCTCACTCAGACGAAAAATGTCACCAACAGAAGATATACTGCCGGCGCCGTCACGATTACGCTGTCGAACCTGTCGAGGACACCGCCGTGGCCGGGAATGAGTGTGCCGTAATCCTTAATCTTGTGCTGCCGCTTGATTCCGGAGGCAGCCAGATCCCCGAACTGCGAAAGGATCGATGCGCAGGCGCCGATAATCGGAAGTGCAATCAAAGGATTGCCAACCGCCGTGAGCTTGTCTTGGAAAATCAGGGCAAATACCCACGCAAGAAGCGCTGCTCCGAGCACGCCGCCGACACATCCTTCCACGGATTTCTTCGGGCTTAATACAGGAAATGCCTTGTGCTTTCCCATAAGTTTTCCGACGCAGTATGCGCAGGTGTCCGAGCCCCAGGCTCCGAGGAATACCATCCACACGAGGTACACGCCGCTGTCTAAGCCGCGGATTCGGTAGATGCAGCACAGCATCATCGCCACGTAGAAGATTCCGAAGAAAGCCGCAAGCACTTCGGTAAACTGAAATCTCGGATAACCGATGACGAAGGTCACCAAAAGCACCAGCACAAAGCACAGCACCGAAGGCCGAATCGCCTCCTCGTACCCAAGAGAAATCAGCAGAAAATATCCGATTGCCGCCGCGTAGCAAAGAAGCGAGGGAGCCTTCCACTGCGCCTCAAACACGCGGTTTAATTCAAACATACCGATCAGGGAAATCAACAACAGAACGCCCCAAAGGACGTACCCCCCGAAGTAGATTGCCCCGAAAATAGCCAGCACCAGCAAGACACCGCTGAGCAAACGTTCCTTAAACATCCATGCCCTCCGAGTTAAACGCCGCCGAATCTGCGATCCCGACTCCCATAATAGTCGATCGCCTTCTGCAGCTCTTTTTTATTGAAATCCGGCCACAATACATCCGTAAAATAGAACTCCGTGTACGCTAACTGCCACGGCAGGAAATTGGAGGTCCGCAGCTCGCCGCTGGTGCGAATCATCAGGTCCGGATACGGGATTCCCGCAGTGTCGAAGTAGGAGTAGAACAACGCCTCCGACAACTCCTCCGGCTTCCTCTTGCCCGCAGCCACATCTTCGGCAAATGCCCGTGCAGCCCGTACAATCTCGTCTCTTCCGCCGTAGTTGATTGCCACCTGGAACTTTAAGCCCGTATTGGACGCGGAGACCTCCTCAAGCTTTTTGATGCTCTCGATTAAGTCTTCATCCAGAGCCGAGATATCGCCGATGACATGAACGCGCATATTGTTTTTGCTGCTTCTCTGGATACTGTCTTTCATGTACTTTCGAAGAAGCTTCATCAACGCGTCCACCTCGTCCTTCGGACGGGCCCAGTTCTCCGTGGAAAACGCATATATGGTCAGGTATTCAATTCCCAAATTAAAGGCATCCTCGCAGATCTGCTCTGCGACACGGCTGCCCTGAACGTGCCCCGCATTGCGCGGCAGCAAACGCTTCTTCGCCCAGCGTCCGTTGCCGTCCATGATGATGGCTACATGGCGCGGAACCGGCTTGTTCGATGTCTCTTCCGTTTTCTTGTCTTTCATCCGAAGTGTCCTTTCAAACAATATCCGTGCGCCCGCGTGACTCGCCGAAGTCCCGCCAAAGCGCAGTCAAACCGCACCCGCCAAAGCATCATAGGAAAAGGGCGTCTGTGACGCCCTTTTGCAGTCAGTCCGTAAAACCCTTCTCCTGTCTGTCCGCCGAAACGGGATTAAACCGTCATGATTTCCTTGGTCTTCTCCTCGACGGTCTTGTCGATGGTCTCGATGAACTTGTCGGTCATCTTCTGCGCATCGGTCTCCATCTTCTTGGTCTCGTCCTCGGAGATTTCCTTGCCGGCCTTCTTAATCGCGTCGTTGGCATCGCGGCGGATGTTGCGGATGGCAACCTTCGCTGCCTCGCCCTTCTTCTTTACATCCTTCGCAAGCTCCTTACGACGATCCTCCGTAAGCTCAGGGAACGTAAGGCGGATAACCTTGCCGTCGTTGCTCGGGGTGATGCCGATGTCGGAAGCTAAAATCTGCTTCTCAATCTCCTTGATCATCTTCGATTCCCACGGCTGAATCATAATCACACGGGCCTCGGGAACGGAAACGTTCGCAACGCCCTGCAGATTCGTCTGGGTGCCGTAGTAATCCACGCGGATCTTGTCAAGAAGGTGCGGATTCGCACGACCTGCGCGAATGTTCGCATACTCTTCCTTCAGGAAATCCAGTGTCTTCGTCATCGATGCCTCAAAAGGCTTCAAAATTTCGTTCATACCAATACCTCCTACTCCGTTATTCAGTCTCTATCGGGTTCCTACACCGTCACAATCGTGCCTGTGTTGGTCCCGGAAACATTCGTTACAATACTGTTCTCCTCGTTGAGGGAGAATACCAGGGTCGGAATGTTGTTTTCCATGCACATAACCGTTGCCGTGAGGTCTAATACCTTCAGCTTCCGGTCCAAAAGCTCCTGATACGAAACCGTGGTGTACTTCGTCGCGGTCGGGTCCGTCTTCGGGTCTCCGGTGTAAACGCCGTCCACCGCTCTCGCCATAACGATGGCGTTGCAATCCAGCTGGATGGCGCGAAGCGCCGTGGCCGTATCCGTGGAGAAGTAAGGATGTCCCGTGCCTCCCGCAAGGAAGATAACCTTGCCGCTCTTCATGGCGGCAACCGCCTTGTCCTTGCTGAAAAGCTCGCTCACCGTTCCGCAGGCAAAGGGCGTGTAAATCTCGGTCTCGATACCGCAGCAGCGGCAGATTTCGGACATGTAGATGCAGTTCATGACCGTCGCCAGCATTCCGATGGAATCGGCCTTGGTGCGGTCGATGGTCTCGCTGCTTCTTCCTCTCCAGAAGTTCCCTCCGCCGATGACGATGGCAATCTGCGTACCGCCGTCCACAAGAGTTTTGATCTGCTTTGCGACCTCCATGCAGGTGGCCTCGTCAAAGCCGGTCTTCTTCTCCCCGGCGAGGGCCTCCCCGCTCAATTTCAAAAGAATTCGTGCGTAAGTGCTCAAAGGTAACCTCCCGTTTAGCAAAGTCATTCTACCTTCGCTCCGCAAACTATTCTACCATACTCCGAAAATCAAATCAATAGAAATCGAACGACCCCGGACAAATAAACCGGGGCCGAAACGATATATGGTATATGTTTGCGCAATCACTCTTTTACGCCGCCGACGGAAACACCGCCGACAATCTTCCTTGCGAAGAAGACATACACGACGATGACCGGCAGTACGGACAATGCCATTGCGACATACTGGAAGCCGAAATCCTTGTCCTTCTCCGTTGCGGAACGCAGCGTATAGATAAGGATGGGAAGCGTTCGCTTCTTGCTGCTCGAAAGAATCATCGCGGGCATATAGTAGTTGTTCCAGCTTGCGACAAAAGCAAAAATCAACTGTACCGCAAGGGCCGGCTTCATGAGCGGGAACACAATGCGGTTTAAGATGCTGATTTCCATGCAGCCGTCGATTCGCGCCGCCTCAATCAAAGACATCGGCAGGTTGCTCTTCATATATTGAACAATATAGAAATACGTGATCGGCGACATGATGGAAGGAACAATCAGCGGGATGAAGCTGTCCTTTAAGTTCAGCGTGTCCACGACCAAACGATAGAAACCGAGGGACGTAACCTGCGTCGGAATCATCATGATTGCGAGGATGAACACATGAACGGCTTTTTTTCCTTTAAAGTTGTATGCGTGAACGGCAAATGCCGTCATCATCGAAAAATAAACAGTGAGAATGGAGGACGCAAATGCAACAAACGCGCTGTTCAGAATACCTCTCGGAAAATCGAGAGTACTTGTAAACAACTTCTTCAGGTTGTCGATCAGATTATCGCCCGGGACAAAGGAGATCCGGGCCGTAATCTCGGAATGAGCGCGCGTCGCATTGATAAACAACAGGTAGAACCAGATAAGACACATCAAGCTGAGGAGCACCAGCACGACATAGGCAATCACGCGAATCGTACCCATTCCCATGGACTTCTTGACCGTATAGTTAGCGTCAAGTTTTGTTTTTTCTGCCATACCGCACCTCCTCTCACTCTTCGTCTTTTACCATGAACTTGTAAACAACAACACTCAGAATACCGGTTATGAACAAAAGCATAACGGAAAGAGCACCGGCGGAACCGTAGTTTTTGCTCTTGCTGATGTATTTGGCGAGACGCATGATTACCGTCTCTGCCGCAGGTACATTCAGCGAGAAAATGTCCTTGCTCATGGGCATTCCGGAGGACTTGGTTACAACCTCGGGAACATCATACATCTGGATACCGCCGATTAAGGAGGTAATCAAAACGTAAATGAGAATCGGCTTCAAAATCGGAAGCGTAATCTTCCGGAACACCTGGAACTGGCTCGCGCCGTCAACCTCCGCCGCTTCAAACAGCGACTCGTTGATGCCCATGATACCGGCCATCAACAATATGGTCGTGTTGCCGAACCACATGATAAAGTTGATAAAGGCAACGAGAGAACGGGTCGGTCCGATATGGAAGAAGAAATCATATTCCGGACTCATTCCGAATGCTTCGCAAATCTGATGAACCGGGCCGCCGCGGGAGAACATGGTAAAGAACATCATACCGAAGGCAATTGCCATGATGAGGTTCGGCAGGTAGATTACCGCTTTGAAAAAACCTGCGCCGCGGATGCGGAGCCGGTTGTTGGCAAACCAGGAAGCCAGCAAAAGCGAGAACACAATCTGCGGGATGAAGCCCAAAATCCACATCACCATCGTATTAAAGAACAGGCGCGCAGTCTCGGGTGTGAATAACTCTTTGTAATTCTTCAATCCCGCAAACTTGTTGACATAGTCAAAATCTGTCTGCGAGAAATAGTGGTCGAAGAAGCTGAAATAAATGGTCTGAATCAACGGCCAAAAAGAAAAAACCAGGAAGGCAACGAAGAAGGGAATCAAAAAGATATAGCCCCACTTGTCCTTTCCCAGTTTCGAATGTTTCTTAACTGTTTCGTTCATAGATATCTCTCCGTTAGGGAATCAGCGCAAAAGGAATAATTTGGAGAAGTGTTCAAACACAGAGTTTTCATTGTAATACCGGATGCCCCGCAGGGCATCCGGTAAAACTCTGGTTTACTCTGCTGCTCTATAGCAGCGACTCAGGAAAAGAATACTGATTAGCGGCCAATCTTGTCCGTCTTCAGATCCGGATAAACGGTCTTAATCTTAACCTTGAATGCTTCGATCGCTTCGTCAAGCGTAGCATTGCCGAGGAAGTACTCCTTCATGCAAGCCTGGAAGTTCTCGTTGCAACCCTGATCATAAGCACTTGCGTACTTGATGCTGATCTTGTTTGCACCCTCTGCCAAAACGCCGTAGAGGTTCTGTCCGCCGAGGTACTTGTTGCCGATGCTAGAGTCAGCTGCAAGCTTCTCCATAGCCGGCTTATCGTTTACGAAATCGGAGAACGTCTGAGCAAGCTTAACAAGGATATCGGTGTCAGCCGTCATCTTGAGGATGATGTCCTTAACAAGCTCAGAGTTATCGGTACCGGTTGCAGCGCAAACCCAGGTGCCGCCCCAGAAGAATCCTTCCGGACCTACAGTGATGTGCCACTTGCCTGCATCACCGACAGAGTTCGGCTGATCGCAGTTCATGCAGAAATCGATGAACCAAGCGGGTCCGAAGTAGCAGAACGTAGTTCCGTCCATGAAGAATCCCTGCTTCCAAGGACCTTCACCCCAAAGGGAATCCTTAAGGTTATATCCATTGTCCGTAAACTTCTTGGTCTGATCAACCCAGTCCCAGATTCTCTTGTCAACAACTACGTTCTTGTCGGCATCAACCCACGCGGACGAAACGTTGTTGGAGAATACACGGAAGGAATCGTCAAAACCTGCAACCATCGCATAGCCAGCTTCCTTCATCTTGGCAGCCGTTGCTTCGAACGAAGCCCAGTCCTTAACCGCTTTCTGAACAATGTCAACATCGGAGGATCCGAGAACTTTCTCAGCGATGTCGGTTCTGTAGATAAGGCCTGCCGGGCATCCCTGCCAGGAAGCACCCTTCAGGTTACCCTTGGAGTCTGTTACGACATCCTGCGTATACTTGTACTGATTTGCAAGATCCTTGGAAACGTTGATGCCAAGATCTGCAAGGCTCATGGAAACCGACGGCTCAACATACTTGAGTGCGTAGTCAGCCTCGATGAGGAAAAGGTCTACCTTATCATCGGCCTTTGCATCCTTCTGCTTACGAAGCGCCTCGTCGAGTGCGTTCTGATAAGCATTGTTTGCGTTGGGGGTAATGTTCCAAACAACCGTTACGTCGCCGATCTTACCCTTGCTGGAATCGCTGGAATCCTTCGTGTAACCGGGATACAGCTTCTCTACACGCTCTTTGAACTCTTCGTTCCAGCAGTAGATGTTCAGGACTTTGCCCTGAGCAGCCTCATCCTTCTTGCCGCAAGCTGCGAAGCAGCCGACCGTCAGCACGAGGATGAGCACCAAAGAGAGTACTTTTGCTACTTTCTTCATGATGAACACTCCTTCACTTTTTTTACCATGGCGGTATTGCCACGATTTCCGGTCCGAAACACCCTCCGGGCGTCGGCCATCGTCGTCACTATAACACACAATTTTGAAGGATGCAATAGGAAATTCACAGTTTTTTCATGGTTTTTTCTGTACTCGAGTGAATTTTATGTCTAATTTAACCAAAATCATGCCGATTTTACCGCGGTTTGACTCACTATTTGTCACAGAAAAGACGATGTTTCATCTTATTTTCGATTTCCGAGCCGAAAATGCGTCCAAATTTTCAATAATGCATTATGCTTCTTCTTTCCCCCGAAAAGCGTTAAAAAAAGCGCCTTCGCATCGGCGAAAGCGCTTTTTCTGAATAGCATTTTTTTTACTTTTTGCGTTTTTTCGGGTTCGCGGTTCCGGTTTTCGGAATTACTTGCCCATCTGCTTTGCAACTTCCTCTGCAAAGTTCTCCTCACGCTTCTCCATACCCTCACCGGTCTCGAAACGTACGAACTTCACAATGTCAAGATCCTTGGATACGCTTGCTACGTATGCAGCAACCTTCTTCTCCTGATCCTTAACATAGATCTGATCAACAAGGCAGATCTCCTTGAGCTCCTTGTCAAGACGGCCCGGAACGATACGCTCGATAACGATGTTCTCCGGCTTCGGCTTAGCGCTCTCAGCGTTCTCCTTCAGAGCTTCCTTCGTGATGATCTCGGTCTCGGAAGCGATGAAATCAGCGGAGATCTCCTCCTTGCGAACGTAAGCGGGCTTCATAGCGCAAACCTGCATTGCAACGTTCTTTGCGCACTCGATGGTAGCGTCGTTAGCCTCACCCTTCATCTGAACAAGGATGCCGAGCTTGCCGCCGTTGTGGATGTAGCTTACTACGAAGCCGTCCTCGGCAACAATCTTCTCGAAACGGCGGATGGAAAGCTTCTCGCCGATCACGGCAACAAGATTTGCAAGCGCCTCCTTGATGGAGATGGAAGCATCCTCACACCAGGGCTCTGCAAGGAAGCAGTCGATGCATGCAGCATCCGTTTCAGCGGCCTGCTTTGCAACCTTGGCAACAAACTCCTGGAACTTCTCATTCTTAGCAACAAAGTCGGTCTCGGAGTTAACCTCAACAACAGACGCAACCTTGTTATCTGCAGTTACATAAGCAGCGCAGATGCCCTCAGCGGCAATTCTGCTCTCCTTCTTTGCAGCCTTGGCAAGTCCGTTCTCACGGAGCCATACGACTGCCTTCTCCATATCGCCGTCAGTCTCGGTAAGTGCCTTCTTGCAATCCATCATGCCGGCACCGGTGGACTCACGGAGATCCTTAACCATGCTTGCTGTAATCGTAGCCATAGTCATTCTCCTATCCGGGGTAGTCCCCAATCATATTCAGAATATTGAAATTACTGCTCCGAAGCCTCGTCCTTGCTCTCTTCTGCTTCGCTCTCGGTGTTGTCCACAAGCTCCTCGCCCTGGTTCGCCTCGATAACAGCATCAGCCATCTTGCCGACGATCAACTTAACGGCGCGGATTGCGTCGTCGTTGCCCGGGATGACATAGTCGAGCTCATCGGGATCGCAGTTCGTGTCGGCGATACCGATCAACGGGATGTTAAGGGAATGAGCTTCCTGAACGCAGATGCGCTCCTTCTTAGGATCAACTACGAAGATAGCGTCCGGAATCTGGGTCATATCCTTGATACCGCCGAGGTTCTTCTCCAGCTTCTCCCACTCCTTCTTGATGCCGATAACTTCCTTCTTGGGAAGAACGTCAAAGGTGCCGTCCTGGGACATCTTCTCAATCTCCTTCAGACGAGCGATACGGGAACGGATCGTCTTGAAGTTCGTCAGCATACCGCCGAGCCAACGCTCGTTTACAAAGTACATACCGCAGCGCTCAGCCTCGCTCTTGATGGAGTCCTGTGCCTGCTTCTTCGTTCCTACGAAGAGAATCTTGCCGCCCTCGGCAACGATGTTCTTCACCGCTGCGTAAGCCTCGTCCACCTTGCCTACCGACTTCTGAAGGTCGATGATGTAGATACCGTTTCTCTCGGTATAGATGTACGGAGCCATCTTAGGGTTCCAGCGTCTCGTCTGGTGACCGAAATGTACACCGGCCTCCAGCAGTTGTTTCATTGAGATTACACTCATGATAATACCTCCGATTGGTTTGTTCTTCCGCGCAGCCAAAAAGGCATACCCGCATAGGGGAACCGGCCTTCCGACGGCAGCGCGTGCTTAGTGACTTTGGCAGTATAGCACAGCTTTTTCAAGGTTTCAAGCGAAAAATGCGGATTTCCGCAAAAAAACAGGCCGCATCCGCTTAAATTCGGGTGCGACCTTTCATTTTTCTTCATTTTCGGGCGGTTTCACTGGTTTTCTTCGCTCTCCGCCACATTCATGGAGTCCAGAATGTCGAAGAAATACGGATTGATCACCTTCACATACGTTCCCTTCATTCCCGAGGAGCGGGCTTCGATGATGCCGCCGCTGCTCAGTTTGCGAAGCGCGTTCACGATGATGGAACGGGTAATCTTGCTCTCGTCGGCGATGCGGCTTGCAATCAACACGCCCTCAACGCCCTTCAAGCCGGATGCCACGGCTTTCGCAGCGGCAATCTCGCTGATAGACATGGAATTTAACGCGGCGCGTACGACCTGGCGGTTGCGGACTTCCGCGGCGGACTCCTCGTTGACGGAGCGCATCAGCTCAAGGCCGATTACCGTTGTTGCGTACTCGCATAAAATGATGTCATCGATGCCGAACATGGGCCCTCGGCGGTACAAAAACAACGTGCCGTGCCGCTCACCGGCGATGTTGATGGGATTGATGAAGCCGATATTCTCCACTGCCTCGGGCTCCTCAAAGCCGAGCATCGGAAGATTCACGTTCTCCTTGGTGGAGAGTGTGTTCAAAAAGCGCTCGTTAAGGGCAGGGTCAATCAGCTCTCCGATGGACTCCCGCATCAGTTCGGGAAGGTAAGAAACCTCATCCCGCAGAGAGATGCCGAGGGTCTTTCCGCGGCGGCTCAATACAAATACGTCCGCATTGAGGATCTCGCCGAGCACCTTGCAGATATCGGAAAATACCACCTTCTCCGCATTGTTCCGGGAATGCAGCAGATTGTTCAGTTTGCGAATCTTATCCAGAAGAACTACGCTCATACAACCCCTCCGTTATCTTCCGGCGCCGACCCCTTCGGTGCCTGCCAGGACATATAATCACACTCCGGATACCCCATGCATCCGAAGTACCGCTTGCCGCGCTTGGTACGGCGGATGGTCAGTTCCTTGCCGCACTTGGGACACGGGATGCCGGTCTTCTCAATGTAAGGCTTTGTAAATCTGCACTCGGGGAAACCCGGGCAGGCAAGGAATTTGCCGTGAGGGCCGTACTTGACTACAAGCATTCTTCCGCACTCCTCGCAAGGCTGGTCCGTCACCTCGTCCTGAATGCGGACGGACGCAAGATCCTTCTCCGCGTCCTTCACTGCCGAAACAAGATCCGGATAGAAATTCTCAATCACGGTCTTCCAGTTCACCGTGCCGTCCTCGACACCGTCCAGAAGAAGCTCCATGTTGGCTGTGAAATCAACGGCCACGATGCTTGCGAACGCCTTCTTCATCATCTCGTTGACCGCCTCGCCGAGTTCCGTCACGAAGAGGTTCTTGCCGTCCTTCGCGATGTAGTGGCGCGTAAGAAGCGTCGTAATCGTGGGCGCATAAGTACTGGGGCGTCCGATTCCGAGTTCCTCCATGGTACGCACGAGACTCGCCTCGGTATAGTGTGCCGGAGGCTGCGTAAAATGCTGCTCTCCCGTCACTTCCTGTCCCTTAAACACGAATCCCTTCTGCGGCAGATAACGGCAGCTCTTCTCCGCTGCGGCTTCCTCCGTCGCCTCGGTATAAACGCTGCGGAAGCCTTCGAATACGCACTTGGACGCGGAAGCGGTAAATACGTGCTCCCCGTCGCTTATGGTAAGGGTCGTTACATTGGTGACACAGTCGGCCATGCGGCTTGCCACGAAACGCTTCCAAATCAACTGGTACAACCGGAACTGCTCGTTTGTAAGCTGGTCCTTGACAGACGCCGGTGTGATATCGATATAGGTGGGGCGAATGGCCTCATGAGCATCCTGAATCTTTTTGCCGGAGGCTGCCTCTTTGCGGTCCTCGCCGAGGAACTCCGCGCCGTACCGCTCTTTGATAAACGCGGTCGCTGCCGAAGCGGCCTCATCGCTGATACGCGTGGAATCGGTACGCAGATAGGTGATCAAACCGATGCTGCCGTGGCCCTTAATCTCCACACCTTCGTACAGCTGCTGCGCGACACGCATGGTCTTAATGGTGCTGTAGTTAAGCTTTCGGGATGCATCCTGCTGCAGGGTGCTGGTGGTATACGGAAGGGGCGCCTTCTGTCTGCGCTCCGACGACTTGCTGTCGGTTACGGAGAACGTCGAGCCGGACACTGCCGCGATGACGGCATCCGCCTCCTCCTTGGAAGCGAGCTCCTTCTTTCCTTTTACACTGTACTCCGCGACGATGGGCTCCTTGTGAACGCCGTCGTGGAATTTGCCTTCGATGGACCAGTACTCGCGGCTCTGGAACGCCGCAATCTCATTCTCGCGGTCGCTGATGATGCGAAGCGTCACCGACTGTACGCGGCCGGCGCTCAATCCGCGCTTTACCTTCGCCCAGAGAATCGGGCTGATCTCGTAGCCTACCATGCGGTCCAGAACACGTCTGGCCTGCTGGGCGTTAACGAGATTCATATTGATATTGCGGGCGCCTGCAAGCGAGGACTTCACCGCATTTTTCGTAATTTCGTTGAAGGTGATACGGCGGGTTTCCTTCTCATCTAATTTGAGAACCTCCATCAGGTGCCAGGAAATCGCCTCTCCCTCACGGTCGGGGTCGGTTGCGAGGTATACGCGCTTCGCGGCCTTCGCCTTCTTGCGAAGCTCCGCCAGAATCTCACCCTTGCCGCGGATGGTGATGTAATGGGGTTCATAGTCGTTCTTCGTGTCGACTCCCAGCGTACTTTTCGGAAGGTCGCGCACATGACCGCCGGAAGCGATCACCGCATAATCCTTGCCGAGGAATTTCTGTATGGTCTTCGCCTTCGCGGGAGACTCCACAATGACCAGGTACTTGTTCATTCTCCTCTCCATTTCCGGCCGCGCAAACCGTAACCGTCCGCCTGCGGCTCTTTACAGGCGCACGGCGATGTCGGGGTCTTCCGCCCGGTACAATCCGTCCGTTGCCTGTCGGATTCTGCCCTGTTTCTGCAGCTTATAAAGAGTCTGCAACAACAAAGCAGGCGTCAGTCCGCACTCCCAGACCAGCTGGTCGAAGGATTTAGGACTTAAACGCAAAGAAGCATACACCATTTTTTCTTCGCTTGCAAGGGGCAATTTTTGCTTTTTTTCATTTCCGTTTTCGAAAGTAGTCAGACAAAGCTGCCCGTTCGGCTCGGTTTGCAATGCAAGACCGCCCATTTTCTCCCGAATCACAGCCAATACTTCCACCGGGTCCGTCACCAGCTGCGCCCCCTGTTTGATGAGCTTGTGACACCCGTCACTGTTCCGGTCTGTGATTCGCCCGGGCACGGCAAATACTTCCTTCCCCTGCTCCAAAGCCCGGTCAACTGTGATCATCGTGCCGCTCTGTAGCTTCGCCTCCACCACGATCACCGCCTCGGAAAGCCCGGAGATCAGGCGGTTTCTTGTCGGAAAATGGTGCTTTAAGCCCGGCACATTCGGCCCGTATTCCGACAGGACACATCCGTGTTTCGTGATTTCCCGGTAAGTATCGATATTCTCAAGAGGATAAGCAGTCCCGATGCCGGAGCCGAGCACGGCGTAGGTAATACCGCCGCTCTCCAGAGCCCCCCGGTGGGAAGCCACATCGATTCCCATGGCCAGGCCGCTCACGACCGCAATCCCCGTGTCCCCGAGAATCCGCCCGAAGCGGTACGCCACCGTCTCCCCGTAAGGCGACGACTGCCTGGTCCCCACAATCGCCACCGCGATGCGGCTCTCCGTCGGAAGCCGCCCCTGGTAAAACAGCCCAAGCGGCGGGTCCGGAATCTCCTTAAGACACTTCGGAAACTGCGGGGCATCGTTCCAAACAAAGGAGGCATCCAGCCGGTCCAGCTCCCGTTGAATCCGCTCCACATGGCGTTCCGAGCAGGTTCGCACGATCCGGTCGGTCTCCGTTTTAGTCAGGCCGCCTACCTCCCGTATGGCCTCCTCCCCCGCGTAAAATACACCCTCCGGACTTCCGAAGGCACGGAGAAGCTTTCGCCGAAGCGGCACGTCCATCACCGAGGCACAGAACCATAAGCGATATTCATTTTCCGTCATAGGTAATCTCCTTCCTGCTCCGTCATAGGTAATCTCCTTCCTGCTCCGTGCGAAAGCCGGCGGCCTCCGCCATGTGTTCCGGCAGCACCGTCTCACTGTCCGCAAGGTCCGCGATGGTCCGCGCCACCTTCCACATGCGGTGGTACCCGCGGGCAGTGCACCCTGTCCGCTCGGCGAATTCCCGCGCCACCTCCGCCGCTTCCTTCGATACCTGCATGGACTCCGATAAAAGTTTCCCGGGCACCTCCGAATTATATCGGTAAGGCGTCCCGCAGAATCGCGCTTCCTGCCGTTTTCTTGCAAGCTCCACACGGGAGCGCACCGCCGCGCTGTGCTCCCCGCCCGGTGCTCCCGCAAGGTCCTTCGGAGGAAGGCCCTGGACCCGGACAAACAGATCAATCCGGTCCAGAATCGGGCGGCTCAGTTTCGCCCGATACCGGGAGATCTGGTCCGGCGTGCACCGGCACCGGTTCCGGTCCGGGTAATACCCGCATGGGCAGGGATTCATGGCCGCCACCAGCATAAAGGATGCCGGGTACGAGACATTCCCGTGAAGCCTTGCAATCTGAATGCGGCGATCCTCGAGAGGCTGCCGCAAGATCTCGATGCCGGCTCTAGGGAACTCCGGCAGCTCATCCAAAAACAACACGCCGCCGGACGCTAAGGAAAATTCTCCCGGCATCGGATTTCTTCCGCCCCCGGCAAGGGCCGTCAGCGTCGCGGTGTGGTGGGGGGAACGAAAGGGCCTGCTCCGCACCATCCCGTCCTCCCCGGACACCTTTCCCGCCACGCTGTACACCTTCGTAATCTCGAGGCTCTCCTCAAAAGTAAGTTTCGGGAGAATCCCGGGAATCCTCTTCGCAAGCATGGTCTTTCCGGCCCCCGGCGGGCCGCTTAAAAGCAGATTGTGCATTCCGGCCGCCGCAATCTCCGCCGCCCTTTTTGCCAAAAACTGCCCGCGGATATCCGCAAAATCCTCCGCAACCGCCTCCTCCGGCGCCCACGCTCTCGGCGTCACAAGGGTTCCTCCGCCGGCCCCCGTAAAATGCTCCACCGCCTCCGTTAACGTCCTCACCCCGTACACGCGGATGCCGGCCACCAACGCGCCTTCCTCTGCATTTTCCGAGGGGAGAAGAATTGCCGAAAAGCCCGCTTCCTTCGCGGCGATTACGCAGGGCAACACCCCGGGCACCGCCCGGACGCTCCCGTCTAAGCCCAGCTCCCCGAGGATACCGTACCCTGCCGTCAGATCCTCCGGAAGAAACCCGAGGGCGCAGAGAATTCCGAGGGCGATGGCCAGATCGTACCCGGTTCCCCCTTTTCGCTCGTCCGCGGGCGAGAGATTCACGGTGATGCGTTTCGCGGGAACCGGATACCCCGAGTTCTTCAGGGCGACCCGCACCCGTTCTCTCGCCTCCTTCACTTCCCCTGCCAGATACCCCACCATGTCAAAGCAGGGCAGGCCGTTACCGACGTCCACCTCGGTCTTGATGACAGCGGCGTCGATGCCCGTGACCGAAAAACTGTACAATGAACAAAACATGGTTCCCTCTCCTTCGTTAATTCGTATGACAAGCATACGGGAAACGAAAGGGAAAAACCATTCGCATTTTACCAAAAAATGCGGCCCCCCGTTTGACGCGGGGAGCCGCAATTCTGTGTTTTTCCGATTTTTCCATCGTCAATATGACGAAATTACCCCGGCATTTTTGTGAAACCTGCCGGTCCGGCCGAAAACGGCACGAAATCAGATCTCGTGATCCAACAAGGTCTTGAGCTCGTCCATAAAGGTGTTGACATCCTTGAACTCGCGGTAGACGGACGCGAAGCGGACATACGCCACCTCGTCGAGTTTCTTGAGCTTGTCCATCACCAGCTCGCCGATGCGGTAGCTCGGAATCTCCTTCTCCTCCATGGAGAAGATCTCCGTCTCCACCTCGTCAACCAGCTTGCGAATCTGCTCTACGCTGATGGGACGCTTATGGCAGGAGGCAAATACACCCGCCTCGATCTTTGTTCTGTCGTACGCCTGGCGGACATTTCCCTTCTTGATAACCACAAGCGGAATCGTCTCCACCTTCTCATACGTGGTGAAACGCTTATCGCACTCATCACATTGTCTTCTGCGGCGGATGGAATTGGACTCCTCCACCGGACGGGAGTCGATGACTCTCGTGTTCTCCGCTCCGCAATACGGACACTTCATACCGTTACCTCTTTCTGATTCTTACGCACGCTTCCCGTGTCGCAATATCCTGATTTCACGCAAAACACAAACCTTACGCAATGTCACCTGCGATATCGATGTTGACACCGGTCAGACCGATGACGGCACCCTGCTTCGCCTCGGAAGCCTCGGGATGCGCAATCAGCCACTTATTGGCGGCAAACAGTCTCGCATCATCGTCATTCTTAACGGTGATTGCGGGCTTCTCAAGGTTCGTTCCCTTCGGAAGAACGATGACCACGCGGAACTGTGCACCGAGCTTCGCGCTGCAGGGTGCATAGTGAAGCGTCGTTGCATAGAGCTCAACGCCGGTTCCCGCCGGGCAGAAGAACGCCTCTACCTTGGAGGTATCAAGCATCTTGCCCATGCAGTCCTGCTGCTTTGCAAGAAGCAGAATGCAGTCCGTTGCAGCGAAATCAATCTCGCTGTCGCGATGATATTCAAGGCAGTTCAGCTTCGTGTTGGTACCGTTGCAATATCCGATCTGAATCGGCATTCCGCCGTAGCAGTTCAGTGTAAAGTCAGCCATTGCAGGCGTTGCTTCCAGATTGGCATCGGACGGAACGTAAACAACAGCGTCCGTGGGAGCCGGTGTGGTCTCGGTGAGCACCTTCAAAAGCTCGTCCGTATCATACCCCGTCACAACTCTGCCGTATGCGGCAAATGCAGCATCATTGACATTTTGAATCTTCATTTTTACCCTTCCTCCTGATTGTAACTTCTCTATCATCACGGGCTTTCGACCGCCCGCAGGTCGCATTTCCGATTGTCCCGCCAAAGCTTTCCTAGCGCTGTACACGGCCGGATCCGTCACCGCCGGCGAGGGCGAGAACCTCCCCGCGGGTCACGTGGTTGAAGTCTCCCGGAATCGTGTGCTTGAGAGCGCTGGCCGCAACTGCGAACTCCAACGCTTCCGCAGCGCTCTTCCCTTCCGCAAGACCGCAGATCAACCCGGCTGCGAAGGAGTCGCCGCCGCCCACGCGGTCCACGATATGAAGCTTGTACGTCTTCGAGTGGTAGAATTCCTTCCCGTCCCAGATGGCTGCCGACCAGGCATTGTCCGAGGCGGAGAAACTCTCCCGAAGGGAGCTTACCACATAGCGGAAGCCGAACTTCTCCTGCATGGCCCGGAACATTGCCTCATAGCCTGCAAGCTCCAGCTTTCCCTTGGTGACGTCCGTGTCGCCCGGCACAAACCCCAGCACTTTCTGGGCGTCCTCCTCGTTGCCGATGCACACATCCACATATTGCATCAAATCGGTCATGACCGATTTTGCCTTTTCACTGCTCCACAGTTTCTTCCGATAATTCAAATCACAGGACACCGTCACGCCGTGCCGTTTTGCAGCCTTAAGCGCTGCCCTGGTCACTTCCGTTGCGGCATCGCTGATTGCGGGTGTGATTCCCGTAAAATGGAACCAGTCCGCTCCTTCGAAGATTACGTCGAAATCAAAGTCGGAGGGTGATGCCTCCGCGATGGCGCTGTGCGCGCGGTCGTAAACAACCTTCGACGGTCTTACCGAAGCGCCCGTCTCCAAGAAGTAAATGCCGAGTCTCTCTCCGCCGCGGGCGATAAACGAACAATCCACGCCCTCTCTGCGAAGTGCCTGCAAGGCACTCTCGCCGATCTCATTCTCCGGAAGCTTCGTCACATACGAAACGTCGTGTCCGAATCCGGCAAGGGAAACGGCGACATTGGCCTCTCCGCCCCCGTAGCAGACGTCAAAACTGTCTGCCTGTACAAATCTCTCATACCCCGGTGTGGAGAGCCGAAGCATAATCTCCCCGAGCGTAACAATCTTTGCCATATAACTACCTCCGCGTATCATGGGTTTTGCATGCAAAAAGTTCTTCGTCCCCCGCTGAAAACACGCGGTCTTTGCGCACACAAACACCGAAAATAATATAACACAGTTCCCGTTTCGGTTCAACCGTTTTTCGAACATTTTGTGTTCCGTTTTTCACGCCATCCAACACATTGTGTTTTTTGTGTGCATTTTCCGGAAAATGCACCCCCGAAACCTTGACACGGACGTTTCTTCTGTGTTATATTTTCGTGGAGCAGGATTCCGAACGGATTCCGGCATGTTTTCCTTGGAGGATACAGGTATGGTTTTCATGGACGACAATTTTCTGTTGACAAATGAAACCGCGCGGGTTTTATACCATCAGTACGCGGAGACGATGCCGATTATCGACTACCATTGCCATATTCCGGCGGAGGAGATTGCAAAGGATATTCACTTCTCCTCCATCACGGATCTCTGGCTCGGCGCCGACCATTACAAATGGCGCGCGATGCGCTCTAACGGCGTCCCCGAAGAGCTCATCACCGGAAACGGAGACCCTTACGAGAAATTCGAAGCATTTGCCGACACCCTCACGCGGGCCATCGGCAATCCTCTTTACCACTGGAGCCATCTGGAGCTGCAGCGGTATTTCGGCATCACCGAGCCTCTCAACAAGGAGAGCGCGCGGCGCATCTATGATTTGTGCAATGCCTCGCTTTCGGACCCTTCCATGTCCGCGCGCGGTATTCTGAAACGTTCCAACGTCAAGCTTCTGTGTACCACCGACGACCCTGCGGACGACCTTCGCTGGCACCGCATGCTCGCCATGGATCCCACCTTCCGCGGCAAGGTTCTTCCGGCGTTTCGCCCGGATCGCGCCCTCGGGATTGAGAAGAAGGATTTTGCGTCCTACATCGTGGGAGACCTCTCCCGCGCCTGCGGCCGCACGATTTCCCTGTACACGGACTTAAAGGATGCGCTCCGTGAGAGGATTGCATTTTTCGCGGCCAACGGCTGCAAGGTTTCCGACCACGGCATGTCGTATGTGTGCTACGCTCCCTGCACGGACGAGCAGGCGGAAGTGATCTTCCGGAAGGCCTTAAACAGCGAGAGCGTCGATCTCTACGAGCAGCTGCAGTACAAGACCAATCTCCTCTCGTTCCTTGCTTCGGAATACACGAAGAACGGCTGGGTGATGCAATTGCATTACGGCGTAAAGCGCGACAACAACACAAAGCTCTTCCGACAGTCCGGCGCCAACAACGGCTGCGACTGCATCGACGATTACACGCCGTGCGCGGAGCTTGCGGACTTCCTCAACTCCCTGTGCCTTACGGACGCGCTGCCGAAGACGATTCTCTATTCCCTGAATCCCATCGACAACGCCGCCATCGGCACCATCATCGGGTGCTTTCAGGATTCCTCCTGCGCAGGCAAGATTCAGCAGGGTTCCGCATGGTGGTTCAACGATAACAAGAAGGGCATGGAGGATCAGTTGACGTCCCTCGCCAACTTAGGCGTCCTTGGGAATTTCGTAGGAATGCTCACCGATTCCCGGAGCCTTCTCTCCTACACAAGGCACGAGTATTTCCGCCGGATCCTCTGCAACCTCATCGGCACGTGGGTTACCAACGGCGAATACCCCTGCGACCTCACAACACTGGGAGGTCTTGTCAACGATATTTCTTATTACAATTGCAATCGATACTTTGATTTCGGCCTTACGGATTAACCCGTAAGGCTTTTCCATGGGTAAGCGCGGGAACGGCACTCCCGCAGACTCCCGGACACAGCAACGCAAAGGTCGCAAGACCGGAAAGGAATGCCATGAAACATCTCATCAGCCCGATGGACCTGACGCCGGAGGAACTCTCCGAGCTGCTCTCCCTTGCGCAGGACATCATGAAGGACCCCGAGCGCTATCGCCACGTGTGCGAAGGCAAGAAGCTCGCGACCTGTTTCTATGAGCCGAGCACCCGCACCCGTTTAAGTTTCGAGTCGGCAATGCTGAACCTCGGCGGTTCGGTCCTCGGTTTCCAGAGCGCGGACTCCAGCTCCGCAGCGAAGGGAGAAAGCGTCTCCGACACCATCCAGATCATCTCCTACTATGCGGACATCTGCGCGATGCGCCATCCGAAGGAGGGTGCTCCCTACGTCGCTTCCAAGCACTCCCGCATCCCGGTCATCAACGCGGGCGACGGCGGCCACAACCATCCGACCCAGACCCTCACGGACCTTCTCACTATCTTGGAGCTGAAGGGACGCCTTTCGAACCTGACCATCGGTCTGTGCGGCGACCTCAAATTCGGCCGCACCGTCCACTCCTTAATCAACGCCATGGTGCGCTACGAGGGCATCCGGTTCGTTCTCATCAGCCCTGAGGAGCTGCGCATCCCCACCTACTTAAAGGAAGAGGTTCTGGACGCGCGGGGCATCCCTTACAAAGAAGTCCGCTCCCTGGACGAAGTCATGCCGGATCTCGACATCCTCTACATGACCCGCGTACAGCGTGAGCGTTTCTTCAACGAGGAGGATTACATCCGCTTAAAGAACTCCTTCATTCTCACCCCCGAGAAGATGAAGCTGGCAAAGGACGACATGTTCGTCCTACATCCCCTGCCCCGTGTGAACGAAATCTCGGTGGAGGTGGATTCGGACCCGAGAGCCGCCTACTTCCGGCAGGCCGGATTCGGCGTGTATGCGCGCATGGCACTCATCATTCTCATGTTAGGTCTTAAGGACCGCATCCCACAAGGCTAAGGAGGAAAACATATGTTAAATATCGGCGGACTTCATCAAGGCGTCGTCATCGACCACATCAAGGCCGGCCAGGGCATGCAGATCTACGAATACCTGGAGCTCGGCAAGCTCGACTGCTGCGTCGCCATCATCAAAAATGCAACCTCCAACAAGATGGGCCGCAAGGACATCATCAAGATTGAGGGACCCATTCTTCCGGATCTGGATGCTTTGGCGGTTCTCGATCCGGATATCACCTTAAACATCATCGAAAACGATGTGATTGTGGAGAAGCGCCGCGTTCGTCTTCCCGAGGAAGTGACCAACATTCTCCGGTGCAAAAATCCCCGTTGCATCACAAGCATCGAGCAGGAGCTGCCGCACCGCTTCCGCCTGACGAACAAGGAGAAGCGCATTTACCGCTGCGTCTACTGCGAGCAGAAATACAAGGAAACTAATCTCTGATACACGAAAAAAGAGCTGCCGGAAACGACAGCTCTTTTTGTATGTCTTTTGTCGAATTTTCGCAGGTGCGGTCGCAGGACCGCCCGGCAAATGCATCCCTTACTCGGCGGACTCTTCCTCCGGCTTCGCAGCCTTGGCGGTCTCCACAACGCCCGTTGCAAGGGCTGCAAGGCCCTGAATCTCGGACGGGATGATGATCTTGGTGGATTTGCCGTCCGCAGCTCTTGCGAAGGCTTCCAGGCTCTTCAAGCGGAGAACCGGATCGGTGGGCTGTGCTTCGTTTAAGAAACGAAGACCGTCTGCATTAGCCTTCTGCACGCGCAGGATAGCCTCTGCCTGACCTTCTGCCTCGCGGATGGTGGCTTCCTTCTTCGCCTCAGCACGAAGGATTGCAGCAGCCTTCTCGGCCTCAGCGCCGAGGATTGCGGACTGCTTCTTACCTTCGGCAACAAGAATCGTAGACTTCTTCTCACCTTCTGCGATCAGGATGGACTCACGGCGCTCACGCTCGGCCTTCATCTGCTTCTCCATGGCGTCACGAATTGCTGCCGGAGGCATGATGTTCTTGAGCTCCACACGGTTGACCTTGATACCCCAAGGGTCGGTGGCTTCATCGAGGAGCTGGCGCATCTTGCCGTTAATCAGCTCACGGGAAGTGAGGGTTTCATCGAGCTCGAGATCACCGATGATATTACGAAGCGTTGTCGCGGTCAGGTTCTCGATGGCCATCATCGGGTTCTGCACGCCGTATGCATACAGCTTCGGGTCGGTAATCTGGAAGTAAACAACGGTATCAATCTGCATCGTAACGTTATCTTTCGTGATAACCGGCTGCGGCGGGAAATCCACCACCTGCTCCTTCAAAAGCACGTCGAGAGCGATGCGGTCAAAGAACGGAAGGCGCATATGAATGCCGACACCCCAGGTTGCCTGATAACCGCCGAGACGCTCAAGAATATACGCATGTGCCTGCGGTACGACACGGATACAGGTCACTGCAACCAAAATCAAAAGGATTACAATAATACCGATGACCACTGCCTCTGTGGGCAGGGAATCAAACAGTCCGGACTCCAGGAAACTAAGCATAATAATTTACCCCTCTTTCACTTTTACAATCACTTTGACACCTTCCACGCGAAGGATCTCAACCATCGTCCCCACGGGAATTGTCTCCGTGTCACTCACCGCACGCGCAGCCCACTCGATTCCTCCGAGCGAAACTCTTCCGGTGTTTTCCTCGTTGTTGACCGCCACAATTACTTTCGCAACCTTTCCGATTACGGTGTCCACATTTGTGCGGGTTCGCAAACTGTTGAACCGTTTGACAACGGACGGTCTCACCAGCAGGATGCACAAGACGGAGACAACTGCGAAGGCAACGCACGGGATTACTACGCTGTTCGGCCAGATCCAGGAGACAATCATCGCTGCAAATCCGCCGAAGGCAAACCAAAGCGTCGTCAGCGCCAGCGTGCAAAGCTCAACAAGCACACACGCAATCGTCACTGCCAGCCAAAACCATGGACTCATAATAAGCAACCCCCTTTCCGAAGCGCTGAAACATTTTTCACTCACACAGTTCATGTCACGCCGACATGTAAACTGTATTTACTTGAGTTTACACCGTTCCGAGCTCTTTGTCAAGGGGGCTTTTGTTCTTTTTCGTTTTTTCTTGTGTTACGACGCAAAAAACTTCCGCTCTTACCGTCAGCCTTTGTTCTTCCGGCGGCTCTTTCCTTCCTTGCCGCTCTTTCCGTCCTTCCCGTCGTCGCCGTCCTCTCCGTCCTCCGACTCCCCGTTTGTCACAAGGATCCGGCCGTCCTCAAGCTGCAGGCGGATGCGGTTTCCCTTCACGCCGATGGCATCCAGCATTTCCCGGGGAATCTGCACACGGCCGGCGCGGTCGAGAATGGCAAATTCATCGTGGGTCTCCTCTTCGACGAAGCCCTTAAGAAGCGAAGGGTCGGCAAATTCCTGCTTGATGATTCGCTCGCTGCTGGTCTTTCCGTCGCGCATCATAACGACGCGCTTCACCTTTTTAGCGAGGTTGATATCGTGGGTAACGATGACGATGGTGATGCCGAGCTCCTGGTTCAAGCGGCGGAACACATCAAGAAGCGCATCGGATGTGCGCTGGTCCACGGAACCCGTGGGCTCGTCCGCCAAGAGAAGCTTCGGCCGGTTGGCAAGGGCAATGGCGATGGCGATACGTTGCTGCTCACCGCCGGACATCTGGTTCAACTTGCTGTCCTTTTTGTGTGCCATACCCACGAGATTCAAAAGATCCAGAGCGCGCTTTTCCACGTCCTTGTTGTCTCCGAAGCGGATGGGAAGTTCCACGTTTTGCAATGCCGTCAGATACGGGAAAAGGTTTCTTGCGTTGTTCTGCCAAACGAAACCGACGGTATTTTTCTTATAGTCCACCAGCTGGCTCTCGGTCATTTTGAAGAGGTCCTTGCCGTCCACGTAGAGCTTGCCGGCGCTGGGGCGGTCGAGACCGCCGATCATGTTTAAGAAGGTGGATTTGCCGGAGCCAGAACTACCGATGATGGCGATAAATTCGCCCTTCTCCACCTTGAGTTCCAGTCCCTGCAGGGCGAGCACCTCGGTCTCCTTCGTCTTGTAAATCTTGACGAGGTTTTCGCACAGAATCATGACGTTGTCGCCCAGCTGATCCTCCAGCTCTCCCTGGGTGTTCTTGGCGTAGGCCTGCATAAAGGAGTCGCGGAGTTCCTGGGAGATCACGGAGTCGCGGATGTCGGAAGCCTCCAGCGAAGCTTTGTCAACGTTCTTTGTTTCCTCGCTCATCGCAGCTGCTCCCCCTTTCCGTGGTACTCGGTATTGATGATCTCGCCGTCCTGAATCTCGTAGACCACATCGCCGTAGCCCATGAGCTTCGTGTCGTGGGTCGTCATGACGAAGGTGATGCCTTCCTTCTCGATCAATTCCTTGAAGATGGCGATAACCTGAATGCTCGTGGCGGAGTCCAACTCACCGGTGGGCTCGTCGGCGAAGATAATCTTGGGCTTGTGGGCGATGGCTCTTGCGATGGCAACACGCTGCTGCTCACCGCCGGAGAGCTCCTGCGGCATGTGGGTCGCACGCTTGGAAAGACCGACAAGCTTCAAGCACTCCATAACACGCTCACGGTAGTCGCCCTTGTAATCCGCAAGGCGGAGCGCATACTCCACATTCTCGTATGCATTCATCACCGGGATTAACGCAACCGACTGGAAAATGTATCCGATCTCATGGCGGCGCAGAACCTCACGCTCCTTGTCGGTCGCCTTGGAGATGTCGTGGCCGTCGAAGATGACGGTTCCGGAGGTGGGCGCATCCAGCGCACCGATGATATTCAAAAGTGTGGTTTTACCGGAACCGGAACGGCCCTTCAAAATCGTCAGGGTGTCCTCCGGGACCGTAACGCTGATGCCCTTCAGTGCCAAGAAGTCACCGCCTGCCACCGGGAAGCTGCGTGTCACGGATTCGGTTCGTAAGATTTCTTTCATGGCAGCCTCCTATCAGTCTTCACCAAGCTTCAGTGCCTGGTTGATCTTAATCTTCGAAAGCAATGCGGAGATGACCGCGATGCATGCGGTAAGCATCAGGGTGATGACGACGGCGATCTTAATAAGATCCGAACCCGACATCACAATCTTCGCCGGAAGCGTCTCAATCTTCGGCGAGTATGCAATCTGGATCAGCGGCAGGAACATTTTGGAAGCCAAAAGTCCGATGCCGGCGCCGAACAGAATCGGCAAAAGGGAACCGAAGATGTGCTCGTTGACAAGCATCCGGATTAACTCGCCCATGGACATACCCATGGCGCGGTAGATACCGAAGATAAGCTCGCGGGAGCGAATCGAGGTGATCCAGAAAATCAGGAAACCGATAGCGCACAAAACAAGAACAACGATGAACGTGATGGTGAGCATACCGTTGGTAACCTGGAAATACGGGTCGTTCTTTAAGCCGACCATATCGTTTCGCATATCCCGGAATTCCTTGAAGGAAATCTTGTTTGCCTCCGCCCAGTCGTAGAAGAAGTCCGTGCTGCCGTTGATGCGCATCCAGACCTCATACGGAACCACCGGATAGTCGAGAAGCACGTTGTCGTAGTTGCAGACGGTGAGGTATTTCGGAACCGTCACCATCTCGCCGCTGTCACTCTTCTCCTCGGCGGAACTCTCGTAGCCGGGCCAGTATTTGACGACCGCAACCACCGTAAAACTCTTCCGTCCCATGGAGTTGTGAAGCTCGTCGAAGCGCTCGATAGTCACGGTGTCGCCGACACCGATCTCGCAGGCCTGCGCGAGATTCTCGGAGATAATCGCACCCTCGGGATTCTGTGCCAAAGCGTTCAGGTCCTCATACCAGTGATGCTCGGTAACACCCTCAGGCATTCCTGCCGTGTGGCCGAACTCGTAGGTGTTGATGGCCATCATCTCCACATTTTCAATGGCCTTTCCGCCGTTTAACACCTGCGCATCCGTATCGTGGATGACGCGGGTCATGGACTCGATGCGGTCGGGATTTTCCTCGGCAAGACGCTCGAACCGGGTGTAGTCGCCCTCGTTGTACTTAAGCGTCGTCGCATAGCCCTGGCGGATGCTGCTTACGTTGTTGCTCCAGTTCTCCTTCACAACAAGGTCCGCGCCGTCCGTGTAGGTGATGCGCTCTTCCTCGTTCTGGTTCACGGTTCTTGCGATGTTGGCATTGAAGATACCCAGAGCAATGGTGAGAACCAGGAAAACGGTGATGAAGCTCTGCTTATGAATGTCTCTTGTAATCTGTAAGAACGATGCGTACTCTGCGGGCTTCCAAGCCTTGCGGCCGATCTTAAAAATCAGCGACGAGAGAAGCGGAATCACACGAAGGAATACAATGGCGCAGCTTAAGATAAACAGGGATGCCGAGAAGAACAGCATCGGATTGACCGCCTCGCCCTTCGCAATGGCCTTCATGAGCTCGTCTTTTTGATTGTTGAAATCGTAGAAGCCGTACAACGCCAGTGCAAGAAGCGCAAAGTCAAGGAACATGCGCTGCCACAGCGGCTTGTTCTTCTTTCTCTTGTGGGCCTTCTGCTCCACGATGCTGAAGCGTGCAAACTTCAAAACCGGCAGCGTCATGATGAGAATACCGCACACGCAGCTTACAATCGCGTAGAGAAGCGACTCTCCCGTGATGCGCACGCTCATGGACTTTCGTCCGACAAATTCAAGGAATGCGTTGGTGGAACCGAACACATGGCACAGGATATAACCGAAGGGAATTCCGATGACAAGCGCGATGCCGCCGAGAATCGAGGACTGCAGCAGGTACGTCAAAATCAACTGCAGACGGCTGACGCCTCGGCTTTTAAGCATTGCAATTTCGCTTGACTCGATATCAATGACCTGGTTTGAAACCATGAAAATGAATACCGCCAGAAGCACCAGAATCGGCACCTGCAAAATCCACATGGTGGCCTTCACCTTGGAGGAATCCTTCAGGAATCCTTCAAATACATCCTTGTAATTGCAGTACGGCGTGTACAGGCACTCGCTGGTCTTGTTGTCCTCGTCGAGCTTCTCGAAGGTCTCCAGCATGCGGGACACCTGCGGAATCTCAATCTTCGAATAATCGTACAGAAGGTAGTAGCGCGCGCGGATGTTGCCGGACACCTCGCCGCCTTCGAGGAATTTGCTGACAAAGACCGACTGCGGGATGAAAAATTCATCCTGGTAGGAAAGCGGATCATTCACCCAGTAGAGGTCGTCGCTTTCCTTTGCGCGGAACACGCCGCTGACGCGAACCTTGACCTCCTCGCCGGACAGGGTCTTGTAGCCGTAGAGCTCCAGCACGTCGCCGACGATGATATTGCTTGTGAGATACACCTTCTCGTTGATGATACAGTCGATGATGCCGTCCTCTCCCACGGTCTCCGAGTACATTTCGCCGGAGATGATCTCCGCGTGGTCCTCAAGGCCCGAAAGGGAGGCAAGCTTTAACTTGATGCCGCTTAACCCCGAACGGCTTACGGCGAATTTGGCGTCCTGCTGGAACGTGGTCTCGAAAAATGTGACCTTCGCGGTGGCAGGGCTTCCGAACATCTCCTCCGCGCGGTCCGCAACGGTGAGATAATTGTCAAAGTAACGCGACGAGTGGCTCCCCAAAAGGGTCTTGCTGAGTCTTGCATCCAGCGTCAGAAGTCCCGGATACTTGTTGGTCTCCTCAAGGTATCCGCTCATGCGCTTGGTGAGCATCTTCTGCAGCGCCGCGCGGGAGTACATCGGATTGCAGCATGCAATGCCGACCAAAAGAATGTTGCCGATCAGGATACTGAGGATCAGCCATTTTTTGTTTAATAGTTTTTGTGAAATAAACCGAAACATGGCTCCTCCTAGTGAACAAGAATCGTGTCGCCCTCGGCAACACCGTCAACAATCCAGCACAAACCCTTGGCAACGCGCATCACACGCACATACCGCTTCACGGCGCAGCCGTTTGCGTCATACACCCAGACATAGGCCTTGCCCTTCGTGGTGGCATGCTCTTCGCTGTCGAAAGTGTAGGACTCAGCCTCCTCGTAAATCGGCTCTTCCTCCTGCTGTCCGTAGCCGCCCCAGTTGCCCCACGGGTTGTTGCCGCCCGGGCCCTGACCCTGCTGGTTCTGGTTGGTCTTCTGCGTCGTAGCTGCCTTCGGATCATGGTACACAAGGGTCTCATCGATGACAAGGCAGTCCGCGACTTCGTATTCGTCGTAGTAAAGCACTCCGGTGGGTCCGATATCCGCATAGCGGTCCGGATCGTCAAGCGCTACATAAATCACATTCTTGTCGTTGACATCACTGGGGCGGACATTTTCCGCGGAGATGATGTGCGCCGGAAGCTGAATCTCGTCGGAATCCACCGCAGAGCTTAAGGTCACCTTCTGGCCGTATCTTACGCGGGTGCCCTCCGCCGGTGCCGAAATGCAGATGCAGTACGAATTCAGGTCGTACATATCGAACAGAATCTGTCCCTCGGCGATATCGGAGCCGACCTTGTACTTGGAGATACTGCTGATGACGCAGTCCTTCTCCGCATAAATGGTCACCGACTGATCGTTCCACTTCTCGAAATTGTCAATTCTCTCCTGGAGCTTCGCAGTTTCCTCTGCGGCGTCCTCCTCGAGTTTGGCAATCTCCTCTTTGTAATCCTTTAAATCAAGCTCCGCAAGCGCGTATTCCAGAGACGACTTGGAGATCTTCTTCATACGCTTCTCAAGCTCTTCGATCTTCTTTTCGATGGACTTCTTGGCTTCCTCCACGTCGTCGGTGTATTTGCGGAGGTCAACCTTCGCCTGCTCCCAGTCGGCGCGTCCCACGGAAGCCTTCACGGTGAAAATCGGGTCTCCCTTTTTCACCATGATATCGGAGATACCCTTGACATGAATCTCCGTAATCTTGCCGGGAACCGGATTTTTATACGGTTCGGTGATCCGTGCCACCTTCTTGGCGCCGGTGCAGCCCACGTACTCCGTGTAGGTTACGCGGGTGGGTGTCTTGGTCTGGTATGTGACACCGTAGCGGGCGAGGTTCTTCGCCACATATACCACATCCCCTTCGGAAAGGCCGGAGGTAATTTCCGTGTCGTTCAAGCCGGACTCGCCCACGGTGACTTCGCGGGATTCCATGTAGCCGTCGCGGACAAGCATGACGGAATACTGGGTTCCGTACTTGATAACGGCGGAATTCGGCACCGAAATCACGGGATTGGCCGTGGTCCGCTCAAAGACAAATTGTACGTAATCGCCCACCTCTACGGAATCCGGAAGATCCGCTTTGAAGTAGGAATCGTATTTGTTGCCGGTGCGCTCTAAGTTGTAAACTTCCTCCTCCGTGTACGGAAGGTAGGTGACATCGTAAACCGCATCCCCGATCTTTGCTTTTACGCTCGAGAAGGAAGCGTAGTCCGATGCGGAGATATAGCCGCAGGCAAGGAGTCTTGTGTTGTCCTTCGCAATCGTGAGGAAGGTCTTGTTCTTGGCAATGGGGTCGCCGTCCTGATAAACGCTCTGGTAGACAATCGTTCCGTCGCAGGGCGCGAAGACCTTTGCGTCGGCAGCCTCCTGCTGCATCTTCTTAAGCTCTTCCCGCTCCTCGGTAATCTTCTTCTCAAGTTCCGAGTGGGAGCGGTCGAAATTCAGCTGCATCTCCTGCATCTGCAGACGCATCATGCGGCCGTCATAGGAGCTTCCCAGCATGTTTGCGAAATTGCGGAGATTTTTAATCTGCTTGTTGAACTGCTCCAGATCGTAATCATACTCCGTCTGTTCACGGACGATGGAGAGCTCCAGTCTTTTAATATTGTCCTCAAGCTCGGGGTTTAGCTCCATCAGCAACTGCCCCGCGGTCACGTGGTCACCGAGCTCCACCGCAACGCGGTAAGCCGAGGTCTCATAGTCAAATTTCAGGTCCACACACTCCGGCACAACATATCCGCCGGTACTCTGTACGACGGTTAGCGGAGCTTTTTTGACAACGCAGACGGCATTGGCCGTTTCTACCGGGTAAAGGAGCTCGGGCACGTTCTCCTTCTCGCCGCAGCCGGTGAAGGAAAGCATCAGAACCGTCAGCGTCAAAAGAATTGCAATCCGTTTCTTCATGGTTTCCTCCTACTTAAGAATTACCGTCTCCCCGGGAGTCAGTCCGGAGATAACTTCGGTACGGTTCTCCTCGGGGTCCGACTTGCCTTCCACCGAGAGTCCGATTTCAATAAAGCGTATGTTCCGCATGCCCTTTTCGTCCGTCACATACACTGCTGTCTTTCCGTCAATCTTGCGAAGGGCATACGTCGGAATGTACACCACGTCGGTCCGGGATCCGGTCTCGATGATCAGATCGCCGCTCATACCAACCGTCAGATTTTCATCCGGATGCAGGGGCTCCAAAACGATGTTGGTCCGGCCGCCTTTTCCCTCTACGGGGCGGTTGATCTTCACCACCTCGCACTCGTAGGACCCGGCCTCCGTCACCACGGTAAATACATCCCCGAAGTGATATATGCTGTCGTCAAGCGTAGGAATCACGAAGCCGGTCTTCTCGGAATGGATGGAGATGTATTTTTCGCGGGCATTGATACGACCGTTGTACCAGGCGGGAATCTCGCGGATATAATCCACGATGCCGTCGATGCCGGCCACAAGGCGTCTCGCGTTGACACTGGACTCTAACTCACCGAGTCGAAGCTCCGCCACATACTTTCTGCCGGCGCACTCCTCGTAGGCGTTGGTCGCCTTCTTGAGCTTGTCCTCGTCGTAGCTCTTCCCGTAGCGCTTAGCTAAGGACTCGCGCTCCTTCTCGATGCTTAAGAGTCCCTCGTAGTAGGAGGCCTCCTCCTCGAGCTGCGCAACCAGCTTGCGGCTCTCCTCAAGTTCCTCCTCAATGGAATCGATGGAGAGTTCGGCGAGAACGTCGCCCGCGAACACCTTCTGTCCGAGGGTCACGTAGGTCTCCTTAATCGCCTCACCGCCGACCTCAAAGCTTAAGCTCTGGCTCGACTGGTACTGGTACGTACAATGCTCCGACACATAATCGCGGATATTGCCCGTCTTGACCGTCGCCGTCGTAAAATACTCATCCTCGACCGTCTGCACTACCGGCGCCTTCCGAAGCTCCTCCTCCGCCGGGAACAACCCGCATCCGGAGAGAAGCAAACACGCCGCAAGCGCGAGAACTGCCACCTTCTTCATACCCGTAAAACCTCCAACGAACTGTTAACACTGTTCGACCGGCCGCTTGTTAAGAAGCGACCGGCCGTTTGTACTGCATTTGCTTTGCATTTTCCTGCAAGAAACAATCCCGTTACCGGAATCAGAACAAACCGTCAATCTTTCCTTCCTCGTTCACGTCAATCCGCTCTGCCGCAGGGGACTTCGGAAGACCCGGCATGGTCATAATCGTGCCGGTGATGGCTACGACAAATCCTGCCCCGGCCGAAACGTATACCTCCCGCACGTTGACGGTGAAGCCCGTAGGACGTCCGAGTTTCTTCGGGTCGTCCGACAGGGAATACTGCGTCTTTGCCATACATACCGGCATGTTGCCGAATCCGAGCTCCGTGAGCTTCTCCAGCGTCGTGAGGGCTGCCGGATCGAAGGAGACACCGTCGGCGCCGTAGATCTTCTTTGCGACGGTCTCAATCTTCTCCTTTAACGGCATCTCATCCGGATACAGGGTGTGGAACTTGGAAGGCTTTGTCTCCAGCGTTTCGAGAAGATGGTTCGCAAGCTCGATACCGCCTTCGCCGCCCTTGCCCCAGACTTCGGAAAGAGCGAAATCGCAGCCTCTCTCGCGGCAGAAGTTCTCCACGTAGGAAAGCTCCGCATCGGTGTCTTCGGTGAAGCGGTTTAAGGTAACCACAACCGGTACGTCGTACTGCTTGAGGTTCTCGATGTGCTTCTCGAGATTCACAATGCCTGCCTTGAGGGCTTCGAGGTTCTCCGCCGCAAGCTCCGTCTTCGGAACTCCGCCGTTGTACTTCAGAGCGCGCACCGTAGCCACAAGGACGACGGCGTCGGGCTTAAGTCCTGCCATACGGCACTTGATGTCCAAGAATTTCTCGGCGCCCAAGTCCGCACCGAAGCCGGCCTCGGTAATCACGTAGTCGGCGAGCTTCAGAGCCGCCTTCGTCGCACGGACGCTGTTGCAGCCGTGAGCGATGTTGGCGAAAGGTCCGCCGTGCACAAGCGCCGGTGTATTTTCAATGGTTTGAATCAGATTCGGACGGATGGCGTCCTTCAAAAGAGCGGCCATGGAGCCGACTGCCTTCAGGTCCGCAGCCGTTACCGGCGTTCCGTCGTAGCGGTACGCAACGATGATGCGGCCGAGGCGCTTTTTAAGGTCGGCGATGTCATCCGCAAGACAGAGGATTGCCATGATCTCGGAAGCCACCGTGATGATGAAGTGGTCCTCGCGAACGACGCCGTCGGACTTCTTTCCGAGACCGATGACGATGTTGCGAAGGGCTCTGTCGTTCATATCAAGGCACCGCTTCCAAACGACCTGCTTCGGGTCAATCCCGAGAGCGTTCCCCTGCATAATATGATTGTCAAGCATCGCCGCAAGAAGGTTGTTCGCGGAGGTAATTGCGTGGAAATCACCCGTAAAATGCAGGTTCAGATCCTCCATGGGGACCACCTGCGCATAGCCGCCGCCGGCAGCGCCGCCCTTGATGCCGAAGCACGGTCCGAGGGAGGGCTCGCGAAGAGCAATCACAGCCTTCTTTCCGAGTTTTCCCAAAGCCTCACCGAGGCCTACGGTCGTGGTGGTCTTTCCTTCTCCTGCCGGAGTCGGATTGATGGCGGTCACAAGCACCAGCTTGCCGTCCTTCTTCCCCTCGAGAGAAGCTAAGAACTCGTCGGACAGTTTGGCTTTGTATTTGCCGTACAGCTCCAAATCATCCATTTCGATGTCGAGTTTCTGCGCAACCTCCCAGATGGGCTTAAGCGTTGCTTCCTGTGCGATTTGAATGTCTGTTTTCATGCGATACCTCCGTAAGTTATTTCCCTCTCGTGTGAATCGCGTAAACCTGCATTATTATAACAAAATAAGAGGCATTTTCCAACACGGTTCACCCTTGTATTTGTGTAGTTTCCGTGAAAAGAACGTATTGATTTCGTGAACGCTAAACGCGGGTCACAATCGCCGTAAAATTACCCACCGCGCGGACGCTTCCGTAGCCTGCGGAAAGGAGCATGTGGTCCCCCTTTTTCACCAGGCTTCCGTCCAGATACCCGGACCCTTCGATGACGCTTAAGGTGTGGAACATTCCCGAAAGCGGAATCGTCGCGGCACCGTTTACGGCAACCCGGTACACCGTGTAAAAGCTGCAGTCCACATACCGGGTAATCTCGGCGTCGTCAACGTTTCGCGTAACCGTGGGGATTCGCTTCTCTTCGAAGGGCACCCGGATGACGTCCAGGCTCTTGTCGATGTGAAGCGGGCGTTTTACACCGTTTTGCAGCCGGTCGTAATCGTAGAGCCGGTAGGTAACGTCGCTGCTCTCCTGCGTCTCTAAAAGAAGCGTCCCTTTCTTTATGGCATGCACGGTGCCGGGCTCAATCTGGAAGAAGTCGCCCTTCTTCACGGGAATCTCCCGAATGAGCTCCCGGAAGCGCCCCTCCGTCACCATGGAGCGAAGCTCTTCCGCCGTTTTTGCATTGTGTCCGATGACAATCCCTGCCCCCGGCGCCGCGTCGAGAACATACCAGCACTCGGTCTTTCCGCGGGCCCCGTTCTCGTGCTCCTTCGCGTAGGCGTCGTCCGGATGCACCTGAATGCTCAGGTCATCCTGGGCGTCGATAATTTTGATCAAAAGCGGAAAATCCCCGTACACCGCAGGTCCTCCGCCGAACAATTCCGGCTCCTCATGCCACAACTCGGAGAGCTTTTTTCCGTCGTACCGGCCGCCGCGCACGGTGCAGTCGCCCTTCTCATGAGCGCTCACGCCCCAGCATTCGCCGATGTTTCCGGACGGCAGGTCGTAGCCGAACTCCGCAAGGCGTCTTCCGCCCCAGAGCATCTCCCGAAGCACCGGAGTGAGATACAAAATCTGTTTCATAACGATAGTCGCGCGGTCACGCTGTCTTTTGCAAGAGAGCGCCACCGCGCAGGTTTTCCTTTCTGTCTGATTACTTCGAAAGCTCCATGAGAGCGGCATCCAGCTTCGCTAAGCGGGCATCCGCATCCTCGAAGGACGTGCCCTTGACTCCCATGTAGAACTTAATCTTCGGCTCGGTTCCCGAAGGACGCACGCATGCCCACGCATGGTCCGTGAGGTCAAAGTACAAAACGTTTGACTTCCGGAGTCCGGTGGGACGGGTTTCCCCGGTGGCGATGTCCGTAACCACATCCTTCTCGTAGTCGCGGAACTCCTTCACCTTGTAATCGCCGAGCACCTTCGGCGGATTCTCGCGGATGGCATCCATCATCTGCGCAATCTTCGCAGCACCCTCGAAGCCCTTGAGCTCGATGGTCTCGATACCCTCGCGGAAGAAGCCGTATTTGCGGTAGATATTCATCATCTGGTCCCACAGCGTCAGGCCCTTGGTGCGGTAATATGCCGCAGCTTCGCAAAGCATCATAACCGCCACAACGGCATCCTTGTCACGGGCGTGGGTTCCCACAAGACAGCCGTAGCTCTCCTCGAAACCGAACTCGTAATGACCCTTGCCGGTCTGCTCCGCGATGCGGATCAGCTCGCCGATATACTTAAAGCCCGTGAGGCATTCCTTCAACTCCACGCCGTACTCGGCGGCAATCAGGTCCGCCATGTTGGTGGAAACGATGGTCTTCACAAGGAAGCCGTCATCGTGCAGAAGCCCGAGCTCCCTGCGCTGGGACAGAAGGTATTCGCAGATTAACATACCCGACATATTGCCGGTGAAGGATTTGTACTCTCCGCTGGCGGAATCCTTCGCAAACACACCGAGGCGGTCGGCATCCGGGTCCGTGGCAAGCACAAGCTCCGCGCCGACTTTCTCTGCAAGGGCAAGGGCCAGCTCAAATGCCGCCTTGTTCTCCGGGTTCGGGCTCTTCACCGTCGGGAAATTCCCATCCGGCTTCTCCTGCTCCGGAACCACATACACCTGCTCAAAACCGATTTCCTTAAGGACGCGGCGAACCGGCAGATTGCCCGTGCCGTGCAGAGGCGTATACACAACCTTCATGTCTGCGCCGATCTTACGGCAGAGATCCCCGCGGATGACCTGTTTCTTTAACTCCGTCATGTAGCGGTCGTCAATCTCGCTTCCGATTACAAAATACAACCCGCTCCGAATGGCATCCACACGCGACATGGTGCGCACCTTCGCCCAGTCGGTTACGGCATTTACCTCATCGATAATCTCGGCATCCTTCGGCGGCGTAACCTGGGCGCCATCATCCCAGTACACCTTATAGCCGTTGTACTCGGCGGGATTGTGGCTCGCCGTGACAACGATACCCGCGATGCAGCCCAGCTCCCGAACCGCGAACGAAAGCTCCGGCGTCGGGCGAAGGGACTCAAAGCGGTACGCCTTGATTCCGTTGGCTGCAAGGCAGAGTGCAGCCTCCTCGCTGAATTCAATCGACATGCGTCTCGAGTCGTAAGCAATCGCAACGCCCTTCGAGGCACCTCCCTCCTTCAGGATGAAATTGGCGAGGCCCTGTGTCGCCTTGCGAACCGTGTAAAGGTTCATCCGGTTGGTTCCGGCTCCGATGATACCTCGAAGACCTCCGGTTCCGAATTCCAAGCTCCGGTAAAAACGCTCCCGGATCTCGTTCTCGTCCCCGGCAATCGCCGCCAGTTCCTTCTTCGTTCCTTCATCGAAGTACGGATTCTCGCACCAGAAACGGTATTCCTGCATGTAATCCATCGATACGCCCTCCTTATCTCTTTATCCCGCGCAGTCAGCGGGTCATTTGCTGTCAAACGGCGTTCCGGCTCCCCGAAAACGCCCACGGTAAAGTATACCACATTTTACGCGACATAGCACGGAAAATGCCGTACTTTTCTCCGAAAAAATTGTTTCTATCACTTCTTTCTCGCATCCAGAACCGGCGCGTAGCAGACACGGAACCGCGGCAGCGCGGGAAGCACCGTGACATAGTCCGTCTGCCAGGAGTCCGGGTTCCCGGGAATCCCGTGGGCTTCGTCGTTCTCCCCGGAGGCCGGCGGCGCATACAGCGTGACCGTCACCTCTCCGCCTGTAAACGTTCCGTCGAAAAATGCACTGCATAAATCAATCATCTTTACTCCCGGCTTTTTGTAGAACCATTTTCCGTTGATCTCCAGCATCAGATTGGCATCCGCCAGCGCTCCGTCGAAGTAACAATCGAACAGAACCGGAGCCCCCGAAAGCTCCATGGGAATCGCCACCGCCTCGAAGTCCTCGGCCCCGCCGTAGCGAAGCGTAACCGGCAGCTTCACACTCTTCCCGGCCTTCCGCGAAGGCGCGAAGAACGAGTCCTCGATAATCTCTTTGTAAGTGGCGAGAACCGGCTGTTCGATGCCGTTGTCCGCATTGTTCGGGTCCTCGATCTCTAAGCCCAGACGCCCGCGGTCCCGGAACTGGTACATGGTAAAGCCCGAGAGCCAGTGCTCGCGGTCGGCTTTCACAAGATCGCAGAACCGCTTTACCTTCTCCTCCTGGTAGAACACGCCGGTGACGTCGCCGTCGGCATTCAGCTCCGACATAACCATGGGCTTCTTCACACCGTCGTTCATCACCGTATAGCGGCGGTAGCTCTTCTTCGCAAGCTTGTAAATCTCGTCCGTGTCATAGTCCGCAGCGCTGCGCGCATCGGTGCATACATCGTTGGGCCAACCCCAGTGAAGGGCCAGATACCGATCCACGGAAACGATGTCGGCGGCTTTCGCAGCCTCCGTGAAAATCTCCTCCATCACCATCTTCTGCTCCGACAGCTCCTTGCAGCCGTCCAGGCACAGCACTACCTTGCAGTTGGGCGCTTCCCGGTGGAACACGCCGCAGGCGCGCACGAAAAATGCAGCCACGGTCTCATAGGAGGCTCTCTTGTTAAACGAGAACCACGAGCCGGTGGCCTCATGGTTGATGCGCACCGTTATGCGGCCGAAGGTTCGAAGGTCTCTCGCCACCGCTGCAATATGCTCATCCGACAGATACGGGTCCATGGTGAGGGTGAGGCAGACGTCCTGCCCGTGGCGGCGGATATCCCGCATCTGCGCAAACACCGGACCCTCATGGTTTCCGCCCAACCCTCCCGTATACGGGAAGTAGTCGTCATAAGGGTAATCCCAGGCGAACTGCGCGTCATGGGCGTGGGCAACACTCGCCCGCAGAGGCCACCCCTCGTCGTTCGGATAGTAACAATACATCAGATTGATTGCGCGGTGGGGCCGGCCGAGTTTTGTCAGGATGTAATCCTGGTTCACGTACTCGCCGCGCTCACTTCCGTCGCAGAGGTCCACCGCGCATTTGGCGGGCCCGAAGTACACAAGATAAGGTTTCCGCATACATTTCTCCTTTCGGAATCACAAAGATAACATTTTTTCCCTGATTCCTCCCCCGAAGAAACGAAAAAAACTAACGTCCGCGAATGGCGTCAATGGGACGCTTCCGCGCAAAATGCCACACGGGTAAGAACGTTGCAACGAAAGCCGTCGCAAATGCCACCGCGGCAATCAGCAAAAGCTGTAAGGGGCCGAACTCCAACAGGCTCACATGCAAAAACGTCACCAGATACCGGTTGGCAAGCCCCGCCAAAATGCCCGTAATCAGGGACGACAGAACGAAGCAGATGGCGGCAATCAGGGCACTCTCGGAACCGAAGATGCGGACAACGTCATTGCCCCGGGAACCGATGGCGCGAAGGATACCGACTTCCCTGCGCTTGTAAGCGATACTGGTTGCAATGAAGCTGGTGAGCATCAGCGCCGCAAACACCGCGAAGATGATGCCGGCGATGAGAAGTCCCTTGTGCAGGTATTTCATGACAAGATCTGCGCCGTCAAGCTCCACGTTGAACTTCGTAATCATCTGGAAGCGCTTGCCGTTCTCTCCGTTTTTGGAGTATTCGATGAAGTCCCGGACATCGGAGCGATTCTCCGGAAGCCGCACCATGGCGCCGCAGTAGTAAGCGTCACTCAGGTTCAAAAGCTCCTTAAGGGCGGCAGACGGTGCCAGTAAAACGCAGGTGTAGGCACCCTGTCCGTTGTATCGCATGTCATTGCTGTCATCGTATTCGAAGTTAAATTCCCCTTCCGCTTTTTCCTCTTCGTCCGCCGTATTCCTGCCGTAGGAAATCAACGATTCCACATGAAGCGTAATCGAAACCTGCTGATAATTATCGGAACGACGCAGCCAGTTCACCGTGATTGATGTGTACTCCTGCACCCTCCGAAGAAGGTCCGCAAGCTCCTGATTGCTCAGGCTCGATAAATAGGCGTAGTTAATCCCGGAATCGAAGCCTTTCATGGTAGGATTCTTGACAAAATTCGTAATTTCCGGCAACGTCGATGGATCCGGAAGCACCAAAAGCTCCTGTCCGTTTTTCACGGCCTCGCGATTGTATGCAGTATATGCCGCCTCGTTGATTCCGAAGAAAATCCGGTTTTCCTCGCTGAGAAGGTAGCGAAGTGCCCTCTCTGCAATCTCCCGGTTTACGGCACAGGAGGTCCCGTGTTCCTCCGCGTATTTCGACGGAGCACAAGGATAATTCGGAAAATTATCGACCGCGGAAAGATCCCCGAAGCATACCTGACTGATGAATGTCACATTGCGTCCGTTGGTCGCGGAGGTCCCGAACGTATAGTCCCCCTCAACGGCGAAGAGTTTTTGCTCGGGCTGCCGCTCGATAAATCCCTTCCCCACCATGATGCAGGACGCCAGGTTGCTCTCCATGTCATATGTAAAATCGGCTGCAGCAACCATAGCCTTCGCAACTTCAAGGTCAAATCCCCGTTGCTTGTTTGCGTCTTCGTTTCTCGCAAGAGCAAGAATCCTGGAAACCGCACCCATGTAATCAAGCTTGGTGTCGATGATGCCGCTGACAGTGACTTTCTTTCCGTTGGAGAGCTCATACACAGCGCCCACCATATCCGCCATCTTCGGAACCTTTTTTCCGGAAAGCAACGCCGAATTCCGAATCATTTCATAAGTCACCTTGGAGATTGCAATCTCGTCCTTACTTCCGTCGGGAAGGGTTCCGACCACAAGCTCCGCGTTGAAAGCCGCAAGCAATTCGGCATCGATCTCGATGAAACGGCTGGATTCCACCACGGTGTCATCCATGAAACCGTTTGTGTCGTTGAACTCCATGCCTCCCAAGTAGTTGATGCCCACATTTCCGAGATTCCGGACCGGATACACCTTCATACCGTCCCACGAATACAACGGCGCCAGCTCCTCTTCGGAGCATTTCTGATTATCGCTCCAGTATCCGTCCTCGCTAAAGCCGTACCGGTAATATGTCTGGCGCTCCACATAGACCGTCTTCACATCATTTTCCGCGAAGACTTTGCTGACGGTTTTCGTGTAATCGTAGTCCGCAAGCGTTGAGGAAAGTCCGAACAACAAAAACGCAAGGGTGGACATCAAAACCGTGAAGACAAGCTTCACCTTCTTGCTCTTTAAGCTGCTGGCGCCAACGCGGAAGGCTCTTCCAAGAGGCAGCCTTGACTTGGTCTTTACGAAGGTCTGCTCTCCGTAAGTGAGAGTATTCTCGTCTGTGGTTGCAAAGGCAAATCCGCGGGTCAGATTCTCGTCCACCCGGATCTTCAGCTTCTCCTCCGGGTGCGCTGAAAGATACGCATTGATCTGCTCCCTGTCCTCAGCGGTGAGTTCGTACCCACCGGGAACTTTGCATTTGCCGTTCTCAATCACCGGCCTTTTCGCGACATCCGTAACCGTAGTCTTCGTCACATCGGAAATAATCTTTCCGTCCGCAAGCTCGATGATGCGGTCGGCAAACTGTTCCGAATACTCCCGGTCATGGGAAACGATAATCACCAGTTTCGTTTCGGAAAGCTTTTGCAGCAATTCGAAAATCTGACGTCCGGTCTTGCTGTCAAGGGCTCCCGTGGGCTCGTCCGCAAGGATGATTTTCGGGTTCTTCACAAGGGCTCTCGCGATAGCCACGCGCTGCAGCTGACCTCCGGAGAGCTCGTTGGGGCGGCGCTTTCCGTAGCCTGCAAGGTCCACCTCGTCGAGGATCTTCGAAATCTCCTCGGAGGAGGCTTTGCGCCCCTGCAGCTCAATGGCAAGAGCGATATTCACGCCCACCGTAAACTCGGGCAGAACGTTATATTCCTGGAAGATGAATCCCAGGCAGGCGTTTCGGTACGAGTCGAAATCCGACTGGGAAAAGTCCCGCGTCGAAACGTTGTCTAAGATGATATCTCCGCTGTCGTAGCGGTCGAGACCGCCCAAAAGATTTAACAGGGTGGATTTGCCGGACCCGGACTTGCCGAGAAGGAAAACCATGCCGGTCTCCGGAAAGCGGATGGACACATCGTCCACCGCCGTGACCGGTACACCCTTTTTCGGTTTATATGATTTTTTAAGATGCGTTACCTCTAACATTGTAATCTCCCCCTATCTCCCGCGAATCACGTCAATCGGCTTCTTTCTTGCTATTCCCCACACCGGAATAAACGTGGCAACGATTGCCACCAAAGCCGCAATACCGAACGTGATACCGACCTGACGAGCACCGAAATGCAGCAGCTGAATATTTTTAAGAACATTGCCCGCATCCGATACGTTGGAATTAATGAACCCCACAATGCCCCGTGCAACGAGCACGGCAAGCAGACCGTTGATGAAAGCAATCACCGCGGTCTCACACAGGAAAATCCGGTAGACATCGAGGCTTCTCGCACCCAGAGCGCGAAGCACACCGATCTCCTGTCGTTTATGAAGGATACTGTTGGCGATGAAGACGCCGAACAGAATCGCGGAAAATGCAGCCATTATCCCGCCGAACCACTTGAGCACAGGACTCACCACAGTGGCGACACGATTCATCGTATCAATGGTAAACTGCTCCTGTCCGCCGAAAGCGTACGTGAATCCGCCCCGGTCCTCAAAACAATACTTTATCAGCTTGCGCAGGGTTGCGTCATCCTGGGGTGTCGGGATAATAACCGTGGATATATTACTTGTGTTTGTCTCTACGATAGCCCGAATCCGCTCATCCGAAACGACCGCATAGACGGAACTTGTTGTCCAGTCTTTTTCGTCGCTGTTCTCGGGAAGGCAGATACCGATGATACGGTATGTCCGGCCTTTGGTATCGGAAATCGTGAGCGTGTTCGACAGTTCTGTAAGCAGGGCGCAATAAAGGTTTCTGCGCTCTGCAGGAACCGTTTCATTAATCCAGTCATAAACCTCGATACCCACAGCATCTCTGATCTCCGGATAGAACAACTCCTGCATCAGATGCTCCGACACAATCAGGTCCGTCTCCGGATTCGAAATTCCGGTGAATCCGCCGAGATAACGGATGTCCTCCGGGGAAAACACGGAAAACGGAGCGAAAGACTTAATCTCCGCTGTGTAATCCTCCCCTTCGGGACCGCAGAAAATATACTGATCGTAATCCGCATAAACGACACCGCTGCCGCCGGCAGCCACATTTCTGCTGCTTCCGACACCGCAGAACAACGCCGACGGAACGCCGTAGGCGCACTCCTCACTGCAGAGGCTGTACAAAATCTCGTGCAGCACACGCTCGGAGTCGCTCAGCATGGAAACATCCTGGGCTACCATCTCGCGATAGGCTGAGGTATCGATGGGCAGTTCGATGATGCCGACAACCGGTAGGGAAATGTCACCGTTATTACGGCCCTTCAAAGCTCCATCTCCGAGGATGTCCTCCATGGTTTTTCCCCGGTAATTCTCGTCAAATAAAAGTATGCCCTCCGCCGCCAGCGAGGAGATGCAGACCTCGTTGGAGCCGGGTGCCGGCAGCCGGCCGCACACAAGCTTTGCGCCGAGGATTTTCATAACCTCTTCATCAATCTCAACAATGCTGTAACTGAAGGCAGGAAACAACGTCCCCAATCCTTCGCTTCTCTTTGCCGATTGCATGTCGACAAAACTGACATACATACCTGCAGACATGGGAATCGCGGCCACGCCGGTATCCTTTTTAATCTGCTCAATCTCTTCTGTCGTGAATTCCGAAGTAAATGTGTTATAATCCGTCGTTTCGGAGTACGCGCGGTCAATGGTAAGAAAGGCGCGTTTCGCCAAACGGATACTGTCGAAGGTGCAGGTCTCCCGTTTGAAGGCCGCAAGTGTATCCGCGACTCCGAACATGGCAAATGCCACCAGGGAAAGAAGGATGGTAACAATCAGCGTTCCCTTCTTGTAGCGCATGGAGTTTACGCCGATGCCGAAGCTCCGCTTCCATGGCAGTTTCGATTTGATCAGCTGGAAAACGGTTTTCTCCGGAACAATGGCTTTCTCGTCCGTGGGGAAGAACCGTTCCTTCTTCGGGGTAACCCGGGTTCCCTCGGTCAAAAGCACATTGCCGTCCTTCTGCAGCATAAGATACCGGTTAATCTTCTCCCGGTCTTCCTCCGTAAGCGTATACCCGGCATCCAGAACCAAGCCGTCACGCTCCACGATAATTCCGTCCTCCGGCAGGAAGACGGTCTCCTCGATGTCCGGAAGCTCCGAGAGCGGCTTGCATTCCACATCGGACACAACAACGCCGTCCGCAAGCTCCACGATACGGTCCGCGTACTGCTCCGAGTAATCACGGTCATGGGAGACAATGATCACAAGCTTTCTCTTGGAAAGCCTCTTCAACGTATCAAACACCACGCGTCCCGTGGCGCTGTCCAAAGCGCCGGTGGGCTCATCCGCAAGGATGATATCCGGATCCTTAATCAGGGCTCTTGCGATGGCGACGCGCTGTAACTGTCCTCCCGAAAGCTCGTTGGGCTTTCTCTTCGCATAGTCCGAAAGATCCACTTCCGCTAAGATCTCGTTGATTCTCTCGTTGCTTGCCTTAACCCCCTGCAGTTCCATGGCAAGCGCGACATTCGCGCCCACGGTAAATTCCGGCAGCACATTGTAGTCCTGGAATATGAATCCCACGTAGGTGTTCCGGTAGGAATCCATCATCGCGTTGGAAAAGTCCTTTGTGGACGTTCCGTGAATCAGAATCTCTCCGGAGTCATAGCGGTCAAGACCGCCTAACAGATGAAGCAGTGTGGATTTACCGCTTCCGGACCGCCCGAGAATAAAGACCATGCCTTTTTCCGGAAACCGCAGACTGATATTCTTTGCGGCTTCCACGCTGACACCGTCCTTCGAGCGGTAGGTCTTACATAGATTTTTTACCTCCAGCATTTTTCTCCCCCTATTAAATCCGGCTCAGGCCGGTTTTTTACGAATCTGTTTTATTAATCTCGTCCTGAATCCGGTACAGCAGATTCAGCGCATCAATCGGCGTCACGCCGGACAAATCAAGCTCCCGAATCCGCTCAATCACCTCCTGGTATGCGGCATTGCCGAACATGGACATCTGGTTCGGTGCGGCATCCTTATGCTTCGGAACCCAGGTGCTGTTCTCCGCGGAGACAACCACATCCCGGAAGATCTCCCTCGTCCGCTCCGCCAAGTCATTTTGCGAGAGCTGCTCCACCAGCTCCTGCGCCCGCTTAAGAACATCCTCCGGCACCCCGGCAAGGCGTGCCACCTGAATACCGTAGGATTTGTCCGCTCCGCCCCTGACAATCTTTCGAAGGAACACGATAGAATCCCCCTGCTCCTTCACGGCGATGCAGTAGTTGCATACGCCCGCCAGCTTTCCCTCAAGCTCCGTGAGCTCGTGGTAGTGGGTGGCAAACAAAGTCTTTGCGCCGATAATGCGGCGGTCCGCCACATGTTCAATCACGCTCCACGCGATGGCAAGACCGTCGAAGGTGGAGGTTCCGCGGCCGATCTCATCGAGGATGAGAAGGCTTCGCTTCGTGGCGTTCTTTAAGATGTTCGCAACCTCGTTCATCTCCACCATGAAAGTGGACTGTCCGGTGCTCAAATCATCCGAGGCACCGACGCGGGTGAAGATCCGGTCCACGATGCCGATGTCCGCCTCCTTCGCAGGCACGTAGCTTCCGATCTGCGCAAGCAAAACGATCAGAGCGCACTGGCGCATGTAGGTGGATTTGCCGGCCATATTCGGACCGGTGATGATGGCCACGCGGTTGTCGTCGCCGTCCAAGGTCGTGCTGTTGGCGACGAAGGTCCCTCCGGGCAGCAGCTGTTCCACCACGGGGTGACGACCGTCAATAATGGAGATGCGGCCCTGCTTGTTGATGGCGGGGCAAACGTAGTTGTTGTGCTCCGCGACATACGCTAAGGATGCGATGGCGTCGAGCACCGCAACGGCTTTCGCCGTCTTCTGAATGCGGGAAATCTCCGCGGCGATGGCATCCCGAACCTCCGTAAAAATCCGGTATTCCAACGCGTAGAGACGGTCCTCCGCGTTTACAATCGTATCCTCAAGTTCCTTGAGTTCCGGCGTCGTGTAGCGCTCTGCACCGGACAGGGTCTGTTTCCGGGACCAATCCTTTGGCACCAGCTCTCTAAAGGAGTTGGTCACCTCCAGAAAATACCCGAACACGTTGTTGTATTTGATGCGCAGGTTTTTGATTCCGGTCTTCTCCCGCTCTCTCGCTTCCAGCTCCGCAAGCCACTGCTTGCCCTGGGTCTTCGCGGCGCGCAGCCGGTCGACCTCCTCGTTGTAGCCGTCGCGAATCATACCGCCTTCCCGCACGGTAAAGGGCGGGTCCGGCTGAATCGCCTTGTCGATATGCTCTGCAAGATCCTCGAGAGGATCCAGGTCCGCAAGCTCCGAAACAATCAGTTTGCTGTGGAAATCCTTCAAAAGCCGCCGGATGTGCGGAAGCACCGAAAGGGACTGGGCAAATGCCCTGAGGTCTCTGGGGTTGGCGCTCTTGTAGCTTACGCGGCACACAAGGCGCTCCAGATCGTAGATATAATCGAGATGCTCCCTTAGCTCCTCCCTGGTCATCAGGTTCTCGTTCAGCTCGGCAATCGCATTCTGTCTTGCGAGAATCGCATCCCGGTTGATGAGGGGCTGCTCCACGTAGGTGCGCAGAAGGCGGGCGCCCATGGCAGTCTTTGTCTTGTCAATCACCCACAGCAACGACCCGCGCTTTTTCTTTTCGCGCATGGTCTCCGTGAGCTCCAGGTTTCGTCTCGTAGCGGTGTCGAGGATCATGTAATCCCCGGAGGAATAGGGCTGAATCCGGGTGATATGTGCAAGGTCCGTCATCTGCGTGCGGTACAGATACGCAAGCACGGTGCCCGCAGCAATGGCGCCGGTCTCCATTCCGGAAAGCCCCAGCGTATGGCGGCTTGACGCCTTAAAATGCGACAGTAAAAGCCGTTCGCACACATCCGCCTCATAGGTCTGTCCGTTCAAAACCGTAAGGCTTACGCCGATGCGGGAATGCAGTTCCTCGGTATCGACGCCGGAGATCTGAAACTCGGGGTTGCAGATGATCTCCGCCGGTGCGTGACGGATAATCTCATCCGCGGCCTTTCTTGCCGTCTTCACTTCCGTCACAAAGAAATCGCCGGTGGAAACGTCCACGGTGGCGATTCCGAAGGTGTCATCCAGCCACAAAACGCCCATCAGATAGACGTTCTTCTTCTCGTCCATGGAGTCGGAGAAGACGTTGGTACCGGGAGTGACGATGCGCGTCACACCGCGCTTTACCATGCCCTTCGCCTCACGGGGGTCCTCCAGCTGGTCGCAGACCGCGACGCAATAACCCTTCTCCACCAGGCGGCTGATGTACTCCTCCACCGCATGGTACGGCACGCCGCACATGGGCGCCCGCTCCGCGAGACCGCAGTCGCGCCCCGTAAGCGTCAGCTCAAGTTCCCTGGAAGCCTTCTCTGCATCCTCGAAGAACATCTCGTAAAAATCCCCGAGGCGATAGAACAAAAAACAATCCGGATATTGCTTCTTCATCTCCAGATAGTGTTCCATCATCGGGGATAATTTTTCCTTCTTCATGACCGTATCCACCCTGTTCCGGCAGGCGTGCCCAGTGTCACTCCTGCTCTAAAATCTCTTCGAGTTTTTCGGAGATTTCAATCTCCGTGTCAATCCGGTTCTGCAACTGCAAAAGAAGCGTCTCCAATTTCTGCGTAGAGAGCTTTCCCTCCAAAGCCTGCGCCAAAAGCCCCTCGTCCACAACCGGGAGAAGCGGCTCCGCCCCGGCTCCTGCCGTCTTCTTTTCGCCGGACACCGCATCCTTCGGCGCGGGAATCTCAGTGCGGAGGTCCCCTCCGTCGTCAAGGAGCAAAGACTCCCCGTCGGCAGCCGACGTCGCCAGTTCATCGCAGCGCTCATTTTCCGGGTGGCCGGCGTGGCCCTTAATCCACACAAACGTCACCTCGTGGCGGTCGGTCTGCTCACAAAGCCGCGCCCAGAGCTCTGCATTTTTCACGGGGTCGCCGCTTTTGTTGCGGTACCCGTGCTCCTTCCAGTAGTAAATCCAGCCTTCATTGTAGGCGTCGGTCAGGTATTTGGAATCCGAATACAGCGTCACACGGCAGGCGACACGAAGCTTCTCCAAAGCGACAATGGCCGCCATCAGCTCCATGCGGTTGTTGGTGGTCACGGCATAGCCTGCGGAGTATTCCCGCTCAAACACCTTGCCGGAATCGTCCTTATAGCGGAGCAAAGCCCCGTATCCGCCGGGTCCGTTGGGGTTTCCGCGCGCCGCGCCGTCCGTGTAGATTGTCACCTCTGCCATGTCCGTCTCCTCCGTTATCCCTGGTTCATCCGTTCCTCGACAAATGCAACCGCCTCCCGGTCCGCAGCCTCCACAATCTCCTGCGGATACCCGAACAGGCGCAGCAAAAGGATGGCATTGCGGGATGTCGCCTTGCCCTCCTTGAGAATGTAATCAAAGGTCACCGCTTCCTCGGTCACGGTCTCGCTGAAGTGCCGCATGTCATAGCAGTCCTTCAAAGTCTCCGTAAGCTCCAGGTCGTGGGTCGCCGCAAAGCAGACGGTTCCCAGCTTCGCCAGGTACTTAAGAATCTGCCCGCTGGCCGCGATGCGCTCCGCGGTGTTGGTTCCCCGAAGCACTTCATCCACGAAGCAAAGTACGGGCTCCCCTTCCTCTGCCGCGTCGAGAATGCGCTTTAAGGAGCGAATCTCAACAATGTAATAGCTCTCCTTCGACGCCAGGTCATCCCGAAGCGCCATGGAGGAGAAGATGCGGTAGTACTGCCCCTCGTAGGACTCGCCGATCACGGTGTGAATCGTCTGCGCCAGGAGGGCGTTGATGGCTACCGTCTTTAGGAAGGTGGATTTGCCGGAGGCGTTGCTGCCGGTTAAGAGCACACAACCGTTTACCGTCAGGGAGTTCGGCACCGGCTTCTCGATCATCGGGTGGCAAAGATTCGTAAAGGACAGTGCCACGGGGTCCGTGGAGAGCTTCGGTAGGCTCCAGTCCTTCCGGGATGCGCGGAAGGAAGCCACCGCAAGGGCCATGTCGATGCGTCCCGTGTCCTCAAACAACCGCTCCAGGTCCGACTTCTTCTCCCGAAGAATCGCATACATCCGGTTAAACTTCATCAAATCGACATGCGTAAGCATGCGGACGTAATCCATAAGCATCTGCATGGGATCCCCGGTGGGGTCGGTGTCCGCGATAATCGAGGTTCCGCGGCGGAACGCCGAGAACTCCGAAGCCACCTCCCGCATCACGTCAAGCTCGTCCGCAAGGGGCGTGTCCTTCGCCGAAGGAAGCTTCGCAAGGCGCTCGATGGCGCCGATCCAGTTGCTCACGAAGATCATCGCCTTTAAGTAAGGCTCGATCTCACTCTTTCTTCGATAATACGAAACGATGGAGTAACCCACGGAAAGAATCGCCACCGCAATGCAGGGAGCCCCGTAGCCGAGAACGCCCAAAACGGCAGCCGCAGCGTATCCGAGAACCGGTATCAAATGCCGAAGATATCCGTCGGACTTCACGCCTTCAAAACTCGTCAGATACTTGTAAAGCGACACATTTCGCATCTTTCCGAGCCGGGAAAGAGCCACCTGGGTGTCCATACGGACGGATGCATTTTCCGAAAACAGCGAAATCAGACGCTCCCTCCGATCCAGTTCCATCTCGCAAAACTCCGGACGGAACAAAGCCGCGTAGAGGTACTCCTCGCCGACAGCACTCTGGGTGCGGTTCAGCTCGGCGTACACGCGGTCCATCTCCAGATCGTTCCAGGTGATGTCGTCGATGTCATAGGTCCTCGTAAAGAGCGAATCGCGGTACTCATGCAGCGCCGCATACCGCTTCTGGGACATGGAATGCTTCGAAGGCCCGGCAAATTCTTCCGCAAGCCGTCTTCGCAGCTCCCGGTTTCTGCGGTAGCGGTCGTAGATGCCGAACGCCGTGAGCGCGACAATCACCGCAATAATGATAAGCGCTGTTTTCATGGTTCTCCCCGTATCACACGTATTTCTGTAATGTCTTTCTCACGGCACCGGTGCCGGCGAAAAGCTCCTTCGCCATGGCCTCGATGCGCTCTCCCAATCCGATTTCATAAAGGTCCACGCCGAAGACATCGCTCCGCTTGTACAGTTTCTTAAGGCAGGACCAGTCGTTGTCACCGCCCAAGCTAAGCCCGCCGACGATTGCCGAGAGCTCCGCAAGAAGCGGGTCGGGACTCTGCTCAAACGCCACCCCGTTGTCGTCGAGACCGCGCAGATACCGCGCGTATCCCGCGAGCACCAGAGGGATGAGCACCAGCGAACTGTTGTCGAGGCCGCGGGCTGCATAAGCCTTCAACGTCTCGCCGAAGCGGATGGGAAGCTTCTGGGACGTATCGGTTGCGATTCGCTGCGGCGCATCCGGCATGAAGGGGTTCGGAAGGCGCTTGGTAAGCACCGCACCGATGAAGTCCGCAGGCTTCAGGATGCCCGGATCCACAACCACCGGCATCGCCTCCTCATAGCCCATGCGGGTCACAAGGCGCGACAGCTCCGCGTCCTTCATCTCCTCGGAAATCAGAGTGTATCCGAGAAGACAGCCGTAGATGGCAAGCGCCGTGTGCAAAGGATTTAAGCACGTGCACACCTTCATCTTCTCGACCTTGTCAACGGTCTCCCGGTCGGTGTACAGAACGCCGCCCTTCTCAAAAGCGGGACGCCCGTTCGGGAACGAATCCTCCACCACGAGATACTCCGTCTCCTCGGCGTTTACAAAGGGTGCCGTGTAGGTCCGGAATCCCGTAACGATAATGTTGTTGTCGGTAAAGTCGTCCGCCGCGAGCATCTCCTGCACCTTGGCGTCCGGTCTCGGGGTAATCTTGTCAATCATGCTCCAGGGGAAGGTCACCTTGCCGCTTCGCTCAAGCCAGGTCACAAACTCCCCGGGCACAAGACGCTGCTTGCACCACTCTCTTGCGTAGGTAAGCACGGCCTTTGCGAGCTTATCGCCGTTGTGGGAGCAGTTATCCATGCTGGACATGGTAACCGGATATGCACCGGCCTTGAAGCGCTCGAACAAAAGCGCCGTCACCTTGCCCATGGCCGTCTGGGGACGCAGTCCGCGGGACGTAAAATCCTCCTCCGCAAAGCGGTTGTAGGATCCGTCCGGATTCCAAAGGGAGTATCCCTTCTCGGTGATGGTGAAGGTCACCATCTGAAGGGACGGATTGCGGAAGATTTCCGCAAGGCGGTCGAAATCTTCGCTTGCGGGATCGGCCTTGAGGCTCTCCGCAACGCTTCCGACCACGCGCTTCTCGATACTTCCGTCAGCCTTCAGAACAACCAGAAGGCTCAGGTCGTCGTAGGGCCGGTAAGCCATGTCGATAATGTCATAGTCAAAGCCCTCCGCAACAATCACGCCGGTGTCGGCCTCGCCGCGGTTGAGCATTCCCTCCAAAACCGCTGCGGGAAATGCGCGGAAGATGTTTCCCGCACCGAAGTGAATCCAGGTGGGATTGGCCTTCGTGCGGGCAATCATTGCCTCTCTGTCATACTGCGGAAGCGCATATCCTTTCGCTTCCCATTCCGCCCGGTTTTCGGGCTTTACGATATCAATCAATTTCATTGCTGATTTGCTCCTGTATCCATACCAAAAATCTTTGCCGGCTTATTTGCGGGCCGCTCCGCTCTTGTCGATGGCCTCCCAGAGACCGTTCAAATATGCCACACCCAAAGCGCGGTCATACAGGCCGTAGCCCGGTCTTGCAACCTCACCCCAGATCATGCGGCCGTGGTCGGGACGGATGACACCGTCGAAGCCCACCTCCTGCAGAGCCTTCACAATCTCATACATATCGAACTGTCCGTCCGAGGAGAGATGGCTGCTTTCGTGGAACACGCCGGGCGCCTCGAATTTGATGTTTCGAAGGTGAGCAAAATGAATCCGCGGCGCGATCTTCTCGTTGCGGATCACGTGGGGAAGATCGTTCTCTAAGTTGGAGCCGAGGGACCCCGTGCACAGCGTAAAGCCGTTGTAGATGGAAGGATTTAACGAAGCAATGGTCTCGAGAGCCTTCTCGCTTGTAACGATTCTCGGAAGGCCGAAAACGCTCCAGGCGGGATCGTCGGGATGCACTGCCATCTTGATTTTGTATTTTTCGCAGGTGGGCATGATGCCGTCCAGGAAATACTTGAAATTGTTCATGAGATCCTCTGCCGAAACGCCCTTGTAGCGCTCGAAGAGCTCCTTGATCTCGTCCTTGCGGTTCGGCTCCCAGCCGGGAAGAATGTAGCCGCCGCTGGCCTTTTCCATGCGTTCGAACATGGTGTTGGGGTCGATGCCGTCAATCAGATTCGAGTCGTAGGCAAGTGCCGTCGAGCCGTCCGGCAACGGCTGTGCGAGATCGGTTCTCGTCCAGTCGAAAATCGGCATGAAATTGTAGCATACCAGATGGATGTCGTTCTTTCCCACTGCCTCGAGAGACTTGCAATAGTTCTCGATATACATGTCTCTCGTGGGTGCTCCGAGCTTGATATCCTCGTGCACGTTGATGCTCTCGATACCCGTGAGGGAAAGGCCTGCCGCCTCCACCTCGTCCTTCAGTTCCTTCACCTGCTCATAAGTCCAGGCCTCGCCTGCCGGCACCTTGTGCAGCGACGAAATTACGCCCTTGACCCCGGGGATCTGCCGGATCTGCTCAAGGGTTACGCTGTCCATGTCCTTGCCGTACCAGCGCAGTGTCATTTCCATAGTGTTTCTTTGCTCCTTACTGTTTTTCGTGTATTTGCGTGTATAATAAGTATCCGCTTTATGCCTCCGGATACGTGAGGTCCTCTTCGCTGACCGCATAAATCTTCCGGTGCTTCGCATCGCCGATTCCGCTCATGCGGCAATAGTAGGTGTTGATGCGGTCGCGCCACTCCTTTGCGCTGGCAAGCTGCATCGCAAAGCGCTCCATGATTCTCGTGTACTCCTTCTCGGGAATCAGTCCCTGGACGGTCACCACGGACTCGATGAGATCCATCAGTTCCTCCACACCCTCAAAATGCGTGTCGTAAATATGCTGAATCACGGTCTTTCCGTTGGGTAACACGTAGGTGTACGGAAGCCTGTGGAAGAACAGCATGTGCGCCATGGGGGTAGTCTCGGGGTTGTCGAACTTCGCCGCAAGAGCTTCGGGATACTGGTGGGAATACCCGGTTCCCGTTCCGGTGCGGTCTACGCCGATGGCCTTGCAGGAGGAGCGGTGATACGTTCCCCAGCGGTCATACTCGTAGCCGTCCACGTTCGGCCCGTAGTGATTGTTCGGATTGCACATCCAGCCGATTCCTAAAGGAGCGGTGTATTTTTCGTAGATTCCGTAGGATGCCAGCAGCACCTTCACGAGAATCTTCCGCACTGCGGAGTCGGTGCCGAAGGTAAGTCCTGCCCACTCGGAGGCAATCTCCTCCGCCGAGAGCTGCGGCTTCCAGCACAGTCTTCCGAAGCCGTACCAGTTGGCTGCCGCAAGGTCCGCGCCGGTCCAGTTGTCGTCATCTCCCGTGTTGATCACGGCCGCGATACCGCAGTTGCCGCCCGGTCTGTGAGCGCCGCAGACGATGTCGGACACGCGGTCCGCCTTCTCGTAAGCACAGGTGTGGAACCGGAGCACATCCTTCCACATCGGAATCAGGTAGCAGACATGCTTCTGCTGTCCGGTGTACTCCTGGGCCGCCTGCACCTCAAGCATGAGGTTTGTATTCTTCATCCCGCAGAAAAGCGGCGACACCGGCTCTCCCACCTGGAAATCCACGGGGCCGTTCTTCACCTGCAAAATGACATTTTCATCAAATGCACCATCAAGCGGCCGGAAGGTATCGTACGCTGCGCAGGCGCGGTCGGTGGTGACATCCCGCCAATCCTGGGAGCAGTTGTAAACAAAGCATCTCCAGATGAGTTTTCCGCCGAAGGGTGCCAGAGCCTTTGCAAGCATATTGGCGCCGTCCGCCTGGGTTCTGCCGTAGGTATACGGACCCGGCCGACCCTCGGAGTCCGCCTTCACAAGGAACCCTCCGAAGTCCGGAATCACCTCGTAGATATGCGCAACCGTCTTCTTCCAAAACTCCGCCACCTCGGGCTCCAACGGATCTGCGCTCGCGAGTCCCCCGACCTCGATGGAGGCCGCAAAATTCACGCACAGATACAGTTTGATTCCGTAAGCGCCGAAGCACTCCGCCAGCTTTCGAAGCACCGGCAGATAGCGGTCGGTGATGAGCCAGGTGGCGTCTTTAAACACATTCACGTTGTTGATTACACTGGCGTTGATGCCCACGCTCGCGCACAGGCGCGCGTACGCGAAAGTCCGGTCATTGACCGAAAGAACACCGTCCCGGAAGAAAAAGGACAGACCGGAATAGCCCCTCTCGATGGAACCGTCGGCGTTGTCCCAATGGTTCAGCATACGAAGCGGCGATGCCGGTCGTTCGGATACGGACACCACCGTGTCCGTCAATAACAATTGTCGCTCGGCGTCGAAGATGCCGTACAAAACGCCGGCATAAGACCCGCCGAGAATGTCCGCCTTTCCCTCGCCCACAAGCACTTCATACCCTTCTTCGGGAAGGGCTTCCGTCACAAGGTAAGACCATACAAAGGCCTCGGAAAGCGAGCGAAGCACCGAAAGCTCCAGCTCGACAGCCTCCGCGATGGAGGCAGGATGCTCCGCCCCTGCCGGAAGCGGCGCCTGTTTCAACCAAATCGGTTCGTAACCCATACTGCTTCTCCGTTCTCAAATCACTGGACCGGTTTCCCCGCCGTCCAGGTATACTCCACATTCACCAGGTCAAGGACAATATACGAGATATTCCCTCCGTTCTGCACCTTACAGAACAGCGGATAATCCGGATCGTCCGAGAGCACCGCCGGTTCAATGACGGAATAGCTCTTGCCCTTTTGCACTTTCGCCACGACGTTGGACTCCTTCGTAGTCGCCGAGGAGCGGACGTTGGCGGTGGCGTTGGTGGTGGCGCGGCATACTGCCGTCTCCTTGGCGTAGCGGACCGCTTCCTCCCCGGTCATGAGGTACGACATCTTACAATACCCCTTGACGCTGCCGCTGCGGATCTTCGCCCACTCGCCTTCCACCGATTCCACAATACAATAATTGTTCGGATACAGGATGCCGATCTTCTTTGCGTTGGCATCCGGCTTCTCCCGGACGTTGAGGAATTCTTCGACCTTTGCGAAGGCAATTCCGTCCGGAATTGTCATGGTTGTAGCCTTGCGGTACTTCTCCCGATCCTTCTCCGAGAGCGCATTTAAGCGTCTCTCCAGCTCAGACTCCGCAGAAGGCGTGGGAGTCGGCGCCTGTGTGGGCGTCACCTCCCCGGGCTTCACGTATCCGGTCGGAAAGTAAACTCTGCCGTCGGCCGTGCGAATGACACCGTCCTCCGTGATTTCCACCACCTGATGCTCTCCCTCCGTGAGCCTGTCGTTGCGCTCCTCTTTCTTCTGGGATTTCAGGCAGAGTAGGAAAATCAAAAGCACGATCACCGCAATCTCGATTTCCAGGGTGTACCGTTTCAACATGACGATTTATTCTTTCTTTGTGCCGTGGTACTCCTCCGTCGGGGTTCTGCGCAGCAGATCCAGCACGGAATCACGTACCGCCTCTCCGTGGAACAAAACATCGTTGATCTCCTCCACAATCGGGAGGGTAACCTTATACTTCTTTCCGAGGGCCAGCGCTGCCTTGGCGCAGTTGACGCCCTCCACCACCTGGCCGACCTCCGCAAGCGCTTCCTCGGTGGTCTTGCCCTGACCGATCAGGAAGCCTGCGTTGTGGTTACGGCTGTGGTTACTGGTGCATGTAACAATCAGGTCGCCGATACCGGAAAGCCCGTAGAACGTAGGCTCCTTCGCGCCCATCTTGACGCCGAGACGGCTGATCTCGGAGATACCGCGGGTCATGAGTGCAGCCTTCGTATTGTCGCCGTAAGCGAGACCGTCCACCATACCGGCGGCAAGGGCGATAACGTTCTTAAGAGAACCGCCGAGCTCCACGCCCAGCACGTCATCGCTTGTGTAAACGCGGAACATATCCGCGAAAAATGCTTCCTGAACAATCTTGGCAACCTCCGGATCCTCCGCGGCGACAACCACCGCCGTGGGAATCCCGCGGCTTACCTCCTCCGCATGGCTCGGGCCCGAAAGCACCGCAAGACGCACGCCGGGAATCTCCTCCCCGATAATCTGCGTCATGGTGAGGAGGGATTTCTCCTCAACGCCCTTGCTCACATTTACGACAATCTGCCCCTCGCGGCAGTATTTGCTCATCTTCGCAGCGGTGGAGCGCACATACGGGGAAGCCACCGCGCACACGAGGATCTCCTCGTCGTCGCAGGCATCCTCCAGGTCCGTCGTCAGACGAACCGACGCCGGAAGCACCGCTCCCGGAAGGTTGTTGATGTGATTGCGATCCGCGGAAAGTGCGGCAATCTCACGCTCCACAGCCGACCACAGCGTTACCTGCTCTCCCTTGTTCGCAAGCTCGATGGCAAGCGCGGTTCCCCACGTACCCGCTCCGAGCACACTGATTCTACCCATGTTTTTCAGTCCTCCGTTTTTTGCTCTGCGGAGGTCTCCTCCGCAGTCTCTGCCGGCGCCACGTTCACGTGGTGACCGATCTTATTCTCCGTGCCGTTTAAAAGGCGACGGATATTGGCCCGGTGCATAAAGACGCCCGAGACCGTATACAGGCACGCCACGGCAATCATCCAGCCGTAGTATTCATGCCCGGAATACACAATGGCGATGTACGTCGGGAAAAGGACCACCACGAAAAGCGATCCGACCGACACGTATTTGGTCGCATACACAATCATCGCAAACACAAGTGCAAAGAACAACAGACGCCAGTCGACGCACACCATGGCGCCGGCGGTCACCGCGATTCCCTTGCCGCCGTGGAACTGCATCCAGAAGGGATAGCAATGTCCGATGACAGCGCCGAAACCGAGAATTTCACACAAAAGGATTACGTACGGCTCGCCCGGAAAGATGACAAAACGAAGAATCATTCCGGGAATCAAAACCTTCAAAAGGTCCCCGATAAACACAAGACTTCCGCTCTTTCTTCCGAGAGTCCGCATGGCGTTCGTCGTTCCCGCGTTGCCGCTTCCGTAGCGGCGGATGTCAATGCCGTGCGCCTTCCCGATAAAAAATGCCGTCTGCAGATTTCCGCAGAGATACCCGACCAGCAGGCAGACCAAACTCTTGATCAGCATGACCGATCCTCCTTCGAATATTCCGTAAGTTCCGTGGCGGAACCGTTATTTCTTGTCCTCGTCACGCTGCCGGATGAGGAATTTTAAGGACGTGCCCTCGAAGCCGAAAGCCTCGCGGATCTTGTTCTCCAGGTAGCGTGTATACGAAAAATGCATCAACTCTTTGTCGTTGACGAAGATCACGAAGGTCGGCGGCTTGATTGCCACCTGCGTGATATAGAACAGCTTCAGTCTCCGGCCCTTGTCCGACGGCGGCTGCTGCAGCACGGTGGCCTCCATCATGATCTCGTTGAGAACGCCGGTGCCGATGCGCTTGTTCTGGTTTTCGATAACCTTCTCAATCTCCTCGAACAGCTTCGGAAGACGCTGCCCGGAAAGCGCGGAAATAAAGACAATGTCCGCGTAGGGAATGAAGGACAGAATCTCGCGGATGCGGTTTCTGTGCTCATAGATGGTCTTGTCATCCTTCTCGATGGCGTCCCATTTGTTGACGGCGATAATGATGCCCTTGCCCCGCTCGTGGGCGATTCCGGCAATCTTCGCGTCCTGCTCCGTGACGCCTTCGGTGGCATCGATCACCACCACCGCAACGTCGCACCGCTCCACGGCCGCAACCGTGCGAATAACGCTGTACCGCTCAATCTCCTCGGTGATCTTCGCCTTTCTGCGAAGGCCCGCGGTATCGATGAAAACATACTCCTTATGATTGAACGTAACCGCCGTATCGATGGCGTCGCGGGTGGTGCCCGCCACATCCGAAACAATCACGCGGTTTTCTCCCAGCAACCGGTTGACGATGGAGGATTTGCCGACGTTGGGCTTGCCGACGATGGCAATCTTCGGGCGGGTGTCCTCCTCTTCCCCTGCGGTGTTCTCCGGAAAATGCTTTACCACCTCGTCCAAAAGCTCGCCGAAGCCAAGCCGCGAGGACGCGGAAACCGGAATCGGATCACCGATTCCCAGATTATAAAATTCATAGACATCCGCTTCGTACTTCTGGAAGCTGTCCACCTTGTTCACACACAAAACGATGGGCTTGCCCGAGCGGCGAAGCATATCGGCGACCTTGCCGTCGGAGTCCACCAGACCCTCGCGAACGTCTGTCACGAAGACGATGACATCGGCGGAGGCGATGGCAATCTCGGCCTGCTCCCGCATGTGCTTAAGCATCGCGTCCTTGGTGTCCGGCTCGATACCGCCGGTATCCACCATCGTGAAGGCATGCGAAAGCCAGGTCGCATCGGCATAGATGCGATCTCTGGTCACACCGGGATTGTCCTGGACTATGCTTATCTGCTCGCCGGCAATCGCGTTAAACAAAGTCGATTTTCCTACATTCGGGCGACCCACAATCGCCACAATCGGCTTACTCATATCTCGTCGTTCTCTCCTTCTTCCACGAGGGATTCCACAAAATCATATCCTTCAGATTTTACTATACGCACCCGTGTTTGTAAAGCATTTTCAATGTCGGAGACCGTCTTGTCATCCAGCAGAACGTCCTCTCCGCTCCGAAGCAGATTCTCCGGCAAAATCAGCTTGCCGCGAATCTCGCGGCCCGACAGCTGTTCGATGATATCCTTCCCGGTCAAAAGCCCCGAAACCGTGATGGTCTCCCCGAAGAAATGGTTGATAATCGGCACCACGGTAACGTGCAGGTTCGGATAAACTTTGCACACTTCCCCGCACAATTTTTCGATGGTCGGCGCAATCAAAACGCCCGTGGCAATCGTCGCTTCGTGCAGGCGGTCATCGCCCTCCCGGTCCTCCAGCTCCCAAGCGACCTCCTCGGTTAAGGACCTTACCATGCCGACGCCGTTTTCAATCTGCGGATAGCCCTCGTACTCATCCTCCGAGGGAAGCGGCAGTCCGGCTGTTAAGAACCACTCATCCGAAGCGAACACAAACCGCGTGTCAAAGTACTCCAGACAGATTTTCTGCCATTTGGCGATGATTCCGATGACCTCCCGGGACTCCTCCTTCGTAAAGGTCCGCAGCTTCGGCAAATGCTCCCTGTATTTCGTGAGTCCCACCGGCACGACGCTTAAGCTCTGGAGGTTCGGCAGAAACTCCGTCAGGTCGTGGATGGTGCGCTCCAACTCCGCGCCGTCGTTATATTCGGGCACCAGCACAATCTGCCCGTTCATGGTGATGCCGGCTTCCTTTAGTCGCCGCATCTTGTTAATGATTTCCCCGGCAAAGCGGTTGTGCAGCATTTTACACCGAAGCTCCGGGTTCGTGGTGTGAACCGAGATATTCATCGGAGAAAGCTTGTAATAGCAGATCCGCTCAAGCTCCTCATTCGAAACGTTGGTAAGGGTCACGTAATTTCCCTGCAAAAAGGAAAGCCGCGTGTCGTCGTCCTTAAAATACAGCGTTTCGCGCATACCCGGAGGCATCTGGCTGATGAAGCAGAACACGCAGTCGTTCCGGCAGGAACGGTAGTCGTCCATCAGCGATTCCGCGAAGACAAGCCCGAGTTCCTCGCACTCGCCCTTGCGGATTGTCACGTCCGTAAGCTCGTTATCCCTTACGTATGTGACGGTGATTGTTCTCTCTTCCTCCTCAAAACGGAAGTCCAAAACATCGATAACCTCGCGGCCGTTCATGCGAAGAAGCCGGTCTCCCTTGCGGATTCCCGCTTTCCAGGCGGGGCTTCCCGGAATGACATCGATGACGGAATGCTCATGATTCACGATCTACCCCTCCTTATCCTTCGCTGTTTCATCCTTCGCTACTGCGGGCGGAGCATTAAAAAGCCCGCATTGCTGCCCCGCTTCCCCGCCGTCGCGCGGTGGGAAAACAGCAGGGCCGGTTCGCACATGGTGCATAGACCGCTAATGTATATCTGCGCTTCCGGGACGCCCGCTGCGGCCAGAGAAAGGGCATTTGCCTTCCAAAGGTCCACATGAGGCTTGCTTCCCTCCCGCCGGATTGTCACGGCCCCGCCATAGGCCTCATCAAAGACAACGGCGACTTCCTCTCCGACCTCAAAGCACTCCGGGCCGATGGAGGGGCCGATTACCGCGATGATGTCCGCGGGGTCCGAGCCGTATTCCGCGGCAAGCTTCTCCACGGTGATTTTCGCAATGCCGCCCACCGTTCCGCGCCACCCTGCGTGGCACAGGCCGATGGCCCGCTTCTTCGGGTCGTAGAGGTACACCGGAACGCAGTCGGAAGTGAACACCGTCAGGGTTACGTTGCACTCGTTGGTGACCAGTCCGTCCACCTCGTCATAGGGCACTTCCCGTTCAATTCCGATGCCGCATTCCGAAGCCCCGACCCGGATCACATTGACCGAGTGGGTCTGCTTCGTGAACACCGCGGAGCCCTCCGGAACGGAAAGATTCCGGAACAGTCTCCGGTAGTTCTCGCGAACCTTTTCGGGGTCGTCTCCCCGGTTAAAGCCCAGGTTCATCGAGGCATAGATACCCTCGCTCACGCCCCCGAACCGGGTGGAGTAAGCGTGGCACAGAGCATCGTCAAATGCTTCCAACGCCGGGAACTTGATTACGCGTACACCCAGATCATCCGGGTCCGTGATGCGGTAGTTTTCCACCGGAATTCCTCCGTTCTCTACAGTATACAGGCTAAGGCCGGACGAAAGTCGTCCGAATCTCTTTAAAAAGCATCTTTATACAGCCGGATTTCGTATGCATCCATGGCGACGACATCGAAACGCACCGGCGTCTCGGGACTTAGGCGGTGTTCCCTAAGAAACCACCCTGCGGCTCTGCGGATGCGCTCCTGCTTGCGCCCGTCCACAGCCTCCTCGGGAAGGCCGTAGGAATCCGTGCGGCGGTATTTGACCTCCGCGAACACAAGATATTCGCCGTCCTTTAAAACCAGGTCAATCTCCCCGGCGCGGCAGCGGTAATTTCTTGTAAACGGCTCGTACCCCTGCGCCTTCAGATACTCCTCCGCGCGCTCTTCCGTGCCCGAGCCCACAGCCCGTTTGTTCATGCCGTCCTCCGATACTTACAGGCGGCTCCGGGGGCGCTTCCGTTGCATTACACGAACGCGTGGATAAAGCTTCTGCGGTGAATCTCACACGGCCCCTTCTCGCGCAATGCCGCGATGTGTTCCGCGGATCCGTACCCCTTGTTTCCGGCAAATCCATACCCCGGGTATTTCGCGTCCATCTCCACCATATAGCGGTCCCTCGTCACCTTGGCAACAATGCTGGCCGCGGCGATGCTGATGGAATGCGCATCTCCCTTGATAATGCCCCGCTGCGGAATCGCAATGCCCGGAATGTGCACTGCATCCACCAAAAGCTGGTCCGGTGTCACCGAAAGCTTCCCGATGGCTTCCCGCATCGCGGCAAATGTCGCCTGCAATATGTTAATCTCGTCAATCACCTCGTGGGAAACACTGCCGATTCCCACGGCCACCGCCTCCTCTAAGATGCGGTCATAAAGCTCTTCGCGCTTTTTCTCAGTCAGCTGCTTCGAGTCGTTGATATACAAAAGGTTGCAATCCTTGGGAAGAATCACGCAGGCTGCCACCACCGGTCCCGCCAGAGGTCCGCGGCCGACCTCGTCGATGCCGCCGATGTACTCCCGGTCCGGATACAGCCGCTCATAATGCCACATCTCCTCCGTGCGCGCCAACTCCTTCTCGTAGGCTGCAAGGCGTTTTTTGCCGGTGGCAAGAAGCTTCTGTACACCGTCTCTGCCGTCGGCCTCATACTCCGCCAAAAGCTTCGCAAGCTCTTCTTCAGGGCATATTTTGATGCGGTCTCTGATTTGTGAAACGGATTCCATATCACACCTCGTACAGGTTTCGTTATTTCTTCGTATAGCTTGCGATATCGGCGGGAATCTCCAGGGAAATCTGCCCGATTTTCACGTTTCGGAACTCATCCGTCACGATGTTCGCAGCCCGCTCCAGATCGGTCTCTCCGCCCTTTTTCAGGCATCCGCGCCGAACGGCAACCCGCGAGAGAAGCTCTGCTCCCGGATGCTCGCACCCTTCCGTGGACTCATCGATTCCGTAGTGCTCCGAAAGCATTCCCGGATACCGGTCCTTGATAAAGACCAGGAGCAGTTCCGCAAGCTCCGTGGTAATCAGAATCTGGTCGTTGATGGAACCGATCCAGGCGATTCTCCGGGCTACAAGCTGGCTCTCAATCTTCGGCCAAAGGATCCCCGGCGTGTCCAGAAGCTCCACCGATTTGTTCAGGCGGATCCACTGTTTTCCCTTGGTTACACCCGGTTTGTTGCCGGTCTTGGCAACGGCTTTGCCGGCGAAGCTGTTGATGAAGGTGGATTTGCCGACATTCGGAATTCCCACAATCATGGCCCGCAGCGGACGGTTCTGGATGCCCCTTGCGCGGTCCCGCTCAATCTTCTCGCGGCAGGCGGTCTGGATGGCGTCCGTCACGGCACGCAGTCCGCTTCCGCTTCTTGCGTTAATCGCGGCAACGGTGTACCCGAGCTTCTCGTAGTACTCCTTCCAAAGCGTCGTCGCCGCCGCATCCGCCATGTCAGCCTTATTCAGCAGGATAACCCGCGACTTGCCCCCCGCAATCGAGTCGATGTCGGGGTTTTTACTGCTGAAGGGAATTCTGGCGTCCACAAGCTCCACGACCACGTCGATGATCTTCATGTCCTCGAGCATCAGTCGCTTCGCCTTCGCCATATGCCCGGGATACCAGTTGATATTCGTCTGTGTCAACTTTTCCTGTTCACTCATTTATAATCCCTGTCTCTTTTTGCAGAAATAAACATCATCTACCTGATTTCCGTTTCTTTCAATTACATTCTTGTCTCTGTGATACTCCGTAAAACCAAGCTGAACCATGCAATTGACGGATCTGACATTGTCGGAAAATACAATGGAATAAATTTCATCCAGCCCCAACACGGTAAAACCGTACTCCGTCAGCCCGTTGATGATATCTTTTGCATAGTGTTTTCCCTGCATGGCTTCGCGAATCGTGAGACCGATTTCGCCCCGGTTGTCTTCAATTTCATTAAATCCGCAATTTCCGATGTATTCCAGTGTTTCACTGTCATACGCCGAAAAATTATTATCCTCCTGATGCGCGTTGATCCATTCCATTTCCATCTCACGCGTAATTACTCTTTTTCGGGTAAACAGCATGGAGGTTATCCTGTCATTATTCATCATCTCAACCATGGCATCGACATCTGTCGCATCCGGCTTGGTAAAGACGCATTTTCCGTACTTAAAGATTACTTCCATGTTACTCATCACTCTTCTTGTTAAGGCTGTTGATAAAACCGAATTTGTTGGTGCGAATCCACGCACGGCCGATGATGTCGCTCTTCTTCACGTTGCCGATGGTGGCATAGCGGCTGTCCTCGGAGTTGTTGCGGGAGTCGCCGAGAACGAAATACTCGTCCTCGCCGAGGGTGATCTCATAGTTGGCAAGACCCGGCAGAATCACGGTGTCCACGTTGGCAAATTCCGTAAGCGGCTCGCCGTTTATATACACGATTCCCTCCGAGATGCGGAGCTTTTCCCCCGGAAGCCCGATGACCCGTTTGATGTTATAAAAGCAGTGCTCGCTGTCTCCCTGCTGGAACACGATTACCTCGTTCCGCTTCGGAGAACGGATGCGGTAGGTAAAGGTGTCGATGATGACAGAATCCCCTTCCATGAGGGTCGGCTCCATGGAAGCGTCCACCACCGTGGTCTTCAAAACCGTGAGTTTAATGACCAGCCAGGCAAATGCGATAACCGCCGCTACGGACACCACCCAGATGCTCACGGAAAGGCAAATCTTCAGAATCCGCTCTTTTTGTTCCGCATGTGTATAATCGTATCGCTCAGCCACGTTCTCCCTCCGCAGGCGGATTTCTCCGCCTTTTGAAACAGCAAGTTTGCATACATAGTTAAGTATATCAAATTGCGTCCGATTATTCAAGCAAACGCCGCAGAATACACGAAGAAAACACGGTATTTTCCGAATTCGCGCAAAAAGAAAAACGCGCCCGGGAATTCCCGGACGCGTCCCTGTTTTTTTCTTATCTAAGAACTTCCTTAACCTTGGCAGCCTTGCCGGTTCTCTCACGCAGGTACGTGAGCTTTGCACGGCGAACCTTACCGCGACGGATCACGGTGATGCTCTCAAGGATCGGGGAATGCAACGGCCAGGTCTTCTCAACACCGCAGCCGTTCGAGTTCTTGCGAACCGTGAACGTCTCGTGTACACCGCCGTTCTGTCTCTTTACGACCACACCCTCAAATGCCTGGGTACGCTCGCGGTTTCCTTCCTTTACCTTCGACAATACGCGAACCGTATCACCGACTGCGAAGGAATCAACAGTTTCCTTCATGTTCTCTTTTGCAAGAGAAGCCATGTACTCCATATCTGTCATTGTTATGACCTCCTTCTATATCCTGCGGTCTTCATACTGCCGCTCATCGGCACAGCGGAACATCGCGTCTCACGGGTACCAAATATACCATATCCTTTCGGAAAATGCAAGCACTATTTTTCATTTTTCGACGCTTCGTCATCGGCCCTTTTCTGCGCCGCCAAAGCCTCGTTGTAATACTTCTTCGCTTTCTTATCGAGAACCGCTCCCGCTAACAGCTCCGGCCGGTACATAAGGGTCCGGTCAATGGAACGCTCCGTCCTCCAGCGGTCCACATTTGCGTGGTGACCGCTTAAGAGAACCTCGGGAACCGCCTCGCCTCGCCACACCTCGGGCCTTGTGTACTGCGGGTATTCCAGAAGATTGTTTTCAAAACTCTCGGTCTCGCCGCTCTCCTCGTTTGTGAGAACCCCGGGAACCATGCGGGCAATGGCGTCAATCATCACCATCGCCGGAAGTTCCCCGCCGGAGAGCACATAGTCGCCGATGGAGACCGGGTCGGTCACATATCGGGAAAGCACGCGCTCGTCCACGCCCTCGTAGTGGCCGCACAAGAACACAAGCTCCTCTTCCTTTGCAAGCTCCTTGGCCATGTCCTGGTTGAAGACACGTCCCCAGGGCGTCAGATAAATCAGGCGTTTCTTCGGGCCGCCGGCGCAGATGTCCTCGTAGCATTTGGCGATTGGCTCCGCCGCCATCACCATGCCCGCGCCGCCGCCGTAGGGGTAGTCGTCCACATGGCGGTGCTTATCCTCCGAGTAATCCCGGATGTTGACCGTGGAAAGCGAGATGATTCCGGCGTCCATGGCCCGGCCGAGGATGCTTGTGTGCAGCCCCTGCTCAATCATCTCGGGAAACAGTGTCATCACATGAAACTTCATCGCGGCACCTCTCACTCAACTCACATAAGCCCCGGCATCAAATATACCGTGACTGTCTTCGCAGCAATGTCCACCTTCTTGATGCAGTCGGGAATCACGGGGAGAAGGACCTCCTTCTTCGCGTCCGTGGTCACCACGTACACATCATTGGCGCCGGTGGTCATCACGTCCGTCAATGTCCCGACGCGGGTTCCGTCCTCCTCAACCACATCGCACCCGACGAGGTCGCAGACGTAGTATTCGCCCTCCGCAAGGGGAATCGCATCCTCGCGGGAGACATACAAATCGCATCCTTTGTAGCGCTCGATATCATTGATCGAATCGATTCCCTCAAACTTCAGGATGACGAGATTCTTAAAAAACTTCACCGACGAAACCGTGACCTGCTTCGCCCCCTCCTTTGCGTCGAGGTACAGAACAAGCCCCTTGTGAAAGCGGTTCACATCGTCCGTCGTCGGCCACAATTTCACTTCGCCGCGGATTCCGTGGGTATTGATTACGATGCCCACCCGCAGCATATCCGAAAGATCCATAAAACTCCTTTACGAAACGCATCCTGCAAAGGGAAGAAAAAGGCTGTTGCTCTTCACAACAGCCCGGTTCTTATTGCAGAATGTCCACAACAACTTTCTTGTCCTCTTTCACTGCAGCAACCTTCACTACCGTGCGGATTGCTTTGGCGATGCGGCCCTGCTTGCCGATAACTTTACCCATATCGTCAGGCGCAACCTGAAGGGTGATCACGACGTTGTTGCCGTTTACGGTCTCCGTGACAACCACCTGGTCAGGACAAGTAACCAAGGACTTGGCAATCACTTCCACGAGTTCTTTCATTGCGCACCCCCCGATCACTTGGAAATCCCAGCCTGCTTGAACAATCTGGCAACGGTCTCCGTAGGCTGAGCGCCGCTTGCAAGCCACTTCTTCGCAGCTTCCTCATCAACGCTGAATGCCATCGGCTCCTTCGTGGGATCATACGTTCCGATCTCATCGATGAAACGGCCGTCTCTCGGCGATCTCTCATCTGCAACGATAACTCTGTAGAACGGAGCATGCTTCTGTCCCATTCTTCTCAAACGAATCTTTACTGCCATTATATTCACCTCCTTAGTGTAATCCATATCACAGGGCATCCGCCCCTATATAAATGGCCGAAGCCACGTATATCAAACTTATAAACCGAACGGCAGCTTCATGCCGAAGCGCTTGCCCTTCTTGCCGCCCATCATGCCGGACATCTGCTTCATCATCTTCTTGGACTGCTCAAACTGCTTCATCAGCTTGTTGACCTCGGAGATGTCCACACCGGCGCCCGCAGCGATACGGCGCTTGCGCGGCGGCGTGATGATGTCGGGATTCAAGCGTTCCTTGCGGGTCATGGAATTGATCATGGCCTCCGTCTGCTTGAAGGCGTCGTCGTCAATCTCAAGGTCCCGAAGCTGTCCTGCACCCGGAAGCATGCCGAGGATGCTCTTGATGCCGCCCATCTTCTTCATCTGCTGAATCTGGTCGTAGAAGTCCTCGAAGTTGAATTCCGCGCGGCGGAGCTTCTTCTCCATCTCGCGGGCCTGCTCCTCCGTAACCTCCGCCTGTACCTTGTCGATGAGGGACAACACATCGCCCATGCCCAGGATACGGGACGCCATACGGTCCGGATAGAACTGTTCAATATCAGTAAGCTTCTCACCGGTACCGACATAGAGAATCGGCTTTCCGGTCACGGCGCGGAGAGACAATGCAGCACCGCCTCTGGTGTCGCCGTCGAGCTTGGTGAGGATAACGCCGGTGATTCCGATTTTCTCCTCAAATGTAGTAGCCACATTCAAAACATCCTGACCGGTCATGGCATCCACCGTTAAGACGGTATGATGAACACCCACCGCATCCTTGATGTCCCGAAGCTCTTTCATCAGGTCCTCATCGATGTGCAGACGACCTGCGGTATCGATGATGACGACGTTGTTGTCTTCCTTGCGGGCGTGCTCCATGGCAGCCTTTGCAATGTTCACGGCGCTGTTGCCCGTTCCCATGGAAAATACAGGCACACCCACCTTATTTCCGTTGACCGTCAACTGGTCGATGGCCGCCGGGCGGTAAATGTCGCAGGCAACCAAGAGGGGGCGTCTTCCCTGGCTCTTGAATTTGCCGGCCAGCTTTGCGCACATGGTGGTTTTGCCGGCACCCTGCAGACCGCACATCAAAATGACGGTGGGGCCGCCGGAAACCATGGTGATCTCCGTGGTGGAATCTCCCATGAGGGAAATCATCTCTTCGTTCACAATCTTGATGACCATCTGTCCGGGAGTCAGGCTGTTGAGAACATCCTGGCCTACCGCACGCTCCGTGACCGAAGCGATGAACTGTTTTACGACTTTAAAGTTTACATCGGCCTCCAACAGCGCAAGCTTTACCTCGCGCATCGCCTCTTTTACATCATTTTCCGAGAGGCGGCCCTTTCCGCGAAGGCGTTTGAAGACGTTTTGCAATTTATCGGAAAGATTTTCAAATGCCATTCCCAAAACTCCTTACTGCAGGCGCTCCCACAGCTCCTGCGCAAGCGCAGCAAGCTTATTCGCGGTCTCCCCGGTCTGCGAATCCTTCGCGTCGGCCGCTATTCCGGCAGCCTCGTTCCGAATCTGTTCCGCCTGCTCCTCCAGCCCGTGGAACCGTTCCGCAAGCCGAAGCTTCTCCTCATATTCATACAATTTTGCGCCGCACCGGCGAACCGCGTCATACACTCCCTGCCGGCTCAAACCGTACTCCTTGGAAATCTCCGAAAGCGACATGTCGTTCGCAATATAATCCTCGAAAATCAGCCGTTGCTTCTCCGGCAACAGCGCTCCGTAATACTCATAGTAAACCGAAAGGTGGGCTGCTTCCGCAAGCCAGTCCTTTGCGTCTGCCTTCTTCGCGCAGATTTTGTTTTCATTTCCCGTACTCACATCTCAACTCCTGCACAAAAAAACCGACGAGGTGTAAAGCAATTTTCTTAACACCTTCGCAAGTATACACGGCGAAAAGGGAAATGTCAACAACATTTTTCGCTATTGCTTCCGAAAGCAGAACAAACCGATGCCCACGGCAATGGTCAGGTTCAGCGAGTCCACTTCCTCCGACTGCGGAATCTTGATGACCGTGCCCACCTCCGCATACTCTGCGGGAAGGCCCGTGGCCTCGTTTCCGAAGATTAACGTGTACAAATCGGGCTTAAAGCACTCCGCCGGCGAAACCTCCGCCCCGCCGTTAAGCATAAACGGAAAATACTCCCTTCCCTTGCCGGAAGCGAAGCTTACGTACTCCTCGAAGGAGTCGTACAAAGCGATTCGCAGGGAGAACACCGCCCCCATGGACGCGCGCACCACCTTCGGGTTCATCCAGTCGACGCCCGGTGCGATGACCGCAACATCGTGGATTCCGAAGGCAAGGCAGGACCGCAAGATGGTTCCCATGTTGCCCATGTTGGAGGGATTTACAAGCATCAGATGCGGCACCTCCGGATTAAGCCGGTCCGTAAAGGTGCGGAACACACCGATGACAAAAACATTTTCCTTGTCGCTTAAGCGGGCGATGGCCTTGTCGTTGTTCCACACCGGAATCCCGTGCTCTGCGCACAGCGACTCCACCTTCTCCCTCTCGGGAAACGTGCTGTGGACAAACACCCCGATGGCGCACGCTGGGCGCTTTCGAAGAAGCTCAAACGTCGGAAATGCACCGAGCGCATAGGAATATCCGCACCCTCTCTTATAAGGTTTGATCACTTCCATGAAAAGACCTCCGTTCTCCCGATGCCGCTTCTAGCAGACCGTAAAATGCATCGTGCGGCTTGCGAAATCGCCCTGGGCGCCGACGATGACGCCGCCCTTCATCCAGGTCTCCCCGAGACGGATTTCCCCGGTGTCCTCGTTTCGGTAAACTTTCTTAGGGTCAAGGCCGCGAAGAAGAATCCGGCGCGAGGGCGTGGAAGGACGGTTCAGAATCTGTACGAACGTAAACACCGCCTCCGAGCGGTCTTTGGCAACAAACATCCAGGCGTCAAAGGAATCGTCCTCGAAAGGGTTTCCGAGGCGGTACCAGTCGCCGGTGCGGACCAAGGGATTGAATTTTTTAAACTTCGCAATCTGTCCGGGGATTGCCTCGCGGTCCTCCTCAGGGATGCGCGTCACATCGAGCTCGTAGCCAAACGTCCCCACCAAAGCCACGTCACCGCGGGTGGCGAACGGCGTCGTCCGCCCGAGAATGTGGTTCGGGCAGTCGGACACGTGGGCACCCATGGCCGAAGCCGGATAGCAAAGGCTGGTGCCGTATTGAATCTTTATGCGCTCGATGGCGTCAGTGTCATCCGACGTCCAGATCTGCGGCGAAAAGTAAAGCATACCCGGGTCAAAGCGCGCCCCGCCGCTGGAGCAGTTCTCAAGCAATAAGTACGGATAGTCCGTCGTCAGGCGGTCCATCACCTCGTAGACGCCGAGTACATACCGGTGCCAAAGCTCCCGCTGCCGCTTTCTCGGTAAGGACGTGGAGCCGACTTCCGAGAGCGCGCGGTTCATGTCCCATTTGATGTATTCCACGTTGGCGGAATCGAGAATCGCTCGAATCTGTCCGTAGACGTACTCCCGAACTTCCGGATTGCTGTAGTCGAGGACGTATTGCTCGCGGGCCTGCGTCATGTCGCGGCCGATAATCTGAATTGCCCACTCGGGATGCGCGCGGTAGAGGTCGCTGTCGGGGCTTACCATCTCCGGCTCAAACCAAAGACCGAACTTCATGCCCAGGGCATTGATGCGGTCCACTAAGGGCTTCAGGCCGCCCTTCAGCTTCTCCTCATTGACCACCCAGTCCCCGAGGGAACAATCGTCGTAGTTGCGCTTTCCGAACCACCCGTCGTCCAGCACAAGCATCTCGATGCCCTTCTCCGAGGCGGTCTTTGCAATCGCATAAAGCTTCTCTTCGTCGAAGTTGAAATACGTTGCCTCCCAGTTGTTGATGAGAACCGGGCGCATCTTATCCTTCCACTGCCCGCGGATCAGATGTCCGCGATAGAGGTCATGGAAGGTGCGGGACATGGCGCCGATGCCTTTGTCGGAATATACCATCACAAGCTCCGGCGCCGTGAGGTCCTCCTCCGGGCGCAGAAGCCACGAGAAATCAAAGGGATTGATGCCCATGACAAAGCGCGTAAAGCCGCTGGTCGCCACCTCGGCCTCCGCAAGGAAATTGCCGCTGTATACAAGGTTGAAGCCGTAGGCCTCACCGCTCTCCTCCGACGCATCGTGCGACACAAGCGCAGCGAAGGGATTGTGCTGGTGGGAGGAAATGCCGCGCTTGCTGTCTACGGACTGCTTTCCGCTATGGAGGGCAACCCGCGAAACCGCGCGCTCTCTCGCCCAGGTGCCGTTCAACGTAATCATGTCAAATGCGCTGTGATCCCACTCCACGCATCCGGACAAAAGCCGCTGGATGCGAAATTCATTGTATCCGTGGTTGATGACGCGGGCGCTTCGCGTAACCACCGGAAGTCCCGTAAACATCGTATACGTAAGCTCCGCTGTGAGGTCGAGATGCGCATCCTCTAAGGTGATCACCAGCGTCTCCGCCTCATCCTTCGCAGCATACGTTGCGGGAATCACGCTGACACCCTTTTGCTTGAGCGCAGGCTTCCCCTTCACCGTGCGATACCCCGTGACGCGAAGGTCGCAGGTGGACATACCGTCCTCGTCCAGAACCATTAAGCACGGCTCCCGGTAATCGCCGGTGCCGTGGCAGGGAAACTCGAAAAGCCGCGAGTCCATGAAAATCAGGCGGTCGCGGTTGTTTCCGTTCGGCGTAAACGGATGGTCTGAAAGGCGCATCAGGTAGGAAATATCATCGTCGCCGATGGCAGCGCCGAAATAGCAATGCAGAAGGTACCCCTCCTGCGTGATTCCGCAGGCATAGGTGATTGCCCCGTTGTCCATGCGGACAACCGTAACTTCCTCGGAAAACTCACGCATCGCGCCGTTATCCCATTTGCGGTACGTGATCGTGCTTTTCTTCTCCGTAATCATCGATTCGACTCCTTCTCACAGTTTCCCAATACTTGTCAAACACACAAAAACCATTCCAGTCCTATTTGCCGGACGGCGCCCCGGGAATGTCCTGCAGCGAAAGCTGTCCCTCACTGGCCTCGCCGAGTGCCGATCGCTGCGCCCTTCCGAGTTTCTCAAAGTAAACGTCATGCGCTGCATGATATGCCTTGTTGTAATCGTCGTTGTGTCCCAGATGCAGCTGTGTCACGTAGTTGTGCGCGCGATTCGCAATCTCGGGGTTGACGCGCGTGAGAACCGCGACGCCGACGTTTGAGCAGGTGTCCGCGATGCGCGAAAAATGCGTGAGCACATCGAGCAGTCCGGTTCCCGCATTCACGGAGCATTTGCCTTCGCGAAGACGCTGCATGTGGTTGTCGCTTAGGGCATTGATCATGTCGTCCATAACCTCTTCAAGCGGTTCGATTGCCTCCGCCGAAGCGATATCGCGATCCTCGAACGCTTTCACCGTCGCGCTTAGGAGCCGGTCGAGCAGCTCTCTTGAGACAGCGAGCTCCTGCTGCGCCGCCTTCGAAAAATGGACCCCCTCGGCATCCAACCGCTTTGCGGTCTCGGAGATGTTAAAAGCGTGGTCGCCCATGTGTTCAAACTCTCCGACAAGCTTATAATACTGGTCGAGAATACGTATGTGGAGTTCCTCCTTAAGATGCGGCGACAACTGCACCAGATAGTTGCTGACGCCGTCCGCCAAGGAGTCAATGACGTCCTCGTCGTTGTCGATCTGCACCTTGCTGTTGCGGTCATAGTTTTGCAGCAGCGAAAATGCCAGGTTGATGTTGGAAAGCGACTTCTGAAGCATGAGCTTCAGGGCGTTGTAACAGCTGTTAAAGGCAAGGGCCGGCGTCTGGTAAAAGACGGGGTTTAAGGCATTGAACTCGGGGATTGCGACCTTCTCTTCGCTCTTGTCCTTTACAATGCGCTTGGAAAGCCTCTCGTAGACGTTCACAAGCGGAAGCAGAAGGATTGCGCAACCGAGATTGAACACCGTATTGGCATTGGCGATGGTACCTGCGGTCATGCCGCTTTCCCAAAGCCGGTCGATCACGCCGAAGGCATGCAGAAGGTTGACTGCAACCAGAACGATTAACGATTTGCTGAGGTTATACAGAATATTGATGACGCCGACTCTCTTTGCGTCGGCCTTCGCGCCGATACTGCAGACGATGCCCGTTGTCAGGCAGTCGCCGAGGTAAATGCCGACAATGACGACATAGACGACGCCGAAGGAAATAAAGGTATTGGCCGCCATCGTCTGTAAGATTGCCACGGATGACGACGAACTCTGCAGCAGAAACGCTACGCCTGCACCGCCCAGATACCCGAGCACGGGGTTTCGTCCGATTCCGGCAAATACATGCTCAATGATTCCGGAGGACGAGAGCTCATTTACCGCGTTGGACATATTCATAAGGCCGGTAAAAAGAATACCGAAGCCCATCGCGACGTTTCCGATGGCGTCGGAACGGCGGATACGGATAAACATTAAAAGAACGATTCCGACAATCAGCGCGACAGGCGCGAGCGTCGACGGCTTCAGATACTGAAGCCAGGAGGAAGAATCGGAGTTTAAGTCAATCAACCGGACAATCTGACCGGTCACGGTCGTTCCGACATTCGCTCCGACAATGATGCCGAGGGACTGATGCATCGTAATAATCCCGCCGGCCACAAGACCGGAGGTGATGACAATCGTCGCCGTCGAGGACTGAATGACGGCTGTCACGATCAAGCCCAGAAGGAATGCCTTGAACGGATTGCCCGTCACCTTCTCCATCATCGACTTCAATTTACCGGAAGAACTCTCCCTGAGGCTGTTGCTCATCAACCGCATGCCGTACAAAAACAGTGCCAGTCCTCCGAGCATCTGAATCACAATCAACGGATACATTGCGTCTCCTCACCTTCGAATAGCTTTGGTTCGAAATCTTGCGATACCCTTTGGTAAATCACAGCGTCCAATCGTACGGAGTCAGCTGATAACAATAGTAATTCAGCCAGTTGGTATAGAGGGTATTCGCATGGCCGCGCCACAGAAGAAGCGGTCGTTTTTCACAGTCATCGTCCGGATAGTAATTCTTCGGGAGATCAATCGGAAGGTTTTTGGCAAGATCTCTCTTGTACTCCTTGTCGAGAGTCACACGGTCGTACTCGGGGTGTCCGAGAACAAAAATCTGACGTCCTTCCTTCGCCATCACCAGCAGCACGCCGGCCTCATCCGACTCCGCCATGATGGTGAGCTCGGGATTTCTGCGGATATCCTCCGGATCCACGGTGGTATGGCGCGAATGCGGCATGTAAAATTCATCGTCAAAGCCGCGTACAAGAGGTTCTCTCCGGTTCATTACGCGATGCCGGAACAAGCCGAACATCTTGTGCTCAAGCGGAATCTTCCGGATTCCGTAGTGGTAAAAGAGCGCCGCCTGCGCGCCCCAGCAGATGTGGAAGGTGCTTGTGACATGCGTCTTGCTCCACTCCATAATCTGCGTAAGCTCGTCCCAGTACGCGACCTCCGTAAACTCCATCTGCTCCACCGGAGCGCCGGTGATGATCAAGCCGTCGAATCGGCGGTTTTTCACATCCTCAAAGGTCAGATAAAACTGATCGAGATGATTCTTCGCCGTGTTCTTCCCTGTGTAGGAAGCCGTTGTCAGAAACGTGATATCAATCTGCAGCGGCGTATTGGAGAGACTTCGCATCAATTGGAGCTCCGTGTCCTCCTTTAACGGCATCAGATTGAGAATCGCGATGGACAGCGGACGAATGTCCTGTGTCGTCGCGCGATTTTCATCCATTACGAAAATGTTTTCCTCCACCAGCAGCTTCCGTGCCGGCAGATCGTTTGCTACCTTAATAGGCATGCTTTATCGCCTCCGTTTCTCCCCGCAACCTGCGGTAAGATTTTTCTATTCTCCTGCAAGGGCCAGAAAATCCTCCTCCGAAATAATCGGAATTCCCAGCTCCTTGGCTTTTTTATTCTTTGTCGAATTGCTCTGGGTATCGTTGTTGATGAGATAATCCGTCTTCGCGGAAACCGACCCCGCAACCTTGCCGCCGAAGCTCTCGATATAGTCCTTCACCGCGTCGCGGTTCGGAAAATGCATCACGCTTCCGGTAATCACGAAGGTCTTCCCGGTGATTGCCGACTGCTTCGTCTGCTCCACCGCCTCAAAGGTGATTTCCGAAAGAAGGTCGTCAATCATGGCGCGGTTCTTCGCATCTGCCATAAATCTCGTATAATTCCCTGCGAGCACTTCACCGAGACCCGAAACCGCACACAGGTCCTCAAAGGATGCATCGGCAACTTTTTCCCAATCGTACCCGAATTCGCGGCAAATGAGCTTGGCGTTGGCCAGCCCGATTCCCGGGATGCCGAGACTGTACAAAAACTTCGGCATGGACACGGTCCGCGCCTTATCGCAGGCTGCCAGCAGGTTTTCGAAGGATTTGTCGCCAAAGCCTTCCATCTGGGTGAAGACTTCCCGATGCTCCGCAAGTCGGAACAGATCCGCGGGCTTATGAACGATTCCGAGACCGATCAGCTTCTCAAGCGTCGCCTCCGAGAGTCCTTCGATATTCAGGGCGTCGCGCTGCACCATATGCTCGAACATGCCGACCTTCTTGGCCGTGCAGTCCGGATTCGTACAGTACAGTGTCTTCGCCTCATTCAGCATTCGCACTTCCGTGGGGCCGCCGCACACCGGACAGACGTCCGGCACATTGCAGTTACAGCTGCGAAGTCCTACGTTCCCCGTAACGCACGGCATTCCGTCCATCACGGCCGTATTGCCGCTTCTTGTGTGGTTCTCGGAAATTTGCGGAATAATCATATTGGCCTTGTAGACATCGACGGTATCGCCGATGCCAAGCGCCAGTTCCTCAACGATACTTACGTTGTGAACGCTCGCCCGCTGTACGGTCGTTCCCTCAAGCTCCACCGGTGCAAAGATGGCTACCGGATTCAAAAGGCCCGTGCGGGACGGACTCCACTCGATGGCTAAGAGAGTCGTCTGCCGGATCTCGTCGCGCCACTTAAAGGCGATGGCATCCCTCGGGAACTTCGCGGTGCGCCCTAAGGAATTGCCGTATGCGATATCGTCGTAACAAAGCACCAGCCCGTCCGAGGGGAAATCATTCTTCTCAATGCGACTTGCGAACCATTTGACGTCGTCTGCGATGGTCTCTTTTGTGACCATGCGGTACTCCACCGGCGTAAAGCCGAGTCTCGCAAGGTATTCCATCTGTTCGTGCCGCGTGGCAAATCCCGCCTCGCCGTCCATGGAGATGAGCGTAAACGGGAAGCAATACACACTTCTCTGTGCGGTAATCTCGTTGTTCAACTGCCGCACCGTGCCGCTGCAGAGGTTGCGCGGGTTTTTGTACCGGTCCTCATCGCGCTCAATCCGCGCGTTGATCTCCTCAAAGTCACTGTAGCGGATCACCGCCTCTCCGCGGAGCACAAGCTCTCCCGTAAAGGCGATGCGCAGCGGAATATTCTTAAACACTTTGGCATTGTTCGTGATGACCTCGCCGATCTCGCCGTTGCCTCTGGTGACGGCCTTCACAAGCTCGCCGCCGCGGTATGTAAGCACAATGGTAAGGCCGTCCATCTTCCAGGAAAGCATGCCCTCATGCTCCCCGAGGAAGTCGGCAAGGGCCTCCACTTCTTTTGTCTTGTCGAGCGAAAGCATCGGCGATTCGTGGCGCTCCTTCGGAAGCTCCGAAAGCACCTCGTAGCCGGCGCGCTGTGTGGGCGAATTGGCCATGACAAAGCCCGTCTCCTGCTCCAGGGCCCGCAGCTCGTCATACAGCGCATCATACTCATGATTGCTCATGATCTCGCGGTCTTCCTGCTCGTACACGTATGCTGCACGGTCGAGAATCGCCGTCAATTCCCGTATTCTCTCTATCTTGTCCATGAATCCAGTCCTGATTGTTGTTTTCCGTTGCCTTGTTTTCGCGGCCGCAAGCTACAGCAGCCGGTACAATTCTTTTCTCTCCTCCGGCGTGACCTCGCGGTATTGACCGCGGGCGAGATTTCCGAGGGAGATATTCATCACGCGGATGCGCTTTAAGTTTCTCACGCGGTACCCGAAGTACTCGCACATTCTTCGAATCTGCCGGTTCATTCCCTGAATCAGAATGATGTCAAAGGTGGTCTCACCGGTCATGCGGATCCGCGCCGGTGCCGTGACGGTCCCGAGAATCGGAACGCCCTTCGCCATGCCGGTCAGAAACTCCTCCGTGATGGGCTTATCCACGGCGACTAAGTATTCCTTCTCGTGGCGGTCCCCCGCTTTTGCGATGCGGTACGCCAGGTCTCCGTTGTTTGTCAAAAGAATCAGACCGCTGGAGTTTTTATCGAGTCTCCCGATGGTGTAGATTCGCTTTCCGTAGTGCAGAAAATCGATGATGTTGTCCGGATTGGTCCGGTCGGAGGTACACTCGATGCCCTTGGGCTTATAACATGCAAGCAGAATGTCCTCCTGCTCCTTTGCTGCCGTCTTCCCGGCGACAACCACCTTCTGCCCCGGCATCACGCGGTCGCCGGCCTTCGCCTTAACACCGTCGATGGTAACCTCGCCGGCCTCCACCATGCGGTCCGCTTCACGGCGGGAACAGATGCCCGCCTCGCTCAGATATTTGTTGATGCGGACGCCCTCCGCAGCGACCCCGGTCTCCCCGGTTACCGCGCTGTGTTCCGCACCGCTTTTCTTCCTCTCATTCGTGTCCCTGTCCATATGTCTGTCTCCCGACTGTCAGTGCATTTGCCGTGCAGGCTTTCCCGCCTGCCCATAGTCGTCTTATTGTACCATGAATACCGCATTTTCACAAGCAAAAAAAGCCGTCCCGGGGACGGTTCCGAAAAGGCACCTTGCGGCACAAAAAAGAGAGCCGGTTTACACCGACTCTCCGTTTTCCTCAACATCTTCAAGTTCATCCGTTTGTTTCGCTTCATCTGCATATTCCGAACAGTGATGAAACTTTATGGTTTTCGCAGTGCGATTCAAAAGGCGTATGCAAAGAATCCATGCCGCCCAGGAACCGATGCCTGCGAGAATCCCCGTAATCAGGCTCAGATTGATCCCCGGGAAGAAGCCGTCCAGCAGAAATTGGATAATCTCCGGCGTAAGCGCCAGCCCGAGGGCGAGAAAAAACTGCCTTCTCCAGGCGAGCGTCAGCTCTTCCTCCTTCGCCTGTTCACAGATATCCTCCATGCCGTCGTACAGAAAATAGGCAATCACCAGATCCAGCAAAAAGCGGTAATCCGAGAGGCTTTTGTTATTTACGACCAGCAAAAAGAATATTGTGCCGACGGACACAGCAAATGCAACCGTGAATTTGCCGGAGCACTCTCCCATCCGTGCTAAATTCACCAGCAAAAGCAGTCCCGAGAGAAGCAAGGCAATGCCTGCCGCCATCTGTACCGGAACAAGGCTGCTGTGTGAAAACGCCAGATACACAAAGAGAGCGACGGCAATCACCGTTTTGTACAAGGACAACCCTTCCGCGGAGTTCGCAAAGCCCCGGTAATCGGGCTCCTTCACTTCCTCCGGAGCCGCAGTTTCCTCCGACTCCTCAACCACATCTTCAATATCCTGCATAAACTACCCCCGCCCCTTTCAAGCCGCCTACAACATGCGTAGGCGCTCGGCTGTCTTATTCAGAAGACGAATCTCAAGAATATAAACTACAATCTCGCATACAAGGATGCCGATGGCAAACAGCAAGATTGCCGCGGCGTTCTTGAGGGCAATGGAAACAATCGCGCTTGCAATGGTGCCGACAAGGGCCACCACAAGAAGCCCCACGTTGATTCCGAACAGTCTCTTCCACTCTGCGGCATACTCAGGCAATTCGGCGCGGTTGCAGATTTCCTGGAAGCCCTTGTAAAGGAAATACATCGCAGCAATCTCCGCAACGCCTTTGACAAGGTTCCAAACCGAATCGGAACCGCCGCTTCGTTTCACCACATCGCCGATAACCGCTGCAATCTCCGCAACAATATAACCGATAAATGCCGATGTAAACTTGTCGCAAAATGCACCCAGCTTGTAGATGTAAACAAAGTGGGCAATTGCCGCAACAATAAGACCTATCGTAATCGGAAGCGAAAGCAATGCAAAAAGGCTGAGCGTTGCCAAAGACATCGAGCCGCGAACCATGAGATAAAGGAACAAAGTTGCGGCCGTCAAAATTAAGGCAACCTTTTTCCAAAACGCCATTTTTTCGATGGGCTCGGCCATCTTTCGATAGTATCCGCTCCAGGGGGAATTGTCTTGTGAAAGATCGGAAAAAACATTTCCGTACGGCGTATTCTGTACATTCGACGCCGTTCCGTTCACGGTCTCGCCGCAAACGCTGCATCTCGTGGTTCCGTTGGAAACATAAGCACCGCAATTAGGACAAATCATGGCAATACCTCCGTGTTATTATTTGGAAATCCGGGGGCAGAACGCCCCCGGAAAAAGTCAGAATTTGCTCAAGGCCTTCTTCGTGTTGTTTAGGAATACAAGCTCAACAATTGTCATCACAAGAGCCAACACATAGACGATGACAAGGAGAAACTGGTAAGATCTGAGGGCAGGACCGACATCGGATATCGTCTGCAAGTTTGTCAGACGGAATACCGCTGCCAATCCGACAACGAATGCCGCAATCATCTCGGCAACCATAAGTTTCCAGCAGAGGCTCCACTGGTCTGCCTCCCTGCCGCAATCCGGCAGGCACAAATCCCTCAACGCCATACAATAGTTGTAAGAGAACAGGATGGAAATAACCGACTTTGCAAGGCTGACAATCGAAGCGTCCCAGAAAAACTCCACCGCCTCCAACACCATCTGGATAATGAGGAACGTACATACCTTATCAAACAGCGGTTCCGCACGAACCATATCGTGGAGAACCAGATACGACAAAACCGAGAGAATCAATCCGGTCACACCGACCACGATGGAATAGATTCTGGCATAGACCAGAAAGTTTTCCATATCCGAAAGACTCGAATTCGAGTTGATCTTGCCCATCAATGCAAAACCGACAATAATTGCCAGTATACTGAGAATAATAGCGGCAATCCGTATACGAATCAGGGAACCTAACGGTCCCACCGCCGTCTTCTCTCTTTCTCTTCTGCTTTCAGCCTCCTCCGGAGCCTCCGAAAAATCCATCCGGATGTTCGCCTCGCGGTTCGGCGCTCCAAATGAAGCCCTCGCCCCGCACATGTCACAAACTCTTGCACCTTCCGGCAACTCAGCACCGCACATCGGACAACGCATACACATACCCTCCCATTTAGTTATTCACAATTTCGCAATTTTCAAACCGTTTCGCGCGTCGTTTCAAAATTGTTGGGATGATTATACACAAAATAAACACAAATGTCAATATCATTTACCATAAAAAATTTAAAAAACGCACGAATTTCTTCGCGCGTTCCGTCCTATGGACCTGAGGGGAGTCGAACCCCTGTCCGAATGCCTCGCCACCACGGTTTCTCCCATTACAGACCACCTATCCGGCTTGCGCCCGTTCCCGCCTCCGTGCGCCGATGATCGGGCTCACGGTCTTGGTAGCTTCATGATACGCCCGCGCGGGCAAAGCTTACCGCGTGTCGTTTCCCACGTAGATGATGCCGGTTGACCGCTGCGTGGGTGCCACGGGCCGACAGCTGCCTAATTAGGCAGCAAGTGCAAATTTGTTATCTGCGTTTATATTTAGGTTTTCCGGTTATTTACATGGTCCGGCACATGAATGGCTTCCGCAATCTTAAAACACCCGTCGAAACCGGTACAAGCCCGGAATATAAAAGTGGGCAATCTTCCGACTGCCCACCCAATATACAGCATTTTCCGCTACTTGTCAACCCCGTCCGGTTCACCGTCCCGGGAGTCCGGTTCCGCTTCCTGCGGGGATGCCTCTTCCGGCTTCGCGGCTTCTGGCAACTCCTCCGGCTTCTCCTCTTCGGAATCGTCCGTAAAGGGCTTGCCGCAGACGACGCAGAACTGGGCGCTGCTTAAGTTTACACGCAGGCATCCCGGACAATACTTGACCTCCGCCTCATGTTCAAACGGACGGCCGCATTTGATGCAGAACTTCGCCGACTTGTCGTTCATTCCCAGGCAGTAAATGCAGTGCTTCACGGATTCGTCGCCGGAGAACCGGTTGCCGCACCGCTCACAGAACTTCGCGTCGGAAAGGCTCATGGCGCCGCAGACGCTGCAGTATTTGACGGGGGAGATTTCCTCGAGACTGGCTTTCCGCCGCTCTTCGGCGGCTCTGCTCCGCTCCTTCTCGGCCTTCTCCTTCTCGCGCTGCCTGCGAAGCCTGCTCAGCTCCTCTTCCTTCTGCCTTCTCAACTCCCAGTAGGCCTTCTCGCGCTCATCCCGAAGAGCCTGGTATTCCGTTTCAATCTGCTTCGAGAGTCTGGTCAGTTCCGCGGCGCGGTCCTTTTCAAGCTCTGCCAATTCCTGTTCTCTCTGCAGTCTCTTTCGAAGGAGTGCATCCATGGACGCCGAAAGCATGGCGCCGCATTTGGCGCAATACTTCTCATTCTTTTTGTTCACATGGTTACACCACATGCAGACTTCGATATCTCTTCCCGCTACCTCTGCCGGGGTTTCTTCCCGTGTTTCCGGCTCCTCCGCGTCGTTTCGACTCTCCGAAATAATGTCATCCATCGACTTAAGACGGTATCCGCAGGAAGTACACAGGGTCACCCGCATACTGTTCAGGTTTCCGCAATTCGGACAGATGACCTTCGGACTGGCCGGAATCCTCGAGGAGGATCCTCTTTTTGTTCCGACTGCGCCGCTCGGGTTATTCGCGGGCACTGCATCTCCCCGGACCGGCGGCACCGGATTCATAAATGTCGCGCCGCACAGGATGCACCTCTGTGCATCCACCGGATTCTGGGTCTGGCACATGGCGCAGGTCTTTTGATACACAACTCCACCGGGCGTCAGCTTCTGCCCGCAGATCAGACATTCCGCAGCATCCTTCGGATTTACATACCGGCACTGCGGACACACGATTTTATCCGGATTCCCGACCCAGGCGTAAGCGACTCCCCGCTTCTTCTCCTGCGGCTCCGCGGCAGAAGTCCCCTGATCAGCCGGCGAATTTTCCGCCGCAGGCGTTTCTAAAGGGGCTGCATTTTCGGAAGAAGCTGCCGGTGTTGCCTGCGCATCTGCCGTCTGTGCAGTCTGCTCTGCAGCGGTTGTCCCCTGAGGATTTTCTTCCGCCGGTGCAGCCTGCGAATCGGCAGTCTGAGCGGCCTGCGGATCCGCGGCCGGCGCTTCCTTCGGCTGTTTTGCCGGCGCAGATTTATGTTTCTTCAGCTGACGCGGCACCTTCTCTCCGGTAGGCACATGCAGCAGAGGAAGGCCGCATTTTTTGCAATATTCTTCCGTGATGGGATTGACGAACCAACAAGACGAGCAATGAATCTGATTCTCATCGATGGCATCCAGGACACCGCTTCCGTACATCGCAAACCGTTGCTGGGTGCTGAAAAGGAACGAACCGCAGCCTTCGCAGACGTCGGTGTAGTCTTTGTTTTCAAAACCGCATTCGGGACAGCGCACGGTTCCTCCTTTCTTCGGAAGCGGCTTTCACACTTCCGACTGTTTTCTGTATTACGGCAAATTCTATTGCGGCTTTCCACCCGGAAACCGCGTGTGGCAGTGGACACACACCGTCACTGTAGGGAGATTGTCATACCCGCAGACAGGACAGCGTTTTTGTAAAAGGCCGCCGCAAATGGCGCAGGTGGTTGCGCCGGGCTTGTTCTTATAATCGCATCGGCAGATATCGGGGGGAACACTCCCGCGGGTTCTTCCCGCAATCTGGTTGACGCGGACGGTCTTCTTCGTAATCGGCTCGTCATCGTTTGCCTGCAACCTGCGAAGCGCCTTCTCTGCATTGAAGGGTTCTGAAACATGAGCAGCATTCCACAGTTTCCGGTAATCCTCCTGGGAATGCTCTTTCGCATCTCCCTCCCAAAAATCGCTCCTGACATTTCCCACCCGGGGATTGGCCCCGCAGACATCGCAGGTGATTGCGGACCACGGCAGTGCCCGGCCGCATCCCGCGCAGTAGATTTTCTCATTGCGGAGCTTCTTAAACAGTTCATAGTCCGGCTCCGCTGCCTTCTGCTTCCTGCGCGGAAGCTTTTTGCCGCAGTAATTACAGCAGATTGCATTCTCCGGATTGTCGTGGGAACAGCTGCGACACCGGATTATCCCTTCCGTCATCTGTGCCATGGGATCATACTCTGCAGGATATTCCGCTCCCTCTTCATACGCATAGTATCCGTCGTAATCCTCCGGCATCCCTGCATAGTCCTCCGGCATCTCCGCGTCCTCCGCAAAGCTTCCCGCCGGAACAAACAAAAGCGGAGCGCCGCAGACTTCACAGGTTTCGGCCCCCGCAGGATTGACATGCCAACAGGCGGAACAACGAACACAATCATCGGGGGCAGGGTCCAGAATGCCTGAGCCCTCCCGGAAGAAATCCTCCACGTTGTTCGACAGAAATTCCCCGCAGTTCTCACAGACCACGGCATACGGGGGATTGTCACAATTGCAGAACCGGCATTTCACGAGCTTTCTCCTCCTTCAGGCAATCAGGTGTTGAAATCATCCGGGTGAATGCGCTTCGCACCGCTTAAGCGGGCCATAGCACGGGCCATTGCCGCGCTGGAGAGGTTGTACTCCACGATGCTCTGCTTGCGCTGCATCTCCTCGCGGGCCATCTCGAGAGCCATCTGTGCCCGATGGGCGTCAATCTCCTCGGGTCTCTCCGCGGAAAATGCCAAAAGCGTAACGGTATTGTCCGCTGTGTTCACGATTCCGTCCGAAACAATGACTGCCTGGGTCTTCCCCTCCGCGTCACGAAAGCGCACTTCCCCGACGGCCACGGTGGTCGCCATCGGCGCATGATGCGCCAGAATCTCAATCTGCCCGTCAAATCCCGGGAAGATCAAGGACTCGCACTCGCCGTCGTAAAAGACACGGTCGCAGGTGATGATTTGCAGATGGAATGTGTTCATGGTATCTCCGCAGTTCCGCAATACTGTATCGTTTCGAAAACAAACTTACAAAGTCTCTGCTTTCTTCCGAACTTCCTCGATGGTACCGACGTTGAAGAAAGCATTTTCCGGGCAATCGTCCAGCTCGCCGTTTAGGATGGCTTTGAAGCCGCGAATAGTCTCGGCAATCGGCACATACACACCGGGAACGCCCGTAAAATTCTCCGCCACATGGAAGGGCTGCGACAGGAACCGCTGCACCTTGCGGGCGCGGTAGACGATGACCTTGTCCTCCTCGGAAAGTTCGTCCATACCGAGGATTGCAATGATGTCCTGCAGCTCCTTGTAGCGCTGCAGAATCTCCTGAACACGGCGGGCAACCTCGTAGTGCTCCTCGCCCACGATAGACGGCTCGAGGATGCGGGAGCCCGACGCCAACGGGTCAACCGCCGGATAGATGCCCTGCTCCACAATCTTACGGGAGAGAACCGTCGTCGCATCGAGATGTGAGAACGTGGTCGCAGGCGCCGGGTCGGTCAGGTCATCGGCCGGCACGTAAACGGCCTGCACACTGGTGACGGAGCCGTCTCGTGTGGAAGCGATGCGCTCCTGCAGCTCGCCGAGGTCGGTAGCGAGCGTCGGCTGGTAACCAACGGCTGAGGGCATGCGCCCCAAGAGGGCGGAAACCTCGGAACCGGCTTGGATAAATCGGAAAATGTTGTCGATGAACAACAACACGTTTTGCTTCTTTTCATCGCGGAAATACTCCGCCATGGTAAGTCCCGTCTCGGCGACGCGCATGCGGACACCCGGGGACTCGTTCATCTGACCGAACACAAGGGCGGTCTTCTGCAGTACGCCCGACTCCTTCATCTCGCGCCACAGATCGTTTCCCTCGCGGGACCGCTCCCCGACGCCGGTGAAGATGGAGTACCCGCCGTGCTCCGTCGCAATGTTGTGAATCAACTCCTGAATCAAAACGGTCTTGCCTACGCCGGCACCGCCGAAGAGACCGATTTTACCGCCCTTTGCGTAGGGCTCCAGGAGGTCGATAACCTTGATGCCGGTCTCCAGAACCTCGATGACCGGGCTCTGCTGCTCGAAGGTGGGCGCTTCGCGGTGGATGCACCAGTACTCGGCAGTCTTGTTGTTATCGAGTGACGGCCCGCCGTCCAGGGGCTCCCCGAGCGCGTTGAAAACCCGCCCGAGAACGTGCTCGCCCACGGGAACCATGATGCCCTCGCCGGTGGATTGCACGGGCATATCCTTCGCAAGGCCTTCGCTGGGCGCAAGCATGATGCAGCGCACCACGCCGCGGCCGATGTGCTGAGCGACCTCCATCTTCAGCTCCTTGCCGTCCAAAAGGACGATCAGTGCTTCCCGGATGGCCGGCAACTCGCCCCGTTCAAATTCCACATCCACGACAGGCCCGGAGACCTGTACAATCTTACCGATACTTTTCATGCTTCCTCCGCGACGGCTTTCGCCTTCTTCTTCGCTTTCTTCTTCTGCAGCGCCTTGGCTCCGCCCACCACCTCGGTAATCTCCTGGGTGATGGCAGCCTGACGGAACTGGTTATACTGTCTGGACAGCTCCGAGAGCATCGCATCCGCATTGTCCGTCGCCGTCTTCATGGACATCATACGGGCGCTTTCCTCGGACGCCTGACTCTCCACCATGGCGCCGTACAGAAAGCCGGTGATGATATTGCGGACAAGGGTCTCCAGCACATCCTCGGGGGAAGGAAAAATCTCCATCTCCGAGGCATCGACGATCTCCCCCTGCGCGGCCTTCTTCACCTGGTCGGATAAGAATCGGCTCGTGCGAAGCGGAAGCAGCTGTTCCGTGCGCACCTCCGAGGTGACGCTGTTGCGCATTCTTGTGTAAATCACGTGGATTTCGTCCACTTCTTCGTTTTTGTATTTGTCCGTGAGCATCTCGCACATGACGCGCGCACGGTGGATGGACGGGTTGTTCGAAGACATCCGGAAATCGACCGACACCGGCAGCTTCTCCGCCATAAACACATGGCGCCCCGTCTCGCCGACACAGTAGATTCGGTAATCCTCATCCTCCGAAAACTTCTCTCTTGCCGCCTTGATCACGTTTAAGTTGTACGGGCCCGCCATGCCCTTGTCGCCGGTGATTACAATATAAATCTTTCGCTTGACAAGCTCTCTCTCATCCTCGATACGGTTATCGAAGTACAGGTGATGCATCTCCGGAAAATGCAGTAACACCTCGCGGATCTGCTTCTGCAGTCCGTCGAAGAAAGGCAAGGTCTCCGCAAGCTTTTTCTTGGCCTTCTGCACCTTCATCGAAGACACCATGTACATCGCTTTCGTGATCTTCATCGTGTCGCGGATGCTCTTTATTCGATTTAGAATCTCATGTGCATTTGCCATAGCCATTCCCCTGAATTACTTCTCCGCTGCCTCCTTGGAAAGCCATTCGCGCCACTGCGCGCCGCCCTCGACAATCCGGTCAATCTGGGATTTCTTAAGCTTTGTGCCTTCCTCCAGCTCGTTGACCAGCGTCGGAAAATTCACCCGCATATACTTCAGGTACGAATCCTTCAGCTCCGCAATCTCCTTCGGCTTGAAGCCGGAGAATGTCTGATGGTTTGCGCCCTGCAGAAGAAGCACTTGCTCCGGAAGAGACAGCGAATGCCCGAGGGGCTGCTTCAAAAGTTCCATGAGCACGCGCCCGTGCTCAAGCTGTCGTTTCGTCGTCTCATCGAGCTCTGAGGAAAACTGGGTAAAGACCTCCATCTCGCGGTACTGTGCCAGGTCGATACGAACCGTTCCGGCTGCCTGCTTCATAGCGGGGGCCTGCGCGGCACCGCCCACGCGGGATACCGACAGACCGACGTTGACGGCCGGTCGCTGTCCCTCGAAGAAGAGCTCGCTCTCCAGATAAATCTGACCGTCCGTGATGGAGATCACATTGGTCGGAATATACGCGGAAACATCGCCGTTCTGCGTCTCAATAATCGGCAGGGCCGTGATGGAACCGCCGCCCAGCTCGTCGCTTAGGCGGCTCGCGCGCTCAAGAAGCCGTGAGTGCAGATAGAAAACGTCGCCCGGATATGCCTCGCGGCCCGGGGAACGCTCCAGCAAAAGCGAGATCGCGCGGTAGGAAACCGCATGCTTGCTTAAATCGTCATAAACAATTAAGACATCGCGCCCGCTGTACATAAAGTATTCCGCAATCGCAGTTCCCGAGTAGGGCGCGATATACTGAAGCGGCGCCGGCTCGGAAGCCGTGGAGGACACGATGACCGTATAGTCCATAGCACCCGCATTGCGAAGGGTTGTCACAAGGGACGCGATCGTCGACGCTTTCTGCCCGATAGCAACGTAGACGCAGATGACGTCCTTCCCCTTCTGGTTTAATATCGTGTCGAGGGCAATGGACGTCTTTCCGGTCTGGCGGTCGCCGATAATCAATTCGCGCTGGCCGCGGCCGATGGGAAACATCGAGTCAATGGCAAGAATTCCGGTCTCTAAGGATGTCGTAACCGGCTGCCGGTCCATGATGCCCGGCGCAGCCATCTCCAGGGGCCGAAAATCCGCCGCCACAATCTCCCCTTCACCGTCAATCGGCGAACCGAGTGCGTCGACGATGCGGCCGATAAAGCCGTCGCCCACCGGAACGCCGGCCATGCGGTACGAGCGGAATACGCTGCTTCCCTCGCGAATCTCCGTGTCACGGCCGAACAGAATGACGCCGATCTCCTCGCGGCGAATGTCCATAACCATTCCCTTGACGCCGCACTCAAAGGTCACAATCTCGCCGTAGCAGGCGTGGTCAAGCCCTTCCACCGTGGCGATGCCGTCACCCACGAAGGTGACGACGCCGTACTCCATGGCGCCGGCGCTCAACTCAAATTCTTCGATGCATTTTTTGAGGTTGGCCACGGTCTTTTTCGGCTTTCTGCCGTGTACGACGCCCAGGGCATTCCGCAGCTGCCCCACGCGCCCGCGCATGCTCCAGTCGTACTCCTTAAGATCCGTGCGCAACACAAAACCGCTCACGAGAGAACTGTCCTTCTCCATCGTGAGCTCTACTTCCTCATCGCCCATCTCCTTGACGAGAAACGCCTTAAGCCGCGAGAGCTGTTCCGGGGTGGGCGGTGTCACATACCAAAGCGTCGCCTGTTTCATGCTTTTTCCTCCACCTTGTCAAGGAAAGCATCGTACAGGGCGGAATCGTCGGTGTCCCCCATCGCTTTCGCAGTCGCACCCGCAACCATGTCGGCAATCTCCTTGCCGGCTTCCGCGATGATTCGCTCCTTCCGGCGCTCACCTTCGTCCTCGGCGGCTTCCCGGATGTCCTTTGCCTCCTCACGCGCGTCCGCAAGGATCTTCTCGGATTCCTCGTCCGCAAGACGGCGCGCCGTGGCAAGGACCTCCTCGCGCTCCGCTGCCGTACGCGCTAAGGCCTTCTCGTACTCTGCCTTGGTCTGTTTTGCTTCCGCAGCCATCGTCTCCGCTTCCGTTCTCGCCGCATCGGCCTCCTCCTGCCGCTTCGCAATGATATTGCGCACGGGCTTAAAGAGGAAAATCTTCATCGCAACGAAAAGGATCACCAGGTTGATGACCGTGAATAAAAGATTCCAGCCTATGTCCAGCATGATGATTTCTTCCTTTGGTTAATATTCGGCACCGGGCGTTAGGAGGGTTGCTTCAGCAAAATGATGATAAACAACGCGATAACGAAACCGTAGATAGCCGTCGCCTCTGCAAGGGCGCAGCCGAGAATCAGGTTCTTGCTGATCTTGCTCTCCGCCTCAGGCTGTCTTGCAATGGCCTCCACGGCCTTTCCTGTTGCGATACCGATACCGATACCGGCTCCGATTGCTGCCAAAACTGCGATACCTGCGCCGATGGCAATCAATGCTGTTGTACTCATAACTTGTTCCTCACTTTTTGTTTATTCTGAAATTGTTATAATCTTTCTTCTGTGAACTTCTACTCCACGGCCTCCGTCAGGTACAGGCCGGTTAAGAAGACGAATACGTACGCCTGCAAAAGTCCGTCGAAAAAGTCAAAGTAAAGGCTGAACACCATAGGGATTCCGATAGGTACCACATGCTCCAAAAGCGCCATGATGACAAATGCACCGATGACATTTCCGAAGAGTCGCATGCACAAAGACAACGGCTTTGTCACGACCTCGAGGATATTGATGGGCAATACCACAGGTGTGGGCTCGATGAACTTGTGAAGATGGCGTTTGATTCCGAGGAAATAGATGCCCGCGGCCTCCACCAAAACGATGCTCATAAGAGCCAGGGCAATCGTGACGTTTAAGTCCTTGGTCGGTGATTTAAGGCCGAAGATACCGACGATATTCGCTATGCCGATGTAGAGAAGAATGGTGATCAGATACTCGCCGAACACTTTGGCATGGCCACCGAGCATGCCGCCGACCATACTGTCGAGCCTCGTGACCATCCACTCCAAAAATGCCTGACGCTTTGAGATTTTGTTCGTGCGAAGCCCCCGTGTCATGATGAAAGCAAAAAGAATCAGGGCGGCCATGATAATCCACGTTACAACCACCGATTCCGAGACGGCAATTCCGCCGAAGATGGGAATGGTAAAGACCGTTTTGACGTTCATTTTGTCCATCAAAGCTTCCGTCAATTCATCCATTCCGACACCCCTTTCCGAATTCGACGACCCCCGTGCCGCGAACTCACGTAATACCATTTTTTATCATACTCCAAAGTGCCTGAAAAGGCAAGAAAAAAAGGACCCTCATCGGAATCCTTTCAAAGCTGCGGCAGCACGATAAGCCGGGTTCTGTCTCGGATGATCATCTGTCTTGACTGTGCGTCACCGCACAGCTCCTCCGCGCCCTTCCGAGCGCGGAACGCAACCTACCCGGAAGCACGACGGGCCGCCGTATCGCTTCCTGTTCGGTCTTGCTATGAGTGGGGTTTACACTGCCCTTGCCCGTTACCGGGAAGGCGGTAGTCTCTTACACTGCCGTTCCACCCTTACCGCTTTCGCGGCGGTCTGTTCTCTGTTGCACTTTCCTTGGAGTTACCTCCACCGGACGTTATCCGGCACCCTGCCCTGTATAGCCCGGACTTTCCTCACCGTTGCCGGCGCGATCATCTGTGCTGCCGCGGGCTGATTGTATCACATTTTCCGGGGACAGGCAAGCCCCGACGGGGGCATTTGCCGACGGAAATCACTTCGCCTGATTGTTCTTTGCCTTCTCAAGCAAAAACTCAAGCGCCAAATCATTCTCGATGCAATAGTTCAGGTACTTTGCGCCGTACTCGTTTTCAAAGGACTCGAAATCCTGGAAGCCGCTGGACGCGAGGTACTCGTTCACGCGGGTCTTGTAAATCTCGTCGGTCACCGTGAGGGACTCCTTTTTCGCAATCTCCTGCAAAACAATGTATTCCTTCACATATTTCTCGGCATTCTGCCGCATCTCGGACTTGAACACGTCATAGTTCTCGTAGCCGAGCATCGGCATCATATCCTCGAGATTTGTGCCGTAGTACGAGGCGTACTCGGTATAGTAGTCAATCATGTCCTGCTCATAGTAGGCGATGTCCTCCTCGAGGATTCCGGAGAACTCCGAATTCTCCACCATCTGCGTGATTAAAGCGTCATAGAGCTCTGTCTCATACTTCTCCTTCGCCTCGGCATTCATATTCTCCCGAAGAGCCTCGCGAAACGCGTCGAGGGTCTCGTATTTGCCGCCCGAAAGACGATTCATGTAGGCGTCGTCCGCCTCTTCCTTCTTGACGCCCACATAGTGGATTGTAATCGTAAAGACCGCGGTCTGGCCTGCAAGCTCCGTATTGCCGTAGTCATCCGGGAATTTCGTGGAGATATCCACCGTGGTTCCCACCGTCTTTCCGATGAGGCCTTTCTCGAAGTCTTCGATGAAGCTTTCCGAACCGATGGTCAGGTCGAAATCGCTGTCCGTTCCTCCGTCAAATGCCACCCCGTTCAGCTTTCCGACATAGTCGATATTGACGGTGTCACCGTCCTTGACGGCCGTGCCGTCGCGGCTGTCGTCCTTCACGTAGTTCGGGTAGGAATACAGAATATTTTCAATCTCTGCGGCAAATTCTTCCTCCAGCTCCTCGTCGGTGACTCCCGCCGGCTCCTCTGGAAGCGTCAGCTTCGAATAGTCATAAAGCGTTGCGGTTCCGGCACAGACGTGAAGACGTTCCTTCTTCTCCGCGGCCTCCGTAACCGTGGCGGTGGGGCTCGCTACCGTGTTGTTGGTACCGCCCTCGCCCGATTGTGTCGTGTTATTCTTCTTGTCGCCGCATCCGGCAAGCAGTGCCGAAAGCAACATCGCTGCCAATGCAACTACCGTCAATTTTCTCATGAAGTTTCTCCTTGCTCCGGTTCTCATTCATTTATCAAAAGCCCCCGAAAATGCCGCAGCCACTGTCTCTTTCCCGCACTCGGGGAGCCGAAGACAGTATACCGCGGCATTGTGGCAACTTTATGTATTCTGTTAGGAATCTGTTTGGAATCCTGCAAATTATACGCGGAATACGCTTCCGCCGATAAATTCCCGAAGGATTGCGTTGTGCGGCACACTCTCCGAAGGCATCGCCAGGAAATACGAAAGCATCTTCAAAAGGCGGTTTGCCTCCAGATACTCCGGGGTCCCTTCGGGAACGCCGTACAAAAGCGGCTCGATATACGTCTTCAGGACGGCGAGCTCATACACCGCCGCTGAGTTGTACATCACGTCCGCGGACTCCTGGTGCGGGAAGATGTGAAGCTCCTCTCCGCGGCGCACCGAATACCACATGGCGATGGTTTCCGTCGCGGACGACCCGCGGGTTCTCGCATCGCGCACGATGCGGCGGATCAGGCGGACATCCGTGGTAGGAATCCGGTTGTGGCGGTCGATGTTGATTTCGGTAAGAGCGCTGATGTAAATGCGGAATTTGCTCTCCGCGGGCAGCGAGTAGGACAAGCGGTCGTTCAGGCCGTGGATACCCTCGATGACGAGGATGTCGTCCGGGCCGAGCTGCAGGTAGTTCCCTTTATACTCCGGCTTTCCGGTCTTAAAGTTGAACTCCGGCATCTCCACGCGCTCCCCGTTTAAAAGTTGCGTCATCTGCTTGTTGAAAAGCTCGATGTCCAGGGCCTCCAGGCACTCGAAATCGTAGTTTCCGTACTCGTCTCTCGGGCAGAATTCCCGGTCTCTGTAGTAGTTGTCAAGCCCGATGGGATGGGGTTTAAAACCGATGGTGCGAAGCTGGATTGAAAGTCTGTGGGAGAAGGACGTCTTTCCGGAGGAGGACGGGCCCGCAATCATGACGAACTTCTTTCCGCCGGCCTGCTTAATCATCTCCGCAATCTCCGCGACACGTTTCTCCAAAAGCGCTTCCTGCACGAGGATCAAATCCTCGGCTCCGCCGTTAGCGATGCAATCGTTCAAATCGCCCGCAAGCTCGATTCCGACGGCGCTTCCCCAGGTGTTGGTCTTCTGCAGCGTCTCAAACAGCTTGTCCGAGCTCTTCGCATCCGGAACGGTGGTTCCGGTTTCCGTATCGGGCATCAAAACCATGAAGCCCTCGTCGTAGGGCACGATGTCCCAAAGCGTCAGACGCCCGGTGGACGCCGGCATGTAGCCGTAGAAATAATCGGTATAGCCGGACATGGAATACACGTTGACCTTCGATGTGCAGCGGTACCGCAGGAGACTCACCTTGTCATTCATTCCGTTTTCGCGGAAGAGTCGCACGGCATTGGCCTTGTTCATGCTCTTCTTTTCAATGGCTCGGTTCGCCGCCACCAGCTCCTTCATCTTCGCCTTCACGGTGTCGATGAACTCCTGGGTCACAGGCGTTCCGTTTTTCTTGCAATAGATTCCGGTTCCGAGGGAATGCTCCACGCAGATTTCGTTGCAGGCCTCGATGCCGTAGCATTTGTAGACCGCGGCAAGCATCACAAACAACACGCCTCTTGTGTAAGTTCTCCGGGCATCCGTGTTCGTAATGTCTAAAAATTCAATCGTGCTGTCCCAGTAGCAGTTCTTAAACATCTCCTGCAGCTTGCCGTTCACCTTGGCAAGCAGAATCTGGTTCTTTCCTTCGCCCAAGAATTCCTCGGCAATCTTCGAAAGGGAAGTTCCCTCCGCAATCTCTCTCGTCTCGTTTCCGACGGTAATTTTCATTTCTCTTTCCTCCGTTCCTTCGGGAAAAACCGTTTCATTACGCCGACAATCTCCTTAAGTTCCATGGCGGCGCTGTCAACTCTCTCCTGCGCAAGCGGTGTTCCCGCTTTGGCAAGTCCCGTAAGCATTGTTATCTTCTTTTCGCATTCCTCCGTGAGGTGCGTCAGATACGTCTCGTCCTTTCGCCTGACAAGCCATCTTCCGTAGCGGTACTCCCACGGTGCGTACGCTTTCGCCGCGGCTTTTGGTGCCGCTTCCTTCGGGACAGCCGCCATGCAGAGGTAGAATTTGCCGTCCTCGACGACGCACTGCTCATCAGTGATGACAAAGCCCGCTGCCGCCACGGCTCTTCGAACCATCTCGCGGTCGGACTGGGGCTGCAGCACAAGGCATTTTGCAGCGCGCACGCAGGCCTCTCCCTCCGTGAGCAGCCGCGTCATAAGCTCGCCGCCCATTCCGGCCATCACAATGGTCTCGGCATCCCCCGCAGAAAGCCCCGCGAGGCCGTCGCACAGCACGGTCTTTGCCCGCTCCTGCATGTGGAAAAAGCGAATGGTTTCCGCTGCCTTTGCCAAGGGTCCTTCCCTCACGTCGCAGGCGTACGCAAAGCCTGCGATTCCCTCGCGAAGCAGCCATACACTCAGGTACGCATGATCACAGCCGATGTCCGCCACCGTCTTTGTGGGCGGCACCATTGAAGCAACCATGCGCAACCGTTCTGATAATCTCATGTATCCTCCTGCCGGTACGTAAGGACGCCGCGCGGTCCGGCCAAACCGGCCCTTCCCCGCGGCGCACCCGGCATCAATCGTTCAGATAATCCCGCAGTTTCTTGCTGCGGTTCGGATGGTGAAGCTTGCGGATCGCCTTCGCCTCAATCTGGCGGATGCGCTCCCGCGTCACGTTGAAAATCTTTCCGACCTCCTCCAAGGTCTTCGGCGTCTCGCCGTCGAGGCCGTAGCGAAGAATCAATACCTTCCGCTCCCGCTCGGTGAGGGTCTGCATGACATCCATGAGCTGTTCATGCAGGAAGGACGTGGCCGCCGCCTCCTCGGGCTGCTGGGTCTTTTCGTCCACGATGAAGTCGCCGATGTGGCTGTCCTCCTCTTCGCCGATGGGGGTCTCCATGGACACGGGGTCCTGGGCAATCTTCATAATCTCCTCGATGCGGCGCGGCGACATCTTCAGCTTCGCTGCAATCTCATCGATGCTCGGCTCTCTGCCGAGCTCCTGCAACAGCTGCCGCTCCGTGCGGTTGACACGGTTGATGGTCTCCACCATGTGCACCGGAATGCGGATGGTTCTCGCCTGATCGGCAATGGCGCGGGTGATGGACTGGCGGATCCACCAGGTGGCATAGGTGGAGAATTTGTAGCCCTTGCGGAAGTCGAATTTTTCGACTGCCTTCAAGAGGCCCATGTTGCCCTCCTGGATGAGATCCTGAAGGTGCATCCCGCGGCCGATATATTTCTTGGCAATGCTTACCACAAGGCGCAGGTTGGCCTCCGCAAGGCGCTTGCCCGCACGCTCGTCGCCGGTCTCAAGGCGCTCCGCGAGTTCCGTCTCCTCCTCCGCCGTCAAAAGCGGGATGGTTCCAATCTCCTTTAAGTACATGCGCACGGAGTCCTCGGTGGTGATATCGTCGTCGCTGTCCTTCGCGCCGAGGGCTAGACCAGCGGTGTCATGCTCAAGTCCCGCAGCGTCGTCGTTTACGATGGTCACGCCCTTGCCGGAGCAATACTCATAAATGTCGGCAAATGTCTCAGGGTTCGTGACGCTTCCCTTAAGCGCCTCCTCCAGCTCCTGCCAGTCGAGCTCACCGCCCCGGGTCAACGCCGCGGCAATCAGTTCGTCAAGCTTTCCCTGGACACGCTCAAAGCGCTCCCTGCGCTTCTCGGGAGCCTCGGCCTCCGCCGGTTCCGCTTCTGCCAAGAGCATCTCCTCCGCCTCGGTAAGGCCCAGAGACATGTCATCGAAATCCGACAGCGAATCAAAGGATTCGTCATCCGAAAACATGGGCTCGAAATCTTCTCCCGTCAATTCCGCGTCCACGGTCTCCATGCTGTCCCCGATCTCCTCACGAAGTTCGTCCGGTATCCTCTTCTTTGCCATGTGTAATACCCCTTTCCGCCGGCGTCTCCGTCGCCGACCGACCGTTATACTATGCCAAGCGTCAGAACTCTTCGTTTTGCAGTTTTCGCGGCAAATCCCTCGTCAATGCCGCCTTCTCCCTCGTAAACCGCAGCAGGTCCGCCGACGAGCCTTCCTTCTTCGCCCGCTCAATCTGCTCCTCTGCGTAGTTGAACAATACCTTCACAAGCGTGTCGCTCACGGCGCGCTTCACATCCTCCGCGCGGTCCGCATCGACAGACGCAAGCATCTCCGTAACCAGCCGCTGTTCCTGCACGGTCTCATACCGGCTTCCCATCTCCGCGGCCTCAATCACCGCTTCCGGCGGCGCCTCAAAGCACCGTCTCGCCAGATTCTGATACACCTTGCCGGACAGCTGCTCCGGCCGCAGGTATTTTCTCACCACGGCCCTTGCCCTGGGCCGGGAGGCAATCAGCGAAAGCAGGACGTTCTGGGAACGCATCACATTCTCCTGCTCCGCGCGCTTTCTTCCGAACTCCTGGGTGACCTCGCCGTCCCCGTTAATGTGCTCAACGGGAATGTTCTGCGCCTCTTCCGTGACGGTCTTTCGCGGCGCTGCCTTGGTGATCAGCTCATTCACCGTCTCCCGAAACTCCGACTCGTCACAGCGGTAGGTCTCGCAAAATGCCTTGATATAGTTGCTTCGCTCCAGCCGGTCCTTAAACCGCAGCATCCACTCCGCAACCTCGCGCTGGAACGCCGTCTTCTCTGCAGGATTCTTCTCCCGCTCCGGATACCGCTCCGCGATGAACTTCATCTCGAAGGAGAAGCTCGTCTGCGCCCTCTCGATGCGGCGTTCATACTCCTCCGCGCCGAGGGCCTTGATGAACTCATCCGGATCCTTGAAGGGCTTCATATCCACGATGGTGGCCGTGACCCCGACATCGTGAAGCATCGGAATCGCGCGGTTTATGGCCCGCTGGCCCGCTTCGTCGGAATCGTAGGTGAGAACCACGCGGTTCACATACCGCGAAATCAGCTTCGCCTGCCGCTCCGTAAGTGCCGTTCCGAGCGTCGCCACGGCGCAGTCAAAGCCGGCCTGGGTAAGGGCGATAACGTCCATGTACCCCTCGCACAGGATAAAGTAGCCCTTGCGGCTTCTCCTTGCAAGATTTAAGTTATAAAGATTCCGGCTCTTATCGAAAATCAGCGTCTCCGGCGAGTTTAAATACTTCGGCTTGGCGTCCCCCATGACACGGCCGCCGAAAGCAATCACTTTTCCGTTCTGGTCAAAGATCGGGAACATCACGCGGTCGAAGAATTTGTCGCGGACACCGCCGCTCTCGCGGAAGGTGAACAACCCGCTCTCCGCAAGCAAACCGTCGTCATACCGCTCCTTCACGGCGTTGTAAAGGGAGCCGTCGCTGAATCCGAGCCCGAAGGACTTCATGGTCGGCCCCGAGAGCTCTCTGCCCACCAGATATTCCAGACCTTTTCTTCCTTCCTCCGAGCGAAGCTTCCGGTAGAAGTGCTCCGCAGCCTCCTTGTACAGGGCCATCAGCTTCTCCCTCTTCCCGCGTTTTTCCCGCTCCTCCGCAGAATCCGACCGTTCCGGCAGCGTCACGCCGGCCCTCTGCGCAAGAATCCGCAAAGCCTCCGGGAAGGAGACATTCTCATATTCCATCACAAACGTAAAAACATTGCCGCCCTTGTGGCAGCCGAAGCAGTGAAAAATCTGCCGCGCCGGATTCACGTTGAACGACGGCGTCTTTTCGTTGTGAAACGGACACAGTCCCACATAGTTCGACGAGCTCTTCTGCAGCGAGATGTACGAACCGATCACCTGCACGATGTCGCTTCGGCTTCGCACCTCGTCAACTATGGAATCCGGATAGTACATACGCTTGCCTCTCCCGTAGTGATATGGGGCCCGCAACGGCCCTCCCGTATCGCGTCAAAGTCGCAGTCGCCCTAGTAGACGCCCCACGCCTTCGGAATCATCAGATCCTCGTAGGTGGCGACGGCGAATTTGTCGGTCATGCCCGCCACATAATCCGCAACCACCTGCTCCTTCTTCTCGCCTGCGGCAATCATCCGCTGGAACTCTTCGGGAAGCTTCCCGACATTTTCCGTGTAATATTCATACAGATGCTCCACAAGCCGCTCCGCCTTCGCCTCCTGCCCCTTGGCAACGGGGTTCGTATAGACGTTTTTGAACATATACGTCCGAAGCGCGTCAAAGCTTTCGGCAATCTCCGCAGACATCACGATCTCCTCGCGGTCCTGGCTGTGGATGACGATGTCATGCACAAGGGTGTTCAGACGTTCCTTCAGCGAGTGACCGAGAAGCGACGTCAGCTCCGTCGGAATGTCGCTCTCGCGGATAATCTGCCCGCGGATTGCATCGTCAATATCATGGTTTACATACGCGAATCGGTCGGCGAACCGGATGACATTGCCCTCGAGGGTGAAGGGATGGCCGCTCGCTTGATGCTCGCGGATACCGTCAATCACTTCCCTCGTAAGATTCAGACCGGCGCCGTCCTTCTCCAAAACGGAAACCACGCGAACGCTCTGCTCATTGTGGGAAAAGCCAAGCGGACAGACACGGTTGAGCGCCCGCTCCCCCGCATGCCCGAAGGGCGTGTGTCCGAGGTCATGCCCAAGGGCAATGGCCTCCGTAAGATCCTCATTCAAAAGAAGTGCCTTGGAAATCGATCTCGCAATCTGCGAAACCTCCAGCGTGTGTGTCATGCGGGTGCGGTAATGGTCCCCCTCCGGTGTCAGAAACACCTGCGTCTTATCCTTCAGTCTACGGAAGGATTTGGAGTGGATGATGCGGTCCCGGTCCCTTTGAAAAACGGTCCGGATATCACACTGCTCCTCCTCGCGAAGACGCCCCAAAGACTCGTCGGAGTGCGCCGCGCACGGCCTCAACATCCGATGTTCCCGCTCTTCCAACATGGTGCGAATATTCGACTGCATGGAAACACTCCCCCTTTATACGCATTATTGGTCATTATACCACAATCTCACGCTTCTTGCAAAGCATTTGCACCACAAAAAAGGCGGAAGTTGATCGCCAAAGTTATTTCTGGTTCCAACTTCGGCTTTTGTTTTTGTCTGACTAACTTCCGGTTTGGCTCTTTTTCGCTGTTTTCGCTGTTGTTT
>CADAHQ010000002.1 GCA_902787715.1 uncultured Lachnospiraceae bacterium
AAACAACAGCGAAAACAGCGAAAAAGAGCCAAACCGGAAGTTAGTCAGACAAAAACAAAAGCCGAAGTTGGAACCAGAAATAACTTTGGCGATCAACTTATTTGAAAAATATTCGTACCCTCGCGACACAAATCTGCATTTTCCGCTACTAAGGGGCAGAAAGACAGTTGCAAACCATGGAGGTAAGGTCGAGATGGACCAGGGGGAAAAAAGCTACCGTCGTTTTTTAAGCGGCGACTGGGAAGGATTACGGGAAATCATTGATGAGTATTATGACGGCTTGGTGGCCTATCTCAACCGATACCTCGGAAACCTTGATGACGCGGAGGACATGGCGGAGGAGACGATACTTACGCTGACGACACGGCGGCCGACGTTTCGCGGCGAGGCATCGTTCAAAACCTGGCTCTACGCCATCGGGCGGAACCGGACATGCGAGTATCTTCGGGAGAATCACCGGACGGTTGTTGTTTCCCCGGAGGATCTGAACGAAGCGGTAGCTACGCAGGAAAGTGCGATGGACGGGCTTGTGCGGGAGGAGAATCAAAGACTTGTTCGCGCGGCGATGGAACGGTTGCCGGAAGAGTATCGGCAAATTCTTGCATTGCGCTACTATGACGAATGGTCGGTTTCCGAAATTGCAACTGCTTTCGGCAAATCCAGGCACAGCGTGAACGGAACGCTTCGGCGTGCCAAGAAGGCGCTTGAGCAGGAGTTGAAGCGGGAGGGATTCGACAATGAGATCGCATGAAGAAGTATTTGAGAGGATAAAGAGAAAAACGCTGTTGTATGAACAGCAGCAGAAACGGAAGCCCCACACTTTTTGGAAGGGACTTGCCGTGGCAGTGCCGGTTGCGGTTGTGGTCATCGGGTTGCTGATTACCGCCAGTGTACAGTTCGGATGGATCGGGAAAAAGCAGGAAACCGGCACGGAGGAAGCGACGCCGACAGCGGAAGTATCCGCAACGCCGGAGTTGTCGCCCGACGTATCGCCGGAGCCCACGGAGCCGGTGACGCCGGCACCGACAGCGGAGCCGGTGACGCCGGCACCGACAGCGGAGCCGACACCCACGGGAGAGCCCGGTCGGTTTGCTGTAATTAAGCTGAATCCGACACCGACGCCGACGGTGCGGCGTTCGGACGCACCGGAACCCACGCCGGAAGGGATGACAGCGGAGGAGCGCGCGAAAGTTTCGGAGGAGCTCTCGTATCTGGAGGGATCCGATGAGAAAGCCTGGGTTTATATCTCGCAGGATGATTATATTCTGAACTACTGGTTCCGTACGCTGTATCCCAACGAGTACGGCGCTTACAATTCGAAGTGGTTCTGCATAAACCGGTCAGTTATGGAGTGGGAGATGGACTCCTCCTTCGTGGACAGACAGTTTATGGAAAATTGGGAGGAGACGGTGCATCCGGGGCTTTCTCAGGAAAAATTTGACGAGCTCTACGCACGCGGGAAAGAGCTTTCGAGGCTGCCGTGGATGCAGGATCAGCTGGAGGAAATGATTCAGAAGTATCCGGAGCTTTCGAAGGTGCCGCAAAGTGCCTTCGGCAAGGAGTGGAGTTCCTGTACCGACTGTCTTTCTTATCAGGAGATGTTGAAACAGGCATTGAGTCCGGCAGTCGGCAGAATCGTGCCCTACGACAATTCCCTTGAAAGAAGCGGACGCCGTGTGATCGGATTGTATCAGGGGCAGAAGGTTTACAACGCATTTAAGGCGGACTTCTTCTATTATGCTAACGCAAATGATATGCCGGTACCGAAGGCCGGCGACCTGTACGACTGCATCTCGCAAATCGGTTTGGCAGATGTGGGGAATGATGAGTATCTCATGATTTCCATTCAGTTCGATCCCGACTGGGACAAGGCTAAGACGATGTTGCAGGACAAATACGGTGCTCCCACCGGCAACGACGCTTCCCTTGCGGAATGGCTGACCGGAGAAGAGGGACAGGCTGCACTTAAGAAAGTGTCCGAGGAGCTTACGAAGGACGGTTACGAGAAAATCTGGAGTTTCGGATGGCCTGTTCTGGCGGAGGAGACTTTGCCCGCCACCGGCAGCGCCGGATTCGGACGGTGCGTAAGTGTTCTCGCGACGAAGGCACAGCTGCTCGCCTTTGTGCCGGAGTTACCGAACACGAAGCAGGCAGACTGGTGGGCCTATAACATCGGAACACAATCGGCGGATCCGAACAGCGTGATGACACTCTATTTCACGGGCTCGGTTGCCAATGTGCAGAATATGGGAAGGCTGAAGGTTGATTGATGTCCTTCACGGAAAATTCTGCAGCCACAGTATAATTGATGCCACAGGGGGCCGGTGCTTTGCCGGCCTCTTTTTTTGCCGTGAGGGGACATTCACAATTGACAGAAAAGCGTAAATAATACATAATAGATGAAAGGGGTTCGACGGACGAATCTGCGAGCGAAAAAAGAAGAGGGCATTTTACGAAAATCGGCCGAACTGGTAAAAAACCGCTGAAAACCCCTTAGTTTACAGCAAATGCAACCGCCGGTTGACACATTTCCAAGCCCGCTTTATGGCATGTAACCGGAGAGTGTGGTATGGTTAGGCCATGACAAAAGCGCAGATGTCGAAATATTTATCAGGAGGAATTACACAATGATTCTTGCAGACAAGATTATCGATGAAAGAAAAAAGAACGGTTGGTCCCAGGAGGACCTTGCGGACAAACTCGGGGTATCCCGCCAGTCCGTCAGCAAATGGGAGAGCGCACAGTCGATTCCCGATTTGCAGAGAATTTTAGAAATGAGTAAACTCTTCGGCGTCAGTACAGATTATCTTTTAAAAGATGAGGAAGGCGACCGTGGAAGCTTTGAGGCCGAGGATCCCGGCGAGATCCGCCGCCGCGTCTCCATGGAGGAGGCAAATGATTTCCTTGCGGCCAACGAGGGCTTCGCAAAGAAAGTAAGTCTCGGCGTTGCGATGATCATCTCCGGCGTCGTACTGCTTTTGGTGGCTGTGGCGCTGCAGAGCGGCAACGTGATTCCCGTGAGCGAGAATGCAGCGGCAGGCATCGGTGTTGTATTGTTACTGCTCTCGGTAGTGGCAGCCCTTGCCATCATCATTCCCGCAGGCCTTGCGTACTCCAAGTGGGGATGGCTTGGGGAGACGCCGTTTGAGACCGAATACGGTGTGGACGGTGCGGTGCGTGCTCGGGATGAGCGTTATCAGAGCACGTTTGTGAAGAACATCACCATCGGCGTCATCATTATTATGCTGGGTGTGATGGGAATCGTAGGAGCATCTCTTTTAAGCAGCAATGAGGGAGTGCAGATCGGTGCCGTCGCGGTGTTCATGGCGCTGGTTACCATAGCTGTGTATCTCTTCGTCCAGGCGGGCGTTATCAAGAGCGGTTACGCCAGAGTCCTTCGGGAAGGCGACTACGCGCCGAAGGGACCGAAGGACCGCGTTGTGGATACCGTGACCACGGTTTACTGGCTGTTGGTGACCGCAGGCTTCTTCGCATGGAGCTTCATCTGGAATGCCTGGGACAAATCCTGGCTGGTATGGCCGATCGCCGGCATCGGCTACGCTGTCATCGCAGCGATTCTCAAGGGCGTTCGCGGCAACGACTAATTTTAGTAAACGAAAAGCGCTTCTGCAGGGAAGATTCCGGCAGGAGCGCTTTTTTCTTTGCATTTAGGTTGTTGCGGCTTTGCTTCGGCATTTGTCGCAGCTTTACTTCGGCAACTGTCGCAAATTTACTTCGCGGCTTCCGCAGGAGCAGCGGCTTCAGCTCCGGCAGGGGCCTCTGCGGGAGCAGCCGCAGAGCCATCCGCACCATCCCCGTCCTCGGCAATGTCCGCATCCGGCCAGCGGTTCCAGCAGAGCTTCAACGCAATGGGCGTGACGATGGACGAAACGATGATCAGAAGAATGACTGCGGTGAAGTAGTTCGCCTTCATGAGGCCTACGCCGAGGCCCTTGTTCGAGATGATCAGGGCAACCTCGCCGCGGGTCATCATGCCGCAGCCGATCTTTAAGGACTCACTCCACTTGAAGCGGCATACGCGCGCCATTGCGCCGCAGCCGATAATCTTCGCGACCATGGCGACGATGACGAAGAGAATCGAGAAAATGAGAAGCTTTACGTTCATCGTCTCAATCGAGGTGTTGATACCGATACTTGCGAAGAAGACCGGTCCGAACAGCATGTAGGAGTTGATGTCCATCTTCTCCGCGATATATTTCGAGTCACGGATGTTGCACAGAATGATACCCGCGACAAATGCGCCCGTGATGTCCGCGATGCCGAAGAATTTTTCGGCGGAATACGCAATCAGGAGGCAGAGCGCCAGGCCTGCAATCGGGATACGGCGCGTGTGCGGATGCATCAGGTCGTATTTTTTGAAGAGCCGGTAGAAGACGTAGCCGAGCAGGAAAGCGCAGGCGAAGAACAGCGCGGTGTTGCGGATCGTGGTAAGCGGGCTTAAGGATTCGTCCTTTAAGCCGAGCACGAACGTGAGCACGATGATGCCGATGATATCGTCGATGATGGCGGCGCTCAGAATCGTGGTGCCTACGCGGCCCTTCAAAAAGCCCATTTCCCGAAGCGATTCTACGGTGATTCCGACGCTCGTTGCGGTCATGATGCAGCCGATGAAGATGGCTTCGTGGAAGCCCTCGCCGGAAAATGTGTGCACGCCGTAGTACGTCATGTACAAGGCCGTTCCGCCGACCATGGGAACCGCGACACCGAAGCAGGCGATCAGTGTGGCCACAAGGCCGGAGCGCGCCAGCTGGCGCAGATCGGTCTCAAGACCGGCAGAGAACATCAAAAGGACAACACCGATTTCCGCCATGGTTGCCAGAAACTCCGAGCCCTGCACCCAGCCGAGAACCGCGGGACCGATTAAAAGTCCCGCCACGATTTCACCGACGACCTGCGGGGCCTTTACTTTTCTTGCCAATATGCCGAATACTTTGGCGAAGATGATAATCAACGCCAGGTCCAAAAATACTTCGTATTTCATGATTGTTTCACCCTTATCTCGCAGGTTCACCCGATTTGCGGGGGAACCGTCCCGTGCACAAAAACCGTTGCCGTGCCGTCACGGCAATCCTCACCGATTGTAGTCCATAAAAAAATAAATGCAAGCCCTATTTTTGCTTTTTTGCGGAAAATGAAACTTTTTCTTGCACTTCGGGCGGATTTTTCGCGGGGAAAGATTCTTTTGCAGTAAAAGTTTGCATTTTCCGCAAAACGGCAAATTGGCAAATTGACTGCACGCGAGGTTTATGGTATAGTTTATGTGGTTTTTTTGTTGCGTAGCGCAGGGGTGCGCATTTGGGGAAAGGCAGGTAGTCAGGTGAACATCGGATTGATCGCGGATGATACGCGAAAGGCATTGATGCAGAATCTCTGCATCGCATACAAGGGCATATTGTGCAAACATGAGTTGTACTCCACCGGCGTCACGGGGCGCATGATCGAGGAGGCTACAAACCTGCATATTCACAAGTTTCTTTCGGGAAGTCTGGGCGGCGAGCAACAGCTTGCGATGATGATCGAGCAGAACCAGCTGGATATGGTCATTTTCCTTCGCAACACGGACCGCGCCGTCAACTATGAAGTGCAGTTCAACTATGTCATTCCGCTGTGCGACGAGTACAGCATTCCGCTGGCGACGAACATCGCCACCGCGGAGATGCTTCTCAAGGGCATGAATAACGGAGATCTGGAGTGGCGCAACCTGTACCGGTAAGACCGGACCGTGCGTACGGTTTGCAGAATTGCAAGTGCCGCGCGGTTGACTTGAATAACAGAATATGATAAATTATCAGATGGATGATTCATAGGGTTTCATCCATCTGTTTTTATTTAGGGAGGTGTCTATGAAGAAGGTATTACGGTTACTGGCGATTCTCGCCGCAGTTCTCCTCTGCGTACTGCCTGGCAATCTGGCGAAGGCAAGTGAGGAAGAGGTAGCAGAGATGACGATTTTCTCGGACGGAAGCGGCGGCACGCTCGGGGTTGGCACGCACTCGTTTTTGTATTTTGAGAACATTTCGGGGCACAATATCACGGTGCTCGGAAACGTCGTCGCGCCCGGCAGAGGTATCACGGTAGGAACGTTCGGCAACAAGGCCGACGGTTTCGGAATCTACATTGATCTCGAGGCGTACGGCATTGAGCACGGCGACGGTTACGCAAACCGTGTGTCCGTAACGATTCGCCTGACGCAGTCGAAACTTACACAGGTGAATTCCACGATGGAGAGCAACAACAAGTGGCTGCTCACGAAAAATTGTGCCTGGTTTGCAACGCAGGCCTGGAACAAGGTCTGCCCGTCGAACATGAAGCTCTCGCCCGGCGTGATTCCGACCCCGGCAACGCTGTCGAAGAACATCAAGAAGATCTCCGGCTATGCAACGAAGAAGAGCGTGTCGAAGGCGTATGTCGGCAACGACACAAGCGCTGTGAAGCGTCACAAGACAAACGGCACGAACGTCTCCGTTTCCAACGCAACGCTCAACGGCAGCGGCAACAGCAGCAGCAGTTTCTTCAGCAGCGGTTCGTAATTGCGTGGAGGCTTTGCGCTGAGGCGTTATTGCGTTGAAGGTTTGTGTTTGAGTCTTTACGAGGCGTAATATGGGAAACATTCTGGTGCATGTAACCGAACAATCCGATCAGGGCACGAGGCTTCATCTGGAGTCGCTGTCCTCGGCGGAGAAAATCTACCGCATCGCGGTGCGCACGTTGAGGGAACGGACGATTCTGTGCGTCCGCACATCCCTGCTGTGGCCGTTTCGCGAACGGAAGGACGTGTGGCTGCCGGGAGGGATTCCCGACCTGTTGTACGTTGCGGAAAATTCCGGCAAACCGTACCGCGTGAAGGTGCTTCGGTGGCAGGGCGCGGAGGTGCCGGCTTCGGAAGACAGAGGTGCTCTCGGACAGCCGTAGCATCGGAAATGAACAAAAAATCAGCGGACCGACTCCCGTGTTGGGCTTCGGTCCGCTTTTCTTTGCTTTGTTTTTCTTTTGTTTGTCTTGCGCTTCGGTTCCTGCGCCTGGCTGCGGGGTTCATCTTCCGCGGAGGCGGCGCTTAGGAATTCCTGCCGATGATCCTCGTGCGCACAATCGTGACAATCACGAGAACCAAAAAGAGAAGGAGCAGGGCCGGCAGCAGGAATGACGGCGCATTGCAATCCTTCGTCTGGCACACAAGCAGGGTCGTCATGGTCACTGTGATAATCAGGAGCATGGCGTTAAGCATGTTGCGGATACAAGCGCCGAGCCGGGGAGCATTTGCCTCGGTGATGGTGACGCCGGGAACATTCCAGCAAACCGGGAACATGCTGACGGCGACGAGCACCGGGAGCATGAACAGCTCGAACGCGGGAAATACAAAGATTGCGGAGCGGCTTCCGTAGCCGCTGATCTTGCCCGTGAGGCCGAATTGTGTCGGAATCTCCGCGGGGAGTCTGTTATAGATGATGATGCCGGCGACGAGCGAGGCGAGCGCGGCAAGGATGCAAATACAGTATATGATGAGGTCGATTTTGCGCAGAGCGAGTCGTTTCATGCGAATTCTCCTTCTTTCGTCAGAGGTCAAGCTCCGGCGGAACATCCAGTTCCTTCGGGCGGGGGCTACCGTTTTTCTTCCGCGATATCGATTTTACGAAACTGTTTTTTCATGGAAACTCCTGAAGTGTTCGGCGGTTAGCCTGCTTTCGAGATTTTGTACATGCGAACGTACCAGAAAACCACGTCCGCAAGGAGAAGCAATCCGGTGAACCAGAGCACTGCAAAGGGAAGCTTTGTTTCGGTTGCTTTGAGGATGAACAGTACGCCCTGGAGGATGGTGAAAATCCCCAGGGAGATGTCCCCCATGTTGCGGATGCAGTTTTGAATCGGAATTCGGTTGCTTTCCGTAATCCGGATGCCCGGGTAGAATCCCAATGAAGGGAACAACACGCCGATGGCGTGAACAAATATGAGCAGCAACAAAACTACCGGGATTTCAATTAGACCGATTTGGAATACAATCTTGGTGCCGGGCCTTAACGAAAACGCATACCGCGGGATGCTGTCCCAGCGGACGGCGTAATACACAAACATCACGATGTTGATGATCAGACAGACGGCAAAGACCGGAATTTCAACCTTCGGTCGTATCTTTGAGTCCTTCATCTTTCTTCTCCCTGTGCTGTGGCAGCGGTTTAAATGTCAAGCTCCGGTGGAACATCCAGTTCCTTCGGGCGGGGGCTGCCGTTTTTCTTCCGCTGGCGGACGCACTCCGTTAAGAGGTACTCAATCTGGCCGTTGACCGACCGGAAATCATCCTCCGCCCATGCGGCGATGGCGTTGTATAACGACTCCGAGAGACGGAGCGGAATCTGCTTTTTCTCTGCCATTGGAGTCTCCTTTCAAAACAATGCGGTTGCAATCGGGCAACCGGTAAACGCGGTCATGCGGCTTCCGGAGTACGGAGGCCGCTCTTCTTTGGGGCGCCTGCGCCGGGGGCCCGGCGCAGGCTGTGTATGCATTGGCCGACAGCTGCTTAGTACAGCGTGCCGGAGTTGACAATCGGTTGTGCATCGTGGTTTCCGCAGAGCACTACGAGAAGGTTCGAAACCATGGCGGCCTTGCGCTCCTCGTCGAGGTTTACGGTGTTGTTCTCCGCGAGGCGGTCAAGGGCAAGCTCTACCATGCCCACGGCGCCGTCGACGATCATCTTTCTTGCGTCGATGATGGCGGATGCCTGCTGACGCTGCAGCATAGCAGCGGCAATCTCCGGTGCGTATGCAAGGTAGGTGATGCGTGCCTCGTAAATCTTCAGGCCGGCGATAGCCACACGCGCCTGAATCTCATCGCGGATGCGCTCCGCAACAATCTCGCTGGAACCGCGGAGGCTGCCCTCGTCTGCCACACCGTCGCCGGTGGTGTCAACGCCCGGAGCCACATCGTAAGGGTAGATGCGGACGATATTGCGGAGGGAAGCATCACACTGCAGGGAGAGATACTCCTTGTAGTTTTCTACGTTGAAGACTGCCTTGGCGGTATCTTCGATGCTCCAGGTCACGGCGATGCCGATTTCCACGGGCGTTCCCAGGCAATCGTTGATCTTCTGGCGGTTGTTGTTCAGGGTCATGACCTTGAGGGAAAGCTTGTTGTTCACCAGGCCGAGGCCGGAGACCGAAGCAAGGGAAATCGGGCTTTCCGTCTTGACGTCACCGCTTTGGTTTAGCTGCGTCTTGGCAGCGGGGTTAATGGAAGTACAGAAGGGATTGACCCAGAAGAAGCCGTCGCCGCGAAGGGTTCCGTAGTAGCGGCCGAAGAGCGTAAGCACCAGCGCTTCCTGCGGCTTTAAAACCCGGAGACCGAGGAACGGAAACCATCCGACGCAGAGCCAGAGAATTCCGATGATCAGCGGGATTAACCAGAGCAGATCATCCTGCACGAAAATTCCGGATACGATGGTCAGTGCCATCGCTCCGAAACAGGAGATCAGTGTGAGCAGAAGCACCAGCATACCGTTTTTCTTGCCGGTTATGGTTTCTTCCTTACAGACATCGTTCGTGAATGTTATTTTCTTGTTGGTATCCATGAGAACCTCCTTATGATATGTCACTTTCCCCAGCAAAGTGACGGACGCGATTGATATCGTTTTGATATCATCTTGAAATTGTTTTATCACACCTTTCGGAAAATGTCAATAGAATTTACAAAATTTTTTGCAAAGTATGGCGAATCGACTTAAACTATGGTAAAATTAACAAAATACCGAAACGATGTCCGGCGGGAGGGATGGATTTTCCGACGGGACGGAGGAGGGAAAATGGACGGGGCTACTCTGTATATCAAGCAGTTGAAACCGTATTTATATCTTTTGGATGAGGAACACCAGGCGACGGGGTACCTCGTCATCGGGGAGAACAAGGCGGTTCTCATCGATACCATGAACGGGCTGACGAACCTGCGGGCTGAGGTGGAGAAGCTGACGGACAAACCGGTCATGGTGGTCAACACCCACGGTCATCCGGACCACGTGTTCGGAAATGTCTACTTTGACGAGGCGTACATCCACCCGAAGGATGTGGAAATGGCGCAGTCCTTCACGAAGTCGGAGGAATACCGCCGCGTGTTCACGGACAAGGGCCTGTTCATGCCGCCGTTTAAGCCGATTCAGGGAGGCGATGTGATTGACCTGGGCGGGAAGACCTTGGAGGTTTACGACCTTCCGGGGCACACCGCGGGAGGAATCCTTCTGCTGCTTAAGGAGGACCGGATTCTCTTTGTCGGCGACGGAATCAACCACCACCTGTGGATGCAGCTGGAGGGTTGTATGCCCGTAAGCGAGTACGTGAAGGAGCTTGACAAGGTCCTGTTCCTTGAGAAGGAGGCGGACGTCATTCTCCACGGCCATGCGCAGGATTATGACGACATCTCCTTGATGCGGTGCGTGCGGAACGCCTGCGCGGAGATTGCCGAGGGGAAGACCGCGGAGGACGAGCCGTACCCGTGGTTTGCGGGAGTCGGAAAGAAGCATCGGATTCCTTTGATGCCCGGAAAGCACTATCAGCAGAGCGACAGCGTCATCTGCTATGACCCGGAAAATGTTCTCCCGGATCAGACCGCATTCTTTAAGAAACACATACGATAGGGGGATTGTATGAAGGATTCGGCATTGATGAGGATTGTGAGACCGATTATTATTCTGGTTGTATTTTCCGTCGCTTACGTCGGCGGGTTGAAACTGATTAATAAGTATATCAAGCTGGACGGGCCGACGCATCAGGAATTGTCGGACGAGCTTGGGGAGATCCGCACGGAATCCCGGAAGAACGATCCGGAGAAGAAGGCTGAGATTTCCCAAAAGCTTCTGGATATGGAGTACCGGGTTTACTACCGGGACAAAGAGGAGGACCGCAATAACCTTCATCTTTTCATCTGGGCAATCGCCGGTATTATTGAAATCGGCATGCTTTTGTACCTGGTGAGGCTGTGCCTCGGGCCGAAGCGCTCCGCCGGGAAGATCATCGGCCAGCTTTTGCTGTGCGCCGCAATTCTCGGAGGCGCATACGGGCTGACGAAATTGCCGATCCGGAAGCTCCCGCCGAAGCCGGGGGAGGTTACGTGCCGTGCCATTACCTCCGAGGTGAAGCGGAAGGATATAAGGCATCATCACGATTCCGACGATGGGGCGGATCACTCGGGCGACTGGACGGAGCATATGATTTTTCTTGTCGGCGTGAACGGCGAGGAGGTCAAATTCAACGTGACCGAGGACGAGTACAATAAAACAAAGGAACACGACACCCGGTATATCGCGGTTGCCGAGGCCGGGGACGAGGTGTTTTACATGAATTATTACAATCCGGCGAGCTATCGATTGCCGGAGAACAAATGAGAATTTAACGCAAAAAAACAGAGCGGAATCCGATGTGGATTTCCGCTCCTTCTTATTTTCGGAAAATTCTTCCGTATGCGGAGATGTGCTTCCGCTCTACGGTGTTGTTACGCCTCCCGGCTTCCCGCAAGATACAGCGTCCGGTAGAAGGTGTCGCCGGCCATGAGGGTGTCGTGGGTGCCCTGCTCAATCACGTTGCCGTCCTTCATCACGAGGATGAGGTCCGCGTTTTTGATGGTGGAGAGACGGTGGGCAACGATGAAACTGGTGCGGCCCTTCATCATGGTGGCAAATGCATCCTGAATCTTCCACTCGGTGCGGGTGTCGATGGAGGAGGTTGCCTCGTCGAGAATGAGGATGGGCGGCAGGCAGAGCATGACGCGGGCGATGCACAAAAGCTGGCGCTGGCCGGCGGATAGACCGCCGCCGTGCTCGCCGAGGACAGTGTCATAGCCGTTTGGAAGACGGCGGATGAAACTGTGGGCGTGGGCAGCCTTCGCGGCTTCCTTGATTTCCTCGTCCGTGGCGTCCGGCTTGCCCATGGCGATGTTGTCGCGGATGGTGCCGTCCGAAAGCCACGTGTCCTGCAATACCATGCCGATGTTTTTGCGCAGGAAGGACTTCGGAATGTCCTTAAGGGGCAGCCCGTCGAAGGTAATCTCGCCGTCGTTAATCTCATAGAAGCGCATCAGCAGGTTGATGAGCGTAGTCTTGCCGCAGCCGGTGGGACCGACGATGGCGATGCGCATGCCGGAGTTTACGGAGATGTTCATGTCCGTGATCAAAGGCCGCTCCGGCACATAGGAAAATGCCACATGGGAGAAGTTGATGTCGCCTTTGAGAGCCTGCGGCAGGGATGCATCTTCCGTCTGAACCTCCGGAAGCGGTTCGTCGAGAAGCTCGAAGATGCGCGCCGCGCAGGCGAGGGCGTTCTGCAGCTCGGTGACGACGCCGGAAATCTCGTTGAAGGGCTTTGCGTATTGGCCGGCGTAAGCGAGCATCGTTGTGAGCATACCGACGGAAAGGGAACCGCCGATGACCGCGAAGGAGCCCACCAGGGCGCAGGCCGCGTAGACCGTGGAGTTGACAAACCGCGTGCACGGATTGGTCAGGGAGGAGAAGAAGGTCGCCTTCAGGGCGCAGTCGCAAAGGGTCTCGTCGCAGGCGTTGAACTGCTCTGCGGCGCGGCTTTCGTAGGAGTATGCCTGGACAATCTTCGCCTGTCCGACAAATTCATCGATCAGCGAAGTCTGCTTTGCGCGGGCCTCGCTCTGGGCGCGGAACATCCTAAAGGTCCGGGATGCGATGAAGCGCGCAACGAAGAGCGACAGCGGCGTCAGAAGCATGACCACAAGGGCGATTTTAATGTTGGTAAGGAACATCAGAACAAGGGTGCCGACGATGGTCAGGATGCCCGTGAAGAATTGGGCGAAGCCAAGCAGCAGGCCATCGGAAACCTGGTCGACGTCGGTTACCACGCGGCTTATGATGTCGCCGTTGGAGCGCGCATCGAGGTAGGAAAGCGGCAGCCGGGTGATGTGGTTAATAGCGTCGTTTCGGATGTCGCGGACGACGCGGAAGGATACGCGGTTTAAGAGAAGGCTCATAAGCCACGTGCAGCAGGCGGAGATCAGAATGAAGATGCCCGCCGTGCGTAAAAAGCCCCAAAGCGCGTCAAATGCAACCTTCCCCGGGCCGACGATGGTGTCGATTGCGGCACCCACCTTCTTCGGAACGAGAATTTGCAGAATGACCGAGCCTGCGGCAAGCAGGAGCGCTAAAAGCAGGAGCGGAAGGGAGCGCTTTAAGTAGTGCATCAGGTGCGAAAGAATGGATTTCGTTTTCATCTTGCACCTCCTTCCACGGCGATGCCCGAGGCCGCCGCAATCTCGCGGTAAACCGGGCAGGAGGCAAGGAGCTCTTCGTGGGTACCGTTGCCCACCAGCTCGCCGTCCTCCATCACGAGGATACGGTCGCAGGAAGTGAGGGCGCCGGCGCGCTGGGAGACGTAGAAAATCGTCTTGCCCTTGGCCTCGTGAAGGGTCTTGCGAAGCTTCTGTTCGGTGGCGTAATCGAGAGCCGAGCCGGAGTCGTCGAGAATCAGGACGTCGGCGTCAGAGACAAATGCACGTGCAATGGTAAGGCGCTGCCGTTGTCCGCCGGAGAAATTGCTGCCGCCCTTGGAAACCGGGGCGTCCAGGCCTTCCGGAAGGGCGCGGATGAAGTCCGCAGCGCAGGCCCGCTCAAGCGCATCCCAAAGCTCTTCGTCGGTGGCGTCCGGCTTTCCCCAGAGGAGGTTGCTGCGGACGGTGCCTGAGAACAGCACGGCCTTCTGCGGAACGATGCGAACGGCGCCGCGGAGGGAATCCACGTCATAGTCGCGGACCTCGTGGCCGAACACGGAGAGGGAGCCGCCGGTGATGTCGTAGAACCGCGGCAGGAGCTGCACAAGGGATGTCTTGCCGGAGCCGGTGCCGCCGATGACGCCCACGTACTCGCCTTCGTAAATATCACAATTGATGCCCGAGAGCATGTCGGAGGAAGCTCCCGCATAGCGGAGCGAAACGTCCTTGAAGGAAATGATCGGCGCCTTGCCGGAATCCGCGGAGGCGTCGGAGGAACCGAGGGAACGGTCCGGCGCGGAATCCCCGGAATCGGCTGTCGCGTCAGAATCCGCCGAATCGGTTCTCGCGTCTGCGGCCGCGGCGTCCCCGTCTAAGCCCGCAAGGAAGTTCTGATAATCGGAAGTTTCAAAGCGGTTGAGGGATACTTCGCCGTCGTCCGGGTCCGAGAGAGGAATGACATCGCCACCGTCGGAATCACCAAAGGAAATGTCGGAAGAATCGCCGAAGGAGATGTTGAGGGAGCGGTCCGGCGTAGCTTCGCCTGCATCGGCAGCGGCGACGCGAAGCGGACGCTCCACAAGAAGCGCACCCTCCGGGGAAACCACGGAAGGCTGAATCTCAAAGATGCTCTGCACGCGGTTGCCGCAGGCAATCGCGCGGGTGACATTAAGAATCAGGTTGGCGAGCTTCACAAGCTCCACGAGAATCTGTGCCATGTAGTTATAGAGGGCAACGACCTCGCCCTGGGAAAGATGCCCCGAATCGACGCGCAGGGCGCCCACGTACACCAAAAGCAGGATGACGAGGTTTACAATGCAGTAGGTGAGAGGATTCAAAAGAGACGAGATGGCACCCACGGTAGTCTGGCTGTGGGCAAGCTCATCAGTGCGGGTTTCGAAGTCGGCGCGCTCGGCGGCCTCCTTGTTAAACGCGCGGAGCACGCGCACACCGCCTAAGTTTCTTCGAAGAGCGCTCACGACGCGGTCCAGGCGGCCCTGCACCCGCTTATACAAAGGAATCGTGATGAGCATGATGGCGAAGATGACGATTGCAAGCACCGGAATCAAGCCCACGAATACAAGCGCCGCGTGGGAATCCACGGTAAATGCCATCGCCGTCGCGCCGAAAACGATAAACGGCGAGCGCATGAGAAGGCGAAGCGTCAGGTTGACGCCGTTCTGAATCTGGTTCATGTCCCCCGTGAGGCGCGTGATCAGAGTGTCCGTGCCCACCGTGTCAATCTCGGTGTAGGAGAGCTTTCCGAGGTGCGCGAACAAAGCGCGGCGCACGCGGCCGGTGTAACCCACGGCAACCTTCGCCGAGAAGTATTGCGCGGTCACGGCAAATGCAAGCCCCGCGATGCCGAAAACCACCATCAAAATGACGCGGCGCACAATGTAGCCGCGGTCCCCGCCGGCGATGCCGACGTCGATAATCTGGGCGACAATCAAAGGAACCAGCAGTTCCATGATTGCCTCGAAAAGTTTGAAGAGGGGAGCGGCAACCGCCCGAAGCCGGTAGCCGTCCATAAAGCGAAGTAATTTGCGCATGTCCTTAACCCGCCTGTGCGGGATTCCTCTCTATAATTTTCTGTTCTGATGATACCCGTTTTCCGCGAAAATCGCAAGTCCAACCTTCTTGAAAAAACGCCTGTACTATGGCATAATAACAGAAAGGCTTTTCATTTATGAAACTGCGCCGCGAATCGGCGCGGAACGGGGGCGGGACGCGGGCCCCGACGGAGGAATCGGAAGAGTATGACAGTGTACGATCAATTATATGCAGCGCGGGATGAAGGCTATAAGGAATTCCAGGCGAAACTGGTGCCGAACATTCCCGCAGAGAGCATCTTAGGCGTGCGGACGCCGGCGATGCGGGCGATTGCGAAGGAAGTGGCAAAAAGCGGGGAGAGGGATGGATTTTTAGCGAGTCTGCCCCATACGTGCTACGAGGAAAATCTCGTGCACTTCTTCGTGATTGCGGAGATAAGGGATTTTGCAACGTGCGTCGCGGCGGTGGAAACGTTTCTTCCCTACGTGGACTGCTGGCCGGTTTCGGACCAGGCGACGCCCAAGGCGTTTCGGAAGAACCACGAAAAGCTTCTTCCCTATATCAAAAAATGGATTGCCTCCCCGCATGTGTATACCGCAAGGTTCGGGCTGCGGATGCTCATGAACGAGTTTTTGGGGGAGGATTTTACGAAGGAATATTTGGAGCTTGCTGCGTCGGCCGCGGGCGAGGATTACTATCTTAAAATGATGCAGGCGTGGTTTTTTGCGACGGCGCTTGCGAAGCAGTACGACGCGACGGTGCCCTACATGGAGCCCGGGCGGCTCGACGAGTGGGTCCGGAAGAAGTCGATTCAGAAGGCGTTGGAGAGCTTCCGCGTGAGCGAAGAGCATAAGGAGTATCTGAGGAAAATGCGATGATTTATCTTGTGGAAGATGATGACAACATACGCGAGCTCGTGATTTACACGCTGCGGCAGTCGGGGCTGGAGGCAGAGGGATTCGCGGCGCCGGGGGCATTTTACGAGGCGTGCGCGCAGAAGGCACCGAGGCTGGTGCTCCTCGACATCATGCTGCCGGAGGAGGACGGGCTGTCCATTCTGCGGAAGCTTCGGGCGGACCCAGCCACGAAGAAGCTGCCGGTGATGATGCTGAGCGCGAAGGGGAGCGAGTACGACAAGGTCGTGGGGCTCGAGTCCGGCGCCGACGACTATCTGCCGAAGCCCTTCGGCATGATGGAGATGCTGGCGCGGGTGAAGGCTCTGCTGCGGCGGTCGGAGGGCGAGTCCGGGAGCACGGAGTACCGCATCGGGGCTTTGTATGTCTGTCCGGAGCGGCACACGGTGAGCGTGGGCGGAACGGCGGTTGCCCTCACGAAGAAGGAGTTCGATATTTTGCAGATGCTTTTGGAGAACCGGGGCATCGTGTTGTCGAGAGACCGGCTCTTAAACACCATCTGGGGATATGATTTTGACGGCGAGAACCGCACGGTGGACGTGCACATCCGGACGCTTCGAAGTAAGCTCGGCGAGGCGGGAAGCCTCATTGAGACAGTGCGCGGCGTCGGCTACCGCATCCGGTGAGCAGGAGGAGTCTGCGCAGGAAAAGAACCTCCCAAAAAGCGCGACAGTGCGGGAGTTTGGAAAGAAACCATGTGAGAAGACAGGGGAAAAACTATGAAGGCAAAAGTGTTGCAGAACGTATTTATCGTGGCGGTCGCGGTCTTTGTCATCACGACTCTGGTCGCATTGTTCATCGAGTATCGCTACGTCAGCCGCGAGCAGGAGAAGGAGTTCCGCGAGCAGGCGGAATACATGAGCAATCTGATTGAGAAATCAGGGACGGATGTGCTCTCCGCCGTGAGCTCCACGGAGAAAATCCGGCTTCGTGTGACGGTCATCGCCGCGGACGGGCGGGTCGAATACGACAGCCAGGAGATCGCGGCTTCGCTTCCGAATCATGCGGAGCACGAGGAGGTCGCGGAGGCATTGGCCGAGGGCAAGGGCGACAGCAAGCGCTACTCCGAGACGCTCGGGCGCACAACCTACAACTACGCCGTGCGCATGGCGGACGGGCGGGTTTTGCGCGTGTCACAGGAGTGCTTCACGGTGTGGCAGCTGACCATTCGCCTTCTGTACCCGATGGCGATTATGCTTGTCCTGGTGCTGATCTTCTCGGGCGTCATCGCCGCGCGCATCAGCCGTAAGGTGACGGAGCCCATCAACGCCATCGACCCTGCGAACCCCGAGCTTCGCGACGCCTACCCCGAGCTGCAGCCTCTCGTTCGCCGCATCCAGGCACAGAACCGCCAGCTCTATGAGCAGATGAACGAACTTCGCGAGGAGCACAAGAAGCAGGATACAATGCGGCGGGAATTCACGGCAAATGTCTCCCATGAGCTCAAGACGCCCCTCACGTCCATCTCCGGCTACGCCGAAATCCTCGGCGCGGGCATGGTGGAGGAGAAGGATGTCACCAGGTTTGCGAACAAGATTCACGACGAGGCGCAGCGCCTGATCACGCTCGTCGGCGATATCATCAAGCTTTCGCAGCTTGACGACAAGGACGAGGCGATTCTGACGAACGAGCCTGTCGATTTATACAACGTCTCCAAGGAGATGATGTCCGTTTTGTCCGATGCGGCAGCGGCCAAGCACGTGAGCGTGTTTTTGTCGGGAACCCATGAGGTTGTGCCCGGCTCGCCGCAGATTATCGGCGAGATGGTCTACAATCTGATCGACAATGCCATCAAATACAACAACGAAAACGGCCGTGTGCAGGTCACGGTGGAGGAGGACGGCGACGGTGCGCTTTTGATAGTGCACGACAACGGTATCGGCATCCCGCGGGCGGAACTGCCCCGCGTGTTTGAGCGCTTCTACCGCGTTGACAAGAGCCACTCGAAGGAAATCGGCGGCACGGGCCTCGGCCTGTCCATCGTAAAGCACGGCGCGTCCTTCCACGGCGCTACCGTTCAGCTGGACAGCGAGCTCGGCATGGGCACGAAGATAACGATTCGCTTCCCGAAGAAGGAGACGGCGACTGCGGCAAATGCAGCCCCGGCCTCCGAGGAAACCCACGAGGAAGCGGCTCCCACGGAGGAATAATGGCAACCATACTCATCATTGATGACGATGCAGCAATCAGCGAAATGCTCCGCACGGCTCTGACCAAGCGGGGCTTTTCCGTTGTGCAGGCCTACTCCGGGACGGAAGCGCTTTTGGTGCTTTCGAGGGCGCAGCCGGATCTGGTGCTTCTCGATCTCGGGCTTCCGGGCCTTCCGGGGGAGGAGCTTCTTCCGAAGCTTACGAAGGTGCCTGTGATTGTGGTGAGCGCGAAGGCGACTCCGGACGACAAGGTCTCCATGCTTCTCGGGGGCGCTGCGGACTACGTCACGAAGCCCTTTGACCTCCATGAGCTGTTAGCCCGCATCACGGTGCAGCTGCGGGGACATGATGAGTCCGGGGATTCGGAGGTTTACGCCTACTCCGACTTCGCGCTTCACGCGGACACGAGGACATTGTCCGCAGGGGGAAAGAGCGGAAAGCTGACGCCCACGGAGGCGGCGATTTTGAAACTTCTGCTAAGACGTCCCGACCAGGTGGTGGCGAAACTGACCATCCTCGACTGCATCAGCCACGATACCCCGGACTGTACGGAGGATTCCTTAAAGATTCACATCCACAACCTCCGAAAAAAGCTCCACGCCGTCACGGGGCGGGACTGCATCGAGGCCGTGTGGGGCATCGGGTACCGCTTAAGCGCGCCGAAGGGTACGGTGTAGACGCGGGATGCGCTGCTGTGGCCGGTTATGCCGAAATCTTTACAAAGATTAAGGAATCTTCTTAACCGTTCTCTTAACTTCTTTAGGGTATGATTCTCTCCAAACAGGGGGCGCGAACGATTCGTTGTTCCCGGAAAGAAGGAGGAAAACCTCATGGATTACGTGTTGGAAACCAGGGGCCTTTCGAAGCGGTATAAGCATTTTACGGCGCTTCAGGACCTGAGTATGCATGTGCCGAAGGGGGCAATTTACGGTTTTGTCGGGCGAAACGGCGCCGGCAAGACCACGCTCATTCGTCTGGTCTGCGGGCTGCAGTTCCCGACGGAGGGGTCTTTTACGCTGTGGGGGACGGACAATAAGGATGCCAAAATCAATCTGATGCGGCAGCGGATGGGCGCCGTTGTGGAGACGCCGTCGCTGTTCCCTTATATGACAGCAAAGGAAAACCTGAAGCAGCAGTACCGGGTGCTCGGCCTGCCGAATTTCGACGGCATCGATGAGCTGCTTGCCCTCGTGGGACTTGCGGACACCGGCAAGAAGAAGGCGGAGCATTTTTCGCTCGGTATGCGGCAGCGGCTGGCCATCGCCGTGGCGCTGTGCGGCAACCCCGACTTTTTAGTGCTGGATGAGCCCATCAACGGGCTGGATCCCCAGGGCATCGTGGAAATCCGCGAGCTGATTTTGAAACTGAACCGGGAGCGCAACATCACGTTCTTAATCTCGAGCCACATCCTCGATGAGCTGGCGCGAATCGCCACCCACTACGGCTTTATCGACCGCGGGCATATCGTCCGGGAGATGAGCGCCGAGGAACTGCAGACCGCGTGCCGCAAATGCGTGAGCCTCAAAGTGACGGACGCGGATGTCCTTGCGCGGGAGCTCACGAAGCGGGGCATCGACTACGCTGTCACCGGCACGGACACCGTGGATGTGTATGCGCAGCCGAACATTACCGAGCTCGCCCTTGCTCTTTGGAACGACAAATGCGAAATTCTCTCCTGTACGGAGAGGGATGAAAATCTGGAAGGGTTCTTCCTTTCCCTGGTGGGAGGTGAGAGCCATGAGTAAATTGTTACATGCAGACAACAACCGAATGCTTCGGAGCAGAGTATTCCGCCTCGGAATGGCCTCGCTTGCGGCACTTGTACTGTTGACCTTCGCGCTGGAAGGGGACGCAGGGATACTCAAGAGAACGGAATCCGGATTCCAGGGGCTTCTTCTGTTCCTGCCGATGGTGTGCAGCTTTATCATCATCCTCTACGTCGGGCACGAATTTGCGGGTGGCGCTATCCGGAACAAGCTGATTGTCGGTCATCTTCGCAGTCGTGTGTATACTTCCTGGATGGTTGTCGGAATCGGCGTGACAGTAATCGCCATGATTTTCTCCGCAGCGATGCTTGCGGCGATGTGCGCCATCGACGGGGGGATGGGCAAGCTTGCGGCGAAACCTTTGATTACGGTATGGACGGTGCTTCTGTGCGAGCTTCTTTCCAATGCGGCCATGAGCCTTTTGTTTGCCGTGATTTTGCCGGGCGCAAAAGGTGCCGTGGTCAGCTTCCTCTATCAGTACGCTCTTTTGATGGTGTTTATGATTTCCATGGATGGCGGCGGCATCGGGTGGATCAAGACGCTTTCGCACTTCTTCCCGCAGGGGTTGATGGGCGTGGCTGCTCTGCAGAGGGCGCCGGAGAAACCGTGGCTTTACATGCTGTGCTCTTTGGGCGCGGCGGTTGCGTTCTACGGCGTGGGAATGTATTCTTTCCGTCGGAAGGATTTGAACTAGAATTTGAACCTGAGGAAACACTATGTGGTATGCAATCTCCTTTGTGCTGGCGGTGGCAGTGGCGCTGCTTGCGTGGTATCTATTACAACTGAAACGCGCGGCACGGGAGATTGCGGATGCATTTGCCGAGCGGGTTGCGGACGCTTCCGGGACAGCGGTGGGGGTCTCCTCCAGAGACCCGGATCTGTGCCGCCTGACGGCGAGCTTAAACCGGGAGCTTCGGGAGCTGCAGCAGGTCAGGCTTCGGTGTGAGCGGAGCGAGACGGACTTAAACCGCGCCGTGGCAAACCTTTCCCACGATCTGCGGACGCCCCTGACGGCCATCAGCGGGTATCTGACGCTTTTGCAGGAGACCGATGATGCCGCGGAGCGGGAGCAGTATATCCGGGTGCTCTCCGAGCGCACGGAGGTTATGAAGCAGTTGACGGAAGAGTTGTTGCAATACGCGAAGCTGGTATCGCCGGAGACGGCGGGGGAAGCGGTCCCCACCGCGGTGGACACCGTGCTTACCGAGAGCATCGCCGGGGCGTATCCCCTTCTTTCGGAGCGCGGCATCGTGCCCGAGGTGAATCTTCCGAAGGAGCGCGTGGTGCGGACAGCGAACCGGGCGGAGCTTTCGCGGATGTTCGGCAATCTCCTTACAAACGCCGTCCGGTACAGCGATGGAGACCTCACGGTCACCCTCTCGGAAAATGGGGACGTCAGCTTTGCAAACAAAGCCTCCGGCCTGGACGCGGTCCTTGCGGAACAGCTGTTTGACCGGTTCTTCACGGTGGAGACCGGCGGGCGCGGCATGGGCCTCGGGCTCTCCATTGTGCGGAGTCTTGCGGAGCGCATGGGCGGCAGCGCGGAAGCGCGGTATGAGGATGGGCGCCTCGTTGTGACGGTGCATTTGCCGGACAGGCATGCGTGACGATTGCAAAAAAGTTTCGGAAGTTCGAAAAAAAGTGTTGACAGCGGGAAAACGGCTTGTTATAATCGCACCAACAAAACAATTGAACACTTTAAACCGTTGAAGCGGAGATAACGGCATGGATGCCTTCACAGAGAGCCTGCGTTGCTGAGAGTCAGGCAAGAAACACTTTGTCAAATGGACCGCTGAGGGCGCAGTCAAATGGGTCTTCCCAGAGTATTCTGCGACGTGAGGCAGGCGTAACTTGCCGGGGATATGATGGTATCCTGCAGAGCGCGCAACCGTAACAGGCTGCGAATCAAGGTGGCACCGCGAATAGTTAATAATTCGTCCTTGACAGATATGTATCTGTCAAGGACGTTTGTCGTTATTAGGGAAAAACAGGAGAAAAAAACATGAACATCACACCATCGCTTGAGAAACTGAAGGAGCTTGCGGCGGACGGCCGCTACACGGTAGCACCGCTTTCCTGCGAACTCCTTGCCGACTTCACGACGCCCATCGAGGCACTCCGGGTGCTGCAGGCCGTGTCGGACCACTGCTTTTTGCTGGAGTCCGCAAGGGCCGACGAGACCTGGGGACGGTACACCTTCCTAGGGTTCGAGCCGAAGCGCTCCATCTCGTGCGTAAACGGGGAGCTGACGGACGGTGATACCGTGATTCACACCGACGACCCGTCGGGGTATCTTCGAGGCGTTCTCGCGGATTTCCGAAGCCCGCGCTTCCCGGAGCTTCCGCCCTTCGCGGGCGGCCTGATGGGCTACTGGTCCTACGATTACCTGGGCTACAGCGAGCCGGTTGTGCGGAATCTCACCGAGGACACGGAAGGCTTTCGCGATGTGGATGTGATGCTTTTTGACAAGGTGATTGCATTTGACCACGTGAAGCAGAAGATTGTGCTGATTGCCTGCGCAGACCTCTCGGACGTCGAGACCGGGTACGCAAATGCGGCCGCGGAGCTTAAGCGCATGGCAAACCTCCTCCGGCACGGCGAGAAGAAGACGGAGCCCGCGGGAAAGCTTACGGGCGAGATCACGGAGCTTTTCAACCGCGAAGAATACTGTCGGATGGTGGAGAAAGCCAAGGATTACATCCGCGAGGGCGACATGTTCCAGATTGTGCTTTCCAACCGCTTAAGCGCCACCTTTGAAGGGAGCCTCTTAAATACCTACCGCGTGCTTCGCACCATCAACCCTTCGCCTTACATGTTCTACCTCTCCGGGACGGATGTGGAGGTCGCGGGGGCATCGCCGGAAACTTTGGTGAAGCTTACGGACGGCGTGCTGCACACCTTCCCGTTAGCGGGAACAAGACCCCGCGGAAAGACCATGGCGGAGGATGCGGAGCTTGAGTCGGAGCTTCTCCGGGACGAGAAGGAGCTTGCGGAGCACAACATGCTTGTGGACCTCGGCAGAAACGACCTCGGGAAGATCAGCAAATTCGGCACGGTACGAGTCGAAAAATACCACCAGATCGAGCGGTTCTCCCACGTGATGCACATCGGTTCCACGGTGCGGGGCAGTATCCGCGAGGACTGCGACGCCCTCGACGCCATCGAGGCTGTTCTTCCTGCAGGAACCCTCTCGGGAGCGCCGAAGATCCGGGCCTGCCAGCGAATCGCAGAGCTTGAGAACAACAAGCGCGGCATCTACGGCGGGGCCATCGGCTACATCGATTTCACCGGCAACATGGACACCTGCATCGCCATCCGCATCGCCTATAAGAAGAACGGCAAAGTATTCGTCCGGAGCGGCGCGGGAATCGTCGCAGACTCCGTGCCGGAGAAGGAATACGAGGAGTGCCGCAACAAGGCCATGGCATCGCTTCGGGCGCTGCAGCAGGCACAGGAGGTGGACGAATGATACTTTTGATTGACAACTACGACAGCTTTTCCTACAACCTCTACCAGCTCATCGGAGAAATCAATCCCGACATCAAGGTGATTCGCAACGACGAGATGACGGTGGAGGAAATTGCAGAGCTTGCGCCGAGCCACATCATCCTCTCCCCGGGACCGGGGCGGCCGGAGGACGCAGGCATCATCATCGAGGCGGCGAAGACCCTCGGGCGGACCATTCCCCTCTTGGGCGTATGCCTCGGACACCAGGCAATCTGTGCTGCATTTGGCGCGACGGTGACCTACGCAAAGCAGCTCATGCACGGAAAGCAGTCCATCGCAAAGCTGGACACGAAGAGCACCCTCTTCCGCGGCTGTCCCCAGGAGGCGCCGGTGGCGAGATACCACTCCTTAGCGGCGGACGCGGCCACCATTCCGGAGGAGCTCATCGTCACCGCACAGACCGCAGACGGCGAAGTGATGGCGGTGGAGCACCGCGAATATCACATCTACGGCGTGCAGTTCCACCCCGAATCCATCCTGACGCCGGACGGGTCGAGGATGCTTCGGAATTTTCTGAAGAAATAGGCCGACAGGGCGGCGCCGGACCCGCGTCCCGGCCCTAAAATAAAAAATAACAGTAAAAGGAGACCAAAACCATGATTAAGGAAGCCATTGTAAAGATTGTAAACAAGGGAGACCTCACCTACGATGAAGCATACACCGTAATGAACGAGATTATGAGCGGCGAGACGACGCCCACGCAAAATTCCGCCTTCCTCGCAGCGCTGTCCACCAAGAGCGCCCGCGCGGAGACCACGGATGAAATCGCAGGCTGCGCAGCTGCAATGCGCGACCATGCGACACAGGTGAAGACCGGAATGGACGTGTTCGAGATCGTCGGCACGGGCGGAGACAACGCCCAGAGCTTTAACATCTCAACAACCGCAGCTTTGGTTGCAGCAGCAGGTGGCGTGAAGGTCGCCAAGCACGGAAACCGCGCGGCGTCGTCCTTAAGCGGCACGGCAGACTGCCTCGAGGCTCTCGGCGTCAATATCCAGCAGAGCCCGGAGCGCTGCGTGGAGCTTCTTAAGGAAGTCGGCATGTGCTTCTTCTTTGCGCAGAAGTATCACACCTCCATGAAGTACGTGGGACCGATCCGCAAGGAGCTCGGATTCCGCACGGTGTTCAACATCCTTGGACCCCTCACAAACCCCGGACACCCGACGATGCAGCTTCTGGGCGTTTACGATGAGTACCTCGTGGAGCCCCTTGCCCAGGTTTTGGTAAACCTCGGCATCAAGCGCGGCATGGTTGTCTACGGTCTTGACAAGCTGGATGAGATTTCCTTAAGCGCACCCACGAAGATCTGCGAGATTCGTGACGGGTGGTTCCGAAGCACCACGATTGCGCCGGAGGACTTCGGCTTTGAGCGCTGCACGAAGGACGACCTCAAGGGCGGCACTCCCGCGGAAAATGCACAGATCACCCGCGACATTCTCGCCGGTGCCAAGGGACACAAGAGGAACGCGGTGCTTTTAAACGCCGGCGCATCCCTCTACATCGCCGGCAAGGCGGACACCTTCGCGGACGGCGTGAAGCTTGCGGCAGAGCTGATTGATTCCGGCAAGGCAGCAGCGACCCTCGAAAAATTCATCGAAGTCAGCAACCGTCCGGAGTGAGCGGATATTCGTGAAGAAAGGAACAAATCATGACTACGGAAACGGTAACAAAGAGCACGGGAACGATTCTCGATAAGATTGCCGAGCACGCGCGGGAGCGTGTACGTCTTGCGAAAGAGCAGCTCTCCGAGGCGGACATCCGCCGCATGGCGGAGTCGCTGCCGAAGCGCCCGGGCAGGTTTTTACAGGCGCTCTCGGGGTCGAAGCTCTCCTTCATCTGCGAGTGCAAAAAGGCGTCGCCGTCCAAGGGCGTGATTGCGGAGAATTTTCCGTATCTGCACATCGCGAAAGAGTACGAGGCGGCCGGCGCGGATGCCATCTCCGTGCTGACGGAGCCCGCGTGGTTTCTGGGGAGCGACGAGTACCTTCGGGAGATTGCGGAGGAAGTGAAGATTCCGTGCCTGCGGAAGGATTTTACGGTGGATCCGTACATGATTTACGAGGCGAAGCTTCTCGGAGCGTCGGCGGTTCTGCTGATCGTTTCCCTGCTTGACGGGGGGACGATTCGGGAGTATCTTAACATATGTGACTCCCTCGGGCTTGCGGCGCTTACGGAAGTGCATGACGAGGCCGAGATGGAGACCGCGCTTTCTTCGGGCGCCGGCATCATCGGCGTGAACAACCGGAATCTCAAGGATTTTACGGTGGATACGGAGAACAGCCGGAGGCTTCGGCAAATGGTTCCCGCAGGCAAAATCTTTGTCTCCGAGAGCGGCGTGCGCACCGCAGAGGACGTGGCGGCGCTGCAGGCAGCCGGCGTGGACGCGGTGCTTGTGGGCGAGACCCTGATGCGCGCGGCGGACATCCGCGGGAAGCTCGCGGAGCTGCGCGGGGAGTGGATTTGAGACGGGCAGGTGTAGCTTGCGGAACTGCGCAGAGACTGATTTTGACACGGGCAGGCTCTCGGGCTTGCGGGGAATGAAACATGACACAGATTAAGCTTTGCGGGCTTTCCCGCCCGCAGGACATTGCGACGGCCAATGCGCTCCGCCCTGGCTATATCGGCTTTGTGTTCGCGAAGGCGAGCCGCCGGTACGTGGCGCCGGAGACGGCAGCGAAGCTGCGGGCGCTCTTAGACCCGGGCATCCGGGCGGTGGGCGTTTTCGTAAACGAGACGCCGGAGCAGGTGGCAGCCCTTCTTTCGGAGGGCATCATCGACATCGCGCAGTTGCACGGCGCGGAGGATGAAGCGTACATCCGAAGGCTTCGTCAGCTTACGGACAAGCCGGTCATCAAGGCGTTCCGGCTGGGAACCGCCGACGGCGCAGCGGAGCAGGCGCGGAAGGTCCTTTCGGAAGCCATGGCAAGCACCGCCGACATGGTGCTTTTAGACTCGGGAGCCGGCACGGGGATGGTGCTCAACTGGGAGTTCCTTAAGGGCTTTCCGAGGGAGTATTTTCTGGCGGGCGGCCTGACGCCCGAAAATGTGGGCGAGGCGGTTTCCATGCTTCGTCCGGCCGCGGTGGACGTGAGCTCCGGCATCGAGACGGAGGGCGTCAAGGACGCCGCAAAGATGCAGCGGTTTGTTGCCGCGGTGAGAGAAGCGGAAGCAGTCGGCTTCGGCAAATGCACTGAGAAAGGATGAGGACGATGAGTAATCCAAACGGACGTTTCGGAATTCACGGGGGACAGTACATCCCGGAGACTTTGATGAACGCGGTGATTGAGCTGGAGGAAGCCTACAATCACTTTAAAAACGATCCGGAGTTCAACCGCGAACTCTCGGAACTTTTCAACGAATACGCGGGGAGACCGTCCCGCCTTTACTATGCGGAGAAGATGAGCAAGGACCTTGGCGGCGCCAAGATTTACTTAAAGCGCGAGGACTTAAACCACACCGGCGCCCACAAGATTAACAACGTGTTGGGGCAGGCCCTTCTTGCGAAGAAGATGGGCAAGACCCGCCTGATCGCCGAGACCGGTGCAGGGCAGCACGGCGTGGCCACCGCCACGGCAGCGGCGTTGTTCGGCATGGAGTGCGTGGTGTTCATGGGCGAGGAGGACACAATCCGCCAGGCTTTGAACGTGTACCGCATGCGGCTCCTGGGCGCTACGGTGGTTCCCGTAAAGACCGGCACCGCAACCCTGAAGGACGCGGTTTCGGAGGCCATGCGCGAGTGGACATCGCGAATCAGCGACACGCACTACTGCCTCGGCTCGGTCATGGGACCGCATCCGTTCCCCACGATTGTGCGGGATTTTCAGGCGGTCATTTCCAAGGAGATCAAGGAGCAGATGCTTGCGAAGGAGGGGCGCCTTCCCGACGCGGTTATCGCGTGCGTGGGCGGCGGTTCCAACGCCATCGGCTCGTTCTACCATTTCATTGAGGACAAGGGTGTGCGCCTGATCGGCTGCGAGGCAGCCGGCCGCGGCATTGACACATGGGAGACGGCGGCCACCATCTCCACCGGAAAGCTCGGCATCTTCCACGGCATGAAGTCCTACTTCTGCCAGGATGAGTACGGCCAGATTGCACCGGTGTATTCCATCTCCGCCGGCCTCGACTATCCGGGCGTCGGCCCGGAGCATGCGTACCTGCACGACATCGGCCGTGCCGAGTACGTGGCAATCACCGACGAGGAGGCCGTGTGCGCCTTTGAGTACCTCGCCAAGACGGAGGGCATCATCCCCGCCATCGAGTCCGCGCATGCGGTTGCATACGCAAGGAAGCTTGCGCCGACCATGACGCCGGACCAGACCATCGTGGTCACAATCTCCGGCCGCGGCGACAAGGACTGCGCAGCCATTGCGCGCTACAGAGGGGAGGACATCCATGAGTAATCTTACAAGCGGAAATAGAAACCGGATAGCGGAAGCATTTGCCGGCGGGAAGGCGTTTATCCCCTTCATCACCTGCGGCGACCCGGACCTTGCAACGACGGCAGCAGCCGTGCGTGAGGCGGTGAAAAACGGCGCGGACCTGATCGAGCTGGGCATCCCCTTCTCGGATCCCACCGCCGAAGGCCCGGTCATTCAGGAGGCCAACGTGCGCGCCTTGGCGGGCGGTGTCACCACCGACAAGGTCTTTGATCTCGTGCGGGAGCTCCGCCGCGATGTCACGATTCCGCTGGTGTTCATGACCTACGCCAACGTGGTCTTTTCCTACGGTTCTGAGCGTTTCTTAGGCAAATGCGCCGACGTCGGCATCGACGGCCTCATCCTTCCGGATGTGCCCTTCGAGGAGCGGGAGGAGTTTCTTCCCATTTGCCGCAGATACGGCGTTAAGCTGATTTCCCTGATTGCGCCGACGTCCGCGGACCGCGTCGCCATGATTGCGAAGGAGGCGGAGGGCTTCATTTACCTTGTTTCCAGCCTCGGCGTCACCGGCACCCGGGATTCCATTAGCACGGACCTTTCGGTTATCGTCCGGGAGATTCGCAAAAACACGACAATTCCCTGCGCAGTTGGCTTCGGCATTTCCACCCCGGAGCAGGCCCGCGCTATGGCGGCGGTCTCCGACGGCGCGATTGTGGGCTCGGCCATCGTAAAGCTCCTTGCGAAGTACGGAACGGAAGCGCCCGCCCAGGTCGGCGCCTTCGTTAAGAGCATGAAGGACGCACTGCGCTAGTCCGGCGCATTTTCCTGCGATAGTCCCTGCGGCGGCGCGATGCTGACGGAAAATGCGTCATATCCGCAAGGGATGGATTTTACGTAGATTTAACATAACGCTAACGGTCTCTTCACGTTTGTTCGGTATGCTTGCTTTCGGAAATAGAGGATAACAGGCAACCGCACAAGCGTGCGGAGCGCGTCCGCGGATGACGCGCAACAAGGAGACAGACAATGATTACAATGCACGGTTTAACACTGTTAGCTGCGACTGCCGCAGGCAAGGGGATGAGCATGATGAACATCGCCGAGCTTGTTGGTGGTCTTGTTTTTTTTATGTTCGGTATGCGCGTCATGTCGCAGGCCCTTGAGAAAATGGCCGGCGGCAGGCTGGAGCGAATGCTCAAGCAGACCTCCGCCAATCCGATCATCAGCATCCTGCTGGGCGCCGGAATCACCATTGCGATGCAGTCCAGTTCCGCCACCACCGTCATGCTGGTCGGTCTTGTAAACTCGGGCATCATGCAGTTTTCCCAGACCCTCGCGGTCATCTTCGGTGCCAACATCGGTACCACCTTCACCGGTTGGCTTCTAACCCTCGGCTCCATCTCCTCCGGAACCTGGTGGCTCACCCTCTTAAAGCCTGAATTTTTCTCGCCGTTCCTCGCCCTTGTGGGTATCGGCTTTCTGATGTTTTCCAAGCGCGACAAATACAAGAGCATCGGTACGGTGTTCGTCGGTTTCGCCATTCTCATGAACGGTATGAGCATGATGTCCCAGGCGGTCAGCCCCCTGCGCGACGTGCCGGAGTTCCGCGAGCTCATGACCAAGTTCAACAATCCTCTCTTCGGTATGCTGATTGGTCTTTTGATTACGGCGGTGATTCAGTCGTCCGCCGCTACCATCGGTATCCTGATTGCAATCTCCGAGGGCGGCGTTCTGACCTTCGCCATGGCCATTCCGATTATCATGGGCTTAAACATCGGTACCTGCGCGACGTCCTTGATTTCATGTATCGGCACGAACTACAAGGCGAAGCGTGTTGCAACCGTGCACGTGATGATCAAGATTCTCGGCACCGCCATCTGGCTCTCCGTCTTCTGCATCCTTCAGGCGGTCAATCCGCCCGCGGTGTTTGAGCGGTCCATCGGAAGCGTCGGAATCGCGGTCGTTCACACGGCATTTAACATCCTGACGACCATCGTTTTGCTGCCGTTCACCGGGTGGCTTACGAAGCTCACCGAGCGCATTGTCAAGGAACCCAGGGAAGAGTCGGAGATGCAGGAGAACTTCAGCTTCCTCGATGTCCGTGTCCTTCGCTCCCCGTCCGTCGCCGTCGCCGAGTGCAACAACTTGACGAAGAAGATGGCGGAGATTGCTTGCCAGAACCTCTTTGACGCCATGGGGTTGTTCGACAATTACACGGAGGCCGGTGTCGCCGAAGTGCTCAAGAAGGAAAATGAACTCGACATGTACGAGGATAAGCTGGGGTCGTTCCTGGTCAATCTGTCTTCCATGCCGGTTTCGGACCATGACGGCCGCATCATCTCGAAGATGCTTCACACAATCGGAGATTTTGAACGGCTCGGTGACCACGCGGTCAACCTTTACAAGGCAGCCGAGGAGATTCGCGAGAAACGCTTGAGCTTCACACCGGTCGCCTCCGCAGAGCTCCGCGTTCTCACAAACGCCATCGACGAAATCCTCACGATGACGACCGAGTGCTACACGAAGGGCGACCTTGATCTTGCCTTCCGCGTAGAGCCTCTCGAGCAGGTCATCGACAAGCTTACAAGCACCATCAAAACAAACCATATCGCGCGTCTTCAGAAGGGCGGCTGCTCCATCGAGATGGGCTTCATTCTCTCCGACCTTCTGAACAACTACGAGCGTATCTCCGATCACTGCAGTAACATCGCCGTAGCAGTCATCGAGGTCGAGCGTGGCAGCTTCGACGCCCATGAATACTTAAGCGGCATCAAATTCGGCAACCTCGAGTTCAACCAAATCTACGACGCCTTCGACAAGAAATACTCGCTGGAGTGATATCCGCGGAAACGGCAGCGGGGGGGCACAAGACCCAGGCGCGATCCGCGGGATCCGCAATTCCGGGCCGGGAATCCCCTAAAATCGGCGTGGAGGCTGCGAATCCGGGCCCTGGATCCCTAAAATCGCCGGGGAGGCCGGGAATCCGGGCCCAAAAAAGGCTGAAAATCAAAAGTGTACCGCCCACGGAGCTGAAATCGCTCCGTGAGCGGTACTTTTTTCATGGTTACCTTGTTCCCGGGAAGGTGCCAAGAAGCTTTTGTCTGACGGATTGCGGTTGCTTTAAAAGAAGAGTGTCACCGGCGACAATAGTCATGAAATCAGAAATAAAAGAAGCTTCCGGCCGCTGGTCGAGCTTGGAACATGTACCGCTCAGCGGGCTGATTTGTTGCTTTGGGCGGTACAATTTCAAAAAACAGTCTTCCGGGAGTGGTGAAAAAGAGTCGAGACAGATAAAAAGCATCGCTAAGAGTCTTGAAATCGCTGCGAAACTGCCGAGATTGCCTAACGGACTGTCCCCGGAACCATAAAACTGTCCCCCGCAACCGCAAAACAGCCCTCCGTCCGCTTCAACCGGCCGCAGACCGTCCCCGAAGCCATAAAGCCCCCCCGGCGCCCAGGGCGAAATCAGCAGTGAATCGCGCCGATTTTTATTGACAAAAAAGTAAATATATGTTACTATTTGCTAAATGAGCCGCGGCAATGGGGCCGCACTCACGGACGAAAGGACACGGTAACGTTGGTCGTAAACAACGCTGTATTGACACAAGATAATTTGACTCAGGAGAATCTGCTGCAGGAAGAGTTGACAAAAGAAGCAAGCAGCAATGACGAGCTTGCAATTCTTCGGGAGATGAAGGAGAAGAAGCCGGAGTTTTCCTCGCGGATGTATCCGTTGTTCGATTCGAATGAGTGGCGGGCGGTTTGGCTTTTCCTGGCGCCGGTCATTGCTTTTGTCGGCACCGTCACTTGCGTCGCTATGAAGACGACAATTGGTCCGCCGCTGGTAATTATTTTGCTGACGACACTTACTGTCCTGGGGATGTTCAGAGATGTTGTTCAGTATCGTTACTTCCGTCGGACAGCGCCTGCGTATTACGCGACAGTCATTGATGTGACGAAACCGGTCCCGACGGTCGATGGCAGGAGCAATCCGGACGGTGTGTCAACGAAAAGGACGTCAAGCCAAAATCCGGGCAGCGCGTCGACAAAATGGATATCAAGCAAAAATCTGGACGACACATATATAAAGAAAGTGCTTCCGAAGATGAAAGCGCTGATTTCAAAGAACGGTTGTGGGGTATTGGCCGAGTTTCGCGTGCCGGAGTATGTGGATCCGGTGATGTATCCCATGGGAACCAAAGTGGTTGTCCAAATGCTCGGAAACGACGCGGTGCTGTGTGAGAACGCTGCGGGGGAAGCGGTCCATCCGATGACGGACGTCAGGGGACAGCATCGCTATGATCTGCAGGGGAACGAGGAACTGTTTCGGGAGCTGCGTACGAAAAAGGCAGCGTCAACCGGCGATGTTCTGCCGCTTTCCAAGGCGAACCCGGGGCAGGCAGGATTCCTTTTCGGGATGCTTCTGGTTAGTATGAAATACATTGCTGGGTTGAACAGTGTGGGACTCCTTTCCCGTCCTGCTGCACTGGTGTTGTCGCTGTCGACAGTACCGCTTTTCGGACTGTGGGTACTTATCTCCCGCGCGATATTTTTTCGCAATGCCAGGGAATACAATGCAACAGTGATTTCCGTCGTTACAGAGTACGGAAACTTGGGCGACGAGGGGACGCCGTACCGTGAGACAAGAATGAAAGCCCTGGTCTACATGGCCGACAGAGAGGCTCTGGTCTCCTTCCTTGTGGAGGACGGTATTTCGGAGTTGACGCATCCGGCGGGGACGTTGGTCAGAGTGAGAGTGTTGAAAGGCAAATACGTCTTAGTAAGAAAATGATCAAGAAAATTATCAGTGAACAATTGCTTTCGGAATGCCCGAACTGCGGGGCGCCCCGCGTCGGGAATGAAACGAACTGCCCGTACTGCGGAACCACAATGACGGTGCGGTCCGTTGATACATGGAATCTGAGCAGCGCCGATATTGTGGAACTTGCGCAGATTCTCGAGCCGGAAGAATTGGCCGAGATGATGAAGGAAAACAACAAAGCAATCCGGGAGAAGCTGATGCGAAGGAAGAGAACGGAGATCGTCGCAACGCTCCGTCCGACAACGTGGCGCAGTGGGCGCAGCATCGCAAAGCTCATCGCCGCCGCCTTGTGCTTTGCGGTGGTCGTCTTCCTTGTCAATTATCTTGCTTCGCCGAATGCAGGCCACCGTTACGACAATTCTAAAGACCACACTTACGACTATTTCGCTTACAACCCCGGTTACCTTGGCTTCTACGCGGAGCTGCCGACGGAGGAGCCGGCTACCGGCGCTGATATCGGAGCTGATGTCGGAGCCGTCATCTTTTTCATAATTGTCATGGTGTTCGCCGGCGTGGCGCTTATCGCGTGGACGGCGGTTTCTGTCAAACGGTATCGGAATGTGCTTCGGTACGGAAAGAAATACACCGCCGAGGTAGTTATGACGGGGGACGAGCTGCGCGGAATTTACGGTGCATTTGACGCAGCAATCGGATCCCGGCTGCCGATGAAAGTGAAATTGGAGATGAACGGCCGTCCGACCGTGATGCTGATTGCGGGACCGACCGGAACCGAAATCGGAGAGAAGATCACAATCCTCGGCTACGGAAACGATTTCGTTGTCGCGCCGGGGAACGCAGCGTAAGCCGGACGTAAACAAACCACAGACCATACAAAAAACCATAGACAAACCATAAATGTAAACTATCAAAACAATGGGGGAAATTATGACTAAGCATTATACGTGTCCGGGGTGCGGCGCGACGGTGGAGTATGATCCCGCCGACGAAAAACTGCACTGTCCGTTCTGTAAAAAGAGCTACTCCCCGGAAGAGCGTGCAAGGCTCATCGGGGAAGCGACGCAGGATAACGCAAGCACGCTTCCTTCGGAGGTTAAGGACCGGCTTCGGGAGAGCAACACGATTCCGATGCATGTCCTGCAGTGCAGCGCCTGCGGCGCCGAGCTTGCGATGAACCATGTGGAAACCTCTTCGTTCTGCCCGTATTGCGGTAATGCGACGGTTGCGACCGATCGTTTGGTTGATTATCTGAAGCCGGAGTACATCATCCCCTTCAAGATCACGAAGGAGGAAGCGGAGAAGCGCATTCGGGAGAGCATGAGCAAAGGCTTTTTTGTCCCGAAGAAAATCAAAAACTTTGAGACCGAGCGGCTGCGCGGCATCTATATCCCGTATTGGTTGGTCGACCTCTATCACTCCGACGAGCAGTTTTGGAGCTATAAGCCGAGAGGCGATGACGGAAGGCGATACAGTTACCGAATGGGCGACTGCTACTTTAAGCATCTGACGATGGAGGCTTCCGAAACGTTCAACGACGACTACTCGAAGAAGCTGGAGCCATACGATCTTAAGGAGCTGAAGCCGTTTGACGCGGCGTATCTCTCCGGGTTTTACTCGGACCGTTTTGACGTCAACCGGAAGCGCGCGGAGGAGCAGGCCAAGGAGCGCGCGACCGATCTGTATAACGCTGAAGTGTATGAGACGATTCCCGGCAAAAGGATTGAAAAAGAGTGGGAGAACACGAGGAACATCCCGATCCGCGCGGAGTATGCGTTGCTTCCGGTGTGGTTTCTCACATTCCGCTATAAGGACAAGCCGTTCACGACCATGGTGAACGGGCAGACCGGCAAGGTCGTAGGTGCAGTCCCGTACATAAAGGCGCGGACGACGGCGCTGTTTGCTCTGTTTGCGGCGCTGTTCATTCCCATGTTCTCGGTTTTGTTCGCGTTCCTTCACCGGATTCTTGTGTTACTGCTCACAGAGAGCGATGATTTAGAAGCAATCGGTGACGGTCTGCTTTTCTATGTTGCATTTCTCGTAATGCTGTTCGGCTGGACGTGGACCAAGGCAGCGAAGGATCTTCGGAAAATGCGGGAAAGTATCGCTTTGACGTGTGCCTACAGCACCCACCGTCTCGTAAAAGAAAGGCAGGATCACTGATATGAGCATGGCGTATTGGATTTCGGGTATCGTCGTGGGCGTTATCTTCGGCCTCGGATTAGCGCTCCGGCTTACCGCGTATTGTGTGATGAAATCGAACGATTACGGCGACACCTCCGGCTCCTGCAGTGACTTCGGAGAAGGCATCTTCCTCGTTGTCGAGGATGATAACATGAAGACGCGGGAATTCAATCAAAACGCAAAGGAAATCCTGAACAAACGAAGAGAGGATCTTCTGGAGCGGGAGACCGGCAGTAAGACCGGGAACAAAACCGGCGGCGCGACCGTGATGTGAAAAATGACTGCGGCGTTAATCAGAAAAGGATTAATGTCACATGAGATGTGATTGTGTTAAAATCGGGAGGACACCTATGAAAAAAGAAACCGTGACACAAAAGAGTCTTTGGGAATGCCCGAACTGCGGCGCTCCGAGAGTTGCGAACGAGAGCAATTGCCGCTTCTGCGGAAGCGCTCTGGTGATGAGGACGGTTGTCACCGAGGAGATGACGAAGGAGTCGGTGGACCGCCAGTTCATCATTGATAACAGCCATCCGACCATCGTGTCGGAGCTGAAGCCTGCCTGGATCACGGAACCGACCAGACTTGTTTTGCTGCTTGCCGCCGGAGTATTCGCGGGGATAGGCCTGTGGCTTGGCTATAAGGCGCTGACGGGGGATTCCGGTTTGCTTGTGCCGATGGGGTTAGCTTTTGCAATCGCACTTGTTTTTGTTGCAGTGGCGCTGCCTGCTGTGGTAAAATACAGACGTTTTTTGAAAACAGCCCCGGAGTACGAGGCAACCGTGGTGTCCGTGGACAAGCGGAAAGAGCCAATCGGCAATGAGACGCCCGGCTTCCAGACGCAGTATTCCGAGTACACCACCATGACCGTCCTCTTCCAACGTGACGGGGTAAAGACCTTCGGATTGTTCCGCGTATCAAACAATATAACCCGGGGCACGTTTGCAAAAGGCGAGAAAGTAAAAATCAAAGTGAAAGACGGCAATATTGCCCTTTGGGAAGGGTGATTGCGGTGTGGTGCCGTTCTTTGAAAACCGGGTGTTGCGAATGCCGGGCTTTGTGAAGCTTGTGCGGTGCATTTGCCCGAGATTCATTTCGGAGGTAATCAATGGAACCGATTCACAGCATTGACGCGGAGGACGATCCTTTCGCATACCGTTACGACACGCAGTTGTTGATTGACCGCAGGGACGAGGACCTCGACGAGGACGAGATCGCGGACTACATCACCACGCATTTTGAGGGCAATTCCCTGATTGCCGTGGGGGATGAGGACATGGTAAAGATCCATTTCCACACCAATGAGCCGTGGAAGATCTTAGAGTATTGCGCCTCTGTGGGCGAGATTTACGACATCGTCGTGGAGGACATGATCCGGCAGACCAACGGCCTGCACGGTTGAGTCGGAAGAGTTGGAACCGTATGATTTTTGACACGCACGCACATTATGATGATGAATGGTTTGACGGAGACCGGGAAGCATTGCTTCGCGGTCTTTCCGCGCGTGGGGTCGGAACCGTCGTAAACGTCGGAGCGTCAATGCGCGGGTCCCGGGCGTCGGTGGCGCTGTCGGAGAAGTATCCCTTCGTTTACGCGAGCGTCGGCGTCCATCCGGACGATGCAGAGAAGATGACGGAGGAGGATATGGCGGAGCTCCGCACCCTGGCGGGGGCGCCGAAGGTGGTCGCTGTCGGTGAGATCGGCCTGGATTACGGTTTCGACGAGGAGACGAGCGAGGAGGAGCGGACGCGCCTTAAGGAGCTTCAGCATGTGTGGTTCCGAAGGCAGCTTGCGCTGGCGGCGGAACTCTCGCTTCCGGTCATCATTCATTCCCGCGGCGCGGAGGGCGATACCCTCGCGGTGATGCGGGAGTATGCGGAGAGTTTTCGCGGCACTGCGGCCAATGCCCACCGCACCTTCAAGGGGGGCATCATCCACTGCTTCAGCGGCTCGCCGGAGACCGCGGCGGAGTACCGGAAGCTGGGATTTCACGTGGGAGTGGGCGGCGTGCTTACGTTTAAAAATGCGAAGCGCCTCCCGGATGTGGTGGCGTCGGCGCCCCTTTCCCAGATTGTGCTGGAGACGGACGCACCCTACATGGCGCCCGTGCCGTTCCGCGGCAAGCGCAACGATTCCGGATATCTTCCGTATGTAGTCGCAAAGATCGCGGAAATCAAGGGAATCTCCGAGGAGGAGGTCATTCGCGTGACCGCGGCCAATGCATCCGCGCTTTTCGGCCTGGACACATCCTCCGGGGAGCAGGCGCAGTCCTGTCCGGAGAAAGAGCAGGATGACCCGGGAGAGAAGAGATGAGCGAAGAAGGAAAAAAGAAACATAAAATAAGCCTCTACTGGCGTATCTTAATTGTCGCAGGAGTGATTCTTGTCGCGGTCACGGTTCTTGCCATGCTGTGGCCGGCGGCCTGCGATGCCTACACGGACTATGTGTTCCCGTATATCACGATTCCCATGGGGTGGATTGTGAATCTGGCGCCCTTTGCCGTCGGTGAGATTCTGATGTACGCCGGCGCGGTGCTGGTGATCGGGGCGGTGGTGCTTTCGCTGATTTACGGCGTGAAGGCCATCGTACGCAAGATTCGCAAAACCGGCAGAAGCAGCGAAACCGGCGAGGCCGCTACTAAGACCGCTAAGACCGGAGGCTACGGCTTCTATAAAGGATACCTGAAGGTGCTTCTCGGCATTGTTGTCGCGGTATTGTGGCTCTTTCTTTTCCAGTGGTGGATTCCGTATCACGGCTACGTGATGGGCGAGAAAAACCACACGGAGACGGTGACGCTCGAGTCTCTCCGGAAAGCCCGGGAGGAGATTGCCAAGGGGCTCAACAAGGCCATGACGGAAGTAGCGCGCAGCGCCGACGGAAGAATCGTTTATCCAACGAGGGAAGAGCGGGATGCCGCGGTGGAAGCGGCGCTTCGGAAGCTGTCCGACACCTACCCGCGGCTGCGGGGCTATTATGCGCGGCCGAAGGAGGCATTTTGCTCGGATGTGCTCGACTGGATGAACATCGGCGGATATACCTATCCCTACACCACCGAGGTGACGTACAACCGCTACGTCGACAATCTGTACTGGTACTCCCTGATGGTCCACGAGACGGCGCACCGCAAGGGCTTTTATAAGGAAAACGAGGCGTGCTTTATGGCATTTCTCGCGTGTCTGTGCTCGGACGATCCGCTGGTGCGGTACTCCGGCCTGTACGACGTCTGGTGGGATATCGACAGCGCCTACTGGGACACCTTGCTGATGAGCTGCGGCGGCGATGAGACGAAGGCGGCGGAAATCTACTTCGCGGAAGTGCAGGTGGACGAAGCCCAGATGCTTTTGGACATGCAGGACGCCGCGAAGCAGGCGCAGGAGCTTTACGAGCAGGACGACCATCCTCTTGAGCAGTATCAGGAGGTGGCGTCGGATGCGGCGGACATCGGCTGGGACATCCAGGCGCAGCTGATTGAGGGCGTGAGCTACAGCGACGTAGTGAAGCTGATCGCGGAGTACTACGGGGACGACGCGAAATGAGAGGAGCATGCGGGAAGTGCGGCAAATGCATCCCCGGAACAGTTTCGGGAAGTGAGGAATGGCAATGGCGTATTTGAGCGATCCGAAGGAGACGATAGCGGTCCTGCAGAGGTATCGGTTCAATTTTCAAAAGAAGTTCGGGCAGAATTTTCTGATTGACGGACATGTGCTTTCGAAGATTGTGGATGCCGCGGGGGTAACAAAGGAAGACGTCGTTCTGGAGATCGGACCGGGCATCGGAACCATGACCCAGGTCCTGTGCGAGAGCGCGAAGGAAGTGGTGGCCGTGGAGATCGACCGGAATCTCATTCCGATTCTCACGGAGGACACCTGCAGGGAGTACGACAATCTGACGGTCATCAACGAGGACGTGCTGAAGTTGGATATCGCGGAGGTTGCCCGCAAGCACGGTGGAAAGCCCCTTAAGGTGGTCGCAAATCTGCCGTATTATATTACCACCCCGATCATCATGGGGATTTTGGAAAAGCATGCACCGGTGGCGGGCATCACCGTCATGGTGCAGAAGGAAGTCGCCGAGCGGATGCAGGCGGGGCCGGGGAGCAAGGACTACGGTGCCCTTTCGCTGGCGGTGCAGTACTATGCGGACGCCTACATTGCGGCGTTCGTTCCGCCGAACTGCTTTATGCCCAGACCCAACGTCGGGTCGGCGGTAATCCGGCTCACGATCCGTGAGACGCCGGCGGTTTCGGTGAAGGACGAGAAGATGTTGTTCTCGGTGATCCGGGCGGCATTTGCCCAGAGAAGAAAGACCCTTGTGAACGGTCTCGGCAACAGCGACGAGGTGCCGTGCAGCAAGGAGGAGGCCGCAGCGATCCTTGCGTCCATGGGGCTTCCGGAAACGGTGCGGGGGGAGACCCTCAGCCTTGCGCAATTCGCGCAGATCGCGGACGCGCTTGTGAAATAAAACAGGCGTAAAATGCGGGCGCCCTTGTGAATTCACAGGCGCAAAATGTGCAGTTTTTGAAAAAGGGGTTGCATTTTTCGTTTCTTTGCGGTAGAATGTCCCCACGGGAATGGTAAATTCTATTTCCCATGTGCTTCAGTGCTATATTTCAGGGAGGAAAACACAATGAAGAGAATTTTGGCATTGATTCTTGTTCTTTGCATGGCAGTCTGCATGCTGGCAGGTTGCGGTGACAAGGATGAAAAGAAGAAGAAAGATTCCCAGGCTTCGATCAAGAAGGGCGATATGTTCGATATGCTCGAAGAGATGGGTAACACTTCCACCGGCGAAGTTAAGATGAACATCGATTTCGATATCGAGGAAGCCGGCAGTTTCAACGGCGGTATCGACCTTAAGACCAACGCCGAGAAGAACGCCTGCAGCGTAGGCTTCACCTTCAAGGGCAACATCGAGGGCAAGGATATCAACCTTTCCGTAAGCGATGCGCTGGTTATGGCAGACGGTTATCTCTGCGTAAACCTTCCGGAGATCGCGAAGGCGCTCACCGGTATCGAGCCGCAGTTCAAGGACATGATTGACACCTCGAAGCTCGGCTGGTTCAAGTTCCCGCTTCCGGACGACATGCCCGCATACGATGCAGCATTCCAGAAGAAGCTTGTCGGTACCTTCGTAGGCCTTTTCGAGAACATGACCAAGAAGGCTGAGATGTCCGGCGACGATGGTGACTGCACCGCGAAGTTCGCTTCCAAGGAGTCTTATGTACAAGCTTTCACGGCATTCCGTGATTTCGTAAAGAACGATTTCAAGGGTCTTACCAACTCCATCGTGGAGAAGACCATGGGCCTGAGCATCGACCTGAACAAGTATGTTGACAAGCTTATCAACGAGTACAAGTCCGATGCGCTTGAGATCGGCAAGGCTTACGGCCTTGACGAGGCAACCCTGAATCAGTACATCGACCAGATCAAGGCTCAGGACCTCAACAAGATGCTCGACGATGCCAAGAAGCAGGGCGAGGGCATGAGCTCCCAGATGCTTACCGACGAGCAGATTGAAGGCATGGTTAAGCAGTTCGACCAGATCATCGAGCAGGCAAATGCATCCGAGAACGATCCTAAGGCTGAGCTCTCGGCACGCGTTTACACCACGGATGATTCCTACAAGGCTGACATCGCTCTGAAGCAGACCAGAGACGGCAACGGCAAGGCTACGATCTCCCTTGAGGTTATCCCGGGCGATCCTTCCGTTAAGGCTCCGAGCGACAATGTAATGAGCATTAAGTCCATCGCCGATCTTGCAGCTCCTCTGCTGGGCGGCGGAATCGACATCCCGACTCCTACGGATACTCCGGACCCGACGGCAACTCCTACTCCTACGGAAGCACCCGCGGCAACGCCTACTCCTACGGAGGCTCCCGAGGCAACTCCTACTCCTACGGCAGCTCCCACTGAGGCTCCCACCGAGAAGGAGACTTCCTACAAGGACGGCAAGCTGAATCTTGTTCTTTCCAACGGTAAGGTTCTGTCCTGCGAGATTCCCGGCAACTACAAGCTGAATTCCGCTTCCGGAAGCCAGGCTATCCTTCTTGACGGAGTTACGACCTGCGCGTTCACGTATCAGGATTTCTCGGCATATTCCCAGGATCTGGTTGACACCACGATCGCTACGATGCTGAAGTCCTACGGCGAAGGCATTGATTGCGGCGACTGGAAGATTTACGAGTACGGCGGTGTTCGTCTCGGTATCCAAGTTTACCAGAAGCAGCTTGTTATCGTTTCCTCGAACGCCGATGTAGAGACGTTCAAGGGCATGCTTAACAGCATTAAGAACTTCGATATCAAGTAAGACTGTCTTCGGACAATTGAGAAAAACTACAGGACGGCGGCACAATTTCGGTTGTGCCGTCGTTTTTTTGCGTTCTTTTCGGAGAATTCCCGGGATTTCCTTCGGAAAATCCTTGCTTGTTCCGAAAAAAAGGCGTAAGATGGAAACGACGGATTGTCACGGACCAAATGAAAGATGCGGTTTCCCCGAAGGTTGAGGCGGTACGCGCTTCCCCGAGGGTTGAGACGGCACGGTCATTGAGCTCGTCGCGGAATTCCCGCGCCTATGTTCACTCGTTCCGGCAGTCGCTTATGGCGGACTGCATACTGCTCCCACGGTAAGAACGGGATGATTTCGGGCGCCGAGGGACCGATTGGTGCTCTGACTGCGGCTTCCTGCGCAATTGCGGCGCACAGCCGTTACAACCGTTCGGACGGTTCGATCATGGGCCGTTGTGCCCGGAATATGGGAGGTTTTTTTCGCATGGAAAAAAACAATGAGCGGGCTATGAACCGCACAAAACGTAACATGCGGACCAAACGGAACCTTAGCCGAGTTAAGGACTATGCACCCCAGGGAGTGGTTGCATTTCTCGTGTTGGCCGCACTTCTGCTGTTTTTCTTTATTCTTTTGAAGCTGCCGCTTCTCGGCCGTTTCATCAAAAACGTGACCCGCGCTCTCGCGCCGGCAATCGCAGGATTTATCTTCGCGTTCATCATGTCGCCCATGGTACGCTTCTTTGAGACGAAGATGATCCGGTTCTCCTGCAACCGCAAGAACGCGAAGACGGAGGACGAGGAGTGGATAACCAAGGTCCGTCGCCGTTCGCGCCGGTGGAGCATTCTGATTACGCTTGTCATTCTTCTCTCCATCATCTCTCTTTTGCTGGTGACCATCATCCCCGAGCTTGCCAAGAGTCTTAAAAACCTTGCGGTGAACCTCGCCGATTACCTGCGCCAGTTGAAGGACATCATCGACACCTACCTAAAGCACAATCCCCGCGTGGCTGACGCGCTGAATCCCGTAATCACCCGGTTCTCCGACACCGATAAGATTGCGGCGAGCATCACGAAATACATCGACCTCAAGATGGCCGGTGGCTCCATCAAGTTTATCGCCAACAGTGCCGGTGCCATCGTGCGTATCCTGTACATCTGGCTGGTCGGAACCATCGTGGGCGTCTATCTCCTTGCCAGCAAGGAGTACTATATCGGTCTGAGCAAGAAGCTGTTCTTCGCCATCCTGCCGAAGCGCACCTCGAAAAATGCAATCCAGACCCTGCACAAAGCCAATATCATCTATTCGGCAGCCATCCTCGGCAAGCTGGTAGACTCCATCATCATCGGAATGATCTGCTTTATCGGAACCTCGATTCTCGGATTCTGGTTCCCTGCCATCAGCGAGTACAAGGTGCTTGTGAGCGTGATTGTCGGTGTGACGAACGTCATCCCGTTCTTCGGACCGTTCCTGGGCGGCATTCCGTGCTCCATCCTGATCCTCGCCATGCGGCCGCTTGACGGTTTGATTTTCGCGCTGTTTATCGTAGCGCTGCAGCAGTTTGACGGCAACTTCCTCGATCCGCACATCGTCGGAAAGAAGGTCGGCCTTCGCCCGCTGTACGTGCTGTGCGCATGTATGCTCTGCGGCGGTCTGTTCGGCATCCCGGGACTGATCCTTGCAACGCCCACCTGCGCCCTTGTGTACTATTTGACCAAATCTTACCTGGAAGTTCGTCTGGAGAGCAAGAACCTTCCGACCGAGACCAAGGAATATGTGACCAATCCGAGCGCCGTGATTGCCAACCGGTCCTTAAGCGTCGACCTCGTGACCGAGAGACTGGTCGCGGAATCCGATGCGCTGGATGCCGCGCAGGCGAAAGCCGTGGCGGAAGAAGAGGCGGCCATCGCCGTTCCGGGTGTGAAGCGCCACAGAAGACGCCATCGCAGCGGAGCAGTCACATCCTTCCTGGACGGTGAGAGCGTACTTACCGATGACGGTTCCCAGGACCTTGACCTTTCCGCATACGATGACCTGGAGTCCGGCGTTGCCAGGGAGAAACGCCTTGAGCGGGAGTGGTTGATGTCCGGCGGTGAGGAGGATCTCAACGACAACGGCATCTCCGACGAGCTCGAGAGAGAGCACGAGGTGAAGGCCGCGAGGGGAAAGCACATTAAGAAGAGCATTTTCCGAAGAATGATCGAAGAGGCGGAGGAAGACTGGAACGAGCACGGCAACAAGCCGCTTCCGGGGTCGAAGCGGAATGCGGCCTCCGAAGAGGAGAGCACCGTGGATTCCGCCCAGGCGCAGGCCAATGAAACGGACGCTTCGGCGGACACTTCAAAGAACGACGAAGATTCCGAAAAATAAGCCCTCCGATTCGTGCAATATTGCCTTGACTTTCCGAGGCGAAAAAGACTATAATCATGGCATAGTTGTCAGTGCGAAACCGACCCGGTTTTTCGCGAATTTCATACAACAAAGGAGCAACATTATGAAGAAGATCGTTATGCTCGTCTTGTGCGCAGTTGCAGTTCTTTCGCTGGCAGCCTGCGGCAAGAAAGACGAGGCAAAGGGAATCAAGATCGGTTTGATTTGTCTGCACGATGAGAACTCGACCTACGACAAGAACTTCATCGACGCGATGAAGGAGATGCAGAAGGATCTCGGACTTTCCGATGACCAGATTATCATCAAGACCAATATCGATGAGAGCAACGCATGCTTCGACGCCTGCAAGGACCTCGTAGACCATGGTTGCAACATCATTTTCGCCGACTCTTTCGGCCATGAGGACTTCATGATCCAGGCTGCTAAGCAGTACAAGGATGTGCAGTTCTGCCATGCTACCGGAACCAAGGCACACACCGAGAAGCTTGCCAACTACCACAACGCATTTGCCAACATTTACGAGGGCAGATATGCGGCAGGTGTTGCTGCAGGTCTCAAGCTGAACCAGATGATCGAGGAAGGCAAGATTACCGCAGATCAGGCTGTGATGGGCTATGTAGGCGCATTCACGTACGCCGAGGTTATCTCCGGTTACACCTCCTTCTACCTCGGAGCAAAGTCCGTTTGCCCGTCCGTAACCATGAAGGTTATGTTTACCGGTTCCTGGTATGATGAGACCGGTGAGAAGGAAGCTGCCAACGCTCTTCTGAGCAAGGGCTGCGTACTGATTAGCCAGCATGCTGACTCCATGGGCGCTCCTACCGCTTGCGAGACCGCAGGTGTTCCGAACGTTTCCTACAACGGCAGCACTGTAAAGGCTTGCCCGAACACGTTCATCGTTTCCTCCAGAATCAACTGGTCGAAGTACTATGCATTTGTTGTTAACAGCGTGAAGGAAGGCAAGGAGATTCCTGCTGACTGGACCGGCGGTTTTGCAGAAGGCTCCGTAGAGCTCTCCGACATCAACGAGACCGCAGCTGCTCCCGGAACGAAGGACAAGGTTAACGCGGTTATCGCTGACCTCAAGGCCGGCAAGATCAAGGTTTTCGCTACCGATACCTTCACCGTTAACGGTGCGAAGCTGGATTCTTACAAGGCTGATGTTGATACCGATAAGGACTACACGCCGGATACCGAAGTTATCGCTGACGGTTACTTCCATGAGTCCGAGAAGCGCAGCGCTCCTGCATTCGACCTTCGTATCGACGGCATCGAGCTTTTGAACGAGAAGTACTAATCTGCTATCGACAATAAAAAGACTATCCTTTCGGCGGGGCCGTAGCGCCCCGCTGAATTGCTTTTGGGAGGTAAGTCGTGAGTACACGGGACAACGTACCGGCAATTGAACTTCGCGGAGTCACGAAGAAGTTCGGAAGAGTGGTTGCCAACGACAATGTAAGCCTCACCGTGGAGCGGGGAGAGATCCTCTCCATCCTCGGCGAGAACGGCAGCGGCAAGACCACTCTCATGAACATGATCGCGGGAATCTATTATCCGGACAGCGGCAAGATTCTGGTGAACGGGGAGGAAGTTTCCATCGGTTCGCCGCGGGATGCATTTGCCCACGGAATCGGAATGATTCACCAGCACTTTAAGCTGGTGGATGTATTTACCGCGACGGAAAATATCGTCCTCGGCTTAAAGGACGAGGGCGGTTTCAACATCGCCGCTTACGAGAAGCGCGTACAGGAGATCAGCAACCAGTACGGCTTTGAGATTTATCCGCGCAAGAAGGTCTACTCCATGTCCGTTTCGGAGAAGCAGACCGTGGAGATCATCAAGGTTCTCTACCGCGGTGCAGACATCCTCATCCTCGACGAGCCCACGGCGGTGCTGACGCCGCAGGAGACGGAGAAACTGTTCCAGGTGCTCCGCCGCATGCGCGATGACGGCAAATCCATCATCATCATCACCCACAAGCTGAACGAGGTTATGGCCATCTCCCAGAAGGTCGCGGTGCTCTGCAAGGGCCGCTATGTCGGCACGGTGGAGACTGCGAAGACCGACGTCTCCGAACTCACGGAGATGATGGTCGGCAAGAAAATCAGCTTAAACATTCACCGCGGCGAGGTGAAGAATCCGGTGGACCGCCTGCTTGTCCGGGGACTCACCATTCGCAATCGCGAGGGCGCGGACGTCATCCGCGACATCACCTTCACTGCCCGGGGCGGCGAGATTTTAGGTATCGCCGGTATCGCCGGCAGCGGCCAGCGGGAACTTCTGGAGGCCATCGCCGGTCTTCAGCACGTGACCGAAGGCAAGATTTTGTACAACAATCCGAAGACCGACACCACGGAGAACCTCATCGGAAAGGACCCGGAGCAGATCCGCAACATGGGCGTGCGGCTCTCCTTCGTTCCGGAGGACCGACTCGGCATGGGTCTCGTCGGCAACATGGACATCAATGACAACATGATGCTCCGCAGCTATCGGAAGGGCGCCGGCGTGATGCTAAACCGCCGCGACCCGCGGGCGCTTGCCGAGACCATCATCAACGACCTCGAGGTCGTGACCCCGTCTGCGAAGACGCCGGTACGGCGCCTCTCCGGCGGTAATATTCAAAAAGTTCTGGTGGGCCGTGAGATTGCCTCCGCACCGGCGGTGCTGATGGCAGCATATCCCGTCCGCGGACTGGATATCAACTCCTCCTTCACCATTTACAACCTCTTAAACGAACAGAAGGAGCGCGGCACGGCCGTCATCTTCGTCGGCGAGGATCTGGATGTTCTGCTTGCCCTGTGTGACCGCATCATCGTCATCGGCTCCGGGGAGATCACCGGCATCGTCGACGCGAGAACCACCACCAAGGAAGAAATCGGTTTGGCCATGACCCACGGCTCCGCCGCAGCTTCGGCAAATGCCCCCGAACCTTCCGCTACAGAGACTCCCGCGGAGGCGCCCAAAGAGGCAGCTCCCGAAGAGGACGTAGCTACCGAAGAATCCGCGGAAGAAACCGCGGAGACGGAGACGAAGATTGCCGCGGCGTCCACGGAGAAAGAGATTGCCGAAGCGGAAACAGCGGCGGCAGCAGCGACAGCGCACCGCCATGTGCACGAGCCGCTGATGCACGTAATCAAGCGGGACACGCTTCCCTGGCAGATTACCTGGCTGATTCGCATCGCCTCCGTTGTGGTGGGTATTCTCATCTGCGGACTGTTGGCGATTGTCATCGGCGTTTCGCCCCTTCGACTGTACGAGACTATGATTGACGGTGCTCTGGGCACCGAGAACCGAATCTGGGCAATGCTCCAGGAAACGGCTTTGCTTCTCGGTATCGCCGTAGCGCTCACACCGGCATTCAAGATGCGGTTCTGGAATATCGGCGGTGAGGGTCAGGTGCTGATCGGCGGATTTGCCTCGGCGGCCTGCATGATCTTAATCGGCAACAAGATTCCGTCGGCACTGTTGATTGTTGTCATGCTTGTGGTGAGCATCATCGCGGGCGCTGTGTGGGCGTTGATTCCGGCCTTCTTCAAGGCACACTGGAACACCAACGAGACGTTGTTTACGCTCATGATGAACTATATTGCGATGCAGATTGTATCGTACTATGTATATATCTGGTCCGTGCCGAAGGGCTCCGGACACATCGGTGTCATCAACAGCGACACCTACGCCGGCTGGCTTCCCAAGATCGGCGAATACGACTACCTGCTCAACATTCTGGTAGTGCTTCTTTTGACCGGCATCATGTATGTCTACCTGCGGCAGACGAAGCACGGCTATGAGCTTACCGTGGTCGGTGAAAGCGAGAATACGGCGCGCTACATCGGTGTCAACGTAAAGCGCGTCATCCTCCGCACCATGATTCTCTCCGGCGCCATCTGCGGCCTTATGGGCTTCCTGATTGTCGGCGGAACGGACCATACCGTTGCCAGCAACTCCGTGCGAAGCCGCGGATTTACCGCGATTATGGTTTCCTGGCTTGCGCACTTCAATCCGCTTTACATGATAGTCACGTCGCTTCTCATCGCGTTCATGTCCAGGGGAGCGAAGGAGATGGCATCCATGCTTCGAATGAACGAAGCATTTGCCGATATTCTCGTCGGCATTATCATCTTCTGCATCATCGGAAGTGAGTTCTTTATGAACTATAAAGTTGTGTTCCGCGAATCCGCGAAGAAGAAACTTCGGAAGCTCGAGGAATTCGGAAAGGAGGCTGACTGATTATGTTTTTTGATTTTGTCAGAAGAGCAATCATTCAGGGCATACCGCTTTTGTACGGTTCCTCCGGCGAGATTCTCACCGAGAAGTCGGGACACTTAAACCTCGGTATCCCCGGCATCATGTATGTCGGCGCCATGGGCGGCGTCATCGGAGCCTTCTTCTACGAGCACGGAGCCACGAACTTTAACGGTACGGTGGCGGTGTTAATCGCCTTAGGCGGGTCGATCCTCGGCTCCCTTTTGATGGGCTTGATCTACTGCTTCTTAACGGTTACGCTTCGCGCCAACCAAAACGTTACGGGCCTTGCCCTCACCACCTTCGGTGTCGGTTTCGGCAACTTCTTCGGCGGCTCCCTGATCCGCTTCGCGAAGTCCGACGTGGCTTCCGTGACGGTGTCGAAGACAAGTCTTGCCTTCAGCAAGAAGCTGTTCCCCATTGACAAGGCGCCCGCGTGGTTCCGCGACACCATCGGGCAGGCACTGTTCTCCTACAGTTTCCTTGCGTACCTCGCAGTCATCTTTGCGCTCATCATGGCGTTTGTTTTAAAGAGAACCCGCATCGGTCTGCACCTTCGTGCAGTCGGTGAGAACCCGGCAACCGCGGACGCAGCCGGCATCCACGTCGACCGCTACAAATACATCGCCACCTGCCTTGGCAGCGTAATCGCCGGTCTGGGCGGCCTGTATTACATCATGGACTACGCCTCCGGCGTATGGTCCAACAACGGCTTCGGCGACCGCGGATGGCTCGCCATAGCCCTCGTTATCTTCGCCGTATGGCGCCCGTCCTTTGCCATCGCGGGCTCCTTCGTGTTCGGCGGCCTTTACATCATTCACCACTACATCGAAGGCCTGTCCATGAGCACCCAGGAGATTTTCAAGATGACGCCTTACGTCGTCACGATTCTCGTGCTGATTCTCATCAGTCTCCTCAGAAGACGCGAGACGCAGCCGCCGGAACATCTCGGCTTGTCCTACTTCCGTGAGGAGCGGTAGAATTTGCCGAAAGAAAGCGCACCTCCCCGGGAAATGCCCGGAGAAAGAATAGGAAAGGAAGAAGAAACCATGGAACAACAGAATGCAGTACCGAACGGTGCAATCGCCGTATGTCCCCGCAAGAAGAACGACAAGACGCCGGCTGTTTTCTATGCCGACCGGATGGAGTTTAAGGGCAATGTGGTGCCTTACAACGAAGTGGAAACCATCCGCATCATGGGAACGTCCAGCGAGGGAACGCTCTTGAACAACTACAATGCGTATGCGATGTTCACTCTCACAAACGGCAAGAAAGTGACCTGGAGCGTAAGAGGCGCGGAATTCCTGGGAATCGGCAAGGCGAAGATGAAGCAGGAGCTGTATCACGCCATGTTCGAAGTGTGCATGGAGACCATCGTCAAGGCACGCGCAGCCCGCTATCTGGAAGAGATTCACAGCGGCAGAACCGTCACCATTGCCAAGATGAACATCAACTCCCGTGATCTCACCGGCAAATCCTTCCTCAAGGAAGTCACCGTCCCGTTTACGGAACTTTCCGACGTAGAGCTGTGGCGCGGCCAGATTCAAATCAAAAATAAAGAGGATAAATGGGCGGTAAATTCACCCATGACCAGTCAGGACAACGCAATCTGCCTGATGCCCGTCATCCAGACCCTCATCAAAGAGGCGGCGGCCAACCAGTTTGTGTAAGAGAACGTGACGCCCTGCGGGTTGAGCTTTCGTAAGAAAAACAAATAAGAGACAACAAAAAAACCGGACAGGAGCAGCGAACAACTGCATCTGTCCGGATTCTTTTTGTTCGTTTTGTCGTCTGTCGCGGATTCGGTCCGTGCGGCGAATCAATCCATGCCCCGGATGTCCACGGAGGGGATGGTCTTATTGAGAAGCTCCTTCCAGGCGATTAACGTCTCCCGCTCGGGAGCGTGGAAGATGCCCTTGTGCATGACCTGGTCGCTCTCGCGGTAGGGCTGCAGGTAGTAGTGGCGGGCGCCGGCGATCCACTGGCCGATGAGGGTCATGGAAGCGGTGTCGTGCAGCTCCTTGCAGACCGTGGTGCGGAATTCGTAGGGGATGCTGTCGCCCATCAGAAGGCCCACCGAGGTCTCAATCGCATCGGTGCGGAAATCCCGAACGCCGATGGTTTCCCCGTAGCGCTCGCGGCAGTTCTTGATGTCCATGGCGACATAGTCCACAAGGCCTGCGGAGAGAAGAGAGGAGAGCACCGTCGGGAGCTGCCCGTTGGTGTCCAGCTTTACGCGGTAGCCCAGGTCCCGCACCTTCTTAAGAAACTCCGGAAGGTCTTTCTGGAGTGTCGGCTCGCCGCCGGTTATGCATACGGCCTCGAGCATTTTTGCGCGGGTCTTAAGAAACGCGAAGACGTCCGCCTCGGGAATCGTCGGAACCGAGTCCGGCGCGAGCACAAGCTCGCTGTTGTGACAATAGGGGCAACGGAAATTGCATCCGCCGGTAAATACCGTTGCGGACATGTGTCCCGGGTAATCCAGAAGTGTCAATTTTTGCAAACCGTGAATCTGCATGATAATGCCTCCTTACCAGAATTACGCCTCGCCTATAGTGTACCACGAAACGATGCGAAAGACAAGGACGGGAGCAGAAACCGGGCGAGGCAGAGACCGGGCGGGGTTACTGATCGGATTCGGGTGGATTGGCCGCAGAGACGCCGCGACCGTGCTCGCGGGCGCGCATGTCGCGGAAGAAGTCCGTAAGAAGCGCGGAGCACTCGTCGGCACAGACGCCGTTTACAATCTCCACCTGGTGGTTAAATTCCTTCATCTGCAGAAGGTTCAGAATCGAACCGGCACAACCGGCTTTCGGGTTCGGAGCGCCGACGATGACCCGGTCGATGCGGGACTGCACCAGGGCGCCGGCGCACATCTGGCAGGGCTCTAACGTCACATACATCGTGCAGCCCTCAAGGCGCCAGTCGCCAAGCTTTTTGCAGGCTTGCCGGATGGCGATAATCTCCGCGTGGGCCAGGGTGGAGTGGGAGGAAAGGCGGCGGTTAAAGCCCCGTCCGATGACGCGGCCGTCGCAGACGATGACACAGCCGATGGGCACCTCGCCGAGTTCGGCGGCGCGCTTCGCCTGATGAATCGCCTTTTTCATGAAGTGTTCGTTGGTCAACGGCCGAGTGGACATAGAATAAAGCCTTCCCTTTCTTGTCAAGAACATTTTTTATCAGTATACCACCTGCTCCGGAAAATGTATAGAAATATTGCAAAAAATCGAAAAAATGGCGAAAAAACCGTTGCGAAATGCGAAAAACGATAGTATTATAACTATCAGAGATTTTGTTATATTTGCGCGGGTAATGTAGAGGACATCGGGTCCGGAGGAAACTATGCATCTGGGGAAGCAAAAAAAGATTGCTGTCATAATCTCGAAACCGACGGGGGAGTATCAGAGAACCCTGCTCAGTGCGGTTTCGGCGCATGCAGCGGAGTGCGGGTATTACACGCTGACATACGCAGTCTTCGGCGGCTACGGAAAGGACGAGGCGTTCGTGCGCGGTGAGCGCATTCTCGCCGATCTGCCGAAATTCTCACTCTTTGACGGAATATTGTTATGTCTGGACACATTTTCCGACGATGTGCTGCGGAATCTTGTGCTTGAGAAAGTGCGTCAGGCGGCGTGTCCTGTGGTGTGCGTGCGGCGCCAATACGACGAATACAACAGCGTTCTCGTGGACGAGGACAACTCCATGGAGGGCATAGTTAAGCATCTGGTGGAGGAACACGGGTTCCGTGACTTCTGCTACGTGAGCGGCCCGAAGGACCATCCGGACGCCATGCACCGGCTTGACTGCACCAACCGTGTGCTTGATACCTACGGGCTTAAACTCGGCGAGGATGACGTCTTCTACGGAGACTTCTGGCTCAACCAGGGAGAGGCCGCGGTGGCGGAGCTTCTGGACATGCGGGACAATCCGCCGCAGGCGATCATCTGCGCCAACGACTATATGGCCATGGCCGTGTGTGATGCCTTAAGCGACCGCGGGATTCGCGTGCCCGAGGATGTGGTGGTGACCGGATTTGACGACATTCGCGGCGCGGAGGAGAGAATTCCTTCCCTCACGACGGTGCGGGTGGACGTATCCATGACCGGACGCCGGGCAGTTGACCTCCTGGTGTCCATGATTCAGAACGAGACCGTGCCGGACATCGATTACATCTCCACGGAAGTCATCAAGCGGGGTTCCTGCGGGTGCTGCGAGGAGTCGCGGGAGAAAGCGGCGCATTCCATCCGGAAATTTTACGAGGAAGCCCAGCTCGCCGAGCATTACAACATGCAGACCGTGTTCATGAGCGTTGACGTGGAGAGCACCACCAGCATGGACGAGCTCAACGAGAGCATTTATACATACATTTTCAACAACTCCGGCGTCCGGGATTTCTTCCTGGTGTTAAACGACCGGGAGTGGGGGAGCGTGAAGCCCGTCGACATGCAGACCTTCACCGAGAAGGTGCACCTGCGGACGGCAATCCAGGAGGGCATCCTCCTGGGGCACGTGAACCAGGTATTTTCCATCGATGACATCCTGCCCGAGGAATATGTCTACGACGCGCCCTGCGGCTACTATATCGTTCCGCTGCACTACCAGGAGTCCTGCTACGGTTACGCGGTGATCAACTACCGCGAGAGCGAGGCGCCCAACGACTTTTTCCAGTATATCGTCATGATCATCAGTAACGTTCTCGAGAGGCTGCGCATCAACCGGCGCATGCAGGATCTCGTGGACAAGCTCTCCGATATGTATGTGAGCGACGTGCTTACGGGTCTCAAGAACCGCTATGGCTTCGAGGAGGATTCGAAGCAGATGTTTGAGCGCGTCGGGGACGGGGAGCATGCCATGGCAATCATCACCATCGACATGGACGACCTCAAGGGCATCAACGACAATTACGGCCACGCCCAGGGCGACGTTGCTCTTCGGGCAATCGCCAATTCCATGAGCGCCGCCTGCTTTGCGGACGAGGTTTGCTACCGCGTCGGCGGCGACGAATTCCAGGTGCTGGCCCTCGACTACGACGAGTCGGACGTGAAGCGGTATTTTGAGCGCTTTAACGGTTTCCTCGCGGATTACAACGCGAGAACCAAGCGTCCCTACAAGGTGTATGCAAGCTTCGGCTACGCGGTTTGCACGGACAAAGAGTCCCATTCCCTCGGCGAGTGGATGACACTGTCCGACAATATGATGTATGAGAACAAAGCTGCGGCCAAGGCGCGCCGCAAGGCTGCCGCCAGCGGCAGCGAGGGAATCGACTGACGTATACTTGGAGAATGCAATGAAAGAACAGTTGGAAGCTGCGTGGAAGGCGCAATTCGGGGACACTTCGGGAGTTCGGTATTTCTTCGCTCCCGGAAGAGTTAATCTGATCGGGGAGCACACCGACTATAACGGCGGACATGTATTTCCCTGTGCGCTGACCATCGGAACCTTTGCGGCGGCGAGACAGAGAGAGGATGAACTTCTCCGGTTTTATTCGGTGAATTTTCCGGAGGCGGGCGTGATCACGGTGCCGCTTCGGGGGCTTGTGAACCGGAAGGAAGACGGCTGGACGAACTATCCGAAGGGCGTCATCGCGGAGATGGAGAAGCGCGGATACCGCGCACCGGCCGGCATGGACATCCTGTACCTCGGTACGATCCCCAACGGGTCTGGCTTAAGCTCCTCGGCGTCGATTGAGGTGCTGACGGCGGAAATCTTCTCGGAGATCTTCTCGTGGGAGATTGACGGCATCGAAAAGGCGCTCCTGTGCCAGGCGGCGGAGCGGGGCTTCAACGGTGTCAACTGCGGCATCATGGATCAGTTCGCCATCGCCATGGGAAAGAAGAACCATGCGGTGTTTCTTGATACGAACACGCTTGCGTATGAGTATGTGCCGCTGGATCTTGCGGGCGTGCGCATCGTCATTATGAATACAAACAAGAAGCGGGGGCTCGGGGATTCGGCGTACAACGAAAGGCGCGCCGAATGCGAGCAGGCTCTCGCGGAGATACAGAAGGTTCGGAAGACCGGTTCCCTCGGAGAACTGACCGCGGAGGACTGGGAGAGCTGCAGGGATGCCATCGCGTCGCCGGTGCGGAAGAAGCGGGCAAAGCATGCGGTGTTTGAGAATCTCCGGACCATCCGCGCGGCGGAAGCGCTTCGCGCGGGAGACTTAGCCGGCTTCGGCAGGCTGATGAACGAGTCCCACATCTCCCTTCGTGACGATTACGAAGTGACGGGAAAAGAGTTGGATACATTGGTGGCTGCCGCGTGGGAAGTGCCGGGAGTCATCGGAGCCAGAATGACCGGCGCCGGGTTCGGCGGATGTGCGGTCAGCCTGGTGAAGGAGGAAGCCGTCGAAGCCTTGATGCAGACGGTGAAAGAAAGGTATGAAGCACAAATCGGTTACGCACCGTCCTTCTATGTTGCGGAGGCCGGAGGCGGTCCGGGAGTGCTTGCGGAGTGTTAGAAAGAACAAAGAGGAATACGACTAAAGAGGTGCCCCTATGAAATTAGAGGAGAGCGAACGGAAGAAAATGCTGGCGATTTTCGCCGCGAACCTGCCGAGTTACCGGAAGACCATGAAGCTTTCGCAGGAAGAATTCGGTGAGACCATCGGAATCACGCGTCAGACCGTGAGTTCCATCGAACGCGGAGCCTATCCGCTGACGTGGTCCATCTTTCTTTCCTGTCTGTTCGTGTGCACGGGACAGCCGCGCGCGCGGAAGATGATTCTGAACACATTTTCCGGGGAGCCGGTGCTCCTGGGCTTTTTGAATGAGCTCATCAGCGACAAGAACGCAGGCGGAGACGGCGCCGCAGGCACGGCACGCCAGATTTATTTCGGCGTCTGCACCGTGGTGGACGACGGCCGCTACACGATTGTCGACTGCGACGCCGGTATCGGTGAGATGCTCGGCATCGCCGGCAGAGTGAAGGATGCCGGAAGCTACATGGATTACATTCCGGAGGAGGACCGCGAGGCCATCCGCCGCATTCTCGACGAGCGCATCCGCAAGCAGATGGTTCTGTGCATCGAGCACCGTCTGGTTACCGCAGAGGGCCGTGTAGTTCCGGTGCAGTGCTTTGTGCGCCGTCAGAAGAAGATGATGAAGAACGGCCTCTTCGATATCACCATCACCCAGGTGACCGGCGAGATGCTTCGGAAACGCCAGATTTCCGGCCTTCTCGAGTCGCTCCCTGTGGGTGTCGCGGTCTTCGAGTTCCAGGGCCGTATCGAGCGCGACAATGCGCCTGAGATTATTTACGCAAACGACGTGTTCTACACGATGATCGGACATACGAAGGAGCAGCTGTCGCAGATTCACGGCAACTTCCTCCCGGAGATTGTTTCTCCGGATGACACGAAGCAGATTTCCCGCATCTTCGACCCGAAGCTGCCGGTAAATTCATCCGTTGCGGCGGAATTTCGCGTAAACCGCTTCGACGGCGGCGTCGCGTGGGTGCATTGCAACGCCCTTTTAGTGAGCCGCAAGGACGATGAGACTGCGGTCATCAGCTGTGTTCTCACCGATATCACCCAGCGCATCAACGCGGAGATGAGCATGAAGCATCAGCTCGACCGCTACCGCCAGTTGGAGGACGTCTCCGACGACATCCAGTTCGGTTACGACGTCACGGAGGACCGTTTAAGCGTGCCCGCCCGCGTCGGCGAGATGTTCGGCCGCGAGGGTGTGATTCCGAACCTGATGGCCGGCGACATTCCTGCCCGCGTGTTCCATCCCGAGGATTATCCGGATTTTCTGAAGCTCCTTGCGACGGCGAAGGACGGCAACAATTCCCGCGGCGAATTCCGCATCAAGATTGATGCGAAGGACTACAAGTGGTGCAAAATCAACATGATCGGCATCCGGGATTCCGAGGGCAAGGTCATCTACATCTACGGCCGCATCACCATCATCGATGAGGAGCGTAGACAGCAGCGCGAGCGCACCAACGACCGCATGATCATCAACCGCTTAAACAGCACGGACCGCCTCACGAACCTCTACAACCGCACTGCGTTCCGCGGGCGCGTCCAGGAAGTTCTGGCGGATCCGGAGATGGACCCGGTACACGCAATCATTTACTGCGATATCAATGACTTTTCGTATATCAACGAAAAATTCGGCTACCCCGCAGGCGACCGCATCCTCAAGGATTTCGGTTCCATGTTCCTTCGCAAAGGCAAGCGGTGCTTCGCTTGCCGCATCCACTCCGACTTCTTCTTAATCTACGTCAACGGAACGTCGGAGGAGCAGGTTTTGGCGAAGCTTCGCAGCTGGTCGAAGGTGTTTGTGGAGCATCAGACGAAGATGTATCCCGGCATCGATATCCAGCTCACCAACGGCGTGTATTTCCTGCGGAGAGGCGAGCGCGACATCGCACTTGCCATGGACAATGCGAACCTCGCGAGAAAGCAGGCGAAGGCCGAGCAGAACAGTCTGTACTGCGTCTGCACGGATGAGCTCCGTGCCCGCCGCTCCTACGAGCAGACCATCGCCGGCGAGATTCAGACCGCCATCCGTGACAACAAGATTGAAGTGTTCCTGCTTCCGAAGTTCTCCCTGGAGGGACGCCGCGTTATCGGCGCCGAGGCTCTGGCCCGCTGGAGTAACGCCGACGGCACGTACCGTTCGCCCGCGGACTTCATTCCGATTCTGGAGAAGACCGGACACATTACGGACCTGGACTTCTGTATTTACACTAACGTCCTGCAGACTTTGCGAAACTGGAAGAAGAAGGGCATCCCGATGATTCCGATCTCGGTGAACTTCTCCAAGCACAACCAGAGCTTCGTCAAATTCGACGAGCGCATCAGCCGTCTCGCCGAGCAGTACAACGTGGACGGCCGCTACCTTGAGTTGGAGGTCAACGAGGCGATGCTCGCCGAGGACCGCGCAAGCGCAAGCAACAGCATCAAGGACCTGAAGAGACGCGGCTTCACTATCACCCTCGATGACTTCGGCTCCGGCAACGAGTCGCTCTCGATGCTGATTACGGCGCCGGTGGACCATGTGAAGATCGGGCGGAATTTCTTGAAGAATATCGGTACCTCCAAGACCGAGCAGGAGTATGTGCGCTGCATGTGCGACATGATCGCCTCGGTGCACAAGGATGCCGTGTTCGAGGGCGTGGAGACCGAGGAGCAGGCGGAGTTCCTTCGAAGCTGCGGTTTTACCACGGCCCAGGGCTACCTTTTCGAGCGCCCGATTCCGATTGCGGAGTTTGAGAAGAAATATCTGGCAAAGAGGGCTTGACATTTTTTCAAAAAAGAGTAGTCTAAAGCGTATATATCTACTAAAGAAAGACGTGTGAAGCAATTTGCACGGTGAGGACAAGACCATGGATCTGATTACGGTGAAAGAGCTGTTCCGGCAGCGGGAAGACTATTTCGGCAAGAGCGTGTCCGTCGGAGGATGGGTGCGCAGCAATCGCGACTCGAAGAATTTCGGCTTCCTGGTGATTAATGACGGAACGTATTTTGATACGCTGCAGGTAGTGTACACGGATGCTCTCCCGAATTTTGAGGAGATTACGCATTTCGGTGCCGGCGCGGCAGTAATCGTCACCGGTACGCTGGTTGCGACCCCCGAAGCGAAGCAGCCCTTCGAGATTCAGGCGACGGAGATTGCCCTTGAGGGCGCGTCCGACCCGACCTACCCGATGCAGAAGAAGCGTCACACGCTTGAATATTTGCGGACCATGACACACCTTCGCCCGAGAACCAACACGTTCCAGGCAGTGTTCCGCGTTCGTTCCCTTGCGGCATACGCAATCCACAAATTCTTCCAGGAGAGAGGCTTTGTCTACGTGCACACGCCCCTGATTACCGGAAGCGACTGCGAGGGTGCCGGCGAGATGTTCCAGGTAACCACCCTTCCCCTTGACAAGGTTCCCATGACCGAAGACGGCAAGGTTGATTACAGCAAGGACTTCTTCGGAAAGCCCACGAACCTTACGGTGAGCGGCCAGTTAAACGGCGAGACCTTCGCCATGGCCTTCCGCAACATCTACACCTTCGGACCGACCTTCCGCGCGGAGAACTCCAACACTACGCGCCACGCGGCGGAGTTCTGGATGATTGAGCCGGAGATTGCATTTGCCGACTTAAAGGACGATTGCGACCTGGCCGAGGCGATGCTTAAGTACATCATCAACTATGTTCTCGAGAACGCACCCGAGGAGATGAACTTCTTCAACAGCTTCGTTGATAAGGGTCTGATCGAGCGCCTGCAGCACGTTGCAAGCTCCGATTTCGGCCGCGTGACCTATACCGACGCCGTGAAGCTTCTGGAGCAGAACAACGACAAATTCGAATACAAGGTTTACTGGGGCTGCGATCTGCAGACCGAGCACGAGCGGTATCTCACCGAGCAGATTTTCAAAAAGCCCGTTTTCGTCACGGACTATCCGAAGGAGATCAAGGCTTTCTACATGAAGCTGAATCCGGACGGAAAGACCGTTGCCGCTGCGGACTGCCTGGTTCCCGGCATCGGCGAGATTATCGGTGGTTCCCAGCGTGAGGACGACTACGATAAGCTTGTGAAGCGCATCGAGGAGCTCGGCATGAAGAAGGAGGACTACGGTTTCTACCTTGACCTCCGCAAATACGGCTCCGCCCGCCACGCAGGCTTCGGCCTCGGCTTTGAGCGCTGCATTATGTATCTGACGGGCATGAGCAACATCCGCGACGTTGTTCCGTTCCCGAGAACCGTAAATAACTGCGAGTTATAAAAGATGTGATTACTGGGATAGAGCCCGGACGCGAAAGTCCGGGCTCAATTCAGAAAATTAAGGTGAAAGCATGTTTGAAGTGATTGCCGAGTATTTTTCGTTTCCTTTCGTGCGGTACGCGTTCTTCGTCGCCGTCATGATTGCTTTAAGCTCCGCGCTTTTAGGGGTGATTCTTGTGCTGAAGCGCTTCTCCTTCATCGGAGACGGGCTTTCCCACGTGGCCTTCGGCGCAATGGCCATTGCGACCGTACTGAAGCTTACGAACAACCTCTATTTCGTGTTCCCGATTACCATTGCGGCGGCAATTCTGCTGCTTTGGACGGGGCAGAACAAAAAAATCAACGGTGACGCTGCCATCGCCATGATCTCTGTGGCCGCCCTCGCCGTAGGATACCTCGTGATGAACGTGGCCGGAACCTCCGCCAATGTATCCGGCGATGTGTGCAGCACTCTCTTCGGCTCCACATCCCTTCTTACGCTGACCTCGTCGGATGTGTGGCTTTGCTTTGCCATGTCCATCCTGGTGATCGTCGTTTTCATCGCATACTACTACAAGATTTTCGCTGTCACCTTCGACGAAACCTTCGCGAGAGCCACCGGCCTTCGCACCTCGGCGTACAACCTTCTGATTGCCGCCGTAACCGCCGTGATTATCGTTCTTGCCATGAATCTTGTGGGGTCTCTCTTAGCGTCAGCGCTCATCATTTTTCCGGCCCTCTCCGCCATGAGGATGTTTAAGAGCTTCCACGGCGTGACCATCTGCTCCGCCGTGCTTGCCGTGACCAGTTCTGCCATGGGAATCCTGATTTCGCTCCTTGCCGATACGCCGGTGGGAGCCACGATCGTTGTGATTGACATCGTTTTGTTTATTGCATTTGCCGTCGCCGGACGCGCAACCGGCAGGGGATAAGCGCGGGGAACCGGCAATGCCCCGGGAGTTGCGCCGACTTTGCGCTGGTTTCGAAATCCATCCATAAAAAGCGAGCATTGCCCCGTACCTACAGTATCAAATCCGGTAACGGGGCATATTTTCTACGGTATCAAGAATGGTATTTGTTTCAAGGGGGTGTGGTTATGAAGAGAAAGTATCTGGTTTGGTGCGCGGTGTTGCTTTTTGCGGTCTCGATTTCGGTGGCATTGGCCGACACCGGGCCGAAGCCCGCGGTGAGCGTGATTGTCAAAAACTTAGGCGGCGCCAAGTGCTATGCGACGCTTCTGAGCGAGAGAGAACAGTACGGGCCGTATTGCACCACGGAGATTGAGAAGAGATGGGATGAGATGCGGGCGGAAACGGCCGTGTGGGAAGCATTTGCCGCATATAAGGATCCGGACGGTTTCTTCTTTTTGCAGGAGCTGTGGGACCTTCGGTACGTGCCGAAGTATGCCTGGGAATACCACCCACCGCGGATTTTTAAAGTGCTTTTGTACTGGCCGGACGAAGGCCGGTTCGCCGTGAGCGAGATCACGGAGGCGAAGGATTTTTACTCGCTGTTTGAGGTCGACGCCTCGGAGGTGCGTTTCGCGGACGGGAGCAACATCGGCACGATTGCCGTGAAGCCGGTGGATTCCTACAGCTATCGGATTTGGGCGTTTGTCAGTCGCGTCTTAATTACCCTCGCCGTAGAGCTTTTGATTGCCCTTGCATTCCTCTTCCGGACGAAGCGGGAGTGGCTTGTGATTATCGCAACCAACATCCTTACGCAGATTGCCCTCGGCATCTTCGCAACGATTTCGGTGGTGCAGGGCGGAAGAGACATGCAATTCTTCGTGACGTTAGCTTTCCTGGAGCTCGGCGTGGCAATCATCGAGGCAGTCGTCTACATTCTCTTCCTTCGCAAAGCGTCCGGGAAGAAGCGCGGTTTGTGGGTGTACGTCGTCTACGCATTGGTCGCCAATGCGGCATCCTACTTTGTGGGGCTTTGGATTGACGGAAGGCTTGTGGAGAGTCTGAAAATGCTGTTGTTCATGGACTAATAAAAAAACAGCGGGATTCGGGATTCTCCTGATCCCGCTGTTCTTTGACTAGATATCCGCAATAGAAATCTTTATCTCTGAGCCTCCGCGGTTACAGCCTCGGCTTTCACTTCACCGTCGTTACGAAGCAATCCGCGGGTGTAGGGATTGCTCAAAAGCGCGGCCAAAAGAATTCCGCCGAAGATGCCGCAGGCGATGATTTCGCCGGCCGTCACCGTCACAAGGATGAACCAGAAAGCGTCCGGTACGCCGAGGGCGAATTTGAGGACCGGGGGAATGATGATTGCGTTGGAAACAATCGGGGGAAGCGCAAACATCGCCGTGAGGATGACGATGCGCAGGATTCCGGGCGCTGACTTCATGTTCACGGACGAAGAGAGAGCCCTTTCGCGGACAAGACGACCGATCAGGTAGGTGCCGATTGCACCAATCAGTGTTGCACCGGTTCCGAAGATAATGTCCCAGATGGTAGCGCTTGTGATAATATTCGTGAGAAGACATCCGATGGCAAGTCCGGGGATGGCTTCAACCAGGAATGCGGGAAGAATCGTGAGAGCTTCCGAGATGCGGCACTGGATAACGCCGCTGCACAGACCCACCGCGTTGGAGAGCATGGAAAGTGCGAAATAGAGCGCGGCAATCACAGCCGCCTTTGTGATAAAAAGAGCAGAATTGCGTTTCATAAAGAAACCTCCGTAGTTTTGTTTTAGGTGAGGATGGTTTCGAACTCACCGTTATTTGGTTGTGGCGAAGCATTTGCCGAAGAGGCTTTCGCGGAAAATGCCGCGCAACGCAGAGCATAGCACATCCTGCGCCCGGTGTCAAGACTGAAAAACACTGTCGTATCTACCGGGAAGAATGTAAAAATCAACTGTAAATAATCAATAATTGACGGAATATGCGTCTTAATTGCATTTTTGCATTATCCGTAGCAGAAAGCCTTTGCAAACAAAAGGCCTGTACGATACTATAAAAGTATCAGTACAGGCTTTTTTGCCCCGGAAGAGCGCGTCTTCCGACTTGGGAAAGGAGGAAAAAGTTGTATGAGAAATTTGAAAAAGCTACTTGCCCTTCTGCTGGTGCTCACGCTTTCCGCAACCACGCTTTCGGCATGCGGTGACGATGACGACGATGATGACGGCGGAAGCAGAAAGAAGAAAGAGCCCACCATTGAAGTGGATGAACCTACCGGCGACGGGACACTTACAAAAGGGGATCTCCTTTATAAAGCGTTAGGAGATTCCGATCTTTCGCAGATTGAGGGCACCCTTCCGAAATCCGTGACGGCTACCGTTTTGAAAAAGGACGGCAACGATATGGTCATGACGATGGACAAGGGAGCCATCCGGAAATTTGCGGAGGCCCTGATTACCGTGAAAATCGGCCAATACCAGGGCAACACAAAGAAGAGGGACTTTAATACCGTCAAGATGCAGTGGAGCGACGGTTCCGATACGACTCTGATGTACTCCGACAATCAGTTCGTTTACGAGAATGATGACGGGGATTACGAGGTGTACAAGCTTACCGGCGGCACAATCGATGCTGCTGTGGAAGAGCTGAGCAAGGGCGGCGGAGACGAGCCGGACGACGACTTGATGACCGTAACCTGCGACGAGATGAAATTCAAAACGAAGGCGCTTGAGGGAACGCTCACGGAATATGATGAGGACGACGGTTTCTATATCGGCGCCGGCGCTTCGAAGGCAAGAATCATCCCGTATGCGCTTCTCTACCGCTGGAAGGGCCTCGGCGTATCCGCGAAGAAATACTTCGACGAGATCGGCATTCCGTTCTATCAGAGAGCATACGGAGACAACCTGATTTCCTACAGTGAAGTTCAGGAGCTGGAAGTCGAAATGGCGGACGGCACGAAGAAGACGATGTACGGCTGTCAGTTCACGTACACGGCAAGCGGCAACAAGCTCGTTGCTTACCGCGTCGTGGGAGAGTTCGGCGATGACCTTGTCACATTCACCGCCAAATACGTGTACGACGATGAGGAAACCTATGAAAGTGCCATGGAGGCATTGGAGTACGCGGTTGTCTACTTCGAACTGACGGATGGCGGTACCGTAAAGAAGGATCCTACGCCGACGAAGACTCCGGAGCCCACGAAGAAGCAGGATCCCGGAAAGGACAACTATACGGTTGTTGCATCCGAGCAGTCGAAGATCAAGTACGAAAGATACGACAACGGTCTGTTCAGCGCGGAGATTCCGAAGGGCTGGAAGGTTGAGATTCACGAGCAGTCGGATTATATCCACTACACGTTCCAGATTTACAACCCCGAAAAGCCCGATGTGCGAATCCTTTATAATATGCAGACCACAGGCTACTGGGCAACGAAGAAAGACTATGACTGGTACAACAACAACTATCCGAAGAATGAACTGAGTAACCAGCCGTACCTGACCGAGCAGAATACCCTCGGCGTGCTCCGCGAGATTTACAAGATGATTCCGAGCACGAGCATGTTCCCGATGCGTGTATATTCCGGCTGGGAGAAGATCGAAACCCTGGGCCGTGATGTGTTCGGCGGCGAAATCATTCATGTGACGGCGAAGAATCCGGAAGGAAAAGGCATTGAAGGAATCTGTTCCGCGTCTGTCATGGTTTTCAACCTGTACTACGTAAATATGGCAAATGCCTACGCGCTTACGATGATGACCGCTCCGGAAGGAGAGCTCAGCAGCTGGATCACCGTGTTTGAGCATATCTACGGTTCGATTGTCTACAGCCAGAGATATCAGTCGGAGCTTAACAAGCAGCTGGTTGCAAGCGGACAGGCAACGATGGAAATCTCCAAGCTTTGCTCCCAGATGACTGACATCGTAATCAGCGGATGGGAAGGAAGACAGGCCGCTTACGACCGGATCAGCCAGAAGCAGAGTGACGCAACCCTCGGCTACGAGCGCGTGTATGATACCGAGAAGAATGAGATCTATCGCGCACCGCTTGACTTCTTGGACAACTACTCCGGAAGCCGCTACCAAAAGGTGACGGACGACCAGTATCTGCTGCCGGTTGACGGCTACATTCAATGGAAGTAAACCCGTTTTTCGGAGGGGCATCGCAGCATATGCGGTGCCCTTTCTTTTTTTGTTCCGCCGGCGTCAATGCCGGAATGTATTGACCGAAGGATTGATTTTGTGTTATACTGATGTATCCACGTGGGAACGGGGGGGAAAATAATTTCACAGAATCCTTCCGCAGGAGGCGAAGTCAGCGATGAAGCAGAGTGATTTTAAAAGGCGAATTGATGCGGAAATCTTCGACGGCGATTCGGACCTCGATGAGGACGAATGGGATGACGAGGAGGACGAGCCAATCGCGGCCGATGTGCGCACAAAGAAGCCGGCGGTGTTTTATTTCATTGTAATACCGCTGTTATTTGCCGTGGCTGTCAGCGCTACCTGGCTTGCGAAGGTTTTGATTGTTGACGGGATTCTTGGCGCCACAGAGAAGGCGATGGAGGAGGACGTCATCGGCATCTGGGTAGAAAACTCGGAGGGCGAGGAATGCTATGTGACCCTTCTTACAAAGAATATCTACGACTATGGCTTGCAATATGTGAATGATGCGCTTATACGTAGCCGGTACGGAGTTTATCCTGATTTGTACAAAGAAGCTCTGGAACAACTGTGTGTTGAGCAGGGAATGTCAGAGCTTGATGCAGGGGAATGGGCGAAGAATAAGATGGAGAGCCTTCTTCTGCCCACGGAAAAACCGACAGACAGACGATATGCCTATGAAATGTACTATGAAATCGTTGTTGCTTACAAAAAAGAAGTTGACGAACATGTCCACGGAACAAAACATGTGTCTTCGCCAAAGGCGTATCTCCCTTATGAGCAGTGGAAGGCAGTCGCAGAGTACAAGGACAGGGACGGCTACTTGTTTGCCATTCAGCAGTGCAAGCCCATCAAAGGGGAAGGCAGTGTTTTGTGGAAGTTGAAGGAGTATGGTTTAGCAGGGAAATGCAAGGTTCTTATCTACTGGCCGAAGGACGGTCGTGTTGCGGTTTCTGAGGAATTACTCGTCAATGGTGAATATAAGCTGACGGTCAAGCCCGAAGAGCTGGTCTTCGAAAACGGGGTCGCGGAGATTCCGTAACAAGCGGCAAATGCATCCCGAAGCTCCCGTGAACGTGAGAAACTTCACGCTGTGGAGCGTCGGCGATATCACTCCGCGGTTTCCGGGCTGTGGCTGCGCTTTTTGCGGCGCCTGCGGCGGGATTTCTTCGCGGGCAGAACAGGGTCGGGAATCTCTAAGACATAAGATTCGTAAACATTGAGAATTGTGGTGGGGCCGTATTGAATCGGCCCCTTCTTTTTGTAGGAATAATTCGCGTGCACGTGGCCGTGGATATGGTAGGCCGGGTGGTAGCGGTCAATCAGCTTAACGAGAGCCTCAAAGCCGGTGTGGGTGAGATCCTCGGCGTCCCCCAGACCCTTGGCGGGGGAGTGGGTCACTAAAAGATCGAAGCCGTGGTTTCTCCACAGGCGGTAGCGAAGCTTCCGGATGCGGTGGAACATCTCGTCGTCGGTGTATTGGTTGATACCGGGGCGGTAGCGCATGGAGCCGCCGAGGCCGACGATGCGCAGGCCCTTGAAGTGGTAGAATTTGCCGTCGATGTCGGTGCAGCCGTCGGGCGGGGTCTGCTCGTAGCAGTCGTCGTGGTTGCCGCGCACGTACAGAACCGGCGCCTTCGTGAAGGTTGCAAGGAAAGAAAGGTATTGCGGCGCAAGATCTCCGCAGGAAATAATGAGATCATACGGGTCCAGTTTGCCGGGCTCGTAGTAATCCCAGAGAGATTTCGATTCTTTGTCGGAGACAACGAGGATTTTCATTGCGGAATGCCTTTCTACTGCTGTAGAAAACAGCAGCGGGGGTATTATTTTCCAATCTCATCGGACGCGTGCACCACGGGCACGGTGTCAGGGCCGGTCACGGGACTTGCGTCGCTTAAGTGCGTGTCGGCCTCCGGGCGGAAGATGCCCTGTGCCTCGATAAATGCACGATACTCGTCGCTGATTTCGTCCACCGTCGGGATGCTTCCGTGGATGTTGTACAGAAGCTTGTCCATCCGAAGGATTTCCTCCGGTGACAGACCGTCGCCCGCCTCGATTTGCGTGCCGTCGCGGAATTTCAAGAGTCCGGAGAACGGATTGAAACCGCCGCTTGTGAGGGAGGCGCGCAGAATCTTCAAAAGAAGCTTCGTGCCGGTGGGAATCCGGTCGGAGTAGATGACGTCGATGGCGCCCGCCGACATGCCCCACCAGTAGTTGAGGGCGCGGTTGTGGGCGGATTCCTCCTCGTCTTTCCAGTTGCCGTTTAAAATCGTGCGAAGGATGTCCTCGTACATTTTACCCCAGTGCCATACCGGGAGCGCGTAGTTCTTCGCGACATCCTCGCCGTTTCTACGGAAGAGACCGAACTCGCGGGACATGCTCGCCGGAGCGTTTAGGTCGCGGCTCGAGATGAGGGTGATTCCGTTTTCGCGGAACCGTTCCTTCGGAGCGCTGCCCTTGACGGTGGACCACTCCAGATACACCTCGGCCTTCGGATTGACCATGCGCGCGCCCAAGGCAAATGCATTGATGCTTGCGGTGACGCCGTAAATCGGATAGTCCGCGACGTAGCCGATTCGGTCGTCCGAAGCGAGGGCACCCGCCAGGGCGCCGATCATGAATTTGGCTTCATACATTCGAAGATAGTAGGAGCGCACGTGCCGCGAGGAAAGGTTTAAGGAGCAGTTTAAGACTTTGACGTCCGGGTGCTCCACCGCAACCTTCGCGCAGGCCGGGAAGAACTGCGGCGACGTTGTGAAGAGAATGTTGTAACCGTCAGCGATGAGCTTTTCCATCGTGTCCACAGCCTCGCTGACTGAGACGCCGAACACGGCGTCGGTGTTGATCTGCTTGCCGAACACGTCGTCCACATACTCGCGGCCGAGCTCATGGGCGTAGGTCCAGGCGCTGGTCTCCTTTGGCTTTTCGTAAACCCAGGCCGCTGCGTAGGACTTCGGCGACATGAGCATCGAGAGCGTGTGCTTCTTCGGCTCGGTGATGGGATTTAACGAGATGGAGATGGTCTTGCGGCGGCTGTACAGCTCGAATTCGTTCCAGATTTTGCCGATGTTGTCCCGGAATTCCGCAGCGAGGGCCTCCTTCGCCTCCGCGTAGCCGAAGATGCTTAAGTACACGAGAAATGCATCCGAGACGGTAAGCGCAAGCTTATTTCCGCCCTTCCCGAGAAATTCCTTGCTGAAGGCAATATATGCCGAGCGGAAGTCTGCCTTCATGGTGTCATCCCACACCTGGTCGGTATTGTCGTAGGTCGCCTTCAAAAGAAGCGTGTAGCTGCCTTCCTTCGAGAAGGTGAGGTAGTTGATCTGCGTCTTGTCGTAGAAGTCCAGAAACTCGTAGTACATCTGGATTTCCTTTGCGTCGCTCTTTTTGGGAATGATGCGGGTGACATAACCCTCGATGGTTACGGCGCCCATGCAGCGGGAAACGCTGACACGCTTGTTGCCTTCCTGCACGTAGTACTGGTCTAAGAATTCGTAGGCGATGATCGGGTCCCGCAGGCCCTCCGCCTCCATGGACTCGTAGAGGTTCGCCCATTTCATCGCAAACTCGGAGTCCTTGTCCAGAAGGGGCATGAAGTTTCTTGCGAAAGCGTTGCTTCGCCCTTCGTTGTACGTGCCGACAATTTTCTCCATGGGAATGTCCGTAAGCCCCAGCTTCACGCGGCTCTCCACCTGTACCCGGGAGAGCATGTCGTCGAGGGTTACGAGGTACGGATGGATACCTTTCGACACGCAATAGTCGTATTCTTTCTCACCGGCCCGTTTGGCCTTGATGTATTCTTCTAAGTTCATTGCAAGTTCCTTTCTCAGTGCGACACCCCATACGGCAAATGCGGCCGCAGTCCATATGCAGTATGCCCGCGGACAGTATAGCACACCGCGAAAAAAAAGTAAAATTCACAAAAGAAACGCTCTTGACAGAATCGTTACATTTGATATAATTGTATAAACGCAAGTTATACAATTTGCGAAAATACAAAAGACGAAAGGAGCGGGGAGCGTATGGGCTTGACGATACTACTAAGCAGCGCGGGCGGGGAACCGATTTATCTGCAGATCGCAAATCAGATTAAAACGCAGATTCTGGAAGGCAAACTCCGGGCGGGGGACCCGCTTCCGTCGATGCGAAATCTGGCAGCGGAGCTGCGAATCAGCTTCATGACGACGAAACGGGCGTACGAGGAGCTGGAGCAGAGCGGATTTGTCGAGTCGTTTACCGGCAAGGGGTCGTTTGTGAAGGCGAAGGATCACCAATTGTTCCGCGAGGAGCAGCTACGGCGGGTGGAGGCGGCGCTTTCGGAGGCCTGCGAGCAGGCGCGGAAGGCCGGCGTGACGAGCCGGGAACTGCACGAGATGTTAGACATGATAAACGGGGGTGACTTCCAATGAAAGACTATGAAAATGCGGTACAGCTGAACGGTGTGTGCAAGGAGCGTTTCGGCGTTCTTAAGAACGTCTCGTTCTGCGTGCCGAAGGGAACCATTGCGGCGCTGATCGGCGCCAACGGCGCAGGAAAAACCACGATTCTGCGCGTACTTACGGGGATTGCAGCTTGGAATGAGGGAGAAATCAGTCTGTTCGGCGACAAATGCAGCGGAGAGGACGCGGAAGCGAAGGCCCGCATGGGCGTGATGCTGGATGACATTCCGTACGGGGATGTATTTACCGCGGGGGAGATTGGCGAAATCTTCCGGGGAATCTTTCCGAACTGGAGCGATGAGAAGTACGCTGACTGCCTTGCGGATTTCGATATCGCAAAATGCAAGAAAATCAAGGAGATGTCCAAGGGAGCGAAGCAGAAGCTGCAGCTTGCCTGCGCCATGTCCCACGAGGCAGAGCTTTTGGTGCTGGACGAGCCCACGGCGAACCTCGACCCGGCTGCGCGGGAGCGCGTCATGCGGCGTCTCATGGAGTACATGCAGGACGGGGAGCGCTCGATTCTTTTGACCACCAACTCGCCTTCGGAGATTGCGCAGTACATCGACCACGTGACGCTTCTCCGGGAGGGAAGCATTCTTTTCTCCGCTGAGAAAAATTCGGTCCTCGACGCCTACGGAATCCTCATGTGCGGAACCGATGAGACCGACAGAATCGATGCCGCCGACTACGTCGGCCGGAGACTGAGCCGCTTCGGCGCGGAGATGCTTGTGACGGACCGCGCGCTGGCGAAAAAGCGCTATCCGGGCATGCAGATTGAGCCGGCGACGCTTGACGACATCATGATTTTCTACACGGACTATGCGAAGAAGGGGGAGCGTGAAAACTATGTATAAAGCACTGTTTAAGCATGATCTGAAAAACCGGAAGATGCTTTTCATCCTTTTGTATTGCTGCCTCATGGCGCTTTTGCACATCTGGAGTTTTTCCAATGATTTCGGCCGATATCAGCGGGCGAAGGAGTCCAGGGAAGAGCTGGAAAATTCCCCGGCCACGGATTTCTACGCCACTGCATATCTCCGTTATTTCACCGAGGACGACATGGACAGCGCTCTGCGCGGCATGCGGGAAGAATTGGGAATCTGGGTTGTGGGATTCCTCTGCATCAGCGCAATCTTCACGGCTTTCACAGCGGTTCTTGCGGATCGCAACAGCGGATGGGACCGGTTCCTCCGGACCCTGCCCGTGACCGCGACCCAAAGGACCAATTCGCTGTTTTTGTTCCACGGGGCAATTTACGGCTTCGCACTGGTGCTGTCCCTCGGGGTGGCTTTTCTTGTGGGGCTTTTTACGGTGGGCCTTGATTTAGCGCTGTCCGTATGCAGAGTCGGTTTCTTCGTCTGGCTGCTTGCCATCACCGCGGACATGCTCGGCGAACTGTTGATGATCCCGATCGGCCTGCGGGTTCAGAAGGAAAAAGCGGTGTATGCCCTCATCGGGTCGCTTGTCATCTTTTTCGCGGTTGCCGGTCCCTTCTTGATTTCCTCCTACGAAAAGCTGGAGAACGACGCGATCAGCGCGCTGCAGTACCTGGCGCTGTTGGCCTGCTCCGCCACAATCCACGGCGGCGCCTACCTCCTGATCCGCCACGCCTATCAGAAGAAGTACGAGTAGAAGCCAAAACCTTGCGCGGCGGTCGCGGCGAAAACGCGGCAAATCCATCCCGTTTTGACGCAAAGTACGACGTTGCATCGAAATCTACCGAAACCGGAGAAGAAAACGCATTGACGGCAGGAGCCGCTTTCCGCTACAATGTGTTGTGGGCATCCCGGTAGATGTTGTTCGGAAGGCATCCGAAGGGACGTTGTACGGAAGGCATCCGGAGAGATGCCGCATGCGGAGGTTTTGGAAAATGTTAAAAAACGGAAGATACCAATGGATTCGTAATTTCGCTGCGCTTCTTTTGTGCGCGGCGCTGCTCGCCACCGGCTTCGCCGGCGTGAAGGGCGCTTCGGCAGCAGCCGAAGCGGACGTGACGCTCACCGCCACAGACGGCGGGCTCACTGGCAAAACCGCGGCGGAGATTGTCGCCCAGATGGGCATCGGCTGGAACATCGGCAACACGTTCGATGCCACCGGCGGCATGGGCGTGACCCACGAGACATCATGGGGCAACCCGAAGGTGACCAAGGAGCTGATTCACGCCGTGAAAGAGGCGGGCTTTTCCACGATTCGAATTCCGATCACGTGGGCACAGGAGATTGACGCGCGGCACGATTACAAGATTCGCGACACATTCTTAGCGCGGGTGAAGGAGGTCGTGGACTGGTGCTACGAGGAGGACCTCTTTGTCATCATCAACGTGCATCACGAGTCCTGGCTCAATATAAAAGACTTGGACAAAAAATACCGCACGGTCGGCGCAGAGCTGGCGGCGGTTTGGAAACAGATAGCGGCTTATTTTGCGGAATACGACCAGCATTTGATCTTCGAGGGCACCAACGAGCCCCGCATGGCCGGCTCGACGGTGGAGTGGACCGGCAACAAGGACGGCTACAAGGCGGTCAACTACCTGCTGCAGGTTTTCGCCGAGACGGTGCGCGCGGACGGCACGGGCCACAACGACGAGCGCTGTCTGATGATTCCGGGCTACGCGGCGTCCTGCTCTACCAACGTCATGGAGGCGGTTTCGCTGCCAACCTACAACGGCGAGGTGGTCAAGAATCTGATTGCATCGGTGCATGTGTATTCGCCGTACAACTTCTGCTTGAAGGATACGCAGAAGACCTTCGGAAGCGCAGATGAGAGCGAGGTTGAGGCCATCTTCAAGGCCATCCGAAGCGTCTTCCTCGATTGCGGCATCCCCGTGGTCATCGGCGAGACCAGCGCCACGGAGAAGGGCAACACGGAAGAGCGCGTCAAATGGGCCGAGTGCATGGGGCGCTGCTCCCAGGCCTACGGCATTCCGATTGTCATCTGGGACAACGGCAGCGACACGAAGATGGGCGGCGAGAGCCACGCCTACATCAACCGCAAGACCAACGAGTGGAATTATCCGACCGTCGTAAAGGGGCTTTTCGACGGACTGGCGAGCACCGAGCGCGGAAGCGCCCTCACCAAACAGCAGGGCGGCATCTCGGCAAATGCCATCTGGAGCGTCGCTACCGGAAAAAAATCCGAGGAAGCCTGGAAGTCGAGCTACCTCACCATGGGCGCAAAGAGCACCTGGTTTGCCGAAGGGCGCGAGATCGGAATCACCTATACGCCAAATGCAGACGGCCTCGGTGAGCCGAAGCTCATCCTCGACAGCGAGACCAAGCAGGCTTGGTGGATTCCGGTGGAACCCACACGCTACGAGGAAAGCGGCGATAAGAAAGTCATCTGGTACGATTACGCGACAATCATGGCCGCCATGAAGGCCAACGGCGTCACCGATCCGGCCGACCTTCGCAACTTTATGGTCATCACAACCGAAGCCGGCGTCACAACCTACGAGGTGCTCGTGACCGGCGATGCCAAAGTCACTTACAAAGTCAACGGTCAGCGTTACGCCATGGGCAGCAATTACCCCGAAGATCCCGTCCTCGAAGACTGGGTATTCGAAGGCTGGTACCAGACCAAGACCTATGAGAAGGAATATACGAAAGACATGACCTTAAGCGGCGACGCAGTGGTCTACGCCAAGCTCCGCCTCAAGACCGACGCCGAGCGCGCCGCAGAGCTGACGCCCACCGCCGCCCCGACCGAACCGCCGGCTGCGACGCCTACCGAAGCGCCCGCCACGGTCTCGCCTGCCGGCGAACCCACGCCGACTCCGGACGGCTCTCACGAGGCGCCGTCATCGACGGGCTGGCTGGTAATCTGCCTCATCGGCCTCGGCGCCGTCATCGTGATTATCGCCGTGATCATGCTGCTCCAAAAACGCAAGAAATAAACCTTCAGAGCCCCTCTCGCAGGGGCTCTTTTTTTGTCCAAGGCAGGATGAAAGGAAAGGTGCCGAAGGGCAAGGCTCCAGTCGACTATGCGCCTTCTTCGACTTACATAGGCAGGGGCGTTTCTGCGGGGCTTGCGCGCCGCCAAATTAGAAGCCATGGAAAGCGGCGCGCTTTAAACAGTCCTCGAAACGCCCCATGACGTCTCGAAGACGCTAAGTCGACTTCGACGGATAAATCCGTCGAATATCGAATTGCCCTTCGGCAGCCTTGCCTTTATCCTGCCATCGCATATAATAATGAGCCCCTGCGAATAGGGGCTCTTCTTGTGTTCAAGGTTTGTGGGCTTGAAAATCATTTGTTAGAATTATCTTTTTAACCCGTCTTACGCATGCACTGATAATATAAAAATCGGGCGTTTTTGGATTTTTTAATCTTGCACAAAAAAGTCGCCTTTGGTTTGTTGACTATGTACACCGTTTTTGCGAAGCCGAATTATTTCGGGCTTTTTTGCAGAAATTTACGGCCCTTTTTTGTAACTTTTTCAAAATTTCCATTTTCGTTGTTTTTTGATATTTCCATGCTTACTTAAAAGCGTGATTTTGTCACTTTCGGGTTGGCCGCTGCGGACAGGGGTGCCTTTTGGAATTCGTGACGGTTCGGGCAGGTTCGCGCAGGCTTATGCCGGCTGTTGAATAGATTTTAATAGGTCGAGTATCTTGGCGGCGGTTTCGCGGATGGTCGGGTCGGTGTCTCCGAGCACCGAAAGGTGCTTCTCCAGCGCCCAGGACAGCGGTGCGAGAGCAGCCACGGAGATCTGGCGGCGGGCCTCTCCGTCAAGGAAGTAGATGAGAGCGTTTTCGCGGGATTTGTAGAGGTTCGGCAGTTTCTTTGCCTGTGCTATGGCCTTCCCGTGATCCCCGTTCTTCCAGTAGGAGAAGCAGATGTTGTACATGGTGGCGGCCCTCACTTCGGAGTCTTCGCCGAAGCGGAGAATCTGCTCCTGAATCGCGATGGACTCGCGGAGATTCCGCTGCCGCTCCTCCTCGCTGCCGGCCAGCTTCTCGAGGGAAGTTGACAGTTGCACCAGCAGAAGTGCATCGTTCGGGAAGTTTTTGAGAGCTTTGCGCATGAGGGATGCATTTTCCGCGTTTTTGCCGGCCGCGTTGTTGCGCGCCCAGGTCGCGTTGATCTCGTCATATTGGCGGCTCTTCTCGAGGTCGCCCACCCCCAGCAACTCGTCGACGCTCAGCTTGAAGTACTGCGCAAGCGCCGGCAGCAATTCCATGTCCGGGTAGCAGACGCCGTTTTCCCAGCGGGAAACCGATTGGCTGCTCACCCCCAAAAGCTTCGCAAAGTCCTCCTGCGAAATGTCCTTTGCCTTCCGCAATCTCTTGATGTTTTCTCCGATTTTCAGTTCCATGAGAGCTCCTTTCTCAAAAGCGCAATTCAACTCTGCAAGCCCATTGTAGCACGACATCTTCTAAAAAGGAATATCACGAATAGAGAGATTAAATCACGAAAATAGTGAGAGAACTCACATGAACGCAAAAAAAGAGCCCCTGCAAAAGCAGAGGCTCTGGGAAATCATGGAATCAAAGCTTCGGGCCGGCCTTAACGAGTGCCTTGCCAGCAGCGTTGCCTTCGTATTTTGCGAAGTTCTTGATGAAGCGACCTGCGAGGTCCTTAGCCTTCTCTTCCCAAACGGAAGCGTCAGCGTAGGTGTCGCGAGGATCGAGGATCGCAGGGTTAACACCCGGAAGCTCGGTGGGAACTTCGAAATCGAAGATCGGGATCTTCTTGGTAGGAGCGTTGTTTACGTCGCCGTTGAGAATCGCATCGATGATACCGCGGGTATCCTTGATGGAGATTCTCTTGCCGGTTCCGTTCCAACCGGTATTTACGAGGTAAGCCTTAGCGCCGCTCTTCTGCATCTTCTTAACGAGCTCCTCGCCGTACTTGGTAGGATGAAGCTCAAGGAATGCCTGGCCGAAGCAAGCGGAGAAGGTAGGAGTAGGCTCCGTGATTCCGCGCTCGGTACCTGCAAGCTTAGCGGTGAAACCGGAAAGGAAGTAGTACTGCGTCTGCTCGGGAGTCAGGATGGATACCGGAGGAAGAACGCCGAAAGCATCTGCCGAAAGGAAGATAACATTCTTAGCGTCAGGACCTGCGGAAATTCCGTTAACCTTCTTAACGATATTGTTGATGTGCTCGATCGGGTAGGAAACACGGGTGTTCTCGGTTACGCTCTTGTCAGCGAAATCGATCTTGCCGTCCTTATCTACGGTAACGTTCTCCAAAAGAGCGTCTCTCTTGATTGCGTTGTAGATGTCGGGCTCGGAATCCTTATCGAGGTTGATAACCTTTGCATAGCAGCCGCCCTCGAAGTTGAATACGCCGTTGTCATCCCAGCCGTGCTCGTCGTCACCGATGAGAAGTCTCTTAGGATCGGTGGAAAGCGTCGTCTTACCGGTTCCGGAAAGACCGAAGAAGATTGCGGTGTTCTTTCCTTCCATATCGGTGTTGGCGGAGCAGTGCATGGAAGCCATGCCCTGAAGAGGAAGGTAGTAGTTCATCATGGAGAACATACCCTTCTTCATCTCACCGCCGTACCAGGTGTTGATGATAACCTGCTCACGGGAGGTGATGTTGAAAGCAACACAGGTCTCGGAGTTAAGACCGAGCTCCTTGTAGTTCTCAACCTTTGCAAGAGAAGCGTTGTAGATTACGAAGTTAGGCTCGAAATCTGCAAGCTCTTCAGCGGTGGGCTGAATGAACATGTTCTTAATGAAGTGAGCCTGCCAAGCAACCTCAACGATGAAACGAACTGCCATGCGGGAGTCCTTGTTAGCGCCGCAGAATGCATCTACAACGAACAGTCTCTTGTTGCTGAGCTCTTTCTGAGCGATATCCTTAACAACAGCCCAAACTTCCTCACTCATCGGATGGTTGTCGTTCTTGTAGGCATCGGTGGTCCACCAAACGGTGTCCTTGGAATTCTCATCCATTACGATGTACTTGTCTTTAGGAGAACGTCCGGTGTAAACGCCCGTCATAACGTTAACCGCGCCGAGCTCGGTCTCAACGCCGACTTCGTAACCGGTAAGCTCCGGCTTCAGCTCTTCCTTGTAAAGCTCTTCGTAGGAAGGATTGTGCACGATCTCGGTAACACCGGTGATGCCATACTTGGTCAAATCGATCTTTGCCATGTTTTGTACCTCTTTCTATAAATTTCATAAGGCCCGTGGGCCTCTGCGTTACTGATAAACAGTTGCATCGGGCGCAAGCCCAATCAAATCAAATTATACATTAGAGTGCTTTTCAAAGTCAACAGTATTTTTTGAAAAAAGCAGGGGGGATTTTCCGTGTTTTGTTCGCGTCCCGACACCGCCGGAAAATCCTCCGCAGTCCGCTTCGGGCTCAGCGAAAAATCCTTTGCGGTCCGCTTCGCGGGCTTCGGAAAAACCGGTGTACAGACCCCGGAAAATGTGGTAAACTGATGCGGAAACGAGTGCTGCCTTGCGCGGGCTTTCGCGGGTTCGTCCGCAGAACGCTGCGCTGCTGCAGGAAAGGGGACACGCCGTGGGTGATTCTGTCGACAACCGAAAGAATGATGAGCGCGGGGCGCGCCGTGTCCTTCGTGCGCTCAAAAAGCCGGCGTATCTGCTGATTTCAATAGCGGCGTGGATTCTGCTGTGGCAGTACGCGGCGGACAGGCTCGACAAATCCGTTTTGCTGCCGCGCCCGGGGCGGGTGCTGAAGGCATTTGCCGAACTGGTGAAATCCGAGCGGTTCGGGACCATACTTCGGAGCAGCCTGTTGCACATTGCGACGGGATTTGCCGCGGCTCTTGTGATCGGGTGCCTGCTGGCGGTTTTGTGCCGCTTCAGCGACCTGGCGGCGGCGATCATGATTCCGCCCATGAAGCTTGTGAAGACGGTGCCGGTGGTTTCGTTTATCATCCTGCTGCTTTTGTGGGTGAAGCCGGAGCGCATCAGCGTCGTGATTTCGTTTTTGATTGTGTTGCCCGTGGTCTATGAGAATGTGAGCCGTGGCGTCCGGGAGACGCCGGAGTCCATGGTGGACATGGCACGGATCTTCCGTGTGCCCCTTCTTCGAAGACTGCGGTTTTTATACCTGCCGAATGCGGTTCCCTACGCGACCGCGGCGGTTTCCTCGGGGCTTTCGCTTTGCTGGAAAGCCGGTATCGCCGCCGAGATCATCGGTCTTTCCAAGGACTCCATCGGCCGCCAGCTCTACGACGCGAAGCTTTATCTTGACACGGAGAACCTTTTCGCCTGGACCATCGTGGTCATCCTCGTGAGCGTCGTCATGGAGTGGCTTATCATGATTGTGTTCCGCGCACTGATGTCGGCCATCGCCGATCCGACGCTTTGGTATCATCCGGGGCGCCTTGTGCGGTATCTTCTCGGCTTCCGCACCGCCGCCGGGCGGGAGAGCGCGGAGGCGGAGAATGCGGCCGGACAGGAGAGTACCGACAGCGAACTCGCGGACAGCGGGACGACGGAAAACACGCCTGCGACGGGCGCCGCCCCCGGCGAAATTCTGGCGGAGCTTCGCGGGATCGGCAAGAATTATAACGGAAGAGCGGTGCTCTCCGATGTCTCGATGACCGTAAGGCGCGGGGAAGTTTGGCTGGTTACCGGCGCGTCCGGAAGCGGCAAGACGACGCTTCTTCGGTGCCTCACGGGGCTGGCGAAGCCGGATTCCGGCGAGGTGGTGTATCCGGGCGGGCGAAAGCGTCTCGGGATGGTGTTCCAGGAGGACCGGCTGTGCGAAGGATTTGCCGCGTGGAAGAACGTGGCGATGGTGATGCCCGGAAGGGCGTCGTCCCACAGGGAAGAAATCCTGCGGATGCTTGCGGAATGCGGGATTGAGGACGGCGTGACCCGGAGCGTGGGGGCATTTTCCGGCGGAATGAAGCGGCGGACCGCGTGGGTGCGGGCTTTGTGCGCTGCGCCGGAACTGTTGATTCTCGACGAACCTTTCACCGGGCTGGATGCGGCGAGAAAGGATCAGCTGCTCGGCTTGCTGCAGCTTCGGGCCAAGGAATGCGGCATCGTACTTGTGACGCATAATGCGTCAGAAATCGAGAAAATTTGCTTCGTTTTTGACAATGTCCGGAGACTGGAGATCGGCAGCCCGGAGGGCCCGGAAATCGAATAATGTCCTAATCTTTCGAAAGATTCAAACAATACGGTGGGTCGGAAAGGCTCACCGTTGCTTTTTAGGTTGAATTGTCACGCAATTCTAACAAATAGATATCATTTATCAAAAATGATTGCGGAAAATTCATCTTTTGCGTTGACAAATGTGCTCCCGAGTGATATAGTTAAGCCAGAACAAAAAAGCAAGCGCACCGGAAAGGAAGTCAGAGTTGCACCCTATAGCGACGAAGAGCCCGGTGAGAGCGATTCAAAGAATCGCAACAAAAAACGAAAGAGGTGAGACCGATGTACTAGGAAAGCAATTCCCCGGTACAACGAAGTGAGAGAGCTTCGGAGAATGTGGATCAGAGAATAACGACTTGACCGACGGCGAACGCCGAATGAGACGAAAGCGAAGGTACAGTCCAATGGGCACAACAGATTAGTCCGAAAGGTTTGACAGTAAGAAAGAATTCAAGAAGGATGGTACAGTCCGATGGGAACGACAGAGTAACACCGAAAGACCGATAGCGAAACCGATATCCGGCCAAAACAATAAAACGGCATCACGAACAGGCAGTCAGCCGCAGGCACCGAGGTGCAAGAAAGGGCCGCAGAATTTATTTGAAGGACGGAGAGAACGGGCGCACGATTTGACAGACAGCCAAGAAGGCTTTTGTATAGATGTTGCTTGATTGAAATGATACGAAAGGCTGGTACAGTCCGATGAAATAGTCAGAAGACCTACCCAAAAACGAAATCAATGAAAGGAAGGTACGGTCCCAAGGAAACGTAAGAGATCTACCCCAAAACGATATTGACGAAAGGAAGGTACGGTCCCAAGGACACGTAAAGAGAACTACCTCAAAACGATATTAACGAAAGGAAGGTACGGTCCCAAGGAGACTTAAGAGATCTACCTCAAAACGATACTAAGAAAGGAAGGTACGGACCAACACAGACATAAGTGTTCTACCTTACGGTAGGAGCAGGAACTACCGGAACCGAAATCCTGCAAAATAAATCGAATCCAGCGGCCGGAGTAAAGAAACACTCCGGCCGTTTCTGTATGTGCACATTCGTCCCTGCCCGCGCGCCTGTGTTTGGTATGCGCACTTCTTGATTTTCCGCGGCTTCTGCGGTAGAATGGGAAAAACATAAAGGATGCGCGAAACAGTCTGCCGGGAAAGAGGAGATTCGCCCATGACAACACACGAGAAAAAAGTATTGGTAATCGGTCACAAGAATCCGGACACGGACTCAATCTGCTCCGCGATTGCTTACGCTGCGCTTCGCGAGAAGCAGACCGGCAAGAAGCATGTGCCGCGGTGCTGCGGTGAGATCAATGCGGAGACGGCGTATGTGTTAAACCGCTTCGGTGTTCCCGCGCCGGACTATATTGAGTATGTCGGCACGCAGGTGAAGGATATCGAGATTCGGGAGCAGCCCGGTGTGAATTGCGACATGTCCCTAAAACGCGCGTGGCTTACGATGCAGGAGACCCACGTGGTGACGCTCTGTATCACGGATGCGGAGGGGCATCTCGACGGTCTGATCACGATCAGCGACATCGCGAAGGCCGCTATGGAGCTTTCGGATTCCGGAATTCTCTCGGCTGCGCAGACCCCTTATGAGAATATTCTGGACACCCTGGACGGTACCCTCTTAGTGGGTGAGGTGGCAGGGCTTCGATATACAAAGGGCAAGGTGCTGATTGCCGCAGCGAACCCGGATCTTATGGAGGACTACATCAAGCCCGGGGATCTTGTCATTCTCGGCAACCGCTATGAGTCGCAGCTCTGCGCCATTGAGATGGGCGCGTCGTGCCTCGTGGTTTGCGAGGGTGCGAAGGTTTCCGTGACCATCCGGAGGCTCGCGGAGGAGAAGGGTTGCGTGATCATGCAGTCGCCTCATGATGCATTTACCGTGGCAAGACTGATTGATCTCTCCATGCCGATTGGGTATTTTATGACGACGGAGAATCTGGTGACGTTCCGCACGGACGATTACATCGACAGTATCCGGGATGTCATGGCGAAACGAAGGAACCGGGATTTTCCGATTCTGGATCACAAGGGAATCTTCCGCGGCACGATTTCGCGTCGCAATTTGATGGATATGAGCCGTAAGCAGGTCATCCTGGTGGACCACAATGAGCCTGCGCAGGCGGTGGACGGTGTGGAGGAGGCCGATATTCTGGAGATTATCGACCACCATCGCATCGGCGGGCTGTACACATTTCAGCCGGTTTATTTCCGAAACGAGCCGCTCGGGTGTACCGCTACCATCGTGTACCTTCGGTACCGCGAACTGAATGCCGACATTCCCGCCGACATCGCGGGGCTTCTGTGCTCGGCGATTCTTTCGGACACGTTGGCGTTCCACTCGCCCACCTGTACGGCTGTTGACCGGGAAGCAGCGGAAACCTTGGCGAAGATTGCGGGGGTTGATATGAACGAGCTGGCGGACAGCATGTTCGCCGCGGGAAGCCATCTGGCGGAGCGCTCGCCGGAGGAAATCTTCTATCAGGATTACAAAAAATTCAAAATCGGCTCGCTGACTCTCGGAGTCGGCCAGATCAATTCCATGAGCGCGGAGGAGCTTACCGGCATCGAGAGCCGCCTCAAACCGTATCTGTCGGGCACCATGTCCGGAAACGGCATCGACATGCTCTTCTTCATGCTCACGAACATTACCACGGAAACGTCGCGAATCATCTTCGCCGGCGAGGGAGCGGGAGAGCTGTTGCACGAGGCCTTCGGCGCGAAGCTCGAGGACGGCGTCTGTGAGGTGCCGCGGCTTGTGTCCCGCAAGAAGCAGCTCATTCCGGGGCTGTCCGCGATTCTTCAGAATTGAGAAAAAGGTTACGCTTGGGGTTACAGGCATTTCAATACCAGGAGGCATGCTATGCACATCACATTAACCGGCAACTTAGGCAGCGGAAAGTCGACCATCTGCAAGCTTCTCGAGCAGCAGTACGGCTACGAGATCTTCTCCACGGGCAAGGTCATCCGGCAGATCGCCGACGACCTGGACATCTCGGTTTTGGAGATGAACGAGCTGATGAGCAGAGACCACAAATACGACCACATGATTGACGACAAGACGGCGCAAATAAGCCGCGAGAATCCGGACAAAAACATCCTGTTCGACTCCCGCCTGGCGTGGCATTTTGTGGAGAAATCTTTCAAGGTGTTCCTGTCCGTTGACTTGGCGGAGGCCGCAAGGCGCGTCTATGCGGACGCAAGCCGCGGCGAGGTCGAGTCCTACAAGAGCGAAGCCGATGCGGCGGAGCAGCTCGCAGCCCGCGCGGCCAATGAGGACGCCCGCTACGAGGAGCTCTACGGCATCCATTATTTTGACTTTGAAAACTACAATTTGATTCTGGATTCGAGCTACGCAAAACCCGAGGTAATCGCCGCTCTCCTGATGAAGGAGGCGGTGTCCCGCGCTGCGGAAGAGCCGGAGAAGCGAGCGCAGATGCTTGTTTCCCCGAAACGGCTCGGGTTTGTTCCCACGGCAAATTCTTCCCCTGCCGACGCAGCGGCCTCCGTCTCCGTGACGGTACAGAGCGCTCTCGCAGCGGTAAATGCCGGAAGCGTTGCGCCCGGCGTCGTCACCGTGAAAGTCGACGGCAACAAGATGACCGTGGTGAGCGGTGTGGATATTGTGCAGCGTGCAGCCGACGAGGGCTTCGGCTATGTGGCGGCGCAGCTTGCAAAGGATTAACGAAGGAACTTACCAAGAAGTGACGAAAGAACTTGCGAAGAAGTGAGAAAAGAAGGTGAATACAATGGTTAAGGAAAATGAAATGACACGGCCGGATGCCCATGTGCTTCACGAAAGACCCCTTGCGGATGATCTCCGGGCGGAGCTTTCCGCACAGGCGAAGGCCGCGATGGAAGAATTGATCGAAAAGTCCGGCGTGAAGGCCGGAGCAATTGTTGTAATCGGATGCTCTACCAGCGAAATCCTCGGGGCCAAGATCGGTTCGGATTCCCAGCCCGAGGTTGCGAAGACCGTGTTTGAGGCCCTCTGGGAGACGGCGAAGGCGGCTGGATTGTACCTTGCGGCACAGTGCTGTGAGCACTTAAACCGCGCGATTATCATCGAGCGTGAGGCGGTGCCGGGGGCGGACATTGTCAACGTGGTTCCGCAGCCGAAGGCCGGCGGATCGTTTGCGACGCAGGCGTATGCGCATTTTACGAATCCTGTGGCGGTGGAGGAGATTCGCGCCGATGCCGGATTGGATATCGGTTTTACGCTGATCGGTATGCACCTTAAGAAGGTGGCGGTGCCGCTCCGCCTTACAAACAACAAAATCGGCGAGGCGACGGTTCTTGCGGCCCGCACCCGGCCGAAGTTTATCGGCGGCGCCAGAGCAGTGTATGATCAGGAGATGCTCTGAAAACGCTACATCGAAAGATGCTTTAAGAATGGCTTGCCCGCGGGATGCGGGGTATTGGGGGGGATTATGAAGGGGAAGCAATCCTATGAGGCGGCGCCGCGATGGAAAGTTTTGCGGCAGTGGGCGCTTGCCGTACCGCTTTTTGCAGTGATGGTCGCCATGCTCTTTTTTGTATGTGACGGCAACCGGACAGACAAGCGGAAGAATATCATCAGGAAGGCAATGGATGCCGGCTGCAAGCAGATTTTGAACAGCCGTTTCAGATGGGTCAGGGTTACGACCGTGGAGGGCGTGGAGTATGAAGAGTTTGAGACCGTCCGCGACAGAAAACACACGGATGTGAATGTGCTGATTCCAAAGGACGCAAGCTTCATTGACGGCACGGACGGCGAGCTCAGGTATGTGGAAATCTACGGCAGGGAAGTGCGCCGGACGGACGAGCATCACGTGATTGTAGAGCCGTTTGCTATGGTAAATCCCCCGGGTTCCGACATTTGGGAGTCCTTCGCTCTGCTCGTTCTTTTCCTCTTGTTCGCACTGGTGGTTGCCATCGTGGAAATCGTCCTCGTCGCAAAATGCCTCAACGCCCACGACGAGTGGAAAGAGCAGGAGCGCGCGGGACAGGTGTAGGCTGGAATAATTTTGATCCGTGTTAGATGTGGCGGACATGTTGATCTAAAAAGAAAAGGGGGGTAGTAAAAATGAAAGGAACACGAATTACAATAATTGTTGTGTTGGCGTTGTTTGCAATTTCAGAAATAGTGATGTTCATTCTGGGTACGCCTGGTTTCTACAAATTGATTCCGATAGTTGTTTGTGGCGGAATGATTTTTATAGCGGTACTCTTTGGCTTTGCGGTTAAGGGAGCACTGGATGAAGATAAAAAGAGAAAAAACAAAGAGACTTCGAGATAAAAAAAGTGAGGCAGCGGATGCCTCACTTTTTTTGCCTTTGAAAATACAGTCCGTAATTAGTACGCCTTGCCCCAGTAAACGAGGGTCTTGGCCTTCTTGCCGCAGCAGACGCAGGTGTCTGCGATGTGCTCCTGTGCAAAAGGCATGCAGCGGGAGGTAACGCCCACCTGCTCCTTGATGGCGTCCTCGCAGGCGCGGTCGCCGCACCACATAGCCTTGATGAAGCCGGGCTTGTTGTCCGCGATATCCTTCATCTCCTCCATCGTGGTTGCCGTGTAGGTGTGCGCGTCGCGGTGAGCGCGGGCGCGCTCGAGCATGTCGTGCTGAATGGTCTTAAGGAGCTCTGCGAGCTTCTCCTCAATCTCATCGAGGGAAACCGCAATCTTCTCGCGGGTGTCGCGGCGGACGAGGACGGCCTGGTTGTTCGCAAGGTCCTTGGGACCGATCTCAATACGAACCGGAATACCGCGCATCTCCTGCTCGGCGAATTTGAAGCCGGGAGTCTTATCGGAATCGTCCACTTTGACGCGGGCATTTGCCGCAAGACGGTCGCGAAGCGCGTAAGCGGCGTCCAAAACGCCTTCCTTCTTCTGCTGAATCGGAATGATCATCGCTTGCACCGGCGCAACCAAAGGAGGCAGCACAAGACCGGAGTTGTCGCCGTGCACCATGATGATGGCGCCGATCATTCTCGTGGTCATGCCCCAGCTGGTCTGGTGCGCATAGACAAGCTTGTTTTCCTTGTCCGTGTACTGGATGCCGAAGGCGCGCGCGAAGCCGTCGCCGAAGTTGTGGCTCGTGCCGGACTGCAGCGCCTTGCCGTCGTGCATGAGGGCCTCGATGGTGTAGGTCGCCTCAGCGCCGGCAAATTTCTCCTTGTCGGTCTTTCTTCCGCGAACCATCGGAATCGCTAAAAATTCCTCGCAGAAGTCCGCGTAGAGGTTGAGCATCTGCTCGGTTCTTGCCTGCGCCTCCTCGGCGGTCGCATGAATCGTGTGGCCTTCCTGCCACAGGAACTCCATGGAGCGGAGGAACGGACGCGTCGTCTTCTCCCAGCGGACAACGGAGCACCACTGGTTGTATACCTTCGGAAGGTCGCGGTAGGAGTGCACGATGTGCGAATAGAAATCGCAGAACAACGTCTCCGAAGTCGGGCGCACGCACATCTTCTCCTGCAGCGTCTCGCCGCCGCCCTGGGTCACCCAGGCAACCTCGGGCGCAAAGCCTTCCACATGATCCTTCTCTTTATTCAACAGGCTCTCGGGGATGAACATCGGGAGATAGCAGTTCTCCACGCCGGTCTCCTTGAATCTGCGGTCAAGCTCTCTCTGGATGTTCTCCCAGATGGCGTAGCCCGCAGGACGGATGACCATGCACCCCTTGATGCCGGTGTAATCCACAAGTTCTGCCTTCTTGACGATGTCCGTGTACCATTGCGCGAAATCGTCTTCCATGTTGGTGATGGATTCCACAAAATTCTCAGCCATTGTTTTTATCCTCCTTGAAAAAAATGAAGCCCCCCGGCAATCGCTTGCCGAGGGACCGAAATTCATAATCGGTGGTACCACCCTGATTAGCAGGCATACGCCCGCTCACTTTGGTTCGTTAACGCCTGTTACGCTGCGGTTCGCCGCAGAGCTCCGCGCCGGGTTTCCTCAGGTTCCCCGTAAGCCGCTCGCAGCATGCCGGCTCTCTCTGGGACGGTTTCCCTGTGTACTGTTGCGCATCATCGCCGATACTTATGCGCAGATGATACGCTTTTTTGCGGCAAATGTCAAGCGGAAAAGTGAGCGTGGATGCATTTTCCGCTTGCAGACCTTACGGAAAATGCAGTATACTAAAGAGAACGCAAGTGGTGTATGTGCAAAGTGTAAAAAAGGGGGACAGCATGGTAGATTACGATGAATTGGATGCGATGCTTTTGCAGGAAGAGGAGAAGCAGGCAGAGGAAGAACTGAAGAAGCAGGGAGAGAGGCTGGAAGCGGAAAAAATCAGGATGGAGGCGCTCTCCGAGGAGGAGAGAGAGTTTCTTGACGAGCACTATGAATTCGATCGTTCCCGCGCGGAGATGGTCAGGAACAAGTTGGAGCTTGCGCTAGAGTCGGCACGCAAGGATTACGACCAGATTCCGCGGGACATCAAAAACGCGCGGCAGGACATGCTAGGGTACATTGTCGCCTGGCTGTTCCACACAGGGGGGTATCCGATTGTGTACCGTTTCGGCAGGGGCAACACCCTCAGTGTGGTTGCATTTTCCCTGTTGGGAATCTTTTGGCTCTATTATACCGCCAAATTCTTCGTAAAAGTCCTGGACGCCATCGCGAATTATTGTGTGCTGACAAACAAGAAGCGCGTCTCCGGCTATGTTGAGGCAAACAAGGTGCTGACATTCCAAAAGAAGCAGGACCTTGCATTGGAGCGCATCCGTTACCTGAAGGATCAGCTTTCAAAGTTGGAGAATTTTGAGAGGAAGATGGAGCATCAGCACGGTCTGACCGAATCTGACGCCGAGGCGATGTCGGCTCTCTCGCATGTTCGGGAGTTCACGACACCGTATCATGAAATGACCGTAAAGTTTCGCGACTGCGTAAACTACATCGTGAAAGGAACCGCGGATTAATCCGCGAAGCAGCAAGGGGGCTTTTCGTAGCTCCCTTGTTTGGTTTCCTGTAATGAGGTGGTAACCGGAAGTAAGTCTTGCAATCAAAAATTTTTCTACGCCGCGATTATCGAAAACGACAAATTTTTCTTTTTAAAACGATTAACGAGTAGAAGGGAAAAACGAGAGCTTGTGTTTATTGAACTATGGTTTGGATAATGTTGAAAGGGGGTCGGCAATGAGAAAGAAATCGATTCTAGCGTGTATTCTGGGAGCTCTAATAGTGACTGCTCTTGTGATTATTGTTTTTGGGGGGAAAGATAACTCTTCCGTAGAATCAGAGGTAGAGCTCGAGACGAATACGAATGTAGAGGAAAAAACAAACAGTAAATCTAATGTGTACTATAGTGTTCCACCGAACTATGTTTACCTAGGCGGCGAGAACAGGCAGATTCAGATGGATACAAGTCTTGAACTATCAGACTACAAGAAAGGAGTAATAAACTCTCTTGTCTTTGAGAAAGAGTATATGCCTGTTCCAACCGGATATCAGTTTCCTGAAGGGGAAGAAGCGTTATCTTTCCGATGGAAGAAGTTGGATGGGGAAGGACAAACGAATTTCGAACCTTATTTGGGATGCGAGTATGCATACTATGAGAATCAGTGGTATCTTTTTTATAACAACAAATGGTGTTTGTTATTGACAGACCGGGAGATGCGAACAAAGAGGTGGATTGACGGAGAATGGAAACTTGACGATTAACCGGAGGTGATGCGGATGGAAAACGGTGCAAGTAGCTACCACCGTTTTCTGCACGGAGATTGGGACGGCTTAAAAGAGATTGTCATTGAATACTATCCGGGAATGGTTAGATTTTTAAGCAATCGCTATGTAAGCCCACAAGATGCAGAAGATATTGCCGAGGAGACGATTCTCGTCTTAGCGGAACGGCGCCCGAAATATGTTGAGGGGGCATCATTTCGAACGTGGCTTTTTCGGATTGCAAGAAACCTTGCAATTGATTTTCTGCGCAAAAAAAACCGCGAGATACCGCATCTTCCGGAAGATATGGAAGGATTCACACAGGTTGGCGGTTATGAGCAACCGGAGAGCCTTTCGGAGGAAGAACGGCAACAACTGATAGAGGGCATGAAGAATTTAAAAGAGAAATACAGGCGTGTTTTGTATTTGAAATATGTAGCAGGCATGACAACGGAAGAAATTGCTGTTGTTTTGGGAAAAACTTCTTTTAGCATAAGCGGACTTCTTCGTCGCGCCAAGAGTGCGCTTCGAAAAGAGATGGAAAGGGAGTAGTATCGTGAGGGATCCAAACGAGGTTTTTGAAAGAGTAAAGCAAAAAGTTACTCATCATAAAAAAAGAAAGATGCACAGAGTTTGTACGATACTCGCTGTGTCAATTCCGATAACTGTGATTATTATTGCTTTAGGTATAAGAATATGGTTCGGGGCTTCTAAAGAGAAATTACAGGACTCCGAGGGCAAGACAAGCATTGCGCACGTTACCACCCCGGGCGTGACCGTTACGTCAACTCCGGGTGGAGAATATGCAAAGAAAGAAGATGAAATCACTCCATATCCGACTTATGAGCCCACAAAAGTTTGGACTTATACGGAGGCAATAGATTTTGTGCGTTCTAATGCTCAGAAGAACCAGAATGCAGCGCTATTTACTATCCCGACATTGAGTTACTACGATGTAGCGCTGATGAGTATTTATCGACGATTTGATGTTTGGGAAACTTCCGGGTCTATGCCTTACGGAATCACGTCAATGCTTGCGTCTGTGGTTAATCCGGGGATACGAAAAATGTCGGATGATATGTATTATCTCGTGTTTGACACGGAAACGAATATTCGAACATATTTGTTCCTGTCTGAGCAAAACGGGTTGAGTGGTCTTGTTGGATACGCGGTTGAGCTTGCCGGACAGCCTAAGCAACATGCCGATTTTCAGTCTATCGGAAATGGCAGCACCATGGCTGAAGTTGTCGCAATTGATGAATCAGCAAGGCTTTACTATCGGTTCTTCTGTGAGGAGGGAATTCCGTCAGAGGGGACGATTTCGGTTCGCAGGGAAAGTCAGAATCCGTATTTTACGCTTCATTACCTGCAAGACGGAATACTGTTTTACTTTTACGAGGCACTGGATGAAGACGGGAATCTGATTGTTACGGATTCGTATTACTCGTCGGATTATAAAAAAACTGATTGCTTTGGCAGAGAGATTGATTATCATATTAACCCGTTGGACTATCCGACGAAATAATCCGGCGTTGCTGTTTAGCTACAGGAATTAATGTTCTTTTGTGGCCCTGATACTGCTAACAGTACAGGTATCAGTGATGGAGAATCTTGACTAATTAACGGAAAAGATTTATAATTTAATAAGGGTTGTTTTCAATAATGAATGCTTGACTAAGCATTGAAAAAGCGCGTTTATGGAGGAACTCAATTATGAAAAAAGGAGTAATTGCATTATTTTTGATTGTTGGCTTGTTACTTATGCAGGCAGAAGTAGCAACCGCATATGGTAGTCAGGATAGTGGGAGTATTTACAACGGAGCAATAAACTATACGTTCTCTAACTATATCAGCCCGTCAAAATATACCGGAGATGCCAAAACAGTGACATCGAGTCAACTCAGCGGGGTTATGGTGAGCGTTTCGGCAACATTCTACTGGGTGGATTACGAAAAGCAGACGTTCGGAAGCAACAATAAGCATAGGGATGATTATGCGAACGTGACAGTATATGCAGATTCCCTTACAGGGACGGGAAAGTATTATTATCAGGTCGACTCTCATCACGCTGTTTCTTATGGGAATGCATCCTATTCCAACGATCTTTCAACGTTTGTACCGTAGAGAACCATATGGGGAAATTGCCCTTTGAGGGAGAAGGACGAGAAGATGAAGAAGAGTGGTTTGTTATGGGGTGTTTTATTGGTAACCGCGATGCTGTTGCTGACATCGTGCGGAAAGTCCGGAGAAGAACCGGAAAGTCCGTCAGTAACCCCTGCTCCGACAGCAACGGTTTCGCCGACGCCATTCGAGGAAGATAATCCTGCGCCCCATGTTGTGTGGGCCGTTCATTTCACTGCCAATATTTCCAAAGAAAACCAGGCGAAAGTGCAAGCGTTTTTGAATGAGAAAGGAATCGATTGCCGAGTTGATTTTGTCTCTGTACCGAACCTTGTCGGAGATGACTATGCACAATGGCTTGATGAGAGAAAGACAGAGAATCAGGCGCCGGATATTTTATCTTCCTGTGTGTGGCAGTACGGTATTCCGGAAGCGGTTGAGTTTTTGAAAAAAGAGTTCCATCCGCTGGACGAATTTCTGGGTTCGAACGACGGAAAAGCACTGCAGGATTCCTATGCGGCTGTGGAATGGAAAGCCTCGACGGTGGAAGGCAAGATTTATACAATTCCTTTGCGGCTGTCCGGGCAACGTGATACAACGAAATACATTTATGTCGATAATCGGTATAAAGAGGCTTTTGAAGCTTCGTTTGACGGGACCTATGAGTCGCTGCGGAAGATTCGGGACGAGATTGCGGATACGGGCGCAGTGATTGGTACGAGTGGATTCGGAGAATCTCTGCTGCAGGCATTTGCCGGGTGCAGCGCCGTTTACGGTTCGTGCAGGGTGTCGACATGCTCACCGGTGGATTTGACCCGCGAGCCGGAGGTGAAGAAACTCCTGCAGGACATTTATTCCGACTATCAAAACGGTGTTTGGGTTGATGCGGAAACGCCGGATAGAATCAGCGGCGGATTATTTGCATATGTGAACAACGGCCGAATCGCTGCCCCGGAAGGTTTTACGGAATACCGTTGGGCACCGGATTTGTTTAAAACTGCGGTATCCTTCAGCTACGGGGTGCTGGCTGCGTCTCCGAGGGCAGAACTTGCCATGAAGGTTTTGAGTGTATGTTACTCGGATCCGGAGATCGCGTCCCTGCTCAGCTGGCAATGCTCTGACGGGGAAAACTGGGTGGAATGCACTGAATACCTGAAAACGTGTAAACCCACTGCTTTGACCGGGTTCGTTCCGCGATTGTCGGAAGAGCAGATGAAGGCGTTGACGCGCTATGATGAGGACCTGTTTACGCTGTGTTCAAAGATGCAAGTCAATCGGGGCGGAAAGATGGAACTGAATTCGGAATTTCTGTCGTTGCTTGATGAATTTTACGCGAATCCTTCGGACTACGGGGATGTTTTTGAGGAGATAAACAAGCAACTTTCGACATGGACGAAAGGTAAGGTGTGATGGTTATGAAAGCAGCACGGAACAACCGCGGAAAATGCAGCGTTCTGGTGCTGCTTTTTTGCGTTTGCATGGCATTGACGGCGTGTGGAAAACATCCGGGCCGGGAGCCGATTGGGGAGGACGGAACGGTTTCAAATGAAGATTTTGTCTGCCTGAGCATGTTCGGTTCGTTTTTTACGGAAAACTATGTGTTGTATCACGACAATCATTTTCGCCTGCAATTCTTTGACGTCTCCGGAAAAACAGATATTGTCTTTTGCTTTACTCCGGGCTGCAGTCATGAGGAAGAAAAACGCTCCGTGACGGGCGAGGTGTTGGAGAAGGGGTGTATTGCCTATGATTTTTCGCGATATACCGTTATGCTGCAAGGGGATTATTGTTATTTCCTGGACAACGAGACGGGGGAGGTTGTCCGGTCGGACGCCCGGGGCGAGAATCGAAAGGTTGTTGGAAGGATTCCGTTGTACATTCTTCCCGACGAGGTGTTCTTCTCGGAAAATGCACTTTATGTGACGTATTGCAACAACTATGAAATGATTGAAACCAAGGATGAGAACGGAGAGATCCGCTGGATTGTCGGGGATGCAAAAGAGAAACGGTCGTGTGGAATACTCCGGGTTGATCTCGCTGACGGTCGATGCACGGAGGTGTTTCAGGCAGAAGAGTACAGCGCATTGATACAACAGTATGATGTTCGCGGGAATCATCTTTACTTTCAGTACTCGTATTATGACATTCCGTATATCAGCCCGAACATGGAAACCACGGATTCTTCTGTGACGATTCCGGAGGGGCTTACCGCCGAGAATTATTGGGAAGAAATGCCGAAACATGCATGGTATGGCATCTATGATTACAATATCACCACAGGAGAACTTCGGGTTGTTGCGGAGAAACAGCAAAGCAAGGGTGTATTCCTGTGTAAAGATTTCTATGCCGTTGCGAGGGAAGAAACCACAGAATTGTATCGATACACCGGAGAATACCTTCGGAAGCTGGATTTTTCGTTCGGAAGAGGGGTCAGGAGCGATAGCGGACTGATTTGCAATAAAGGGCAGGACACCGTGCTTGTTGATGAAACCACCGGAGAAATCGTGAAACAATCGACGATTTCCGCTGATCAATTCGTTGCGCATGCAATTATCGGGGAGAGCTGTTACGGTTACTATCGCGGTGAGAGCGGCTGGTCGTTAGGATACCTCCCGACAAAGGATTTTTGGGAGAACAATCTGTCCAATGCGGTGGTATTTGCCCAGCGCGAGATGACTTCTAAATAATTTTCCCATAAATTCCGGAGACTGCCTCGTATCTATGGCAAAACCCGGAAAGGAGAGGGCGACCGTGGGGCGCCCGGGAAAGATACGATGCGTGGGAAAGACAAATGCAGAATTTTAAAGCAGATTCGCAAGAAGATTGCCGATGAGAACGAGATTCCGTACGTTGTGGAGGAGTGCAAGCACAAGGGCGAATGCAAAGGCACCTGCCCGAAATGCGAGGCGGATCTCAAGATGCTTGAGCGCGAGCTGTCGCTTCGGCACAAGATCGGCAAGACCGTGGCTATCGCGGGCATTGCGGCCGGAATGATGACCATGACGACAGGATGCGATATCGATGATGTTACTTCCGCTTTGAAGCAGATTGTCGGCATCGAGTCGCACAATCCGGTGATGGGAGAGATGTTGCCTCCGGAAACCGGCGTAATCGAGCTGGATGGAGATGTCGCCGTTCCGCAGAACGATGATTGGCAGGGCGGTTTGGTATATCAAAATAAGGATATCGATTGGGATGTGACCGAAGGGGAAATGATTCCGCCGGAACTGCAGGAGTGATGCTGTGAACAAGAATGTTACCATGCCCTTTATCGCGATGGATCGCCTTCGGATGACCACGGACGGTGACGGCGTAACCACCCTTGTGGCTTCCAAGGGCTGTCCCCTCGCCTGCCGATACTGCCTGAACAAGGATGTCTTAGCCGAGTCCGTACCGAGCCGGCCGATCACGCCGCAGGAGCTTTTTGAGAAGGTGAAGATCGATGACCTTTACTTCCGCGCCACCGGTGGGGGAGTGGTGTTCGGCGGCGGAGAGTCGCTGCTGCACGCCCGGTTTATCGCGGCATTTGCCGAGCTTGTTCCGAAAGACTGGAAGATCCTTGCGGAGACATGCCTAAACGTTCCCACGGACCTTCTGAACGCGGCGCTCCCTGCGGTCGACACCTGGATTGTGGATATCAAGGACATGAATCCCGAAATCTACCGGGCATACACCGGACAGGACAATGCGCAGGTGCTAAAGAATCTCCGCGCGCTTGCGGAGGCCGGTCGCTGCGATGATGTCACAATACGCGTTCCGCTGATTCCTTCCTTCAACACGGAGGAGGACCGGGCGCGAAGCGTCGAAGCTGTCAAGAAGATCGGGCCGTTTACGAAGTTTGATTTGTTTTCGTATATGGTGCATTGATGAAGATTTATGAGTACAATTAGTTGATTTTCTGATGAATCCTAGGTAAAATAGAGGAAAGAAGGCCTTCGCAAACCTTCGTGTCCAGACAAATGTGTTTTGTAAGATATAAACTACTCGTAGGTCGTTTGCCAATATCGGATGATAAAGGCGATTGGTCAAATATGCACTAGAAATGAGATTAACGATGAAAACTATTTTAAACAGAGCATTGTTCTTTGCAGTTGTATGGTTGACGGTAGTCCTTTGCCTCACGAAGACGGCAGTGGCGGATGATTTAGACATAGACAGTGAAGATGGACAAAGCGTAGAAATCCATGAAGCGTTGATGGGCTTTTTGTTTGCTAACGGATATGATTTCAATAAAGAGTATTACTGCTCGAATGCTTATAAAATTTGGGGCAGTGATGTGCCGGATAATATTGTTTTCTTTGTGTTTTGTGAGAATCGATGTATCGGTGAACTAGTTTATTCATCGAGAGCTAATGCTAGTTCGTTCTATCAGGAGCATTGTGAGATTGTGACTGAATTGGCAAACCAAGAGTGCCCGATTGTTGCCTGTTCTGGTAAAGGGGGAGGTTTGTGTATCGTGAGTTCGGAGGGGAGCTTTTGCCTTTGGGGTGAGGATATAATAGATGATAGTTTTTTTAACACAGAGAGCCTCGAGAAATGCGCAATCACAATCAGGAAAAAAAGAATATCATTTGTACTATATGGAAGTAGGCACTGCCAGTCACGTTTAGAAACAGATGAGAGCAGTTATTTGAGCGTGCCAGTTATTGCCAATGCAACGTCGCCGGATACGGAAGTGGGGCTATGCTGGCTTGCCTCTATATTATCCATGCTTCAGTATTCAAATAAGGCATACGGGCATACTACTCTAAGCTTATATTACTATGTCAAGATGAGTGTTTACGTACAGAATGAGCCCTACCCAAGGGGTATAACACCGTTTATCGAGGGAACGTTCGGACTATTCAATTATCCGGTTTCTTTTACGGAAGCTGGCATGACTTTTGATTCGGTAAAAACAGTAATTAATACCGGTAAACCTATATGGGTAGCACTCATGACATCCGATTTATTGGATGCACATGCGGTTGTGCTTTGTGGTTATCGGGCCTTTTCGCATACGGGGGCCTTTTTTTACAGATACTATCGATTAATGGATCCAAATTGCACGAACTATGTTACTGTCTCCGTGAGCGGTACTGGAACAAACTTTACCTACGATAATGGGGGAACGATATACTCTCTTTGGACATCAAATTACAAATAGATTAATTGGAACAGGAATGCAACGTAGAGTGAGATATAGTAAATGTTGTGAGGTCTTATGTTGATGAATCATCGAAGAATCCTTTTTGCAGGCCTAATACTGTTTCTCGTTTTTTTTGAAACGGGATGCGGAAAAAACGGAAAGAACACTGTTGAGACCGGCATTACGTTGAGTCCGACCGCAACAAGTACTCCAACGGTATGCCCGGGCCTTCCCCCTTTTTATGTTGTGCTTGACGGCACCCGTTTGCAAATTGGCGAAATAACGGAGCTTGATTTATCGGAAAATACTATTGGAACTATCGAGTGCTTCACGGGAGATACATATACGCTGCCGACCGAAGAGAGACAGACCAATTACGAGCCGTATAATGGATGTGCTTACGCAAAAGAAGGAGAGAGTTGGTATTTGTATTTTGAAAGTCATTGGTATCGCTTGAAGACGGACGAATGAAAAAGGAGTAATACAATTCGAGGGAGAAGGAAAAGATATCGAAGGCTTTTTGACAAGAATGCCAAGATTGTAAGAAAGGCTCTTGACAAGCCGAGCGCGGTGGGCTATATTGTGGTACATACAGCGAAAGACATTGACGGAGACAGTACTCTGCATGGGAAGGCCGAAGCGAGCCGGGGGCGGTGTGAGCCCGGTGCTGTGAAGTGCAGAAGGAAGATCCCTCCGAAGTCGTGCAGGTGAACGGAGCATTCCAAGTAACCGGTGCCGGCCGTCCGCCGTTACCGGACAACGTATAGACTGCGCAGCAGTGTACGCAAAATAGGTGGTTATCAATGAGAATCCGGGTCCTCATCCTGTTTTGGATGGGGACCCTTTTTTGCGCGCTAAGCGAGTGCAATCCCGCCGCCGGAGGGCGGCGATGGTGCGAATACGCCCTCGCGAAGGCAACGCTTTCGGCGAGGCGGATGGGCAGCATCGAGAGCGTACGAAATACGCGACGGGATTACCGAGCGCACGTACACCGAGCGAGCTCTGCTCGCGAGGCTGCGCAATGAGAATTATTCAGAGTACTACAGCAAGGAGGACACAGATATGTACGAAAAAGTGGATGCCGGTATGAATTTTGTGGACCGCGAGAAAGAAGTTCTTGCGTTCTGGAAGGCCAATGACATCTTCAAAAAGAGTATGGATTCGCGGAAGAAGGGTCCGACCTACACCTTCTACGACGGACCGCCGACCGCCAACGGCAAGCCGCACATCGGCCACGTGCTGACGCGTGTCATCAAGGACATGATCCCGCGCTACCGTACCATGAAGGGCTTCATGGTGCCCCGCAAGGCCGGCTGGGATACGCACGGTCTGCCGGTTGAGATCGAGGTCGAGAAGCTTTTGGGCATCAACGGCAAGGACCAGATCGAGGCGTACGGTCTCGAGCCGTTTATCGACAAATGCAAGGAATCCGTATGGAAATACAAGGGCATGTGGGAGGATTTTTCCGGCACCGTCGGTTTCTGGGCGGACATGGACAACCCTTACGTGACCTATCACGATGATTACATCGAGTCCGAGTGGTGGGCGCTTCGCCAGATCTGGGACAAGGGCCTTCTCTACAAGGGCTTCAAGATTGTTCCCTACTGCCCGCGCTGCGGAACGCCGCTTTCGTCGGCGGAGGTTTCCCAGGGCTACAAGACCGTGAAGGAGCGCTCCGCTGTTGTCCGCTTTAAGGCGGTGGGCGAGGACGCATACTTCTTAGCGTGGACCACCACGCCGTGGACGCTTCCCTCGAACGTTGCTCTCTGCGTGAATCCTTCTGATACGTATGTTAAGGTGAAGGCCGCTGACGGCTACACCTACTATCTTGCGGAAGCTTTGGCGGACACCGTTTTGGCACCTCTTGCAAAGGACGGCGCTCCGGCTTACGAAGTACTTGAAACCTTCAAGGGTACCGACCTTGAGCGCCGTGAGTACGAGCCTCTGTACACCTGCGCTGCCGATGAGGCGAAGAAGCAGGGGAAGAAGGCATTTTACGTGACCTGCGATGACTATGTTACCATGTCCGACGGTACCGGCATCGTTCATATCGCTCCTGCCTTCGGTGAGGATGACGCCAATGTCGGCCGCAACTACAATCTGCCGCTTGTGCAGATGGTTAACGAGAAGGGCGTGATGCTCGACGTGACGCCGTTCGCCGGCATGCGCTGCAAGCCCACGGCTGCGGAGATGGAGAAGGGCGCCGTAAGCGCCGACCCCGAGGTTATCAAGGATTTGTCTGCGCGCAAGCTGTTGTTCGACGCTCCGAAGTTTGAGCACGAGTATCCGCACTGCTGGCGCTGCGACACGCCTTTGATCTACTATGCGCGTGAGTCGTGGTACATCCGCGAGACCGCTGTCCGCGATGACCTCGTGCGCAACAACAATACCGTCAACTGGATCCCCGAGTCCATCGGCAAAGGCCGTTTCGGCAACTGGCTTGAGAACATTCAGGACTGGGCTTTAAGCCGTAACCGTTACTGGGGCACGCCTCTCAACATCTGGGAGTGCGAGTGCGGCAACCGCGAGTGTGTCGGAAGCCGCGAAGAACTCGCGAAACTCTCCGGCAACCCGGCAAATGCGAAGGTGGAGCTGCACCGTCCGTACATCGACGCCGTGACGTTCCCCTGCCCGAAGTGCGGCAAGACGATGCACCGCGTTCCCGAGGTTATCGACTGCTGGTTCGACTCAGGCGCGATGCCTTTTGCGCAGCATCACTATCCGTTTGAAAACAAGGAGCTCTTTGAGCAGCAGTTCCCGGCGCAGTTCATCAGTGAAGCCGTTGACCAGACCCGCGGTTGGTTCCACTCTCTGATGGCGGAGTCGACTTTGCTGTTTAACAAGGCGCCGTACGAGAACGTTATCGTGCTCGGCCACGTTCAGGACGAGAACGGCCAGAAGATGAGCAAGAGCAAGGGCAACGCGGTTGATCCTTTCGATGCTCTCGAGAAATTCGGCGCGGACGCGATCCGCTGGTATTTCTACATCAACAGCGCTCCGTGGCTGCCGAACCGCTTCCACGACAAGGCTGTTGTCGAGGGCCAGCGCAAATTCATGGGTACCCTTTGGAACACCTACGCGTTCTTCGTTTTGTACGCAAACATTGATAATTTTGACGCTACCAAATATGCTTTGGAATATGATAAGCTTCCGGTCATGGACCGCTGGCTTCTGTCCCGCCTGATGACGACGGTTTCCGAGGTCGATGACGACCTTTGGAACTACCGCATCCCCGAGGCTGCCCGTGCACTCGACTCGTTCGTTGACGAGATGAGCAACTGGTACGTGCGCCGCGGCCGCGAGCGTTTCTGGGCCAAGGGCATGGAGCAGGACAAGATCAACGCCTACATGACTTTGTACACGGCGCTTGTGACCATCGCCAAGACCGCCGCTCCCATGATTCCGTTCATGAGCGAGGCTATCTATCGCAATTTGGTTTGCTCGATTGACGCCTCTGCTCCGGAAAGCGTTCATCTGTGCGATTTCCCGACCGTAGAGAAGTCCTGGATTGACACCTCTTTGGAGAAGAACATGGAGGAGGTTCTCGACATCGTGGTTCTCGGCCGCGCATGCCGCAACGCCTCCAACATCAAGCAGCGCCAGCCCATGTCCGAGATGTACGTGAAGAACGACGTCGCTCTGAACGAGTTCTACAAGGAAATCATCGAGGACGAGCTGAACGTGAAGGAAGTTACCTTCCGCGAGGACGTCAGCGAGTTCACCGGCTACACCTTTAAGCCGCAGCTTCGCACCCTCGGTAAGCGCTTCGGCAAGCAGATCAACGCCGTGAAGGAAGCCCTTCTCGCGCTTGACTCCGCGAAGGCCATGGCCGAGCTGAACGCCACCGGCTCCGTCACCGTCACGATTGACGGCGTCGACGAGCAGATTGCGAAGGACGACCTTCTGATTGAAGCTAAGAAGGTGGATGGCTACGTTTCCGACTCCGACGGCAAGATCACCGTTGTCATGAACACGACGCTCACTCCCGAGCTCATCGAGGAAGGCTATGTCCGCGAGGTCATCAGCAAAGTCCAGACGATGCGCAAGGAAGCGGACTTCGAGGTCATGGACCACATCGTTCTCGCCATCAGCGGCAGCGACAAGCTCGACGCCATCTGCGCAGCCAACGAGGCGGAAATCCGCCGCGTGGTTCTTGCCGACAAGCTTGTATGCGGCTCCGCCGCAGAAGGCACGGTTACCGGCTACACCAAGGACTGGAACATCAACGGCGAGGACGTAACCGTTACTGTTGCGAAGGTGTGAAACATCTATCATCAGAATTCATCTAACAAAAACATGCAGAGGTATGGCGGGCGTTTCCGCCCGCCATACCCTGAATTCTTTAAAGTAAATCTATTTGCAAGTCTCTTTAGCAGGTCTTTAAGCAATTTTTCCTTGGAAAGTCTTTTCGGTAAGTCTATTGGTTATTCTTCAAGTCGTAATTCTGTGGGACAATCTGCGGGGCATTCTGCGGGACAATCTGCGGGGGCGTCCTGTGGGACGCTCTGCGGGGCATTCTATGGGTCATTCTGTGGGACATAGCAGGTTCTTGCGGCTTCTGACGCATCATTTTTGGCCTTTTTCCGACGAACTCAATTCAAATCAAAGAAAACTTCAAAAACCATTGTAAGTTGCCCTTGTTTCAAATGCCGCTATCAAGTTGAAATCCGGAGTTTACAATGGTATCCGCCAATTCTACGAAAAAACATTGAAAGAAGCTCTCTTGCTTATCTGTCTGCTTTGATAGCAACAGGTAGAGTTTCAATGGGAATCATCAAAAACTTGAAAAAACATTGAAAGGCATCAAAATCGCCCTCGATAGACAGCATAATCAGGAGATGGCTTTCAATGGAAATCAAACAAAAATCCCAAAAACATTGAAAAGTGGACGAAAACGGAGCTTTGGACCAGAGAAAACAAGGTATTCGGCACCGTCCACAGGGGCATCATGCCTATACCATCAGGAAACTCGGCATCCTGCCGGTGAAATCAGGAAATCTGAGCATCCTGCCGGTGAAATCAGGAAATCTGGGCATCCTGCCGGTGAAATCAGGATATCTGAGCATCTTGCCGGTGAAACCAGGAACCCTGAGCATCCGAATATCAATATAAGCAACATGAAAGAAACATAAGAATCAAAACCGGAAATATAGGGAGGGTATACGTTATGAACGATAATATTACCAGGGCTCTTGAGAGAGCAATTTCAGAAACTTCAAAAATGCTCCAAAAGATTGTCAGAGATTCCAAAAGGATGCCTGAAGGACATTTGGAAGTAAGTTTGGCAAGGGGAAAGTACCTACAGTGCTATGCTGTGGAAAAGAAGCACGGAAAGCTACAGAAGAATTACATATCGGTGAAGGAAAGAAAAATTGCGGAGCAGCTTGCGCAGAAAGCATATCTCGGAAAAGCAAAGAAAGCGTTAATCAGACGCAAACAGGTGCTGGAAAAGGCTTGCCTCACGCTGCGTGAAACCGACCTGAAGCAAGTTTACGACCGCGAATCCCCGGAGCGCAGGAAGCTTATCACACCTCTTGTTTCCACGGATGAGCAGTACATTGAACAGTGGTATGAGGAACACAAGGGAGGGCAAAACTCGTTCGCGAAGACGACGGCGTACACAACTGTCAAAGGTGAGACCGTTCGCTCCAAATCCGAAAAGATGATTGCCGACGCATACCATGCGGCCGGGGTACCGTATGTTTATGAACCGACCGTGATGTTGTCGAACGGAAAGACAAAGTATCCGGACTTTGCGGTGCTGAACGTGAGACTTCGCAAGACTATGTACCATGAACATTTCGGGATGATGGATGACGATGAATACCGACAGAATGCCATGTTGAAGATACGGGAATACAATAAAAACGGGTACCCGATAGGAGACTGTCTGTTGTGTACCTTTGAAGGAGAGAACATCCCGTTTGATCAGGATGAGTTGAATGAGCTGATTCGCGTCTTTCTTTTGTGATTCGACCTGCGAGAACCGTGTCAAAGGGGGTTGGATTCCCTACCTGACAGCAGGAAAATAACCAAGCCTTTGGACAGGCAAACATTCCTGCTTCAGGCAAGAAAAGTCTTTATCTTTTCCCTGCTTTCTGGTATAATGACGATTGCGCTTGCGTGTGTTTTCGGAATCGGAAACAAAATGATGAAACGGATTGTGTGGGAAAAATGAGACGGAAGGATGCGAAAAAAGGAATGACAAAAGGCGGAAGAATTGCAGCGGCATTCGTATGCTTGCTGGCGGTTTTTCTTATGCTGGCTGCCTGCGGCGACAAGCCGGATTCCAAAGAGAACAACCGGCTGCTTGAGGGAGAGCATGAGGTGCGGACCGCGACCGCGACGCCGACTGGGGAAGGAGAACTCACCCCCACGACAGATGTTGCGCCGACCGGGGAACCGACGGCCGTTCCCACAACAGCAGGGACCGCGACGCCGACGATAACCGCGGTACCGACACCGACGCAGGAGGCAACGAAGACGCCTACGCCGACACAGGCAACGACAGCAACTCCGGCAGCCACCGCGACGCCGACACCGACACCGGCAGCCACTGCGACGCCGACGCCCTCCGGCGGCCAGGCGGGAAGCGGACGGCTGGTGGTGATTGACGCGGGACACCAGCGCAAAGGGAATAACGAGAAGGAGCCCGACGGGCCGAATTCGACCACGTTGAAGGCAAAGGTGACATCCGGGGCGACGGGGCATTTTACGAAGATTCCGGAGTATGAATTGAATCTGATTGTGGCGAAGAAGCTGCAGGCGATTTTGCTTGCGCGCGGCTACCGGGTTATCATGGTGCGCGAGACCCACGATGTGGATCTGAGCAACAGCGAGCGGGCGGAGATTGCGAACAAGGCCGGCGCGGATGTGTTCATCCGCATTCATGCCAATGCCAACGATGACAGCTCGGTGAACGGCGCCGAGACGCTTTGCCAGACGAAGAACAACCCGTATAACAGCAACCTTTACGCGCAGAGCCGGAAGCTTTCCGAGAAGGTGCTGGACGCGCTATGCGCGGAGTGCGGTTGCAAGAAGCGCCGCGTGGTTGAGACCGATACCATGAGCGGCATCAACTGGTGCAAAGTGCCGGTTACCATCGTGGAGATGGGCTTCCTTTCCAATGAGAAAGAAGACCGGCTGATGGCAACGGAGGAGTACCGCGACAAGCTGGCGAAGGGAATCGCCGATGGAATCGACGCGTATTTCGCGGAGTAAAAGCTTGCGTGACCGACGATTTTCGCAGCGGGGTAAAAGCTTGCGGGACCGACGCTTTCGCGGCGGGGTAAAAGCTTGCGTGACCGACATTTTTCGCGGCGGGGTAAAAAGCATGCGGGACCGACGATTTTCGCAGCGGAGTTAAAGCCGGCGGGGACAGGCCGGAAACAAGGGAGAAGAATCATGGCGGACTATATTAAAGAACTGCGAAGTCTAATCGGCCACCGGCCGATTATTCACGGCGCAGGCAGCATAATCATAGAGAACGAGCGGGGCGAAGTGCTGCTCGGAAAGCGGACGGACAACCACCTCTGGGGATACTCGGGCGGCGGAATGGAAATCGGTGAGTCGGTGGAGGAATGCGCCCGCCGCGAGCTTTCGGAGGAGATGGGCATCGAGGCGGACGAGCTCGAGCTCTTCATGATTAATTCAGGCCCGGAGTCGCACATTGTGTATCCGAACGGTGATGAGGTTTACTACCTGGAAGTCATATTCCGGTGTCGCAAATACCACGGCGAGCTTAGGCCGCAGCCGGAGGAGCTTGAGGAGGTGCGGTTCTTTGCGCCTGAGGAAATTAAGCTTGAGATGATTTCCCCGCCGATCCGGCCGGTGTTCCGCAAGTATCTGCAGGAGGTCGCGAACCGTCGGTAACGGAGCGCGGCCGCGAGTAACAGGGGTAGCGAACCGCCGGTAACAGAACCGCCGGTAACAGAACCGCCGGCGCCGGTCGCAACAGTGCGGGGGAGGCAGGAAAGCATGAGAGAATTGTTTCGGATGGACCGGATGAATTATAATCCCGAGGGGAAGATTTATACGCGCCCGTCGGCGAGGGGGATTGTTGTGAAGGATGGGAAGGTGCTCCTCAACCATGTCGACAGGTTCGACAACTACGAGTTCCCCGGCGGCGGAATCGAGCCGAATGAAACGCCGGAGCAGGCCATGATTCGCGAGGTCTTAGAGGAGACCGGCCGGGTGGTGATTCCGGAATCCGTGAGGGAGTTCGGCGTGGTCGTCCGCAGACAGCGGGACAGCATGGACCCGGACGGAATCTTTGAGCAGCGAAACTACTATTATTTCTGCGATGTCACGGATGAGATCAGGCCGCGAAAGCCCGATGAGCACGAGGTGAAGGAGGGCGCGAAGCCCGTTTGGGTGGAGGACCTTACGGAGCCCATTCGGTGCAACGAAAAGGCGTTTGCGAGCATCGGGGAGGCATTTCTCGAGCGGGAAATGCGGGTGATGGCCATGGTGGCGGAACTTCTCCGCGGCAAATCCCCCGTTTGACTTGAAAAAAAGCGGAAAATGTGAGATGATAAAGGGCACAGATGTGCGACCGGAGAGGGGCGCGGAAACGGCGGTCCGCTGCGGGAAAAAGGAAAAGGAAGGTATACGGGATGGACAACAGGACAATCTTGGCGGAAGGCAAGGCGGTATTGGGAATTGAATTCGGTTCGACGCGAATCAAGGCGGTGGTGAGCGATGCGAAGGGCAACGTGCTGGCGCAGGGCGGCCACGGCTGGGAGAACCGTTATGAGAACGGTGTCTGGACATATACGGAGCAGGATATCCGCGGCGGGCTGCAGGCGTGCTATGCGGATCTGCGGGCCAACGTGAAGGCCGAGTACGGCATCGAAATTACGAAATTTGCGGCCATCGGTATCTCGGCAATGATGCACGGATATCTGGCGTTTAACAAGACGGGACGACTTTTAGCGCCGTTCCGCACCTGGCGCAACACCATCACCGGTGAGGCGGCAGAGGAATTGACGAAAGTGTTCAATTATAATATCCCTCAGAGATGGAGCATCGCGCACCTGTATCAGGCGATGCTGAACGGGGAAGAGCATGTGAAGGACATCGTGTTCTTTACGACGCTCGCGGGCTGGGTACACCGCTGGATGACCGGCGAGAAGGTTTTAGGCGTCGGCGATGCCTCGGGAATGTTCCCGATTGACCCGAAGACCGGCGACTACGACGCGGCCATGCTTGCGAAGTTTGACGACCTTCCGCTCGCGCGGCAAATGCCCTGGAAACTCAGCGACATCCTGCCGAAGGTGCTCGCCGCCGGCGATTGTGCGGGTAAGCTCACGGCCTGCGGCGCGAAGCTTCTGGACCCGAGCGGCAATCTGCAGCCGGGAATCCCGTTCTGTCCGCCCGAGGGCGATGCGGGTACCGGTATGGTTGCCACCAACAGTGTCGGCAAGAGAACCGGAAACATCTCTGCCGGAACCAGTGTATTTGCCATGGTTGTTTTGGAGAAGGAGCTTTCGAAGGTATATCCCGAGATCGACCTTGTGACGACGCCGGACGGTGCTCTGGTCGGCATGGTTCACTGCAACAACTGCACGTCCGATATCAACGCCTGGGTGAAGCTGTTTGCGGAAGTCGGCGAGAAGATGGGCGTGACGTTTGATATGGGCGAGCTGTTCACGAAGATGTACGGCATTGCGCTGGAGGGCGAGCCGGACTGCGGCGGACTGCTCTCGTACAACTTCCTCTCCGGCGAGCCGGTTGTGGGAGCTGCGGACAGCAGACTTGAGGTAAAGCGCACGGCGGAGAGCCGCTTTACGCTTGCGAATTTTATGCGGATGCACCTGTGCTCGGCACTGGGCGCATTGAAGGTAGGCCTTGACCTGATGCTCAAGGAAGAGGGCGTGAAGGTCGACCGGATGCTCGGCCACGGCGGATATTTCAAGACGCCGCTTGCCGGACAGAAGATTGCCGCGGCCATGGTCGGCGCACCCGTGTCCGTGATGGAGACGGCAGGCGAGGGCGGCGCCTGGGGAATCGCGGTTCTGGCGCAGTACACGGTGGCAAAGCTTGCCGGTTCCGCACAGACGCTGCAGCAGTTCCTTGACAGTGAGATCTTCGCGTCGATGAAGGCGACCACGATCGCACCCGATGCAGCGGATGTCGCAGGCTGCGAAGAATTCATGAAGAACTTCCGCGCAGGTCTGTAGGAGGATTTTGAGTGACCTTCGGAAAACGGGAAGCGCTTCTTCTGTCCGCCCGACGGAAAATTCGAAGGGACTGTGAAGAATCTGTGACGGATTTGTGAAGCATTGAAGAACGCAATTTCACAGTGTTTTGACAGAACCTTACAACCTCACGGGGGGTCGAAATAGCACTATTTTGTGCAAAATGTCAAAAAAATGCTGGAATAAGTTGAATTTATTACTTGACTTGACGGAAAAGAATGCTATAATTTAGGTTGTAAGTTCCGTGTTGATGCGGGTGCATTTTGCGCTTGAAGCAACAGTGTTTCCGCGGGTTATGAAAAGCGGAGCGTACGGGAGAGAAAGGCGGACGAACATGAACTGCAAAAAGATTCTCGCCTTACTTTGCATGATGACGGTCTTGGGCATTTTGCTGACAGGCTGCGGAAAGAAAGCGAAGGAACAATGGGCTTACATTCATGAGCCCGAGAAGCCGGCCCTCAGTTTTTACGAGGACGGATCCGCCGAGTTTAAAGATGTAAAGTATACGAGCTACGAAATCACCGATAAGTTGATCAAACTGACCGACAAAAAAGGAACGGTTTCGGAATTTGAATATTACGACGACGGAAATCAGCGTTATGTGTACGAAGGAATGAACTACAGGTACGCGGAGGGCGATGACAACACCCAGCTGGTTGGCGTCTGGATCAGCGGTGAATCGAGCTTCGAATTTACCAACAAGGGAACCTTCATGGAGGACGGAACCTTCCCGGGATATTACCGGGTGCAGGAGGACGGGAAGATTCTCCTGATTTACAACGATCCGTTTCCGGATACGGTTCTCAAGTATGAGCTCAAGGACGGCGGGCTGACAATCTACTATCCTTGGCCGATGACCAAGTTCGAGAAGAAGTAACTTCTCACACAAAACGATCGCAAGCGGCAACGCTTTCGATACATTCAGCGAAAGCTGAAAATCACTATTTATTCTTTCTAAGGAGGACGTCATGAAAAAATTTCTTGCAACACTGCTGGCTATCGTGACAGTACTTTCTCTCTGTGCTTGTGGCAAGAAGGACGATGGCAAGATCACTCTTAAGATGTGGTGTATCGCAACTGAGAGCGATTCCAATCGTAAGTCTTACGAGAACGCGATTAAGGATATGGCTGCTAAGTATCCTGACATCACGCTCGAGTGGGAGGCAATTGAGAACGAGGCCTACAAGACCAAGATTAAGACCGCGGTAACCGGCGACAACATGCCTGATATCTTCTTCACCTGGTCCTGCGCATTCCTTGGCGATTTCGTAAGCGCTGGTAAGGTATACTGCCTTGACGAAGCTTACAAGGATTTCGCTTCCAAGCTTCCGGAGAAGATGTGCAAGAACACGACTTACGACGGTAAGAAGTACGGCGTTCCGCTCACCATGAACATCGTTGGTCTTTTCGCTAACATGGAGCTTCTTAAGAAGGCCGGTTACGATGAGATCCCTGGCACCTATGAGGAATTCATTAAGTGCTGCGATGCTCTGAAGGCACAGGGAATCATTCCTTTCGGCTGCGCCGGCAAGGAGACCTGGTGTGTTACCGAGTACCTTGAGTCCGTAATCGAGAAGAGCTGCGGCGCTCAGGTTCTTGATGACATCTTCATGGGTAGAGCTTCTTGGGACAATGCTGACGTAGCTAAGGCTGTCGACACGTTCCAGAGTATGGTAACGAAGGGTTACTTCGATCCGGACGGCGCCGCTCTCAAGAACGACGTTGTTAAGACAAACTTCATGGCAGGCAAGTATGCGTTCTACATGAACGGTACTTGGAACTGCGCTGACTTCAGCAATGACGCGAACTTCAAGGATAAGGTTAAGGTTGCAGAGTTCCCTGTAATCAACGGTGACAAGGCTAAGCTTGGCCAGCTCATCGGCGGACCTTCCGATACCCTCGCTGTTGCTAAGTCTTCCAAGAATGCTGCAACGGCTGCTAAGTACACGTTCGAACTTGGCCAGCTCATCTGCAAGTACGGCTACCTTGATGGTTGCGGTCTCCCGGCTTGGACGGTTGACTACGATGCATCTGCCGTTAATCCTCTTACCCAGTCTGTAGCTGAGATCGTCGCTAAGTCCGATTACATGGTACTCTTCGGCGATACCGCTATGTCTTCTGAGGATGCTGCGAAGTACCTCAAGGAAGTTGACTCCGTTTACAGCTGTGAGGTAGACGGTTCCAAGTTCGTCAGCGACCTGAAGGCTTCCATCAGATAATTAGGCACTGATTATTTGAGTAATTGATGTGGCCTTTCCCAGGTTCGGAGAGGCCACATCTTTGTTAAGGAAGGCAGAGTACATGAAGAGAAAAAACTTAGACAAACTCACGATTTTTATGTTCTTGCTGCCGGCCCTGTTACTGTTTGTCGGTATTTTGGTGGCACCGCTGATCTCTTCCGCGTATAACAGTTTCTTTAACTGGAAGGGCTTCGGCAACAAGACGTACCTCGGATGGAAGAATTACAAAGACTTGTTTGGAGAGGAAGTGAAGTTCTCCAAGGCAATCTGGCATGCGTTGGAACTGGCAGGCTTGTCCGTGTTCATTCAGCTGCCGCTTTCCTTGTTACTTGCACTCCTGCTCGGTAGAGGAATTAAGGGAGAGAGATTTTTCCTTTCCGTTAATTTCATGCCGGTATTGATTTCGACTGTAGTTATCGGTCAGCTGTGGAGGAAGATTTTCGACCCCGAAGGCCTTTTGAACGCATTGCTCCGTGTTACTAAGATTCTCGGTGAGAATGAAAGAAACATCCTGTGGCTTGCAGAAAAAGGAACCAACGGCAAGAGTCTTCTGCTTTTCGCCTGCTTTATCCCGATGCTGTGGCAGTATGTCGGCTACCATATGTTGCTGATGTACGCAGGCGTTAAGAGCGTGGATCCGTCCCTTCGCGAAGCTGCGAAGATCGACGGCGCTACGGATTGGCAGGTTGACCGGTATGTTGTAATACCTTCCATGAAGCAGATCATTAAGGTCAGCGTTATCTTCGCTGTGACCGGTTCCCTGAAAGCCTACGACCTTATCGCCGTTTTGGCCGAAATCCGTACGGAGGCAGCAGCCGTTCCCAGCACCGTGCTCATGAACCGTATGTCTCTTTACGGACAGTATGGTATGGGTAGTGCGATTTCCGTAATCCTGATCTTATTGTGCTTCTTCTTTGCGATCTTTATCGGCGCAGTCTTCAAAGAGAGGGAATAAAACATGGCAATGACAACAAGTAAAAGAAATGCTATCAGCTCCTATCAGGTGCGGAAGAGCAGCAAAGCGCTTAATGTTATTATCTGGGTTTTCCTTGCTCTTTGGGCGGTAATCAACCTGTTCCCGTTGTACTGGATGTTCACGTTCTCGTTGAAGGATAACGACCAGATTTTGCGCTCGAATCGGTTCGGTTTGCCGAGAGAATGGTTCTGGAGCAACTACCAGAAAGCCATGAAGGCCGGCAACATTCTGAACTACTTTAAGAACAGTATTATCATCACGTTGGTAGCAATCATCATCACGATTATGGCTGCCATGATGGCTTCCTACGCAATGACTCGTATCGAGTGGCGCGGAAGCAGCATGATGAACAAGATTTTCATGCTCGGTATTACGATCCCGATTCAGGCTTCCATCATTCCGGTATACCTGGTTCTTTCGAAGCTTGAACTGCTTGATTCTTATGTCGCATTGATCGTGCCGTATTCGGCATTCTCATTGACAATGGCAATATTGATCTGTACGGGCTTTATGGACCAGCTGCCGAAGGATTTGGACGAGGCTGCATACATCGACGGTTGCGGACGTACCCGCGTGTTCTTCAGCGTTATCGTTCCTTTGATGAAGCCGGCAGTTGCAACGACCAGCATCTACACATTCCTGCAGTGCTGGAACGAGCTCATGTTTGCACAGACATTCAATACCAAAAAAGAAATCATGACACTTCCCGCAGGTATCCAGCAGCTCACCGGTTCCTACACTGTAGAGTGGGGTCCCATCGGTGCTGCACTTACCATTGCGACGTTCCCGACGATTTTCGTGTATATTCTTCTCTCCAGAAGAATTCAGGAAAGCTTCATCGCGGGCGCTATCAAGGGTTGATTTTCAACACTTGTCGAGGATTTTATATCGAACTTCAGGCACCGGTTGCTTATGCAGCCGGTGCTTTTTTATACATGCAAAAGTATACAAAAATAAGGGCGGATTTTTCGAAAGTTTGTATGGTCGGAACAGCCGAGATGTGCTATACTGTTACCGACTTTATGCTTTCACTGAATCCGGCGGAAAGGTGGCCGGACGGAAAAGAGGATGTTATGGTGATTAACAAAAAGGAATTTAAGAAGAGCGTGCAGGACTACCTGAAGACCTTCTACCGCAGAACGGTGGAGGATGCTTCCCCGCAGCAGATTTACCAGGCCGTCGCCTTTGCGGTGAAGGACTATGTGGTGGATCGCTGGGCTGCGAGCCAGGCGGAATTCGAGAAGCAGGACGCGAAGACCGTTTACTACCTGTCCATGGAATTTTTGATGGGCCGCGCTCTCGGCAACAATATTATCAACTTAAAGGCAAACAAGGAAATCCGCAAGGCTTTGGAGGAGCTCGGCCTCGACCTCGATGTGGTTGAGGATCAGGAGCCGGATGCAGCGCTCGGTAACGGCGGTCTCGGCCGTCTGGCTGCATGCTTCCTGGACTCCCTGGCAACCCTCGGCTACCCCGCTTACGGCTGCGGTATTCGCTACAAATACGGTATGTTCAAGCAGGTCATCCGCGACGGCTACCAGGTGGAGAAGCCGGATGACTGGTTAAAGGAGGGCAACCCCTTTGAAATCAAGCGCCCCGAGTACGCCTGCGAAGTCAAATTCGGCGGCTACGTGCGGTACTCGAAGGACGAGAACGGACGGGAGCATTTTACGCAGGAGAATTACCAGTCGGTAATGGCGATTCCCTACGACCTTCCGATTGTGGGTTACGGCAACAACGTTGTTGACACCCTTCGCATCTGGGATGCGGAGGCCATCGACAACTTTAACCTGGAGAGCTTCGACCGCGGTGACTACCACAAGGCGGTGGAGCAGCAGAACCTTGCGCGTCTGATCTGCGAGGTTTTGTATCCGAACGATAACCACTACGCAGGCAAGGAGCTTCGCCTGAAGCAGCAGTATTTCTTTGTTTCCGCCAGCGTACAGCGCGCGGTGAAGAAGTACATGTCCCGCCACGACGACATTCACGGCCTGCCGGAGAAGGTTGTCTTCCAGCTTAACGATACGCATCCGACCGTCACGGTGCCGGAGCTTATGCGCATCCTCATGGATGAGTACTATCTCTCCTGGGACGAGGCGTGGGACATCACGAACCGCTGCTGCGCATACACGAATCACACCATCATGGCAGAGGCTCTCGAGAAATGGCCCATCGAGCTGTTCTCGCGTCTTCTTCCGCGTGTATACCAGATCGTTGAGGAAATCAACCGCCGTTTCGTAGCGCAGGTTTCCGAGCGCTATCCGAACGACTACGAGAAGATTCGCAAGATGGCTATCGTCATGGACGGCCAGGTGAGAATGGCGAACCTCGCCATTGTGGCTGGATTTTCCGTGAACGGTGTTGCGAGACTGCACACCGAGATCCTCAAGAAGGAGCAGCTCCGCGACTTCTACGAGTTCTGGCCAGAGAAATTCAACAACAAGACTAACGGTATTACCCAGCGTCGCTTCCTTCTGCACGGCAACCCGCTGCTTGCAAACTGGGTGACCGGCAAGATCGGCGATGAGTGGATTACGAACCTTCCGCACATCGAGAAGCTTGCGGTTTACGCAGACGACGAGCGCTGCCGCCGCGAGTTCATGAACATCAAATACAACAACAAACTGCGTCTTGTGGAATACATCAAGCAGCACAACGGCATCGATGTGGATCCCCGCTCGATCTTCGACGTGCAGGTTAAGCGTCTGCACGAGTACAAGAGACAGCTCCTCAACATTCTGCATGTGATGCATCTGTACAATCAGCTCCGCATGAATCCGGATATGGACTTCTATCCGAGAACCTTCATCTTCGGTGCGAAGGCAAGCGCCGGCTACCGCCGCGCGAAGGCCATCATCAAGCTCATCAACAGCGTGGCCGACGTGGTCAACAACGATAAGAGCATCAAGGGCAAGCTGAAGGTTGTATTTATCGAGAACTACCGCGTTTCCAACGCCGAGTGGATCTTCGCTGCCGCAGATGTTTCCGAGCAGATTTCCACCGCCAGCAAGGAGGCTTCCGGTACCGGCAACATGAAGTTCATGCTTAACGGTGCGGTGACCCTGGGTACGATGGACGGCGCGAACGTGGAGATCGTCGAGGAGGTCGGTGCGGACAATGCATTTATCTTCGGCTTAAGCTCCGACGAGGTCATCAACTACGAGAACAACGGCGGCTACGATCCGCGCGAGATTTACAACACCGACCAGGACATTCGTCTGGTGCTCACGCAGCTCGTAAACGGCTTCTATTCGCCGGAGGATCCGGAGCAGTTCCGCGAGCTTTACAACTCGCTTCTGGACCGCAACGGCGGCGAGCGTGCCGACCAGTACTTCATCCTCAAGGATTTCCGCTCCTACGAGGCAGCGCAGAAGCGCGTCGAGGAGGCGTACCGCGACGAGGACCGCTGGGCAAGAATGGCCATTCTCAATGTGGCCAAGTCCGGCAAATTCACCTCCGACCGTACCATTGAGGAGTATGTTCGCGACATCTGGCACCTTCAGAAGGTCACGGTAGAGCTGTAAACTGCAAAAAGAGTTTTTCAGGGCGCATCCGCTTGGGTGTGCCCTTTTTTGTTGCCCAGGGGGCGGGGAGTGCAGTGCCGCGAAGTTTTTTTGCATAGACAGCGCGCCGCGAAGGTTCCGGTTGCAAGTTGCGGCGCGGGCGGATATAATGAAAACAGACTGAAAACCAAGAGAGGAACGCGCATGGAGAACGTGATTGTCCGCATTCCTGCGGATGCGGAGAAAATCATTGCGATACTGGAGCAGGCGGGGTACGAAGCGTACGTCGTCGGCGGCTGCGTGCGCGATTCCGTGCTGGGAAGAGAGCCGGAGGACTGGGACATCACCACGTCGGCGTCGCCGGAGCAGGTGAAAGCGCTGTTCCCGCGCACGATTGATACCGGAATCGTCCACGGCACGGTGACCGTGATGCTGAATCACGTCGGCTACGAGGTGACGACGTACCGGGTGGACGGCGTCTACGAGGACGGGCGGCACCCAAAGAGCGTGACGTTTACGAGAAGCCTGTCGGAGGACCTGCTGCGAAGAGACTTTACCATCAACGCCATGGCGTACAATCCGCGCACCGGGCTGGTGGATCTCTACGACGGAATCGGGGATCTGCACAGGGGCTGCATCCGCTGCGTGGGGAATCCGACGGAGCGGTTCTCGGAGGATGCCCTTCGCATCCTGCGGGCGCTTCGCTTTGCTTCGCAGCTTGATTTTGCGATTGCGGATGACACGCTTTCGGCGATGCAAAAGCTTGCACCGAAACTTTCCTTAGTCAGCGCGGAGCGCGTGCGTGTGGAGCTTGTGAAGCTCCTCGGAGGAAAGCGTCCGGACATGCTTATAACAGCCTTTGAGACGGGGGTTACGGATGTCATTCTACAGGAGTGGAATGCGATGATTACTACATCTCAGGATAATCCGCACCATTTCTGCGACGTCGGCAGACACACGATTCGGACCATCGAGGCGATGCACAAAGAGCCCGAATATCTTACGGCAAATGCCCACGAGCGGATGATTTACGACATGGCGATGCTTCTTCATGACGCGGGGAAGCCCATGTGTCGCACGGTGGGGGCGGACGGCAGGGAGCATTTCTACGGACATCCCGCGGCTTCCGCGGAGGTCGCTAAGAAGGTGCTTCGGAGACTGAAGTTTGACAACGATACCACGGCGCTTGTGACGCTTCTTGTGCGAAACCACGACTGCCGCTTTGAGTTTAAACCGGATTGCGATTTTCCGAAGGTGATGCGGCACATCACAAGCCGTATCGGTTTGGAAAATATGCACTACCTCTTCCCGATTATGCGGGCCGATATCGAGGGCCAGCATCCGGATTACCGCAAACGCGGGCTTGTCCGGGTGGCGCAGATGGAGGAGGAATACCGGAAGATCATCGAGAAGCAGCAGTGCGTGTCCATCCGCAACCTTGCGGTTTCCGGACGGGAGCTGATTGCCCTCGGTTACGCGCCGGGGCCGGCCCTCGGGGATGCCCTTTCGAGGCTTTTGCAGATTGTCCTGGACGACCCTTCCGCCAACACCGCGGAGCGGCTCTCGGAGCTTGCCGCGGAGTGGCTTTCGGAGGATTAGGCGGCGCGACCGGCGCGGGAATATGGAAATGTACGAAAATGCGTCGAAAAAGCGGCGCATTTTCCGTTTCTTCTTGCTTTTTTAATAAATTTACTGTAAAGTGTATATATTAAAGAGTGTGCTTTTTTACGGTAAAGCGGAAAAGCGGCGCTCGGTAAAATAACAAAGGCAAAACGAGGTGTTGCTTATGAACTGGGAAGTCATTGCATTTATCGTGTACTTTGTGTTGGTTATCGGTATCGGTGTCTATTTCTTTATCAAGTCGAGAACCGGCGGTGAGAAGGAATATTTCCTCGGCGGCCGCAGCGTGAGCGGTCCGGTGGCGGCGCTCTCGGCAGGCGCGTCGGACATGAGCGCGTGGGTTTTGATGGGCCTTCCCGGCGCCATTTATCTCGCGGGTATCAGCCAGATCTGGATCAGCGTCGGCTTGTTCGTCGGAACGCTGTTGGCGTGGGTGTTCGTGGCACCGAGACTTCGGACCTTCTCCATCGCGGCGAAGGATTCCATCACGATTCCGCAGTACTTAAACAACCGTTTCCTGAGCAAAAACATTGCGCTTCAGGCGGTGTGCGCAGTCGTTTTCATCATTGTTTACTGCATCTATTCCGCATCGAGTATTTCTGCGTGCGGTGACTTGTTCCAGACGGTGTTTAACCTCTCGGCGGACGGCCGCAAGACGGCTATGGTCGGCGCCGCAATCATCATTGTTGCATACACGTTCTTGGGCGGCTTCAACGCCGTGTGCTGGACGGACTTCTTCCAGGGCCTTCTGATGCTGGGCGCTCTGATGGTAGCTCCGATTGTGGCTGTATTTGTCATGAAGGGCGCGGGCTTCATCGCTCCTACCATGACGCTCGGCGAGAACTACTACAACGCGCTGAGCTCCGGTAAGATGGACACCGCTTCGATTGTGACGATTTTAAGCGGTCTCGGCTGGGGCCTCGGCTACTTTGGTATGCCGCACATCCTTGTGCGCTACATGTCCATCCGCTCCAAGAAGGAGATGAAGCGCTCGCAGGTTATCGGCGTTTCGTGGACATTTTTGATTCTTGCCATGGCGACGGTTGTCGGTATCGTCGGCCGTCATTACCTCGGCGACCAGCTTGTCGGTGATCCGGCAGCGGAAATCGCAAGCACCCAGCAGTTGACGTTTATCTTCATGGTTCGCGGTGTGTTCCCGGCAGCCCTTGCGGGCATTCTGCTTTCGGCAATTCTCGCAGCGTCCATGAGTACTGCAGATTCGCAGCTGCTCACGTCGTCCTCGGCATTTTCCAGCGACATTTACAAGCCGCTTCGGAAAAATGCAAGTGACAAGGAAATCATGTGGGCCGGACGTTTTGTGGTTGCATTTATCTGCGTTGTTGCACTTCTGATTGCTATGCTTGGTCAAAAGAGCATTATGGACCTTGTGGAAAATGCATGGGGCGCATTTGGCGCGGCTTTCGGCCCGGCGATCCTCCTGTCCCTGTACTGGAAGCGGTTTAACTACGCCGGCGCAATCAGCGGTATCCTTACCGGCTTTGTCGTTGACATCGGCTGGGCAATGGCGCGCGGCAGCATGATCATCGACAAGGCAAATGCAGTCCTTACCGGAAATCTCGGCGGCCTCTATGAGATTATCCCCGGATTTATCGTAAGCCTTATCGTCTGCGTCATCGTTACGAAGTTGACGGCGAAGCCTGACGCAGAGGTTGAGAAGATGTTCGACGATGCGGTTGCCATGGTCGAAGTTGATACGGAAGAGTAGGTTTGGTTCTATGATTTCTGAGAAATCAAAAAGTATCCGCCGACGGGCGGCGATGGTGCTCCTTATCCTCGGAGCGTTGCTTCTGTGCGTGGACATCGGTATCCGCACGGGAATCGCGTATCCGGACTATGTGTTTGCGGAGAACGGCGCCGATCAGACGCAGCGGATGATTATTGAGGACGTGGTCGGAACGCGTCTGACAATCGATTTGGGTTCGGAGCTTTTCGGGTATCTGTGCCTGTTTGCATCGCTTCTTGTGGTGCTTACGTACGCAAAGCCCGAGGTCTCCATGCAAAAAGAGATTAAGAAGCTTGCTTCGAAGTTCGGGTGGCTGATGCCCCGTGTGAACATCCGCTACATTGCGATTCCCGCAGCGGGGGCGCTTCTGTATGTTGCGGCGCGGCTGTTGCCGTTTGTCACCAACGGAATCTACCGCTACGGTTCGGAGTACTTCATCAATTTCGGGCTTGTCCTCGTTGAGGCGGCGGCCCTTCTGTTCAGCACTTTATGCTTCCTTCGGGAGTGTGACCGGTTCCAGAATCACAAGGAGACGCAGTTCATCTACCTCTTCCTGATTCTGTCGGTGATCTCGGGAATCCTGCGCGGCTTCGCTGCATTTTACGGGCTGAACGGAGTTTATGTGGCCTACATGATTATCAACACCGTCACCACCGTGGTGATGTGCATCACCATCATCCACTACGTTCGCACGGAGGAGATTGTGGAGGCACAGGCGGCAAATGCATCCGCAGAGGATTTCTTCGCGGAAGCTCCTGCCGGCGAGCCGGAGAAGAGCGGTGAATCGCCGATCTTCTTTAAAAACTGATCGTTTCCGAAGCGGCACGGTGCCGCCCGGAGAAGATAACAAATGAATAAGGAGGTTTTGTTATGGAAGAGAGAAGTAAACGTTATTCCTATACAGCGGCAATCCTTTTGCTGATCGCAGGCCTCGCTGCGCTGTACCAGTGGATAATGTCAATTGTGGTAGCTTCGAACAATTCCAAGAAGTCCGATTTCGGCGATGTGCTCAAGGATGTGTTCCACATCGAAGGGTTTGAGCCTGCGGACATCTACAAGATTGCAGGCTGGGTGGCCTGCCTGGCATTGTTCCTGCTGCTGTTTGCGTTAGTTCTGCGCAACCGCGGACTGTTGATTGTAGCAATGGTTCTTGCTGTGCTTGCATATGCCGGAAGACTGTTCGATGTCTTCAAGGAGTATGAGTTCAGCAAGATGCCCAAGTACCTGAATCTCGGGTTGATTTGCTCCTTCTCGTTCCAGGGTGTGACGATTCTGTGCCTGCTGTTTGCGGCGTTCGCATTTGCCGCGAAGTCGGCCGGCGCGAAAGTCTGGGCTCTGGTGGCGTCCGTGGTCATGAGCGTTCTGGTTCTCGGAATCTTTGTTCTGTCAATCATCAATGTTGTCAGCTCCAAGACCAATACGGATCTTCAGTACACGCTGACCGGCCTTTTGACCTGGCAGTATTCTTCGTGGTCCGGTCTCAATGTTTACGCTAAGGGAGCTTCCTTCGGAACAACGACGGTAGCGTCGATTTCGTCGGGCTTCTTCACATCCACGCTGTTTTTGATGTATCTTGTGGTATTGACCCTGGGCCGTTGGATGGGAACCGGAGCGGAAGAGGCTTCCCGCGCCGCACAGCCCGCAGCACCCGGCGCAGGTCCTTTCGGAGCACCCGGCGGTTATGCTAACCCGGGCGCAACGCCGGCTCCGGTATTCCCGGCAGCCGCACCGGTACCTCCGGTAGTTCCCGCAGCTCCCGCTTACACGGCACCTGCAGCACCGGCATATACGGCTCCCGCAGCGCCTGCGTATACAACACCTGCTGCGCCCGCGTATGAAGCGCCTGCAGCCCCTGCTTATACGGCACCTGCAGCACCTGAGTATACGGCACCGGCAGCTCCCGCCTACGAGGCACCTGCAGCACCGGCGTATGAGGCTCCGGCAGCTTCGGCTTACGAGGCTCCTGCAGCTCCCGCAGCGCCGACATACGAAGCTCCCGCAGCACCGGAGTATACCGCTCCTGAGTATGCAGCACCGGTAACGCCGGAATACACGGCGCCTGAGTACGCAGCTCCGGCGGTAGAGAAGGTTGCGGAATCCTTCGGCGAGACGACAGAAGCCGTTGACAGCTATGCGACAGCAGCCACCGAAACGGCAGACACCTACGCTGCAGCAGCGACGGAAGCGGTTGACAGCTATGCAAGCGCAGCGACGGAAGCGGTAGACAGCTACGCAACGGCAGCAACCGCCGCAGCTGAGAACGTTGCTACGGAAGCAACCGGTGTAGCCGATGCGGTAGTGAAGGAATTCACGGAATAAAAGAAAACCGCAGAAGCGGCTCTTGAAACAAAAGGACTGCGTCAGCGGTCCGGCGATAAATAAGAAATGAGAGTCCGCCCGGGAAATCTCCCGGGCGGACTTTCTGCGTTGTTGTGATCGTTTGTTGTGAACAAATCCGGAGACTACGGCCTTGGGGATGAAAGTTGCTTTACAGGCCGTAATTGGGTTAGTGGGGTATGGCTTTATACCTTGTTTTCGGGAATCAGGTTTCCGTGGCTACGGCCCGGAGGAGAAAAAACAAACCTCAGGCCGTAGTCCTTATCTGTCTTGCCATCGCCATACCTTGTCTTAAGGATTCGAGATCAAGTGATTACGGCCCATCATGAAGAATCTGAACGTCAGGCCGTAGTCACCCTGAGCAGTAAGGTGGTTAAGCAAGTGGCTTAAGCTTATAGACGGGTGCAATTACGGCCTAGGGACTGAAATCAGACATTCAGGCCGTAGTCACTATCTGAAATGCAAAGAAAACGGGGTAATTGCGAATGGAAAACAGGTAAAACTACGGCCTGACGCGCGAAAATCGCCGTTCAGGCCGTAAATGTTCGGAAACTGTGCAAAAGTTGTGCGGAAGCCGCACAAGAACGTCCGAGAAGCAATGCGGACCCCCCGCAGAACCTCCCGCTTTACATCCTTATCCTCACGTCGCTTTGGGCGGGGTCAGCGGAGGCACATCGGACACCAATTCTACAGTAGTAGAACCATCTGAATTCTTCTTTCTCAGGCGCATTCCCTTGCGCTGCTGGAGGGATTTGAATTCCGACGGCGTGCAGGACTTTATCGTGCGGAACGCACGGTTAAACGTGGAGAGAGAGGAGAAGCCGCTCTGAAGCGCAACGTCGGTGATGGAGAGGCGCGGGTTCAGAAGAAGGGTCTCCGCGGCGTTGATGCGCCGCTGGTTTAAGTAGCCGCAGAAGGTCTGCTCCGTGAACTGCTTGAAGAGCCGGGAGAAGTGGAATTTGCTGAAGCCGGCAATCTTGGCGGCGTCCTCCACGGTGATGTCGTTCATGTAGTTGGCGTTGATGTAGTTCATGGAGGCGTTCAAACGCTCGTAGCAGTCAGCCTGCTTGCGGGATTTCGGATCCTGCGCCGGCAGGTCCTTCATGATATGGCGCCGCCCGATCAGCACGAAGAGCTGAATCAGGTAGGAATAGATCATGGCGACCCGCAAGGGCTCCGTCCGGTCGGGATAGATGTCAATCATCTGCTGAATCAGCCTTGCCGCCTCGGTATGGGTGTCCTTATCGAGGGAGGAAAGCAGAATCGGTTGGCTCAAAATTGCCAGAAGCGACGAAAAATCCTGCAGCGACGTGATGGGAGAGAAGTTGAACAGGAAAATCATGCGCCGTCCCTGGGCAGGGGCCTGCAGGGAATGCAACACTCCCGGCGGGATAAAGAGGATGTCGCTCTCCCCCAGATGGAAAATCTGCCGGCCGATGGTGACCTGATAGTCGTTCTCAATGGGCATGATGAGTTCGGCCGCAGAATGCCAGTGGGTATCGTAATCCTCGTATTCATTATTCAGGTACATCAGGAGCGATTCGTTCTTGCGGAAAGGAACGGTTTCAAAGGTACCGCGCAACTTGGGCTTCATAGGAAATCTCCTTATAAACAAGGATTCGACAAGTGTCGAAGATTTTGCAATTATTGCGGTTTTTACTGTAAAAATTTGTACAAAACAAGGTTCTTCACGGAAAATGCATCTATGCAAAAATGTGAATTTTTGGTGAAATGCCACAAAACAAAAGACCGGAAGTAGTGCAATCTTTCGGAAAAGTAAACAAAATTGACAAAAACAACGCAGGGTTAAATAGCACATTTTCGCAAGATTTGACTTAAATATAGCAAAAAATGATATGAAAATGCAAGAGGTTTTTAGTACAATTAGCATAAATAATTCCCGAATTAGCCCCTTTTTTGTCGTTTTTTGCGACGAAAGAGAGGGCTAATGCTCAGTATAGCAGGAATGGAGGAAGCAATGCGCAGGTTTTTTAAGAGCAAAACCTTTTGGACTGTGGTCGTCGTTGTCGCGGCGATTGTAGCCATTGTGGTTTACGGAAAGATCAGCGGAACTAAGACTTATGCCGATAAGTATAAGGGCTTCGATTTCTCCACGCTGGTAGGAGAAGGCCGTACCGATACTTATGCTGCGTATGTCGCACAGTACCCGGAAACCTATCCGGAAGCGGATGTTTCTGTTCCTTTGGAGCAGGCCTCTGTCGTTGAAGGAGAGGACTATGAGTTCGGTGCTGCCGGCGGAGAGGACAAAGTTCTCGTGGTTAAAGAGAACGGCCATGTGGTTATCAAGGCCGATGTTCCCGTGGCAGGATTCTACAACATTGATCTCAGCTACTATCCGGATCAGGACCCGGAGCGTGCCCGCGGTATCGAGATGGAGTTTAAGCTGACCATCAATGACAAGATTCCTTTCAACGGCGCCGATGCAATCACGCTGCCCCGCGTTTGGCAGAATAAGCCGTGGGTAGACGAGAACGGCAATGTGACCGCTAAGAGGTACGACAACCAGGGCAACGAGATTCGCCCCGGTCAGATTGAGCTTCCGCGCTGGGAGGAGACAAGCATCTCCGATAAGCTCGGTTATATCACGGAGCCTTACTGCTTTTACTTCGAGGAAGGCAAGAACACCATTCGCCTGGATTCCAAGCAGGAAGCACTGGTGCTTCGCTCACTCGTTCTTTCGGCGGTGAAGAATCCTCCGAAGTACGCAGATTACATCAGTGGACAGGATTTGTCTTCCGCAAAAACCGACTGGAAACAGAGAGTTGAGGGAGAGGATTCGACCGCACGGTCGTCGCAGTCCCTCTATTCGACGTATGACCGCAGCTCGGCGGGAACCTATCCCTATGATGTTAAGAAGCAGGTCATCAACATGGGCGGCGGCCAGAACTGGAAAGTTGCCGGCCAGTGGATTGAGTATGAAGTAGACGTTCCGAACGAAGGCTTCTACGAACTGACGCTGAAGACACGGCAGAACTATACCCGTGGCTTTGTATCGTGCCGTTCCCTCTATATCAACGGTGAGATTCCTTTTGAAGAAGTGTCGACCATCAAGTTCGACTTCGACAATGACTGGAATCTTGCAAAACTCGCCGACAAGGACGGTAACCCGTATCTCTTCAAGCTGAAGGCCGGAAAGAATACGATTCGTTTCCAGGTTACGCTCGGCCGCATCGGCGACATTCTTACCGAGATGACGGACTCCGTCTATCGTCTGAATCAGATGTATCGTCGCATCCTGGTTTACACCGGTACCGAACCGGATCCGGACCGCGACTACAATATCGATGAGAAATATCCTGACGTTATCAAGAGTATGGAGACCGAGTATAAGGTTCTCTACCATATTATAGATGAGCTGGTGGAATACACCGGTGAGTCCGGTACGCAGGTATCTTCCCTTCTTACCCTTGCAACCCAGCTTGAGCGTTTCGTTGATGACACCGATAAGATTACGGTCGGTCTCGGTGCTTTCAAGAACAACGTAAGTTCCCTCGGTAGCTCGATCCTTACCATGAGCGAATCCAATCTGGATATCGACTACCTCATCGTAAGCGGCAGCGATTACAAGATTCCGAAGGATGATGTCAGCTGGTTTGACAAGCTTTCGCACGAGGTTCGCTCCTTCCTTGCTTCCTTTGTCGTGGATTACAACGCAATCGGTAACGTTTACGACGGCGATGACATGAAGACGATCACGGTTTGGATTTTCGCCGGTCGCGACCAGTGTACCATCCTGAAGACGATGATTGATGACTCGTTTGTTCCCGAGTATCACATCGGCGTCAACGTAAACCTGATGACGGCAGCGGTACTGCTTCCGGCAACTGTGGCGAAGACGGGACCCGACGTCGCGCTGAATGTGGCGTCCGGAGAGCCGGTCAACTATGCGTTGCGAGGCGCCTCTGTCGACCTGACGCAGTTTAAGGGCAACGGCTCGAATATCAAGAGCTTCGAAGAATGCTTCTCCGAATTCATGCCATCCTCCTATGTTCCTTATAAGTATACCGACACGAGCGGACATGAGGGTGTCTACGGTATGCCGGAGACGCAGTACTACAACCTGATGTTCTACCGCACGGATATTTTGAACGAACTCGGCTTGACCATTCCGGATACCTGGGACGATCTGATTGCGATGCTTCCTACGATTCAGAAGGCAAACATGAACGTCGGTATCCCTTCCACAGAGCGTAAGATTAACAACGTATCGAACCCCGATATGAACGGTTTCTTCGCTCAGTTGTATCAGAGAAACGGTAAGCTCTACAGCGACAACGGAGCACGCGTGCTTCTGGACGAGGATATCTCGGTTGACGCATTTGAGTATTACACGATGTTCTTCACGCACTACAAGACGCCGACGGACTACAACTTCGTAGACCGTTTCCGTACCGGTGAAATGCCGATCGGTTTCGTAGACTTCAACACCTACAACACACTCGTTGTCTCCGCACCGGAGATTCGCGGTTTGTGGGATATGGCGGTCCTTCCGGGAACCGTCGAGAAGGATGCGAACGGCAATCCGAAACTCGATGAAAACGGCAATCCGGTTATCAACCGCTCCTGCGGTTGCTGGGGAACCTGCTCCATGATTCTCGGCACCTCGGATATGCAGGACGAGGCGTGGACGTTCCTTCAGTGGTGGGGCAGCGCCGAGATACAGAACCGTTACGGCAAGGAACTGGAAGCTGTCATGGGTGAGTCGGCGCGTTACGCGACGGCGAACATCAAGGCCTTCCGCGGACTTTCCTGGAGCGCAAACCAGCGCGCGATGCTCGAAGAGCAGTGGAACTGGGTTGTAGGTACTCCGGAAGTTCCCGGCGGTTACTACACCGGACGTCACATCATCAATGCCATTCGTAAGGTTATGAACCAGAACATGGATCCCCGTGAGACGGTTCTTGACTACACGAGAGATATCAACGACGAGTTAACCAAGAAGCGGAAAGAGTTTGATCTTCCGACAGATTAAGAGAAAGGAGAGCCTAAACCATGAGTTATGCCAATTGGAAAGCGGGAAAGAAACGTCAGGCTCACTTCCTCTGGAAGGATATCAAAGAGCACAAGACATGCTACTTTTTCCTTGCTCCTTATGCGATAATCTTCACGATCTTCTTCATCGCACCGGTTATCGTATCCATCTATTACGGATTTACCTACTTTAACGTATTGCAGCCCCCGAAGTTCATCTTCCTGCGGAACTACATCAACCTGATTCTTGCGGATGATATCTTCTTGACGGCGATCAAGAACACATTCCTGATTGCAGCCATCACCGGCCCCGTCGGATACATCATGGCGTTCATCTTCGCCTGGTTGATCCACGAGCTGCCCAGAGGCATCCGTGCAATCGCGGTGCTTGTCTTCTATGCACCGACAATTTCCGGTCAGGTTTACCTGATTTGGAGCTTCATCTTCTCAGGTGACGCTTACGGTTACGCAAACGCCTACCTGGTGGAATGGGGTATCATGGACAACCCGGTTCTGTGGTTGACCGACCCGCGGTACATGATGGCGATCGTTATCGTCGTTCAGCTGTGGCTGTCGCTCGGTGCCGGATTCCTGTCCTTCATCGCAGGTCTCAATACCATCCCTGCGGATCAGTATGAGGCCGGTTATGTCGACGGTGTTCGCAACCGTTGGCAGGAACTCTGGTACATCACGCTGCCGAACATGAAGTCCATGTTGATGTTCGGTGCCGTCATGGCCATCACGCAGTCCTTCAACACCGCTGACGTTACCATGAACCTTTGCGGTTTCCCGAGTACCGACTACGCGGCGCGTACCATTGTTACGCACTTGATCGACTACGGCTCGTACCGATTTGAAATGGGTTATGCTTCCGCAATCGCCACCGTGCTGTTCCTTGTCATGTATCTGTGCAACAAGTTCATCCAGCGCGCGTTGAGCCGGTTGGGAACGTGATAGGAGGGACGAGCGATGAAAAAAATTAAAGCAGGCAGACAGCCGAACCGTTCCCGTGCGGGTGACGTCGGCGTCGCCATTGTATTGATTATCTTCGGCTGCTTCTTTGCATTCCCGCTGGTATATGCAATCAACGCCGCATTTAAGCCTTTGGATGAGCTGTTCATCTACCCGCCCAAGTTGTTCGTTCGCAACCCTACGACCGACAACTTCAGCGATTTGTTCCTCCTGCTGAACAAGACCGGTGTGGTAACCTTCACCCGGTACATGTTCAACTCGATCTTCGTAACGGCAGTCGGTACCGCAGGACACATCCTGGTCGCTTCCATGGCGGCATATGTACTTGCTAAGTATCGCTTCCCGGGCAGCCGGTTGTTCTTCTCGGCGGTAACCGTAGCCCTCATGTTCACGGGCTACGTTATCTCCATCCCGCGCTACCTGATTATGGCAAACATCGGTTTGATCAACACGTACCTCGCGGTGATTGTACCTGCATTTGCCTCTCCGATGGGTCTGTTCCTTATGAAACAGTTCATGGAGTCGAGTATCCCGGATGTTTTGATCGAGGCGGCGAAAATCGACGGTGCGAAGGAAGGAAAGATCTTCGTCTCCATCGTAATGCCCCTCGTTAAGCCCGCTATCCTGACCCTGATGATCTTCTCGATTCAGGCGTTGTGGAACGACGCAGGAACCACCTTCCTTTACAAGGATGAGCTGAAGATGCTTCCGTTCGCATTGCAGACGGTTGCCGCCGGCGGTGTCGCCCGTACCGGTGCAGGTTCCGCAGCAACACTGTTTATGATGATTCTCCCGTTGATTTGCTTCATTCTCGCACAGAGTAACATCGTCGAGACCATGGCAAGTTCCGGTATTAAAGAGTAAGGAGGAAACGAATGAAAACGACAGCGAAACGTGCCATCGTTCTGCTCATGATGCTGAGCCTTCTGCTTTCCTCACTCTCAACGGCAATGGCAGATGATGACGACTGGTACACTTACACCTACAGTTACTGGGGCGATGAGATGGCATCTCCGAATGCCTACGCGGTGACAAACGTCATTTACGCGAAGGACGTTGATCCGGAGTTGGGTTCTTTCTCCAATCCCACCAGTATCTTCACAATCGACGACCACGTATTTATCTGTGATACGAACAACAACCGTATCGTAGAGCTGATCAAGAAAGACGGCAAATACGAACTGGTCCGCGAGATTTATACGGTTGAGGTTTCCACACTTCTCGCCGACGCCATGACCTTCAGCGGTCATGTGGATCCTACGCTGTACAATCCCACTGACATTTTTGTAAAGAAGACGACAGACAAGGAACGTGCGGAGCACTACGGCGAATACAAGGGCGATCCTTACGTATACCCGGATGTGCCGGAGACCAAGACCGACGATACCAAGACCGACGATACCAAGACCGATGAGACCGCAGCTCCCGAGGATAAGGGAGAGGAGAAGTCGGATGAGACGGCGGCCGATGACAGCGCCACTGCCACCTCGGAAGGTGACGAAGACGGTGAGAACGGCGAAAACGGCGAAAACGGCGAAAACGGTGAAAACGGTGAAAACGGTGAAAACGGCGAGAACTCCGATGGTGAGGGAGATAACGGCGAACCGTCGACCCCTCCGCCGGAGCGCAAGGAAAATATCATCAAGCAGAAGTTGGATTGCGACTACGATATTTTTATTGCAGACAAGCAGCACCATCGTGTAATCCATTGCGATTACGACTTAAATGTTATCAGTGTTATCCGTGATCCGAAGGATGACACGCTCGGAAAGGATTTCATTTTCCGCCCTGAGCATATCGTAAACGACAACGCACACCGCACCTACGTGCAGGCAGAGGGCGTCGTTAACGGTTTGATGGAGTTCGACTCCCAGGGTGAATTTACCGGCTATGTCGGTGCGGCGAAGGTCGTTATCAGCTTCTTCCAGAGACTTTGGAGAAAGCTTCAGACCAAGGAACAGAAAAACCGAAGTGAACAGTATGTTCCTACCGAGTACAACAACTTAAGCCTTGACTCCCGCGGATTCATCTATGCGACCATCAGCGCGCTGGATGACCAGGATATCTACGCAGGAGTCGCAACACCGATTCGAAAACTGAACTCCATGGGTTCGGATATCCTGATTCGAAACGGTAGCCATTTCCCGATGGGTGATGTCAAGTGGGGTAACATTACATCGACCGCGAGCGGTGCATCGAAGTTCGTCGATGTCATCGCCTTCGAGAATGATACCTACTGCTGCCTGGATAAGACCAGAGGCAAGATTTTCGCTTACGACTTCCAGGGCAATCTCCTCTACGCGTTCGGTAACATCGGTTACTCCCGCGGACGTTTCACCCGCGTAACCTCGATGGACAACCTCGACGAGGAGACCATCCTTGTGCTCGACGGTATGCGCGGATGTATCACCGAGTTCAGCATGACGTCCTATGGCAAGATGATCAATGAAGCTCTCGACTTGTACAAGAAGGGCTACTACGATGAGTCGGCCAAGGTTTGGAAGGAAATTCTGCAGTACAACGGTAACTTCGAACTCGCTTACGTCGGTATCGGACGTGCACTGCTTCGTCAGGGCGAGTACAAGGAAGCCATGAAGTACTTCAAGAACGCTCACGACAGCGAGAACTATTCCAAGGCGTTCCGTCACTATCGTGAGGAAGTAGTAGAGAAGTACATCCTCTATGCGGTTATCGCTCTGGCGGTATTGATTATTGTACCGAAGGTTATCCGCAAGATCAGAAGATTGCGAAAGGAGATTAAGGAAGCATGAGAAAATTACTCTCCAATATCGCATATTACTTTAAGGGTGAGGGCTGGCGCAACTACCGAAAGTCGTTCCGCTATGCATTTTACGTAATCCTTCATCCGTTCGACGGATTCTGGGATCTGACCCACGAAAAGCGCGGCTCCATGGGAGTTGCGCACACCATCGTAATCCTGACCGTGCTCACGCACCTTTGGGACCGGCGGTTTACAAACTTCATGTTGAACAACACGCAGTGGAGTAAGTTCAGTATCTGGCTGAACGTCCTCGGTATCCTGGTTCCCCTGATTATCTGGGTAGCCGCGAACTGGGGTATCACGACACTGTTCGACGGCAAGGGCCGGTTCAAGGATATCTACATGGGAACCGCCTACGCGCTGACGCCGTATCCGATGATCGGTCTGCCGATGATTTTCCTGAGTAACGTGGTGACAAAAGAAGAGGGCGTGTTCTACACCTACTTCAACACCTTCGCACTGGTTTGGGCCGCATTCCTGGTTCTCTGTGCGGTGCTCATGATTCACGACTACTCGCTTCTGAAGGGCATCGTGGTTGTGCTTGCATCCATCGTCGGTATGGCAGTTATCATGTTCGTCGTATTGCTGTTCTTCAGTTTGATCAGCGACGCTGTCATGTACTTCGTCGCAATCTACAAAGAAATACTGTATCGAATAGGATAGCGAGAAAGGAGGAATAGAGATGAAAGCTTTCAAGAAGTATTTGAAAGATCATAAAGCGAAATTGATCGGATATCCGATTGCAATTGCAGTCATCGCAGTTCTCGTCCTGCTCGCGGTGCATTTCGGTAAACAGAAGTCTTCTGCTCCGGAGGAATTTACCATCTATCATCTGGAAGCAGAGGGAGCACTTCCCGTGGAAGTGATTGAGGGTGCCAACGGTTCGAAGATTGAATTCGACCCGAACACGACGCATTTTACGTATACGGATCGCTTCGGCCACAAGTGGTACTCGGACTCCTTGGCGGAGGACCCCACTCATGCAGAGCTTTCCGCACTGGTCCTGATAACGTATCAGAACAACATTGGTACACGGTATGAGCTCGATTCCGACACCGAGTCCGTGCAGAGAAAGAACTACACGTACGAGGTTGACCAGGCAGCGAAGAAGATTACCATCAATTACACAATCGGTAAGATTTCTCCTACCTACTATGTGCCTTGTGCGATTCCCGAGGCGCGTTACAACGAGATTCGTGAGTCGTTCCATACGGAAAATGCAGCCTCCAACAAGAGTGATATGCTTGCTTCCTACATCAAGATGACGTGGGAAAAGGTTGACAAGCTCGACAACAAAAAATACCTCGATCTCTATCCGAAGATTGAGGAAGACCTGAAGGCGGGCGCTGTTATTTATCTTCTCCGCGACAATGTTCCGGAGTGGAAGAAGGCAAAGCTGCAGGGTATTCTCGAGGATGAGCTCGGTTATACCAAGGAAGACTGGGAAAAAGACCAGGAGCAGTACTGTGAGGAAAGCAGCGGAACCAGTCAGCCCGCAGTCAACGTGACGCTGGAGGTTATGCTGGAAGGCGACGAGCTGGTAGTCAACGTTCCGTTTGAGAAGATTGCTTACAAGTCGGCTTACCCGCTGACGGAGCTCTATGTGCTTCCGTACATGCTCTCCGAGCCTTCGAACTCGGACGGCTATCTCTTCGTTCCGGACGGTTCCGGTGCGTTGATCAATTTCAACAACCAGAAGGGACAGCAGGCATACAGCGCGAAGATTTACGGACATGACTACGCCATGACCCAGGATGTGCTTATCTCCGATCCGAGAGTTAACTATCCGATCTACGGCATCGGTGTTACCAAGAGAACAACCGCAGGTCAGGCAGAGACTTTGGACCAGGGTCTGCTGGCGATCATTGAGTCCGGCGACAGCTACGGAACCCTGAAGGCCAGCGTACCCGGCGGTACCGGTGCCAATGTAAACTACGTAACTACGAAGTTCGATATCATCCACAACGAGCAGGTTAACGTGGCAAGCCGTTCCACCGCAGCCGTATTCGCGTATGAGAAGGAACTGGCAAGGGACGAGAACATCACGATTCGTTTCCGTCCGATTGCGACATCCAGCTACGTGGATATGGCAAAGTCCTATCGCGAGTACTACATTGCGAAGAATCCTTCCCTTGCGACCAAGGTCTCCGGAACGATGCCGGTAGCTGTTGAACTCGTAGGTGCGATCGAGAAGATACAGCACATTCTCGGTATCCCGAAGGAGAGACCGTTCGCAATGACGACCTACGATCAGATGGTCGATATCGTGAAGGATCTGAACAATGAGGGAATGACGAACTTAAGTGTCATTCTGGAAGGCTGGTTCAACGACGGTATCAAGCATGATGTTCCCGATGATGTATCCCTGATCGGTGTGCTGGGCGGCAAGAAGGACTTCAAGAACGCCATCAAGAAGATTCAGGAGAACAACACGCTGTACCTCAAGTCGTCCTTCACTTTCGTCTACGAGAACGGCTGGTTCGACAGCTACAGCTATCGAAGAGACACGGCGAAGTACATTTCCCGTGAATTTGTAAAGAAGCAGAAGATCAGTGATGTCTGGTACGGAGTCATCGAAGACAGCGATTACTACTATCTTGCGAATCCGGCGTACATCGAGAAGACCGTTCGCGGATTCTACGATGAGATTAAGGATTTTGACATAAAGAATATTGCATTTGCCGATGTCGGTAACAACCTTGCTGCGGACTACAACCGCAAGAAGACGGTTACCCGCGAGAAGGCGAAGAACAAGCAGGTCAGCTTCCTCGCAGATTTACTCAACGACGGTTCCAAGATGGTTTTGTACGATCCGTACGCATACGCAATCCCGGATTCCAGTCTGATTGTGGATATGGACGTGGACAGCACGCATAACTGTCTGACCGATACGGCCGTTCCGTTCTTCCCGATTGTTCTCCACGGTTATGTGGATTTCACGGGTGATGCGCTGAATGTGACCGGTGACTTCACCAGCAATCTTCTGAACTGTGCCGAGAGCGGCTCCGGTTTGTACTTCATCTTCATGAACAACTCCGGAATGGATCTCGCAGAGTCGGAATACACTTACCTCTACGGTGCGAACTACGACAGTTGGAAGGCAGATGCCCTGAAGTGGTACAAGAGATTCAAGGAGGACTTCTCCGGAATCTACGATCAGACGATTGAAGACCACAAGGTTATCGCCGAGGATGTCAAGATGACGCAGTACGCTGACGGCACCAGAGTTTATGTCAACTACAGAACAGCGGAATTCACGACGGATGATGGAATCACCATTCCGGCACAGGATTGGGTTGTTCGGAAAGGAGGTAACTGATCATGAGTGAAGAGAAGACGTTAAATGCAGCGGACATCGAAGAGCTCGCAGGTGATGTCGCGGCAGAAGCCACGGAAGTCGCCGGGGCAGCAGAGGATTCGGCGACGGAAGCTCTCGATGCGGCAAAGCAGGAAGCGGACAACGTGGTTGACGGTGTATTTGCCGAGGCCGGAGATGCAGCGGAAGTAGCTGCTTCGGCACTCGAGGAAGCTCCGGAACAGTCTGCGGCAGAGATGTTTCCCAGCGCGGAATCCGCAGCGAAGAAGCTCAGCTACGGCTCTCCGAAGAAGGCGAAAAACCTCGCAAGAGGAAATGCCATTGCAGGATTCCTGTTCGTGTTACCTTTCATTATCGGTTTCCTTTTGTTCCTGGTGTATCCGCTCGGTATGTCCGTTCGGATGGCATTCAGTAAGGTTTCCGCAACAAGTAACGGTCTGACCTACACATGGGTCGGCGCCTTCAATGCAAACGCCAACTTCTACAAGATTTTCCGGGTTGAGACAGACTTCCTGGAAGCCCTCGTGGAGGAGTTGAAGAGAATGGCACTCTTCGTGCCCGGTATCCTGGTGTTCAGTTTCTTCATGGCAACACTTCTGAACCAGGAATTCAAGGGTCGTACAGCCGTTCGTGCGATTTACTTCCTTCCGGTAATTCTGGCATCCGGCGTGTTCCTCGGTGTCGAGGCCAACAACCCGCTGATTACCAACATGAAGGATCTGGTAAAGGCCAACAACAGTGCCGCAGATATCACCAAGACACTGGAGGATATTCTCCTGACAGGTGAAACCGGCAACAAATTCTTCCAATACGTCATCGATATCGTAGGTCAGGTTTACGATATCGCCATGGCGTCGGGTATCCAGATTATCGTATTCCTGTCCGGTCTGCAGACCATCCCGCCGAGCATGTACGAGGCGGCCAAGATGGAAGGCTGTACCGCATGGGAAAGCTTCTGGAAGATTACCTTCCCTTTGATCGGTTCCATGATTCTGGTCAACGTGGTTTATACACTGGTTGACTTCTTCACGAGAACAGACAGTAAACTGATGACGCTCATCAACGATACGTTGCTGATTCGATTCGAGTACGGTAAAGTTGCTGCAATGTCCTGGACCTACTTCCTGATTGTGGCAGCGTTCTTAGGGCTGGTATTTGCAATCTTCTCGAGGAGGGTATACTACTATGACTAGAGCCGAAAAAAGACAGGCGTTCTGGGAACGGAACCGCAAATCCGGCGGATACCTCCTCAAAAAGAAGATCGGACAGTGGCTTTTCAGCCTGGGCCGCGCGATTCTGATCTTCGGACTTTGCTTCCTCATTCTTCAGCCGTTGCTGCAGAAGTTGTGTGTAAGCTTCATGGCAGAGATTGACTTGTACGACAATACAATCACCAGTGTTCCGAGACACTTCTCCACCATTTCCTTCGGTAATGCATGGCGGCAGTTCAAGGGAATCAAGACGTTCATCCGCTCGCTGTGGCTTGCGGTTGGCGTTGCAGGTCTGCAGATGCTTTCCTGTACGCTGGTCGGTTACGGTTTTGCAAGATTCAAGTTTCCGCTTAAGAAATTCCTGTTCGGTTGCGTAATCCTTATGCTGATTGTGCCGCCGACGACAATCATTACTCCGCTGTATCTGTACTTCGGTAATTTCGATATCTTCGGAATCATCGGCGCGATCACGGGGACCCACAAGGGTCTGAACCTTCAGGGTCTGGCGATACCGTATCTCCTGATGTGCGCGACTTGCGCCGGTTACAAGGCGGGTCTGTACATTTACATGATGCGGCAGCATTTCCGGAACGAGCCGAAGGAGCTCGAGGAGGCAGCCTATGTGGATGGTTGCGGAAGACTCCGTACCTTCTTCCAGATTCTGCTTCCCGGCGCACGGCCGATGATGGTTTCCTGCTTCCTGTTCGCTTTCGTATGGCAGTGGACGGATCAGATTTACACGCGTGTGTTCTTCCCGACAGCAAAGTGGGATCTGGTTTCCACGAAGCTGTTGAACATCGGAAACCTCTTCGATGGTGAGAATAAAGCGAAATACGGTGTTGCGTATGTAACTCCGCAAGCGTATATGAACCAGGTTATGGCTACCGGTACATTGATTGCTCTGGTGCCGTTGCTTGTCATCTACATCGTAGCACAGAGGAGTTTCGTCGAGAGTATTTCCCAGAGTGGTATTAAGGGATAATGCCCAAAGACGGTGCCATTCACAGTCGGTTTCTTGTGAAAAACTGAAAAAAAACAGTGGAAATTATGAAAAGACTGTGATATAATCCAAATTAAGATGTTTTCGGTATGTCCGAAATACATTTTAAGTACCCTATATTTTTCAAGGAGGAGCTTATAATGAGCACAATCAAGAAAATGCTGCTGGTAGTTACGGCTTGCGTGTTCGTGCTTGCACTTGCTGCTTGTGGGCCTGACAAGAACAACACGACGACTACGACGACGCCTACGCCTACGACTGTTGCAGCAGCAACTGCCACTCCTACTCCGGTACCCGATCGTGACCTGAAGGGTCTCGCAGTAGTAGTTGGTGACTGGTGGTCTGGTGACGACTGGCAGTTCCCTACCTCGTCCACCGCTGACGAGTTGAACTCTGAGTATCAGCATGAGATGATGAAGAAGTACAACTACACGATCACTCGTAAGACGATCTGCGGTTGGAGCGATCAGGCTGAGACCTGCCTTCTTTCCATCACCTCCAATGAGCCTCTTGCCGATGTTATGACGTTTGACTACAGATTCATCGGTGCGTTCATGGATCAGGAAGACCCGTTGTTCAGTGATGTTGCTACCCTCAAGGAATTCGATTTCACGGATTCCAAGTGGAACAAGGCTGTTGTTGACAGTATGACGGTTGGCAATGCCATCTACGGTTTTGCTACGGGTATCGAGCCCAGAACCGGTATCTTCTACAACAAGGATCTTGTTAAGAAGCTTCTCGGTGAGTCCGAGGTTGATAAGCCTTACGACTGGCAGGCATCCGGCGAGTGGACTTGGGACAAGTTCAAGGAATTCGCTAAGAAGCTTACCGTTGATAGCGACAACGACGGACAGACCGATATCTACGGTCTCATCACACAGCAGTCCGTATTCTTCGAGATGACGATGCTCTCCAACGGTCATGCAATCGTTACGAAGAGTGCTGACGGCAGCAAGTTCGTTAACAACGCTACGAACAGCGAAGTTATCGAGGACTGCAACTGGGCTTACAGCTTCTATACCGAAGGTCTTACCCGTAGAGCTGTTGAAGGTGAGCAGTGGAACTTCTTCGAGGATGTATTCAAGCAGCAGAAGGCTGTTATGATTCCTTACGATGAGTACAAGGCTGGGGACTTCTCCGCTATGGAGAAGGATGCTGAAGGCAAGGAAATCGGTCGTGCATACGACTTCATTTACGGTTTTGTATGCTTCCCTAAGGGACCTAAGGCTTCCAACTACATCCCTGTAGCAAGAGAGAACATCATGGTTATCCCGAACTGTGAAGTGACGAAGGCTAAGCTTGCTGACATCGCATTTGCTTACAACATCTTCACTGACAAGTCTCCGGAAATCAAGGACGATCCGAATGCTTGGAAGGGTGCTTATGAGGCAATCTTCCGTGATGAGAGATCCGTAAATGAGACTCTTGACATCATGATCAACAAGATTACGCCTGTTATGAACCCGAGCTACATTATCCCTGGTCTCTGGGATAACAGCACCGGTGTCATCCAGACGAAGTTCTTCTACAACTGCGATAGCCCTGACCAGACTCCTGGCCAGTTGCTTGAGAGCTTGAACTCCGAAATTCAGACTCTGATCGACGAGTTCAATACCCGTAGAGCTAAGTAATCTCGTTTGAGATCCCTGAAAGGCTGTCCCTAATGGGACAGCCTTTCTTCATTTTATCAACTCTTTTTACTTCCCCATAAAACTTCAGTGCGAATATAAACCGGAGAAATTGTATGGCAAAAAATACGGAAAATGCAATCTGGCTCGACGAGAGCAAAACCTTTGAGGAGCGCGCAAAAGCGCTCGTTTCGGAAATGACTTTGGAAGAGAAAGTGTTTCAGACACTTTTCAGCGCACCGGCGATTCCGCGTCTCGGAGTCCCGGCATACAACTATTGGAACGAAGCGTTGCACGGCGTAGCACGCGCCGGCGTGGCAACGGTATTCCCGCAAGCAATCGGCCTTGCGGCGGCATTTGACGAGGAGATGATTGAGAAGATTGCGGATATCATCTCGACGGAAGCCCGCGGCAAATTCAACATGCAGCAGGCGTACGGTGACACCGACATCTACAAGGGACTGACCTTCTGGTCTCCGAACGTGAATATCTTCCGCGATCCCCGGTGGGGCCGTGGGCATGAGACCTTCGGTGAGGATCCCTTCTTAAGCGGCCGGCTCGGCACGCGGTTTATCCGCGGTATGCAGGGCGACGGCAAATACATGAAAGTAGCCGCGTGTGCGAAGCATTTTGCGGTGCACAGCGGTCCGGAGGACCTGAGACACAGCTTTAACGCCGTAGTCAGCAAGCAGGACCTTCGGGAGACGTATCTCCCGGCGTTTCAGTCCTGCGTGACGGAAGGGCACGTGGAAGCCGTCATGGGCGCGTACAACCGCACCAACGGCGAGGCGTGCTGCGGCAGCAAGACGCTTTTGAAGGACATCCTGCGCGGCGAGTGGAAGTTCGGCGGCCATGTGACGTCGGACTGCTGGGCGCTCAAGGATTTCCATGAGTTCCATATGGTGACGAAGAACCAGGAGGAGACCGTGGCGCTGGCCATGAACTCCGGGTGCGACTTAAACTGCGGCAATCTCTATGTACACCTCCTGCAGGCAGTCCGCGACGGGCTTGTGGAGGAGAAGACGATTGACCGCGCCGTGACCAGACTCTTTACAACCCGGATGAAGCTCGGCTTGTTTGACAAAAAGGACGAGGTGCCTTTCAACGCCATCGGGTACGATGCGGTGGATACGAAGGAGAGCCGCGAGTTCAATCGTGCTGTCAGCCGGAAGACCATCTGCCTTTTGAAAAATGCAGATAACCTGCTGCCGCTTGACCGGGCGAAGCTTCACACCATCGGTGTGGTGGGGCCGAACGCCGACAACCGCAAGGCACTTGTGGGCAACTACGAGGGTACCGCATCGGAGTATGTTACCGTTTTGGACGGTATCCGGGAGGCGGTTGGCGACGATGTGCGCATCGTGTATTCGGAGGGCTGCCATCTCTTTAAGGACCGCGTCCAGGGACTCGGAAAGGCCAACGACCGCGCCGCGGAAGTTCGGGCGGTTGCGCAGATGAGCGATGTTGTGATTGCCGTGATGGGTCTGGATCCCGGCCTTGAGGGCGAAGAGGGCGACGAGGGCAATGAATTTGCCTCGGGCGATAAGCCGAATCTGGCGCTTCCGGGCCTTCAGGAGGATGTGTTAAAGGAGCTTGCCGCGTGCGGTAAGCCGGTGGTTTTGGTAATTCTTTCGGGCAGTGCGCTGGCGATTCCGTGGGCGGATGAGAACATTCCCGCGATTCTCACGGCGTGGTATCCGGGAGCGCAGGGCGGACGCGCCGTTGCGGATGTTCTGTTCGGCGACGCTTGCCCGGAGGGCAAACTTCCGGTGACGTTCTACCGGACAAGCGAGGAACTGCCTGCATTTACCGACTATGCGATGAAGGGCAGAACGTACCGCTACATGAAGCAGGAGGCGCTGTATCCCTTCGGCTACGGCCTGTCGTATACAACGTTTGCGATTTCGGATGCTTCCGTTACGGGCGAGGTCGGAGGCAGCATCACGTGCCGTGCCGTGCTTGCCAACACGGGAGACCGCGACGGGGCGCAGACGCTGCAGGTGTACGTGAAATCCCCGTACAAGTCCGCGCCGAATGCGCAGCTTAAGGGTCTTAAGAAGGTATTTGTTTCGGCGAAGAATCGTGAGGAAGTAGTGATTTCTCTTGCGCCCGAGGCGCTTGGTGTATATAATGAAAACGGTGAGCGCGTGCTGGTTCCGGGAGAGTATGAAATCTTCCTCGGCATGTCGCAGCCGGATTCCCGCAGCTGTGAACTTTTGGGCACGAAACCGCTTCGGTTTGTGCTTTCCTACGACGGGGCAGTGCGGAAAATCTAAATTGTGTGGGTGACGATGGAGGATGGAATGAAGATTGACGATATCATGAATGAGGACATCGAGCAGGTTGCGTCCGAGTCTTTCACGGAGAGAGTACAGCTCTCCAAGGAGGAGCGGATTGCTTCCGCGAAGCGCGCGATTCGCGCCGGCGGAAAGGCCGGGTCCGCGAAGGAGGCGTCGGAGGATACGGACGACGATGATTACATTGTCTCCGAGGACGACGAGGACGCCCGCAAGGACGCTGCGGAGGACGATTCCGAGAACGATTCCGAGGACGAAGTTGACGCGGAAGAAGAGACGTATGCCGATGACGCGGAGGACGACTCCGAGGAGTCTTACGACGCAGACGATGCCGACGATTCCGACGATGAGAACGCGAAGGATGACGCAGAGGATGACGCGGATGATGACGCGGAGGACGGCGAGATTACGGAGGAGCCTTCGAAACTGAAGGGATTCCTTCGGGAGCTTGGGTTCTTTGTGGCTTGCTTCCTGATAATCTATGCTATCTTCTATGTGTTCCCGCCGTATCTGGTGAGCGGCTCTTCGATGAATAAGACGCTGACGGACAAGGCTTTCGGTTTCGGCTTCCGGTATATCACGCCGGAGCGCGGGGATATCGTGATTGTAAACACCGGCGAGAAGGAGAACGGCACGGACAATGCCAACTTCATCAAGCGTGTCATCGGTGTTCCGGGCGATACCATCAAATGCGAAGTCGAGAGATACGAATACGATGTCACCCTGGGTGACGGCACAGTGGTAGCTGCAGGCGAGCCGGTATACCGCGTGTACGTAAACGGGGTTCTGGAGGAAGTTCCCTACGCAAGCTATACGGGCGGCACGATTTATGCGGCGAAGACAGGCGAATGGACGCTGGCGGAGAATGAATTTTTCGTCATGGGCGACAACCGGTTTAACTCCCACGACAGCCGTTCCATCGGCCCGGTGACGAAGGACGAGATTGTGTGCAAAATGCTGTTCTTCCTCTGGGGAAAGCATGATTGATTCGTCATACCTTACCGCTTTACATTCGCGGGTCACTCTGCTATAATAACTACGGTTGTCCGGCGCGAACTCCGCGCATGACATACATGTCAAAAATATAAAATGAAAGGAAAATATACGTATGGCATTAGTTACAACAAAAGAAATGTTTGCTAAGGCTTACAACGGTGGTTACGCCATCGGTGCCTTCAACGTAAACAACATGGAAATTGTACAGGGTATCACGGAAGCAGCCGGCGAGCTGAACAGCCCGGTTATTCTTCAGGTTTCCAAGGGAGCTCGCGCTTATGCGAACCACACCTACCTTGTAAAGCTGGTTGAGGCTGCTGTTATCGAGAATCCGCAGATTCCGATCGCTCTTCACCTTGATCACGGCGATACCTTCGAGCTCTGCAAGTCCTGCATCGACGGCGGTTTCACCTCCGTTATGATCGATGCTTCCTCGAAGTCCTTCGAGGACAACATCGCTCTCACGAAGCAGGTTGTTGAGTATGCTCATGACCACGGCGTAGTAGTTGAGGCTGAGCTCGGTACCCTCGCAGGTATTGAGGATGAGGTTTGTGTAGAGTCCGGCAAGGAGAGCTACACCCGTCCTGAGGAAGTTGAGGAGTTCGTTGGCAGAACCGGATGCGACTCGCTTGCAATCGCTATCGGTACCTCCCACGGCGCATACAAGTTCACGGCTGCTCAGTGCACGAGAAATGCCGACGGCGTTTTGGTTCCGCCGCCGCTCCGTTTCGACGTACTTGAGGAGTGCATCAAGAGACTGCCCGGTTTCCCGATCGTTCTTCACGGTTCGTCTTCCGTTCCGCAGGAGTTCGTAAAGATGGTTAACCAGTACGGCGGAAATATGCCGGATGCCGTAGGTATTCCGGAAGAGCAGCTTCGCCATGCGGCAGAGCTTGCTGTCTGCAAGATCAACATTGACTCCGACATCCGTCTTGCGATGACCGGTAACATTCGTAAGTATTTTGCTGAGCATCCGGATCACTTCGATCCTCGCCAGTACCTTAAGCCCGCTCGTCAGGCTGTTAAGGACATGGTTGCTCACAAGATTAAGTATGTTCTGGGTTCGGACAACAAGATTTGATTCTTACGTTAGGACACCGGCCCCCCGAAGCGAAACCTTCGGGGGGCTTTGTCAACCCGGATTCACGGGGAGGAAGAGAATGGGCAGGCGGACACTTAAGACAATCATCGGTAGCGTGCTGCTCGCACTTTGGGCGCTTTTCGCAACCGCGTGCGGCGACGAAAAGATGACGCCGGAGAGCGAGAACAAAAAGGGATTGGCGTACTATGAAGCCGGGGACTATGCGAAGGCCGCGGAGTATTTTCTGCGCGCTCTGGAGCTGGATAATACCGACCTGGAGATCCACAACAACTACGGCATGACGCTTCTTCAGCTCAAGCGCTACGACGACGCGCTGCGGGAGTTTGAGATCGTGCTTGTCAACAGCGCCTCGGAGTCGAAGGCCGACCGCCTCAACAAATTCGCAACAAGAGGCAAGGGCCTTGCGTACATCCAGAAGCAAAGCTATCCGGACGCGCTGACGTGCTTTAACAGCGCGCTCGAGATTAAGGCGGAGAGCGGCTGGGACGTGGACATCCTGTTCTATAAGGCCAACACGCTGGAGTGCATGGGGTATCGCAGTTCGGCCATTGACATTTACACGGAGATTCTTGCCCGCAGCAAGGACAATGTCAAAGCGTATCAAAGCCGCGGCAACTTATACCGCATCGAAGGCAAATACGACGCGGCGGAGGAGGATTACAAGAAGGCGTTGTCGCTCTCGGAGGGCAGTTATGAGGCCTACATCGGCCTGTACACCTGCTATCTCTCCATGGGCGTGCCGGAGCAGGGAGCGGACCTTTTGGACAAGGCCACAAGGCTCCCCGTTAAGACTGACGAAGACAAATACTACCTCGGCCAGGTGCATTTTTATCAGGAGAACTACAAGTCAGCAAAAATCGAGATGGAGTATGCGCTGGACATGGGCTTCCATGAGGCCGGGTATTTCTTAGGGGAGATTGCCCTCGCGAACAAGGAGTATGAGACCGCCATCGCCTACTATGAGCAGTACCGGCAGAACAGCGCGGTGGAATCGCCCACGGTGTGCAACCAGGAGGCGGTGTGTTATCTCGCCCTGTTCGAGTACGGGAAGGCGCAGGAGATGCTTGACATCGGTCTCGGGGTACCGGGTTCGGCGGCAAGACAGCAGCTTCTGCGAAACCAGGTTGCATTGTACGAGGAGAAGAACGAGCTGGCAAAGGCATATGAGACACTGGGAGAGTACCTTGACGACTATCCGCAGGACGCGGAGGCGGCAGCGGAATACAAATTCCTAAAGAAGCGTCTCGGGATAACCACGGACTAGCCGGAACCGTCGCGGGGGATTTCAGAAAGGAAAAAAGAGAAGGTATGTACGAAACAGACAAAGAGACAGAGGCCGTTGTTCTGGTCGCTGTGGAGGAAGACAGCCCGGATGCGGGGGCGGTGCGCGCTGAGGATTCCCTGTCGGAGCTCGCGGAGCTTGTGAAGACCGCGGGGGCCGAGGTGGTGGGACGCCTTGTGCAGAACCGTGAGTCGGCTCATCCGGGCACCTATATCGGCAAGGGCAAGATTGAGGAGCTGCGGGAGCTTTTGGAAGCCACCGGGGCGAGCGGCATCGTCACCGACGATGAGCTTACACCGGCGCAGATGAAGAATCTGGAGGATGCCTTGGGCTGCAATGTCATGGACCGGACGATGGTGATTCTGGACATTTTCGCCCAGCACGCCATGACCGGCGAAGGAAAACTGCAGGTTGAGCTGGCGCAGCTTCGGTACCGCTCGACGCGCTTAATCGGCATGGGCCGGGCGATGTCCCGCTTGGGCGGCGGCATCGGTACGAGAGGCCCCGGCGAAAAGAAGCTGGAGACGGACCGCCGTGTCATCCGAAACCGCATCGCGCAGTTAAACCGGGAACTCACGGAGATGAAGAAAAACCGGGAGGTGCGCAGGGAGGCGCGGACCCGTTCCGCCATCCCCGTCGTGGCCATTGTCGGCTACACAAACGCCGGCAAATCCACCCTCTTAAACTACTTGACGGACGCCGGCGTCCTCTCTAAGGACGCTTTGTTTGCAACTCTGGACCCCACGACACGAAACTATCGGCTGCCGAACGGTCAGGAGATCCTCTTCACGGACACTGTAGGGTTTATACGGAAGCTTCCGCACCATTTGATTGATGCGTTCCGCTCCACCCTCGAGGAGGCCGGGTATTCCGACTTGATTCTACACGTGGTTGACGCGTCCAATCCGGATGCCGACACGCAGATGTCGGTGGTGTACGAGACGCTGCGGCGGTTGGAAATCGGAGACCGGAAGGTTATCACGGCGTTAAATAAACAAGACAGAATCGTGGGCGAGAGGGTCTTGAAGGACCTGAGCGCCGAGCGGGTGGTGAAAATTTCCGCAAAGACCGGCGAGGGCATTCCCGCGCTTTTGGACGCCATAACCGATGTCCTTTTGGAGGGCAAGGAGTATGTGGAGCGCGTCTACAGCTACGCGGAGGCGTCGAAGCTGCAGGGCATCCGCAAATACGGCCAGCTCCTCTCGGAGGAGTATGTGGCGGACGGCATCGCCGTGAAGGCGTATGTCCCGAAGGACCGCAAGGACCTGATGTAGATTACCCCGGAAAACAATCGAAAAACCATGTGAAAAAGAAGCCCGAAAGCCTTGAATTTCGGGCTTCTTCGCGGCTTTTCAGGGGCATTTTCCGAAGAGATGAAAAGTCAGTCGACACGAGTAGAACCACAAGATATAGTGTTTTTTTCACAAATTGTTCAAGATTTAGTTGACACGTACCTGCTGCTGTGCTATGATGTAGTCAATCGCCCGTGAGGCATAAATAAAGAGAGAAAAAACCGAGGAAACGGAGAAAAGGAGAGTGTAGCAGGTATGATTCAGGTAGCGAAACGAAACGGGGAACTGAAAGAATTTGATCTGCACAAGATTGACGCAGCAATCGAGAAGGCGTTTAAGGCGACGAACAAGGAGTATACATCCGATATCATCAGCCTTCTTTCTCTGCGCGTTACGGCGCAGTTTCAGGATAAAGTCAACAACGGCGTGATCGGCGTTGAGGACATTCAGGACAGCGTGGAGCACGTTTTGGAGCAGACGGGCTATACCGACGTTGCGAAGGCATACATTCTGTACCGCAAGCAGCGCGAAAAGCTGCGTGAGATGAAGTCCACGATTCTTGACTATAAGGAAATCGTGAACAGTTATGTCCATGAGGAGGACTGGCGTGTTAAGGAGAACTCCACCGTTACGTATTCCGTCGGCGGTCTGATTCTTCACAACTCCGGTTCCATCACTGCGAACTACTGGCTTTCCGAGATTTACGATCCGGAGATCCATGAGGCTCACAAGAAGGCCGACATCCACATTCATGACCTGTCCATGCTGACCGGTTACTGCGCAGGTTGGTCCTTGAAGCAGCTGATCATGGAAGGTCTCGGCGGTATCCCCGGCAAGATTACCTCGTCCCCGGCAAAGCACCTCTCGACCCTCATGAACCAGATGGTGAACTTCCTCGGTATCATGCAGAACGAGTGGGCCGGCGCACAGGCATTTTCCTCGTTTGATACCTACCTTGCTCCGTTCGTTAAGATCGATAACCTCTCCTACAAGGAAGTGAAGCAGTGCATCCAGAGCTTCGTTTACGGTGTAAACACGCCGAGCCGCTGGGGTACACAGGCTCCGTTCTCGAACATCACCCTCGACTGGACGGTTCCGGCGGATATGGCCGAGCTTCCCTGCCTGATCGGCGGCGAGGAGATGGACTTCTGCTACAAGGATTGCAAGAAGGAAATGGACATGGTCAACAAGGCATTTATCGAGACCATGGTGGAAGGCGATGCCAACGGCCGCGGCTTCCAGTACCCGATTCCGACCTACTCCATCACGAAGGATTTCGACTGGTCCGACACCGAGAACAACCGTCTTCTCTTCGAGATGACCGCGAAGTACGGCACGCCTTACTTCAGCAACTACATCAACAGCGATATGCAGCCCAGCGACGTTCGTTCCATGTGCTGCCGTCTTCGCCTCGACCTGCGTGAGCTTCGCAAGAAGACCGGCGGTTACTTCGGTTCCGGCGAGAGCACCGGTAGTATCGGTGTTGTAACCATCAACATGCCTCGTATCGCATACCTGTCGGCGGATGAGAACGACTTCTTCAAGCGCCTCGACCACATGATGGACGTTTCGGCACGCTCCCTGAAGGTAAAGAGAAGCGTCATCACGAAGCTTTTGAACGAGGGTCTGTATCCGTACACGAAGAGATATCTCGGAACCTTCGAGAACCACTTCTCCACCATCGGTCTGATTGGTATGAACGAGGTTGGTTTGAACGCGAAGTGGCTCCGCAAGGATATGACGCATCCGGAGACCCAGGAGTTCACGAAGAAGGTTCTCAATCACATGCGTGACCGTCTGAGCGATTACCAGGAGATGTACGGCGATCTGTACAACCTCGAGGCAACGCCGGCTGAGTCCACGACGTACCGTCTTGCGATGCACGACAAGAAGCAGTATCCCGACATCATCACGGCAGGCAAGCCGGGTGAGACGCCTTACTACACCAACAGCTCGCATCTTCCGGTTGGCTACACGGACGATGTGTTCACCGCACTGGACATTCAGGACAAGCTCCAGACGTTGTACACCTCCGGTACCGTATTCCACTGCTTCCTCGGCGAGAAGTTGCCGGATTGGAAGGCAGCTGCGAAGCTGGTTCGCACCATTGCCGAGAACTACGAGCTTCCGTACTATACGATGTCCCCGACGTACTCTGTATGCTCCGAGCACGGATACCTCACCGGTGAGGTGAAGGAGTGCCCGATCTGCGGCAAGAAGACTGAGGTTTACAGCCGAATCACCGGTTACTATCGTCCGGTACAGAACTGGAACCAGGGCAAGCTGCAGGAGTATGCCGATCGTCTTGAGTACAACGTAAGCAGCATCACCGGCATGCAGAACACCATGGGTGCTACCGTGACAGCGGAAGACCTGAAGAGTGTGGATGATGTAAGTTCTACCGTAGTAGAACAGGAAACTGCAGCGGCTCCTGAGGCGGTGGAAACCGTAGAAGAGACCGTACAGGCCGTTGCGGACGACAAGGGATCCCTCCTTTTGTTCACGACCCAGAAGTGCCCGAACTGCAAGCTTGCTAAGGAGTTCTTAGGCGACATCAACTACACGGTAGTCGATGCGGAAGAGAACAGCGATCTTGCCATGAAGTACGGTATCATGCAGGCGCCGACGCTCGTTGTGCTCGGCGGCGACAAGGTCGAGAAGTATGCAAATGCTTCCAACATCCGCCGCTATGTAAATGAGCATTCCGGAAATTAATTCGGAACCGATAACAAACGAAAGACAACGAAGAAACGGACCGGCTCGGGAGAAACGAACCGGTCCGTATCGCAAATACGACAAATGAAGCTGCGGAGGATTTTCCGCAGACGGAGGAGCAGGATGAGTTACGCAGATGATGTATTTGTCAAGATGTGCCGCGACGTCCTTGACAATGGCACGGACACCCGGGGCGAGGCGGTGCGTCCGCACTGGGAGGACGGCTCGCAAGCCTACACAATCAAAAAGTTCGGCGTGATAAACCGGTATGATCTCTCGAAGGAATTTCCGGCGCTCACGCTCCGCAAGACACCGATTAAGTCGGCCACCGAGGAGCTTCTGTGGATCTGGCAGAAGAAGAGCAACAACGTAAACGACATGGGCCTTCACATCTGGGACTCCTGGGCGGACGAAAACGGTTCCATCGGCAAGGCCTACGGCTACCAGATGGGCGTCAAGCACCAGTACAAAGAGGGCATGTTCGATCAGGTGGACCGCGTGATTTACGACTTAAAGCACACGCCCTTTTCACGCCGGATTCTCACCAATATCTATGTGCACCAGGACCTTCACGAGATGAATCTCTACCCGTGCGCGTACAGCATGACATTTAACGTGACGGCGCCGAAGGACGGCGGGAAGCTTGTGCTCAACACAATCTTGAACCAGCGCTCCAACGACATCCTTGCGGCAAATGCATGGAACGTCTGCCAATACGCTGTCCTCACCCACATGATCGCCCAGGTTTGCGACATGCAGGTGGGCGAGTTCGTTCACGTGATCGCGGACGCACACATCTACGACCGTCATGTGCCGCTCATCGAGGATTTGATTGCGCAGCCCACGCATCCGGCACCGAAGTTCTGGCTCAATCCCGAGATTAAGGATTTCTACGAGTTCACCAAGAACGATGTCGCGCTCACGGACTACGAGTACAACGACTGGAAGGCCGTAATACCCGTAGCCGTCTAGCGCGGAGCAATTCGGTTATCATTGTAAGTATGGTAAGTATGGTAAGTATGGTAAGTATGATAAGTGTGGGGTAATTGCGGTGAACAAATTCAGAATTGTTTCTCTGCCGTTTTTGGGGATTTGTATTCTTTTTACATATCTTTTCCTGGAAACCATGATTGTGCCAGCGTATCATTTTGACCAGACAGGGTTGTTGAAGGCGGTTCTTATTATAACGGTCAGTGCTTTTTTGGGAGCGGTGTTTTGGCTTCTCGGAACGCCCTTCGAGAAAAGGGCGCGGACCTTTCGGGTTCTTTTGACGATTGCAACCGTTGTGTACGGTATATGTCTTTTCGAGGTGCTGTTCGGAAGTGTGGATGTGACCCGCAAAAACGCCGGGATTCAGTCGTATTCCCTGGTTCCGTTTCGCACGATTCGGGCGTATTCCGACGGGACGGTCAACACTTCCGTTGTGATTGAAAACCTGCTCGGGAATTTCCTGCTGTTTGCTCCGATGGGAGCGGTCGCTCCGTTCTTTTTTGAAATCCTTCGGGAGCGAAAAATTTTTTGCGCGCTCGCTTTGCTCGGGCTCTGCATGGTGGAATTCCTGCAGTTTGTCACCGGCCGCGGAAGCATGGACATCGATGATGTCATTTTGAATCTTGCGGGCGCAGTTTTGTTCCATCTGCTTTTTTGGAACAAGCGGGCGGAAGCGTTTTGGGATAAGGCGGGGCTCATTGAAGATGAATGGGACGTCCCGTTGCCGGAGTAAAAAAGCAAGGCGGAAACGGTTGAAACACCGTTTCCGCCTGTTATGGTTTTTGTTGATTCTTCAGCGGCGAAGGAGTTCATTCCTCTTCGGAAAGCTCCGCCGGCTTATGCTGATATGTCGTAAACGCGTACGTCAGATCGTAGTAGGTCTGCTCGTCGCTCTCCTCGAGTAGTTCCCAGTCCGGGGCGTCGTCGAGGTTCGGAAAGTAAGTGTCCGCGTCGTAGGCGTAGTCAATCTTCGTCACGTAGGCGGTGTCACATAAAGGCAGGAACTGACGGTAAATGCTCGCCCCGCCGATGACGAAAACATCGTCGGTCGGATAGGCGGCCGCAGCCGCAGCGGCTTCCTTTACACTGTGCACGATGATGGCGTCCGGCACGTAGTATTTCGGGTCCCGGGTGACCACGATGTTTACGCGACCCTTAAGGGGCTTGCCGCCGGGGAAGCTTTCGAGCGTGGCGCGGCCCATGATGACCACCTTGCCCATGGTCTGCTCTTTGAAAAACCGCATGTCAGCGGGAATGCTCACAAGGAGTTTGTTATTCTTGCCGATGGCCCAATTGCTGTCGACAGCTACGATACATTTCATCGGAATCCCTCCGTTTCTTTCGGCTGTGCCGGTCCTGAAGGGAGAGGACGGATCTCTGCGGAAAATGCACGGAAAGCGTCTCTCCACCGGTGATTGTATCACACATTGCGCGGAAGAACAACTTTTTGCGGGGAAACGCAATGTTTTTTATTGCATTTTCCGGAAAATGGGACTATTATTATCTACAAGTTTTCAGGTCCCGGAAGAGACCGGATAGGAGAGTGAGAATATGTTGGACATCAAGTATGAGCTCACGAAGAGCCCCAAAGCTAAGCCGGCGGCAGATGACCCGCTCCGCTTCGGCACCATCTTCACGGACCATATGTTCGTGATGAACTATGAGACCGGCAAGGGTTGGTTCAACCCGCGCATCGTTCCCTACGGTGAGATCAGCCTCGAGCCTTCCGCAATGGTTTTCCATTACGGCCAGGAAATGTTCGAGGGTATGAAGGCATACCGCACGGACGACGGCAGAGTGCTTCTGTTCCGCCCCTTCAAGAACGCGGAGCGTGCGAACAACTCCAATAAGCGTCTCTGCATGCCGCAGATTCCCGAGGAAGATTTTGTGGAGGCCTGCAAGGCAGTCGTTAAGGTGGATCAGGACTGGATCCCCACAAAGCCCGGCACTTCCCTTTACATTCGTCCTTTCATGATCGCTACGGATCCGTTCCTCGGCGTTCGTGTTTCGGACACCTACCTTTTCATCGTTATTCTTTCGCCGGTCGGCCCGTACTATGCGGAAGGCCTGAACCCGGTTAAGATCTGGATCGAGGACGAATATGTCCGCGCCGTCAAGGGCGGTATCGGTGAGGCGAAGACCGGCGGCAACTATGTTGCGTCGCTCGCTGCGCAGGTTAAGGCTCATGACGAGGGCTACTCGCAGGTATTGTGGCTTGACGGCCGCGAGAGAAAGTACATCGAGGAAGTCGGCGCCATGAACATCTTCTTCAAGATTAACGGCACCATCGTTACGCCTATGCTCAACGGTTCCATCCTTCCCGGTGTTACGAGAAATTCGGTAATCGAGGTTTGCAAGAGCTGGGGTCTTCCGGTTGAGGAGCGCAGAATCTCCGTTGACGAGCTTGTCGAGGCAGGCCGCACGGGTGCTTTGGAGGAGTGCTTCGGTTCCGGTACCGCAGCGGTTATCAGCCCGGTAAGCCATCTCCGCTTCGAGAACGAAGTGTTCCAGATCGGCGACGGCGGCATCGGCCCTGTAAGCCAGAAGCTTTACGACACCATCACGGGCATCCAGCTCGGCAAGATCGCTGACGATCGCAACTGGACCGTAGAGGTTAAGTAATCATTTTCCGAAGAAAATGCATGACACGCGCTCCCGGGGGAAACCCTCGGGGGCGCTTTAAGTTTTTCTTGTATCTGAATGCGGAAAATGGTATAATCCAAATTTATAGTGGGTGTAGTGTTTATGCCCGTCATTACGGCGGAAAGGAGGGACCGTTATGGAAGACGAGAAGATGATACCGGAAGTATTTAACGAGGGTAAGGCCACGGATAAACCGGACTCGCGCATCGGCATGACAGAGGATTTTACGGATCCGGAGCAGCTGTACAACAAACTGATTGAGACGATACGGCTTTATCGTCCGACGACGGATCTCTCCATCATCGAACGGGCGTACCGCCTTGCTTTGGATGCGCACGGAAACCAGAAGAGAAAGAGCGGCGAGCCGTACATCATCCATCCGCTTTCGGTGGCTATCATTCTGGCGGAGCTGGAGATGGACAAGGAGACGATTGTGGCGGGCATCCTCCACGATGTCGTCGAGGATACGACCATCACCGAGGCCGAGCTTTCCCGCTTGTTCGGCGCGGAGGTCACGCTTCTTGTAGACGGCGTGACAAAGCTGACACAGCTCAATTATTCCCAGGATAAGATTGAGGTTCAGGCAGAGAATCTTCGGAAGATGTTCATCGCCATGGCGAAGGATATCCGCGTCATCGTAATCAAGCTGGCGGACCGCCTTCACAATATGCGGACGATGCAGTACCAGACATCCGAGAAGCAGATCGAGAAATCCCGCGAGACCATGGAGATTTATTCTCCTCTTGCGCATCGTCTCGGTATCAGCAAGATCAAGAAGGAATTGGACGACCTGTCCTTAAAATACTTAAAGCCCGACATTTACAAGCAGCTCTCGGAGGATATCCGCGCGACCCGTGCGGACCGCGAGGCGTTTGTTCAGAAGATTTCCGACGAGGTCGGAAAGAAGATGGAGGAGGCAGGCATCAAGGCCGAGATCGATGGGCGCGCCAAGCACTTCTTCAGCATTTACCGAAAGATGGTCAACCAGAACAAGACCATCGAGCAGATTTACGATCTCTTCGCGGTACGCATCATCGTGGAGAGCGTCAAGGACTGCTATGCGGCTCTCGGTATCCTGCATGATATGTACAAGCCGGTGCCGGGGCGGTTTAAGGACTATATCGCCATGCCCAAGGCGAATAATTACCAGTCGCTCCACACGACGCTGATCGGCCCGGGCGGTACGCCCGTGGAGATTCAGATCCGCACCGAGGAGATGCACCGCATCGCCGAGTACGGTATCGCAGCCCACTGGAAATACAAAGAATCCCAGAGCGGCAAGCGCATCGACAACGGCGAGGATGAGAAGTTAGCATGGCTTCGTCAGATTCTCGAGTGGCAGCGCGATGTGTCGGACAACAAGGAATTCTTAAACAGCTTAAAGGACGACTTCAACCTCTTCAACGACAGCGTGTATTGCTTCACGCCGACGGGCGAGGTGAAGACGCTGCCGGTAGGCTCCAACACCGTGGACTTTGCATACAGTATCCACAGTGCGGTGGGCAACAAGATGATCGGCGCCCGCGTCAATGACCGTCTGGTGACCATCGACTACGAGATCCAGAACGGCGACCGCGTGGAGATTATCACGTCCCCCAACGCCAAGGGCCCGAGCCGTGACTGGCTCAAGATTGTCAAGAGTGCCCAGGCGAGAAACAAGATTAATCAGTGGTTCAAGGCGGAGCTCAAGGATGACAACATCATCCGCGGTAAGAACGCCATGATCACATATGCAAAAGCGAAGGGCATCAACTTCCCGGAGGTCTCCAAGCCGGAGTTCCAGGAGGCAGCCCTCGTCAAATACGGCTTCCGCGACTGGGATTCCCTGACGGCCGCCATCGGCCACGGAACCCTGAAGGAAGGCCAGGTTGTCAACAAGCTCTACGAGGAGTGGAACAAGGCCCGCCTCCACAATATGAGTGCGGAGGAACAGGTGGAGACGCTTCTCTCGGAGGAGCAGCATACGAAGCCCGCGAGAAACCGCCAGGGCGGCGGAATCATCGTGCAGGGGGCAAATGACTTGTCGGTGCATTTTTCGAAGTGCTGCGCACCGGTGCCGGGAGATAAGATTATCGGCTTCGTCACCAGAGGGCGCGGTGTTTCCATCCACCGGGCGGACTGCGTGAATATGCAGCACCTTTCGGAGGAGGACAAGCAGCGGCTCATTGACGCCTCCTGGGAGGCGCCTGCCGAGGAGACGCTCACGGAGCTTTCATACAACGCGGAAGTGCGCATCTTCGCCAACAACTCGCATAAGACGGAGACCCTCCTTGAGGTTATCCGGATTCTGAATGAGAACAACTTAAGCATCAACTCCACCACCGTGCGGCCGGGCAAGAACGACGTGAGCACGATTCTCGTGGCGTTCGAGGTCCACAGCACGGCACAGCTCAATGCCATGATGAACCGCATCCGCCAGATTGAGTACGTGGTGGATGTGGAGCGCACGTCGGGCTGATTTGCGCGGGAGACAGAAGGTGACTCCCTGATGAAGGTGCAGGAGCCCGGAAGGCGACTCCGGGGAACGGAGCGGAGGAAACTATGAGGACGATTAAAACCGTACATGTGGGGCCGGTGGACACCAATTGTTATCTTGTGTGCAACCCGGAGACGCAGCAGATCGTTATCATCGATCCCGGCGCCGATCCCGATGCAATCCGCGCGGAGATTCGCGAGACCGGGATGCTTCCGGCGGCGATTCTTCTTACCCACGGGCATTTTGATCATATCGGTGCGGTGAAGGAGCTTACGGAAGTCTACGATGTGCCGGTTGTGGCCGGCAAGGCAGAGGAAGCGTTTCTCTCGGATTTTGACAAGATTCTGCCGCCGCAGTTTCAGGAGATGCTCCCGAACGTGTCGTACAACATTCATGTCGACAAATGGGCGGAGCATGAGGAATTGATTGAATACGGCGGTTTTCCGATCACGTGCCTTGCAACGCCGGGGCATACGGAGGGCGGCATGAGCTATTTCTTCCCGACGGAGAGAATTCTGTTCTCGGGCGACACGCTCTTTATGGAGAGCATCGGCCGGACGGACCTGCCCACCGGGGATGCGAAGGTGCTGATTGCATCCATTCGCGAGCAGTTGTACCGGTTGCCGGACTCCACGCTGGTGTTCCCGGGCCACGGCCCCGCCACCAACATCGAGTACGAGAAACGGTACAATATGTACACCTGGGAAAAGGGTCAGACCAAGGCCATGAGCTCCTTTGCGAGACCGAAGGACGCAAAGAAGAGCAGCGGCGTGAACGGCGTCAAGGATTGAAAAACCGCGGCGGCCGAAGAAATTCAGAGCTTGTAAACAGCGGGAAGAAACAATGGTTCTACCGTTGTAGAATATTAATAATATTCAGGCGATTATTTCACGGGAGGAAGGAGTGCGCATGGACGGGTTGGTGGAATTGAACCTGTACGGGCGGGACTATGAGCAGGAACTGCGGCCGCTTCTGCGGGCGTTCCTTCCGAATGCGGAATTTGACGTCAACCATTACGAGGCGGAGGAGGAGCCCATGCGGGATCTCTGCCGCGAGGAGCCGAAAGCTCTTCTCTCAGCAAATGCCGCCTACGACTGGTCCTTTGCCTGCATCTTAATGGAGGAGTGGTTCCGCATCCGCGTGTATCGGAAAGGCGAGCTTGTGGGAACCGCCGATGCGGACGGCGTGGACCCGGAGAGAAAAGCATATCGGAACCGTGTTGCAAGGGAGATCTACCGGATTCTTTCGAAGGAAACCGGGCAGACCCTTCCCTGGGGAATCCTCACAGGCGTTCGGCCCACGAAGCTTGTGTACGAAGGGCTTGAGGCCGGCGAGGCGCGGGAGTCCATTGAGGAGCGGCTGCGCAACGAATATCTGGTGAGCGATGAGAAGATTGCCACCAGCTTTACGGTTGCGACCCGTGAGCGCGACATCCTCACCGGCATGAATTACCGCGACGGTTACAGCATTTATATCGGCATTCCGTTCTGTCCCACGACGTGTCATTACTGTTCCTTCACGTCCTATCCCCTCGCCAAATACGGCGGGCTTACGGACGCGTATCTTACGGCGCTTACGAAGGAATTGCAATATCTCGGCGGATGTCTTCCGCAGAAGAAACTGCAGACGGTTTACATCGGCGGAGGCACGCCTACGGCGCTGTCCGCGGAGCAGTTGGAGCGGCTTTTACAGACCGTTCGGGACACGCTTCCCATGGAGCATTGCATCGAATATACGGTGGAGGCGGGGCGTCCGGACAGCATCACGGCCCGGAAGCTGCAGGTTCTTAAGGAGTACGGCGTAACCCGCATCAGCATCAATCCCCAGACCATGCAACAGCGGACCCTGGATCTGATCGGGCGGCGGCACACGGTGGCGCAGATTGTCGAGGCCATGCATATGGCAAGGGAAGCCGGCCACGACAATATCAATATGGACATTATCATCGGCTTAACGGGCGAAGGCCCGGAGGACGTTGCGGACACGCTCTCGCAGATTGCGGAGCTTTCGCCGGATTCGCTGACGGTGCATACCCTTGCCCGCAAGAGAGCGGCGCGTCTCACGACGCAGAAGGAACTCTACGAAGGGCTGGAGGCCCACGGCGTCAAGGAGATGCTCGCGGAGAGCATTGCCTTTTGTAAAGAGCACGATTACCTGCCGTACTATCTGTACCGGCAGAAGAATATGGCGGAGAACCTGGAGAATGTGGGCTATGCCCGCTTCGGCAGAGAGGGCATCTACAACATCCTCATCATGGAGGAGAAGCAGACCATCTTAGCGGCCGGCGCGGGGGCAATGTCGAAGTTTGTGTTTCCCGCGGAAGACCGCATCGAGCGGGTGGAGAACGTGAAGAGTCTCACGGACTACATTGAGCGCATCGATGAGATGATTGAGCGGAAGAAGGCATTTTTCGAAAACTGTACGGGAGAATTGTGATCGGTCTCCCGCGAAAAGGATAACTGGTAACGATGAACTTAGAACGAGAACGAAAACTGATCGGGCGCATGGGCGCGAAACTGACGGTGGAGAGCGACCTTCAGGACTTCTGTGCCCACGGTGAGATTGTCAGCCGCCTTGCGGTGCTGACGGCGAAGGCGCTCGGCGAGGACGAGGCATTTTGCGACGAGATCGGCGTGGCCGGCATGTTGCATGACATCGGCAAGCTGGAGCTTGCGGACGTCATCTACGGAAACCGGAAGGATATCATGGCAGTTGAGCGCTCCAAATACGTCCGCATGCATCCGGCGCTGGGCATCGACGTGCTGCGCAAGGAAGGCGTGTACACGGAGCAGGTGATCTCCTACATTGCAAACCACCACGAGAACTACGACGGCACGGGATATCCACACCATATTGAGGGAGAGGACATTCCCTACGGTGCGCGAATCCTTCGGGTATGCGACGTGTTTGCGGCATTGGTGAGCAACCGGGCGTACCGGTCTGCATTTTCCGTGGACACGGCCGTGGAGATGATGATTGACGATGTGAAGGACTACGACATGCGGGTGTTCCTCGCGTTCCTTTCCGTGGTCTACAGCGATGAATTCAAGAGCGTGCGGGACATGATCAACCGCGCGAATGCAAATGCGGCGCTGAAGCCGCGAACGGAGGGTTAGAGATATGAGCAACAACAAAGTACAACCGAGAATTATGCCCGGTTTTATGGAACTTCTGCCGGAGGATCAGATTGCGTTTAACCGCATGTTCGACACGATCCGCAGAGTGTATGAGCGCTACGGCTTCCTGCCGCTTGACACCGCCACCATCGAGCTTTCGGAGGTTTTGCTTGCGAAGGCCGGCGGCGAGACGGAGAAGCAGATTTACCGTTTCCAGAAGGGTGATACGGACATGGCGCTCCGGTTCGATTTGACGGTGCCGCTTGCGCGTTACGTTGCGCAGCACGCAGGGGAGTTGGCGTTTCCGTTCAAGCGCTACCAGATGAGCAAGGTGTTCCGCGGGGAGCGCCCTCAGAAGGGTCGTTTCCGCGAATTTTACCAGTGTGATATCGACGTGATCGGCGTGGATTCCCTCGACATCGTGTACGATGCGGAGATGCCTGCGGTCATTTACAACGTCTTCAAGGAGCTTGCCTTCGGTGCGTTCACGATTCGCATGAACAACCGCAAGGTCCTGAACGGCTTCTTCTCGGCCCTCGGGTATGCGGACAAGATCGGCGATATCCTCCGCACCATCGACAAGCTGGAGAAGATCGGCCGCGAGGCTGTGGAGAAGGAGCTCGGCGAATTCGGCGTCGCCGAAGCTGACATTGCGAAGATTCTTTCCTTCCTCGCCATCCGTGGGGAGAACGATGCGGTCATCGAGGCGCTTCGCGCACAGGACGTGGACAATGAACTCTATCGCGCCGGCGTGGAGGAGCTTGCCACGGTGGTTGCCTATCTGCGCCGCTTCGGCGTGGAGGAGAGCGCGTTCATCATCGACCTCACGATTGCACGCGGCCTTGACTATTACACCGGCACGGTATTCGAGACCATGCTCAACGACTACCCGAGCATGGGCAGCATCTGCTCCGGCGGTCGCTACGACAGCCTTGCCGGGTACTACACGGACCAGAAGCTTCCGGGCATCGGCATCAGCATCGGCCTTACGCGTCTGTTCTACCAGCTCAAGGAGAACGGCCTTGTTCCGCCGTCCCAGGCGAGCCTTGCGCGTTGCCTTGTGATTCCCATGGGCGAGGCGCAGATGGACGCTGCGCTTGCTGCCGCCACGACAATCCGCGGCGCCGGCATTCCCGCCGATGTGTACTACCAGAGCAAGGGCATGAAGCAGAAGATGAAGTATGCCGCAAAAATCGGCGTTCCCTACGCCGCCATCATCGGCGAGGATGAGGCAAATGCAGGCACCGTGATGCTCAAGGACATGAACACCGGCGAGCAGCGCGCGGTTTTTGTCGCGGAGCTTCCGGACGCAGTCAGGTAGGCGGGAACGCTACGGGTTTTGACGGATATTCCGCAACAAAAACGAACTTTTTCAAGGGATCCTATGAGAATTTGGCTGAATGAGCACATCGCGCTTGTCGCGGCGATTCTGTGCGTGACAAACGGTATTGCTTTTGTTATGATGTGGGTGGACAAGCGCAGGGCGCAGCGCCATGCCTGGCGCATTCCGGAGCGGACGCTGTTACTGTCAGCGGTATGTTTCGGCGGCATCGGTAGTTTCTTAGGGATGTACGGCTTCCGGCACAAGACGAAGCATACGGTGTTCCGCGTGGTTGTCCCGATAGCAGCGGCAGTGCAGATCGGAATTCTGCTCGCACTGTTTCTGTAAACCTTTTCAATACGCAATGCAATGAGACGCAGCCGCCTTGACTGCGCAGCATAGAAATGCATAAAGGAGAACAAGCAATGGCAATGAATGTAACGAAACAGGGGTTTGGCACGACGAAGGACGGCAAGGAAGCTACCTTGTACGTGATGGAGAACAAGAACGGCATGAAGGTTACGGTTTCCGATTTCGGTGCCGTGATTGTAAATATCTTCGCTCCGGACCGCGACGGCAATTTTGAGGACGTGGCCCTCGGCTACGACAGCGTGACCGGCTACGAGGACAACGGCCCCGGCTACGGCTCCTTCATCGGAAGACATGCGAACCGCATCGGCGGGGCTGCATTTACCGTAGGTGGAAAGACGTATGAGCTTGCGAAGAACGACAACGGCGTCAACAACCTCCACAGCGGTCCGAAGAGCTACAACAAGTATTTTTACGACGTGGAGACGTTTGTGGACGAGGAGAGCGTAAGCGTGGAATTTTCCCGCATGTCGCCGGACGGTGAGCAGGGCTTCCCGGGCAACCTGGATGTTTCCGTGACGTACACCTTGACGAACGACAACGACCTTGCAATCGAGTATTTCGCAGTGAGCGACAAGGACACGGTCATCAACCTTACGAACCATACGTATTTCAACCTTGCAGGCCAGGCCAGCGGCCCGGTGCTTGACCAGGAAGTCTGGATCAACAGCCACCAGATCACGCCTACCGACAAGCTTTTGATTCCTACCGGCGAGATTATGGACATCACCGGAACGGCGATGGATTTCCAGACCGCAAAGCCCATCGGGCAGGACATCGAGGCTGACATGGAGTGCTTAAAGATTGCCGGCGGTTACGACCACAACTACGTGCTCGACCTCGACATTGAGGACGATGAGATGGAGCTTGTGGCTTCCCTCTACGACAAGAAGAGCGGCCGCAAGATGGAAGTTTACACCGATCTTCCGGGCATGCAGCTCTACACCGGCAACTTCATCAATCCTGCCGGCGACCCGAACAAGGGCAAGGGCGGCGTTTCTTACGTAAGACGCGGCGGTGTCTGCTTCGAGACCCAGTTCTATCCGAACGCCTGCAACATCCCGAGCTTCCCGACCAGCATCTTCCAGGCCGGCGAGCCCTACGATTTCTGCACGGTATACTCCTTCTCGGCGGAGTAAGAGTCTTCCTGCAATACTATTGAATTGTCAGACCGACGGATATAATCAAGGCGTCCTCCTCGGAGGGCGCCTTGTTAGTTACTCGATAATCGGAAGGTTTTCCGTGAGAAGCTGTTCGTTGATGTTGAAAACGGACCAGTTGCCGTGATTTAGGTTGAAAATGATGATTGCGTCGAAGGAGTTGCGGGGATAAAGAATCCCGTTTTGAGAGATTGCGAGTGCCTGCTGTGTCTCTTCAAGAGTCATGTGGGAGGCGATGCAAAGGGCAATAACTTTGACACGGGACGGGTTTTGCTTGTTCCCGTTGATGATTTGATACGCGTAATGTTGTTCCAGATTGCTCTCCGAAACAACGTTTCGCAGAAGAAGGCCTTTCTTGTGCATGATAGTGTTGAGGTAGTTGCTCAAGGTGACAGTATGACCTTCTTTTCGCAACTCGGAGAGGTAGACACTGAGTTCCTCGCTGTTATGAACCTCGCTGATTGAGCGGAACCAATTGTCTGTTTTTAAGTCTTCCATGGGTACCTCCGTATCAATTCGGTGTGTTTGACCTCCGAGCGGATATGTGATAAGATGAATTTGCAAAGTTGTCGTTCGGAAATCCCGCAAAACCACGCAAAATCCCTATTTACTTTATCGAAATCGGAGTGTGAGTTCAATGAGCCCGCAGGATAAATGTGCATTGTCTTTTTATCGCGAAATAGAGCCGATAGGCGCCTCGGACAAGGTGATGCTTGTACGACACAGCGAGACGGGGCAACTCTGCGTCAAGAAGACGTTGCATCGTTATAATCGGGACTTGTATCAATTTCTGAAAGACAACTGTTTCAATGGGATTCCGCGGATCTATGAGTGCGTCCAAGACGGGGATGTTATCATCGTGGTTGAGGAATATATAAGCGGAATTACACTTCGCCGGTATCTTACGGAAAACGGGTCGATGCCGGAGAAAAAGGCGAAGAGAATCGTCGGGGAAATCTGTGATATTCTCAGAAATCTTCATGAGACATCGTTTCCAATCGTATGTCGTGACCTCAAACCGGAAAATATCATTTTGGACGGGAAGGACAAACCGGTCATCATCGATTTTGACTCCGCTAAATTCATCCGCAAAGAAACCAGCGATACCGTTCTTTTGGGGACTCCGGGCTATGCCGCGCCGGAGCAGTTTGGATTTGCGGCATCGGATGAACGAACGGACATTTACGCGATGGGTGTAATCCTAAACGAGTTGCTGACCGGCAGCATGCCGCAGGAACGGGTGGCTCAGGGTCGTCTCGGGAAGTTGGTCAGAAAAAGTACGAGTTTGGACCCCAAGCTTCGGCCGAAAAGCATTCGTGAGTTTCGTTCGCAGTTGAATGTGCCGGCCTGGACACCGCCCGGGTTTCGGTCGCTTGAACCCTCAAATATGTTTATCGGCACCATCGGCTACATTGCCAATGCGGCGTTCACATTTTATATCTGGTATTCAAATCGCGAGCTGCAATTCTCTTCAGGACCACAGATGGCGATTATGTGGATGATGTTTTTCCTTTGGACGGTAGCTTACGGATTTGACTATCTCGGAATGAGGACAAAGATGCCGGTTGTTCGTAATATTCCGAACAGACCCACAAGGATTCTTATTTATGCTGTTATCTGGTTTGTCGGTTTTATTGCAATCGGGTCTGTACTGTCCGTGGTGTTTGCTTGGATCGAGGAGGTTTTCGGTTCTGGTGTATAAAGAATATGATATGCTGGCCGGGATATGTTGTGCGGGCAGCACAGAGATCGTAACAGACGCTCCTTCGGGGGGCGTTTTTTTGTGCGAACACGGCAATGAAAACGATTTGGAAATGTAAGTAAAATACGTAATTTCATCGTGTCGTTGATATTGGATGCAAAAGTGTGCTGCCAGCACAAAAACTGTGTGGACTAACTTGATATAATCTAGAAAAGAAACGGAATCAGAACAATACGATCCCGTAAGAATGAGGAGGTTTGTATATGGCTTTAGTAAAATGCGAAATCTGCGGAAAAGATATCAGTGATAAGGCGACAGTGTGTCCACGCTGTGGAACACCGCGTGAGGTGGTAAATACAATTTCGTGTACCGAATGCGGGGCTGTAATTCCGGTGGGAGCAACAGAGTGTCCGGTGTGCGGATGTCCTGTAGAAATTACCAGGGAGACACCGACATTTGTTCAGCCGCAGATGAAGTTTTGTCCGAATTGCGCGGCATCAATTCCGGCTGCGGCCGTTATTTGCACAAAGTGCGGATGTCAGGTTGGACAGATGAAAACCGAGACGCCTAATATCGTGATTACAAACACAAATGTGAATACAAATACAAACACAAATACTGTCGGAGGATACGGAGGCACACCGAAGAATAAATGGGTAGCCTTGTGCCTGTGTGCATTCGGTGGTTTTTTCGGAGCTCATAAGTTTTATGAGGGAAAGGCCGGGACAGGACTCTTATATCTCTGTACTATGGGATTGTTTGGATTTGGATGGCTCTTTGATTGCTTTAATTACCTCTTGAAACCGAATCCCTATTATGTTTAAAACTATGGTAAGGTGTTGTCTTCGAGAGATGCGTGCCATATTGATTGTAATCAAAGAGGGATAATGCTATACTGAAGCAGAGACAACAGTATAAGTATGAGGATCCCTATGAGAAAGCAATTCGAAAAAACCACAGAAGAACTGAACACAATTCTCGGCGAATCCAGAAAAGAGAAGGCTTTGGAGGAGTATCTTCGAAGCCTGGAAGAGGCCGATGATGATTTAATCCTCAGCCATTATCTTAACGACATCTTAGCGCAAAAAGGGCGTGAACTCAGTGATGTTGTGAAGGAAAGCGAATTGTCGAGGGATTACGTGTACAACATCTTCAACGGCAGCCGGAAGAACCCCGATAAAATGAAGCTTGTGGGCATTTGTCTCGGATGTCATATGACTCTGAAAGAGACACAGCGCGCGTTGGAGATAGCGCAAAAAGGCGTTTTGTATCCGAGAAATCCGGCTGATGCAATCATCATTTTCAATATCAACAAAGAGAACTGGTCGGTAATGGATATCAACCGGCAGCTGTATGAACACGGGTTTGAAATTATCAATTGAAAAATAAGAACACTGTCCTCACCCTACAATACACAGGGTGAGGACGTTTTTGTCCTTGACAGGGATACTTATCTAGCGATATCTTATAATGAAAATAGGGTCGTAATGAACCGTATCGGTGGAAGGGAGGATCTTTTTATGCACGCTTACAATGAATTGTACCTGTGTGATGCCAAGGAAAATCTGGGATGGTTTTTTGACTATCTTATTAATGATTGTCATATGGAGCCGGATTGCGCAATGGACTGTTTTTTGCAGTGTCGGCTGTCGGAAGAGTTCTCGCGCGGTAATCCGGCGGTTGTTTCCGGAATGTCGGGGATGGAATTGGCGATGTGGATTCTTCAGGAAAATGATCCTGAAACAGCGGTTCCCCAGGTAATCTATCCCTTGGTGCCGACACCGGAGTATTGGGCAGGTTGGGCACTTGCTGAATATCAGTGGCTTAGTGGAAGGAGTTTTCGTGATATCATAAATCACATCAGTTTCTCGGAGGTGTTGTCTTTATATCATGTATATCATGAAATGGATACGGAACGGTTTTGCGAGTACATGGAGATGCGCTGCGGGATGAATTGAAGACGAATCAAGAGAAACGGAGAAGCGAATATTCAGCGAATATTCGCTTTTTCCGTTGACAAACAGTGGAATTTTGTTTTATATTGAATGCGAGGAGGTGAGTGAATTATGGTAATTGAGAGTGAGAATCTGGAGTTCAAACGGGAGTTTACGGAAGAGATATACAAAGAAGTTGTTGCGTTTGCCAATACAGATGGAGGAACAGTGTACGTAGGAATCGATAACGAGGGGAATGTTGTTGGCTTATCGAATGTTGACGAGGAATATGTAAGAATAACTAACGGGATTCGAGATGCAATTGAGCCGGACGTTACGATGTTTGTGCGTTACACAATTCAGGAGAACCGGGTCGTAAGGATAATTGTCAGTGAGGGCACAAACAAACCGTTCTACTTAAAAGGGAAGGGACTGAAACCCGGTGGGGTGTATGTGCGTCAGGGGAGCACCAGTGTTCCGGCTTCCTTCGATGCTATTCGCAGGATGATCAAGGAGAGTGACGGGGATGTTTTTGAAAACATGAAATCACTTCAACAAGAGCTCTCCTTTGAGTATGCTCAGGATGCCTTTCGCAGATGCGGCATCGTGTTGGAGAAGTCAAAGTATCAGACACTTGGCATTACGGAGAGCGGCGTTTGCGGGTACACCAAGCTGGGAATGTTGTTGTCGGACCAATGCGAGCATACAATCAAGATTGCGGTGTTTGAGGATGAGGGCAAGAGAGTATTTCGAGATCAGCGTGAATTCGGGGGTTCGGTACTAAAACAGCTGGAAGAGACCCTTGAGTATCTTCGTTTGTGTAATCGGACCGAAGCGAGAATTCAGGGACTTCAGCGTATTGAGAGTCCGGAGTATCCGGAAGAAGCGATTCGGGAAGCAATTCTGAATGCGATTATACACAGGGATTATTCTTACAGCGGAAGTGTGATGGTTAATGTTTACGATTCCCATATGGAGGTGATTTCCCTCGGAGGGTTGTTGCCTGGATTGGAGCCGGAGGATATCAAAACAGGGATTTCCGTCCTGCGAAATCGTAAACTGGCAGAAGTGTTTCACCGGTTGAGGCTTGTGGAGGCGTACGGTACGGGAATCGGGAGAATCTACGGCTTGTATGAGGATTGCCCGGAGCAGCCGCAGATTAAACTGACAGCCAACACGTTTAAAATCATTCTTCCGAACCGTAATGCAGCGAGGGATAAGGCGTGTGCTTCTTATGATACCGCTGGCTTGCAGGCCCGAAGAGTTCGGGAAGAAAATGCTGTCTACGGCGGTGTTTCTGCGCAGCCGGGACCATACGGAAACTACCGCGAGGTCGGTAAGCCCTTGTTTGTGACGCGCCAGATGAGCCGCATTCTGGCATACGTGGATGAGTACGGAAAAATCACCGATGAGGAGATTGGAAAACTCCTGGCCGTAAAGAAAACGAGGGCATTTACAATAGCAAAACAGATGCGTGACGGAGGGTTGCTTCGAGCGGAGGGACGCGGGGAGGAACGACGATACGTGAAAACGTAATTCTGCGGAAAAACAAAGGGGCCGGTACGTCCGGCCCCTCGCATTGTTCTTAGGGAGAAGTGTGTATAGGCTAGCCTTCCACAATCACACCGACTTCCTGCGATTTCTGGAGGCGATAGTAGTGACCTTGCTGTGCCATGAGTTCTGCGTGGGTGCCGCGCTCCACGATCTCGCCCTCGTGGAAGACGAGGATGAGGTCCGCGTTTTGGATGGTGGAGAGGCGATGCGCAATGGCGATTATGGTGCGAGCTCCGGTGAGCCGGTTGATGGCCGCCTGAATGTGGCGCTCGGTCTGCACGTCCACGGAGGCGGTTGCCTCGTCGAGGATAATGATCGGCGAGTTGCGAAGGATTGCACGGGCGATTGCGACGCGCTGTTTCTGCCCGCCGGAGAGGCGTAAGCCCCGCTCACCGACCTGGGTTTCGTAACCGTCGGGCATCGCCAGGATATCGTCGTGGATGTAAGCGGCGCGGGCTGCATTTTCAATCTCTTCGCGGGTTGCGGAAGGGCGGGCGTAGCCGATATTTTCCGCGATCGTGCCGTTAAAAAGGAACGTATCCTGCAGCACCGGCGAAATGTTTGCGCGGAGGCTTGAAAGCGTCACGGTTTTGATGTCCTTGCCGTCAACTAAGATGCGTCCGCCTACGGGATCGTAGAAACGGGAGATCAGCTGCGTCGCAGTGGTTTTGCCCACGCCGGTGGGGCCAACCAAAGCCACCATCATGCCGGGCTTGCATTCGAAGGAAACGTCCTTAAGGACAGGAATATTATTGCCGTAATCAAAGTCCACATGCTCGAAGGTGACAGCGCCCTGCACGTCCGTAAGATCCACGGCGTCCGGGGCATTGGTAATGTTCGAAGGAGTGTCGAGGATGAGCGTCACACGCTCCGCGCCGGCCAGGGACTGCTGGAGGCTCTCCAGGAGATTGGCAAGGCCCGAAACGGGGGCGTAGAAGAGGCCTAAGTAGAGGACGAAGGCCACGATATCCTCGACGGTGAGCTGCCCTTTATGTGCGAGATAACCTCCGAAAAATACAACCAGCACCGTTCCGGCAGCGGAGAGAAGCTCTACGCAGGGGTGGAAGATGGCGCTGGCCCGAAGGGCGCGGAGCATTGCCACAACCTGCTCAAGGCTCTTGCTGCGGACGCGCTCGCCCTCGTATTCCTCCTGGCCGAAGGCCTGAATCTCATGCAGGCCCGAGAGGCTGTCCTGGAGCTGGGCGTTGAGTTCGCCCATGGTCTTCTGGGAAGCGCGGAAAAACGGGCGCACCACCTTGGCGAAGATGACACCGGAGCAAAGAATGAGAGGAATCGGCGCGCAGGTGATGAGCGCGAGTTTCCAGTTGACCGTAAGAAGGATGACAAGGACGCCCGCGAAGGTCACGAGATTTGTGATAATATCGGGAATCATGTGGGCATAGAGAAGCTCGAAGTCGCGGGTGTCGTTGACAACGCGGCTCATCAGATCGCCGGTCTGCTTGTCGTGGAAAAACGCCAGATCGAGGCTCTGGAGCTTATTGTACAGGCGGCTCCGAAGGTCCCCTACAAGGTACCAGGCGGCGCGGTGCGCAAGGTAGTTCGCGAGGAACCGGAACAATACCCGCAGAAGATAGAGACCGAGAAGCCCGAGGGCAAGATACCGGATGGTGGAAAGGGCTGCGTCATCGACGCCCTTACTGACGATGCCGGTCATCTTCGAGAGAAGCTTCGGCGCCGTAAGGTTGATGACGGTGAGAGCGAAGGTGGAGAGAATGGCGATTACGTACAGGCCCTTGTAGCGGGCCGCTTCTTTTGTGAGTTTCCAGAGTGTCTTCATGGGAGCCTCCTTGCCGACGTGAGGATTACTTGTTCTGTTATTGCTATCATACTGCAAGGAAAGTTGCCGTAAAATGGAGAATGTTTTCGAAAGACGCAAAAAAAGGGCCTCGTCGGAAAATGCGACGAAGCCCTAGACGTTGTCCTGATTTATTTCGTGCCGAAGATGCGGTCGCCGGCGTCACCCAAACCCGGAAGGATGTAACCCTTATCGTTGAGGCAGTCGTCCATGGCGCCGATGTAGATGTCGACCTCGGGATGCGCTTTCTGCAGAGCGGCAAGTCCCTCGGGAGCAGCAATCAGGCAGAGGAAGCGGATGCGCTTGATGCCGCGCTTGTTTAACATATCGATTGCCGCGATTGCGGAACCGCCGGTCGCAAGCATCGGGTCAACGACGAAGATGTCGCGCTCCGCTGCGTCGTGAGGCATCTTGCAGAAGTACTCGTGGGGCTCAAGAGTCTCCTCGTCGCGGTAGAGACCGATATGACCGACCTTGGCGCTCGGATTCATGCGAAGGATACCGTCGCACAGACCGATGCCCGCGCGCAGAATCGGAACCACGCAGAGCTTCTTGCCCGCAATCTCCTTGACTGTCGTCTTGCAAAGAGGCGTCTCAATCACTTTGTCCGCAAGGGGAAGATCCCGGCTCGCCTCGTAGTATATCAGCATCGCGACCTCGTTAACCAGCTCGCGAAAATCCTTCGTCGAAGTTTCTTTTCTCCGCATGATGCCGATCTTGTGCTGCAAAAGCGGATGGTCCATAATGACTACTTTGCCCATAATTTCGTTCCTCCTGTGGATGCGATTCGTTCGGTTTTCGACGGCAAATGCCGCCCCTTTTTGCGGCTTCGATCGGGAGCTCCCGGTCACGCCTTCATCTCGATTATTATACTACCGGAGAGCCCAAAAGTCAAAACCAAAGAACCCCTGACATTGACTTTTTTGCCGTCACAGGGTAAGATATACGGAAAGAAATGCGGGGCGTCGGAGAGCCCCGGAAGGTCTTGGGGGTTACACGGGATGTATAAGATTCTCAAAAACACGGAGGAGCACACGATACTGCTTCCCGCCACGCTGGATGAGCATTTTCCGCTTTTGAAGTACATGTTCTGGTCCAAAGGAAATGCCGTGGTGCCGCTCACCGAGAGCGATGAGTTCACGGTGCGGGAGGAGGGGCTTAAGTACTCCAACTACGACATTTGCTACCCCTACGTCTTGATGGCGGGGCAGATTATGCGGGCGCTGCGAAGCGGGAAGTACGACCCGAAGAAGACGTCGGTGTTGATTCCGACGGCCGGCGATGCGTGCCGCGGGGCGTGCTACATCGGCATGATGGAGAAGTCGCTTACGAAGGCGGGCTTCCCGGACACACACATGGTGACCATCAACGTGCGCCACGTGTGCAACGAGATTTCCTTAAAGATTACCACGGACACCGCGATTCGCGGCTTGTTCGGCATGTTTTACGGCGACATTTTGATGATGCTCGCCAACCAGACGCGGCCCTACGAGGCCCACAAGGGCGAGACGGAGGCGCTGCGGCGCCGTTGGTACCGCGAGCTTTCGAAGGACATCCGCCTCGGGCGGCATCTGACGCTTCGGCATATGCGGAAGAATTTTACGCGGATCGCCGAGTCCTTCCGGGCGATTGAGCGGACCGGCGAGAAGCGGCAGCAGATTGGAATTGTGGCGGAATTTTACGCCAAATACTGCGCCCTGGGGAACTGGAACCTGATTCCCTACCTCGAGGACCACGGCTGCGAGGCGATTGTGGGCGGACTTTCGTGGTACATGCTGTACTATGTCGACTCGCATAAGCCCGCCAAATGGGGTCCCGAGCGCGTGGGCTTTGAGGCGGTGAAGAAGCTGATGACCCACGTGCAGACCGACATGCTTTACGCGATGAAGAAAGCCGGGTTCCACGTGCCGAGCCGATACGAGGTGATGGACAAAAACTCGCGGCCGTATGTTTCGCACAACCTCACCAACGCCGACGGTTGGCTCATGGGCGCCGAGGCGGTGGATCACATCCGCCACGGCGTGCGGAAGATTTTGTGCAACGCACCCTTCGGGTGCCTTCCGAACGTTTGCGCCGGACGCGGCGTCTATCCGAACATCCGGCGGGAGTTTCCGGATGTGATGTTGATGGTAATCGAGACGGACTCCTCGGGGTCGAAGCTTAATTACTACAACCGCGTGCAGATGGTCATCGACACCAAGATGCCGCCGCGGCAGAAGGAATCATAAATGTGAATTGCGAATGGGAAAAGAGAATTGTAAAAACACCTGGGCGTTGCGTTTGCCCAGGTGTTGATTTTTTACCCCAAAAAAGAGGAGAAGCCCGAGTAAGTTACCTTACCGGGCCAATATTATATGAAAATTTGAATAGGCTTTTTTGATTGAGGATTTTGTTTCCCTCTCTCTTTCTGATTGCATTATATCGCACAAATATGAGCAGAGTTTGTCGGAAAAGACAACACTTTGTAAACAATTCAAAAGATTTCAATTCACAAATAATGAACGAAAAGAATCGCCGCAGCATCGCTGCAATCCGATCTGCGCCAAATGCAGCTGCCGCCGGGCATAAAAAAACTCCCCATAAAAGAGGAGAAGCCCGAGTAAGTTTTGCCTTACCGGGCTGATATTATATGAAAATTTGAATAGGCTTGTTTATCGATCAGGATTTTGTCTCCCTCTCTCTTTCTGACTGCATTATATCGTACAAATATTAGCAGAGTTTGTCGAGAAAAAGAATAAAATGTAAACATTTTGTAAAAGCAAAGTTCACCCCCCTCCGTGAATCTTCTCCCCGGATGTTCCAAAAGAAAAACTTTTGAGGACAGCCGGGGAGAAGATTCGAAGAGATGGCGGCTTTGACGCCGCCATCTCATGAGCAAAAGCGCATTAGCGGTTTTGCGAATGACGGAGGGGTTGACTGAGCGAGAGGGAATTGATCTCTGCTTTTTGCGCGCAAATTTTCCGCTGAACGTATTATAACATGTCAAGGGACATATGAAAACTCTGGAATCTCGCTTACAAAACGGGAAAGTCATTTGCAAACCGGGAGTCTCGTTTACAAAACAGGAATCTTATTTACAAAACGGGAGTCTTGCGTTACAAATGGGACTCTCGGCTTGCAATTTACCCACTGAGCGGTGCAACTCCCCACCAAACAACAAACATTTATCGAAATTCAATAAAAACATATTGACATGCACAAAACCTCGTGCTATTCTATACCCAACAAACAAACCCGCCCTGCCCCTCGCGGCGGCATTTTCCGGAGGAACCCCATGAAACAAAAAGAATTGTCGTTTTGGTTAAAATTCATCATCGTAGGCATCGCCGTGTGCGGCGCCATCGTGTACGCGGCGGCATTGCCGTATCTGACAAACTATCTCGACAAGCAGGGAATCATGGAGGCCGGCAAATCCCTTCCGTGGCTGATCACGGTGTGGATTTCCGCAATCCCGTGCTACCTGGTGCTGATTTTCGCCTGGAAGATCGCCGGCAACATCGGAAACAACCGGTCCTTCTCCCGGGACAATGCGAAGTATCTCAAGTGGATCTCCTACACAACCGTGGCGGACGTCATCTACTTTTTCATCGCCAACGCGGTGCTTGCCGTGCTCGGCCTCTCGCAGCCGTCCCTGCTTGCGGCGGCCGTGGTAGTGTGCTTCTTCGGGGCGGCATTTTCCGTGTGTGCGGCGGCATTGTCGCACCTGGTGATCAAAGCGGCGGAGATTCAGGAAGAGAACGACCTGACAGTGTAGGGCGGAGGAAATTATGAAGGAATCGGAAGAAAACGAAATCATGACGGAAGAGACAAAGCCTGCGGGACATCTGGTGTTCAACATCGACGTCATGCTCGCAAAGCGGAAGATGAGCGTGACGAAGCTCGCGGAGGCCGTCGGCATCACGCTTGCGAACATGTCGATACTAAAGAGCGGGAAGGCCAAGGCCATCAAGGTGACGACGATTGAGAAGCTGTGCGACATTCTCGATTGCCAGCCGGGGGATTTGTTTGAGTATGTGAAAGACTGAGAGCCACCGGAGCGCGGAGGCTTGAGAACAGAGTGGAGTGGAGAAATGAACGAGAAGAAACGATATATAAAAAAGCTGGCGCTCTGCGCCGGTTACGCAGTGTTTGCGACAATCTGCCTGTACAAGGCGCCTCACGGGATCACGTATCCGGTGTTCGCGGCGGCGACGGTGGCGGGATTGTATGTGGTGATGCAGCTTCTGGGGGAGAAAGTGAAGCGTACGTCAATCGGCTTTGTTGCGGGAATCGCGGCGCTGTCGGTGCATGTGTGTACCACCGGCAGCGAGAAGCTGATTGTCATGGACAAGTTCCTTTTGCTCGTGCTGTTTGCGATGCTTGTTTTGCACAACCTTTACGATGACAGGCGGTGGGACGTGACGCGGTACGTGTCCGCGATCATCAAAATGCTGACGTCGTCGGTGTCATTTTTGTTAGCCTTCGTAACGGACGGACTGTCGCTTCGGGAGCGCACGGCGAAGAACCTGCCGACAGCGGAGAATGCAACATCCCCGGCACCCGCGCCGAATCTTGTGTCCGCCTCGGACCTTACGGAAGTTCCGGCCGAGCCGATCTTCTTTGAAGCAGCGCCGGCAGCAGGTGTTTTGGCAAATCCATCCCCTTCGGACGGTATCGCTCGAAACGTTCTTCTGGGACTGTTCATTTCCATCCCGCTTCTTGCGATTGTCCTGCCGCTTTTGGCGTTCTCCGATGCTGTGTTCGGGGATGCTTTGAATGACGTGCTGAATCTGCAGTTTGATGAGGATATCTTCTATGTCGGCCTGATGGTACTCGGAATCTTTGTAGCATCCTACGCTGTCATTGCAAGAGCCGCAAAGCCCATGGAAAGCCTACAGACGCCACCTGCGGATGCCCGTACCAAGAGCCCGGTGACGGCTATAACCTTCACCACGGTGTTGCTCCTTGTGTATCTTGTGTATTGCGGAATTCAGGTGTTCTACCTCTTCCTCGGGGAGGGGCAGCTGCCGGCCGGCTATACCTACGCGGAGTACGCCCACGAGGGCTTTTACGAGCTTGTGTTTGTGTGTCTGTTTAACCTCGTGCTGGTGCTTTTGTGCCGCAGGAACAGAAGAAACCATATTGTTTTGCAGGTGGTGCTCACGGCCGTCTGCGCATGCACCTATGTGATGTTGGCTTCCAGCCTGTACCGGATGATACTCTATATCAGCGCGTACGGTTTTACCTACCTTCGGGCGTTTGTTTTGTGGGGGCTTGCGGCAATCGCTTTGGTGATGGCAGCTACCGTTGCCCTTGTGTGGCGCGACACGTTCCCGTTCGTCCGCTGCGCCCTTGCCGCAACGGTTCTGTGCTGGGTTGTATTTGCCTTCAGTTATCCGGATCGTTGGATTGCAAGGTACAATCTGACCCACGGTTGCGATGTGGATTATGTTTTAAACGACCTGTCCAGCGATGCGACGCCGGTGATAGTGGAGATTGCGGACAGCCTGGAGCCGGATTACGGCGCGTGGAAAACCGCGTCCCAGGCGGGGCGGCCGTACCGGTACTATGTGAAGAAGATGGAGACGGAGTGCAGCGCAGGGGACTTCCGAAACTTCAATTTCTCGGAGTACCGCGCAAGAAAAGCAGTGGAGGAAGCGCTGGCGCGGGAGTAAGAAAGAGCTGGAGATAAACAGGAGATCGCGCAAAAAACGGTCGGGACAGTGTGCCCGGCCGTTTTACATCGAAGCGGTTTCCCGAAGGTTTCTGTGGTGATAGAGCTGATAGAGGAAAAATGCAGTCATGCAGCAGACAAGGTCCGCAGTGGGCGTGGCGGCGACGATTCCCGTGAGGGGATTCACGAGGCAGAAGAGGAACATCAGAGGGATGTCCAGAAAGCCCTTGCGAAGCACCGCGAGGACGAAGGCGCTCTGCCAGCGGCCCACAGCCTGGAAGAAGGAGATGAACGTGTAGGCGACGGCCGAGAAGGGCGCGCCGATACAGAGGATGCGCAGGAACCGCATCCCGAGGGTTAAGGACTCGCCGGGCTTGACGAAGAAACCGACGAGGGGCCTTGCGGCGAACAGGCAGGCTGCCATGCAGCCGAGGCCGATGGCCAGGGCAATCAGCACGGTGTCGCGGATGGCCTGCTTCATGCGGCGGAAATTCTTCGAGGCGTGGTTGTAAGCAAGAAGCGGCAGCACGCCCTGGGTAAGGCCGCGCACGGTGGCGTGGGCCAGCATATTGATTTTCTTGGCGACGCCGAGGCCCGCCTGGGCAGCGGTGCCGTTGGCCATCATCAGGCGGTCGAGGCAGGCGTAGGAAATGTTTTCGAAAAGAGTCATGATGCAGGCCGGAAGGCCGGTGCCGAAGATGCGCTTCACCATATCACGGTCCGTGTGAGCCGGAAGCCGGAAGGAAAGCACGGAGTGGGCTCTGCGGCGGTACTGCAGAACGATCATCACGGCAAATGCAATCCAGTTCGAGAGTGCGGTGGCTATGCCCGCGCCGAGCACCTCTTTTCCCGGAGGAAGAAGAACGAACATAAACAGCGGGTCGAGAAGAATGTTGAGAACGCTTCCGCAGACGATGCCGATGCTTGCATCCATGCTGCGGCCCTCGCTTCGGAAGAGGTGGGCCGTCACCATGTTCATGGAGGTGCCCAAGCCGCCGAGCCCTACGGTGATAATGAGATAGCCCGTCGCATACCGGTGCACTTCCGGGTCGCCGCCGCCGAGAATGTTTAAGAAAGGATGCCGCAGAACCATCGCGAGAGCGATGTAGACAAGGGTTGCGAGAGCACAGCCCCAAAAGGAAAAAGCGCAGGCTTCCCCTGCGTCTTTTTTGTTGCTTCGCCCGAGGCTTCTGGCGGATTCCCCGGCGCCGCCGACACCGAAGAGGTTGGCGATTGCGGAGAGGAACATGAACGCAGGAAGGCACACGGCAACAGAAGCCAGTTTTGCATCGCTTCCGGTAAGTCCGATGAAGAAGGTGTCCGCCATGTTGTAGATTACAAGGATAATCTGGCCGACGATGGTCGGCAGCGCGAGATGCGCAATGGCAACAGGCACCGGCTCCTGCTCGAACAATTTGGTTTCTCTGCGGTCCGTATTCATGCCAAAAGTCCTTTTTCTTTAGTTAACAATGAACTTTCCCGTTTGTCAACAGGCAACGGGAGGAAGAGCGGCGGGGAAGGATTTGCCGTCGGCAAATGTCAGAAAAACGGACAGCACAAGCCGAAAACTGTTCACAAACCGGCGGCCGTGTGGTAAAATATTGCAAATGGCACGCGCTCTTTTTCGGGGCGGCGGGGCTTGTTTTGAGAGGCACGGAATATGGAATCGACATTGAAACGGACATGGTCGGAGATTGATCTGGATGCGCTGGTGCACAACTATCGCACGCTGTGCGCGCGTGTGAACGCGGGGAACCCTGCAAAGAGGGTGCGCTTTTTAGGCGTTGTCAAGGCGGACGCCTACGGTCACGGCGCGGTGGTCGTTGCGCGGACGCTGCAGGAGGAAGGTGCGGATTATCTCGCGGTCAGCAGTATCGACGAGGCGATGGAGCTTCGCGTAAACGGCATCACGATGCCCATTCTGATTTTGGGGCACACCCCGAAGGAGCAGGTGGAGAGACTCCTTCGGTACGATATCACGCAGGCGGTGACCTGCAAGGCGAAGGCCGTGGAGTACTCGGAGGAGGCGACCCGCTTAGGCGGTACGCTTCGCGTCCATATCAAGGTGGACACAGGCATGTCGCGGCTTGGATATCTGTGCGACGGCGACATGTTTTCTACAGGAGTAGAAGGCATATGCGAAGCGGTTTCCATGCCGGGGCTCGACGCTGAAGGAATCTTTACGCATTTTGCGGTTTCCGACGAGCCGGGCGAGGATGCGAAGGCCTACACCGAGCATCAGTTCAAGCTTTTTACGGACGTCATCGACGGTGTGGAGAAGAAGCTCGGCCGCAAATTCAAGCTTCGCCACTGCGCGAATACCGGAGCGGTGGCCCGCTACCCGGAGACGTATCTCGATATGGTTCGGCCGGGGCTTCTTTTGTATGGATACGGGGATTTTGCGGAGGAGCTGGGGCTTAAGCCTGTGATGGCGCTTAAGACCAACGTTTCCACAATCAAAATATATCCTGCCGGCACGGCAATCAGCTACGGCGGCATCTACAAAACCGACAAGACGGAGCGCATCGGCGTTCTGCCCTACGGTTACGCGGACGGTTTCTTCCGCTGCCTTTCCAACCGCTGCAGCCTGATGACAGCGGACGGTCCGGCGCCGCAGCGCGGCAAGATCTGCATGGACATGTGCATGATTGACCTCACGGACAAGCCGAATGTCGGAATCGGCTCGGAGATTGAGATCTTCGGACCCCGCAATCCCATCGAAACCATGGCGCAGCTGGCAGGCACGATTCCTTATGAGCTCACCTGCGCAGTCAGCAAGCGCGTACCGCGCCGCTATATCCGCGGCGGAGCGGTGGTGGAAGAAGAACTGCTATTGCGGATGTAAACAAAAAAATTTATTTATGGGGGTAAGCAAAATGTTTGAGTTTTCTCATGACAAAGCTCGCAAGTTGATTCAGATCCTGGCTTTTGTGCTGATTGGTTATGTAGCAGTGTATTGGTTCTATCCGTCTCTTTTGTACCGCAGCGATGTGTCTGACCTGCTCGGACTTCGGTGGAGCATGTACGGGACTTTTTGCTGCTGTCTTCTTTTTGCAATCGAAGAGGCCGGAGTCGTTCTCGGAGCGGTTCTCCTTACGTTCTTTGTGAACCTGTGCGAGGATATCAATCATATGCGCCGCGTGAATGACAAGGCGCCCTACGCAAAGGAGCCTTTGATTCATTACGTTGAGCCCTACAAATCAACCGCTTCCGAGGAGAAAACCGGGGAGTGATTTTGTCCTAGACGCCCGAAAATACCGCATCAGGAGGTTTCTATGCCCAATCCTTATTTGCCTTTGTGGGAGTATATCCCGGACGGTGAGCCCCGCGTGTTCGGCGACCGCGTGTATGTGTACGGAAGCCACGACCAGGCGGCTTCGGATGCATTTTGCGACCATAAGCTGTTGTGCTGGTCCGCGTCCGTGGATGATTTGAACCACTGGACGTGCCACGGGCACATCTTCCATACGGCGGACGACACCGACCATAAGAGTGATACATCCGCGTGGACGGACGGCTATCTCTTTGCACCGGATGTGGTGGAAAAGGACGGCAAATTCTACCTCTATGCCTACATCATGGGCGCCCACGGGTGTGTGGCGGTGAGCGACCGTCCTGAGGGGCCTTTTAAGCTGATTGATCAATACCGCCACGGCGAGCCCACGACGCCTCACGAGGTGGGTTACGGCGACGGCTGGTTCGTGGATCCGGGTGTTTTGGTGGATGACGACGGCCGCGTGTATGTGTACTGCGGCTTTGAGCGGTCCTTCGGCGTGGAGCTTGACGCAGACACCATGGTGGACACGAAGGACGACACCTTCGTTGAGGACATTCTGCCCCCGGGGCAGAAGCCCGAGGATTTCTACGAGGCGTGTTCGCCCCGCAAGATCGGCGATACCTACTACCTGATTTACTCGCCGCGCCGCGGCAGCCGGTTGATGTATGCAACCGCTGACAAACCCTTAGGACCGTACACGATCCGCGGGACCATCGTGGACAACGGCATCAATTACCCGGCGGGCAACAACCACGGCTCCATCTGCAAAATCAAGGATCAGTGGTACATTTTCTATCACCGCATGACTAACAACACGATTATGTCCCGCCGCGGCTGCGTGGAGAAAATCGAGATTCTTCCGGACGGTACAATCCCCGAGGTGGAGATGACCTCCCTTGGTTTCCAGGAGTCCCTCAACCCTTACGAGATCACGCCGGCGGAGCTCGCGTGCTACCTCACGGGCGGCTGCTTTGTCACGGAAAATGACGCCTTCACCAGAAGTGTGGTGAACATCACCCACGGCTGCGTTCTGGGCTACAAATACTTCGATTTCGGCGAGGATTTTGCGAGCAGGACGATGCAATTGCAGGTGCGCACCGGCGGTCGCGGGATTTATTCGAAGATCCATGTGCACATCGATACGCCGGACGGCCCGGAGATCGGCGTCCTCGATATCGGACTTGCGGACGGCGTGTATACCGCCGATGTTACTGCAGTGACCGGGCGGCACGCTTTGTTCTTCACCGCGGAGAGCACCGCGGGAGGGTGGTTCCCGGAGATGTTCGCGGGAAGAGAATTGTTCACCATGAAAGAGTTTACGTTCCGCAAGATGTGAGTGCGGCGGACAGCGTGCGGCTGACAGTTCGCGGCGGGCTTCGCTGTGGACGCGGAAAGAAAATCCAAAGGAGGTGTGCGGCGATGAAGAAAGTGTTTCTTTTTCTGACCGAGTACCTCCTTTTGTTTATGCTTGCGGCGTGCATCGGCTGGCTCTACGAGATCGGCTGCGTGTATGTGATGTTCCACGAGTACCAGGATCGGGGAGTGCTGCATCTGCCGATGTGCCCGATCTACGGTTTCGGACTTTTGTTCCTACTCCTGGTCTTTCGAAACCGAAAGAACATCTTTCTGCTTTTTTTCGGAAGTGCGGCGATCACCACGGTTATCGAGTTCGTGAGCTCCTACGCGATTGAGCATTTTCTTCACGAGTCGCTTTGGACATACGAGGATTGGCCGCTGCAGTATGAGGGGCGCATCTCGGCCGTGAGCAGCGCGATGTTCGGGCTTTTGGCCACATTGTTTCTGCGGCTCGTACGACCGCTTGTTGCGAAGCTGTTTAAGGGCAGGGCGCGTATGTGCGCAGCATGGCTTACGCTTGCGGCGGTTGTGTTCTGTGTCGTCTGGGAACTACGGTTCCGGGTGTGAGGGTGCATTTGCCGCAGGATTAACAAATGATTAACGGTGCATTGATGTTAAATTAAATTTACTTTTTCGACGTCGAAAGCATTGATTTTTGCAAAAAAATGTGGTAATATGACCTCAGTTCAAGGGGGTGTACCCCGGAAGACAGCGACCGGCGCGCGACGGTCGGAACAACCAGAAAACATTCATATCACTTACGGAGGTACTTCTATGCAGATTCTTATTTCTTTGGCAATCGGTGCTCTTTGCGGTTGGTTGGCAGGACAGTTCATGGGATCGAAGAACAACGGTTTGATTATCAACATCATTCTCGGTATCGTCGGCGGTGCGCTCGGTAACTTCCTGTTCGGTATCATCGGAATTTCCTTCCATGGTATCATCGGAAACATCATCGGCGGTGTTTTGGGTACCTGCATCCTGATTGCAATCGGAAGATTCCTGATGAAGAAATAATCATCGGTTGTTTGCGTACTGAGTATTGAGAAAAGTATGGGGCTGCCGCCGGCAGCCCCGTTTTCTTGAGTGCGGTTGGAGGAATTATGAAGCGGGTCATTTACGGACTTTCATTTTTTCTGTTGCTTATCTTTGAAGCGGCATTTGCTTCTGTGGGCTGGGATTACTGGAAAGACGGGGAGTGGGCAGGAACCCTGTTTTGCATTTTTTTGTGTGTCCTGATGGGCAAAGGCATCGTCAGTTGTTATCGAAAAGCCTTTAAACCCGAGGTGATTGTGGTTCCGCAGCCCATGGCTCCGGGAATGATGATGCCCGGCGGAGGGATGCCGGGGGCCATGATGCAAAACGGCCAGCCGATGGTTCCGGGGGAACCGAATCCGGAGATGGACCATGTGGACGATATGTCCATGCAGTACAATCCTTATTTTTCGGATGTGTATGAGGAACAGCTTCAGCAACAGCGGCAGCAGCAGGAGATCATGCAGCGCCAGCTTGCGGAACAGCAGTTGCTCGCGGAGAGACAGCGAATCCTGCAGGAGCAGATCGAAAACCAGCAGCGGATGCAGCAGCAGATGGAGGCGCAGAAGCAACTGGAGCAGGAGCTTCAAAACCAGCGGATGGCGCAGGATATTATCAACGGGCCGGGACGCCCCATGGGACGCTAGTGCAAAAAAGGACGGTCAGCAGATGGACGCGATGGAATTGTATCTGGAAAATATCGGCGATGACAATGCGCCGCTTGTGTGTGCGATGGGGGAGGAGTATACCACCGCTGAGATAAAAAAGATAATTTTGGACACGATTTGCCTGCTCGGGGAAGAAGGCGGAGAGGACGCGGAAGTAAATGAGAAAGTGCTTCTGCGTCTTTTGGCATTTGTCTCCATGGAACCGGTGCCGGAGGGCATGGAGGAGCTGGGCGATTACGACCGCTACTCCTGCATCCGGAAGCTCGAGGCGATTCGCAAGCGCGAGAGCACGAGCCCGGAGGAGCGGCAGAAGCTCTTTTTGTTGCAGTACCTGTTGCGCGGATACGCCGCCAAATGCCACTGACGCAAGGCCCGGAAACGCGCGGCCGGGCGGCATTTGCCGAAGGGAGGGTTCCATGCAGTACGTTATTCTGCTTCTGGTAATCGGAATTTTATTGTGCGTCCTCACGGGAAATGCAGGCGTTCTGTTCTACGTGGGCGCCGGCATTCTTCTGTTGCTTTCGGCGTCTTTGGTTGTGCTGTTTCTCTACAGCCTGTTCCTTCTGCTGCGCGCAAAGCGCGTGGATGCGGTCTTCACGCGGGTCGGGCCGCGGGACGAGGAGGATCTGCACAAGGTGGCATACTATAACATTGACGGCACGGAGTATCCCTGCCTCTTTCCGGAGGAGGGAATCTTCCGAAAAAAGCTGTACCGAACGGACCGCACCTACCGCGTCCGCTTCCACAAAAAGCGCGGCTGCGTCTTCGACCGCTACGCGATTATCACCACCGTCGCCGGCCTCTCCGGCGGCCTGATTATCGGGGCAATCACTTTGCTTACGCTTCTTTCGTAAGCGCGGGATACATCCATAAAAAAGCAGCGGTGACCGCGGGAAGCGGAAGCCGCTGCTAATTTAATGTTCAACAAATGCCGACACACGGCAGCGCTATGAGAGGCGCTTTTCGAAGTCCCCGAGCACCGCGGCGGAAGGGTAGACGTTGGCGAAGGCCGAGGGGTCCAGCTCTGCCAGCGCATGCTTTAAGCGGTGGTATTCGTACTCCGACATGACGCTGATGAGGAGCTTGCGCTCTGCGCCGGAATACACGCCGGTGCCGGTGAAAATCGTGGCGCTCCGGTTGATGTTGTCGCGGATCCAGTCACCGATTTCCTGCTCTTTGTTGGTGAAAATGTTCACCGTCACGGCGCGGTTTTGCAGGTGAATCTTATCGATGATCAGCGAGCAGACAAAGGCCGCGATGATGGAGTACACGGCGACCTCCGGATTGAAGACAATGGCGCAGACCGCGTAAACAACGATGTTTACGGCGAGAGAGACCTTGCCCACCGTGAGGGACCGGAACTTCTGGCTCATCACGATGCCGATGATGTCCGTGCCGCCGCCTGAACCGAAGCCGATGTAGAGAAGGCCGCTGCCGATACCCTCGAAAAATCCGCCCACAATGGTGTTGGTAAGCGCATCCGAGATGATCGGTTCCTTCGGAATCGGCAGAAGCGACATCAACGCACTTTCCAGGATAATGGTAAACCCGGCCTTGATCATGGGCTTGCCCCCGAGGACGCGCCAACCGAGGATGACAATCGGGATGTTCATCAGGAAATAAAGGACACCGCGGATGTTGTAAGGCTCCAAGGGCGTTCCGACGGACAAGAGCGAGAGAAGCTGCGCAATACCGGTAAACCCGCCGGAATACAATCCGCCGGGAAGAATGAAAAAGTTGACTCCGAGACAGTAAATCAGGGAAGCGATGACGCAGATGGTGAAGTTCGTAACACCGCTTTTGACGCTTCCTCTTTTGTTGTCAAACATGTCTGACCTCCGAAACTTGGTGAAACGCGAGCCCCCCGGCCCGCATTTCCGACAATCTATTATACCACATCCGGGCATCCTGTGCGAAACCGGAATGCCTGCGGGATGCGAAGTTTTTCCATCGCGCGGAAAAGCGCGGCAAATCCATCCCCAAATGGAAAACTATATTGCAGAAAACGTGAATTTGCGGCTTGACATATCTTCTCAGATTGGTTACGCTTAGACAAATGCGCGTTATAGCGGAGGCGGTCCGGCCCGGCGGCCGGAGCGGGGAATCTCCGAAAGATTAGGAGCAAAAAAGCATGATACAGGATATTTTTCCGAGCAAACTGGACAATCATTATGAGCCATTCACCCTGAGGCCTGAGGATACTTTTGTGATCTGCGACGGCGACGGGAGGCTTTTGGTTAATACCAACGGGGGAAGGGTGCATTTTCCGGGAGGAGCCGATGCGGCCGACGGGACAACGTCGGATGCGGACGCCGCGGTGTACCTCTTTTCGCTGGACGGGGAGCGGTATTTTCTTCGGGCGGACGATGCACCGGCGGAGAAGGAAGGCTTTACCTACCGGACCCTTCGGGAGATTCGCGATCTGTGCGTCGGCAAGGAGGTGTATGCGGCATTTACCGCGTATCATCTGTGGCGATGGTACCGCGACAACCGCTTTTGCGGACGGTGCGGCGGGGCGCTTGCCCACAGCGTCACTGAGCGCGCGCTTCAGTGCCCGGCCTGCGGCAACACCATCTATCCGCGCATCAATCCTGCGGTGATTGTCGGCGTGACGAAGGGTGATTGCATCCTGCTCACCAAATACCGCCGCGGCTTTGCGCACAACGCGCTGGTGGCCGGATTTACCGAGATCGGCGAGACCCTTGAGGAGACCGTCGCCCGCGAGGTGATGGAGGAGACGGGAGTCCGCGTGCGGAACATCCGCTATTACAAGTCGCAGCCCTGGGGCATGGCGCAGGATATGCTGGTGGGCTTCTACTGCGACGCGGAGGGCGACGGCGAGATTCACATGGACGAAAACGAGCTGAAGTACGCCGAGTGGGTGCGTCGCGAGGACATCGTGCTACAGCCCAACAACTTAAGCCTTACCAACGAAATGATGCGCATGTTCAAGGAAGGGAAGCAGTGAGCTTCCCGCGAAAGAAACGCATGGTCGGCGAACCGTGAGTTCGCAAAGGAGATTCCGATGACACTGGAAGAAGCAAAGAAACTGTACCGCGACTGCGGCGGTGACGACCCATACATCATCTGGCATGAGGCCGGAGAGAAGACACTCGCGGAATACAGTGCCCTTAACATCCCCTTCGAAGTCAAGCGGGAGTGGGCAGCAGAGATTTTAGAGCAGGATTTTGCAAGCATGCAGCGGGAACCGGACCGCTCAAGCAGTGCGGTAGCAGACATCCTTACGATGATGAACTACGAGTACGTAAATGCCCAGATGATCGGCGCCGGGCTTTTGGATGCCCTCGAGGACCAGATGCGCAGGGAAGATCCTACCAAATTAACCCGCGAGCAGGCCATGAACCGCATCCTGATTATTGAGGACATGACATCCCTTCTCCGTAAGAAGGGCGGCTGCCAGCTGTTCTACGAGTACACAACCCTCGCGCCGCGCATGCGCCGCGTCATGGAAGCCTTTTCCGACTTCGTCTGCCCTACGGAAACCCGGTCGCAGCAAGGCCGTCGGCCCCGCACCCTCGCCCAGTGGAAAAAAGACGCCGACGCCGCCTACCATAATGCTTGTGGGAAATGGTCATAAAACTAATCGATTTTTGATTCCCAAGAGGAGCCGCAAGGCTCCTTTTTTTGTCGCTCCCGGCTTTTGGGGGAAGTGCACGAAGAAAGCCGGGATGGCATGCGGTATTCTACTGCGTACAGCTCGTGGAACATCGAAGATGTTACCGAGAGCTGTACGCAGTAGAAGTCGACTCAGTGGCTTCGAGACTGCATAGGGGCGTTTTGAGGACTGTTCGTAGCACGCCGCCTTCCTTGATTCTTTTTCAAAGGCGGCGTGCAAGCCCCGCAAAAACGCCCCTTCCATGCAGTCGAAGAAGACACATAGTCGACTGGAGCCGTCATCCCGGGTTTCTATCGTGCACTCCCCCATGATAAAGCCGGGAGCGGTACAAAAAAAGGCGGAACCGTTGCGGTTCCGCCTTTGGAAAGTCAAAGGATTGATGCCTTAAGCCCAGGGATTCTCGGTCGGGTAAGGAAGCGACTTCGGCTGGTTGTAAGCAATGTCCTTGATGCCGAGGAACTTGAATACCTCGAACAGGGCCTTGCCGCAGTGACCGAATGCTACCGCACCGTGGTGAGGATATCTCTTCTGGATGAGCACGTGACGATAGAAGCGTCCCATCTCCTTGATAGCGAAGATTGCGATACCACCGAAGGAACGGGTAGGTACGTCGAGAATCTCGCCCTCAGCGATGTAGGAAACAAGCTCTCCGTCGCTGTTGCACTGCAGACGATAGAAGGTGATGTCGCTCGCTGCGATGTCGCCCTCAAGGGTTCCGCGTGTGAAGTCAGGCTCGCTTCCTTCCGGCTCGAGGAGACGGTGCTGGATGAGCTGATACTTGATTGCACGGTCGCTGCACATCTTGCAGGACGGAGTGTTACCGCAGTGGAAGCCCATGAACGTATCGGTAAGCTTGTAATCATACTTGCCCTTGATGTCCTCGTCGTAGATGTACTGAGGAACGGAGTTGTTGATGTCAAGGAGAGTGATTGCATCGCCGGTTACGCAAGCGCCGATGTACTCGGAGAGTGCGCCGTAGATATCAACCTCGCAGGATACCGGGATACCGCGGCTTGCGAGACGGCTGTTAACGTAGCAAGGCTCGAAACCGAAGGTCTCCGGGAATGCAGGCCAGCACTTGTCGGCAAATGCCACATACTTGCGTGCACCCTTGTGCTGCTCAGCCCAGTCAAGGAGCGTAAGCTCGAACTGTGCCATACGAGCGCTCATCTCAGGGTAGTATTTGCCTTCGCCCATTTCCTTAGCCATGTCTTCGCAGACAGACGGGATACGAGGATCGTTCTCATGTGCCTTGTAAGCTACGAAGAGGTCAAGCTCGGAGTTCTCCTCAACCTCAATGCCAAGCTCATAGAGACCCTTGATGGGAGCGTTGCAGGCGAAGAAGTCCTGCGGACGAGGTCCGAAGGTAATAATCTTAAGATTCTTAACACCGATGATAGCGCGAGCGATCGGAACGAAGTCAGCGATCATCTTCGCAATGTCATCAGCGGTTCCTACCGGATACTCCGGAATATAGCCCTTGAGGTGGCGCATTCCGAGGTTGTAGGAGCAGTTCAGCATACCGCAGTAAGCATCGCCGCGGCCGTTGATCATGTCGCCGTCACCCTCGGCAGCAGCCACGAACATTACGGGGCCGTCGAAGTTCTTAGCGATCAAAGTCTCGGGAGTCTCGGGACCGAAGTTGCCGAGGAAAACTACAAGTGCGTTGCACTCGGCCTTCTTAACATCCTCAACCGCCTTGAGCATATCAAGCTCGTTCTCCACAGTTACGGGACACTCATAGAGGTCACCCTTGTAAGCAGCCTTGATAGCGGCGCGTCTCTTCTCGGACAGAACGATCGGGAAGCAGTCACGGCTAACGGCAACAATACCGAGTTTCACTACAGGAATATTGTTCATTCTAAGTACCAAACCTTTCTCTAATTTGGCGGAGACCGCCATTACAACTATTATACTTTATCGGAAAATGACTGTCAACAAAAAACAGCATTGTGACCGTCGATTGCGAGAGATTCCGAAGGGGGCTTCGGGAGGACGGAAAAAAGCCGGTTGCGTTGCGGCAGCCGGCTTTCTTTTCGGTAGTTTTCGTTGTTATTTTACAATCAGGGAACCAAGAATCGTCTTTGCTTCCTCGCTGTCGAATTTGAAACCGGCGCTGGACACGCGGACAGGCTTGTCATTTACGGTCGCAATCAGCTCAAAACCGTATCCGCCGAAACCGTCGCTGTACTGGAAACCGGTCCAGGTGATGTCGCCGTAGGTTCCGGAGACGTCCACCTGCTCGTTGGTGTAAGTGTTCTTGTTGTAGTCGTAGTGCTGCTTCGCAAGGCTCTCATCCTCCCGCTTGAAGTCGAAATACTTGAAATCCGACTTCTTCACGGAGCAGTAGCGCGTGTCGTTCTCATCGAACACATCACCCTTGCGGAACGTCCACTCTGCGGGGATTCCCACCGTGAAATCGCCCCACTCCTCAGTGGATGCAATGGTCAGGCCGGCAGCCTCGGTAGGCGTAGGATCCTCCTCGGGGGTCGGAGTGTCGGCTTCGTTTTTTTTGTCGTTCTTCTTTCTGCGGTCATTGTCATCGTCGTCATCGTCGTCGCCGCAGGCAGCAAGGCATACGCAGAGGCAGAGGACGAGCACAAGCATCAAAAGCTTTTTCATAAAGTCTCCTTTTTCCGGCGGCCCTGATTTGCCGTTTCGTCGCGCTTAAACTGTGGATTTCAGAGGAAATCGCACCCGGCTGCCGCCGTATATTTCATAACAAGTAGGATTATAATTCGGAAAATGCTTTTGTCAAGCCTCGAATCACGTCCTTCGTGATTGTTCCGGGGACCGATTTGTGGTATGATGTAAGTACGGTCTTTGCAGGACCGGAAAGAGGAAAGAAGATGCTGCACCGCTATGGCGAAGCAGCAGGGGAAGGAGTTTTCCATGGGACTTTTTGACGATTTGAAGAAGAAAAAATACCCGAAGAACGGGATGTCCGGCGGACGCATGGGCCGCGTTTATGCCGGCCCCGGGCAGATGCCCGGATACCGCAGCGGGGACGAGGATGAAAACGAGGATCCGAACATGTGTGACGTTTACGCCGGCCCGGGTATGATGGATGAGATTGGTTACGAGGAGGAACCGGAAGTGACGGAGTCCGAGGCTGAAGAAACCGAAGCTGAAGCAACCGAGACTGAAGAAACTGAAGCAGAGGCGACAGAGGCGGAGGCACCGGTGCCGGAAGAGGAGAAGACAGAATCCGAAGTGCCGGAGCCGGAGGAAGAGCCCAAAGTCCCGAGACCGAGCCGGGACCAGTTTGACCCCCGGAACATGATGGCGGTGTACGCCGGCCCGGAATATTGGTCGCCGAAGCCCCAGAACCAGCCGGCGATGATGTTCGTTTATGCGGGGCCCGCGCAGATGCAAAATTACCGCGGTGGATTTATGAACCCGCAGCCGGCACCCGAGCAACCGGATGAGCCTCTGGAAAAGAAGAGCTTCTGTCCGGAGTGCGGCGGGCTTCTTCAGCAGGGATTCCGGTTCTGCCCGTTCTGCGGAACCCCCCTGAAGAAAAAGGGGGAGCAGGTGGACGTATGATGTATTGCTTACGGCATTGCGTCTGGGAGATTACCCTTGCGTGCTGCTTTTCCTGCAAATACTGCGGCTCAGCCGGCGGGCATGCGAGAGCGAATGAGCTCACGACGGAGGAGTGCTTCTCCGTGGCAGACCAGCTGGCGGAGCTTGGGTGTGAACGCGTCTCCATGATCGGCGGCGAAGTGTTCATGCGAAAGGATTGGAAAGAAATCGTCGGAAGACTCACCGGCCACGGAATCCGCGTGAATATCATCACCAACGGCTTCCTGTTTACGGATGCGCTTCTTTCGGACCTTAAGCGCCTTTCCATCGAGTCGGTGTCGGTTTCGTTGGACGGTCCGCGGGAGGTGCACGATGCGTACCGCCAGGCGGGCAGCTACGACCGCGCTGTTGCGGCCATTGCGAAGCTTTCGGGCAGCGGGATTCCGGTCTCGGTCATCAGCACGTTAAATGCAGTCAATGCAAAGACCCTTCCTGTCCTGTACGAGACCCTTGTTGACAGCGGCATCTTTGCCTGGCAATTGCAGGCCTGCTCGCCGATGGGAAACGCCGCAAACGGCGGCATCGACATCGCCTTTGACCCGCGGGAGGTGATTGGATTTGTCGCAAGTCATATGCGGCAGGCGCCGTTTATGCTGGGGGTTGCGGACAATGTCGGTTATTTTACACCTGAGGAGGGGAGCATTCGCGGAAACCTGAGCGGAAAGGCTTACTTCGCCGGCTGCAGCGCCGGACTGTCGTCCATCGGCATCGACAGCGTAGGAAACGTGCGGGGGTGCGAGTCCATGTATGATCCGCATTTTACGGAGGGGAATCTCCGCGAGAGAAGCCTTCGCGACATATGGGAGGACCCGGACGCCTTTGCATACAACCGAAAGTTTGATGAGAGCATGCTCACCGGTCCATGCGCCGAGTGTGAGCTGGGCGGATTTTGCGCCGGGGGATGCCGTTCTTACAACTATTTTGTACACGGAAAGCTTTACGAAGCGCCCCGTTGCGCACGCGCCATGAACGCCGCGGAAGGAACCGAATAAAAGAACGTGGTTTTACCCATTGAAACCTCCCCGAAAATTGTTTTTTATCTGATTTACAAGTTTTTTTGACAAATTGAAGAGATTTCCTTGAAATTTTACCCGTCTCAAAAATACGAAAAAAACGTGTCTCAACCATTTTTCATGTGTATGGGATGATATGGAGAAAAACACTTGAAAATCCGTCGTGGGCTTCCGAAACAAGACAGGTAAATTTTCGGAGAATTCCAAGTGAAATATCAAGAAAACACCTTTTTCCTTGAAAAAACCGGGAAAGTCGCATTTCAGACAGGTAAAACAACCAAGGCCCCAGCGGAAGCCGGGGCCTTCAATGTTTATGACATAAGGGGAAGGAATTCGAGGCCGGTCAGAAGGCCTTTTTCAGCAGCCGGAAGTGATTCCTGCCGTCCGCACTGAGCGCGATGTTGCAATGGAAGGTGCGATTCTTTCCCTCGTTGGCGGAGAGAAGCATCGAGAGGATGGTGTTGGAGAACGCGATGGCGTGCTCGTATTTGTCGTCGGTTACGTGGAAGTCCAGACCGTACTCGCCGCTCTCCTGCGAAGCAAACTCCGGGAAGAAGTCCTTTACGTTGCGGAAGCCGTGCTTTTCGTAGATCACGGAAAATGCCGGATCGGTGCGGAAGTCGCGAGCTTCCGGGGCGGCCTGCGAAGCGCCGGCCATGGCGCCTGCGAGCATCTCTCCGAAGTCCGGAAGTTTCTCGGTGGATTCGGCGGCTTCGCGGAAGCATTGCTCGATTCCCGCAAGCATTGCCTCGTAGTCGGAACGCGGCATGCCGAACTCCTCCTCAGGGTTGTAGTTCTTGATGTCAGTGATGATTCTTTCTCTGGTTTCGTTGATTTTTTCTTTGATTGTGCTCATTTCGGTCAGGTACGACGCGCGGATGGCTTTGATTTCCCGCAGGTGCGCTTCGGCTTCGGCGATTTTCGCGTCAAATGCCTTTGCAATCGCGAGGTCATCCTTTAGAAGCAGCTCTTTGATCTCCTCGATGGCGAAGCCGGCCTTCTGAAGATTGCGAATCTTCACAAACGTTACGGCCTGCTCCTCGTTGTAGTATCGGTAGCCCGTCCAGGAATCCACCTCGGCCGGCTTTAAGAGACCGACGCTGTCGTAGTATCGAAGAGTCTGCGGATTGCAGTCACAGAGTTTTGCAAAAACTTTGATTGTCATACCTGTTACCTCCTTTCGAGCACTTTATATCATTACAGTTCACTGTAAGGTCAATAGGCTTTTTGAAAAAAATTCGGAAGAATTTTCCGCGGTCGGAAAATGCCGCAAATCCGATACCTCCATTATATCGAATCGGCCGCAGGTTGCAACCGGCAATTCCTTCTTGCGTATTGCGGGCGGTGTGGTATAATCGGGATAATATTTTCCGAAAAATGATATCCGGACAAAACGGAACAGAAATTGACAGGATTTCTTTTCGCGCTCCGCGTACAATGAAATCATCAAAGAGAAGGAGTGGGACAGATGGAGTGGCTTACCGGCATAAGGAAGGCTATCAATTACATGGAAGAGCATCTGGAGGACGACATCAGTGCGCAGGATGTCGCCGATCAGGTGTTTACGTCCTCGTTCTTTTTTCAGAAGGGATTTTCCGTGATGACCGGGTACGGGCTTTCGGAGTATATCCGAAACCGCAGACTGTACCTGGCAGCAGTGGACCTTCAGAAAACGGATGAGAAAATCATTGATATTGCCTACCGTTATCGCTATGAAACGCCGGAAAGCTTTACGAAAGCCTTTTCCCGTTTTCACGGCGTGAGTCCGACCCAAGTGCGGGAAGGCGCGCCGGTCAAACCATTCCTCCCTCTGAAAATTGAGATTACGATTCACGGAGGTAACAAGATGGATTACAAGATTAAAACCATGGCCGGCTTTACGGTAATCGGCTTTGCAAGAGAATTTGACGGAGAGACGGCTTACATCGAGATTCCGAAGTTCTGGGATGAGATTCGCGAAAGATACGCGAACAACGTCTGGAAGGGAAATGCACCGGCCAATGCAATCGAAAAAGCAATTGTAGATAATAACATCGGCGAGTACGGTGTCTGTGTTGACGATGTCGGCTGCGGCAGTTTCCGTTACATCGTTGCGGGCATTTACAAGGGAGGCGAAGTGCCGGAAGGCCTGACCGTTTACGAACTTCCGGATTTTGACTGGGCGATCTTCGATTGCTACGGTCCAAACCCCAAAGCGCTTCAGGATGTAAACACGAAAATCTTTAAGGAGTGGATGCCGGGCAATCCTGACTTTGAGTTCCCGGGCCGTGTGAACATTGAGTGGTACGGCGACGAAGATCCGAGCTCTCCGGATTATCACAGCGCGATCTGGATCCCGGTAAAGAAGAAATGATTGACAGGCAGGGAGGATACAGGCGGTGATAGAAACAGAAAGACTTCTGCTTCGGGAGTATACACCGGACGATTATGATGCGCTCTATGAGATCATGTCCGATCCGGAAACCATGCAGCATTATCCTGCGCCCTTTGACGAAGAGCGCACCAGACGCTGGATTGAATGGAATCTGGATAATTACGCGCAGTACGGCTTCGGTCTGTGGGCGGTGGTGCTGAAGGAGACCGGAGAATTCATCGGGGACTGCGGACTGACGCTGCAGAATATCGACGGGGAAATGCTGCCGGAGATTGGGTATCATATCCATAAGAAGTACCAGAAGCGGGGCTTTGCGAAGGAAGCGGCCCGCGCTGTCCGCGACTGGGCCTTTCTGAACACAAAGTATCGCGCGCTGTATTCCTACATGAAATATACTAACGAGGGCTCCCGGCGCACGGCGGAGGCGGTCGGCATGAAAAAGGTGAAGGAATATCCGGATCCGAAAAATACAATTTCCTATGCATTTTCCGTCACAAGGGAAGAATGGATTCATAAGAAGGAGAAGGATGGAACAGACAATTCTTAACTGGCTTTTGGAGGAACAAACTCCGGAAGTGCGGCTTCGGACATTGAAAGAATACAGGAAGCTTTCGGAAGACGATGAAGAAGTCGTCAATTGCAAGAGACTGTTGCTGCAGAGCAAAGTATATGAGCGCGGCCTTAAGAAGCTGAAGAAAGACAAGCCCTGGGACAAGTATGATGCAATCCTGGCGTTTGCCGAGTGGGGGCTGACAAGAGACGATATCGGAGACGACATCGACGATGAGGTGTTTGCCCTGATTGAGAGCACAGGCTTTAAGATGCTTTGCGGTGAGCCGCTTCTGCTCCGAAACCTCGTTAAACTTGGATACTATACGGAAGACATCGTTAAGAATGAGATCGATTCCGTTCTTAAGCTGATCAAGGACGACGGCGGCTTCGGCTGCATCAGCACCAACAAAAAGATCAATGACCCGAAGAAACCCCACAAGAGCTGTGCGCGGCTGACGGTGGAATACCTGCTGCTGGTGGCCGAGCTGCATTTGCAGGGATACAGACCGGCGTGCGAAGACGCTCTGGTGCATTATTTTACGAAGCGAAACATTTTCTACCGGACAGACGATATGCAGACGCCTATGGTGGATGTGATGCTTGGTACATTTTATCCGCCGGATCCGATCAAAATCGGCGCGCATCAGATTGTTTACGCCCTGCGGGCATTGGGGTGCGAGCCGGAGTCAGAGGCCATGCAGGCCGGTTACAGAGTGCTTGATCAGTACAGGCTGGAGAACGGCAGATTCGTGCTGACAGCATCCAAAAGCGTACCGGCATTCAAGGCCGGGAACGTCGGAGAAGAGAACAAGTGGGTGACGCTTTATGCCTGCATGGCGCAGGAGTGAGGAGAAATCGGATGGATTATCAAACAGAAAAACTGATCCTTCATTTCGTCACAGAGGACGATCTGGCAGAGGTCGCCGGGAAATGGCCCGCCGATCATCATCCGCTCTCGGATGCGGAGGCGCGGGAAGCCATCGCCTATATGCGCGGGAACTACGAAAGAAATACGAAAGGCTGCATCTATCACCTATGCCTTGCGGTGTGCGGGAAGGAGCATCCCGAAACCATCATGGGCTGGTGCGGGCTGGACGGCACGAGGAATCACTCGGAGCCTGAAATCTTTATCCTCCTGGAGGAAGAATACCGGAACAAGGGATACGGAACAGAATGCGTAAAGGAACTGCTGCGGATTGCGGCGGAGGACTTTGCGCTTTCCGGCGTTCACGGCGGCTGTGATAAAGAAAACATTGCATCCGCCCGCGCCATGAAAAAGGGCGGCATGGTGCAGTACGGCACGGAAGATAACGGTGATCCGCTGTTTCGATTCTCCATAAAGAAATAAGCGAAGACGGGAGGAAATGCCATGCGCAAGAAACTCATCCTCATCAGCGGTTCACCCTGCGTCGGCAAGACGGCCGTGGGAGAGAGGCTCTTTGAAAGCTATGACAACAGTGCATACCTGGACGGGGACTGGTGCTGGTGCGTGCATCCTTTCTCCGTCACGGACAGCCGGCTCCGCAACGGGGACAAGAGCATGTCCTTTGTTCTTTCCAACTATCTGGAGTCGGATTTTGCATATGTATTTTTCACATCGGTCGTGCTGACGGATCCGCAGATTCGGGAAGGAATCCTTAAGGGGATTACGGCGAAGGATTATGAAACCGTCGCATTCACGCTCACCTGCTCGGAAGAGACACTTAAGAAGCGCCACGACAAGCGCGGAGACAAAGGCGAAACGAACTATTACTGGCTGCATTTGCCGCCCTGCCCGGGGGATATTGTGGTCGATACGGACAGCAAGAGCGTCCGTGATGTAGTTCGGGAAATGAAAAAGCTGATTGGAAGGAGTGTTAACCATGAATAAGGAATGGGCGGATAAGAATAAAGAGATACAGACTCTTCTGGCGAAAGAAGCGACATTCGAAGAGGCAATAAAGAAACTGATAGAATTCCGGGGAGAATTATTTCAGCAGATCACCTGGATCGTTGAAGGCTATCCGGAGGAGGCGTTTTATCAAATGCCTTTTGCGGGGGCTGCGGGGTATCACAGCAAGACGCTTGCGTATTCCATATGGCACATTTTCCGAATCGAGGATATCGTGGCTCACGAAATGATCGCCGGGGATAAGCAGATTCTGTTTCGCGAAGGATTTCTTGAGAAGACCGTGTCTCCGATCATCACCACCGGAAATGAATTGAAGGGCGAAGAGATAGCTGAGTTTTCGAAGAAACTCAATGCGAAGGAGCTCTATCTCTATGCGAAGGCTGTCAAGGAATCAACGGATCAGATTCTTTTGCAGCTACAATACAAAGACCTGAAGAAAAAGTTTACGGATGAGACGAAGCAGAAACTGATCGACGGCAAATGCGTCAGCGAGGATGAGAACGCATTCTGGCTGATCGACTACTGGTGCGGGAAGGATATAAAGGGGCTGATTCAGATGCCGTTTTCCCGCCACTGGATCATGCATATCGAAGCGATGCTGCGCATCAAGGATCGGCTTTGCAAGCTTGCAAGAAAGGGCGCCGACCCGGTTGCAATCTGCGGATTGTCCTGCAGCCATTGCTTCCTGGGTGCGTGGTGCGGCGGCTGCAGAACAGTTTACAATACCTGCTCCTGCGCAATATGTTCCGAAGGAAGAATTTGCCCCAACGTAAAATGCTGCAAGGAAAAGAACATAGATGCTTGTTACGAATGTAACGAGCTGGAAACCTGTGAAAAAGGATTCTATGTGCCGTCCAATGACGGGGCAAACGCGGCAAAGGCGCAGAGCCTTTATATCCGAAAGTACGGAAAGAAAGCGTTTCTGAAGATTCAGACCAAATTGCATGAGAAGTATGAGTTTCAGAAGGTTCAGGAGATTCTCGGACAGGATTACAAAGAGGCACTGCGGATGCTGGAGGAAAACGAGGCATTTGCCTTTCTGGCGGTGGATGACCTGCGGGATGATGAGATATTGCTTAAGGTGAATCATTTGACGGAGGCGCAGCCCGAGCGGAAGTTCGTTCCGGCGTATCACTTTGACATCTGCCTTTTGGACGGAACCGTCATCGGGGGGTGTGATCTGCGCATCGGCCACAGCGACAAACTGTACATCGGCGGCAACATCGGCTACCACATTGACGAGCCCTACCGCGGGCATCATTATGCAGCAAAGGCCTGCAGGTTGATGTTCCTGCAGGCCCGTAAGCACCGACTGACGTATCTGATTATCACCTGCCTTCCGACGAACAAGGCATCGTCCCGGACATGCGAGCTGGCCGGCGGCCGGTATCTTGAGACGGTCGCGATTCCCGAGGACAATGAGATGTACGCCGAAGGCAAACGCGAGGTTATGATCTACCGATTTGAACTTGAATAGCAACCGGAATTATTCCGGAAGTGGCGAAATCTGTTTTCTGTAGATGCGCATCAGGAAGAACGCGCACAGCAGAGCGGAGGCAATCTCGGCAATCGGGTAGGAGAGCCACACGAAGTCGAGGCGCTTCACAACCTTCGCCATGAACCATGCCACCGGCAGGAGGATGACCACCTGGCGGCAGACCGACACGATTGTTGCGTACAAGCCGTTTCCGAGAGCCTGGAACACGGAGATCGTGATGATCGAGAACGATGCCGCGATGAAGTGGAGACTTATGTAGTGGAATGCGGGCTTGCCGTAGAGTACAAGCTTTTCCAGGGACTCGGCGTCCTCACTGAAGAGCGAGAGCAGCTGCTCCGGGATGGCCCAGAAGAGAATCGTTCCGACCACCATGATGCCGGCGGCGATAAAGTAGCTTAAGCGGAGGGTCTCCAGCATACGCTTCTTTCTGCGCGCGCCGTAGTTGTATGCGAGAATCGGAACCATGCCGCTGTTGAAACCGAAGACCGGCATGAAGATGAAACTCTGGATGCGGAAGTAGATGCCGAACACGGTGACCGCATCCATGGTAAAGCCCGCCAAAAGCTTGTTCAGGATGAAGGTGATTACGGACGCAATCGCCTGCATTAGGATACTGGGGAAGGCAACCTTGTAAATGTTGCGGATGGTGGCACCGTTGAGGTGGAACCCGCGCATGGAAAGGCTGACTTCCTTGTTTTTTCGAAGGTTAAAGTACAGCGCGATAAATGCAGCCACACACTGTCCGATGACGGTTGCAATCGCGGCACCCTTGACACCCATGCGGGGAAAACCGAAGTGGCCGAACACAAGCGCATAGTCGAGGATGATGTTTACCACAGCGCCGGTACCCTGGGTAATCATCGAGTAGATGGTCTTGCCGGTGGACTGCAACAGACGCTCCAGGAGAATCTGGAAGAACATACCAACAGAGCAGCCCATGACGATGGAGAGGTAGTCCTTTCCGTAGCCGATGGTCTTCATGGTGAGGTCGTAATTTTCCGCAAAATCCTTCGCAGCAAACTGGGAGCGGATGAAGGGGCCCGCCAGCGTGAAGCCTAAGACGCAGAAGATGACCGCGTAGAGGGTGTACAGGAAGATACCGTGGGAAGCCGCGTTGTTTACGCCCTTTTGGTCCTTCTTACCGAGGTTGTAGGAAAGAAGCGCGTTGATACCGACGCCCGTGCCAACAGCCGACGCAATCAGAAGCGTCTGCGCGGGGAAAGCGAGGGTAACCGCAGTCATGGCAGCTTGGTCGAATTTGGAGACGAAGATACTGTCCACAACGTTGTAGAGCGCCTGCACAAGCATGGACGCCACCATGGGAAGCGACATGCTCACGAGAAGCTTCGGAATGGGCATGGTGCCCATCTTGTTCTCCGACATTTTTACAGCCTTCGGCGAAGCGTCGGGCTCATGCGCGGGGGATACCGCCGCGTTCTTGTTTTCGGAAGATTCCATCAAGATACTCCTTACTTGTATGAAAAGATGCCGCAGTTCCGCTAAGGACGCGGCGTTTTTGTTTTTGTACAGACAAAGGATTGAGGAAGCTCGGTTTCCCGTAGCTTCCTCAAAAAGCGTTTTACATTGTACGACGACTCGCCGGTCAAGTCAAGTCGCAATTCTTCGAAAGATTACTCGGCTTCCTCGCGGAAAATGCCGGTGAATTCGTTGCGGCGATACACAAAGCCGCTGTGCAGATTCGGGATAGCCACGGTCTGCAGCTTCTTGCCCTTCGCATCGGAGAGGGTCAGGGTGTCGCCCTTGCTGAGGCGGAATGAGCAGAGCTTGCCACCCTCGTCGTCGCCGGGGGTGCCGTCCGCATTGGTCTTTACGCAGTTGATGCGAAGAACCGAACCGGCAGCAATCACAGTGTCCGCCGGGACCTTGTAAACTCTCGGCGAGCCGTCAGCGGATTCGCCGCCGTCCGTTAAGGTGTAGCCCGAAACGTTGATGTCGGTCTTTCCGAGGTTCGTGAGCTCGATGTAATCCTCGCCGCGGGCGCTTACCGTGGAGATTACAACGCCAGCGTTCGTGTCGTCCTTAACGTGAAGCACGACGGAGATCTTGCCGGTCACGATGTCGCGCTCGGTGAGCGTAAGCTTCTGCGAGGTGCGCTTTTCGCCGTTGACCTCCCAGTAATCGAAGAGGTAGCCGCTCTTCATCGTCGCGGAAATCTCGGTAGCGTAGTCGGTCACGTACTGTCCCGAGAAGCGCTTGCCTGCCGGGAGCGTGTACGAGTTAATCTTGATGAGGGCATCCTCCGAAGCCGCAACTTCCACGGTGAAGGACGAGCCGAGAAGGAACCGCGACTTGAGGAACGAAAGCGCCTTGGACGGGCGGGCCTGTGCAAAATCAAGAATGGTCTGCAGCTGACCCTGCAGCTGGCTCTCCTCAACCCAGGAGGCATCCTCCGCGCCGAGGGAAGCGATGTAGTTGTAGTAGTAGGTCATCTCCGAGGCGCGCTGTGCGCTCACGGCGGAGAGAGTCTCCTTGATGTTCTCGGGAGAGAGGGCACCGTTCGCAAAATCCAGCGACATCTTCACGAAGTACTCCATGCAATCCTCACGGGCTAAGAGCGATGCAAGAAGCGGAGAGTAGCGGTCACTGCCTTCGGTGAGAACCACCCGCAGCGTGTCGTAGGTGGCGAGCACTTCCTGCTGGCTGTAAAGACCGTATGTATAGTCGATGTCGTGCAACAGGTAGCGCCAGCGTCCGTCATACACGCCCGTTCCGAGAGACTCGCCCTCGGCGGGAACGTAGCGGAAGCATTTGAAGTTGTTGTTCGGCCAGTCCTTGTTGCACAGGTAGATGTTGTAAGCCATGTATGCGAGGTAATTCTCAACGTCCATCCAACCGCAGAGCTCCTTGTAGAGCGAAGCGTTGGTGAGGTCACCGTAGGCGAAGCGGTAGTAGTCGCCGTCGTACGCCTTGGCCCAGGTGTTGTTCAGATCGTCGCCTTCCTCGGTCTTCTTGTAGGAGTCGCCGCCCTCCAGCACGACAAATTCACCCTCGGTATATTCCTCAGCCCCCGCGGCCTTGGCAGCCGTCTTCGCCGGGGAGTCGCCGTAGTGGTTCTTAAAGTAGGTGTCGCAGTAGGAGGCGTGAACCCAGAAGAAACCGCAGTAGTTACCGTTGATGTAGCAAACTGCCGGGCAGACGCTCTCATATTCGGTAAATCCCGCATCGGCCGCGAGCATCTGGTTGAGCTCATCGCGGACAAATGCGAAACGGTAGTCGTTGCCGCTCGCGCGGAGGACGAATTTGTCGTAGCGAACGACCTGCGTCGCCGTACCGTCGGCGGTGGTCAGGTCGAGGAAATTCAGGTAGAACGTGCCGCTCTCGGGGCTGTATTCCTTGCGGGCATACAGCTTCATGGACTTCTGGGAGTTGCGGCGGGAGTACGCGCCGTAGACGCGGATACCGCAGTTCTGCTCGGTCACGAGGGTTCCGTCAGGCTCGATCACCTCAAGGTAGACGGCGCGCTCGCTGGCGCGGCCCCGGTTCTCGTAGTTCTCGCCGGCGAAGATACCGTCGGGCTCGTCTGTCAGCTCCGCCGGGTCACCGTTGATGGCGAACACCATCATCTGGTAGCGGGAGTCGACGCGGGAGCCGAGCACGTAGGTGTGCACAAACTCCGCAGATTTCGTGCCGTCCGCGTAGTAGACAGCGGCGCGGATGGACCAGAACTTCGGAATGTTGCCCTTGTTGGCCGCAAGGGCGATGCCGGTCTTGGGATCGTACTTAAGCGACTTGTCCGTAGGGTGGGTTCCGTCTAACGTGTAGTAAACGGTTCCCTCAAAGCGGGAGTAAATCCGCACGTCCAGGTCGTTTTTGTAGAAGCTGCCCGCGTGAGAGAACACGACGTCGGGCATGTCGTTGGTAAATTCAATCTTCTCGCCGGAGTAATCCTGTCTTGCAGGCGTCGGCGTCGGGTCGTTGTTGTGGACGATATCCGTGGGGAGAGGGTCCGTGATGACCGTCTGCGTCGGTGTCGGCGTTCCGGTGACGGCAGTGTTCCCGGGTTTGTCCTTCTTTGTGAGTGCAGAAATAACCGCAATCAGAATTCCGATTGCGGCGATGGATGCAAGTGCGATAATCGCGATTTTTTTGTCAGATTTGCGTTTCATAATCTGTGGATTCCTCCGAATTATTCACCGGTAAATTCTACCAATACGGCGTTGGAAACGCCGTTCATCTCCTGAAGCTCCGTGAGGAACGGGGTGTCCGTGCCCTTGAAGCGAATCTGTACGGTCAATTCGGTCTCATCCTTATAAACCGTCTTGTTCTTCAGCTTTCCGCCGAGGTCATCCACCACTTTTGCCACATCCTCCGCGGCCTCGTCGCTGTAGCGCACGAGCAGAAGATAGGTCCCGCGCGAAGTGCGCATAAGCGTCATCAGGACATAGAGGAAGGCGATGAACAACGAGCCGATAACCGCGAAAGGAACCATGCCTGCGCCGGTGGTCAGACCGACGACGACGGACCAGAACAGGAAGCCTACATCCAGCGGATCCTTGATGGCGGAACGGAAGCGGATGATACTCAGAGCGCCGATGGTTCCCAAGGAGAGCGAGATGCTCGAGGAGATGGTTAAGATGATCATCGCGGTGATTACGGCAACCATCACTAACAATACGGCGAAGTTCTCACTGTAGCAGGCACCGCGGTAGAAGAAGCGGTAGACGCAGTAGATGATTGCCGCGCACAGAAGCGTGAAGGTGAGACACGCGATAATCTGCGCGGGGGTCGTCGTGCTGAGGGAGTCTGCCTGCCCCATCAGGTTTTTGATTTCGGCAATGTAATCAGACATGAGAAAACTCCTTTCGGGAATCCTGCCTCTCCGGAAGCAGGATGAAATTATTTTTCAGATATTCACAGCCAAGAACGAATTTGGAAACCGCAAGCTTGGTGCCTGAATTTTCCAAAAGTTGGCGAAGATACATGGGATAGGCGTCGTCGTATTTGACTTCGAGAACGACCTCGCGGTGCGGAAACAACGGACGTGTGACAAGCTTTTCGTCGAACATGTCTAAGGTGTTGATGCCCGCGGAGATGAGGCTGTCGAAGGTCACGCGCACCATGGAGAGCGGGTGGACGTACGCCTGCCGCTGATACTCGATGATGACCTCGGGCCGCAGGCCGTCGGTTTGGCGGAGTCCGTACACCTGGCGGCAGAGCGGATTGTCATACGCTAAAAGCGGGGAGTAATCACCGCTTAGGATGGCGTCGTAATCGGCCCTGGTGATGACCGCGGAAGACTTGCTGATGCGGTCGTCAATCTTCTCCTTATTCTCCAGAACGATGAAGGAATCGCTTCCGTTGTAGGCGCGGATACGATACTTGTTGCGGTGCTGGACGCCGCTGTCCTTCTCATAGTAGGAATCGCGCGAAAGCGTGTCAAAATAGACGCTTGTGATGCGGTAGCCCTCGGGGCCCGGCATGTGGGGATCCGGAGTCAGAATACCGGCAACCCGCGCGCGGAGCTCCACGTACTGCGGGTACGTGAGAACCGTCTTAATCTCATGCCGTTTCGGTTTGTCCGTATAGGGATTTCGGTATCGCATGAAAGCCACGTCAAAGCCACTCCTTTTCTGATTTCCTAACCTTCGCCATTATATATGTTGCGCGCGCAAAGGGCAAGTCAATTCATATTTTTTACATAAAAAACCTTTCCTTGTCTAAAAGCGGCAGTTGTGGTATACTTTTATTCTGTGATATTATGCAGAAATGTTTCCTTTCGGAAAGGAAACGGGAATTGTGCGAGATCAGGAGGAAGACATGGCATCGATTGATGACATTCTGGAGGAAAATCCGGAATACATTGCGGAGCATGAATATGATGAGCCCGGTTCGGCCGAAGATGCGGCCAATGCATCCACCGACCCGGACGGCTACGATGATACAAAGGTCCTGGATACTGAAGGAATCGAATCGGAGGATATCGACTCCGACGAGTATGATGAGGAAGACATCGATTCGGACGACGCGGATTCGGAGGACGAGGTCGATGACGATTATGAGGACGAACGGCCCGCGAGAGCTTCCCGCGGAAAGAAGCCGCAGCGCACCACGGACCGGTTTATGAAGTGGCTTTCGGGAATCTTTAAGAGCGAAGAGGATTCGCCCTGGATCTTCCGCCGCCGTACGATCGCGCTGGTTGCGGGACTCGTGCTGGTTCTCATCGTCTTTTTAATTATGATTGTTATGATTCCCGACAATTCCGGTGAGAAGGAAAACGGGACACCGACGGAGGCAGCATCCACGCCGACGCCATTCAACACTCCTACCACCGGACCGACGGAAGTAACCGATACCCCGACGCCGGAGCCTACTCCGGAGACGCCTACGCCTTCGGAGGCAACGACGCCGACACCCACGCCTACCAAGGGACCGACGACACCGACGCCGACCCCGCAGAGCGTGACGAAGGAAACTCCGACACCGACGCCTACGCAGGAAGTGACGCCGACGGAGGAGCCGACACCTACCGGTGAACCGACACCTTCCGAAGAGCCGACACCGACAGGCGAGGTTACGCCTACGGAGGAGCCGACGCCGACCGGTGAGCCGACACCTTCCGAGGAGCCGACACCGACAGGCGAGGTTACGCCTACGGAGGAGCCGACACCTACGGGTGAGCCGACACCTTCCGAGGAAGTTACTCCGTCCGTGAAACCGGATGAACCTTCCCCGTCCGTGAAACCTGAGGAGCCTTCCCCTTCTGTGAAGCCGGAGGAACCGTCCCCTTCCGTGACACCTGAGGGCAATAACGGCGAAGGCGGCCAGGGTGGCGAGAGCGGCGGCCAGGGCGGAGACAACGGCGGAAACAACGGCGGAGGAGCCGGCGAAAACGCGGGCAATCCGTAACGAATATCGGAGCAAGGATCGATATGAGCAGTAAGAATATCTGCGTGACCCTGCAGTATGACGGCAGCCGGTACGACGGCTGGCAGAAGCAGGGAAACACTGACAATACCATCCAGGGGAAGCTGGAGGAGATGCTTTCGAAACTGTTTTCCCAGGAGATTACCGTGAACGGCTCCGGGAGAACGGACGCCGGGGTGCACGCGGTGGGGCAGGTCGCCAATTTCACCGTGAACACGCCCTACGGGCCGGGGAAGATTCTGGAGCTGATGAACCAGTATCTCCCGAAGGACATCGCGGTGACGGACGCGAAAATCGCGGACGCCCGGTTCCATGCGCGGCTGAATGCACGCTCGAAGACGTATGTTTACCGGATCTGTACGGGGTATTTGCGGCCGGTGTTTGACCGTCGGCAAATTCTGTACCTCCCGGAGACACTGGATGTTGCGGCGATGCGGAAGGCCGCGGAGAGCCTTGTGGGAGAGCATGACTTTACCAGCTTCTGCGGAAATAAGCATATGAAAAAGTCCTGTGTGCGGACGATTTTCTCCGTGGACATCGAGGAGAAGACCACGACTCTCGGTGACGCCGAATACGAGGAACTTCTGCTCACCTTCACGGGCGACGGATTCCTGCAGAACATGGTGCGGATTCTGGTGGGCACCCTCATTGAGATCGGCGAGGGGAAGCGCGCCTCGGAGGAGATGGCAAAAATCCTTGCGGCGAAAAACCGCGAGAGCGCGGGGCCCATTGCACCGGCCCACGGACTGACGCTTTGGAAAGTGGAATACTAGAAACGAAAATACACGCTTGGGGTGACAACATTGAAAACTATGACTTGGAAAATTACACGCGAAGACCGGACGGCGGTTCTGTATGAGGAGAGCGCCTACGCCGGAGTAAAGCGCGTGGCAGCGGTTTTTGCGCAGGACATCTGCGACTGCATCGGCGAAAAGCCCTTCTGCGGAACTCCCGCGGAGGCAGCGGCTGCCGGAAAAACCCGCAAAATCGCCGTGATGACCCTCGGTGCTTCCGCCTGGGCGGAGGAGCTGCCGGAGTGCAAAGCGGTGGCGGGAAAGCGCGAGGTGTACTGTATCTTCCGAAAGGAAAACTGGCCGGAGGAGGGTGATGACACCCTCGTGATCTGCGGAAGCGATAAAAGGGGCACCATCTACGGAATGTTCCGCATAAGCCGCGCCATCGGCGTTTCGCCGTGGGTATGGTGGGCGGACGTAAAGCCCGTGCAGAGAGCCGAAATCAAGCTTCCGAAGGAAGTGTTCGGCGTGTCGAAGGAACCGTCGGTGAAATACCGCGGCTTCTTTATCAACGATGAGTGGCCGTCCTTCGGGACGTGGACCACGACGCATTTCGGCGGATTTACCGCGGAGATGTACGAGCAGGTTTTCCTTTTGTTGTTGCGCTTAAACGGAAATTATATGTGGCCCGCCATGTGGTCCTCCTCCTTCCCGTTGGACGGACCGGGGCTTGCAAGCGCGGAGCTTGCGGATGAGCTGGGCGTGGTCATGGGCACATCCCACCACGAGCCGTGCCTTCGGGCCAGCGAGGAGTGGGATATCGTAAAAGGCGACGACACTCCCTACGGCAGCGCGTGGAATTACTATACCAACCGCGAAGGTCTCCTTCGGTATTGGGAGGACGGCCTGAAGCGCAGCGGACATCTGGAGTCCGTCATCACCATCGGCATGCGCGGCGAGCGCGATTCGTCGATGCTGGGGCCGGACGCGACCCTCACGGAAAATATAAACCTCTTAAAGGATATCATCGTCGAGCAGCGGAAGCGCATCGCGAGATACGTTAACAGCGATCTTTCGAAGGTTCCGCAGATGCTTGCGTTATACAAGGAAGTGGAAGCGTATTACTACGGTTCCGCGGAAGAGCCCGGAATGCTCGGGTGGGAGGAGCTTGAGGATGTCATCCTGCTTCTCTGCGAAGACAACTACGGCAACATGCGAACCCTCCCGACGGAGGCTATGAAGTCCCATCGCGGCGGCTTCGGCATGTACTACCATTTCGATTATCACGGCGGTCCGATTTCCTACGAGTGGGTCAATTCGACGCCCCTCCCGAAGATCTGGGAGCAGATGACCCAGGCTTACGAGTGCGGAGTCCGGGACCTGTGGATCGTCAACGTCGGAGACTTAAAGCCGCAGGAACTGCCTCTTTCGTTCTTTATGGACCTCGCCTACGACTACGACCGGTACGGTGTGAATCATCCCAATGAGACCGGTGCGTATCTGGCGGCGTGGGTTTCGGAGCAGTTCGGGGCGGCATTTGCCGGAGAAGGCAGAGCGAAGGCCCTTACAGACACGCAGATGGTGCTTTCCGCATACACTTCCATCAACGGGCTGCGTCGCCCGGAGGCGTTAAATCCCTCCATCTACGCGATTCGCGGGGAGAAGGAAGCCGGCTGGATGCTTGACCACGCAGCGGAAGTGCGGGATACGGCGGAGGAGCTGTTGCTTGCAGCGGCCCCGGCGTATAAGGATGCCTTCTTTGAGCTGGTGTATTTTCCGGCGGTGGCGTCCATGAACGTGCTGCAGATGCAGATCGGAGCCGCAATCAATGAGGCGTTTCTTTTGTGCAGGGATGCGGAGGCCGACCGATGGGCTGACTTTACGGAGAAACGCATCGCGGAGGACGAGCTTTTGACGATGCGCTACCATGCGGTGGCCCACGGCAAATGGTCCGGAATGATGTCGAGCAAGCATCTTACCTTCATCAATTGGAACGACGAGGGCTCGAAGGCGCCCGAGGTGCACCGCCTTGCGGAGGTGACGGAGGGAAGCTATACGCCGAACCCGCAGAGAAAACTGAGCCCCTTGGATAGAGAAATTTCGGGGAGCAACCCCTTAACCATCGACGAGATTATCATTACGGAAGAGGACGGTGCGCCGCCCGCAAAGCCGTTGTGGTTTGATCGTTGGACCGGGGAGGTTCCCGCCGGAACCTACATCGCGGACGATGCCCGATGCATCTGCGTGGAGGCGGCACACGCCGAATTCACGGAGGCGGGGGATGCCCGATATGTTGTTTTGAAGGGCGCAGGCAGGACCGGGGACGCCGTCAAATGCTTCCCCTTCACAAAGTCTTTCCCGCTGGATCAGCCGGCGCCGGTGCTTCGGTTCCGATTCCTGGTTCCGGAGGAGGGGAATTACGTATTTACCATGCTTCTTTCCCCCGGCAATCCGTACACCATCGGGGAGAACGTCAGCTGCGGCTTCTCGCTGAACGGTTCGCCGTGGCAGCTGTGGCGCACGATTCCCGAAGGGTATCGCGGCGGTGACTGCTTCAACCGGGCGTGGTGCATGGATGTTTTAAATAACGGAAGACTCTCGGAAGGCACGCTGCATCTGCAGAAAGGCCTGAACGAGATTGCGATCAAGGCAGTCGACCCGTGGATGGTGATGCAAAAGTTTGTGCTCCGAAGCGAGCGCGACAAAAAAGGCATACCGTATCTCGGACCGCGGGAGACGTATCGCATTTAGTATCGCATATAAAGAAAGGGTACATTACGGAGGTGAATGGTATGAATATCAAAGGACAATCGTTTTTGACATTGAAGGATTTTACGCCGGCGCAGATCACGGAGTTTTTGGATCTGGCGGACTGGCTTCGCGACTGCAAGAGAAAGCGCGTTCGCGTGCACGGCTGCGAGGGCAAGAACATCGCGCTCATTTTTGAGAAGACCAGCACGAGAACCCGCTGCTCCTTCGAGGTGGCTGCGTATGACCTGGGCATGGGCGCAACGTATCTCGACCCGAAGGCTTCCCAAATCGGTAAGAAGGAGAGCATTGCAGACACCGCAAGAGTTTTGGGCCGCATGTTCGACGGTATTGAGTACAGAGGCTTCGGTCAGGAGATCGTGGAAGACCTCGCCCGCTACTCGGGGGTTCCGGTTTGGAACGGCCTGACCAATGAGTACCATCCGACGCAGATGCTTGCGGACCTTCTGACGATTCGCGATTATTTCGGACGCCTTGCGGGCATCCGCCTTACGTACATGGGCGATGCGCGCTACAACACGGGCAATTCGCTGATGATCGCGTGCACGAAGATGGGGTTGCATTTTACGTGCTGTGCGCCGAAGAAGTACTGGCCCAATGCGGAGCTCATTGAAATCTGCCGCGGATACGCTGCGGAGTCCGGCGCGACCCTCACCTTCACGGAGGATGTGGTTGAGGGAACCACCGGCGCGGATGTTATCTCCACGGACGTTTGGGTTTCCATGGGCGAGCCCGACGAAATCTGGGAGGAGCGCATCAACGACCTTCTGCCCTACCGCGTGACCATGGACTGCATGAAGCGCGCCGCAGAGGACGCCATCTTCCTGCACTGCCTGCCTAGCTTCCACGACCTGAACACGGAGATCGGCCGCGCCATCAGCGAGCGCTTCGGCATCAACGAGATGGAAGTCACGGATGAGGTGTTCGAATCTTCCTACAGCAAGGTGTTCGACGAGGCGGAGAACCGCATGCACACCATCAAGGCCGTGATGTACGCAACTCTTTCCGAGGAACCCTGGCCCGCAAAATGAGCCTGCGGCAAATGCTGCGACAAGGCGGAGAAATCCGCTGAAACGCCGGTAAAATAATAAGACTACTGCTGTAGAACAAAAGACAGAGATATCAATTAAAACGGAGTGTGCCATGTATCAGGACAGAATTGTTTTGTGCGGAAGCAACGCATACGAGAAAAAATACTACTTAAACGACGACTTTCGCGGATTGCCCGCGGAAGTGCAGAAGGAACTGAAGATCATGTGCGTTCTGTTCACCGAGAAGGTGGGCGGCGTGCTGACCCTCGAGTTCGACGAGGAGGGAGAGTTGGAGTTCCACACCACCGCGAAGGAAGGGGACGTGATGTACGACGACATCGGCAGCGGCCTCGAGGTAAAGCGCCTTCGCGAGGAGAAGCAGGACCTTCTGGAAGCGCTGGAGATGTATGTGAAAGTCTTTTTCCTCGGACTGGACGGCGAGGATGGGGAAAGCGACGGGGAGGAGTAACAAATGAGTGAAACCAAGGACATTTTGCTTGCCATTGACGTCGGCAACACGAATCTGACCTTCGGAATCTTCCGTGGGGACGAGATCATCGGAACCTTCCGCATGACCACGAAGCTGCCGCGGACATCCGACGAATTCGGCATCTGGATCAAGAACCTTCTTGCGGAGCGCAGCGTGACGCCGGAGCAGCTCTCGGGAGTCATCGTGGCTTCCGTTGTTCCGGGCATCATGCATTCGTTAAATTCGGGTGTCATCAAGTACTTAAACCACACGCCCCTTGTGGTGGGCGCGGGGATGAAGACCGGCATCCGCATCAATATGGCCAACCCGCTTGAGATGGGCGCCGACCGCGTGGTAGACGCCGTTGCGGGATACGAGTTGTTCGGCAAGCCGGAGAAGACACCGATCATGGTGATTGACTTCGGCACGGCGACGACGTACGATCTGGTGCTTGCGGACGGAACCCTTGCCTGCGGTATCACAAGCCCCGGCATCCGCATCTGCGCCAACGCCCTTTGGAACGAGGCGGCGAAGCTGCCGGAGATTGGCATCGAGATGCCCTCCACAATCCTCGCCACCGACACGGTTACCAGTATGCAGGCCGGCCTGATCTACGGCTGCATCGGCCAGACGGAGTACATGATTCGCAAGGTGAAGGAGGCCGCAGGGCTTTCGGAGATGAAGGTGATTGCCACGGGAGGACTCGGGCGCATCATCGCGGGGGAGACCGACGCCATCGATGTGTACGATGCGGACCTTACGTTGAAGGGCCTTCAGCTCATTTATAAAAAGCAGAACCGCCGCGCTAAGAAGGCGTGAGGCAGCTGCAAAGCAAGTACACGGAATTGGAATCAAGCGGAGTCTCGCCGGAGGCGGGGCTCTTTCGCAATACGGACGAAGCGGAAAGGAAGACGAAGCGGTGGGGTTTCGGATCGGAGACATTGAGATAACGGTGCCGGTGGCCTTAGGGCCCATGGCCGGGATTACCGACCTCCCGTTCCGGCTTCTTTGCAAGGAGCAGGGCGCGGGGCTTTTGTATACGGAAATGGTCAGCGCCAAGGGCGTGATGTATCATAATCCGAACACCGCGGAGCTGATCGCTACGGACCCGGCGGAACAGCCCATCGGGCTGCAGCTCTTCGGAGCGGACCCGAAGATACTGTCCGAGCAGGCGAAGGTGTTGTCGGAACTGCCGTTTGCATTTTTCGATGTGAATATGGGATGCCCGGTGCCGAAGGTCGTGAACAACGGCGAAGGTTCGGCGCTTATGAAGGATCCGAAGCTTGTGTATGACATCGTTTCGGCGATGGTGAAGGCACAGTCAAAGCCCGTTACGGTCAAGATCCGCAAGGGCTTCGGCGGAGAGTCGGCAGCGGCGGTTGCAAAGGCAGCGGAGGACGCCGGGGCTTCGGCCATCGCAGTGCACGGGCGGACCCGCGAGGAATACTACGCGGGGCGGTCCGACTGGGGATGCATCAAACGAGTGAAGGAGGCGGTCTCCGTGCCGGTCATCGGCAGCGGGGATATCACCTGCGCGGAGGATGCGGCGGCGATGCTTAAAGAGACCGGGTGCGACGGCGTGATGATCGCCCGCGCGGCAAGGGGAAACCCCTGGATCTTTGCGCAGTGCAAAGCCTTCCTTACGGAGGGCAGGGTGTTACCGAAACCCACGGATGAGGAGCTCTGCGGGATGGTTCTTCGGCACGCGCGGATGGCGTGTGAGTTTAAAGGCGAGAAGATTGCAATGAAAGAGATGCGAAGCCATGTGGCGTGGTATTTTACGGGGCGGCGCGGCTCGGCGGGGCTCCGCAGAGCGGCCAATGCCATCACCACCTACGACGGGCTTTCGGAGCTTGTCGGGGAGTGGCTTTCGCACGCGGAATCACAGGAAAACAGGGGCTAAGGGAGGAGAGTCATGGGACAGTCAAGGCGCGTACGGAGATACGCAGAGGAGCATTTTACGGAGGTTCAACACACGACGTTAAATCCGGAGGGACCGGGCGTTGTGCGGATTCATTTGCTGCCGCCGGAGATTTCCGGGAACGTTATCGGCGCAAGCGTCGCCATCCTTAACGGCCAGTTCATCGTGCCGGTGAATGTGGGATGGACCATTGTGCTCACGGAGCTCATATCCCGCATCAACACCTTCAGCGGACGGGAGGTCACGGAGGACGAGGTGGCGACGGTCATCGACGAAACCTGCAAGGCGGTTAAGAAGGTGTATCCCTTCGCGCGGAAGAAGCGCATCAAAAACGATATCTTCCGGATTATGAATACGTTCTCCCAGATTGCCCGCGGCGAGGAAGTGACGGAGGACATCCAGTGGATCTCCCTCGGGGATTACGCGCCGTTTATGCGCGCGCCTCACCGCATGGACCTTATGGTGAGCGCCATGACGAAGGAAGGCAGATGGCACTGCAACCAGCAGTGCGTGCATTGCTATGCGGCCGGACAGGCGCAGTCGGAGGAGGCGGAGCTCGACACCGAATCCTGGAAGAAGATTCTCGACCGGTGCCGCGAGATCGGCATCCCGCAGGTGACCTTCACCGGCGGTGAGCCTACCATGCGCGACGATTTGTTTGATTTGATTTCCCACGCTCGCTGGTTTATCTCGCGCCTGAACACAAACGGCATCAAGCTGACACCGGAGTACTGCGCAAAGCTTCGGGAGGCGGAGCTTGACAGCGTACAGATCACGTTCTATTCCTGCGACCCGAAGGTGCACAACATGCTCGTGGGGGCGGAGCATTTTCCGGAGACGGCCGCGGGCATTGAGAACGCCCTTGCGGCAGGCTTGAGCGTGAGCATCAACACGCCCCTTTGCACCGCGAACCGCGATTATGTGAAGACGCTTCAGTATCTTCATGAAAAGGGTGTGACCTACGTGACCTGCTCCGGGCTTATCACCACGGGAAATGCCGCGAAGGAAAAGTCCGAGAGCCTGCAGCTTTCGGGAGAGGAGATTCGGGAGATCCTCCGAGATGCCGTCGCATACTGTGCGGCCAATTCCATGGAAATAAGCTTCACGTCCCCGGGCTGGGTGGACGGTGCATTTTGCGAGGAGCTGGGCATCACGACGCCGACCTGCGGCGCCTGCTTAAGCAATATGGCCATAACGCCCGGCGGCAACGTCGTGCCGTGCCAGAGCTGGCTGTCGGGCGACGTTCTCGGAAACTTCCTTACCGATGATTGGAAGACAATCTGGAAGAGCGAAGCCTGCCGGGAGAGAAGAGACTATTCCGCGGCAATGGAAGGCAAATGCCCGCTGCGGATTTTGAAGGGGGGAGAAGAGCAATGATTGCAAACAGTATGCATAAGGAAGAAAAGCAGTCGTTGACCGCGGTTGTGAAGCGCGCGCTTGCGGTGCTGACCGTTCTTTTTGCGGTTGTTGTTTTCGCTGCTTCGAATAAGACGGCGAAGGCCTCCGGAAACCTCGACGAAATCGTTGATTACGAGATCACGGTGGACGTCAATCAGGACGGAACCCTCGCCATGAAATATCACATCGAATGGAAGGTGCTGGACTCCGATTCGGAGGGACCGCTTACCTGGGTGAAGGTCGGTATTCCGAACTCTCACTACCTGGATTATGCGCCGCTGTCCACCACCATCAAATCCATGTCCGTGATGTCAGGCGGCGGCACCTGGCTTCGCATCGATCTTGACCGCAGTTATTATAAGAACGAAACCGTGATTTTCGAGTTCTCCCTTCAGCAGGATTACATGTATCAGATGAACATGTTTACGGAGGGCGAGACGGTTTACGAGTTTACCCCGGGCTGGTTTAATGATATCTATGTTGACCGGCTGGTTATCCGCTGGAACAGCGATCAGGTGGTGTCCTGGACGCCGGCGTGCGACGTCGAGGACGGTTACTGCACCTGGACGACGGAACTCGCCGAGGGCGGCAAATACAAAGTGCAGCTTGTCTATGCGAATGAAGCATTTGCCTTTGACGCCACGAAAACCATCGGCGGAAGCAATTCGGGGTACAATGACAACTACAACGATTACTATGACGATTACTATGATGACTATAATTACGGTTATGATTCCGACTACGGAAACCGCAGCGGAGATGACAGCGTTGCGACCGTCTTTATGGCGGTGGTTGCAATTGTAATCTTTGTCGTTATCATCCGGAAGGTTTCGGAGCTTTTGAGCAGCTACAGCAGCGATTCCGGCTTCACCGGCGCAACGAAGAAAATCCTGCGCACGAAGGTCGAGTACTATCCGTCCTGCCCCGGCTGCGGCGCGCCGCGTCCCGAGGGCCAGGACAGCTGTTCGTACTGCGGCGCCAACTTTATCAAATCGGAAGAGAAGATTGAGGAATCGGACATTCCCGCTGATGAGACGGAGATTCGGAACAAGAGGACGTCCGGCACTTACCGATACACATCCTCGCCGAACACGTACCTCCGCGTGAATGTGATCAACATTCCCGCGCCGAGAAGATCTTCGGGCGGGGGCTCCTACCGTTCGGGCGGCGGTTCCCATCGCTCCGGCGGTGGCGGTTGCGTCCACAGCTCCTGTGCATGTGCCTGTGTTTCGTCCTGCGCATGTGCCTGTGCCTGTGCCTGCGCCGGCGGCGGCCGCGCGGGGTGCTCCGTGAAGGATTTCTACCACACCGGGCTTACCCTTGAGGACATTCGCCGCAACTGCAGATGATTCCCTGCGGATCGCCTGCATTTCGGCTGCATTTTGCGAAAAATGTGCTTGACTTTTGACGGATGCATTTGTATAATCTAACTTGCGCTTTTGGGCACCTTTGTTTGTGTGCCCGAAAACCGCAAGTTTTTTCTTGCAGTTTATCTGCGCATGCAACCACACGTTCGGAAAGAACAATTTTATGAATCTGAACAGGAGGTAATAGGATGCCTACATTTAACCAGTTAGTACGCAAGGGTCGTGAGGTTACCGCCAGCAAGTCCACGGCGCCCGCTCTCCAGAAGGGCTTCAACGCTCTGAAGAAGAAGTCGACGGACGCTTCCTCTCCTCAGAAGAGAGGCGTTTGCACGGCAGTACGTACCACTACCCCTAAGAAGCCGAACTCGGCTCTTCGTAAGATTGCCAGAGTACGTCTCAGTAACGGTATGGAGGTTACGAGCTACATCCCCGGCGAGGGACATAACCTTCAGGAGCACAGCGTTGTGCTGATCCGCGGCGGTCGTGTAAAGGACCTTCCCGGTACCCGTTATCATATCATCCGCGGTACGCTGGATACGGCCGGTGTTGCTAAGAGACGCCAGGCTCGTTCCAAGTACGGCGCAAAGCGTCCGAAGGACGCAAAGAAGTAATTTCGAAGCAATTCGAAATCGTTTCACAGGACAATTTCATTACTAAAATGCTAGGCTGAATTTTCCGAAAGGGCGCAATGCGCACCTGTCGCAGAGTTTTGTGGTTGCAGATGCGAGTGAAAATACATGACCGAGTGCATGAACACAGTAATGTGAGTACCGTAGAATTAATCCTACCGAAAGCTTCCTGCTTTCGGGAATAATTAAGGAGGGAAGTAACGTGCCACGTAAAGGACATATTCAGAAAAGAGACGTTCTCGCGGATCCGATCTACAACAGCAAGATCGTAACCAAGCTGATCAACAACGTTATGCTTGACGGCAAGAAGGGAACCGCGCAGAAGATCGTTTACGGCGCATTTGAGCAGGTCAATGCCAAGAGCGGCAAGGAAGCGATGGAAGTCTTCGAGGCTGCCATGAACAACCTTATGCCCATGCTCGAGGTTAAGGCTCGCCGTATCGGCGGTGCGACCTATCAGGTACCCGTGGAAGTCAGACCGGAGAGAAGACAGGCTCTTGCTCTTCGCTGGCTCACGATGTTCTCTCGCAAGAGAAGCGAGAAGACCATGATCGATCGTCTGGCAAATGAGATTCTTGACGCATCCAACAATACCGGTAACGCGGTCAAGAGAAAAGAAGATATGCATAAGATGGCAGAGGCGAACAAGGCATTCTCCCACTATCGTTGGTAATGCCCGTCGCAGTCTGAATGATTTAGGAGGACAAATCTTTGGCTGGAAGAGAATACCCGCTTGAGAGAACCCGTAACATCGGTATCATGGCTCACATCGATGCCGGTAAGACGACTCTTACAGAGCGTATCCTGTACTACACAGGTGTTAACTACAAGATCGGTGACACGCACGAAGGAACTGCTACCATGGACTGGATGGAGCAGGAGCAGGAGCGTGGTATCACGATCACTTCTGCCGCAACGACCTGCCATTGGACTTTGGAGGAGAACAACAAGCCGAAGCCCGGTGAGCTGGAGCATCGTATCAACATCATTGATACCCCCGGCCACGTGGACTTCACCGTCGAGGTAGAGCGTTCGCTCCGCGTACTCGACAGTGCCGTCGGTGTGTTCTGCGCGAAGGGCGGTGTTGAGCCGCAGTCTGAGACAGTTTGGCGTCAGGCAGACAAATACAACGTACCGAGAATCGCATTTGTCAACAAGATGGATATCTCCGGTGCAAACTTCTTCAACGTTATTTCGATGATTGAGTCCCGTCTCGGGAAGAACCCGGTTGCTCTTCAGCTGCCGATCGGCAAGGAAGACACCTTCAAGGGTATCATCGACTTGATGGAGATGAAGGCTTACTATTATACCGATGCAAAGGGTGACGCCGTAGAGATTACGGATATCCCGGACGATATGAAGGATCAGGCGGAGGAGTACCGCGAGAAGATGGTGGAAGCCATCTGCGAGACGGACGACGAGCTTTTGGAGCAGTACCTTGAGGGCAATGTTCCGGAAGTTCCGGCTCTGAAGAAGGCGCTCCGCGCGGCTACCATCACGACGGAGATCATCCCCGTTCTGTGCGGTTCCGCATACCGCAACAAGGGTGTTCAGAAGCTTCTGGACGCCGTCATCGAGTACCTTCCCGCTCCTACCGACATCCCGGACATCAAGGGTGTTGACGAGGACGGCAACGAGGTAACGAGAAAGTCTTCGGACGAGGAGCCTTTTGCGGCTCTCGCGTTCAAGATCATGACCGACCCCTTCGTAGGTAAGCTTGCTTACTTCCGCGTATACTCGGGTACGATGAACTCCGGTTCCTACGTGCTCAACGCGACGAAGAACAAGAAGGAGCGTGTCGGCCGTATCCTGCAGATGCATGCGAACAAGCGCCAGGAGCTTGACAAGGTTTACTCCGGTGATATCGCTGCAGCCGTAGGTTTCAAGATTACAACAACCGGTGATACCATCTGCGATGAGGCGCATCCGGTTATTCTCGAGTCCATGGAGTTCCCGGAGCCCGTTATCGAGGTTGCTATCGAGCCCAAGACGAAGGCCGGCCAGGACAAGATGGGCGAGGCTTTGGCAAAGCTTGCTGAAGAGGATCCGACGTTCCGCGTTTCCACGAACGAGGAGACCGGCCAGACGCTAATCGCCGGTATGGGCGAGCTCCATCTGGAGATTATCGTTGACCGTCTTCTTCGCGAGTTCAAGGTGGAGGCAAATGTAGGTGCACCTCAGGTTGCTTACAAGGAGACCATCACCAAGGAAGTCGATGTCGACAGCAAATACAAGAAGCAGTCCGGTGGTTCCGGTCAGTACGGTCACTGCAAGGTTATCTTCAGCCCGATGGATGCCAATGCCGAGCAGACTTACGAGTTCGTTAACTCGACGGTCGGCGGTTCCATCCCGAAGGAGTACATCCCTGCGGTTGACGCCGGTATCCAGGATGCTATGAAGGCCGGTATCCTCGGCGGATATCCGGTACTCGGTATCAAGGCGAACTGCTACGACGGTTCCTACCACGAAGTTGACTCGAATGAAATGGCATTCAAGGTTGCCGGTTCCATGGCATTCAAGGATGCAATGCGCAAGGGTGAGCCTGTGCTCCTCGAGCCGATCATGAGAGTTGAAGTAACCGTTCCCGAGGATTACATGGGCGACGTTATGGGTGACGTAAGCTCCCGCCGCGGCCAGATCGAGGGAACCGAGGATGTTAACGGAACGAAGCTGATTCGCTGCTCCGTACCGTTGTCCGAGATGTTCGGTTACGCTACCACGCTTCGTTCTAAGACGCAGGGCCGTGGCGCTTACTCCATGTTCTTCCAATCCTATCAGAAGGTACCGAAGAGCGTTCAGGAGAAGGTGCTGAGCGACCGCGCAAGCGTAAGTAAGCGCTGATTGCGGCTTTTCACAAAAAGTGCTTGAAATTATGCCTGTTTTGAAATATAATGGGCGTATGTCGGGCTCCGGCTCCGCCGTGAGCCTATGAGAACAACAAAAACAAGATAATATTTTTCTTAGGAGGAATTTCAAGATGGCAAAAGCTAAGTTTGAAAGAACCAAGGCACATTGCAATATCGGTACCATCGGTCACGTTGACCATGGTAAGACCACCCTTACCGCAGCTATCACCAAGGTTTTGGCTGAGCGCGTTCCGGGTAACGAGAAGGTAGACTTCGAGAACATCGATAAGGCTCCCGAGGAGAGAGCACGTGGTATAACCATTTCCACCGCACACGTTGAGTATCAGACCGCTAAGCGTCACTACGCTCACGTTGACTGCCCCGGCCATGCTGACTACGTTAAGAACATGATCACCGGTGCTGCTCAGATGGACGGCGCTATCCTCGTAGTTGCTGCTACCGATGGTGTTATGGCTCAGACGAAGGAGCACATCCTTCTCTCCCGTCAGGTAGGCGTTCCTTACATCGTAGTATTCATGAACAAGTGCGATATGGTTGATGATCCTGAGCTCCTTGAGCTCGTTGAGATGGAGATCACCGAGCAGCTTGAAGAGTATGATTTCAAGGGTTGCCCGATTATCAAGGGTTCCGCTCTCAAGGCTCTCGAGGATCCGAGCAGCGAGTGGGGCGACAAGATCATGGAGCTGATGGATACCGTAGATTCCTACATCCCGGATCCGCAGCGTGAGACCGACAAGCCTTTCCTTATGCCTGTTGAGGACGTATTCACCATTACCGGTCGTGGTACGGTTGCTACCGGCCGTGTAGAGCGTGGTACCCTTCACCTGAACGAGGAAGTTGAGATCATCGGTATCAAGGAAGAGACCCGTAAGACGGTTGTTACCGGTATCGAGATGTTCCGTAAGCTCCTTGATGAGGCTCAGGCCGGTGATAACATCGGTGCTCTCCTTCGTGGTGTTCAGAGAACCGAGATCGAGCGTGGCCAGGTTTTGGCTAAGCCCGGCAGTGTAAAGTGCCACAGGAAGTTCACCGCTCAGGTGTACGTTCTTACCAAGGATGAGGGTGGCCGTCATACGCCTTTCTTCAACAACTATCGTCCTCAGTTCTACTTCCGTACAACGGACGTTACCGGTGTTTGCGAGCTCCCGGCTGGTACCGAGATGTGCATGCCCGGTGACAACGTAGAGATGACCATCGAGCTCATTCACCCGATCGCTATGGAGCAGGGTCTTACCTTCGCTATCCGTGAGGGTGGCCGTACCGTTGGTTCGGGCCGTGTTGCTACGATCATTGAGTAAACATCCGCGTAAAAATGAGATGAATGCGCATAGCGCATAAAATGCAGCCGCTGCAAGCCATGCTTGCAAGCGGCTGTACTTTTATGCGCTAAAGTCGCGGCATTCAACGAATGCCGCGACCGAGAAAACGCGACAGCGTTTTCGAGGTGCGCATTCATCATGAAAAAATGCAGCTGCTGCAAGCTTGCTTGCAAGCAGCTGTTTGATTTATGCGCCAGAGTCGCTATTTACAGTGGACGCTAAAAAAAGAGAATCAGTCATTTTTTTGGAAATATATGACATCATTTTTGGAAAATATATGACATTGACTTTCTCTTAGTTGTTGCCTATGTTGAATTTGCGGATTAATGGAAGTAGTATTTTTTTGAGGAATTACCTTCCTGGCGTGGGACTTTCATTGGTGGTATCAGACAAATACGGGGAACTGGGCGGAAAAGCACGGAGAATATGATTCAACGTTGCTAAACGGTACTTACGCGACCAACCCGGGTGCGGTAACCTGGTCGGCGGGAAATATATATTACGACAGCTCACCTGTTTATTATCAGTTGGATGATACTCGTAGCGTTTCAGGATGGTAGTGTTTGTATTCAATTGTTGATTCCGAGATGGAGGAGAATGATTATGGGAAAGATAAAAAAGATAGCGATATTGATATTCATTTCTATGGCCCTTTCCGCATGTGGTGATAAGTATGACAATAGGCAGAACACCGCATTGGCAAGTGCTGAAACCGAAGAAAAGGAGTATTTGGACGGCTATGAATGGCATTACGAGGTAGCGGTGAAGAAGGAAAAGACTCCTACAGAGATTTACTGTCAAAATTTAATGGGCAAGGAATTTAGGGAGAGTGTTACCCCTGCTTCACAAAACGAAATCGTAACAGGGATACCGATTTTTGAGGAACAGAAGCTGACTTATGGTGACAATGTTGTGTCTGTGCTGAACTGCATGCCGACGAGATTGCTTTGGTTCATAAACCGGGTGGACTTTTCTGCAATGGGTTATATAACTCAGAGATATCCTACGAACGCATTGCGTTTACGGGATGAGAATACAGTCTATGGTATATATCAAACAGACACAGGATATCGTTTTTATGTGTTTTTTGATCGAGCAACAGGAATGCCGATTGGGTATCCGGTATTATTACGGGAAATGCATTCAATTAAGGAGTTTGGAAACATTTCGGTTGGGACAGATATAGCAGAGGTTGAGGCGATTGACGGAGTTGCGAGTATATACAAAAAAGCTGCGATAGAGATGTATCGTCTCGGAGGCTTGAGAACGGTACGTCATATTCTCACTGAAAAGGAGTATCTGGAGAAGGGGCTTGAACTGCCCAAGGAAGAGAAACCAGTTCGTGATGTAACGGATAACTCGGAGTACGATGAGACGGAAGACATGCTGGAAGTCCAACTCGTGCTCAGTAAAAAGGGTGCTTTTGTCAGCCTGCATTATCTGAAAGAAGGGTTGCTGCGAATCGAGTATGAGATACTGACTGATGAATCTATTCGAGTAACGGATGTTTCATTTAGGGAAGATTATTGTGTTGTTGATTGTGACATAGCATATAATGAAAGGCTCTTACCGATGGATTGTCCTGCTGATAAGTAGATTTTTTTGAAAAAAGAAGGATGTTGTTGCAGTGTTCGAACAGCCGCTTTCAAGCGAAGGCTTGCAGCGGCTGTTTGTTTTCGTTTATTATGGTCTGAAGAGCTTGGTGCGAATGATAAAGAAAAGCGCACTCTTGCGAAATCCGAACGAAACGGGTATAATAACCTTCGCATGTGAAACGCTTTTTGCGGGAAGGCATGATGCGCGAAAGCGTAAGGAGGAAAAATGAAAAAGCTAAGAATCGTAGCGCTTCTTTTGATTTTTGTGATGCTCCTCGCGGCGTGTGACAACGATTCGCCGAAGAGACGGGATGATAAGCCGGGCACGGAAGGTGCAACACCGACGGAACCGGAGACTACAAAGGCGCCGGATGCGACGGAAACGCCGACTCCCGAGGTGACGGAGACGCCTACGGAGGCGCCGACACCTACCGCAGAGGCAACCCCTACGCCGGCGGAGGCAACACCGACTCCCACAGAGGCGGCGACTCCGACCCCGACGCTTTCACCGACCCCGGCAATGCCGAAGGTCGCGGCGACGACAGGTCCGGCGTATGTGATCGGTCAGGCCGAGTGGTATCGGTATGAGATGGATGAGAACGATCCGAAACAGGGCGCGCACCAGGCATTTATCTACATCGTTGAACCGGACAATGCGGCGCTTGAACAAGCCGTTTGCGCGGAGGCTTATATAGCTGCCGGCGAATACATTGCATTTATCGATTCCACCGCGAAAGCGGCCAATGAGGACGGGATTGATATCAAGGATTGGTTCTATATCGGCAGCGCCAAGATCGGCAGAGCGGACTCGCTTGTGTTCAGCTATTCCCGCGGCACGTACTCCTACAAGGGAGGGGCGCACCCGAACTACAGCCGGAGAGGCTGGAACTATAGCGTCAAGACCGGAGAACATATTGCTTTGAAGCAGATGGTTACGGACTACGACGCCCTTCGCGACCTCGTGATTAAGAGCATTGAGGAAAATCCCGATTACAAGGATTCCTTCCTCTTTGACAATTGGAAGGACAGGATTGCGGGATTGTTCCGAGGGGAAACTATCCAATGGGTGGCCGTGGACGATGGTCTGGAAATCTGGCTTAATGAGGGTTCGATCACGGCGATGTCCGTCGGCGAAGTGACGGTGCACGTCCGCATAGTGGACCATCCGGAGTTGTTTGCTCCGGAGTGGGTCGGCGGTTACGACGGTTCCATCAAGCGGAAGGTTCCGGATTACGCAAGCTATCACTCGACAATGTACAATGCGGTAATCCCTGCATTTGCCAAGGGAATCAAGTCGATGACCTGGACGCAGGCCGTACTGCTTCTGAAGGAAAAAGGCATTTATTTCGAGGGAATGGATGCGGAGGAAGCAGCAAAGTACGAGGAAAATGCGTTCCTGCAGTTCTCCGATCCGGCGACCGGCTATGCGTACTATCTGATGTTCTGGCCGTTAACAAGCGGGGTGGAAGACCAGCTTGAGACCGTGAGGTACAAAAACTACGGCGCGCACATGTATTTCGACTGCGCGTACGGTTCCCTTCCCACGCGGTATCAGCTGGTGGATCCCTGGATTGAAGATGACTACGACCGGGTGATTGCCGTAAGCTTTGACAACGTGGATGACTTCGGACTGGTTGCCGATGTGACGATTGCGCGCTATTACGGAAAATGGTAATGAGCGATGTGAAAAGCCCTGTCTTCGGACAGGGTTTTTCTTGTGTAACGCGGCAAATTCGGGTATAATATATCTATATCATTTTCGGAGGAAAACGGGATGGGCAAACAAATTAAAATTTCGGTTAACGGCACGGAAAATGTGGCATTTCTCAACAATGTCGATTTCTGTGTAGGCACGGGGCGCATGGGGTTGGCGCTCACGGAGGAGTACTTAAAGGAACTGTCCTTTGTTCAAAACATAATCGGCTTTAAGCATATCCGCGGCCACGGCCTCTTTACGGACGACATGGCGATCTACCAGAAGCGCAAGGACTGGAGAACAGGCAAGGAGACCGTAGAGTATAATTTCACGTACCTTGACCGCGTGATGGACGCTTATCTGGCACGCGGCATCGAGCCTTTTCTGGAGCTCGGCTTTATGCCTAAGGCCATGGCGTCGGGCGACAATACCATCTTTTACTGGAGAGGCAACACGACGCCTCCGACGAGCTACGTCGACTGGACGACGCTTGTGACGACGACGCTGTCGCACCTTGTGAAGCGGTACGGCGAGCGCGTGTACACCTGGCCGATTGAGGTTTGGAACGAGCCGAATCTTCCGGGCTTTTGGAAGGACGCTAACATGGAGGAGTACTTCCGCCTCTTTAAGGAGACCTTCCTCGCCATCAAGGCTTTGGACAAGCGCTTCCGCATCGGCGGACCGGCCATCTGCGGTGTGCGCGATGCCGAGTGGATGAAGGCATTTTTCGACTTCTGCAAGAAGGAGAAGATCAAGCCCGACTTCGCGACGAGACATCATTATACCACAGAGATGCCGGAGTACTCCGGACATTACACTTACCAGAAGCTGTCCGACCCGGAGGCGGGATTTGCCAACCTGCAGTCGAGCCGCGACATCATTGACTCATACAAAGAATTCAAGGGGATGGAGATGCATCTGACGGAGTTCAACACTTCGTACACACCCACCAACCCCCTGCACGATACCAATGAAAATGCTGCCTACCTCGCTTATCAGCTGGAGCGTCTCGGGGAGACTTCCTACAGCTATTCCTACTGGACCTTCGGCGATGTGTTCGAGGAGGCCGGCGTGCCGTTCTCTTTGTTCCACGGCGGTTTCGGCCTGGTGGCACACGGCTGCATTCCGAAGCCCACGTTTTGGACGTTTGCCTTTTACAAGCACCTGCAGGATGCGGCGGAGAGCTGCGTTTACAAGGGGAAGAATGCGGTGATTGTGAAGAAGCCCGGCGGCGGTTACCGCGGCGTGTTCTGGAATATGACCGACGAGGATATCGAGATCTCCGTGAAGCTTGCGGCCGAGGCGAAGGAATATACCGTGCTTCGCGAGATTGTGGATCCGGTGACCTGCAACCCGAGAAAAGCATGGCACGATCTCGGAGAGCCGAAGAACCCTTCGGATGAGCAGGTGGAACTGATTCGCCGGTTTGCATATCCTTTTGCGGAGAGCGAAATCGCAAAGAGAAGCCGCGGCGTGATTGCCTTAAACGTTCCGGTTCGCGGACAGGGCGTTGTGTATGTCGACATCGTCGAGCGCGAGTTCGAGGGCGATCGGGGCTTTGACTTCGACCGCAGATTCTGATTATTTAGAGTGGGATAACAGGGGAATACGCATCGCCGGTTTCGGCGAGAAGGAGAACTATGAAGGTATTGGTTACCGGGTTTGAACCCTTCGGGGGGCAGACGGTCAATTCATCCGCAAGCGCGGTTGCGCTGCTGCCGGAGAATCTGGGCGGACACACGATTGTGAAGGCAATCCTGCCGGTTTCGTACACCAGAAGCGACAAGATTCTTTTGGCGAAGATTCGGGAGTGTCAGCCGGACATCGTGATTTGCGTCGGTCAGAATGCAGGCGCTTCGGCGATTCGCGTCGAATCCACGGCGGGAAATTACGCCCATGCGGAGTCCGAGGACAACGACCACAACCTCTGGCTGTACCGGTCCATTGAGATGAGCGGCGCGCCGTCCTACAGGGCGACGCTGCCGATTGAAAAGATTGTAAAGAACTTAGGAAACGCCGGCATCCCGGCGGAGGTTTCGCACTCGGCAGGCACCTTTGTGTGCAACTGTCTGATGTACCAGATGCTTCGCATGCGGGAAACCGAGTTTCCGAACGCTTCCTGCGGATTCATCCACGTGCCGTGCCTTCCGGAGCAGTGCGCGGATCCTGCAAAAGACCCCTGCATGAGCGTTGAGCAGATTGTGAAGGCGCTCTGCATCGCAATTGCGACGACCATCGACCCGGAGAGCGACGGCGTCCTTGCGGAGGCCGCCCCTGCGGCTTTGGAGACTGCGGCAGCAGAGACAGTACCTGTAGAGGCCCCCGGGACAGCTGCACCTGTAGCGGCTGTACCTGTAGAGGCAGCAGCGGAGACAGTCGCAGCGGCAACAGCTGAAACAGTCGCAGCGGCAACAACAGCTACGGCAGAGACAGTTACAGCGGCACCGGCAGCAATTGCGGCAGCGGCAGAAGCGGCTGCACCTGCGGAACCGGTTGCTCCGGCAGCAGAACCCGCGCCGGCGGCGCTGAAGGAGAACGGCATGAGCGCGGCGGCAGCGGCTGCGGCGTATTTCGGGAAGATTCGCAAGGAGAAGGCGAAGCAGCAGGAAGTCGACGATTCGATGTATTACAATCGGCCGACCCGCAAGCCCGAAAAGCCCGCCGGCGAGGAGACGAAGGCGGACGAGGTGCTTCGCCGCATTTCCGGAAGCGTTCCCGAGAAGATCGATACCCTCGGGGAAGCTCCGCGGGAGACACTGTATGCGCCTCCACAGGAGCGGTACAAGGTGGACACCAGCGATTACCGTGTATTTGCCGTGAAGGAGAAGTACAAGGGAGCGTTTGAGCCCGACGGAACGGAGAAAATGACTCTCACGGAATATATGGAGACGTTCATTCCCGAGCGGCAGAAGACGGCCGAGGAACTCCGCGAGGAGGAGAAGCGCATGCTAATCCATAAGACGGAGACCCGGGATGAGCGCAGCTATGAGGAGCGGGCGCAGCTTCGCAAGGAGGCAGCGCGGAAGGAAGCGGAGAAGGAACACGACTTCTTCGGAGACCTCTTCGTGATGTCGGATACCATGCGGGCCATGGGCAAGACCCTCAACAAGAGCGTGATGGTGGACGGTGAGATTTACATGCTGCTTTACACCAGCATCGAGGAGAACGGAGCGATTGTAAGCTACAAGATCCGGGAGCAGTCCTCCACCACCGGAAGCAACGGCCGGACCCTCGGAGTTCTGCCCGTTTACGCGACAGAGTACGAAAAATACTACCTCTTCCGTGCAATCACCGAGAACAAGGTGATTGTGTGCGACCCGGAGACGTATGAGATCCGGTTGGAGGAGGAAAAGCAATAACGCTTGCGGCGGCGGAAACCGCCGCGGAGCAAAGTAAGGTTTCGCGGCGCGGAAGCTCATCGCGGAACCGGGGAAGGAGTCTGGCAGGTGCGACGGAGACAACGGACAATTGCATGGATCGTTCTTGCGGTTTTGCTTCTTTCGATGAGCGTGGCAAGCGCCGGGAAAACGCCGACGCCGGAACCTACCGCGACGCCCACGGAGGCCCCGAAGGAGTATGGGCCGGTGTATTATTCCGTGGAGAAAGAGCACGAGGCGATGCACACAGACGCCTTCGGCAACGAGATTCTCTTGGCCGGTTCGGCCTGCGCAAACGGCGTGCTTCGGTTTACGCCCGGCAAAAATCGGGATGCGGAAGTGACGAAATCGGAGATGGAACAGATTCTCGGCTGGCCGGACTACAACGCAGAGACCGGTCAGGGGGCGCTTAAACTGGGCGTCGGGGGATCGGTAATCCTTGATTTCAACGCTGTGATTCGCGATTCCGCGGGAGTCTTTTTGCATGTATTTACCACGGGAGCGAACTCGGACCAGATGACGGTTTCGCTGTCGGCGGACGCCGTCAAGTGGTATGAAGTGGAAATGAAAAATACGGAGTTCACGGGGGCGGACAAGTATACCAACATACCTGCGTCCGTGAAGCCGCGTTACGTAAAAATCACCGACCGGGGGCAGGTTGAGGGCGGCATCGGAATCGACGCCGTGGTCATCTTCGCGCCGGAATCCCTCACGAAGGAGGAGACCGGAACAAAGGCGAAGGTGCCGATTTATGAGCAGGTGGGCCTGACCCGGAAGGCCGTCTTCGTCATCTGCGGCGCCATCGGAGGACTCTTCTTTGTGTGGGTGGTGCTGTTCGCTATCCGGCGTTACAACATCCATCAAAAGAAGCGCAAGCTGCAGGTGGTCTATTCCGAGGAAGATGGTGGCAGACCTGCTCCGAAGAAGGGTGCCGCGAAGCGGCAGGCCGACGAGGAGAAGAAGGGTGCCGCGAAGCGGCAGGCCGACGGGGAGAAGAAAGGGAACGCGAAGCGATCGGTGAACGATGGGAAGAAGCGTTCCGCGAAGAAAAGCGGGATGCACAGAAACAGGGAGTAAGCAATGCAACAGTTATCCATGTTTGACATGATGGGAGAGCCAACGCGAAAGACCATGCCCTTGGCGGGCCGCGTGCGCCCGAAGACCCTTTCGGAGTTCGTCGGCCAGGAACACCTCTTGGGGCCAGGCTGCATGCTGCGGACGCTGATTGAGAGCGACCGGATCTCCTCAATGATCTTCTGGGGACCGCCCGGCGTCGGAAAGACGACGCTTGCCAGCATCATCGCCGGGCAGACAAAGTCGGAGTTTATCAACTTCAGCGCCGTCACCAGCGGAATCAAGGAAATCAAGGATGTGATGAAACAGTCGGAGGACGCCGCAATGCGCGGAATCCGCACGGTCTTGTTCGTGGACGAGATTCACCGTTTCAACAAGGCGCAGCAGGATGCCTTTCTCCCCTACGTTGAGAAGGGAAGCATCATCTTAATCGGCGCCACCACGGAAAATCCTTCCTTCGAGGTCAACGGAGCTCTTCTCTCGCGGTGTAAGGTATTTGTCTTAAAGCCGCTTACGACGGACAACATTGTGACGCTTTTGAAGCATGCGCTGGCATCGCCGGAGGGCTTCGGCAACAATAACGTACAAATGAGCGAGGAGCAGATTCGGGCGATCGCCGAATTTGCCGGCGGAGACGCCAGAACGGCGTTGAACACCCTCGAGATGGCGGTGCTCAACGGCACCATCAGCGCGGAGGGGATCACCGTCACGGACGAGCAGGTGACGCAGTGCATAAGCCGCAAGTCGCTCCTCTACGATAAGAGCGGCGAGGAGCATTACAATCTGATCTCCGCGCTGCATAAATCCATGCGGAATTCCGACCCCGACGCCGCGGTGTACTGGGCTTTGCGGATGCTTGACAGCGGGGACGACCCGCTCTATATCGCACGCCGCTTAGTGCGGTTTGCAAGCGAGGACGTGGGCATCGCGGACTCGAACGCTTTGGCGGTGGCAATCAATGTGTATCAGGCTTGCCACTACTTAGGTGTGCCGGAGTGCAATGTGCATATCGCCCATGCGGCGGCGTACCTTGCCATGGCGCCGAAATCCAACGCCCTTGAGGTGGCCTGCATGGAAGTGTCGGAGGACCTTCGCACGAAGCCTGCGGAGCCGGTTCCGCTGTGGATTCGGAACGCGCCCACCAAATTGATGGCGGACCTTGACTACGGCAAGGGATACCGCTACGCACACAACTACGAAGGGGCCCTTACCCCGATGCCCTGTCTGCCGGAGTCCCTGGCGGGACGGGAGTATTACCGGCCGAAGCAGTCCGGTGCCGAGGCGGCGGTGGCCGACCGGCTTAAGGAGATCAAGGCCTGGAAGGAAGCCCACAAGGACGAGTGGAGCACGGAGGAGTGATTTTTCCGACAAAAAGGGCACGCGCTGGCGCAGTTTTCGGAAAGGCGGGACGCCGAAAGAGACGGAGGTGGTTTACGTATGGAGACCCGGGTGGCAGTCATCAGTATTATTGTGGAGAACACGGAATCCGCAGAGCGGCTCAACGCAATCCTGCATGAGTACGGCGAATACATCATCGGCCGCATGGGGTTGCCCTACCGCGCGCGCGGCGTGAACATCATATGCGTTGCGGTGGATGCGCCGCAGGATATCATTTCGGCGCTCTCGGGCAAGATCGGAAGGCTTCCGGGAGTGACGGGGAAGACGGCGTATTCCAACGTAAAAGGCATGGCGGAGGACGGCTTGCAGGCCCGTTAGGGGAAAGGAGCGCAGCATGGTAACCATCGTCAATTACAGGGAGCGATACGAGAGTGAAGTAGAGAAGATCAATGCTGAGATGGCGCGCGAGTTGCGCATCCACGCCGACGTTCTTCGGGATACGGCGTGCGTTGCCTTAAGCGACGGCGCTTTTGCAGGCGCGGGGTTCCTTGCGGACACCAACCCTTACCGCGCCGGCGGAATCAAGGACAAGGTGCGGTATCTGAGGGCGGAATTTGCCGTGGTGCCAGGCGCGGACGAGGAGGCGGAAGCCGCAATCCTTCTGTTGGAGGAGCTGCAGTACCGCTTCGGAAGACTGCGGGATCCCGAGGGCAGAACCCCGGTTTTGCGTGTCTGGGTGAAGGCAGAGGACACGGCTTACACGGAGCTTTTGTTCGACGAGGGCTTTCGCGTCGGCAACGTGATGACCGTGATGACAAGAGAGATCGACGAAGCCGACGAGTGGCTTGAGGACGATATGGCGGACGCCCTCTCCGAGGAGGACCGCGGACCGGCGTACGAGCCTTACCGTGAGCAGGAGGAGCCTGCGGACGGAGCGGAGGAGGACGAGCCGGAGCTGCGCGAATTCTTCGACAGCGAGAGCGAGTGGAGGCAGTATTTTACGGTCAATGCCCGCAGTTTCGGGGAGCCCGACAGCGAAAACGAGATGCGCTTCCGCTTGAAGAACCCGAAGGCCCATGTGTGGGTTGCCATCGCCGACGACCGGCTGGTGGCGGCGGTTTCAACCTGGCCGGTTACCGATGAGGTGTATGCCACGGAGAATATCTTCTGTGACCCGGATTACCGGCGCAAGGGGATTACAACGCGGCTTCTTACCTATGTGTTCGGAAAGCTTTTTGAGGCAAATGCACAATGTGCACGGCTGACCGTGTACGGCGACAATCTGCCCGCGATCCGTTTGTACCGGAAGCTCGGGTATTCTGTCGCGTATGAGCTTTTGGAGATGCATTATTACGGCCGCGCCGACAGGGAGGATGCGGAATGAGAACATACAAAGTGACAGGGATGAGTTGCGCAGCATGCAGCGCCCGGGTGGAGAAGGCGGTTTCCGCCGTGCCGGGCGTCTCTTCCTGCGCGGTGAATCTATTAAGCGGCCAGCTCGGAGTGGAGGGAGAGGCTTCCGAGGCGGAGATTGCCGCAGCGGTCACGGCCGCCGGATACGGCTTCGTGGCCCCGGAAACCGCGAAGGAAGAAGACCCTTTTGTGAACACCGAATTTAGCCGGCTGCGGAGAAGTCTGTTTCTCTCGGTCGGTTTTGTGCTTCTTTTGATGTACCTGGCGATGGGGCGGATGTTCGGGCTTCCGATGCCGGCATTTCTGGAAAAACCTGCGGTAAATGCATCCCTGCAGGCAGTCCTGGCCGCTGTCGTTTTGGTAATCCACAACCGGTTCTTCCGAAACGGCGCGAAGGGCCTTTTACACGGCGCACCGAACATGGATACGCTGGTGGCCATCGGTTCGGCGGCATCGTTTGGGTACAGTATCGCGGGTCTGGTGCGTATCTTTCTTGCGACATCCCGCGGCGACGCGGCAGCGGCAGGGGCGCTTATCTCCAACCTCTATTTTGACTCCGCGGCGATGATTTTGGCATTGATCACCGTGGGAAAGACGTTGGAGGCGTACTCGAAGGGCCGCACCACGGACGCCTTGCGGGGGCTTTACAACCTTGCTCCGAAGCAGGCCCGGGTTGTCCGGGAGGGAGCGGTTGTCATCGTTCCCGTGGCGGAAGTGCAGGTGGGAGATATCTTTGAGGTTTTGCCGGGGGACGCGGTCCCCGCAGACGGCATTGTGATTGAGGGCGAGAGCGCAATCGATGAATCGGCTCTCACGGGTGAGAGCATCCCCGTGGACAAGGCAGTGGGAGACAACGTGGCAACCGCTACGCTGAACCGCTCCGGGCGGCTTTTGTGCCGGGCCACGGCAGTCGGAGAGGATAATACCCTTTCGAAGATCATCCGCATGGTGAGCGACGCGACGGCTACGAAAGCGCCGATTGCCAGCATGGCGGACCGCATCGCGGGTGTATTTGTCCCCGTGGTGATTGTAATTGCAATCTTCGCTACCGTAATCTGGATTCTGGTGGGACAGACCTTCGGTTACGCCCTCGCGCGAGGCGTCTCTGTTCTGGTTATCAGCTGCCCTTGCGCGCTCGGGCTCGCAACCCCGGTGGCCATCATGGTCGGCAGCGGCGTCGGCGCAAAGCACGGTATTCTCTTTAAGGACGCCGCGTCCTTAGAGCATTGCGGACGCGCACAGACGGTTGCGTTTGACAAGACGGGAACCGTCACGGAGGGCATTCCGGTAGTTACGGACATCGTCCCTGCGGACGGCGTGAGTGAGGAGGAGCTCCTTACCCTCGCGGCGATTGCGGAGAGCGGCAGCGAACATCCGCTTGCGAAGGCAGTGATTGCCAAAGCACCCGAGAAAGTCCTCTCCGAAAAACCGGAGGTTTCGAAGGCGTTATCCGGAAGCGGCATCGAAGCAAGCTACCGCGGGAAGACCATCCGCGGCGGAAACGCGAAGCTTTTGGCCGACGTACTTCCGGCATCTGCGGTTTCCGCGGCGAACAAATCGGCCGACGAAGGAAAGACACCGCTGTTTTTTGCGGCGGACGGAAAGTACCTTGGAATGATTGCCGTGGCGGACACCATCCGAAGCGACAGCAGCGGGGCGGTTGCGCTTCTTGCGAAGATGAATATCGACACCGTGATGGTGACCGGAGACCGCGCAGCGACCGCAAAGGTGATTGCCGGAAAGGCCGGAATCGCGAAGGTTCGCGCGGAGGTGCTTCCGGAGGAGAAGCAGCAGGTCATCCGGGATCTTCAGGCGGAGGGCAGGGTCGTTGCGATGGTCGGCGACGGCATCAACGATGCACCGGCACTGACGGCGGCGGATATCGGAATTGCCATCGGCGCAGGGACCGAGGTCGCAATCGATGCGGCGGATGTCGTTGTGATGAACCGGAAGCTTACGGATGTGTGCGCAGCCATCGACTTAAGCCGCAGGACGCTGCGCAACATACGGCAGAATTTGGCGTGGGCGCTTGTTTATAACCTCTTCGGAATTCCTTTGGCGGCAGGTGCCTTTGTGCACCTCTTCGGCTGGGAGTTAAACCCGATGTTCGGCGCGGCGGCGATGAGCGTCTCAAGCCTTTTGGTTGTGACCAATGCGCTGCGCTTAAACCGCTGGAGATACCCGGAGGTGCCGGGCGGAGACAGCGAGAAGACGCATGCGGAGGAAGCGGAGAAAGCGCATGCGGAGGAAGCGGAGAAAGTGCATGCGGAAGAAGCGGAGAGACAGCAGAAAGGAGAACCGATGAAAGAGATCGTTGTGACGGTAAAAGGCATGATGTGCGAGCACTGTGAGGCGCGTGTGCGGAAGTGCTTACTGGAGATCCCCGGCGTTTCGGACGCGCGGGTGAGCCGTGCGGAGGAGTGCGCGGCGGTGACCGCGGACGATACGGTTACGCGCGAATCGCTGGTGGCCGCGATCAATGCGCAAGGATATACGGCAGAATGACAAATCGCCCGAAAGATGCTTTCACAGGCGCCTTTTTCGGCGAATACATTTTTGTTGCAAATACAACCGATACCCCGTATAATGGCTGTAGAGTGTTTCACTGCCCGCGTCCGGAATCCGGCGCGCAGGGGAAGGCTACTTTGCATCGAACACGGAGGGTTTACGTATGTTGGATTCGCTGCTCAAGAGGATTTTCAGAAGAGAAGTGGAGAAGAAGGTGGAGAATGCCGTGACCGGCGTTGTTCACACAGCGCTCAATTCCGGCCAGAACCAGCCGGTTGCCCCGCAGGCACCTGCAGGACAGCCCATGACCACGCCCGTAGCCGCGCAGGTGATTGACAATGCGACATCGCCGGAGCGCGAGTGGGATATCGACTATAAGCATGACATCGACTATTTCCGTCCGATTCTTGCGAAGTATTTTCCGGAGTACACCGTGGAGGAGAATGTTCCTTTCGCACAGGTTGTTCCGGGACAGCGCGTCGTGTATCCCCCGTATACGTTTGTCATGCGTAAAAACGGAGCGATTGCTCTTGTAATCTCGCTGCAGAGCAAGTACGGTTACAAGAAGGGACTCCACACCTATTGCGGGTGGAAGGCAGGCCTTAAGCACATCAATTTCTTTATTGAATACCCGGATCATGAGGATTATGTGGTGAACAGAATCCGCGAGAATCTGGCGTTTTGACGGTAATTCGGGAAGAATGCATTTCATTGCACCTGCAGCGGGCGCAGCACGGCCCTTGTGGCACTGTGCAGGTAGTCGGCCGTGTATCGCCTGGTAAGTTAGGAAATTTTCCTAACTTTAAAGATTTCTTCTCTTTATTACGATGCGCTCATCGGGGGGCGGACGCTTTCCCGATGGGCACGGCATGAATGAACCGGTGTGGGACGTCCGTTTTTACGCGGGCTTCTCACACTTCGCCTTTCCGGGGCATTTCAGGAGGTTTGGATGGAGTTTCTGCAGACATTGGAATCGCCCGAGGTTTGGGAAGCGTACTACGCGTACTGTGCCGGCAGAGAGCACATCACAAAGCGCGAGCTTTCGCAGCTGCGCCGGCAGATCGACGCGAAGGCCTACCAAAAGCCCCTGACGCAATGGCTCTCGCAGGGGACGTTCCCCTGTGCGGAGCGCCGGATTATCAACAAGATGGGGAGCGAGAAGAAGCGCGTTGTGTACACATTTGCCGACGATTGCAACCTTCTTCTGAAGATGATCGCGTATCATCTCCACCGCTATGACGACCTCTTCGCCCCGAACCTTTTTTCCTTCCGCGTAAACAGCGGCGTCAAGAAGGCGATGGCATATCTCACGCGACGCAGAGACGTTTCGGAACGCCTCGCCTACAAGCTGGATATCCACGATTACTTCAACTCGGTGGACGTTTCGCAGATGGTTCCCATGGTGCGGAAAGTGCTTGCCGCGGAACCGCTTCTGTGCGGCTTGATCGAGGCGATTCTCGAAAATCCTTATGTCATCGACGAGGGGAATCTGCGCGAGGACCGGAAGGGCATTATGGCGGGCATTCCGCTGTCGTCGTTTTTGGCAAATCTCTATCTGAGCGACATGGACCGGCACATGTACGATGCCGGGGTTTTGTATGCCCGCTATTCGGACGACATCATCGTTTTCGCGGACACGCAGGAGGAGCTTGCCAAACAGAAGGCGTATATCGAGGAAACCCTCGCGGCCCGCGGCCTTACGGTGAACCCGAAGAAGGTCTTTGCGTCGGGGGCCCACGAGGCGTGGACATTCTTAGGCGTCACGTATTGCGACGGCGTGATTGATGTCTCGGAGGCCTCGGTCCGGAAACTGAAGGGAAAGATGCGGCGGAAAGCGCGGAAGCTTTACCGCTGGAAATGCCGCAACAACGCGGGCGACGAGCGCGCCATCCGCGCTTACATCCGGCATTACAACGCCAAATTCTACGACAACAAAAACGAGAACGAGCTGACCTGGGCGCGGTGGTTCTTCCCTGTGATCACAACCGCTGACAGCCTGTCGGTGCTGGATCGATACATGGTGGAGAACATCCGGTTCATCGCCACCGGAAAGCATACCAAAGCGAACTACCGGCTTCGCTATGAAACCATTAAAAGCTACGGCTTCCGAAGCCTCGTCCACGAGTATTACCGGGACAGAGGAGCGGAGCCGACTGTGGGATAAGGAGGAATGAAAGGAAATGAAGATGCTTCGAAAGTGGAAGCTTGCGCTGCTAATCACTGCCCTTGTGCTGTGCCTTGCGGCGTGCCAAAAAACAGGAGATAAGGACGAGCCCACGCCGACGCCGACAAAGCCGGTGGGGGCCCTGACACCGACGGATGCTCCCACGGAAACGCCCACGGCCGTGCCCACGGAGCCCGCGGCAACGGAGACGCCTGCCGCGACGCCGACGGATGTGCCTGCAACGCCCACGGAAGTTCCGGCAACCCCGACGGAGGAGCCTACTCCGACACCTGAGTTGACAACGGAGCCCACCGGGGAACCGACGCCGACGCCGGATCTGACCGGGGAACCGACTCCGACCGCAACACTGACGCCTACCCCGATTCTCGGCGATTCCTACAAGCTTGAAGGCGTGGTGTATGTGACCCGCGAGACCGCCATCTATGCGGACCCTTACGAGGAATCGAGGAAGCTCGATGACGTACAGGTGGGTGAATTTGTCGCAATCAGCCTTGATACCAGCGTCTTCAGCGACGATGACTGGTACATGGTGCAGTACCGCAACGAAACCTTCGGATACATGCGTAAGGATGCTACCACGGAGGAGATTCCCGCGGACATCGTGACCGCCGGAACAATCTCGATGAAGGCCGAGGACTGGGTGACGCTCTCAGAGGCAATTCTCAACGATTACTGGGATTCGCATATTGATCCCCTGGACAGAAGCCGTGTGAAGATTCCTGCGGAAACGAATGAGAACGCCATTGCCCGGTACAAAAAGAAGTTCACGTTTGAGGACGGGCGCAAGGACCGCCAATACACAACCATCACCTACAGCGAAATCGTCTCCACGAGGCTGTTTATCAACCCCAGAGATGCCGAGCAGAACATGGTTGCCGTCGGGTACGACGCAGATGAGAACCCCGTGTACATGCAGGAGTATATCATCACGACGGAAGGTGCAACGCCCTACGACAGCTACCGCGTCGGACGGGCAGCGGACGGAACCCGCGTGGTGGAGTATGAATTTGTCTTAAAGGGCGACAACCGCGTGCTGATCTTCGGCGAGGAGGGACGCCCGGAGACCGTGCTCACGTACCATTACAACGACAGCTTCTCCATGGGAAGCCCGTACCTGCGGCTGGATATGAACTATGACGGCGAGCGGCTCCGCACTATCGTCATGACCATCACCGGAGACACGACGCACCGCTACAACACCTTCTTTGAGTATGACAACAGAGGGTACTTGGTGAGTATGATCGAGATGACCTGCCGCACCGAGGACAACCAGTGGTCCGTGCGGTCCGGATGGCAGTACGTGTCAACAATTGATTGATTCAGTTCGACAAATTCAACAAATGTATTTTTGTATACAAGTATTAATTTTGTATTTACAAATGCAAAGAACGGTGGTATCCTATGTGCTGTGAGCAGGCGAGCCATGTCGACCTGCAATTTCCAATCGGAGGGTGTGATACCATGGTAAGAATAGGAATCATCGGATACGGCAACCTCGGCCGGGGCGTCGAGTGTGCCGTGAAACAAAATGAAGATACGGAGCTTGTGGCGGTGTTCACAAGACGCGATCCGCAGACTGTGAAGATCCTCACGCCGGGTGCTACGGTGGCCTCGGTGGCAGACGTAGCGGACTGGAAGGACAAGATCGACGTCATGATTATCTGCGGCGGTAGCGCTACGGATCTTCCGAAGCAGACCCCGGAGTACGCGAAGCTCTTCAACGTTGTAGACAGTTTTGATACCCACGCACGCATCCCGGAGCATTTTGCGAATGTGGACGCTGCGGCGAAGGCAGCAGGCAAGGTTGCATTGATCTCCTGCGGCTGGGATCCGGGTATGTTCTCCCTTAACCGCCTGTATGCAAACTGCATTCTGCCTGACGGCAAGGACTATACCTTCTGGGGCAAGGGCGTTTCCCAGGGCCATTCCGACGCCATCCGCCGTGTGCCGGGCGTAAAGAACGGCAAGCAGTACACGATTCCGGTGGAGTCCGCACTGGAGGCGGTTCGCTCCGGTGCGAATCCTGAGCTCACTACGAGACAGAAGCACGTGAGAGAGTGCTTCGTGGTTCTCGAGGAGGGCGCGGATCCGGCAGCGGTTGAGAACGCCATCAAGACGATGCCCAACTATTTCGCAGACTACGATACGACGGTGCATTTCATCAGCGAAGAGGAGCTTGAGCGCGACCATGCGGGCATTCCGCACGGCGGTTTCGTGATTCGCTCCGGCAAGACCGGATGGAACGGCGAGAACAAGCACGTCATCGAGTACAGCTTAAAGCTTGACTCGAACCCGGAGTTTACCTCGAGCGTTATCGTTGCCTATGCCCGTGCGGTTGCAAGACTCTCGGCAGAGGGTGTGAGCGGTTGCAAGACCGTATTTGACATCGCGCCGGCGTACTTAAGCCCCTTGAGCGGCGAGGAGATTCGCGCGCATCTGCTGTAAGCGCATAACACATTGACAAACCCCACGGCAGAGCTTCTGCCGGAAGAAAAGAGACACTTTGGAGCAAGACGCGGTTTCCCTACGGGAGCCGCGTTTATTGCGTTTCGGGCCGGAGTATGCTATACTTTTCGGAAATAACCACAGGAGAAAACTTATGGGAATCTTTTTACCGGACGGAGGAACCATCGGGTTCGTTGCACCGTCCTTCGGATGTGCTACCGAGCCGTATAAGACGGCATTTAATCACGGGCTTTCCAAGCTGCAGGAGATGGGCTTTACCACGGTCCTCGGACCGAACTGCTACCGCTCGGACGGCATCGGCATCTCGGCGCCGCCCGCGGAGTGCGCGGCGGAGCTTACGGAGATGTTCCTTCGGGATGACATCGATGCGCTGATGGCCTGCGGCGGCGGAGAGATGATGTGCGAGACCATCGCGAAGGTGGATTGGGAGCGCATCCGCAGCGGCCGGAAGAAACTGTTGATGGGATATTCCGACATTACGAATTTCATCTTTCCGTATGTGACGAAGTGTGACGGTTACGGGCTTTACGGACCGAGTGCGGCTGCATTCGGCATGGAACCGTGGCATGCATCGATTGCGGATGCGCTTGCCCTGCTTCAGGGCAGGATTACTACGGTCACAGGATACGATGCATGGCAGGGAATCGATGACGGCAAGAAGGATGAGGAGCATCCGCTTGCGCCGTACAACTGTGTGCAAACAGCGGGAATTCGCAAGTATATTAATGGTTCTACAGGAGTAGAACAAACGGATTCCGCAGTTCGCTTTGAAGGTCGCTTGGTAGGCGGCTGCCTGGATTGCCTTCAGGTTCTGTGCGGGACTCCGTATGCCGACCCGATCGGCTACGCAAAGCAGCATAAGGACGAGGGAATCGTGTGGGTCCTGGAGAGCTGTGATCTGAATGTCTTCTCCATCCGAAGGGCGCTGTGGCAGCTCCGCGAGGCGGGCTGGTTTGCGAACGTGAAGGGCTTTTTGATTGGACGTCCGCTTTGCTATGGGCAGGAGATTATGGGACTGGATCATTACCATGCGGTAATCGACGTGCTCGGGGAGTTTGGCGTACCGATTGTGATGGATGCGGACATCGGACATCTTCCACCGCAGATGCCTCTTTTGATGGGGAGCCTTGCGAGAGTGACGGCGGACGGAAGCCTGACGATTTCCATGAAACTTTAGGACAATATGACAGGGAGAGCGGAAATGCAGATTCCCAACATGCGAAAATGTAACCTCTGCCCGCGCGGCTGCGGCGTCGACCGCGCCGTGCAAAAAGGCGCCTGCGGCTGCGGCGACACGATGCGTGTGGCCAGAGCCGCCCTGCATATGTGGGAGGAACCGTGCATAAGCGGAAGCCGCGGATCCGGGGCCGTATTTTTCGCGGGGTGTCCGCTGCGGTGCATCTTCTGCCAGAACAGCGCCATCAGCCGCGGGGATACGGGGCGCGCTTACACCCCCGCGGAGCTTGCGGAGGAATTTCTACGGCTTCAGGAGGAGGGCGCCGCGAACATCAACTTAGTGACGGCGGAACAGTGGGCTGTGCCGGTGCGCGAGACCGTTGCCATTGCGAAGAGGCAGGGGCTTCGGATTCCGATTTTGTGGAATTCCGGCGGCTACGAGAGCGAGGAGACGCTGGCGCTTATGGCGGAGGACATCGATATTTATATGCCGGATCTGAAGTATCTGGACAGCGACCTTGCGAAGCGCTTCTCGGGGGCAGCGGACTACCCGGAGGTTGCGAAGCGGGCCATCGCAAAGATGGTTGAGCATGCGGGAGAGCCGGAGTTTGACGCGGAAGGGTATATGACTCGCGGCGTGATTGTGCGGCACCTGGTCTTGCCCGGCCACCGCGAGGAATCCATGGCCGTTGTGCGGTATCTCTACGAGACCTACGGCGACCGCATCTACCAAAGCATTTTAAACCAGTACACGCCCCCGGCGAGGGAGCTGCCGTACCCGGAATTGAACCGCCGCCTTACGCGGTATGAGTACGACCGGGTCGTGGATTACGCGAGAGAATTGGGCGTCATCAACGCCTTCATTCAGGTCGGCGCCACCGCTTCGGAGAGCTTCATCCCGGAGTTTTCCGTCGGGGCCGGAGAGGCAGCCGCAGAGAAAGGAAAACCGTGGGAATGACGGGCGGAATAAGGTTGCATTTTCCGGGGAATCGTGATACACTGTTAAAGTCTGTAAACAGGCGATAGAATTAGAACCCGTGTGGTGCGGGCGGAGGTTTACTTATGAGTATTGAGAGCAGATTGGCGGCGAAGAAGAGAAGTGCAAAGGCACGGAGCAAGGCGAGAGCCAAGGCGGCATTTGACCTTGGTCTGATTATTTTGATTCCCGTTGCGGTATTGGTGATCGTTTTCCTTGTAATGAACCATATCAAGTCGAAGGTTAACGATTACAGCAAGTACCTGACCAGTGAAGGAAATATTAAGGATTACGATATTTCGAAGGAAGTCACCATTCCGGATCTTTCGACATTGCCGGTAAAGTATGACGACTTCAAGCCCACGGATGCGACCATCAACTCCCGGATTGCCATGGAGTTGAAGTCCGTGATTCCGGAGGCAGAGAGACCGGACGTCAAGGAGGAATCCGAGGCGGAGGCCGCATACCTTGCGATGCTGACGGACGAGAATGTTGAGAAGTATTTTGCGGAGAAGCTCGGCGACAAATACGCCCACACCGTGGACGGCTACCGCGCTTACCTGACTGAATACCTGCAGCACAACAGTTACCACAACGGCGTCGAGGGGAAGATTTCGAATTGGCTTTTGGAGCAGTCGAAGATCGGAGAGCTTCCGAGCAAGTACGTCAAGAACTGGACGCAGATCATGAGCAATGTTACGACGGAGCAGTTCGAGGCGTACAAGAAGATGGGCCTTTACACGCAGGCCAATGTGTATGAGTACTACGGCAGCAAGAAGGCGTTCAAGGAGGAGATGAAGAAGAGCGCGGAATCGAATGTGAAGCAGGAGCTTGTGCTTCTCGCCGCATTTGACAAGCTGGGACTTACCTGCACGAAGGAAGACGCCGAGGCGTATTTCAAGGATAACTACGAGACGGAAAGCTTCACCATGGAGGACATCAAGAAGGAGTACGGCGAGCCGTACATGATGCTTGAGTGCAAGTGCTACAAGGTGATGGAAGCCCTGAAGGCGACAATCCACACCGAGGAAGAGGAAGACCACGAGGACGAGCAGAAGACCGAGTAATCCTCTTCGCAATTAAGAGAATAAGAGCAAATAAGAAGATGCCGCAGCCCGAAGCTACGGCATCTTTTGTTTGTGTGTTTGATTACTCCGCCGAGAGAACATCCCGGATTTCATAGGTGTTATCCTTGTATCTTGCGGTAAAGGATACCGGAGCAAGAATCATGTTTTTGTACTGCGTGCCCGGAACTGCGCCGGACCAGTGAACAAGGATGGAATCGCTTACCGTTTCATTCACAAGAATCAGGTAGAAGCTGTCACTGTCCGAATCCAGCTTTTCGCCGATGGTCACATTCGCAAGTTCAATCGGCTTGGTCGCCTCTTCCTCGTAAGGTTCCGAGGCGCCCTTGTTTTGGCTGCTATACGGAGCTATAGAATACACATACTTGTATTTTGTGTCGGCCGGTCTGTCATCCTGAGGAAAATCCGTAAGCTCTGCCACCTGGGTAGGTACGGTGGGGGTTACGGTTTTGTTCGAGTCCACTTCGTTGGACAATCCGAGCTGATCGCTTGCCGGACTCATCGTATCCCGCTTGGTTGCCCGCAGGGAGTTCGGGATGAGGAGGAGAAGTCCGATCAGGATTCCAGCCGCCACAACGCCGGTGGCCGCCCGCAGGAAATTCTTTCGCAGATAGAACGGCTTCTTTTCGGCGCCGCCCTTCACGGTCTGCAACGGTTCTCTCGTAAGCTCCGGATCCTGTACGGATGCCGGACCCCCGGCAGGTGTTATATTCTGCGAAGCATTAATCTTTTGCAGAATCCCGGGCAGCAGATCGGGGGCATTGTTCTTGGCGTATTCGTCAAATGCCCGTTCCCACTCGGGAAGGTTTCGATTGTCATCTGTCATACCCGCACCTCCTTATTTTCTTCACGCACTCGCGGTAAATCCATGCCACGGTGCCCTGGGGCTTTCCTGTCGCCTCTGCAATCTCCCGGAAAGTCAGTCCCATCAGATGTTTCATGGAGACGATTTCCCGCTCTGCCGGCGACATCATCTTAAGAACTTCCTCCACGGCGATCTCGTTGACAATGTCTTCCTCCGAGGAAGGCACGGCACCGAGGTCAACCTCCTCCGTCATATCGATGGAGATGGTGCGCCGGTCTCTGCGCAGCCGGTCGATTGCACGGTTCCTTGCGATGGTTGCGAGGAAACCGCGATGGCCGTTGCCGGGCCGGTATGCAGGAGGGGATTCCCAAAGCCGAAGAAACAAATCGGAAGTTACATCTTCTGCGTCTTCCCGCTGTTCCACGACCGCCAGGACAACCTGAAACAGATACGCAGAATACTCATTGTATATGCGTACCAAACCGTCCTGATTGCGTTTTCGAATTGCTTCGAGGCAATCCGAGAACTCAAGATCCGTCATGAAAACTCCTTTCCCGAATTCCTGATTCCGAATACGTTTTCACGGGTCTTAGGCCGGTCTGCAATAGATACGGAAATCGTTGCGGATTTTATGGAACAAAATTCGGAAGATCAATAAGATCAATATTTAGAACAATATTCAACATAAAGTGTATTCCTAAATCCATTGAAAATCAAGTCAAAGAGCGATACTTTTGCTATGAAAACGTTAGCGCCGGGCGCGCGGAAAGGATTTGTTATGTATGACGTAAAGGGAAAATGGGCGTTGATTACGGGCGCCGCGCGGGGAATCGGCTTTCTCACCGCGCAGTTTATGGCGCGCCAGGGCTGCAATCTGATTCTGCACAGCCGGAGTCTGGAGCACACGGAGAAGGTGATGCGGGAGGTGAAGGCCTACGGGGTACAGGCTTATGCGGTGGAGGCCGACCTCGGGGACCTCGCTGCCGTTAAGCGGATGTGTGAGGAAATCGACGGGCTGGAGGTGCCCGTGGACATCGTCCTCAACAACGCAGGACTCCAGATTGCCTATCGAAAGAACTATTTTCAGACGCCGGTGGAGGACTACGAGGTGAGCTTCGCGGTAAATACCATCGCACCGGCCATGATTTGCTATCATTTTATGCCCAAGATGATTGCCCGCGGTTCGGGCCGCATCGTCAACACAACAAGCGGTATCGCCCTTGACGTTTGCCAGGCCGGCTATTCCGCAAGCAAGGCGGCGCTTGATAAAATCACCATCGACCTCGGCTTCACCGTGCAGGGCACCGACGTGATGATCAACCTGGCGGATCCCGGCTGGTGCCGCACCGACCTCGGCGGGCCCGGCGCCCCCAACGCTCCGGAGAGCACCATTCCCGGCATCGTGGTGGGCGTATTTGCCGACGATAAGAAATCGGGCCGGCACCTCACGGCGCAGTCCTTCGTGGGGATGACGCTGGAGAGTGCCGTCCGCAAATGCGAGACCGAGTTCGACAGCCCGTATGCCGGTTGATTCCCTGTAAGCCGCTGCCGTCCATGGGCAGGGAAGCTGCTCCGAAGGCGCAGGTTCAGGGAATCTAAGCGTGCCGCTCGGCCGCTGAGGCGAGGGCGTTTCTGCAGAACTCGTCCGCCGGCGTTCCTTGCTTTTTTGAAGCTTTTTCTTGCTGTGCCGGCGTCCTCAAACAGCTTCGAAACGCCCTGCGCGGCCTCACGCGCGCTAAGATAGCCCTCCCGAATCCTGCATAATATCATCTGCGTCCGAGGGACGCATCTGCTATTACGCAGTCTCCGTGAGTCACATGCTTCTTCGGAGCAGCTTCCCTGCCCGGAGGCAGCAGTGGCGCAGGAAAAGGAAGGCTGGGAGGGATGTGCGAAACGGTTGACAGATTGGTTTTCAGCCACTAAAATTAATAAAAGGCTTACGCGGGAGAGCGTAGGCCGGAAAAAGGGTTTATATGAACAATTTTGAGTTTTATTCGCCGACGTGTTTTGTGTTCGGGAAGGAGACGGAGAACAAGGCGGGGGCGTATGTGAAGCGCTTCGGCGGCACGAAGGTGCTGATTCATTACGGCGGCGGCAGCGCTGTGCGCTCCGGGCTTTTGGGGCGCGTGGAGGCGTCTCTTGCGAAGGAAGGCATTCCGTATGTGGAGCTCGGCGGCGTGAAGCCGAATCCGCGGAGCGGTCTTGTGTACGAAGGTATTGAGTTGTGCCGTAAGGAAGGCGTGGATTTCATCCTCGCGGTTGGCGGCGGCAGTGCAATCGACTCGTCGAAGGCGATTGCGGCAGGCACGCTGTACGACGGCGATTTCTGGGATTTCTACTGCGGAAAGGCCTATGTTTCGAAGGCACTTCCGGTGGGTACGGTGCTGACGATTGCGGCGGCCGGCAGCGAGGGCAGCGGCGACAGCGTCATCACGAAAGAGGAAGGCATGTTCAAGAGAGGCACGGGAAGCAACGAGCTGCGGCCGAAGTTCAGTATTCTGAATCCGGCGCTGACGCAGACACTTCCGCCGTACCAGACCGCCGCAGGTATCACCGATATCATGGCGCATCTCTATGAGCGCTACATGACCCACACGGAGGAGGTCGAGGTGACCGACCGGATGATTGAGGCTTTGATGATGACGCTCATCCATGAAGGTCCCCGTGTGATTGAGAATCCGGACAACTATGAGGCGCGGGCCAACATCATGTGGGCAGGCACGATGGCGCATAACAACTCCTGCGGCGTCGGCCGCAGCCAGGACTGGCTCAGCCATCAGATTGAGCATGAGCTCTCGGCACTTTATGACTGCGCTCACGGCGCGGGGCTTGCAGTGACCATGCCGGCGGTATTTGCCTATGAGCTGCCGCAGGCAGTGATGCGGTTTGCGCAGGTGGCGAACCGTGTCTGGGGGTGCCCGATGGATTTTGCGCATCCGGAAGTGACGGCGAAGGCCGGCATTCGGGCGCTGCAGAATTTCCTGACGGGACTTGGGATGCCGCGCAATTTCGCGGAGCTCGGGGCGAAGGAAGAGGACATTCCGAAGCTTGTGGAGACTCTTTGCTACGGCGACGGCGGCAAGGGCACCATCGGCGGCTTCCTCACGCTTGACACGGAGGCGTGCACGCAGATTTACCGCATGATGCTGTAATACTTTTATCATAATCATTCCAGGGGGTGGAGCATGAAAAAGACCAAAAACGGGGCTGGGAGACCGCTTTTATGGCAGGATCCGAAGACAGGAGAGGCGTTGCCGTGCATTCGGATAAACCAGCTCGGGTACGCGCCGATGCTTCCGAAAGAGGTGGCGGTGACCGCTGCAGGGGACTATGTCCTCACGGCGGAGAACGGTATGACGGTCGCGACGTTTGCAAACGTAACGCCGAAGCAGGATGAAGCGTCCGGCGACACGGTAGCCCTTCTTTCCCTCGGCGACCTTGCACCGGGAAAGTACACGCTCTCCGGCGCCGGGGAAAGCCGGGAGATTACGGTTTCAAAAAAGCCGTGGCGCGAGGTGACCGATGCGCTCATTAAGGGGCTGTATTTTCAGCGGTGCGACGAGCTTTCGGAGGAACATGCGGGCATTTACAAGCATCCGGCGTGCCACACCGGGCTTGTTGAGGAGTGGCGAAAGCCCGAGCCGCCGATCCCGGAGGATGTGAAGGCGAAGATTCCGCCGTTTTTCCTTAAGATGCTGGAGATTCCGCCGGAGGAGCCCTACGGCGAGGCGCCCGCGCCCCGCAGAATCAAGGGCGGCTGGCATGACGCCGGCGACTTCGGCAAATACGTCGGCCCCGGCGCGGTTACGGTGGGCCATCTTCTGTACGCCTGGAAGCTGTTCCCTGCGGGTTGCAGCGACGACCTGAACATTCCCGAGAGCGGAAACGGCGTGCCGGACATCTTGAACGAGACGCGCTTCGAACTCGATTGGATGTTGCAGATGCAGCGGGCGGACGGAGCCTTTTATCACAAACTGACGACGGAGAAGTTTGCGGACTTTATCATGCCCGAGGACGACACGGTGCCGGAGTACCTCTCGCCGATCTCGCGGTGTGCCACCGGCGATGCGGTTGCGGCGCTGGCGCTGGCGTCCCGCGTGTACCGCGCCTATGACGAGGCGTTTGCGGACCGGTGTCTTGCGTCGGCAAAGTTCGGCTGGGAGTGGTTGACCGCGCATCCGGAGAGACGGCCCTATCGCAATCCGATGGGTCTTCACACCGGCTTCTACGGCGACGGCGAGGATCACGACGAGCGTTTCTGGGCGGCCTGCGAACTGTATGCAACCACCGGCGACGAAGCGTACCGCGAGGCTGCGGAGGGCTTCTACCGCGAGGTTCGCAAGCTCAGCAGCTTTGGCTGGGCGGAAGTAAGCGGCCTCGGTGCACTTTGCTGCCTCTTTGACCTGAAGGAGAAGGGCGGCCCGGTTCTTTATGATGACCTGAAGGAAGCGTTCCTACGGCGCAGCGAGTGGGCGCTCCTCAACGTGAAAGCCTCCGGCTACGGCACCGCAATCCCGGCTACGAAGTACGAGTGGGGCAGCATCTTAACCAGCATGAGCAACGGCATGGCGATGATCATGAACACGCTCCTGACCGGCCGGGAGGATATGCAGGCAGGCGCTCTTGCGCAGCTTGACTACGCTCTCGGACGAAACGCCCTCGACCTCTCGTTTATCACGGGATACGGGGAGCGCCGCGTGATGTTCCCGCACCATCGGCCCTCTGCTGCGGACGGAATCGAAGATCCGGTGCCGGGACTCATCTCGGGAGGGCCGAACAGCATAAACAACTATCCGTGGGTGAAGGAGCGCCTGGCAGGCGTCGCACCCGCCAAATCCTTCCTCGACGTGACGGATTCCGCGGACACCAACGAGATTGCAATCTATTGGAATTCGCCGGCGGTCTTCGTTGCGGCGTACTTCAATTCGCTGACATAAGTTTTTCAACTAAAAATGCCCGGGCACGACCCTTCGTGTCCGGGTTTTTTGCGGAAGTAGGGGTGGCATTCCGGGGGCGATTGTGTTATACTGTCTTTGCGAGCGCCCTGTGGGAATGCGTTTATTTGCGTTGCGGGCGTTTCGACGTAACGGCAGCGACAATTCGCTGTAAAATCAAGGAGTGAGTGCCATGCCTTCCTGCTATGCCCATCGCAAATTCGGAATCGATGTGTTCAAGGAGCTGTCCCCGGATACGAGAAGCCTGATCCGGACGCATCTTCCGCTGTTTCTGATCGGCCTTCACGGACCGGATCTTCTCTTTTATCATCATTTCGGCGTGGAGACGCCGGTTTCCCGATTCGGACACAAGCTGCATCACACGGAGTTTGCGGAATTTTACGCCAATGCGTCCATGGTTATCCGCAATTCCGAGGACGACCGGCAGCTGGTTTACTACTACGGCGTGCTGTGCCATCTGTATCTGGATGCCTACTGTCATCCGATTGTGAACGGGCGCAAGGAAGAAATCGGCGTGACCCACGGAAAACTTGAGATGGAGTACGAGCGGTACCTCATGAAGATGGACGGCAAGGACCCCATGACCTTCAAGGCAGCCGGACACATCGCCGTGTTCCGCGAGTATGCGGAGGTTATTGCTCCGTTTTATCTCGGCGTTTCCGCCGATGACATCATGCAGTGTCTCATCGGTATGAAGACATCGCTGTATCTCACGAGAACGTCGAATCCGATCCTGCGAAGGACGGTGTGCAAGGTCTGCGGGTATGCGGACCGGGGAGATATGGTTGCAAGCCTTCTTCTGTCCCACGAGGCCAGCGAGAATTGCAAGCCGGCGCTTCGTGAGATGCATGCGGCTTATGGTCAGGCGGTGCCGGAGGCGGCGAAGGCGATTGAGGAGTATCGGGACTATCTGTTCAGAAAAACGGAACTGCCGGAGTACACGGAGTACACCTTCGGCGGAAGACCGGATCGGGGGGAGCAGGGATGATTGTTACTGTGACGATGAATCCCGCTATCGATAAGACGGCGGAGGTTGACAACTTTGTGGTCGGCGGTGTAAACCGCCTCAAAAACATTCGCATCGATGCAGGCGGCAAGGGAATCAATGTGTCCAAGACGCTTCGCGTTTTGAACAAGCCCAACATGGCCTGCGGTTTCATCGGCGGCAACATGGGCGAGGATATCAACCGTCAGCTCCAGAAGCAGATGATCATGTCGGACTTCATCACAGTCCAGGGCGAGACCCGGTGCAACTTAAAGGTGCGCAGCGCCTTCGGTATGACCGAGTTCGACGAGCCGGGCCCGAACATCACCGAGGATGAGCTTAAGCAGCTCTTCGACCGAATCAAGTTTCACGCAAAGGCCGGAAGCCTGTTCGTGTTGAGCGGAAGTGCGCCTGCCGGAGTCCCGGAGGACACCTACAAAAAGATGACGGAGCTTTTGCACCAATGCGGCTGCAAGGTCTTTCTGGACACCAGCGGCGTAATGCTTCGCCGCGGCTTGGAGGCAATTCCGGATTACATCAAGCCGAATCTTGCGGAATTGATGGCGCTCTACGGCGTGCGCAGCAAATTCCCGAGCCGGGAAGCCATGATTTCCTGGGTGAGGGAAAAGGCAGCCGATCTTCTTTCGAGAGGACCGAAGTTTGTGGCAGTATCCCTCGGAGCGGACGGGGCTGTATTTGCTGACGGAATCGACTCTGTGCACGTTCCTTCGAAGAAGGTGGAAGTCAAATCCCCGGTCGGTGCAGGGGATGCCATGACCGCAGCGATTGCGTACGGTCTCGACTCCGGGTTGCATTTCCGGGACATCGTGCGGTACGCCATGGCGGTTTCCGCGGCGGCATGCATGACGGAGGGGTCGAATCCTCCGACAAAGGAAACCATAGTGCAGCTCTTACGACAAGAGTAGAACTTAGTGAAATGGCGTTTTGACGCCAAGTGTTGGAGAACTTATGAAGACAAGTAAGAAAAAATGGATTGTGATTGGAATCGTGTTGACGGTCGTGATCCTGACGCTGGTGGGAGTCATGCTTTATCTGGATTATTCCGATTCCCATATGGTCGTTCGGCTCGGCAAATACCGCGGCTTGAACGTGGATGCGAAGGGAAAAGAGGCGGAGGACGCCGTGACCGAGGCGATTGTGGCCAACACGTGGTTCGGAAGTGCGTGTGACGACCAGATTGAGCTGGACTACGCCAGATCGATCAAAGGCTTCGAGATGGAAGCCGAGTACCTGAAGAAGGATTTCGAGACGTTTACAAAAGATAATTACAACATGACCGAGAAGGAATTCCGCGCCATGGTGAAGGAGACGACGCGGGATACGATTCGCCAGACCGCCGTGCTGCACGCCATCGCGGAGAAGGAGAACATCACCTTAAGCGATGCTGAATTTGCCAAGGCGATGCCTTATCTGATGGAGGCGTACGGATACACGGACGAGGAGGAATTTGCCACGGACGTGGACCTGAACGAACTGCGGGATGAACTTCTCCAGGAGAAGGTGATGGCGTTTTTGGTGACGCAGAATGAGATTGTGGGGGCGAAAACCCGCGACTAGGAGGCAGCAGAATGGATTTTGATGCATTCGTGCAGGAAATCAAAAAGAGCCGCAAGTCGGTGTTCGGTGTAGAAATGTACGAGCAGGAGAAGCTTGCCCACAGCTACGGAGATACGAAACAGACACGATACCCGCTGTATTCGGTGACCAAGACGATTCTTGCCCTCGCCGTCGGTATCGCATGCGATATGGGACTGATCGACCTCGGGCGGTCAGTCCTTGATTATATTCCGGACGAGTTCACAAAGGACATGTCCCCGGAGCAGACGGAGACCTTCCGGCAGTTTACGATTCACCGGCTGATGACCATGTCGGTGGCGGGATTTCCCTTCCGTCCGGAGGGCGACAGCTTCCTGCGGTTCTCGCTTTCGTGCCCGATTGAGGAGCCGAAGAAAAGGACCTTTGACTACAGCAACATCCCGGCGTATCTTGTGGGCGTTGCGCTTGCAACCGCTGTCGGCGATGACGCGTGGGAGTTCATTTGCGAGAAACTTTTGACGCCTTTGCACATTGAAAACGCCGAGTGCAGCCGTTGCCCGGACGGGTATTTCTACGGAGCTTCCGGCATGAAGATGACCGTGAATGACTTAAGCCGCATCGGGCTTTTGCTGTACGGTCAGGGCGAGTATGAGGGAAAGCAGATAGTCTCCGCAGCGTACGTTCGCCGCATGGAGGCCGTGCTGACGCCCACGAGAGAAGGCGGCTACGGGTACTTTTTGTGGCGTTACGGCGACGGCAACCGCATGAGCGGAAAGCTGGGCCAGCGGTGCTTCGTGCTCCCGAAGAAAGGCCTGATCATCACCTGGCTTGCAGACATGGAGGAGGGGGCTGACTGGCTCGAGGCAGCAATGCGCAAACACCTTCTCGGGGAGACGGGCGCTTTCACAAATGCACCTGCAACCGCGGAAAGCGTTCTCGCCGGGTCTGCTTCCGTCGCAGCGCAGTCTGCCGCGGAGAAAGGCGATGCAGACAAGCCCTGCCCATATGCGAAGAAGTGTGGCGGCTGTGATTTTCAGGGCATGCCTTACGAGGAGCAGCTTCAAAGAAAACAGAAGAATGAACGAATCCTTCTCGACCGGTTCGGGAAGGTGGAGAAGATACTCGGCGCTGCCATGCCGGAACGGTACCGGAACAAGGTGCACGGCGTGTTCGGGCGCGATAAGAAGGGCAACATCTTCACGGGAATCTACGAGGAGAAGAGCCACCGCATCGTGCCGGTGCCGGATTGCAGAATCGAGGATGCGAGAGCGACGGCAATCCTGCGGACCTTGTGCGAGCTTGCGAAGTCCTTCAAGGTCCGGGTTTACGACGAGGACCGCGGCACGGGCATGCTTCGGCATGCGCTCATCCGCGTGGGCCGCAAGACCGGCGAGATCATGGTGGTTTTGGTGGTGACAGACCCGATTTTTCCGTCGAAGAACAATTTTACGAAGGAGCTTTGCAGACGCCACCCGGAGATTACGACGGTGGTGCTCAACATAAACGACCGCGACACCAGCATGGTGATCGGCGACCGTAATATCGTTTTGTACGGAAAGGGCTACATCGAGGACGTGCTCTGCGGAATTCGGTTCCGCATCTCGCCGTCGTCGTTTTACCAGATCAACTCCGAGCAGACGGAGGTTCTGTACGGGAAGGCACTGGAGTATGCTGCGCTTACCGGCAAAGAACGGGTGATTGACGCCTACTGCGGCATCGGTACCATCGGCATGTGCGCCGCAGCGAAAGCCTCGGAGGTCATCGGCGTGGAGTTAAACCGCGACGCGGTGCGGGACGCCACGGCGGGAGCCAAGCGAAACGGCGTTTCCAACATTCATTTCCTGTGTGACGATGCGACAGCATTCCTGACCCGCATGGCGGCAAACGGCGAGAAGGCGGACGTGGTCTTCTTGGATCCGCCCCGCAGCGGCAGCACGCCCGAATTTCTCGCGGCAGTGAACCGGTTGAAACCGTCCCGTGTCGTGTACGTTTCCTGCGATCCGCAAACCCTCGCAAGGGACCTGGCGCTCTTCACAAAGAAGGGCTGGAAAGCCGAGAAAATCCAGCCTGTCGACATGTTTCCGTTTACGAAGCACATCGAGACGGTGGTATTGCTGTCGCGGGTTTAGGCGAAAAAACAAGTTTGAAGTGGGGGTAATATGAAAACTTTAGAAATACTCGGTGCGAACCGGTTTGAGACGTATACGAAGACCCGGAAAGGCTGCCGTGCGGTCATCGTGCAGGAAGGGAAGATTCTTCTTACGCATGAATTAAACTCCGGCTGGTGGCTCATGCCGGGGGGCGGACAGGAGGAAGGAGAGACTCCGGAAGACTGTGTGGTTCGCGAGGTCGAAGAGGAAACAGGGTACCTTGTCCGGCCGGTAAGACGCTTCCTGTTTATGTGTGAATATTACGAGGAGTACTGTTATTCGGGGTATTTCTTTGTCTGTGAAGTAATCGGCATGGGAAAGATGAAACTGACCGAGGCGGAAAAGCGTCGCGGAGTACAGCCGGAGTGGATTCCGCTGCAGGATGCCATCGAGTTGTTCTCGAAGCATGAGTCCTATGCCGATGTGAGCGAGGAAAAAAGAGGCTCCTATCAGCGGGAGTTTTTGGCGCTTAAGGAGTATCTGAATCTCGCTCCCGAAAGCACTGAGCGGCGGATATACGAAAGGTTTCCGGGGGTAAGCTGTGCCTACCGGGACGCCGCCGGAAGAGAGACCTTGGAATACGACGGGGTTGCGGATCGGGAAAACGGTATTCCGGTGGATGGGGACACGGCTTTTCCTGCCTGCTCGATATCCAAGTTTATTACGGCTTTAGCCGTGATGAGGATGGAAGAGCAGGGGCTTCTCCGTATTGACGAGCCCGTCAACCGTTATCTTTCCTTGTGGAAGCTGCTTGCCGCGGACGGAACAAAGAGCGATGCGACGATACGGTCGCTCCTCAGCCATACCGCAGGGATCTTCGACGGGGAAGATTCCTTTTACGGACTCCGGCGCAGTGATTCCGCGGTCAGCCTTCTGGATGTTCTGGAGGGCAGAACCGCGTATAATAAACGCCGGGCAATCTCGGAACAAAAGCCCGGAACGGAGTTTGAATACAGTGACGCAGGGTATTGCGTGCTGCAGTTGATGATTCAGGAGATTATGCACAGCAGTTTCGAAGAAGCGGTCGGGAAGCTTGTTTTTGAGCCGCTTCGCCTGAAGAAAACGTTCTTTGCTTCGTTGCAGAATCTGGAACTCCGGGAAAAGAGCCGAACTTTGGTTGCGGGATATGACAGTGAAGGTTCCCGGATTCCGGGAAGTTACCCGCAGATTCCGGACCTTGCGGCTTCGGGCTTGTGGAGCACGCCCTATGAGCTCATGGCGATTGCCGAAGAATTTATCGAGGCGGTAAACGGCAGGAACTCGTTCCTGGGCAGCGAATCGGCGCGGGAGATGATAAAACCGACGGAGAATTTTTCGTGGGTGGGTCTTGGGCTGTTCCGGCGTGGCGATGACACGTGTGTGTCCCAGGGCTGGGGAGAGAACGGCCAGTGCATGCTGAAGATGAATGTTGTGACGGGAGAGGTTTCCGTCGTAATGACAAATAAAGATCCCGGGGTAGATCAGACAGAGTCCGGGGTTGAACAGCTTGCGGCAATTTGAGGTTTTGTGAGCGGAATGGGAGAGGGGAACCAACATGGCAGAGGAGTCATCCGAAAAAAAGAAAGAAGTCATTCGCGTCGTCAAATTCGCCCTGTTCTCGGCCAGCGCCGGCTTAATCGAAGCGGGGACCATCTTCGCGCTTGAGAAGCTTACGCCGTTTCCGAGCTGGGCGTGCTATCTGTGCGGACTTGTGCTCTCGGTGCTTTGGAATTTTACGCTGAATCGGAAGTTCACCTTTCAATCCGCGGCAAATGTGCCCGTGGCCATGCTGAAGGTCGCCGCCTATTACGCAGTGTTCACGCCGCTTTCCACCTGGGGTGTGCACATGCTTACTTCCCGGGGCTGGCCAGCGGCGCTTGCGGACGGGCTCGCGATGGGAACCAACCTGATCACCGAGTTTTTATATCAGCGGTTCGTGGTGTTCGGAAAGAGCATCGACACGGCGGTGAAGGCGCCGGAAGACGGTTATTCCGCGACGGAGGAAGGGAATACCAATGAAGAGACCGGAACTGACAACGCTATGCTATCTTGAGCGGGGCGGCAAGTACTTAATGCTCCACCGCGTGAAGAAGGAAGCGGACATAAACCGTGACAAATACATCGGCGTCGGGGGGCATTTTGCGTACGGCGAAAGCCCTGACGAGTGTCTCCGAAGAGAAGTCCTCGAGGAGACCGGGCTTACGCTTTTATCCTACCGCGCCAGGGGGATCGTGACGTTTGTGTACGGCGACGATGTGGTGGAATATATGCACCTCTACACCGCGGACGCGTGGGAGGGCGAGCTTTCGGAGTGCGACGAAGGGGTTTTGGAGTGGGTTGAAATCGACCGGGTGTGCGACCTGCCGATCTGGGAAGGCGACAAGGTGTTCTTCCGCCTTCTTGCGGCAAATGCGCCCTTCTTCTCCCTAAAGCTTGTCTACACAAAGGACGATGCCCTCACGGAAGTGTGGCTTGACGGGGAGCGATTGTCATGAAGATTCGCATGATTTCCGACGTGCTCAAAGAGCAGTACGGCGAGAAGATATACCGGCTTGCCTTAAGCTCCGGTTGCACGTGCCCAAACCGCGACGGCACGGTGGGGACCGGGGGATGCACCTTCTGTTCGGAGGGCGGCAGCGGGGAGTTTGCAAGCGCTCCCGCACCGGTTGCAGAGCAGATTGAAAAGGCAAAAGCGCTGGTCCGCGGAAAGACCGCGGGACAGCATTTCATCGCATACTTCCAATCCTTCACGAACACTTACGGAGATATGGACCGGCTTCGTCGTCTGTACGAGGAGACCGTGGCTTTGGAGGATATCGCCGTCTTAGCGCTTGGGACAAGGCCGGACTGCCTCGACGATCGGATGATTGCCATGCTGTCGGAACTGAACAAAAAGAAGCCCGTGTGGGTTGAACTGGGGCTTCAGACCGCGAACGACGAGACTGCTTCGCGAATCAACCGGTGTTATCCGCGCAGCACTTTTGAGAATGCCTATTGCAGGCTGAAAACCGCGGGGCTTACGGTCGTTGTGCATCTGATCTTCGGGCTTCCCGGGGAGAGCGAGGAGGATATGCTTGCCTCGGTACGTTACCTCTCGGGGTTGACGCCGCCTCCGGACGGTGTGAAGTTGCAGCTTTTGCAGATTCTGCGCGGGACGAGACTGGGGGAGGATTTTACGAGAGAGCCGTGGCCGGTAATGAGCCTTTCGGAGTACGCGGAGCTTCTTGTCAAGGCACTAAGGCTGTTGCCGCCGGAAACCGTGATTCACCGTCTCACGGGGGACGGACCGAAGAAACTACTGTTGGCACCCTTATGGTGCGCGGACAAAAAGACGGTGCTTAATACGATTCGGAAACGGATTGCGGAGGCATAAGCAATGTCTCGCAGAAATGGGGAATTCGTAACCGACAACAAAAAGGGGAGGTAAACAATGAATCAATTGTACAAAAACGTAAAGCGCACAAGAGAGGACGGGGTTTCCTACTGGATTGCAAGTGAAGTGTTGACACTCATGGGGTATGACAATCCCGCGGAGGGGGAGGAACTCATTCAAAAGGCCAAGGAGCTTCGCGGAGCCGTGGGGACCGAAACCGATTTCGTTGCCTTCAATGACGCAGAGGACGGGGAGGCGGAGGCATCCCGGGATTACTGTCTGTCGAAAAAGGCGTGCCGGCTGCTTGCCGAGGCTGCGGACGGGAAGAAGCCGGGGGTGTATGAGGCCAGGGTATATTTTGCGCAGAAGAGAAGCAAGGACAGCCTTGCGTGGAAGATTGCGCTTGGAATATTGATTATGATTCCGGTAATCTGGCTTGTTTTGATGTGTGTCTTTGTCATGAAGGAATCCAAGGTGGAGAAGAAGAAAGAAGAGAACAAGAAGGCTGATGAGCAGCTCGCGGAGGAGGCCCTTGCGGCCGGGTATACCCTTGTGATCGACGATCGCCAGCCGGAGGATGTGACCATCGACGGCGCCGAGTACTACGAGGCGGAAGCGCCTTCGGGCCGGGACTATGCTTCTGTTCTGTTCCGGAAGGACGCAGCATATCGCATGGGCAGTTCGGGGAACGGCTACGAGAGCCTGAATCCGAATTACAGGGCAGAGCTGTATTGCAAAGAGGTTGCAATGCAGGATGAAACCCACATGCTTGTGGAGCCCTATTGCCTGATCCGGCCGGAGAAGGGCGGCGTGAACGAAAATGCTGTCAATTCCCTTCTCTATTCTGCGCTTTTCCTCTTCCTGGAGATCGTTGCGGGCGTGGTGTTCTTCTTCGTGAATAAGAACACTCCGTATACGTACTCGGAGTGAGGTTGTACCGGTCTGTCCTGACGGAGCAGGCGTTCCGGGCGCGAACGTGCGGAAGATGGGGGAGCGATGAAGAAACGGTTGTGTTACGGCGCTGCGGCGGTTTTGCTGATTGCCGTCGAGGTGTTGATTGCGTTGTATGTGCATGATTCTTTTGTGCGCCCGCACATCGGGGATGTGCTGGTTGTGGTTGTGCTGTATCTTTTGGTGCGGACAGTGGTGCCGGAGGGGTGGCCGTGGCTTCCCTTGGGAATCTTCCTGTTCGCGGTTTGTGTGGAGGGTCTCCAGGCCATTGGGATTGCGGACCGGCTCGGGCTTTCGGGCAACCGGGTTCTGCGGACCTTAATCGGCGGGACCTTTGACCCGGGGGACATAGTATGTTACGCGGCCGGCTGCGCGCTTTTGGGCGTCTGTGAATGGATGCGATACCGAAAGCGGGGGTCGCGGGAAACATCGAATGATGAGAAAGTGAAATGAAACATGAAACGATATCGTGTAGCGGCAGTTATCTGCCTGGGGGTTGCGCTGGTTCTTGCAATCAGCGAAGTCGCCATATTGATCGTTCCGGGCTGGTACTTTGACCTCCCTACCGTGATGCGGGATATGATACTGATCCCCTTCTTCGGCCTTGCGGGAGCGGCATTGTGGGTCTTCGGAACACCTTTTGAAGAACGAAAGAAGGCATTTTGCCAGCTGCTGATGCCCGTGGTAATTTTGTATGTGATTGCACTTTTCGTGGCGCTGTTCGGAACTTCCGGCTTCTACCGGGAGGCCGGGGGAACCCGGAGTTACAATCTGACGCCCTTCCGCACTATTCGGTTCTATGTGGAGGCGTACGACAATTTCGCCGTCAGACGGCGCATCGTCGCGGCCAACCTGTGCGGAAACCTGGTACTTTTCGCGCCGGTGGGAATCGTGGTTCCCTACTTTTTCAAGCGCTTTCGCAATCCGCTTTTGTTTGTCCCGGCGCTTCTGTGCCTGCTGTGGGCCGTGGAGTATACCCAGTACCTGACCGGGCGCGGAAGTCTTGACATCGACGATGTCATCTTGAATGCGGCCGGAGCCATCGCGGCGTATGCATTTGTCTGGAATCCGAAGATGCGGAAGCTGTGGCGCGCCATCGGTATTTTAGAGGGCGAAACGAAGCAAACGAATGCCGGAAAAACGGCGGCAAATTCACCCGACACCCGGGATTCGTACTTCCCGGAGGAGGACAGCAAAGGATGAAGAAAGAAGAGAAAACCAATGTCATGCGTGTTCTCGAGGCAAAGAAGATTGCCTACGAGAGCCATACCTACGAGCCCGACGCCACCATGAGCGGCGAGGAGATTGCGGGGATACTTAAGGAGGACCCGGCCCATGTCTTTAAGACCCTGGTGACCCAGGGAAAGAGCGGGGCGTACTATGTCTTCGTAATCCCCGTGGCTGAAGGGCTTGATCTTAAGAAGGCCGCGAAGACTGCGGGAGAGAAGGCGATTGCCATGATCAAGCAAAAGGACCTTCTGCCCCTCACCGGCTATGTGCACGGCGGCTGCTCGCCGATCGGGATGAAGAAGGCATTTCCCACATGGATTCACGAGACTGCACAGCAATATGAGCGGATGTTTGTAAGCGCCGGCCGGGTGGGCTTTCAGGTGGAGCTTGCGCCCGCAGACCTTGTGAAGGCGGCCAACTGCCGCTACGCGGATCTCACGGCAGAGGATGAAGTCGCGGAGGAGTAAAACCATGACGCAGAGAGGGAAAAACCGAATGCGGAAATAATGTGACATCCTTTGGGGAACTTTGTCTATGGACTTTTACGGCAAAGTTCCCTATGCTTTTCTTATGATGCGCGAACGGTGAAGGAGGAGAGGCTATGAGGCTCGGAGGAACAGTCGCGGGGAACTACAAGACCCCGCAGGAATGGGAACAGATTCTGGTGCGAACGGGCTTTCGCGCGGTGACCGCCCGATGTTCGGGGCGCATATGGATTTTGTGAATATGATCAATTCACCCCGCAGACACCTGTGTGCGGATGAATTTGTCGAGGAGTGCTTCGCGAAGCTCGGACCGTACATCAAGAGCACCCATATCAAGGATTCCCACATGGACCGGATGAAGCTTACGACGGTGCTTACGGAGTGCTCGCCCGGGGAAGGGGAGCTTGACTACGGCGTGATTCTTCGGAGCATCCACCGGCACCTTCCGCCGGATGCGCCGGTTTTGCTGGAACACATGAACACCTTCGAGGAGTACCGCGCAGCCTTCGAGTATGTGGCTGCGGTGGCTGCGGAAGAAGGAATTGGGATTTAAGGAGAAAAGATATGGCAGGAGAGAGACCGCTTTCGGGCGATTCCATTGCAATCAATCGCCGGTATTTAGACAGTCTGCTGGTGGAGAGCCGCATCGTGGGTGCGGTGCATCCTACGGCGGAGACCACGCTGTTCGGAGAGACCTTTGCGACGCCGGTGACGACGGGGGCGCTGTCCCATTTGAAGCCGGACATGGCGTCGTTGGCCGAAGGCGCAAGAGCGGCCGGGGCCCTGTGCTTCATCGGCATGGGCGGGTGTGACGAGATGCATGCCTGTGCCCAGACCGGCGCTAAGCTTGTGAAGATAATCAAACCCTATGCTGATCCCGAGGAGATTTATTCGCGAATCGAGTGCGCCGAAAAATGCGGCTTCCTCGCGGTGGGCATGGATGTGGAGCACGCGGTCAACGTCCGGGACGACCGGGATTCCGTGGTGGTCGGAAAGCAGATGAAGTTGCCGACCCTTGAGGAACTCAAGAGCTATATTCAGTCCACGAGATTGCCGTTTATCATCAAGGGTGCCCTGAGCGTGAAGGATGCTTACACCTGCGAGGACATCGGCTGCGCGGGCATCATTTTAAGCCACCACAACGGCCTGATGCGCTGGGCGGTGCCGCCGACGATGCTTCTTCCCGAGATCCGCAAAGCGGTGGGGAACCGGCTTACGGTGATTGTGGACGGCGGCATGCAGGACGGCTACGACGTGTTCAAGGCCATGGCCCTCGGCGCCGACGCGGTTTCCGTGGGAAGACCTCTTATGGAGCCGCTGGCGTCACAAGGTCCGGAGGGCGCGGCGCGGGTAATCACGGAGATGACGGACGAACTGAAGGCGATGATGGTCCGTACGGGGGCAAAGGATGTGAAATCCATCGACCCGGCGGTGATTCATCCGGTGGATTGGATGAGATAAACAGGGGGTTACAACATGGGATGCTACAAAAACTTTAAGACGGTGGTTTATATTCCGGCGGAGGTGGCTGCGAAGTTTACGCAGGAGAGTCTGGCGGGCGATCTCGCTTTCCTGCAGAAATACATCGGCCTTGACAAGGTGTATCTGGAGACCCACAGAAACAACATCGATGTGGAGGATGCGCAGCTTGCGATGATCAAGGACTACCTGGAGTCCCGAGGGGTTACGGTGTCCGGCGGCATCACCACAACCATCAATGATTTCGAGGGGGCGGAAGCCGGCAAGCAGCGCCTGTTCGGAACCTTCTGCTACACCGACCCGGCGATGCGGGCGCGGCTTAAGGAGATTTCCGAGCGCACCGCGGGAATCTTTGATGAGATTATTCTCGATGACTTTTATTTTACCAACTGCACCTGCGAGCGGTGCATCCGCGAGAAGGGAGACCGGGACTGGGTGACGTTTCGGCGGGAACTTATGAAGGATGTGTCCGAAAATCTCGTGGTGGGTCCGGCGAAGGCAGTGAACCCGGGGGTTCGCATGATCGTCAAATACCCCAACTGGCGCGAGTCCTACCACTTCACGGGCTATGTTCCGGAGGTTCAGAGGGACATTTTCGACGCCACTTACACGGGGACGGAGACCCGGAGCCCCGCGTATACGGACCAGCATTTGCCGGAGTACTTAAGCTACTCCCTTGTCCGCTACATGGAAAATGCATGGCCCGGCCGAAACGGCGGCGGTTGGTTTGACACCTACGCCTGCTGGTCGACGGACCGATACCTGGAGCAGGCCTATCTGACGGCCTTTGCGAAGGCGAAGGAGCTGATGCATTTTCAGTGGAGCGATTTGATTGACAACGCGTTCGTTGCCCCCATGGGCGTGCAGCTTCGAAAGATTGACGCGATGATGGAGGGCCTTGGCAACCCGACGGGCGTACCGGTGTACATTCCGTTTGCTTCAAGCGGGGAAAACCATCTGGAGATGCGGCTTGGGATGCTCGGCGTGCCGATGGAGCCGACGCCTTTCTTCCCCGGGGAAGCGCCGCGGATGCTCCTTACGGAGAGCTCGCTGGCGGATCCCGACATCGTGGAGAAACTGGAAAGCTACGTCCGCGCCGGCGGTGTCGCGGTTGTGACAAGCGGTTTCTTCCGGGAGGCCGGCGATGCGATGCGCGCTGCGGGGCTTACGGAGGCGAGACTTACGGGACGGAAGATTCCGGTGACACGCTACCACATCACGGGGTCCTTCACCGGGTTTGCGGAGCACAGAAAGCCCGCGCTCTTCCCCGAGATCGTGCACGGAAACAACGATTCCTGGTCGCTTTTAAACGGTGGGGATTCCGATGTGCACAGCACACTTTTCCTGCGCCGCGCGTATGGAGCGGGAAGGCTGTATATTCTTGCGGTTCCGGAGCTCGATGCCGATTTGTACACGATGCCGAAGGCGGCAATCGATGTTATGAAGCGCGTTTTGACCGGAGGCGAATATGTGAGCGGCCGGAATTTCTCGGCGTTCACCTACGACGACGGAAGCATGATTTTGTATCGCTATGTGAAGGGGGACCTGCATCCCGACACGGTGACCGTCCGCACGCGGAAGAAGGTACGCGCCCTCGTGGATACGACGAGCGGACGCGAGATTTCGGTTCGTGAGGAACGGCTCTGGGAGGATTTTACGCCGGCTGTCGAGTATGCTGCAGACATTGTCCTGCAGCCCGGAACATTTGCTAAATATCGTTTTGTATAAGAGAGGGATACCTATGACAGAGTTGAAACAGAAGATTTTTTCGGGAGAGCGCTCGCTCTTCGGAAGCAAAGATCTGAAGGTTACGGACTGCGTGTTTGACCACGGCGAGTCGCCCCTTAAGGAGAGCAGCAACATTGAGCTTATCAGCTCGCTCTTCCGCTGGAAATACCCCCTGTGGTATTGTCGCAACATCAAGGCGACGGACTGCACCTGGTTTGAGATGGCGCGCGCCGGCGTGTGGTACACGGACGACATCACTGTGACAAATGCGGTGATCCAGGCGCCGAAGAATTTCCGCAGAAGCAGTGGCATTACGCTTACGGACGTGGCATTTACCGACGCGAAAGAGACCCTTTGGACCTGCAGCGGCGTGAAGCTTAAAAATGTTTCCGTTGCGAACGGCGACTATTTTGCGATGAACTGCTCCGACATGGAAGTCGACGGGCTGACTTTGGACGGAAACTATTCCTTCGACGGCGTGAAGCGCGCTGTGATCCGCAATTCGCGGCTTCTTACGAAGGACGCGTTTTGGAACAGCGAGGACATCACGGTGTATGATTCCTTCATCTCCGGCGAGTACCTGGGGTGGAACTCAAAGAACCTCACGCTTGTGAACTGCACGATTGAAAGTCTGCAGGGCATGTGCTACATCGACAACCTCGTCATGAAGAACTGCAAGCTCATCAACACGACGCTTGCCTTTGAATACTCGAGCGTGGACGCGGACATCACCTCGAAGGTGGAGAGCGTCTTCAACCCGGGCTCCGGCACCATCCGCGCCGCGGAGATCGGCGAGCTGATTATCGAGAAGGACAAGATTGATCCTTTGAAGACGAAGATTCTGTGCAGCGAGATCGGGGCGACATCGGACCGCCCGGAGTGGCTGCGATAAGGGGGACAACGGCATGGCAAATTCATCCGTCTATGATTTTGACAAAGTGATCGACAGAAGCGGCACCGACGCCGCCAAATGGGATGTCGCTCCGGGCGAGCTTCCCATGTGGGTTGCGGATATGGATTTTGCGACGGCTCCGGAGATTCTCGAAGCTCTTTCGGAGCGCCTTGATAATGGCATCTTCGGTTACACCGACGTCTCCGACCGGTGGAAAAGCGCATATGCGGACTGGTGGAGTAACCGCCACGGCCTTTCGATGGAGAAGGATGCCCTGTTGTTTGTGACGGGCGTGATTCCCGCCATTTCTTCCATCGTGCGGAAGCTGACGACGCCCAATGAGAACGTGATTATCCAGACGCCGGTGTACAACATCTTTTTCAACAGCATCAAAAACAACGGCTGCCGGGTTCTTGAGAGCCCCCTTGTGTATGAAAACGGGGTCTACTCCATGGACCTTGCGGATCTGGAAGCGAAGATGGCGGACCCGCAGACGAATCTGATGATTCTCTGCAACCCCCACAATCCGGTGGGAAAGATCTGGGACCGCACAACCCTTGCGAAGATCGGGGATCTTGCAAAGGAAAACCATGTGACGGTAATCTCCGACGAGATCCACTGCGATATCACGGCGCCCGGCAGGGAGTACGTCCCCTTTGCCTCGGTTTCGGAAACATGCAAAGCGGTGAGCATCACCTGCATCGCGCCCACGAAGGCATTTAACATCGCGGGACTCCAGACGGCGGCAATCTACGTGCCGGATCCGGTGCTTCGCCACAAGGTGTGGCGCGCCATCAACACCGACGAAGTCGCCGAGCCCAACGCCTTTGCCACGGTGGCGGCCATCGCGGCATTTGAAAAGGGCGGCGCATGGCTTGACGCCATGCGGAAGTACGTGTTTGACAACCGCGCCTACGTTACGGAGGCGCTTGCGAAGGCATTGCCGGAGGTGTACGTTGTGCCGGGCGAGGCCACTTACCTTCTGTGGATTGACGTAAGCGCATACCCCGGGGACAGCCGGGAGATTGCAAGCTATCTTCGCAAAACCACCGGGCTTTTCGTAAGCAACGGCGTCCAATACGGCGCCGCCGGCGCGCACCACCTTCGGTTGAATGTGGCGTGTCCGCGGGTGTTGTGCGAGGACGGCGTGAAGCGTTTGATCGCGGGGCTTACGGCGTATCGTAACGAGAAGGCGTAACCGGAGGACTTTGCGGCAAATCCACCATTGGCAGGGCGCACGGGAGTGCTTTATGGGATGTGAAATAATCAAAATCAACGATACGACATGGCGCATGGAGGACGGCATGGTCCGCTTTTTCCTCCTTGTGGGAACGGAGCGGGCGCTGCTGATTGACTCCGGCATGATGACCCATGACGCGAAGGACATTGCGGAGAGCCTCACAGATCTTCCGGTGTCGCTTCTGAATACCCACGCGGACGGGGACCACACGGGAAGCAATGCGCAATTTGCGAAGATTTATATGCACCCTCTGGAGGAGCCGGTCTACCGCGCAAAGGGCGGTGCCGGCGAGATTGTGCCCGTGAGGGAAGGGGATGTCATCGACCTCGGAGGAAGACCGCTGCGGATCTTCGATCTGCCGGGACACACCCCCGGAAGCATCGCGATTCTCGACGAAAATGCCCGGGTTCTGATTGGCGGCGACACTATTCAGGACGGACGCATCTTTATGTTCGGAAGCCATAGAAATATGTGGGACTACAATTGTAGTATGAAACGCCTTAAAGAGCATGTCGGCGACTTCGATGAGGTCTGGCCGTCCCACTCCTCCATTCCGGTTAAGCCGGAGCTGATCGATCAGTTGATCGATGGCTCTGAGGCGATTCTTTCGGGCAACGCCCCTTTTACGGAAGAGGAGATGCGCGGCAACAGAATTCGCGTGTACAACATGGGCTATGCAACCTTCCTGTGCGACCCGGAGTAAACAGATGAACAAACGACGATTGGCATTGGGAATCCTCCTTGCGGTCTGCCTCGCGGCAGCCGGATGGGGGATTTTTGCGCTTATCCGGGGAAATGACACAAACCAGCAATCTGCAAACGGTACGGTTGCGCCTACGTCTGCAGGCGCCGCCACGGAGGCACCGACACCGACGGCCGAAGCGGGAACGGTGGCACCGACACCGGGCGAAACTGATGACCCTGCCCAGGGCTCTCCCACGCAGGCCGCCGCGAAAACCGACCGGACGAAGCCGGCGGGAACGATTCCCGTGACACGGGTTTCGAATGTCTCCCGCGCGACGGAGGGGGAGCTTGCGGTGACGTGGCTCGGACACTCCTCGGTGCTTGTGCAGATGGGCGGGATCAGTCTTTTGTTTGATCCTGTATTTTCTGAAAAAGCGGGGCTTCTCGGGGTCGGACCGAAGCGCTTTTCGGAGGTGCCGATGTCTGCGGAGGACACGCCGCCCATTGACATTTTATATCTTTCCCACGACCACTATGACCATCTGGATTACGACACCGTCATGGCCATTGACGACCGCGTGAGCTGCTACGTGGTTCCGAACGGCATGGAGGAAATTCTCACGGGCTGGGGCATCGCTTCGGCGAAGATTCACCCGATGGCGCCCTGGGAGGAGACCGTGATTGCGGGAATCCGGATTGCCCTTACGCCGGCGCAGCACTCCGGCGGGCGGGGGCTTGGGAAATCAACGCTGTGCAGCGGAATCTTTCTCTCGGACGGTGCGCACACGCTGTATTACACGGGGGACAGCGGATACGGGGCGCATTTTGCGCAGATCGGCGAGAGCTTCGGGCCGGTGGACCTTCTCTTGGTGGAATCCGGGCAGTACAACGAAAGCTGGGCAACGGTACATATGATGCCGGAGCAGTCCATGCAGGTTGCTTTGGACGTGAAGGCTGCGTGGACGATCCCGATTCACTGGGGCACGTTTGTTCTCGCGATGCACGACTGGGATGAGCCGCCCGTGAGGGATACGGAGCTTGCCGCGAAGATGGGGATACAGCTTGCTACGCCCCGTATCGGACAGAGAGTGAATTACACGGAAATCGCAAACTATACCGAGAAGTGGTGGGAGACGGTAAAATGATCGTCTTCCGCCTTCTTTTCATGGGACGGAATTGCAATCCCGGGCGGATTGTGGTTTAATGAAGATGCGCGAAAGGGGGAGAGCAATGTACTGGCTGTGGGTGATAATCATTGTGATTGTGTGGATTGTGGGAATGACGCTTTCCCTCGGGATCCTGTATGATTATAAGAACACCGGTAAGATCGGCGAGGAGAGCCTTGAGACGGCGATTGCGCACGTGTATCTGGCGCTTCTTCCGGCGGTTGTTTTTGTGTTGACGGCGATTGTCGTCCGCATCGCCGGGAAGGTTGTTACGCTGCCGATGGTTCTTGTAAGCCTCGCTGTTTGGGTTGCGGTCTTTGAAATGATTCTCGGGGTAAAGCAGTTCCGCTCCCGCAAGAAGAGAGCGGAGTCTCCGGGCTCCGGAACCGACACTTCCGTGTTGCATATCTGGATTGAACTCGTGCCTCTTGCGGTGATCGCGGCGATGTACGGCATGTGGTTCTTGTTTTTCCGAAAGAGAACGTATTTCTATATCGCGCTGGCGGTTCTTTTGTTTGTTTTGTTCGTCTATCCCGTTCTGGCGATTGCCTTCCGGTGGCTTTGGGTGCGTCTGTTTGTGTCCCCGGAGAAGATGGCAGAGAAGCTTCACAGGGAGGATCGGGAGGACGTTTCGGACCTTCCGAAGGAGCTGGCGCGGCAAATGGGTCCCGCCTTTGACTTCGGCTCTGTGGAAATGCGGAAGAGGTATCTGGACGCGTGCCTTACGCGAGAGCAAAGCACGGTGACGGGGCTCGCCCGGTGGGAATACATCGAAGTGCTTGACAATTGCGTATTCCGCTCCCGCATGGACCTGCGATGCTTCGCTGAGGACGGCGAATGCCGGGTGGTGCGACTTGACTGGAAGCGGAAGGATTTTGCGAAGGAGCGGCTCTCGGAGGAGGACCGCGAGATCATCCGCATCGCGGAGGAGTTTTCGAATGTGACTTTGACAGGGCGCCTCGGGTATGTGCTCCGCTGCTTTGAAACCTATCTTATGACAGTTGCGGAGGAAGCCCTTTGCCGCTGGATTACGGAACCGTTCTGGGTGGCGGCGTCCGCCGATGAGTGGAACCGCGACGGTTCGGGAATGCCGGTGTCGTTTCCGAAGAAGATTGCCGGCGTGGCAGACGATGACGTAGAGACCATGCGCATTTTGTTTCATTTAATACGCGATCTGATTACAGACCATTCCGCGTGGCTTCGGCTCTTTGAGCGGGGGGAATACGTGACGTCCCGGACGATTCTGCAGGTGCGCGATGTGCTTCGCAGAAGCGGTGTTGCGGTGCCGGAAGCAAAGATCCCTTCGCAGTTTACCTTTGCGAGGGATACACAGGTGATAAAAAACGAGGGAAAGAACGCGGAAGCCTGGGGCTTCGGGCCCGGCGTGCGTTCGCTGTCCCTGCTTGTGAAGTGAGGAGGATACCGACGTGAAAGAGAACAAGGCCTGCGATAAGGATGCGGCCCTTCGCTGGGATACACTTTCGGAGGGCGTTTTGCTGCATCATCCGATTATGGACCTGATGGAGAAGAAGGAGCGCGCGGCCAACGGCCTTACCGGAAGATACGTCTCCATTCGCACGAAGAACTGGGTGCTTGCGGTTCCGGTGCGCGACGGCAAATTCGTGATGGTCCGGCAGTGGCGCCACGGTATGGAGGGCATCACCGTGGAGTTTCCGGGCGGCGTGATGGAGCCCGGCGAAACGCCCGAGGAGGGCGCTGCCCGGGAGCTTTTGGAGGAGACCGGGTACAGGGCCGGCAAGGTGCAGGTTCTCGGTGTGTGCAACCCGAATCCCGCGATTTACAATAACACAATCACGTTCGTTTTAGCCGAGGAGCTGACGGCGACCAACGAGCTGCATACCGATGAGGATGAATTTGTCGAGCCGGTGGAGATTCCGGTGGAAACCGTGCTTAGTAAGCTCGGCACCGGCGAGTTCTGCAACGCTTTCGTCGGAACGGGACTTGCGCTGTATCTCGCCCACGAGCGTTCGAAAAATCAATAACCTTCGGAGGAAATTTATGAAATCGGCAAATAAAAACGCAACGGCAAATGCTTCCGCGGAATCCGCGTACGAGGCCAATCCCCACACGGACCGGCCGTGTTACGGGGAGGAGAGCGTGGACACGCTGTGCGACGCGAAGTTCGTGAAACTGTATGACCTTCGGTATCAGGAGGGAAAGCACTATCTTGATGCTTCGCGGCGCGCCAAGAGCGACCTTGTGGCATTGTCGTCGGACGAGAAATTTCGGTCCATGCTGCCGGACGCCGTGACCATTGCGGTGGTTGTGATCCTGCCGGACGGGAAGCCGCGTCTTCTTTTGAACTACGAGTTCCGCTACCCGGTGGGACAGTATCTCTTAAGCCCGATTGCGGGGCTGATCGACCCGGAGGACCGCGCGGAGGAGGAGCCTTTGGTGAGCGCGGCAATCCGCGAGATTCACGAGGAGTGCGGCCTTACGGTGAAGGCCACGGACAAGGTTACCGTGGTCAATCCCTGTGCATTTTCCTCGCCGGGCATGACGGATGAGAGCAACGCCTTCCTGTGTGCGGAGATTCACGTTTCGGACCTTGGGGAGGTGACCCAGGACGGCTGCGTGGGGACCGAGTTGTTCGCGGGCTTTGAGACCGTGGACACGGAGACGGCGGCGAAGCTGTTTGCAAGCGGCCGCGACCGCTACGGCAATTTCTTTTCGCTGGCGACATGGGCGGTGCTTGGGTATTTTCTGCAAAATTACCGCAAATAAACGGGGGATTACGAAGCCGCGATGCGGCGGATGTTACGGAGGGTGAAAACGATGAAAGCGTTGACAGGGAAAAGTGTGAAACTCACGGACGGGACGCTCCTTGCAAGGGAGCTTCGCAACCGGGAGTATCTTTTGGAATTGACCAATGCCGGCCTTTTGCAAAACTATTATCAGGAGGCCGGGCTTGCCCAGAATTTCGGGGCCAAGGCCATGGCGCATCACGGCTGGGAGGATCCTTCGTGCCAGTTGCGGGGGCATTTTCTGGGGCACTACTTAAGTGCCTGCGCCATGCGCATCGCGGAGACCGGCGACGGGGAGCTGCAGGCGAAGGCCGACGCCATCGTTCATGAGCTGGCGCGCTGCCAGGAGGAAAACGGCGGGCAGTGGGCTGCGTCGATTCCGGAGAAATATCTTGCATGGATTGCCCGGGGCAAGCAGGTCTGGGCGCCGCACTACACCGTGCACAAGACCTTCATGGGGCTTGTGGATATGTACCGCCTGACGGGGAACCGCGAGGCGCTTTCCGTGGCGGACCGGTTTGCGGACTGGTTTGTCGCGTACAGCAAGGATCGCACCCGCGAGGAGATGGACGACATCCTCGATTTTGAGACCGGCGGCATGCTGGAAATCTGGGCGGACCTTCTGGAGGCCACCGGCGACGGCAAATACCGCCTCCTCATTGAGCGTTACTACCGCGGCCGCCTGTTCGACGCCCTGCTTCGGGGCGAGGATGTTCTCACAAACATGCACGCGAACACCACGATTCCGGAGGTTCTCGGCTGCGCCCGGGTCTACGAGGTGACCGGCGAGGAGAAGTACCGCGACATCGCCCTTGCGTACTGGGATGCGGCGGTTACGGACCGCGGCACCTTTGCCACCGGCGGGCAGACCCTCGGCGAAATCTGGACCCCGCCGCACCGCATGGGCGCGCGCCTCGGCGACCGCAACCAGGAGCACTGCACCGTCTACAACATGATGCGTCTTGCGGACTTCGTGTTCCGCCAGACCGGCATGGCGGAGTGCCTGCGGTATCTTGAGAAAAACCTTTGGAACGGCATCCTGGCTCAGGGCTACTACCGCGGCGGAAACCGCAACGGCGAGGACACCCCCGGCGAGGGCCTGATCACCTACTACCTTCCCCTTCGCGCCGGCGCGAAGAAGGGCTGGGCCAGCAAATTCGATGATTTCTTCTGCTGCCACGGCACCCTTGTGCAGGCAAATGCCGCCCACAACCGGTATCTGTGGTATCAGGACGGATATAAGCTCTACGCCGGAATCTATGCGGATTCCTGCGTGACAACGGAGATTGACGGTGCGAAGGTGACCGTCACCGAGCAGCGCGACACTTTAAGCGGCAGCATCCAGGCCGCCGGCGACGCGGCGTCGAACCAGGCGATTTCCGAGGACGCAAGCCGCTACGGCACGCACCCCGACCTTCGCGTCATAACCTTTACTGTGAATGCGGAGACCCCGGTTCATTTGAGCCTGTATCTCCCCATCCCGGAGTGGGCCCAGGGGAACATTCGCGTGGGCACCGCCAGTGCTGCGGATGTGGACAAGCGAGACGGCTTCCTGATTATCGACCGCGTCTTTTCGGACGGCGACACCGTGCGCGTGGAGATTCCGCTCGGTGTTTACACGGTTCCGCTTTCGGGCGCCCCGGAAACCACGGTGGCCTTCGGCTACGGCCCGTGCATCCTCGCAGGCTTGAGCAGCGAGGAGCGGGGACTGGTTGTCGCCGGCAGGGATGCCGCAAAGCTTCTTGCCCATGACAACGAGCGCGAGTGGGGAACCTGGAACGACGAATTCCACACCGTCGGCCAGATTCACGGCCTTCGGTTCATCCCGCTGTATCAGGTGGGGTATGAGCGGTACCAGGTGTATTTTCCGCTGTTGACGACCATCGGAACGGAGTTTTAAAAGTTTTTGTACAGGATACTGCATAGTTTCGACAAAAAAGCTGTCATTTCACAAATTTTTCTTGACTTTATCTGCGAAAAATGCTATATATGGGGTAAGTATGGCTTACATACCACATGATACGGTTGTTGAAAGTGTTGAGAGAGCGGTCGAAGTTTCCCTAAACTTCGGAGAGGAGAGACTATGGATTACAACGATGAACCGATTGTCATACGTAATGTGAACCTGCCGAGAAGCGAAACGACAGTGAAAGGACTCAGCTTGCCCCTGACGGTGGCCGGCATCGCCGGCATTGTGGCATCCGTGTTCCTTCCTTATGTGACGACGCGTCCGGGCGCCGGCGGCGCCGGAAGCAGCGTGTTCACTTCCTGGGATGTCTGTGAGGTATCTCAAATCGGATTTTTAAACAAATACCTCTTCCTTGTTTTTGCCCTGCTTGCAGTGGCGGGCATCTGGAAGCAGTACGGCGGCCTGCTGATTGCCTGTTGCGTGTACTGGATCATCAACTTTGTCTTCTGCGTCACCAACGCCCACGAATCGGAAGCCCTCTTCGCCGGTTCCCATCCCGCGGTCACCGACACCGCGAGTGTGTTCCGCTATTCCATGGGCCTGGGCTTCTACGTTTACATCGTAGCCGTCGTTGTCTTCGTCGCAGGCACCGTCTTCTTCTGCAAGGAAAACGCAGACGAATAAGTTTCAAAGAATTAATTCAGGCGCCCGTCACCTACGAGGTGACGGGCGCTTTTTGTTGGGGTGGGGGAAAGTGAAACGCCAGTTGCATGCGTTTCGGCGCGGAAAGCAACTTGCTTAAGCTTCAGGTGCGGAATCAAAACGTAGCATGTCCGCGTTGCGGTGCAGGAAACAACTTGCTTAACCTTCTGGTGCGGAATCAAAACGCAGCATGTCCGCGTTGCGGTACAGGAAACAACTTGCTTATACCGCCCAGACGGCCGTTTTCGGCCGCCGGGCGGTACTATATGGACTGCTGGGCGGTGTTTTTATCTGTCTCTCCGATTTTGGCTGGTTTCGGAAGACTGATTTTTCCATTTGTACCGCCCAGAAAGAGATAATTGTCTTCTGGGCGGTAATCGTACCTGTCCCCCTTAGACAGGTAAAGGCGGATTGCCGGTCAGTTGTCAGTTAGATTCTTGAATTGTTTTGCAGGGAAGCTTTTTTTCTACGCATTCCAAGAGTTGTCAGAGAGAAAGCTTCTTGGAAATGAGGTATGTAAAAAGCGCGTACCGCCCGGAAAGCAAAAATAGCGCGCTGGGCGGTAATCTGTCTAAAGACAGGTAAAAAGACAGGTAAAAAACATGCTTCCGACCCTGAAAACGGGTGAAAAAGAAGCTTCCGGCCACTCCATCACGGGGAACCCTGGCATATTTACCGCCCAAAGAACGATTTCTGCGCTCTGGGCGGTATTGCATCCCGCGAAAAGTCCCGAAGCCGGGCAGAGCAGAAGCTTCCCGGGGGCTTCCGGCGCCGCATCCGGGTAAAACTCCGGCATTCGCCCCCGCAGAAGCAGGAGATGAAAGGTGGGAGACTGAGGCCGCAGGAGTAAACTTTACAGAACAACTATATGCGAAGCAAAGGTGACGAAGCATGTGACTCACGAAAAAAAGACGCAGCGTCGCTGCGTCTTTTTCGTATGGGCCACCTTTGCCTTCGTAGATGGTTGTATTCTTTCATCACTCCTGCGGCCGTAACCGTCCCCCCTTCATCTCCCGCTTGTTCTCGTACATACGGGTGTCGGCGCGACGGAAGATTGCGCTGTAGTCGTCGCCGAAGTGCTCACAGCAATCCGCCATGCCGGAGGCCACGGAGATGCGGTCAATCGGCGAGATGGAGGTGTCGGACTTCAGCTCCGCCATCCGCTCGCGCATCGCCGTGAGGAATTCGTAGCGGTGCTGGTAGTCGTCATGCACGGCGATGGCGACGAACTCGTCGCCGCCGATACGGAAGACGGGGCTGTGCTTGAAGGTGTTACAAATCAGCTTGCAGCACTTTTTGATGTATTCGTCGCCGGCCTCGTGACCGAAGGCATCGTTGGTCTCCTTGAGGTAGTTGATGTCGAAGCAGACAACGGCGAAGGGCTCGCTGTCGCCGCTGAGCATCGTGGATTCGAGACGTTTGATGTAGCGGTCATAGGCGGTACGGTTCTTAACGAAGGTGAGCGAGTCTTTCTCCATGAGCATCGAGAGCTTCGTGTTCAAAGCGGTCAGCTGCATGTTCCGGCGATACGATACGAGAGCGCGGTTGAAGCGGCTCTCAATCTGCTGGAAGAAGCGGTCGTGCAGCCAGGACGTCTGGTCGGTGAGGACAATATAGCCGCAGACGTAACTCTCGTAGAAAACGGGAAGGAAGAAGTAGGTGTGGTTCGGTCCGTATTCTTCGAGGTCGGGAAGCAGCTGCGAGGTGGGAATCACGCCGGCGGTAACGGCCTTGCCGTTCCGCTTTGCAACGAAGGTGTCCATGACGTCCGAGTAGTGATACTGGGCGTAGTTTTCCATGTCCGAAAGCGAGAAATCCACAATGTGCGGATCCATCATGACAAAGAAGGTGGAACCTTCCTGACCGGTGGTGAAGCAGAAGAGCTTCTGCAGCTTTTCCTTCAGATCCTCGTAGTCCACCGACTGGATGATCTCTTTCTCCATCGCGTGGAAGCGGCCCTCGATGATGTCTTTCCACATGACGTTTCGGGGGATGGAGCGAGCCACGGCACGGCGAAGAATGTCGTCGTTGCGGCAGTTGCAGCCGCAGCTTTCGCCGGGCCGGAAAGCACATTCGAGGCGTTGCTCCTGCGGAATGTCCTCTCCGCGGAAGAGGCGCAGAAGAAGCTCGACGGTTTTCTCTCCGACGGCGTCGTACTGCTGATCCACGGTGGCGATGGAAGGATAGAAGTGCTGCCCCTCATCGAGATAGTCGAACCCCGTCACGATGGTAGCGTCAGGCTCCAGACCGCAGTCCGTAAGCGCGTAGCTGATGGTCTCCGCGAGCTGGTCGTTGGCACAGATGAATGCGTCCGGAAGCTTCATGCCGTCGCGGAGTCTGGCGGTGAACTCATAGAGCACCATGCTGACTTCCCAGTTGGAGTAGAAGATGTTGGAATCGTTGAAGGAGAGACTGTGTGCCCGCATCGAATCGCGAAGGGCGATTAGGCGGTTGTTGGAATCCTCGTTCTCTCTTGATCCCGCAATGAAGAAGACATCGCGGACGTTGTGCTCCTCGATGAGGTGGTCGCACAATTGTCGCATGCCCGTATAGTTGTTGATACCGATGGTGTAGAAACCGGGATGCTGCATACCGATACAGATGACAGGTATTCCGGAGCGTTCCAGCTTTACGATGAGCTGGTTGATGACCTCCGTAAAATTCAACCCCGGAGTGAACATAATCGCCGCGTCAAACGTCCGAAGATCGGGAAGGTCGAAGATTGTGCTCATGCTCTTGAGCTCGACCTCGCCGGACGAATAGATGGCGTGACTCATAAAGACATAGTAGTCAATCGTGTTCTCCGGTGCGTGGTTCGTGAGGCCGGTGAGATAACGGTAGACGTTCTCCGCGTTCCAACCGTTGACAAATACTGCAATTTTTTTCTTCTTTATATTCGCGTTTCCCATATAAACAACCCCCTCCCGTGGTAATTATTATACGACGTTCCGGAAAGAATTGCTACACGCGGAGAAGAAAACCGGCGAAGTTTTTTGATACCGTGAAAAAATACGGAATTTGACGCGAAAAATGCCGTGATACCTGACAGAATCGCAGAAAACGCACAAAAAAGCCTGCCGCCGTTGAGGGCGACAGGCCGGTTGGTCTGTGTGATTTTGTGCGCTTCTTCGCGATTTTTTATGCGAATCGGCGCTCGAACCTGTGCGGACAGAGGCGCGAATCAGCGCTCGAACTCGTACGGGAAGATGGTGTCGATGGTGCCGTCTTCGTGGATGTTGAGCTTGGTGTATTTGACGCAACGCTCATGGGTAACGCCGCCCGAAAGCTCGCAGTCATGGTAGAAGAGGTACCAGTCGTCGCCGATCTTGACGATGGAGTGGTGCGTCGTCCAGCCGAGCACGGGCTCCATGATGCGGCCCTTGTAAGTGAAGGGACCGTCCGGCTTCTCACCCTCGGCATAGCACAGATAGTGGGTGGTACCGGTGGAATAGGAGAGGTAGTATTTGCCGTTAAATTTGTGCATCCAGGGGCCTTCGAAATATCTGCGGTCCTCGTCACCGGCCTTGATGGGGTCGCCGTTCTCATCCAGAATTACGAGGTGCTTAGGCTCCGTGATAAATGCGGTCAGGTCGTCGTTGAACTCGGCGAACATCGGTCCGAGTGCGGGCTCGTCGCCCTCCGGACGGTGTGCATCCGGGTCAAATTCACCGGACTGCCACATCTCCAGCTGACCGCCCCACAGACCGCCGTAGTAGCAGTAGGTGCGCTCGTCATCGTCCACCAAAACGGCGGGGTCGATGCTGTAGCTGCCCTCGATGCACTTCTCCTGCGGCTTGAAGGGACCTACGGGCGAATCCGAAACGGCAACGCCGATATGGAACTGTCCGTTGTAGTCCTTCGCCGGGAAGACGAGGTAGAATTTGCCGTTCTTCTTCACGCAGTCCGGAGCCCACATCTGGTTCTTTACCCACGGAATGTCGTCCTCGGAGAGGGCGAGACCGTTGTCGATGCACTCGGAATCCAGGCTGTCCATGGACAGAACGTGGTAGTCCTTCATGATGTACTGATCGCCGTTGTCGTCATCCGGGCAATCATGCGCAAAGTCGTGGGACGGATAGATGTAAATCTTGCCGTCGAAAACATGTGCAGACGGGTCTGCAGTATAGATGTTGCGAACCAAAGGCGTTCTCTCGTTCGCTCTCTCAAGCTTAACCTTCTTCATTTTTCTCTTCCTCCTAAACCCGGGGGTCCGGGGTACGTGTATGTGACAGGCAGACTGTGCAATTCTTGCGATTGTATCCTGCACCTACAGAATACGGCGTTTTCCGATGCAAATGCAAGATAAATATTGCGAATCACATAACAAATCTTGCTATTTTTTATCAGTGAATCAGACGGTTTCCGAGGCGGCACAACAGATACAAACGCGGGCGCTGCGCGCGGAATTCCGCTGTGAGCAGGGCATTGCCCGCGGTGAGGCGCCGAACCGTCGCCTCGCTGTCCGCGGCGGTGCCGTAGAGGAAGGCTTCGTAGTCGCCGATCCAGGACGCGGCACCCTCGGGCAACTCCTCCCGGATTCTGCCTCGGTACTCCGTGAGAGTCTCCTCGGCCTTCTGCGGAAGCCGCAGGTAGGAGAGCAGCCGGAGGTTTCGGCGGTAAAGCACCGAAACCCTTGCCTCCGGGGAGAGGTTCTTATATCTTCGGAGGGCAATCACGCGGTCCGCGAAAAGCACGACGGCGGTGAAGAGCAGCAAAAGCACGAGGCCGGCTAGGGCCATCAGGATGCCGCGAAGGATTGCCGCTGCATCGTCGGAAGCATCGGCGGTTGTTGGCGGAACCTGGCCGGCAGAGGGGGAGAGCACCGGTGTGGGCACATACTCCGAAGGATCCTCGCCGCGGATGGACCAGCGGTCCGCAGATCCGTAGCCGGGCGTGGCGTCGAACGGAATCCAGCCGATGCCTTCAAAGTAAATCTCGCACCAGGCGTGAGCTGCACTGGCATTCACGTCCAACGCCTCCATGCCGTTCATCTGGACGGTGAACCCGTGGACGAAGCGCGCCGGAAGGCCTTCCGCGCGGGCGAGCAGCACCATGGTCGTCGCAAAATGCGTGCAATACCCGCGGCGTATCGTCAGGAAATAGTCGAGGAACGAGGAAGCGTCCGTGACGGTGTCCGGAAAGGTGTCGGGAGAGAGGGTGTAGCCGAAGGTCTGCAAAGCTCTTGCGATGGCGGTCATGCGCTCGTAGGGCGTGGAGACTTCCTCCGTCGCATCCGAAACGAAAGCCTTGGCAACATCACCGAGTTCCGTGGGAATCAGGTACTGCGCCTTCTGGCGCTCGCGGTATTCGAGCAGGTCGGAATAGGTGAAGTCCCCGGCGCGTCTGCTCCGCACAAGGGTACGCTCCCAGTCCTCCTCCGTAAAGCCCGGGAATTCCGAGACAAACGCGGCAAATGCAGGATGCATCGTGTTCATGCGGTACCCGGTCACCGTGTACTCGTTGCCGATGCCCTTCTTTTTGTCGTAGAGAAGATTTCTTCCGGCCTCCGTGACGCCCAGCTTTTTCAGGTCATCCTCGCCGTCCAGTTCCACCTTGTCGGGCGCAAAGAAGTGCTTCGTTTTAAACCGTTGATACGTGACGCGGATCTCCAGGGACTGCATGTAGTCCGAGAAGGTGCCGGCGGTGGTGAAGGCACACCGGGTCTCCAGGGTATCCAGAGCCACATCGTCCGTGTTCTCCGTGACGGTGCTTGTCCAGGTCATGTTCTCGAAGGAATCACAGTATTGGCCGGCGAGCCGCAGGTAGGTGGCGGTGCCGTAAATCGGCGTGACGCGCAAAAGAAGCCGGTTGTCCTTCTTGGATTCGCCGCCGTGCACGCCCGGGTCCGAGGAAAAGCCGGCGCGGTAGGTGTAGAAGTCGTCCGAGGAGCCGCCGACTCGCTGGGAAATCGAGATGGAGAGCTCCTGCAGCTGCTGCCAGAGGTTTTTGAAGATCCGCCAGTCGTAAGGGTTCTTTCCGACGGGGAAGATTAAGCAGATGCAAAGCCAGAGGAACACAAAGGGGGCGACAAAGGTGATGTGCAGCGAGTGTTCCGTGTGGCCGCTCTTTTTCCAGCGAAGCTGCGTCGCGTCCGCAAAGAGCAGCAGAAGCACCGAGAGGAAGAGCATGACGCAGAGCTTCGGCACGATGATCTCCGCCACCAGCAGAACCGCCAGGGTGCCTGTGATTATCAGAGCCGTAAAGATGCGGGCCACGCGGGAAACCTTGCAGAACATGCCGGCGACATAGCAGGCAGCGCCGATGGCCGGCACGAGGAAGAAGGAGGCGTGGGAGTAGAAGTAGTTGCCTCCCTCCGTCAGAAGCCCGTAGGAGGCAGGAAGCCCTAAAAAGGCAGCGACGGCGCCGATGGCAATCAGCCGGTCACGGCCTTTTAAGTAGCGGATGCAGGCGAAGGCCGTGCAGGCGATGGCGGCGTAAAGGCAGGTTCCGAAGCCCACCGAGGGAATCCCCAGGTCCTGAGGCGAAATCAGGAGAAATGCCACGGTGAGAGGGAAAGCGAGAATCCATTCGAAGCAGTATTTGCCGTATGCTTTCATCACATCACCTCCGTCAGTTTCTCGTCCGGGGAGGCGGGAAGAATCTCCGTGCGCGGCAGGGCGCGGGCATCATCGGCCGCGTCGGTGCGGCCGGAGGTGAGGAAGACAACCACCGGAACGCCGCCGGCATTTAGCGCGGCAGCGGTTTCGCGGGCTTCCGCAGACCATTCGTGCAGCACGAAAAATGCAGCCCTCGCCGAGAGTATCTCCGGCCGCTTCACCGCTTCGGCGAAGAGGCGGCGGTCACTCTGGGAGGCGTGGAAAAGAAGGTCCGAGCAGACCTTGTAGTAGGCGTCGAAGGCGGCGCTGTCGGTTACGGAGGCAGCGCGAAACGCCGCGTCGCAATGGTAGGCGCGGACGGGGATGCGCTTTCCTAAGAAGAAGCGTGCAAGGGCAAGGGAAATCTCCAACATGCGGTTTTCCACGGGAAGATGGACCGCCGGATCGTCGGAGATACGGCAGGTGCCTAGGAGAATAGCAACGCTTGGCTGGTCCTCGCCGGTGGTGCGGCGCACGAGAAGCTTCTGCTCCCTTGCGGTGGCCGTCCAGTGAATCCGGTTGCGGGGGTCGCCCGCGGCGTAGTCCCGCACCGAGACGTCGGGCACGTTGTTGCCGAAGGGGAGGTCCCTTGTGAGGATGCGCGTGAGGTTTACGTTTGTGAGATCGGAGAGGGTGACCACGTTGGGAAGGATGGTCACTTCGAGAGGTTCCGGATTTTTGTAACGCATGCGAAACAGTCGGAGAAAATCCGTGATTTCCACGGACTTGATTCCGACCTTGTACGTGCCGCGGTAGCGGCAGAGAAGCGATGTGTCACGGGAGATTCCGGTCCCCGGGAGAAGTTCGTACTCCTCGCCGTCCGCAAGATCCAGCACGGAGGAGAAGTCGGAGTAGAAAAAGACCCGGACGCTTGCGAAGGCAAACCATTCCTCGTTCTGTAAGGTGAAGAAGTAGGGGATGGCATGGTCCGCAACGAACGTCTTGCCCTCCAGCTTCTGGTAGATGGAGAAGCGCCACCGCACCGCGAGAAGGTACAGAAGCGACAGAAGCGGAAGGAGCGTCATCATGATAAAGAAACCGTAGGAGACAGGACCTCCGTAGAAGGAGATTCCCACCAGGGACAAAACCCACAGCAGGAAAAGAATGATTCGGTTTCGTTTCAAAACAATTACCTACTCTTTCGGAATGCGGGCCTTTCGAATCAATGCAGTGAGAATGCTGTCGGCATCCTCCTTGGTGAGGCGTGCCTCCGGCGTTAAGACGACGCGGTGATGAAGCACGTATACGGCCACGGCCTTCACATCGTCGGGCTTCACGAAATCCCTGCCGTCCAGGTAAGCGTAAGCCTGGGAGGCGCGCACAAGGGAAAGCAGCGCACGGGGGCTTGCACCGAGGGAAAGCTTCGGCTCCGTGCGGGTGAGGTCGATGATTTCCTGAATATAGTTGAGGACACCGTCGCTTACGTGAACCGCGGCGACCTCCTTCTTCATGCGCAGGATGTCATCCGCAGTGCAAACCGCGGGCTCTTCCTCCGCCGCGGCGCCGCTTAGGAAGTTGCGGGCCATGACGAACTCCTGCTCTTTTGCAGGATACCCTACGGCAAGCCGCATCATAAAGCGGTCGAGCTGGGCCTCCGGCAGAGGATACGTTCCGATAAATTCAATCGGATTTTGCGTGGCGATGACAAGGAAAGGATCCGGCAGCGCATAGCGGGTGCCGTCCACCGTGACCTGCCCCTCAGCCATGGCCTCCAAAAGGCTGGCCTGGGTCTTCGGGGACGTGCGGTTGATCTCGTCCGCCAGAAGAATCTGGCGCATGACCGCGCCTTCCCGGTAGTCAAATTCCGATGTCTTCATGTTGTACACGGTTGCGCCGGTCACGTCCGACGGAAGCGTGTCCGGAGTGAACTGGATGCGGCCGAAGCTGCACTGCACCGAGTCCGCGAGCGTTCTCGCGAGCGTGGTTTTACCGACACCGGGCACGTCCTCCAAAAGCACGTGTCCGCCGCCCAAAAAGCAGCAGAGAACGAGGTCGACGACCTCCTCCTTGCCGACAAAATACCGGTTTATCCGATTGCGCAGATTGCGCAGCATGTCTGTTCCCATGGAAACCCCTTTTTCTGCGTGTGGATTCCAAACCAAAGGTTTGGAAAAATTTAGGTTGTGTATAGTGTAAACATAAGTCCCGCCGCCGTCAAGACCCACTCGAAAATTGTTGTTGACAAGGGGGTGGCGTCGGAGTAAAATAGGCCTAATTTTTTATTTTCGGGAATATGGTTTTTCTGCATTCCGAAAGGGGGGATGAATATGCAGGAACAAGGGGAGACGAAGCTTCGGAAATCCCGGGCGGTGGCGAACAATCTTTTTGCGATGAATCTACTCGGAAAGATCTGTCCGTCCATGGTGGTGCACAAGTGTATCAGCTGCTTTCTCGGGTATTTCGAGTGGTTGTTCTACAGCGCATTTTTCATGCGGTACGTGATCGATTCGCTGTCGAACGGGGATTCGTTTCGGAAGATTATGGTATTTGTCGTCATTGTCGCCTCGGTGGAGGGACTGATGGCACTGTACGACCGGGCTCTGGTCGGCAGTATTTTCCCGGTGAACCAGGCGGTGATCAACCGCGGGCTGTACCGGAAGCTGTTCCGCAAGTCGCGGAACGTCGAGCTGTCGTGTTTTGAGGACAGCGATTTCTACGACCGCTACACCCTCGCCATGGAGCGGGCGGACGAGCGGCTGATCACGACGGTGGAGGCGGCCTTCAAGGTGGTCTTCGGCGCCATCGCCAGCATCTGTGCCTTCAAGTTCATGTACGATGTGGACAAAATCTCGGTTTTGTTCGTCATCCTTCCGGTCATCGGAAACTTTGTGTTCAACCGCAGAATCAGCCATCTCGATTATGCGAGAAACAAGGATATGGCGCCCCACAACCGGCGCATCGCGTACATCAACCGCGTGATGTATCTTCCGGAGTACGCGAAGGAGATGCGCTTAACGGGCGTATTTGCTCTGATGCGGAAGCAGTATCGCGAGGCCATCACGGGCGTTGCGGATGTGACAAAGAAGTATACGAAGAAGGCGGCGGTTCTGCACTGGCTCTACGTCATGTTCACCTTCACCTTCATCTTCGAGGGTCTGCTGATCTACGGCGCCTACCGGACCCTGGTGAGCCGTTCCATGACGCTTGCGCAGCTCTCGGTTATCACCAGCATGATGGTGTCTACCACGTGGATTCTGATCGGATTTACCGAGTCCCTCACGGCGCTTTTCAAAAACGGTCTCTTCGTCGAGTACCTGCGGACGTTCCTTGAGTACAAGGAGCGCATTCCGGAGGATGCGGACGGCGCGGACCCCGGCACGGAGATTCAGTCCATCGAGTTTAAGAATGTTTCCTTCTCCTACAAGGACAAGGAGGTCATCAAGAATCTTTCCATGGAATTCCGCGGCGGCAAAACCTATGCGCTTGTAGGCCATAACGGCGCGGGCAAGACAACGCTGATTAAGCTGCTTCTGCGGTTCTACGACCCGACGGAAGGGCAGATTCTCTTAAACGGCCGCGACATTCGCGAGTACAATCTCAGAAAATACCGCGCCCTCTTCGCAACCGCGTTCCAGGATCACCGCATGTTCTCCATGACGGTTGCGGAAAATGTCATCATGGGTGAGAACGTTCCTGCGGAGGAGCGGGAGGAGAAAGTGAACGAAGCCCTGCGCCTTGCGGGTGCTTATGATAAAGTCATGTCCCTGCCGAAGGGAATTAACACCATACTTACCAGAGAATTTGACGACGAGGGCGCGATGCTCTCGGGCGGCGAATTCCAGAAGATTGTGGTGGCGAGAGCCTTCGTGCGGGAGTGCCCCTTCAAGGTGTTCGACGAGCCCAGCAGCGCGCTCGACCCTATTGCCGAGGCGCAGCTGTTTGACAACATTTACGAGTCGTGCCGGAAGAACACCCTCGTGTTCATCTCGCACCGGCTTTCCTCCGTGCAAAATGCGGACTGGGTATACCTTCTTGCGGACGGTACCGTGAAGGAGGAGGGTACGCACCGTAAGCTCATGGAGAAAAAGGGACTTTACGCGGATATGTACACAAAGCAGGCGAAGAACTACCTCGCCGTTTCCTCCGACCATCCGGCCGGGGGCGGAACCCCTGCCGCGGCACCGACGGAAGGAGGTGTGTTCGCATGATTCGTGTATTGCGAAATCAGATTTTCCTCTGGAAGCTTTGCTTCCGCACCTGCCCGGGCTATATGCTGTACCACCTGTATGACGGCTTCCGCTATCAGGGTGTCATCTTCATCGAGCATGTTCTGGGTATCCGCTACGTTCTGCGCTGCGCGGAATTCCACGAGCCCTTCTGGAAGGCGTTGCTGTTCATCGGCATCGTCCTGGCGGTGAACCTTCTGCAGATTATTCCGGACGGTTTCTTCATCCACGGATGGTCCTACCGGTGCAAGCCGAAGCTCTACCGCGCCCTCAAGGAGCAGATGTACGCGAAGGCGGCGGAGATTGATTTGTCCTGCTATGATGACCCCAAGTACTACAACGATTTCGTTCTGGCGGTAGCCGAGGCGGAGAGTTCTATCGACCGTTTTCTGTCCATGACGAACATGATGGTGCAGGGTCTCACGATTCTGTTCACCACCGGAATCTTCTACCTGTTGACCGATGCCATGGGCATTCTGTTCGTACTGGCATCCTTTGTCCTTCGCTTCGTTGTATCGCGGCTTTTGAACAAACTCAACTACAAGGTGCGCCTCACGGTTAATCCTCTGGAGCGCAAGCGCAACTACGTAAGCCGCGTGTTCTACTTAAACGACTACGCGAAGGAGCTCAGACTTCATCCGGAGGTGGGCGACCGGCTGGAGGAAGAATTTGCCGAGGCAAATGACGAGATTATCAAGGAGCAGAAGAAGGTCGGCGTAAAGCGGTCCGTCCTGGGCTTCCTCAACAATTATGTGGTGGGCGACTTCATCCTGGACGGCCTGTACATCACCTACCTGGTGTTCCAGGCGGCGGTGCTGCACTCGATTCCCTACAGCGATGCGGTGATTTTGTTTAACCGTACGGGAAGCCTGCGGCGCGGCATGGTGAACCTTGCGGAGTTGTTCCCGCAGGCCCAGGAGAACAGCCTCTACATCGACAAGATCCGGGCGTTCCTTGCCTACGAGCCGCGGCTTAAGCCCGATGAGGGCGACGCGGTTCCCGCGGGAAATGCAGAGATTTCTCTCTCGCACGTTTCCTTCCGCTACCGCGAGGACCTGCCGGAGACCCTTTCGGACATTTCCCTCACGGTGCATCCCGGCGAGAAGATTGCCATCGTCGGTTACAACGGTGCCGGCAAGACCACCCTCATCAAGCTTTTGATGCGGCTGTATGACACCACGGACGGCGAGATTTGCTACCACGGCCGCGACATTCGCGAGTTCGCGCCGAGAGGCTACCGCAAGCGCATCGGCGTTGTCTTCCAGGATTACCAGATGTACGGTGCAAGCCTTGCGGAAAATACCCTCATGAACATCCGCGCGGAGGACCCCGAGGCGCGGGAGACGGAGGATGCAAACATCACGACGGCCCTCACCCGCGCAGGCTTCGGCGAGCGCCTTGCGTCGCTTCCGAAGGGCCTGGAAACCCAGGTGACCACGGAGTTCGACCGCGAGGGCATCAACTTCTCCGGCGGCGAGAGCCAGAAAATTGCCATTTCCAGAGCGTTCTACAATGATGCGGACATCCTGATTATGGACGAGCCCAGCAGCGCCCTCGACCCCATTGCGGAGTACGAGCTCAACAAGGCCATGAAGCGGGCAGCGAAGGGCAAGACCGTCTTCTACATTTCGCATCGTCTCTCCACCACTCGGGATGCGGATCGTATCCTGATGCTGGAGAAAGGCCGCATCGTCGAGGAGGGCACCCACGAGAGCCTTCTCGCCCTGGACGGCCGCTACGCCCGGATGTGGCAGGCCCAGGCCGGCCGGTACGAGGCGTAAGGAATGTAAAAGCGCCGGGGTAACCGGCGAGCATCGAGCGAACCAATACGGGACTGCCGTTACAGCGTCAAATGCTGTGCGGCGGTCCTTTTTTGCGCTGTTTTCGTGCCATCTGAAATGGCCCGCAGATGCGATTCGGCTGGACATTTTGCCTCTCCTGCGATACTATTAGGGGTAGAGATTACAGCGGGATGCGGAGCGCCCGCGGGAAGGAGCGGAAGAGGAAATGCCGGAGAGTAAGCAAAAAGCAAGTCACCCGGAGCGGACAGCGCCGGTGCATCAGCCGGAGTCGTCGGCAAATGCAGCCTCGCTTTCGGTGTTCGCGCAAACGGAGCAGTACGCGGAAGCCGCCGAGGCTCTGGCAGCGCGCCTCTCGATTCCCTTTGCAGGGGTCGCGGCGCAGGGAACCGAGGTCGGGTTGCTTCTTTCGGAAGACGGACTTTCCCTCTGCGCAAACGGCGCGTTTCTTCGGGCGGACCTCACCGCGATGCTTCCGAGACTGACGCAGCGGAATCTGGCGGCGGAACTGTTGGTGCGGGCAGCGAAAGTGAAAGGCGACCGCAGCACCATGACCGTGGTGGACGCAACCGCCGGATTCGGCGAGGACTCGCTTCTTTTAGCGGCAGCGGGATTTCATGTGAAACTGTTCGAGTGCAACCCTTACATCGCCGAGCTTCTTGCGGATGCCCTCAAAAGGGCAGCGGAGCATCCGGTGCTTTCGCCTGTGGTTGCGCGCATGGAGCTTGTGAAGGGGGACAGCATTCCGGCCCTTCGCGCCATGACCGTGCCGCCGGATGTGGTGTACTTAGACCCCATGTTCCCGGGACGGACGAAGAGCGCTTTGGTGGGAAAGAAGTTCCAGCTTCTGCACCTTTTGGAGGCGCCCTGCCCGAACGAGGAGGAACTCTTCGCGGCAGCCCTTGCGGCCCATCCCCGCCGCATTGTCATTAAGCGCCCCGTCAAGGGCGCGTATCTCGCAGGAAGAAAACCGTCCTTTTCGCTGACCGGCAAGGCCGTCCGATACGACGGAATCGACCCGGCCTCCTTCGGGGGAGCCTGATGGCGAGGTGGCAATTCCGGCTGTCTTGTGGTATACTGTCAGAATAAACTTGTGCGCAAATTTTAATTGAATTTCTGGAGGTTGTTATGCCGCCGATTGTATCGCTGGTATTGATTGCAGTATTTTTCGTGTTGTTTGTGTTGTGCGTGATTGCCGACCGTCACAACGGGTCGCGCTATATCGCGCGGTTTGAGACGGACCATCCCTATGTGACATCCTGCGGCGGAATGCATATTTCCGAAAAGGATGAACTGATCTGGGAAGTGACCACGACGCGGGTGCCCGGCTTTAAGGTCTGGAAGCTTTCGGACGTCGGGCAGATTTCTCTGTTTACCGGCGAGGAGAAGAACACGCATTACTACGCGTTTCGCATCAAAGGCCGCGACGGGCGTCTTTTGGGCGGCAAATACTACACCGCCTCGAAGCTTCCCGTGGTTCAGCACGCAAAGCGCACCTTCGTGTTGCCGGATCGGGAAAGCCTGGAGGAGTTAGCAGATTTCGTGGTGACCCGGGGAACGGACGTTGAGAAGGTGTGGGAGAGCCAGAAGGCAATGGCCGGAGCGGAAGACGGCGCGGAGGAGTGAGTCATGGAACGAATCTTGATTGTGGACGATGACGGAAACATCAATACGATGATGAAGGAGGCCCTCACGCAGGAGGGGTTTGAATGCGGGCAGGCGTACTCCGGGACGGAGTGCCTGCTGCGTCTTTCCATGGAGCATTATGACCTGGTGCTCCTCGATCTTGCGCTTCCCGGACAGAGCGGGGAGGAGGTGCTTCGCGAGATCCGCGCAAAGGGAAATGCCACGCCGGTGATTGTGGTAAGCGCCAAGGACGATCTCGATTCGAAGGTGGATGTCTTGAGCATCGGCGCCGACGATTACGTCACGAAGCCCTTTGAAATCAAGGAGGTCACCGCGCGCATCCGCGTGCAGTTAAGGAAGCGGGGCGCGACGCCGTCGGACACGTTGTCCTTCGGGGGAATCACCTTGGACCGGGAGCATTTTACGGTGACGGCGGATGGTGCGGAAGTGCCGAAGTTGACGAGGCAGGAGTTCCGCATTCTGGAGCTTTTGGTGCAGCATCCCACCCGCGTTTACTCTAAGGATGCGATTTACGAATACGCATGGCAGGAGCCCTACGTCGGTGAGACGAAGACTTTGGATGTGCACATGAGCAACCTGCGGAAGAAGCTGAAGCAGGTCAGCGAGAAGGAGTATGTGGAGACGATTTGGGGTATCGGTTACCGCATGAAAGCGTAGCAAAAAGCCCGGCAACGGGAGACAGGGGGCAGTATGGAAAAACAGCAATTGGAGAAGCTGGAACAACTTTTGAAGGAGCGGTATCAGAGGGAGTTGTCCCTTAAGGTGTTGCTGATCATCATTGCAGCTGCGGTGGTAAGCAGTTTTGCAATCGCGGATGAAGAGCTGGTTTCGTCAATGTTTTTTTGCATCGCATACGTGTATCAGTTGTTCCTGGGCGGAAGATACCGGAAGGAACTGAGCCTGCTGCGGGCGGATTTCCGGAAGTCCTATTGTCTGACTTACGTGTTGATTGTGGGATTTGCCCTGGTGGCTGTCCTGCTCGGGGTAATCGAGCTGATGCCGGACGGAACAGCGCAGAATGCCATGCTTTTGGCGGTCGTTGCATTGATGGCCGCCCTGGGAATCGTTGCATTTGTCCGCATGCTTTCCTATTATTCCGGCATGAACCGCCTCGCGGAAAGCATTCTTCCGGATTCGGGTCGCGGATGGCGCGCCCAGCGGAAGCGAGCTGTTCAGGGCTTCTGGATTTATCTTGTTGCTTTAATTGTAATTTGGATCGTTACCGTAGTTCTGTTGGTAAATGCGGGCTGGCCGCACTCGGACAACACGCCGGCTGGCGCAATCTGGTATGTCATCACGTACTCGTTTTATATCATAGCCGTATTGGCCTTCGGATTGCTCCTGAGTTCGGTGGCACTTCTGATTTACAATATGGTTCTCCGCGGGAAAGAGCTGGCGTGTGCCGATGAGATGCTGACAATGATTGAACGCTGCATGGAAGAACCGGCGGTTTCCGGGGAGGTGGAACAATGAAAGGAAAACGGAAAAAAGTATTGTTGCTTGTGATTGCGCTCATCGCCCTGTTTTTCGGGGTGTGCGTCTATTTTGCGCAGGACTACATACGGCGCTGTGTTAAGGTAACTCCGAAGAAAGATGTCACGGCGATCGAAGTCGGTAAGAAATACAGCGTCGAGGACTTTTTTCTCATAGAAAGAGAAAAAGATACCGACGGCAGAGTTCTTTCCGTCACATGGAGGGACGGCTCGACGGAAAATATCAAAACCGAGGAAAACAGTTACTTCACGGTATCGGAAGGCAGCGGTACGCTGACGATTACATTATCCTGTCGAAACCACGACTCGCCCGAGGCTTCCGACGCATCCTTGACGGTTACCGTCGGATGATAAGACGCGGGCAGGGTAGCGGATGGATTTCGGAATTTTACGAATATCTTTACTTTTTATTTAGAATTTGTTGACGATGTCTTAGGGGACGCCGGTTATGATAATGCCATAAACAAGCGAACGGAGGTACGCAAGATGAGTGAATACATTCTGCAGACACACGATTTGCGGAAGGTTTACGGCGATCAGGCTGCGGTGGACGGCATCGACTTGAAGGTCGAGCGCGGAGCCATCTACGGTCTGATCGGAAAGAACGGCGCAGGCAAGACAACGACACTGAAGATGATCGGAGGGCTTTCGGCCCCCACAAGCGGAAGCTTTTCCCTGTTCGGAAAGAGCGGCGCGGAACTGGCGCAGGTGAGAGGGCGCGTGAGTTGCCTAATCGAGGATCCCGGGTTGTTCGGCAACCTGAGCGCCTATGAGAACCTGAAAGCCAAATGCCTTTGCTACGGCATCAAGGGCGACGATTACATTAAGAAGCTGCTTGCTTTGGTCGGGCTGGCGGATGTCGGCAAGAAAAAGACGAAACATTTTTCGCTGGGTATGCGCCAGCGTCTGGGCATCGCCCTCGCCATGGTCGGCGAGCCGGATCTTCTGGTTTTGGACGAGCCCATCAACGGCCTGGATCCGGAGGGCATCGTGGAGATCCGCGATATGCTCACCCAGGTCAGCAAGGAAAAAGGAATCACCATTTTGATCTCCAGTCACATTCTGGAGGAACTATCGAAGGTTGCGACCCACTACGGCATCATGAGCAAGGGACGCCTGGTGGAACAGCTTACGGCGGAGGAACTCTCCGAAAGATGCAGCCTTCGCATCGAGGCGGTTGTGGACCGTCCGGAGTTCGCAAGCACCGTCCTGGACGGCATGGGAATCACCAACTACAAGGTGACGGACCGCGAGACCATCCAGATTTCGGAGCGTTTGGAGGATGTGGCGTACATCAACCGCGAATTGAACGCAGCCGGCGTGCTGGTTTCCAAAATCGCGGTGAACAACGAGAGCCTGGAGTCGTACTTCTTAAGCAGAACGGCTGACTGAAAGGAATGGTGATATTATGTTAAATATGATTCGTATGGAATTGTACCGCATGGTACGGATGAAGAGCTTCTGGGTGATTCTGATCATCGTGGGTGTCGTTAACGTGATTACCGTTTCCCTCAACGATGTCATGAAGGACAGCCCGGAATTACAGCAGGCCATTGAAGCTGCGGAGTCCGAAAAGGACAATCCGGTGGCAAACATCGGCATGAGCATTACCATGGAGCGAAACGAGGACGGAAACTACGGCTTCCTGGAGATTATCACCTCGGCGGCGAAGGGAATGCTGTGCGCATTGTTCATCGGAATCTTCACCGTGATCTTTGCAACGGCGGACTTCAACAGCGGTTATATCAAAAACTACGGAGGCGCGGTGAAACATCGCTGGCAGATGGTATTTGCCAAGGGAACAGCGGTGCTGGCCTACACGGTAATCTTCTTTGCACTGTTCATCGCATCCAGCTGTCTGGGCGTTTTCCTCGGCGGACATAAGGTGGTTATGGATCCCGCAGGCAAGATTTTTGAAGTTTTGTGCATCCAGGGACTGCTGCATGTGGTGTTCGGCTGGATTATCATGAGCCTCTGCCTGATTGTCCGCAACAATCTGATCAGCATGATTGTAGCCTGCTGCATCTCGATGCACGTCTTCGCAGCGCTTTACAGCCTCGCGGATAAGGGCCTTCGGAAACTGGGCTGGAAGAATGCGGATATCCTGGACTACACCGTCAGCGGGCGAATCATGAAATATGGCATTGATAGCTCGAATATACTAAATTCTACTCTTGTAGTAGCGGCGGCATTTGCCATAGCTGCATGCCTGTTTGGCAGCCTTTATCTGACGAAAAAAGATCTGGTATAAAATGACGGCCGGAGGCGGGATGCTGCCTCCGGTCGGATGCCTTTGGAAGAAACGAAGGAAGGAAACGGAGGGAAGTGCGGGATGAAGATTGCCGTCATTATTCTCAGTGTGATTGCGGTAGCGGAAGCGGTATGGCTGTTGCTTTTGTGGCGGCAGAACCTGGCCGTGAGCCGGCAGCTTGCGTTCATTCGCGAGAAGGACTCCGCCATGCGCGTCTCCGTGAACGTGGAGATGCTCGGGGAACTGACCCTTGCCACGGAGATCAACAAAACCCTTGATGACGTGCGCGACCGAAAGCACGCCATGAGCGAGCGGGAGAAGCTGATTGCGGATGCCTACGCGAACCTTTCTCACGACATCCGGACGCCCCTCACCTCCTTAGACGGCTACGTGCAGCTTCTGCGGGACGCCAAATCGGAGGAGGACCGCGAGCGCTACACCGCCATCATCGGGGAGCGCATCGGGACCATGAAGGAGCTTCTCGAGGACCTCTTTACCTTCACCAAATTGAAAAATGACGCTTACGAGCTTTCGCTTGAGCCGGTCTCCCTCCGCAGCATTGTGGCGGACACCGTGCTTTCTTATTACGACGTCTGGAAGGAAGCTGGCATCGAGCCCGAGATTGCCATCGCGGAGGAAACCTTCCCGATGGAGGGCAACGTGACGGCCGTCAAGCGAATCCTCCAAAACATTACGAAAAATGCAGTCCTCCACGGCCGCAAAACCCTCTCCGTCTCGCTGCAGCGGGAGGATGAGGGCACCGCGCTTTTAACGATTTCCAACCCGGTGGAACATCCGGAGGAGATTGAGATCGAGCGCGTGTTTGAGCAGTTTTATACCGCCGACCGCTTTCACCGGAATGCCTCCAGCGGGCTGGGCTTAGCGATTGCGAAGGAATTTACCGAGAGACTCGGCGGAAGCATCAACGCTGCGCTTCGGGGGAATGAATTTGCCGTGGAGATCCGGCTTCCGAGCCACTCGGAAGAGAACAGGAGATGACAATATGCTTGTAATTAAGAACCTTACGAAAATATACAAGGGGACCGATAAGGGTGTTTCGGATATCACGCTTCACGTGGAGAAGGGAGATATCTACGCATTTATCGGCCACAACGGCGCCGGCAAGACCACGCTTTTAAAGGCGGTCACCGGAATCCACGGCTTTGACGCCGGGACGGTGGAGATTGACGGCATCGACATCACAAAGGATCCGATAGAGGTGAAGCGCCGCATTGCATACGTGCCGGACAATCCGGACATCTACGAGTTCATGACCGGCATCCAGTACTTAAACTTCATCGCCGACATTTTCGGCGTTTCCGCGGCGGACCGGGAGGCCCGCATCCGGGAGTACGGGGACCGCTTTGAAATCACGGGGGCTCTCGGCGATTTAATCTCCGGCTACTCCCACGGAATGAAGCAGAAGCTGGTTTTGATTTCGGCGCTTCTGCACGAGCCGAAGCTTTTGATTATGGACGAGCCCTTTGTGGGGCTCGATCCGAAGGCGGCATTCCTCCTTAAGGAGTGCATGCACAAGCTGACGGAGCAGGGGTGCGCCATCTTTTTCTCCACCCACGTACTGGACGTGGCGGAGAAGCTGTGCAATAAAGTGGCAATCATCAAGGAGGGGCACCTCATTGCCGACGGCCTCATGAGCGAGGTGGTGGGAGACGGTGCATCCCTTGAGTCGCTCTTCATGGAGACGGTTTCGGAGGGAGAGTGATCGCATGAGAGAATTTGTCGTTTTGGCGAAGGCGGAAATGGTCAACTGGTTCGGCCGCAACGTCTATCGGAACACGAAAGACCCGGCGGAGCGGAAGAGACGGACTCTTCTTCGCGCAACAATCGCGTTTTTGCTCGTCGTCGCGTTAGGGTATGTGGCCGGCGGAGCCTACGGGCTTTCGGCGCTGCATGTGGGCTCTTACATACCCACGCTCTACACGATTGTTGCTGCGATGGTGGTGCTTCTTGTGGGCTTAATCACCGTTCGGGGAAATCTGTACCGGGAGAAGGACCGGGAAATGCTTTCCGCCCTGCCGGTGCGCGGCCTTCCGATTGCGGCGGCAAGACTGTTCCATATGTATTTAAACGGCGTGGTTGCGGCAGCTGTTGTTCTGGTGCCTTCCTACGTTGTCTATGCGGTTTGCGAAAAGCCCGGCGCAGCGTTTTATCCCTGCGCGGCACTGTCCCTTTTGGTAATTCCGATTCTGCCCACGGCCATTGCCGCCTGGGTCGGAATTCTGGTGACGGCAATCCTTTCCCGCATGCGTCATAAGGTCTTAGCGGAGGTTTTGCTTGCAATCCTTGCGGTGGTCGGCTTGTTCGTCCTTCCCGCAGTCCTCTCCGGGGGCAAGCTGTCCTCCCTCTCGTCCCTGAATCTTTCCGGCGGCGGGAAGACCAATGCAGAGCTCACGGAGGAGATTTCCAAGGCTATGGCCGACGTGATGGAGAAGCTGGAGACGTCGGTGCCGGTCCTTTCGACATGGGGAAAAACCGTGCGCGGGAATGCGGCCGGGATGGCGCTCTTCGGGCTTCTTTCGCTGGTTGTTTTCCTCCTCACGGCACTTGTAATCGGACGGAACTTTTTCTCCATCACCGCAAAACTCGCGCCTGCCGCGGTGCACCGCGAATACCGGATGGAGCGGCTTTCGTCCCGCTCCGCGATGTCCGCTCTTGTGCGCAAGGAGGCGAAGCGGTATTTCTCCAGCGGTGTCTACGTAAGCAACACCATCATCGGCGCGGTGCTTACGGTGGTTATCGCGGTTGCGTTAGCTTTTGTGAGCCCTTCGGAGCTGCTTGCGAAGGCCGGCAATATTCCGGTGAACATCAATGCCGACGCCGTGCTTCCGTTTTTGTTCGGCATGTGCATCTGCATGATGAGCATCACGGCATCCGCCCTTTCCATGGAGGGCAAAAACTGGTGGATTGTGAAGTCCCTCCCGGTGGACGGCAGAAGCATCCTCGGCGCCAAAATTCTGTTTGACCTCTGCATCTGGGCACCGTTTTACGCGGTCACCGAAATCGTTTTGTTGTTTACGTTCCGAACAACTGTCGCAGGGCGGATTTTGCTTTTGCTTCTGCCTGCTGCATACATCGTCTTTGCCGCGGTCTGGGGAATGTTTTGCAATGTGCATTTTCCGAAGTTTCACTGGGAAAATGCAACCGAAGCGGTGAAGCAGAGTGCTGCCGCAGGGCTTGCCATCGCCGGTGTCCTCACGGCGGTTATCCCCGGCGTTGCGGTCTGCCTACTGCCGGAAGCGTACGTAACGCCCGTAAGCGCCGGCGTTTTGGCGGTGCTTTTGCTGGTCACGGCGCTTTTGTACGGAAGGGTCGCCAAGACGAACCTTCTGGATATGAATTGAGACGGTTTTTGACCTGAATTACAGCTTGTATTTCCCTTCGGATGCTTCTTTCCGTTGCATCCGAAGGGTTTTTTGTGGTATAATGTAAGGACACCGAAGCCGTGGACATTGCTTTTCGGACCGTATCAGGGCGTGAAAGCGGGAGTGCATTCGCAGGCTTAGCCTGCCGCCGCGGCGTTTCGGGGAAGGAGTGTGCGTATGGAAATCTTTGCTACGGAGTATCAACATATATCGGAGTCGGACGGGCTGCCCCTGGCGGTTCTCCGCATGGAGCCTTCCGATGCAACGGGCGTCGTGGGCTCGGTCATTATCATTCACGGCATGTGCGAGCATAAGCGGCGCTATGAGGAGTTTGTCCGGTTCCTTGCGGAGCAGGGGTACATTGTGACGATTTTCGACCTGCGGGGCCACGGCGGCAGCGTGCGGAGCACGGAGGACCTCGGCTATCTCTACGAGGGCGGCTATCGCGCGATGATTTCGGATATCGGCGAGATGGTTACGGAGGCCAAGGCCTATGCGGCGGATCGCACCGGCCGGACCGACCTGCCGTTTTCCATGATTGCCCACAGCATGGGAACCCTGGCTGCGAGATGTTTCCTACGGGAACACGACGATACCCTTGACCGGCTGGTGCTTCTCGGTTGTCCGTCGAAGGCCAACGGCCTGAAGGCCGGCCTTGCCCTTGTGAAGGGCCTGATTGCCGTCAAGGGAGACCGGGCGCGGTCGGAGACCGTGGACCGCATCGTCGGCGGAAGTTTTGAGAAGGCATTTGCCGGGGAGCCGGGCCCCTATGCCTGGACCAATTCCGACCCGGAGCAGGTCCGCATCTACAACGAGGACCCGCTGTGCGGCTACCGCTTTACGCTGAACGGCTACGCGAACCTCATCGCGATGATGATCCTTACGTACACCGAGGGCGGCTATGCCCGCCGGAATCCGGAGCTTCCCATCCGGTTCTTCTCCGGCGCGGACGACCCCTGCGCCATCTCGAAGGAGAAGCTCGGTGAGGCCATCAAGCTACTTCGCAAGGCCGGATACAACAATACGAAAGGAAAACGGTACCCCGGCATGCGCCACGAGATTCTCCGGGAGCGGGAGAAGGAGACCGTCTGGGCGGACATTCTCGCTTTCCTTAAGGACGGCGGAATCACTAAGGAATAACACGGGGAACGGAACTTCATGGAAAACTATATCATGTCCTTCGACGCGGGAACGACGTCGGAGCGGGCAATCATATTCAATCATAACAGCGAGATTGTGAGCGTCGCGCAGAAGGAAATTACGCAGTACTATCCGCAGGCCGGCTGGGTGGAGCACGACCCGATGGAGCTTTGGTCGGCGCAGCTCGGCGTGGCGGTGGAGGCCATGAGCAAGGCCGGAATTACCGCCGCACAAATCGATGCCATCGGCATCACCAACCAGCGGGAAACAACAATCGTGTGGGACCGCATAACAGGCCGCCCGGTGTATCGCGCCATCGTATGGCAGTGCCGCCGCACGGTGGATTACTGTGAGCGGCTGAGGCCCCACGCAGAGGAGATTCGGGAGAAGACAGGGCTGGTTCTCGACCCCTATTTCTCGGCCACGAAGCTTGCCTGGATTCTCGACCATGTGGAGGGCGCAAGGGAGCGCGCAGAGAAGGGGGAGCTTCTGTTCGGCACCGTGGAGACGTGGCTTATCTGGAAGCTCACGGGTGGCAAGCGCCACGTGACGGACTTAAGCAACGCGTCCCGCACCATGCTTTTCAACATTCACACCCTGACCTGGGATGAGGACATCTGCCGCTGGCTCGATATCCCCCGGCAAATGCTTCCCTCCCCCGTCGGCAACAGCGAAGTCTACGGGGAGTCCGCCGCGGAATTTTTGGGCGGCCGCATCCGTATCGCAGGGGCTGCCGGGGACCAGCAGTCGGCGCTGTTCGGTCAGAGGGCATTTGCCGTAGGCGATATCAAGAATACGTACGGCACAGGGTGTTTCCTGCTCATGAACACGGGCGAGACGCCGATTCGCTCCGAAAACGGATTGGTGACAACCATCGCCTGGGGGCGTGGCGGCAAGGTGACGTACGCTTTGGAGGGCTCCGTCTTTATGGGCGGCGCGGTGGTGCAGTGGCTTCGCGACGAGGTCGGGCTGATTGGGACGGCCGCGGAGACGGAGGAGCTGGCGCAGAAGGTTCCGGACACCAACGGCTCCTACATCGTGCCTGCATTTACCGGGCTCGGGGCGCCGTACTGGAAGCCCGAGGCGAAGGGCATCATCACCGGGCTCACCCGGGGGGTCGGCCGGTTCCATATCATCCGCGCGGCGCTTGACGCCATCGTGTACCAGGTGAACGACATTGTGACCGCCATGGGACAGGATGCCGGAAGCTCCGTGAGGACGCTTCGCGTGGACGGCGGCGCGAGCGTGAACAACTATCTTACGCAGACGCAGGCGGACATCAGCAACACCTGCGTCGTCAGACCTGCCTGTGTGGAGACTACGGCGCTGGGGGCCGCCTATCTCGCCGGTCTTGCAACCGGTTTCTGGGCAGATGAGTCCGAACTCGGCAACGGTGCCGGGGAAACCATTTTCCGTCCGCAGATGAGCAGCGAGACAAGAGATGCGCACATCCGCGGCTGGAAGGAGGCAGTGAAAACTCTGTTGTAGTGTGTTTTGTTGCATTTGTGGGAGGTAAGAAGAATGAAACAGAAAAGGAGAAGGAGAAGGCTATGCAGGCGCCTCGCTTTGGCACTTGCGGTGATCATGCTTGCGGTGACCGGGTGCACCTCGTATTCGGAGGATGTATTTGACGGGCCGTGGGAAGGAAAGGCGAGCATCGAGGATTCGAAGGCGTTTGTTTTCAAGTATACATGGGACGGCACCGAGGAAGGCATGCGCATCGTTCCACCTGCGGAAATCGGCGGATGCAAGGTTGTGAGGCTCGGCGGGTATTACGGAAGAGGGGTTCCGTGCCCTTTCTACGTCGAGATTAAGGATATGTTTACCCGGGAGACCAGGCCGCCGGAAGAGAAACAGCAGGACCTGATTTTTACGCTTGTCATCGGGCCCGAGATTGAGGACGTTTTCTATCAGGACAACTACTGGTACATGTGGTTTTACGGGAAGGAGACCACCGAGGAGGAACGGATCTTTTACAAGGTCCGCGTGCAGGTGGAGCTGGACCCCGCCAATCCGTACTTCTACATGAAGGACGGGCAGCTGTACAAGAAGGACTCCGACGAGAACTACAGTGATTTCTACAATCCGTTGAAAGAGAAGAAGGATGCGGGCGGCGAGCCGACGGACAAATAAGCAAATGGAGGTAGTAGCATGAACGAAACATTGAAGGTATTGGAAGAGAGACGCAGCTGCCGGAATTTCATTCCGGACAAGATGATTCCTAAGGAAGACCTGGATGCCATCCTGAAGGCCGGCACCTATGCCGCCACCGGCATGGGCAAGCAGAGCCCGATCATCATCGCCGTGACGGACAAGGCGACCCGCGACGCACTCTCCGCTGAGAACGCCAGAATCGCCGCATGGCCCGGCATGGGCGACCCGTTCTACGGAGCTCCGGTCATCCTGATTGTCCTTGCAAACAAGGACGTAGTGACGCACATCTACGACGGCGCACTGGTTCTCGGCAACCTCATGAACGCAGCGAAGAGCGTCGGCGTTGACAGCATCTGGATTCACCGCGCAAAGGAAGAGTTCGAGTCCGACTTCGGCAAGAACCTTCTTGCAAAGCTCGGCATCGAGGGCAACTATGAAGGCATCGGCCACTGCGCTCTTGGCTACGCCGCAGCGCCTCTGCAGGCAGCCGCTCCGCGGAAAGAGAATTACGTGTATTACGTTTGATTAGGGCCGGAAGAATTACAGCTTGAAACCCGTCGGGGATGGCAAGCTTTCAGAAGATTGCGGTGGCTTTCGCCGAAAACGGCGAAAGCCACCGCAAATCTTTTTCGAGAAACCTCATTGGAAATGACCCGATTTTCACGGAAACGGTTTTTTCGTGACATTACGCGGCTGATTCGGTATAATAAAAACGTCCGGTAACAATCGCGGAGGTTGGGTTGAGAAACCGGGGTCAACGGGGAAATCAAAGGCAAGCGTGACACGGCAATCATTAGAAGTCCGGCACAACCGAAGGAAACAGGGGGAAGACTATGGCGAACAACTGGAAGGTGCGCCCGCTTACGGCGGGAGATGCAGAAGCGATTTGCGAAATCTGCAGCGAGGATCTCGGGTATCCCTGCACCGTGGAACTTGTAAAGAGCAAGATTGTGGGGCTGGATTCGGCGCGGGAGGCGGTTTTTGTTGCCCTTTCCGACGACAAATGCATCGGATACATCCACGTTGAGAAATATGATACATTGTATTTTGAGACAATGGCGAATATACTGGGGATAGCAGTGCGAAAGAATTGTCAGGCCGGCGGCGCCGGCACAGCGCTTTTACAGGCCGCAGAAGGCTGGGCGAAGGACCGTGGAATCATGCTGATGCGCGTGATTTCAGGGGCGACACGCACAGGGGCACATGCATTTTACGAGTCAAGGGGTTATGTGTTCGGGAAGATGCAGAAGAACTTCAGCAAGCGCTTGTCATGATAATCAGGGGACGCCGGCAAAGGCGGATCCTGTGCGCAAGGCGCGGGCTTTTTAGAATTACGGGGTTTTGAGAAGGAAACAATACCGGGGTTGGAAAGGTTTTCTATGTACAAGTATGTTTTCTTTGATTTGGACGGGACGCTGACGCAGTCGGAGTTCGGCATCGTCGAGGCGGCGAGCAGAGCGCTTGCGCACTTCGGAATCGAGACGCCGGATCGTGAGTTGCTCAAACGTTTCATCGGGCCGCCGCTGTACGTCTCTTTTCATGAATTCTACGGGATGTCGGATGAGGACAGCTTTGAGGCAATCCGCGTGTACCGCGAATACTACGAGCGCGAGGGCGTATATCTGGCGCCGCTTTTTGCGGGCGTGAAGGAAGCGCTCGGGGCGCTTCGTGACGCGGGCTGCAGGCTCATGATTGTCACCGCGAAGCCGCAGAACATGGCGGAGGTTGTGGCGGAGCATGACGGTGTCCGCGGATACTTCGAGGGAATTGCAGGACCGTCTCTCGAGGGACGGGACCCCAACAAGGCAGGGCTGATTCGCAGGGCAATGGAGGAACTGGGGCTCACCGATGCGGACTGCAGCGATATTCTCATGGTCGGCGACCGCTTTTACGATATTCAGGCCGCGCGGGAAGTCGGTATCGACTCCCTCGGCGTTTTGTACGGATACGGCAGCGAGGCGGAGCTTCGCGACGCCGGCGCAACCTGCATTGTAAGCACTGCCGATGAAATTCCGGCGGTGGTTTTGGGGAAATAATAAAGCGAGTGGCTAGAGAATAGGCGCTGGGGGGCAGATGCTTTCAGGGAAGTAGCGGCAAGGGTGATTTGGCGAGAATAAGCGCTGTGGGGCAGATGCTTTCAGGGAAGTAGCGGCAAGGGTGATTTAGCGAGAATAAGCGCTGTGGGGCAGATGGATTGCAACGCAACCGGCTTTCTCGGCTGGTTTTCAAGGGAAAAATCAGCTTGTAACGAAAACCCTTGAAATCGGTTTGATTTGTACCTGTCTGAAAACGTGACTTTTACCTGCCTTACAATGGAAATTGCAGAATCAGAAAAAAACCATTGTAAGACAATAGAAAAACGATGGACGGGTGCTCCGAATTGTTCAATGGAAAAGAAGAATTAAGCTTAAAACCATTGTGTCACTTGAAAAAGGTGCCTTTTGAGCTCAAAAAATGAGGTATTTTTTCAATGGTTTTCGGATAAAACCAAAAAACCATTGAAAGTTTTGAAAACAAGCAAAAAAGACACGTGGGAAGCAAAGTATTCTCAAGAAAACAAGCAAAATAACACGTGGGAAGCGAAACATTTTCCAAAGAGCTTGCGCGCAGACGCAGGAAAGCAAAGCAACACAAAGAGAACCAGGCTTTAGCCAGCAAATAAACAGTTCTACACGCGTAGAATAAAGGAGGTAGCCATGCCGCCCGGAGGAAGAATGGGTAGTCCTTTTCAAAGGGGATTCATGACCGAGGAGGAAAAGGCAAGTCAGCCGAAGATTACACCGGCTTTGTTAAAACGCGTCTTCTCGTATCTCAAGCCGTACTGGAGACAACTGACGCTGGTGCTTATCTGCATCGCGATTTCTTCGGCGATGTCTTTGTACCCGTCGGTGCTGACCGGTAAGATTCTCGATGAAGGTATCATCGGAAGGAATCTTAAGCTGTTGATTATCTTTATTGTCGCATCCTTCGGATTGACGCTTATGTCCAACCTGATCGGCGTGATAGAAGGTTACATCAACACCTGGATTGCACAACACATCACCTACGATATGCGCAACCAGATGTTCGCGCACCTGCAGCGCATGTCGCAGCGGTTCTTTACGACAAACAACCAGGGCGATATCATCACGCGCATGACCAGCGATATCTCGGGCGTGGAGTCGGTCATCACCAACACGTTCCGAAACATTCTGTCGAATTCCATCACCCTGATTGTGGCGCTCATCATGATGTTTCAGAAGAGCTGGGTCCTTGCGGTGCTCGGCATTTGCGTGATTCCGCTCTTCGTCATTCCGACGAGAAAAGCCGGCAAGACGAGATGGAAGCTGACAGGCGAAGCGCAGGCGTGCAACGATGAGATCAACGGAATCCTCAACGAGACCATGTCCGTAAGCGGACAGCTTCTTGTGAAACTCTTCGGCAAGGAAGAGCAGGAGTTCAACCGTTACAAGGACGCCAACAGCCGCATGATCAAATTAAACATCCGCGAGCGCATGGCAGGCCGCTGGTTCTTCGTCGTGTTAAATACGGTGACCAACATCGGCCCGATGCTTCTCTATCTTGTGGGCGGCATCCTGATCATGAAATACAACAGCAACCTGACCCCCGGTGACATCACCGTCATGGTTGCGCTCCTCGGACGCACCTATATGCCGGTCAACAACCTCCTGAACATTCAGGTTGACTGGATGCGTTCCATGGCGCTTTTCACCCGAATCTTCGAGTACTTTGACATGCCCGTGGAGATTCAGAATGCACCCGACGCCATCACGCCCGAGAGCACGACGGGCGAAGTGGAGTTTAGAGGGGTGGATTTTGCGTATGAGCCCGAGCGGCAAATCCTCAAAAACGTTTCCTTCCGCCTCGAGGCCGGCCGAAGCATCGCCATCGTCGGGCCGTCGGGGTCGGGCAAGAGTACAATTATCAATCTGATTCCGCGACTGTATGACGTGCAGGAGGGCGAGGTGCTCTTCGGCGGCATTGACGTGCGGCAGCTTGACCTTACGTTCCTTCGCAAGAGCATCGGCGTGGTGTCCCAGGAGACGTATCTCTTCAACGGCACAATCCGCGAAAACCTCTTGTATGCAAAGGAGGACGCGACGGAGGAGGAGATGATTGAGGCCTGCAAGAAGGCGAATATCTATGACTTTATCGAGTCCCAGGAGACCGGCCTCGACACCATGGTCGGCAACCGCGGACTGAAGCTGTCCGGCGGTGAGAAGCAGCGAATCTCCATCGCCCGCGTACTTCTCAAGAACCCGGCGCTCTTGATCTTCGACGAGGCGACCTCGGCCCTTGACTCCATCTCGGAGAGCAAGATTCAGGAGGCCATCGACCCGATCATCGAGGAGCGGACCAGCATCCTGATTGCGCACCGCCTTTCGACGATTCTTGCCGCAGATGAAATCCTCGTTGTCAAAGACGGCGAGATTGTGGAGCGCGGCCAGCACAAGGATCTCGTGAAGCTCGGCGGCGTGTATACCGAGCTGTACAACACACAGTTTAAGAAGGTGGACGAGGACGGTCTTGTCCGTGGAGCAGCGGATGCGGAGTCTGACGAAACTGCGGCGCGGTCCGACGAGTCTGCGGTGCAGTCCGATGAGTCTGCAGCGCAGGAATTTTCGGCAAATGCAGACCTCCCGCTTTGAAATTAACCTGAATACTGAATACGGAGAAACTATGGGAGCAGTAGAAACCAAGAAATACAGAAACCTTCTCGCGGAGATCGGAATCCCGGAGGAGGAGATTGAGGCGCGCATCAAAAGCGTGTGGGATACCTTCTTCTACGATGAGACGGAGCGCATTTATCATGCGGTGGGAGAGGACATGGGATACCTTGAGGACACGGGCAACAACGACGCCCGCACCGAGGGCATGTCCTACGGCATGATGATGTGCGTGCAGCTGGACAAGAAGGAAGAATTTGACCGGATCTGGAAGTGGTCGAAGACGTACATGTACATGGACGAGGGCGAGAACGAGGGGTATTTTGCGTGGTCCTGCAAGACCGACGGCACGAAAAATGCATACGGCCCCGCGCCGGACGGCGAGGAGTTCTACGCCATGGCGCTGTTCTTTGCGTCGAACCGCTGGGGCGACGGTGAGGGCATCTTTGAGTACAGCCGGGAGGCGAAGGAGATTCTTCGTGCCGCCCTTCACAAGGGCGAGAACGGTCGGCTCGGCGCCGCCATGTGGAACCGCGATAACGCGCAGATTCTGTTCGTTCCGGGGTGCCCGCACACCGACCCGTCGTACCATTTGCCGCATTTTTACGATCTGTTTGCGCTGTGGGCGTACGAGGAGGATCGGCCTTTCTGGAAGCGCGCCGCCCAGGCGAGCCGCGAGTACCTCGCGAAGGCCTGCCACCCCGTGACCGGCTTAAACCCCGAGTACGCGAATTTCGACGGAACGCCCTTTAAGAAGCAGCTTCCGTGGGGCAACATGGGAACCTTCTTCAGCGATGCGTACCGCACCGCCGCGAACATCGGGCTCGACGCCGTATGGTACGGAGAGGACCATGGCCATTACGCCGCGCCGCTTCGCATGATGAAGTTTTTCGGCACCGACCTTGAGGCTGTGCGCTGCGCCTACGAGGTGGAGGGAACGCCGATTCAGCGCCCGGTTTTGCACCCGGTGGGCCTCGTGGCAACCATTGCGCAGAGTGCCCTCGCGGTTCCCTACAGCGACGACCCGGACAGCGATTTCGCAATTGCTCGCAAGTGGGTCCTTTGGTTCTGGAACCAGCCGCTCCGTAAGGGCGTCCGCCGCTACTATGACAACTGCCTCTACATCTTCGCACTTCTGGCCTTGAGTGGGAGATATCGGGCGTGGTAACAGCGGGCAAGGAGCAGGCTTGGAAAACGGCCCTGCGAATTGACAATCGAAATTGATGAACACAAAAAAGCGGAAGCAATGGGCTTCCGCTTTTTACATCGCTGCAGTAAACTTCGTGACTTACATTTGTTCTTTGTCAGGCTGAACAGTCAGCGTCAGTCCGAGATGCCTCAGAAGGTTCAGAAGCGTTGTCAGATTGGGCGCGGTTTTGCCGGACTCTATTCTGGCCACCGAAGAGTGGGGAATCCCGCACATCGCTGCCAAATCCCGCTGCGTGAGATCCATGTCACGACGCCTCCGAACCATGGCGCCTACAATCTTAGAGATGGTTTCCGCATCCTCCAAATCTCTCCCCAGAGTTTCCGGATGTGTCGCTTTGACGCGCTCTTTGTATTTGGACCAGTCATCCATAAAATCGCCCCTTTCGTGAAATCCAGTCATCGCGTTCCTTCTTGGCACGCTCAATCTCCCGTGATGGAGTCTTTTGCGTCTTTTTGCGGAACTGATGAAGCAAAACAAAAGTATTGTTGCAAAAGAAGAAAAATAAAACACGGTTGTCGCCGGGTCGAAGCTCCCAAATGTCTTCAACAAGATGCTTTGTTATGTTGGGATCCAATTGGGTTCCGTGATCGGAAAGAAGCTGTATGTACTGGGTGAGTTGTTTCCACTGGATCCGGGAATTCTTGTCTCTTACGGCTTTTTCCTGGAGTGAGTCAAGAAATGACTCGATGGAACAGTAACCTCGGGAGTCTCGATAAAAGTCAATGTTGAACATAGATTTCTCCTGTATGATAGCATAAATGCGTTCAAAAATCAATCGGTTTTTGTGTGATATGGAACTCCTCGAATGGATAGAGGAAGCGAGACAAGGCCCGGTTTGTTCGGAAGATTGAGCCTTGCATAGGATACGGTGCTGTTGCAACCGCGAAAGATTATCCGTACCGAGATGACTATCGAACTATTTTGGTTACGGTAGAAGAATTGTGGGTTCATTTTACACCATTTCGATTTTGATTACAGTACAAATATGAACCGGAAAAACTGTGGAAAACGACGAACCCCGGAGCGGAAGCGCTCCGGGGTTCATGCTTAGTTGTCGTTTGTATCGGCTTTTTATTTGTCCGGATAATACTTCAGAACATCTTCAACATTGCATTCGAGAATGTCGCAGAGCGTTTCAATCGTCGTTGTCGTAATCGGACGATCATGCTTCAATCGATCAATTAAGCCACGGCTCATGTTATAGTAATTAATCAGCCGATACGTGGAGATCTTCTTCTCCTTCATTGTTGCAAACAGCGGAGCATAAGTAATCATGAATATCACCTCCGGTTGATCTCTTGGTGACTTCAGAATACATTCGGACTCCATTTATTGTAATCCCCAACGTAATGAGTATAAAGTGGAAAAGTCACACTTGGCAAAATTTTTTGTCAGAAAAAACGTCGCTTCGCTTTGGCGATGGCCTTGGCTTGTACTACGGAAAAACGTCATGGCCAATGAAACTGTAGTAATTTTGGCCAAAGGGCCGTAAAACGGTCGAGAACAGGGATCCCGGGCGGGATTGGCTTGAGGATTCGGGGAGTTCGGGGAAGACTGAGAGTTGACGGGAAAGCATGCTCAACGGCTTCTTGCATTCTTGTCGGATACAGGCGGTCGCTTCGCCCGGCGGCTTGCCAGCTTGCCGTGGGCAAGCCGCCCCATACGGCTGAGGGCCTGTTCGCAACAGGCCACAGCACCCCCCTTTTAGCACTATTGCCCTAAAACGCGCCGCATTCGCGCTGATATTTCTCACACGAAAAAAGCGAAAGAAATTGACATGGTTTTTCTGTGGTTGTAATATTTCCTATGTGAGTATAAAGATGTAAACAGTGGGAAGGTAGGAGAAGATTTTTGTTGTAATCTTTTCGAAATGTTTGTATAGTATACCTTGTGTTGTTTCAACCATTTTTCAACCAAAAGAGAGGTTGTAAGTTTATGAGTAATTGCGCAATTGTAGGTATCAACTGGGGCGATGAGGGCAAGGGCCGGATGGTCGACCTTCTGACGGATCGGTTCGACTATGTTGTTCGCTATCAGGGCGGCGGCAACGCCGGACATACGGTGGTGAATGAGTACGGTAAGTTCGCGTTGCATCTGCTTCCGTCGGGCATCTTTCGAAAGGGCGTTGTGAACATCTTGGGCAACGGCGTTGCTCTTGATCTGGAGAACCTGGATGCGGAGATTCAGACAGTCATCGGACAGGGCGTCTCCATTACGCCGGAGAACCTGAAGATCAGCGAGCGCGCCTCGCTGGTGCTGCCGTGGCACCGGCAGCTGGACGGACTTGAGGAGGCAAGACTTGCCGACAAGAAGTACGGTTCCACGAAGCAGGGCATCGCACCGTTCTATTCTGATAAGTATCAAAAGAAAACGATTCTCGCGGGTGAGTTGTTCTATCCCGAGAAGCTTGATGAGCATATTAAGGATTTGCTGACTTGGAAGAACTTAACGCTCACGGGCGTGTACGGCGCTGCACCGGTCACGTACGAGGAGCTTAAGGCTTGGTTTGACAAGTACGGTGAGATCTTCCGTCCGTTTATCTGCGACACCGGCAAGGTTTTGAAGCAGGCGTCGAAGGCGGGCAAGAGCATCCTCTTCGAGGCACAGCTCGGTTCCCTTCGCGACCTCGACTACGGTATCTATCCGTACACCACGTCGTCCAATGCGATAGCGGCATTTGCTCCGGTCGGTTCGGGACTTCCGTCCGCGAAGATTAATCAGGTGGTCGGCGTTGTGAAGGCTTACTCGACGTGCGTCGGCGAGGGGCCGTTCGTGTGCGAGTGGTTCGGTCCAGAGGCAGAGAAGCTTCGTGAGGCCGGCGGGGAGTACGGCGCAAAGACCGGCCGTCCGAGAAGAGTCGGCCCGATTGATATTGTTGCGACGCGCTACGGCGTTGAATGCCAGGGAGCTACGGACATCGCCCTTACGAAGATGGACGTCATGAGCTACATGGACAAGATTCCGATTTGTGCGCACTATGAATTGAACGGCGAGATTATCGATGACTTCCCGTTCCCGGCAGCGCTGGAAGCCTGCAAGCCGGTAATCATCTACATGGACGGCTGGAAGTGTGATATCAGCGGCGTCCGCAAGTGGGAGGATTTGCCGAAGGCTGCACAGGAGTATGTGGAGTACATCGAGAAAGAGATCGGCTGTCACATCCGGTACGTTTCGGTGGGACCGGAGCGTGATGCTTATATCGAAAGAGAACCGAAAGGAGCCTGTGAAGTGAAAGAGTTTCGTCCTGTAAAGGAAGGAAAAGTCAGAGAGATTTATGACATCGGTGAGAACATGATTCTGGTTGCGACGGACCGCATCAGCTGCTTTGATGTGATTCTCAACAACACGGTTACGAAGAAGGGTACCGTGCTTACCCAGATGTCGAAATTCTGGTTTGATTACACGAAGGATATCGTGAAGAACCACATGATTTCCGTGGATACGAAGGATATGCCGGAGTATTTCCGGCAGCCCCGTTTTGAAGGCAACAGCATGCTTGTGAAGAAGCTCACGATGCTCCCTGTGGAGTGCATCGTTCGCGGCTACATCACCGGCTCCGGCTGGAAGAGCTACTGCGAGAACGGCACCGTGTGCGGCATCAAGCTTCCCGAGGGCCTGCAGGAATCTGAAAAGCTGCCTGAGCCCATCTACACACCTTCCACGAAGGCGGAGATCGGCGACCACGATGAGAACATTTCGTTCGAGCAGTCCATCGAGTACCTCGAGAAGCAGTTCCCGGGCAAGGGCCTCGAGTACGCGACGAAGCTTCGCGATTACACCATTGCCCTCTACAAGAAGTGCGCTGACTACGCGCTTACCAAGGGCATTATCATTGCGGATACGAAGTTCGAGTTCGGTCTTGACGAGAACGGCGAGATTGTTGTGGGCGATGAGATGCTCACGCCGGATTCCTCGCGCTTCTGGCCGCTCGATTCCTACGAGGTAGGCCATGCAGAGCCTTCCTACGACAAGCAGTTCGCACGCGACTGGCTCAAGGCGAACCCGCACGATGACTGGACGCTTCCGCAGGAAGTTGTTGACAAGACCATCGCCATCTACCTGGAAGGCTACGAGAAGCTGACCGGCAGCAAGTTGATTTAATCGTTTGAAACCTTTACCATGAGCGCCTGAATTTCGGGGGCTCATGGTTTCATTTTGCGAGGTGCGACGCGGTCGGCAAATCCATCCGCTCCGCCGCGCAGGTACCGACATTTCTTTGAAACAGGAGAGTTACCATGAGCGACACCAACCGTTACACAAGCCCCTTCTCGGAGAGATATGCCTCTCCGGAGATGCAGTACATTTTCAGCCAGGACAAGAAGTTCTCCACATGGAGAAAGCTTTGGATCGCGCTGGCGGAGACCGAGATGGAACTGGGCCTTTCCCAGGACGGAAAGCCCGTCATCACGCAGGAGATGATCGATGAGATGAAGAGTCACATCGACGACATCGATTACGCTGTGGCAAAGGAGCGCGAGAAGCTGGTGCGCCACGATGTCATGAGCCATGTGTACGCGTACGGACTGCAGTGCCCGAAGGCGGCCGGCATCATCCATCTGGGTGCTACGAGCTGTTATGTCGGCGACAACACCGACATTATCGTCATGCGCGACGCCCTTACGCTTGTGCGCAAGAAGCTCGTGAACGTGATCGATAAGCTCGCGCAGTTCGCGGATAAGTATAAGAGCCTGCCGACGCTTGCGTTTACGCATTTTCAGCCGGCGCAGCCTACGACCGTGGGCAAGCGCGCGACGCTGTGGCTGCAGGAATTCTGCATGGACCTTGCGGACGTGGAGTATGTGATTTCCACGCTGAAGCTCCTTGGCTGCAAAGGCACCACCGGCACGCAGGCGTCGTTCAAGGAATTGTTCAATAACGATAAGGAAAAGCTTGACCAGCTCGATCCGAAGATCGCGGCGAAGATGGGATTTGACGGGTGCTATCCGGTGTCCGGCCAGACCTACTCCCGCAAGGTTGACACGAGAGTAATGAACGTTGTTGCGGGCATCGCGGCTTCGGCTCACAAGATGAGCAACGACATTCGCCTTCTGCAGCATTTGAAGGAAGTGGAGGAGCCCTTCGAGAAGAACCAGATCGGCTCGTCCGCCATGGCATACAAGAGAAATCCGATGCGCTCCGAGCGTATCGCTTCGCTGTCCCGCTACGTCATCATCGATGCGTTAAATCCCGCCATCACTTCGGCGACGCAGTGGTTTGAGCGCACCCTCGACGACTCCGCCAACAAGCGTGTCGCAATCTCCGAAGGCTTCCTTGCCATCGACGGCATCCTCGACCTTTGCTTAAACGTTGCGGACGGTCTTGTGGTTAACGAGAAGGTCATCGGGAAGCATCTCCGCAGCGAACTTCCGTTCATGGCTACGGAGAATATCATGATGGATGCAGTGAAGCAGGGCGGCAACCGCCAGGAGTTGCATGAGGAGATCCGCAAGCTCTCCATGGAGGCCGGCGCTACCGTAAAGCAGAAGGGTCTGGAGAACAACCTTCTCGATTTGATTGCGGCGGACGATGTGTTCGACGTAACCCGCGAGGAGCTGGAGAGCTACATGGTTCCCGCGAATTACGTGGGCCGCTCCGCAGAGCAGACGGAGGCTTTCCTTGCAAATGTGGTTGCTCCGATTCTTGCGGCAAACCGCGAGGAGCTGGGCGTGAAGGCAGAGATAAATGTGTAAATAGAAAGTTGACAGCAAGCCCTGTAGATATGCATTGCGAGATGCCGTGAAAGCTTGCTTTCAAACAGGTAGCACGCGATGCATATCAAAGCGCAAACAATACTAGTAAAGGACGAAAACAATGGACAAAATCCTCGTTTTGGATTTCGGAGGACAGTACAATCAGCTCGTGGCAAGACGCGTGCGTGAGTGCAACGTCTACTGTGAGATTGCATCCTACCGAACCGATCTTGAGAAGATTCGGGAGATGGATTTAAAGGGCATCATCTTGACCGGCGGCCCGAACAGTTGCTATGAGCCGGGCGCTCCCACGTATCGGAAGGAACTCTTCGAGCTCGGCATTCCGGTGCTCGGACTTTGCTACGGCGCGCAGTTGATGCAGCAGGTTTTGGGCGGCAAGGTAGAGCGCGCGTCGGTGCAGGAGTACGGCCGGACGGAGATTGAAACCGACACGGCTTCGCCGCTTTTTGCGGGGGTTCCGCAGAAGACCGTATGCTGGATGAGCCACTTCGACTACATCAGCAAAATGGCGCCGGACTTTACTTCCATCGCGCATTCGAAGGACTGCCCTGTGGCGGCCTGCGAGAACGCAGCGAAGAATCTCTACGGCATTCAGTTCCACCCCGAAGTGCTTCATACGCCCGAGGGTACGAAGATGATTTTCAACTTCGTGCGAAACATCTGCGGGTGCGACGGTTCGTGGCGGATGGATGCATTTGTCGAGACGGCAATCCGTGAGATCCGCGAGAAAGTCGGCGACGGAAGAGTACTGCTCGGCCTGTCCGGCGGCGTGGATTCGTCGGTTGCGGCAGGACTTCTCGCCCGGGCCATCGGCAAGCAGCTCACCTGCGTTTTCGTTGACCACGGCCTTCTTCGCAAGAACGAGGGCGACGAGGTCGAGGCGGTGTTCGGCAAGGGCGGAAATTTTGACCTCAATTTCGTGCGCGTCAATGCGCAGCATCGCTTCTACGTCAAACTGGCCGGCGAGACCGAGCCGGAGCGGAAGCGCAAGATTATCGGCGAAGAATTCATCCGCGTGTTCGAGGAGGAAGCCCGCAAGATCGGCGAGGTGGATTTCCTTGCGCAGGGCACGATTTATCCGGATGTTGTGGAGTCCGGCTTAGGCGGCGAGTCCGCAGTGATTAAATCGCACCATAACGTGGGCGGTCTGCCGAGCTTCGTGAATTTCAAAGAAATCATCGAGCCCCTTCGCAACCTCTTCAAGGACGAGGTTCGCAAGGCAGGCCTGGAGCTCGGAATCCCCGAGAAGCTCGTCATGCGGCAGCCGTTCCCGGGCCCGGGCCTCGGTATCCGCATCATCGGCGATGTGACCGAGGATAAGATCCGCATCGTACAGGACGCGGATTACATTTTTCGCGAGGAAGTGGACAAGGCGCTTGCCGAGTACGCATCGGCAAATGCAACCGTCGCTCCCTGGAAGCCCGACCAGTACTACGCGGCGCTTACGAACGTCCGCTCCGTCGGCGTCATGGGCGATGAGCGCACCTACGACTACGCTGTGGCGCTTCGCGCGGTCCGTACCACCGACTTCATGACGGCGGATTCCGCACACGTTCCTTACGAGGTGCTGGATGTGGTTATGAACCGCATTATCAAGGAAGTCCGCGGAGTCAACCGCGTATTTTTCGACCTGACGAGCAAGCCGCCGGGAACGATAGAATTCGAATAATGTACAGATTCGCAGAAAGCCAGTATTTATGCGGGTTTGAGGCAGGTCAAAATCTTTCGTGACAATAAAATGACAATATAAAGTCCCAAATCTGCTCTGCAGAGGGATGATACAAAACTTGTTCTCAGTTTACTGAGTGAACATTTTTGTCAGAAAGAAAAGGTTTAATACGGTAAAAAAATATAGCCATAGTGAATGTATCTAATACATTTGCTACGGCTATTTTTGTTGTATCGAAGGTACAAATAAACCACCTGCTATGCAGGTGTGTTCCCAGTGAGCTTCAGCTTCAAGGAAAAAACCTCCTGAGGTATAATAGTGCTGGTTCGCCAACCGCACAATAATAACCGAAGGAGGTTTTGCCCAAATGGACATGAGCAGTTTAGCACATACAACATGGGAATGGAACTTGACCGGATCGTTAAGAAGGCCTGATATAAAGACGTAAGTAAGTTTATGACAGCCTTTGAAAAGTCCTGCAGGCTTCTTGAGGAATACAAGGCACAACATCCGGGCGAGGAACTGCCGACAGAGAAAGAAAGCGTTCTCTCAAAACTGAAATCGTACCAGGCGGAAGCAAAGACTACGGCTCGAAAAGATCCGGAAAAGCAAAAGAAAAAAGAAACGGAACGATAAGATTGATGGGCGGGTTCACCCGCCCAAGAGCCTGCATGAAAGCGGATTTTCATTGAAAACAAGTGCTATTTATGGTAGGATATATTATGGGTTTTTATGTGAAATGGAAGCTGATTGTAGTGCCAAATTGTCACCGCATTCCACAACATACAGAAGAGGAATATCATTATGAGAAAAGCAACGACAGATAAAACGGGGCTTGTTACTTCGCAGGAGGTGAGCCTTGATAAAGAATATATTGAATGGCTGAATGAGTTAAAAATACGATTTCGAAGTGCTCAGATTAAAGCTGCCGTTAAAGTGAATTCGGAACAGCTACTTTTCAATTGGCTTCTTGGCAGAGATTTGGTAATCAGGAAAGCTGAGGAAAAGTGGGGAAGCGGAATTGTTAATCGGGTCAGTCTGGACCTCCAGGCAGAGTTCCCGAAAGCGAAAGGGTTTTCAGCGAGAAACCTTTGGTTTATGAAACAATGGTACAGCTTTTATTCGGTAACTACTGAAGCGAAAGACTTTATTTCAAATATAGAAGAACAGATTAGCATAAATGGCTCAAAACTGAAGCAAGTTGCTTCAGAAATTCAGGAGTCAAAACTGAAGCAGGCTGATTCAGAATTAAGTTTTCCTCAAATGTTTGCTTTTGTACCATGGATGCATCATGTAATGATTATACAGAAGGCTAAAAGCGTTGAGGAGGCCCTATTTTATATCCGAAAGACCATAGAGGGAAACCTTAGCCGAGATGCTTTGGATAATATAATCCGCGCTGATTTATACCATACATCCGGAATGGCTGTTACCAATTTTGCTGAAGAACTGCCTGCCATTCAAGGAGATCTCGCGCAAGAGATATTGAAAAGCAACTACGATTTGGGATTTGTAAGTTTGCCGGAAAAATATGACGAGGAGGCGTTGGAGGATGTTTTGGAACAACGAATGACCCGCTTCCTTTTGGAACTTGGTGAGGGCTGGGCGTTTGTAGGTAGGCAAAGGGAAATCTTAATAGCTGGAAAGACGAGAAAGATTGATCTGCTGTTTTATCACATCTATCTGCGTTGCTATGTTGTTTTGGAATTAAAGGTGAAACCATTTGATCCTGAGTTCGCGGGTAAACTCAACTTCTATGTGAATGCAGTTAACGATTTTGTAAAGAGGGATAGCGATAATCCCACAATTGGGCTTTTAATCTGCAAGGATATGGATCGCACGGAGGTACAACTCGCATTTCAGGGAATAACCACGCCCATGGGAGTAGCAACATATGACAATGTGAAAATCAAGGAGATACAGGAGCACCTTCCCACAGCAGAGCAGATACAGCGGCAGATTGCTTTGGCAGAAGAAGAATACAAAATGCAGCTTGCTGTGAAAGAATAGTAGATTATTGCATGGTACAACTTGAGGGGTACCGTCAGAGACAATCGGTGACTTAAGCGACCTGGGTCAAGCGGGCTATCTGACAGCGTAATAAAAGAGTGAAGGAACAGGAGTGTACGAAGATGAGTGAAGAACAGAACGGAATAATCGGCAGCACAACGACACCGGGGAACCTGGATTGGATGGCGCAGGGGCAGGTCCCTTTCGCCGGTGCGCAGGCGCCGGGACAGCCCATGATGCAGGCGCCGAAGAAGAAAAAGAAGTTTCGTATCGGGACGTTGATTTGTATATTGCTTCCGCTGCTGGTGATCGGCGGGTCCCTGTTTTATTTCCTGGTTATCGTGCACACCCCGAAGTTTGAGATTGAAGGGTTTGAGTTTACAACGAAAACCAAGGTGAAGGATCTTCTGGAGAATGGGATTGTCCTCTGCAACTCCGCAGGGGAAATCAATTCCACGAACAAGACCATCTATCCGAAGACGATTCTTACTACGTACTACAATCTCGGCGTAAAGACATCGGATAAGCTTGCCAACAAGTCCGGATTTGTCGTGCAAATTGCCAACTTTACGGGCAATTCGAAGCCGATGGAAGAGTGCATGATCTACTGCGTATGGTTCTATCCCGACAAGAAGAGCCCCAACGTAAAGATTCGGATTGACGGACAGGACTGGTCCAAAATGGCGCGGGATGAGAATCTGAAGGATATGGTGATGGAGTCCGGAATGCCGTTTGAGGAAGCGGATGTGGCAGCGTTGGCGGCCGGGAAGACCGACAAGATTACCGCGCATAACCCGAGCTATGTGTTCCAGATTTACAAGAGCAAGGATTCGGAAGAGCTGACGCTTTGCATCAACCGCAATGTGAAGGTCAACAGCAGCACAACCACAAAGAAGTAAGAAAAATGAAAGGCAAAGGAAAATCAGGAGAATGACTATGGCGGAAGCGAATGAAAACAATACCGGCAATGTAACCGGCGGGGCTGAAAAACCGAAGACCAACGTCCGATACATCCACGGGGTTCCGATTTATACAGAGCCGGAGACTTCCAATAGCGCTTCGGCAAAGGACGGCATCGCGAAGGACGGCGGAAGTTCGAACAATCCATTTGCCGAGATTCCTCACGGCGGCGTCAGCCGGAAGATGAAGAAGAGAACCATTGCCTTAATTGTCGCGATTCCGATTGTGGCTTTCCTTATTTACTGGTTCTTCATTCGCTTTGTACCGTCTGTGGAGGTCGACGGATGCAAGATTTTTCTGACGACCAAAGTGAAGGAAATCGACAAGATGGGGCTGGTCCTTATGGACTCCGACGGAAGCCGGATCGCGTTCGGAACGGAATTAAAGAGCGGCGATTTCTACGGGAACACCTTTGAAGTCTTCGTAAACGGAGACGGTGTCCTGAAGAAGACCGGCGTGTACGTGATGATTTTCAATGGGGACAGCAAAACAAAAAAGGTGGAGGACTGCAGTCTTTACATGATTCGGTACTACCCGAGAAATCAGGATTCCACCGTGACGGTGTTGGTCAACGGCAGCGATATTTCGAAGATGACGCAGCAGACCATGAAGGAAAACGTGAAGGCTGCAAAGATTCCGTTCAATGATTCGGAGATGAACGATCTGCTCCAGGGAAGGCGGAATATCCTGACCGGTCTGAACACCATGTATCGCTATGAACTGGAGTTTGTAAACGGTACGTTCCGGTTCGAGCTGCAGAGCAACGTGGCAAAGTATTAGGATGTATCAAAACAGTATTGGAGAACAAGGGGGGGAAACTATGGCTGAGAAACCTACGCCGCCGTGGGCGGCAGAAATTCCGGAGGGCGCATTTATCTCAAGCGCTCCGACCTATCCGCTCGGGAGATACCTGGAGCGGTTCCACAAAGACTATTTTACCGCAAGCGACGGGACCAAACTGAAGTATTACTTCTTTGACCCTACGGAGTACGGGTGGCCTGCGAAGAAGGATTATCCGATTCTGATTTTCTTCCACGGCACCAGCAATTCCTTCGTGGACGATGTGTGCGTCAACTACACCGGAGCGGAGATGTACGCTTCGGACGAATATCAGAAGGCCATGGGCGGCGCCTATATCCTGGTGCCGGTGGCCAACGAGTACCGCGATGAGAACGGGCGCGTTCAGGGCTACTGGTCGGCGCCCTACATCGAATCCGCACACGAACTGGTAACTTCCGTGATCGCGACCCGCACAAACGGCGTCGGCACACGGTTTTCCTTCGGCAATTCCTCGGGAGCGCGCTTTGTGTTCCGCCTGGCGGACGCGCATCCGGAAGGATATGATGCGCTGATTCCCGTAGGTACCGCGGACATTTCTTCGGAAGAGCACATCGCGGAGTTTGCTGCGCGGGATATGTATCTTCTGTACTCGGAGTGCAAGCGGGATGAATTTTACAAGTTTGACGAGGATGTGGTGCCGAAGCTGCCGCGGCTTGCAGCGATGAAGCACTGCGTAATCTTCACGCCGGACTGGGTGTACAACGGGGACGGCGGAATTGCCTCGATCTTCGCCGGCGTTGAAATGGGACAGCACTGCCTGATGAATGCCGTGCAGTCGAACCTGATGTTCGATAACGGAACACCGATGTATCCCGACGTTCTGCCAAACGGTGTGACCGGATGGATCGCCGCTGTGGTTGCCGAGCGGCGCGACATGAAATAGCGAAGAAACAATATATGTAATACCAAGGCCCGGAGGAGCGCATCCCCCGGGCTTTTTGCGCGGCAAATGCGCCTGCACCCGGGAGCAAAAAGAAAAAACTTGCATTTTCCGCAGGAAAGAAGTATAATATATTACAACGAGAGTTTAAGGATATATAACGAACGGTAAAAATATATAACGAACGTTATAATTCGAGCAACAAAAGAGAGGCTGTAGGCGAAGAGAGCGGGATTGTGCAGACTGCGGCGCAGGGAAAGGAGCAGCACCGTGACATACGAAGAGAAAATCGGCGGAAACATTCGGGAAGTGCGATTACAGAAGCGGTATTCGCAGGAAAAGCTGGCCGGCTTGTGCGGCATTTCCAATACCACGCTTTCCGCGTATGAGAATTCGAAGAAGATTCCGAACCTCACGACGGTGGCGAAGATTGCGAAAGCTCTCGGCGTGAACATCGAGCGGCTGTATTACGGCGATGAGGATTCTCTGGTCATCAATGAGCCGGATGAGGGCAAGCGCATCGTGAACGCCGTGTACATGCTTTGGAACATGGGCGTCATCACTTACTACGAAAGCTACACGGCGGGCGTGATGATTCACTACGATCAGAAGGATGCGGTTGGGACGATGCTTGTGCTCACGCGGTTCCAGGAGCAGATTCGGCGGCTGATCGGAACCCTTGACGAGTTCAAAATCCGGCGCAACACATACCCGGATCCGGACCGGTATCTCGAGATGATTCTGGCGTCGGTTGCAGCGGAGATCAATGAGGCGATTCGAAGCGGGAAATAAGTATACTACAGAGGTAGAATAACATGTGTGGAATTATCGGATATGTAGGAAAAAGTGAGGCAGTACCGATTCTTTTGGACGGTTTGGAGAGACTGGAGTACCGCGGCTATGATTCGGCGGGCGTTGCTGTCGTTTCGCCGTCCAATACACTTCAGGTTGTGAAGACCAAAGGCCGCCTTTCGGTGCTCAGAGAGCATCTCGATGCGCAGGATCCGCTGTGCGGCACCATCGGCATCGGTCACACCCGCTGGGCGACCCACGGGGAGCCCAATGACACCAATGCGCATCCGCATGTGGGGTCGGACGGGAAGATTGCAGTTGTTCACAACGGTATTATCGAGAACTATCTGGAGATTCGCGCGTCCCTTGAGCGCAAGGGAATTCCGTTCCACTCGGAGACCGACACGGAAGTTATCGCGCAGCTTTTGGAATACTACTACAAAAAGCTCGGAAATATTATGAATGCCGTGTATGCCGTGCTCGGACGAATCGAGGGCGCGTATGCCATGGGCATTTTGTGTGAGGATTTTCCGGGGCAGATGATTGCCGCGAGAAAGGATGCCCCGCTGTTGATTGGCTACGGCGAGGACGGCAATTTCATTGCGTCCGACGTGACGGCGCTTCTTGCGCACACCAGAACCGTGACGTATATGGAGGACGGCGAAGTGGCCGTGCTCACCGGGGATTCCGTTCAGATTTACGACCGCGAGCGCAGCCCGATTACCAAGGAGCGCCACACGGTGGATTGGGACGTGAGCGCTGCCGAAAAAGGCGGTTACGCGCATTTTATGCTCAAGGAAATCATGGAGCAAGGGGAGGCGGTCCGCAAGACGATCTCGCCGCGCATCAAGGACGGCCGCATTTTCATCGAGGAGCTCGCCGGAATGGAAGGGTACCTCGAGGGACTTCGCAAGATCTGCATCGTGGCCTGCGGTTCCGCATTTCACGTGGGCATGGTCGGCAAATACGTCCTGGAGCGTCTGTTGCGCATCCCCGTTGACGCATACCTCGCATCGGAGTTCCGGTACAGCGAGCCGTTGCTCGGCGACGATACGCTGGTGATTGTCATCAGCCAGTCCGGCGAGACCCTCGATTCCATGGCGGCTCTGCGCGAAGCGAAGAAGCGCGGCTCGAAGGTTCTCTCAATCGTCAACGTCGTGGGAAGCTCCATCGCAAGAGAGTCCGACATCACGCTTTACACCTGGGCGGGGCCCGAGATCGCGGTTGCAACCACAAAGGCGTATACGACCCAGATGGCACTGCTGATTTTGCTTGGCGTTTACTGCGCGGATATGAACGGGCGGATTTCGGAGGAAGAGTACAAAACGATTCTGGCAGATTTCCTTGCACTGCCGGAGAAGGTTGACGAAGTGCTTAAGAACATCGAGGCATATCAGAAGGCTGCATCCCGGTATTTCAACCAGAACAGCGTCTTCTATATCGGCAGAAACCTCGACTACGCCCTGGGCCTTGAGGGGTCCCTCAAGCTGAAGGAAATCTCGTACATCCACTCGGAGTCGTACGCAGCCGGCGAGCTTAAGCACGGCACGATCTCGCTGATTGAGCCCGGCACCCTTGTGATTTCCCTTGCTACCTACGCGCCGCTTCTTGAGAAGACGCGCTCGAACATTGTGGAGGTTCGCGCCCGCGGCGCGGATGTCATCGTCGTCGCGACGGAGGAAACTGCTCCGGCGGTAAAGGATCAGGCCGACGAACTTCTCGTCATCCCGAACACGCATCGTCTCCTCCAGCCGGTACTTGCGGTTATCCCGCTTCAGCTTTTCGCCTACTATGTAGCCCTGAACCGTGGCTGCGACATCGACAAGCCGAGAAACCTCGCCAAGTCCGTGACAGTGGAATAAAAAAAGAATCCCGGCACCTGCCAAGAAAGCAGGTGTCGGGTTTTGGCTTTTTAGGACTGTGAAACTAGATGCTCCCGAATTCATCGATGATTCCCACATCAATCCACAGTTGTTCGGCGCGTCGGTTCCATGTCAGCAGAAACACGATAAATGCCCCCGCAAAGTTGAGAATAACATCATCAATGTCCATGTTTCCGCGGGCGGTAATATGCTGCATGATTTCGACCAGACACAACCCGCACAGAGTTACAATGCTGAACCATCCGGTGTGACGCAAACCATCGAAAAAGTACGGAAGAATGAAACCGATGGGACAAAACAGCAGCAGATTGCCGATAATGTTCACGCATGCGTTGGAGAGGCTGATCCGACCGCTGTTATAACCCTTAAAGTATTCGTAAATGGTCCGAAAAGGAACCAGAGAGCTTGCGTGTATCCCTGCATTTGCCCGGGTCCGGTCTGCTGTGCCGAACAGGATGCCGATCAGGCAAATACCGTAAACCACCGTGGCAATGATAAGCAGCGTTTCAAAAGTCTTTTCGCGTTTTTCAAAATCAGTGCCTTTTACCCAAAACACCGTTCCGAGAATACCGGTTATCAGGGTCAGGAACGGCAGGCCGTAGCGTGTGAGAGCGTCCCCGAAATCCTCGTGCGGGTTGAGTAGAATCTCGGCAAATGTGAAGCCGAAAATGATACAGACGACGAAAAATAAAGCCGAAATGAGTTTGTGTTTCAAAGCAGAGCCCCCAATCACATTGATATGGTAATGATACAAAGCGGCAGCGGTGATGTCAAGTAATCCGGTGGGGAATGAAGCATGTCCGATGATGAAAAAGAGGATGAGAACGGAAACACGGAATTAATAAATCTCTAATGTCCAAACCACACATTTTGTGGTATGATAGGGGCGAAAAGCAAGGGCGAATGCCCGCAGGAAGGAAATAAGCAAAGATGGAACTGTATGAAGGAAGACCGGCGGATGCGGAAGCGCGGCTGCCGCGGGAGAAGAGGGTGTACGATTTTCTGGATGAATTGGGGATTGCGTACTACCGGACGGACCACGAAGCAGCGGGGACCATGGAGCAGTGCAACGCGATTGATGCGGTGCTCGGGGTCATCATCTGCAAGAATCTCTTCCTTTGCAACCGGCAGAAGACGGCGTATTACCTTCTGATGATGCCGGGGGACAAGAAGTTTAAGACCAAGGAGCTGTCGGCACAGATCAATTCGGCGAGGCTGTCATTTGCCGACGCGGATGATATGCTCCGGTATCTGGACATTGAGCCCGGTGCGGTGAGCATCATGGGCCTGATGAACGACGGGGAGCACAAGGTGCAGCTTCTGGTGGATGAGGACGTCCTTAAGGACGAATATGTGGGGTGCCATCCGTGTGTGAACACCTCGAGCCTGAAGCTTCGGACGTCGGATGTATTCGGGACATTCCTGAAGAAGGTCGGACATACGATGAAGACGGTCCATCTGGTGGGAGAAGACTGAGCGGAAGATGCCTGAATGGGGGCAGGCGGAACAGGAAAGAATCGCACCGGTTTAAAGACGGGCGATGGAAAATACAAACTTATGCGCATTTCGGGCTGACGCAACAGCCCGTCCGGGAGGACAAACCATGATTATGGCTTACTACCAGATTCTGCTGGGAATCTCAATCGTGCTGACGATTCTCTATTTGATTTCGTGGCACAAGCATTACGACGTGCATGTCACGTTGATCTTTGCGATGATGCCGATTGCCATTTTAGGCAATCTGATGACGGCGCGCGCAACCTCGTTAAATGAAGCGATTCTGGCGAACAAGATCACCTACTTCGGCGGATCGTTTCTGATTCTGATTATCACGCTTTCCATTCTCAACCTGTGTCAAATCAAGGTGCCGCAGTGGGGCAGGGTTGCCATGTTTGTATCCAGCACCCTGGTGTATCTGTCGGCACTTACAGTCGGCGACCGGACATGGTTTTACCGCTCGTGCGATTTCGTCGTCACGGACGGCGTGGGGCGGCTTGTGAACAAAGACTACGGTCCGCTGCATACGGTGTTCGTATGCCTTGTGATGTTCTACTTCGCCATCGGTATCGCCGGGATGGTGTACAGCTTCTTGAAAAAACGAAGCGTTCCAAATAAGATTATCATCATGCTGTTCATCCCGGAGCTGGTGGCAATCTTTGCATTCTACGGGGGAAGGGAGATTATCACCGACCGTATTGAGCTGCTGCCTGCGGCGTATGTATTTGCCCAGATTATGTACCTGATTATCATCCACCAGGTGTGCCTCTACGACATCACTGACGTGGGAATCGATTCGCTGGTGCAGACGGGCGGCAAGGGCTTCATCTCCTTTGATTTCAAACGCCACTATCTGGGGTGTAACGAGACGGCTCTGGAGGTCTTTCCTGAGCTTGCGAACCTCAAGGTGGACCGGGTCCTTCCGGAGGATACGACCGTCGGAAAGAATGTGAACCGCTGGCTGGATACTTTTGTGGAAGATTCGAGTGCGGATTCGTTCCGGTACCGAACCGGGGAAAGCATCTATCTGGTGTCGCTCACCTACCTGTTCTCCGGCAGGCGCAGGCGCGGGTACCAGTTCTTCTTCTCGGACGACACGAAGCGGCAGCAGTATGTATCGCTTCTCAACAACTTCAATTACAAGCTGAAGGAGCAGGTGGAGGAAAAGACGCAGCACCTTGTGGAGATGCACGACAAGCTGATCATCGGCATGGCAACCATGGTAGAAAGTCGCGACAATTCCACCGGCGGTCATATCCGCCGCACCAGTGAGGGCGTGCGGATGCTCACCGACGAAATCCGCAAGGACAACGTGCTGGGGATCTCCGAAGAATTCATCCGTAATATCATCAAGGCGGCGCCTATGCACGACCTCGGCAAGATTGCGGTTGATGATGTGATTTTGCGAAAGCCCGGGCGTTTCGAACCCTGGGAGTTTGAGAAGATGAAGGCTCATGCGAAGGAGGGCGCCCGCATCGTGCATGCCATCCTGGAGGGGACGGAGGACGAGGAGTTCCACGAAATCGCGGAAAATGTCGCCCACTACCACCACGAGCGCTGGGACGGTTCGGGGTACCCGGAGGGGCTTGCCGGCGAGGAGATTCCTCTGGAAGCCCGCATCATGGCCATTGCCGATGTGTACGACGCCTTGGTGAGCAAGCGCGTGTACAAGGCGAGTATGCCATTTGACAAGGCGGACGCCATCATCATGGAGGGCATGGGGACGCAGTTTGACCCGCAGCTGGAGCGATACTACGTGGCTGCCAGACCGCGCCTGGAGGCGTATTACAGCGAGCAGGAAGCCGTGGCGGACGGTTCCGGGTTAAAGGATGAGGGAGCGCTTTGCGAACGAATCCGGACGACCTGACCGGGCAGAACAGACAACAAAGGAGAAAACGTATGGTTCGCGCCGTGATTTTTGATATGTTTGAGACTCTGGTCACCTTGTTTACGGGCCGGACGTACTTCAGCGAGAATATCCGCGAGGATCTCGCAAACGTCGGCGTGTCGCTCGACGAATTCCGCAGGGCATGGCACGCTACGGAGGTCGGCAGAAGCACCGGGGAGTACACCATGGCGGAGGGACTTGCAAAGACACTTCGCCTGATCGGATACGGCGGGGACAAAGACGCTGACGGGGCGACGGCGCCTTCGGAGAAGCCGTATGACGAGGAGATGATAGCGGAAGCGGTGGAGATGGTGACGCGCAAACGTCGCGAGGCGCTTTCGGACACCTTTACAAATATCCCCGAGTCGTCGGTACAGCTGCTTAAGGATCTTCATGAGAGGGGTTATAAAATCGGCCTCATCAGCAATTGCTTCTCGGACGAATGCGAAATGATTAAGGGGAGTGTTCTGTTCCCGTATTTCGATGCGGTTCGGATGTCGTATGAGTGCGGCATCATCAAGCCGGACCCTGCGGTCTTTGCGAGCATCTGCGAGGAGCTCGGCGTAGCACCGCAGGAGTGTCTGTACGTGGGTGACGGCGGCTCGAAGGAGCTATTCGCCGCACGGGAGGCCGGCATGCGCGCCGCGCAGGCGTTATGGTTCCGCGAAGGAATGTTTGAACCGCACATTCCGAGTCCGGTGTTCGGCGAATTCGCCCATTTGAATTGTCAGGCAGATGTGCTCGCGGAAGCGGCGAAGCCCGACTATGAGGAAACCGACACCCTGACGCCGGAAGAGTATATGGAGATGCGCCGCGCCGTGGGCTGGAGCGAGTTTCCGCTTGCGCAGGCGAAGGAAGGCCTCGCCCATTCGGCCTATCTGTGCTGCCTGCGGGACGGCGGGAAGCCAATCGCCTTAACAAGGGTCATCTGGGACCGGGGATATGTGGTGTACATCGCGGATGTCATCGTCCTTCCGGCTTACCAGGGGAAAGGCCTGGGCAGGGAGCTTATGAACCGCGTGATGGCCTTTATACGAAGCATCCTAAAGCCCGGCTACCGCGTGATGGTAAGCCTGCAGGCCGCGAAGGGCAAGGAGGCATTTTACGAGAAGTTCGGTTTTGTTCCTCGCCCGACCGCGGACACCGGATGCGGCATGCATCAGTGGTTGGAAAACCCGGCGCCCGGGGTCTGATTATTTCGGAAAATGCGTGAAAATTTATTAGTGACACGGCACCGCATGCGTGATATAATAAAATGTAGTGGCTTTGCAAGTCAGTTTGCGAAAATGTGTGAGGAATGGATAGAGGAGTGCGGAGATGAAAAAGCAGCGGCCGATTTGGGTAATTGTTTTCGGATTATTATTGAGCGCGTATACCGCCTATGTCATGATGGACGTATTTGTAATCAAGCGTCCCATGCAGGAGAATGTAACAGAGATTAACCTGGCTTTGTTTGCCACGGCAACGCCTACGCCTTTGCCGCCGACGCCTACGCCGAATCCCGGCGGAAGCTCCAGCACGAATCCCGCGGAGCCCACGCCCACCGATCCGCCGACCCCGACCCCGACACCGCCCTGGTTCTCGGAGGAGGTTGTCGCTACGGACACTCTCTATAAGAATGATCACCTCTTTGTGGAGATTACCCACTATCGTGAGCATAAGACCGACATCCATGTGGCAGAGGTTCGCATGACCTCGGCACAGTACCTTCTGACGGCATTTGCCAAGGATACGTACGGAAGAAACATTCTGGACAAGCCCACGAGAATGATGAAGACGAAGGATGCCGTCTTCTGCGTCAACGGCGATAACTACGGAGCCCGCGAGGGCGGTTACGTCATCCGCAACGGTTTCCTGTACCGCACCGTAGGTAACTCCAGTTATAAGATGGAAGTTCTGTGTATCATGCCGGACGGTGATTTCTATTTCACCCACTCCAGCCGTGAGACCGCCCAGTCCCTTCTGGACAAGGGCGTATGGCAGGGCTTCACCTTCGGACCGGTGTTGCTTGACAACGGCGAGTTCAAGGTAAATCCCCGCTCGGAGGTTGACCTTTGCTATGTGCAGAATCCCCGTACGGCAATCGGTATGGTGGAACCCCTGCATTACTTCTTCGTGGTTGCGGACGGCCGTACGGAGCAGAGCTACGGCCTTTCGCTGTACCAGATGGCGGACTTCATGCAGCGTCTGGGCTGCACGAAGGCTTATAACCTTGACGGCGGCGGATCGTCCACCATGGCATTCCGCGGAAAAGTCATCAACTTCCCGACCGGCGACGGAACGTACTACGAAAGAGAGGTAGCGGACATTGTCTACGTGCGATAGAATTTTCCGTATCCACTGGAAGATCTGGGTCGGCGTGACAATCTTTGTCGGCATCTTCTCCGCGGTGTATGAGCACTACGGACGGGGCATCCGCTCCAAGCCGATGATTTTCGCGTTTATGATTCCGCTTCTGTTCGGCGCGGCGCCGGCGTTTTTCCTGGCGAGAAAGCCAAGCGCCGAGAGAATAACCTACGAGTCCGGAATCCGGATGGGCATCAATCTGTTCTGCTCCGGAGTTGCAACGCTCACCATGGGCTCCATCGCCACGGGCGTCGTCGAAATCTTCGGCACGACGAACCGTCTGCTGAAGTACTACATCATCGTAGGCGGCATTCTGCTTGTCATCGGAGCCATCACCGGAAGCATCGCGTACTCCTATGCGGTGTCCGATTTCGAGGCGGAGGACGAGGAGGAGCGCATCCGGGAGCTGACAGACCCGGATACAATGGACGAAGACTACTGGTGATTTTTTAAGTAAATATTGCAAGTTTGGGACGACAGAGACACCTGCCGTCCCTTTTTTGTCGGTTTGCAACAAAAAAAGGAGCCAAATGCTCCCGAGATTTTTAAAAAATTATTCTTTGACAAATAGAAAAAGTTGTGTTAAAATGGACGATGCACTATTGTGGTGTTATGTGCCCGTTCGTCAGTATTATAGCAGTTTTTCACGGCAAATGCAAGTGTTTTCCGTGTTGGCCCTGCGAATGGGAAAAATCAAATCAAGGGGTGACAACGTCAATGGATAAAAACAGGATTCATCCGGTAAATGTCGGTAAGAACGTCCGCATGAGTTTCTCCAAGCAGAAAGACATCCTTGAGATGCCGAACCTGATTGAAGTACAGAAGGACTCTTATCGCTGGTTCCTGGAAAAGGGTCTCTATGAGGTGTTCACGGACATCTCTCCGATTACCGACCACGACGGGCGGTTCAGTCTGGAATTCGTGGATTACCAGCTTTGCAAGGACGATGCCAAGTATTCGATCGACGAGTGCAAGGAGCGTGATGCGACTTATGCGGCTCCGCTCAAGGTGAAGGTGCGCCTTCACAACAATGACACCGGCGAAATCAACGAACATGACATCTTTATGGGCGATTTCCCCCTGATGACCGAGACCGGTACGTTCGTAATCAACGGCGCTGAGCGTGTTATCGTAAGCCAGTTGGTACGTTCTCCGGGTATTTACTATGCAATGACGCATGACAAGCTCGGCAAGGAGCTGTACTCCGCGACCGTTATCCCGAACCGCGGTGCATGGCTTGAGTACGAGACGGATGCCAATGACGTCTTCTATGTTCGCGTTGACCGCAACCGCAAGGTTCCGATCACGGTCTTCATCCGCGCTCTCGGCGTGGGCACCAACAACGAAATTCATGATATGTTCGGCACCGAGGAGGTTCTCGAGTCCACTCTGAAGAAGGACCCGACGGACAATTACCAGGACGGCCTTCTCGAGCTGTACAAGAAACTGCGTCCGGGCGAGCCGCTTTCTGTAGAGAGTGCGGAGTCGCTCCTTCATGGCATGTTCTTCGATCCGAAGCGCTATGACCTTGCGAAGGTAGGCCGCTACAAGTTCAACAAGAAGCTGATGCTTCGTTACCGCATCGCCGGCAGAACCCTTGCCGAGGATGTTGTTGACGTTACCACCGGCGAGCTTCTCGCCGCAGCAGGTACCATCGTTACCGAGGAACTTGCGGATACCATTCAGAACGCAGCAATCCCTTACGTCTATGTTGAGACGGAGAGAACGATTGATAAGCACAATAAGAAGCACAGCTGCAAGGTTCTCACCAACCTGATGGTTGACCTGGCAAGCTATGTGGATTGCGATAAGGAAGCCCTGGGTGTTACGGAGCTTGTGTACTATCCGGTGCTCCGCGAGATTCTGGACTCCCAGTCGTCGAAGGAGGATATCGAGGCGGAGATCCGCAGAAGAATCACCGAGCTGATTCCGAAGCACATCACCAAGGAAGATATCTTTGCTTCCATCAACTATAATATGCACATCTTTTGGGGCGTCGGCGGAACCGATGATATCGACCATCTGGGCAACCGTCGTATCCGTGCGGTGGGCGAGCTTCTGCAGAACCAGTACCGCATCGGTATGTCCCGTATGGAGCGTGTTGTCCGCGAGCGTATGAACACCCTCGATCCCGAGGCGGTTACGCCGCAGGCGCTCATCAACATCAAGCCGGTTACGGCTGCCGTGAAGGAGTTCTTCGGCAGTTCCCAGCTGTCCCAGTTCATGGATCAGCACAACCCGCTCGGTGAGCTGACTCACAAGAGACGTCTTTCGGCCCTCGGTCCCGGCGGTTTGTCCCGTGACCGTGCCGGTTTCGAAGTTCGAGACGTTCACTATACGCACTACGGTCGTATGTGCCCGATTGAGACCCCCGAAGGTCCCAACATCGGTTTGATCAACTCCCTCGCTTCCTATGCGAGAATCAATGAATACGGTTTCGTCGAGGCGCCTTACCGCAAGATCGACAAGACCCAGCCGGACAATCCGGTGGTTACCGAGGAAGTCGTTTATCTGACGGCTGACGAGGAAGACCGTTACCACGTAGCACAGGCTAACGAGCCGCTGGACGAGGACAACCACTTCGTTAACAGCAAGGTTTCCGGACGTTTCCGCAAGGAGATTTCCCAGTACGACCGCAGCAAGATTGATTTGATGGATGTATCGCCGAAGATGGTATTTTCCGTGGCGACGGCCATGATTCCGTTCCTGCAGAACGACGACGCGAACCGTGCCCTCATGGGTTCCAACATGCAGCGTCAGGCCGTGCCGCTTCTCTTCACCGAGTCGCCTGTTGTCGGCACCGGTATGGAGATGAAGACCGCAGTTGACTCCGGTGTCTGCGTTCTCGCGAAGAACGACGGTATCGTTGAGCGCTCCGAGGCTAGCCGCATCATCATCCGCACGGAGGACGGTGAGCGCGAAGAGTACAAGCTGCAGAAGTTTGCAAGAAGCAACCAGGGTACAAGCATCAACCAGCGCCCGATTGTTAAGAAGGGTGAGGCTGTTAAGGCCGGTCAGGTGATTGCCGACGGTCCGTCCACCTCGGGCGGCGAGCTGGCTCTGGGTAAGAACCCGCTCATCGGTTTCATGACCTGGGAAGGTTACAACTACGAGGATGCCGTTCTTCTTTCGGAGCGCCTCGTTCGTGATGATGTTTATACTTCCGTTCATATTGAGGAATACGAGTCCGAAGCAAGAGATACGAAGCTCGGACCGGAAGAGATTACCCGCGACATTCCGGGCGTCGGCGAAGATGCCCTCAAGGATCTCGACGAGCGCGGTATCATCCGTATCGGTGCCGAGGTTCGCGCCGGGGATATCCTGGTCGGTAAGGTAACGCCGAAGGGCGAGACCGAGCTGACCGCCGAGGAGCGCCTGCTTCGCGCTATCTTCGGTGAGAAGGCAAAGGAAGTCCGCGATACGTCCCTTAAGGTTCCGCACGGTGAATTCGGTGTCATCGTTGACGTTAAGGTCTTCACGAGAGACAACGGCGATGAGCTGAACCCGGGTGTCAACCAGAACGTACGCGTTTACATTGCGCAGAAGAGAAAGATTCAGGTCGGTGACAAGATGGCCGGTCGTCACGGTAACAAGGGTGTCGTTTCCCGCGTACTTCCGGTAGAAGATATGCCGTTCCTTCCGAACGGTCGTCCTCTCGACATCGTGTTGAACCCTCTGGGCGTTCCGTCCCGAATGAACATCGGTCAGATTCTTGAGACCCACTTAAGCCTTGCTTCGCAGGTGCTCGGCTTCAAGATCTCCACACCGGTATTTGACGGCGCAAAGGAAAATGATATCGTTGAGATGCTGGAGCTGGCAAACGATTATGTCAACACCGATCTCGAGGATTTCAAGAAGAAGTATTCGGGCAAGCTCAATCCCGAGGTTATGGATTTCCTGATCAAGAATCAGGATTACCGCAAGGAATGGGCCGGTGTTCCGATTAAGACCGACGGTAAGGTGCAGTTGCGTGACGGCCGTACCGGTGAGCCGTTCGACGGCGAAGTTGCAGTCGGTTTCATGCACTACTTAAAACTCCATCACCTGGTTGACGATAAGATTCACGCTCGTTCGACCGGTCCTTACTCTCTGGTTACGCAGCAGCCTCTCGGCGGTAAAGCCCAGTTCGGTGGCCAGCGTTTCGGTGAGATGGAGGTTTGGGCCCTCGAGGCATACGGCGCGGCTCACATTCTGCAGGAGATCCTGACAGTGAAGTCCGACGACGTCGAGGGTCGTGATCGTACCTACAAGGCAATCACGAAGGGCGAGAACATCTCCGAGCCGGGTATTCCGGAGTCCTTCAAGGTATTGCTTAAGGAGCTGCAGGCTCTGGCTCTGGATGTTACGGTTCTCGACGAGGACGGCAACGAGGTTCAGATGACAGAGAAGTTTGTAAGCGGCGACGATGATTTCTCCGATCTGTATGACGATCAGGATGCGTTCTATCCTTCGTCGGGCGAGATGTCGATGCACGGTTTCCAGGAGATTGCTCCGGACGAGGCCAGCGGCGACATGTACGGCTCGGTCGTGGATGATGAGGACGACGGATTCGACGATTCCGAATTTGAGGAAGAGTTGGAACCGTTCGGCGACGACCTGCCGGGCGACGAATTCTGATAACGATGCGGACAGGCATTTGCATTTGTTCGAAGTGAAGAATGAAGGGAGCAACGTTAATGTCAATGGACAAGATGAATGACGAATTAAAAGAAATCACATACGATTCCATCCGTATCGGTCTCGCCTCCCCGGAGAAGATTCGGGAGTGGGCACGCGCCGGCCGCCCCGGCGAGGTTACCGACTACGAGGTGAAGAAGCCGGAGACCATCAACTACAGAACCCTGAAGCCGGAGATCGGCGGTCTGTTCTGTGAGAAGATTTTCGGACCCACCAAGAAGTACGAGTGCCATTGCGGCAAATACAAGAAGCAGAAGGTTCGCGCGAAGAACTTCATCTGCGACCGTTGCGGTGTCGAGGTTACGGATGCGAAGGTTCGCCGTGAGAGAATGGGCTACATCGAGCTCGCTTCTCCGGTTTCCCACATCTGGTACTTTAAGGGCATTCCCAGCCGTATGGGCCTGATTCTCGACATGACGCCGAAGAATCTTGAGAAGGTGCTGTATTTCTCGTGCTATGTCGTGCTGGAGAGCAGTATTCCGGCCGTTAAGAAGAAGGATGTCCTGACCGACGCCGAGTACAACAAGTACCGCGAAGAGTTCGGCGAGGACAGCATCGAGGCTGCCATGGGTGCTGAGGCAATCCAGAAGCTCCTTGCGGAGATCGATCTGGAGAGCCTTGCCGAGGAGCTGAAGGCTGAGCTGGCGCACAGCAACGGCCAGAAGCGCGCGAAGCTGATTAAGCGTCTGGAGGTTGTGGAGGCATTCCGCGAGTCCGGCAACCGTCCCGAGTGGATGATTTTGAAGTGTATTCCGGTTATTCCGCCGGATCTCCGTCCTATGGTACAGTTGGACGGCGGCCGTTTCGCAACGTCCGACCTCAACGACCTGTACCGCCGTATCATCAACCGCAACAACCGTCTGCAGAGACTGATCAGTCTCGGTGCTCCCGAGATTATCATCCGCAACGAGAAGCGTATGCTTCAGGAAGCGGTGGATGCATTGAACGACAACGGCCGTCGCGGCCGTGCAGTGACCGGCCCGGGCAACCGTGCGCTCAAGTCGCTGTCTGACCTCCTCAAAGGAAAGCAGGGTCGTTTCCGTCAGAACCTCCTCGGTAAGCGTGTCGACTATTCCGGTCGTTCCGTTATCGTCGTAGGTCCCGAGCTTAAGATTTATCAGTGCGGTCTCCCGAAGGAGATGGCAATTGAGTTGTTCAAGCCCTTCGTTATGAAGGAGCTCATCGCCGACGGTCTTGCGCACAACATCCGTGCGGCGAAGAAGATGGTAGAGCGTTTGGAGCCCGGCGTTTGGGATGTCCTCGAGAAGGTGATTCAGGAGCATCCGGTAATGCTGAACCGTGCACCTACCCTGCACAGACTCGGTATTCAGGCTTTCGAGCCGATTCTTGTCGAGGGTAAGGCAATCAAGCTCCATCCGTTGGTATGTACCGCATTTAACGCCGACTTCGACGGCGACCAGATGGCCGTTCACCTTCCGCTTTCCGTGGAAGCACAGGCAGAGTGCCGTTTCCTCCTCCTGTCCCCGAACAACCTTCTGAAGCCTTCGGACGGTGGTCCGGTTGCGGTTCCTTCGCAGGATATGGTCCTCGGTATTTACTATCTCACGATGGAGAAGCCGGGTGACAAGGGCGAGGGTATGTACTTCCGCAACGAGAACGAGGCAATTCTCGCATATGAGAACGGCTATATCACGCTGCACTCCAAGATTCACGTACGTCGTGTGGGAATCAATGCGGAGGGCAAGGAGGAAGCCCGCACGATCACATCGACTCTGGGCCGTTTCCTCTTCAACGAGATTATCAGCCAGGATCTCGGATTTGTCGATCGTACACGTCCGGAGAATTTCCTGAAGCTCGAGATCGACTTCCTCGTAAAGAAGCGTGAGCTGAAGAAGATTCTGGAGCGTTGCATCAATACCCACGGTGCAATCAAGACGGCGGAGACCCTCGATGCCATCAAGGCCATCGGTTACAAGTTCTCCACCAGAGCAGCCATGACGGTTTCCGTATCCGACATGACCGTGCCTGCCGAGAAGAAGGAATTGATCGCCGATGCAGAGCAGCAGATCGAGCAGATTTGGGCTGCATATGAGGACGGTCTCATGACAGACGACGAGCGTTATAAGGCAGTTACCGCTACCTGGACGCGTGTCGATGATGTCATCAAGGAAAAGCTTCTGTCCGGACTGGGCACTTACAATAACATCAAGATGATGGCGGACTCCGGAGCCCGTGGTTCCGATTCCCAGATTAAGCAGCTTGCCGGTATGCGCGGACTTATGTCCGATACCTCCGGTAAGGCCATCGAGCTCCCGATCAAGGCGAACCTCCGTGAAGGTCTTGACGTACTCGAGTACTTCATTTCCGCACACGGTGCCCGCAAGGGTCTTTCCGATACCGCTCTGCGTACCGCAGACTCCGGTTATCTGACACGTCGTCTGGTCGATGTATCGCAGGAACTGATCATCCGCGAGGTAGACTGCTGCGAGGGCGCCGAGGAGATTCCAGGCATGGATGTCAAGGCGTTCAGCATCGGTAAGAAGACCGACGCTAAGCGCGAGTCCATCGAGACGCTGCAGGATCGTATCACGGGTCGTTTCTCCTGTGAGGATTACTATGATGACAACGGTGATCTGATCGTTCGCAAGAACCAGATGATCACTCCCAAGCGTGCTGCAAGACTTCTGGAGACCAAGGCGATTGCCGAGGCCGGCGACGATGCAGTGATCCGTATCCGTACGGCTCTCACCTGCCGCTCGCACCTGGGTGTCTGCGCAAAATGCTACGGCGCTAACATGGCAACCGGTGAGCCGGTTCAGGTAGGTGAGGCAGTCGGTATCATCGCCGCACAGTCCATCGGTGAGCCCGGTACACAGTTGACCATGAGAACCTTCCATACCGGTGGTGTTGCCGGAGACGATATCACACAGGGTCTTCCCCGTGTCGAGGAGTTGTTCGAGGCAAGAAAGCCGAAGGGACTTGCAATCATCTCCGAATTTGCCGGAAAGGTTTCCATCCGTGAGACCACCAAGAATTCCATGGTGAAGCGCGAGGCAGTTGTTACGAATACGGAGACCGGCGAGAGCAAGGCATACCTCATCCCGTTCGGTTCGCGTCTTAAGGTTGAGGAGGACCAGGAGGTCGGCGCCGGCGAGGCATTGACCGAAGGTTCCATGAACCCTCACGACATCCTGAAGATTAACGGTCTTCGCGCCGTTCAGGACTACATGCTGAAGGAAGTTCAGAGTGTATACCGCAGACAGGGTGTTGATATCAACGATAAGCACATTGAGATCATCGTTCGGCAGATGCTGAAGAAGGTCCATGTGGAAGAGGGCGGAGATACGGAGTTCCTGCCCGGAACGAGTGTCGATGTTCTCGATTTCGAGGAGACCAATGCAAAGATGATCGCCGAGGGCAAGAAGCCGGCTGAGGGCAAGCGCATCATGCTCGGTATCACCAAGGCATCCCTTGCAACGAACTCCTTCCTGTCGGCAGCGTCCTTCCAGGAGACCACCAAGGTTCTCACGGATGCAGCCATCAAGGGCAAGATCGACCCGTTGGTTGGTCTTAAGGAAAATGTCATCCTCGGTAAGCTCATTCCTGCCGGTACCGGCATGAAGGAGTACCGCGATGTAAGACTGAATACGGACAACGAAATCCTTGAGCCGATTCGCTCCATTGAGGATGAGTTCCGTGACAGCTTAAGCAATGCGGAGGCTGATGATGACTTCAACGAGACCGAGCTTGATACCCGCGATGATTCCTTCGTGGATGACGGTTTCGATGATGACGAGTTCCTCGGCAACGAGGGCGGATTTGACGACGATCTGGAGTTTGCGGATGATCTTGAGTTCGCAGACAACGATGATCTCGAGTACTTCGAGGACTTTGACGGTTCCTCGGAAGACAAGTAATCTTTCGAATACAGTGTTCTGTGTTCGTTCCCATGGTTCATGACAAGCGGGGCGTAATGCCCCGCGCGTCGTGACACATTCCGCGCATCGATGCGGATTCTCTGCGGCAAATGCCGCGTCTTTTGTCTTTCTATTTCAGACGGTTTCCATGTACAGACAACGATCAGATGCAAATGCATGCTGACGGCATTTGGCTATTGTTTTCTTTTTTATCCGGGAGGACTTTATATGAATACCTATTCCCAACTATCCATCGCCGAACTCCGGGCCCTTGCGAAGGAGAGGAAAATAAGCGGCTACAGCGCGCTCCGCAAACAGGAGCTGATTGACGCGCTTACTGCATCAGATAATGATTCTACAAGTGTAGAACAGAAAGCGCCCGAAGCGGCAGCGCCGGCTGAAAAAGCGGCTAAGCCTGCGAAACCGGCGGAAGCTGCCGGCAGAACGGCGGAAGCCCCGAGACCGGTGGTGCGCCGCGTTGTACGGTCCGTGCAGGGTTCCCAGGCACAGCAGGGACAATCCGGCGAGCGTTCTCAGGAGCGTTTCCAGTACCAGGCCGGTGAGCGCCGGCAGGAGCGCCCGCAGCAGGCGGGAGAGCGCCCTCAGGGGCAGCAGTTCCAGGGAGGAGCGGGACGTCCGGCGGACCCCACCGATTCCGGTATCATCCGCCGCGGTATCTTTGAAATCTGCTCTGACAACTACGGATTCCTTCGAAACGACAATTACCTTCCCAGTGAGCAGGATGTGTACATCAATCCTTCCATGATCCGGCGCTACAATCTGACTACCGGTGACGTTGTGGAGGGCACGCTTAAGGTGCAGACATCCTCCGCGGAGAAGTTTGTGCCGCTGCATCATATTACGAAGATTAACGACAAGGCGCCGGAATACGCGATGCGCCGCCGTCGTTTTGACCGGCTGACGCCGGTGTTCCCCCACGAGCGGTTGCATCTGGAGTATCCGGGATGCGAGCCGTCGGTCCGCATGGTGGACATGTTCTCGCCCATCGGCAAGGGACAGCGCGGTATGATCGTATCCCAGCCGAAAGCCGGTAAGACCACGCTGTTAAAGCAGATTGCGAGATCGATTCTCACAAACCACAAGTCGGTGCACATGATTATCCTGCTGATTGACGAGCGCCCCGAGGAAGTCACGGACTTCAAGGAGTTTGTGCAGGGCACCAGCGCCGAGGTCATCTATTCCACCTTCGACGAGGAGCCGAACCGCCATCGCCGCGTGTCGGAAATGACCATGGAGCGCGCGAAACGTCTGGTGGAGTACGGCGAGGATGTGGTCATTCTTCTGGACAGCATCACGCGCCTTGCCCGCGCGTACAACTTAACCTGCGTTTCCAGCGGACGCACGCTGTCCGGCGGTCTTGATCCGAACGCTTTGTTCATGCCCAAGAAATTCTTCGGCGCTGCCCGCTGCATGAAGGAGGGCGGAAGCCTTACGATTCTTGCCACCGCGCTGGTTGACACCGGAAGCCGCATGGACGACGTGGTTTACGAGGAGTTCAAGGGAACCGGCAACATGGAGCTTGTATTAAACCGCGACCTCTCGGAGCGCCGCATCTTCCCGGCCATCGACCTTCCGAAGTCCAGCACGCGCCGTGAGGACCTGCTCTTAAACGAGATGGAGCAGCGCGCCAACGTCATCATGCGCAAGGCTTTCAACAGCAAGTCGGCCGACGAGTCGGTGGAGCAGATTATCAATCTGTTTGCCCGCACGAGGACGAATTTTGAGTTCATGCAGTATCTCTCCCGCGCCAAATTCTAACGAAAAACCGGCGGGAAAGCAGGGAATTTAACGCGCAAAAAAACGGCAGATTCTTTTTGAAAAATGCTGTTGCATTTCCCGAAACGCTATGTTATAATACAAAAGCTGTTCAAATTGAGTGTTAGGTCGACTGGTTTCGACCGGCCGATTATTATAGGGATTGATGAGAGGTGAAATCATGAAGGAAGCGATTCAGCCGAAGTACTATCAGGCAAAGGTAACATGCAACTGTGGCAACGAGTTCGTGACCGGTTCCACAAAGCCGGAGATCCACGTGGAAATCTGCTCCAAGTGCCATACGTTCTATACCGGACAGAAGAAGGCCGCTCAGGCACGCGGTGCCATTGAGAAGTTCAATAAGAAGTACGGCTTCTAATCGAGGGAAACATGTTGATGCCTTGACAATCATTTGTCAAGGCATTTCTTCTATCACGAGGGGAACGGGCGATGTCCCGGACACCGGATTCGGGGGACGAAGGTATGGCAGAGCAATTGAAACCGTCGGGAATCGGCGGGCAGGCCGTGATGGAGGGCGTAATGATGCGCAACCGCGCCAAATACGCCGTAGCCGTGCGGAAGCCTGACGGGCAGACGGTTCTGAATGTGAAGGAGTATCACAGCGTAAGCGAAAAGCTCCCCTTCTTAGGGTGGCCTTTTATTCGCGGCGCTGTCAACCTGGTTGAGTCGATGATCGTCGGCATGGGGACGTTGATGTATTCCGCGAATTTTGCGGAGGAGGAGGCTCCCGCGAAGGACGATTCGCCCGCGCAGGAGAAGACCGCGGAGGCACCTAAGGCAGAGGAGGAGAGCAAGCCGTTTATGACGCCGGCAATGATCGGCGCAACGGTGGTGCTGTCCTTAGCGATTACCATTGCTTTGTTTATGCTGCTGCCGTTCGCGGTTACGTCGCTTTTCGAGCGCGTGACCGGCGTGGAGTCTGCGTGGGTTTCGAGTATCCTTGAGGGCGTGATTCGCATCGGGATCTTCGTCGGATATGTTGCCCTGATTTCGCGGATGGAGGAGATCCGGCGGGTGTTCCGCTACCACGGCGCCGAGCATAAGACCATCAACTGTATCGAGCACGGGCTGCCCCTTACCGTGGAAAATGCACGAATCTCTTCGAAGGAGCACAAGCGGTGCGGAACCAGCTTCATGATCTTTGTCATGGTCATCAGCATCCTCGTGTTCTCCATTGTGAATATGTTCCCGCTGTACACCGGAACTTCGCGGATTCTGAAGTTTCTGGTGCGCTTCGGAGTGCGGCTTTTGCTGCTGCCTTTGGTTGCGGGACTCAGCTATGAATTTTTGCGCCTTGCGGGGCGCACCAACAACCGTATCGTCGGAATTCTGAGCCGCCCCGGCATGTGGATGCAGGCGCTCACCACAAAGGAGCCCGACGACACGATGCTTGCGGTTGCCATCGCTTCCGTAGAGGCGGTGTTTGACTGGAAGGCATTTTTGGAGGGTAAGGCCGCAGAGGAGTGCACCACGGAAACCGGTGCCGGCGAATACCTCCTTGAGGAAGACGGAAGCTACACGCCGACGGTGACGGGATTCCTTCCCGCGGACGCGAAGAAGGCGTGAATGGGGACTCTCCCCGGAAAGGATCCCGGAATGGACATTGGCAAGCCGGAAAACTACCGTGCGGCGGCGAAGGCTGCGGGCGATGCGTTCCTTGCGGCAGGAGTGCCGGAGGCTTCGCTTCAGGCAGTGCGCCTTATGTGCCATGTGGCGGGAATGACGCCGGCCATGTGGCTGGTGCGCCGTGAGGAGAGGATTTCCGACGCGGAGTGGGATGAATTTGCCGCGCTTGCGAAGAGACGACTTTCCAGGGAACCGCTCCAGTATATTCTCGGGGAGCAGGAGTTTATGGGGCTGCCGTTTACGGTGACGCCCGATGTGCTGATTCCGAGACAGGATACGGAACATGCCGTCACGGAGGCTTTGGCCTGGTGCGATGGAAAGAAAGTTCTTGATATGTGCACGGGCTCCGGCTGTATCGCCGTGAGCATCGCCAAGCTTGGGAAGCCCGCATCGGTGGATGCGGCGGACATCTCCCGGGCTGCGCTTTCGGTGGCTTCGGCCAATGCAATGCGAAACGGTGTGAACGTGCGCTTCCTCGAGAGCGATATGTTTGAGAAGATTACGGATGTGTACGACGTGATTATTTCCAATCCGCCGTACATTCCGCCGGAACAGCTCCGGGAGCTGGAGCCGGAAGTGAAGGACTATGAGCCGCGCCTGGCGCTTTACGGCGGCGAGGACGGCTTGGATTATTACCGTGTGCTGGTTGCGGAGGGTGCGAAGCACCTGCAGTCTGCACGAAACGGAGAAACGGGAGGGATACTGATCGTGGAAATCGGATATGACCAGGGCATTAGCGTCCCTGCCTTGTTCCGGGAAGCCGGGTACGCGGGGGTTACTGTCAAAAAGGATTATGCCGGACTCGACCGGGTTGTGATCGGGCATTTGTAGCGGGTTCGTGACGAAATCGCTGCAAGGTTAATTACAACACGGATTGAGAAAGGATGATATTACCATGTTTGATAAATTGGAAGATTTATGCAAGCGGTACGAGGAACTGCAGTTGGAGCTGCAGAGTCCCGACGTCACGTCGGACACGAATCGCTTCCGGAAGCTTATGAAGGAGCAGAGCGATATTGAACCGCTGGTGACAACGTACCTTGCCTACAAGAAGGCAAAGCAGACGGTTGCGGAGAGCCTAGAGATGCTCGAAGGCGAATCGGATGCGGAGATGCGCGATCTGCTGAAGGAAGAAATCAGCGATAACAAGGCGCAGATTGAGGAATATGAGAAACAACTGAAGATTATGCTGATTCCGAAGGACCCCAACGATGACAAGAACGTTATCGTCGAGATCCGCGCGGGTGCCGGCGGTGAGGAGGCTGCATTGTTCGCGGCGGAGCTCTACCGCATGTATGTGCACTATATCGAGTCCAGACGCTGGAAGATTGAGCTTGTCAATGCGGACGAGACGGGCCTCGGGGGCATGAAGGAAGTCGAGTTCATGGTCAAGGGCCAGGGCGCGTACTCCGTGCTCAAGTACGAGAGCGGTGTGCACCGCGTGCAGCGCGTTCCGGAGACCGAATCCGGCGGCCGCATCCACACCTCCACGGCGTCGGTGGCTGTGATGCCCGAGGCGGAGGAAGTGGACGTCGTCATCGATGAGAAGGACATCCGCATCGATGTCATGCGCGCATCCGGAAACGGCGGTCAGTGCGTCAATACCACGGACTCGGCCGTACGGCTTACGCATTTTCCGTCGGGAATCGTTGTGTACTCCCAGACGGAGAAGTCTCAGCTGCAAAATCGCGACAAGGCCTTCGCCCTGCTGCGTGCAAAGCTGTATGACCTGGAGCAGCAGAAGGCACACGATGCCGAGGCAGCTGCCCGCAGAAGCCAGATCGGAACCGGCGACCGCTCGGAGAAGATTCGGACGTACAATTTCCCGCAGAGCCGTGTGACGGACCACCGAATCGGGCTTACGCTCTACAAGCTTGACAAGGTCTTAAACGGCGATCTGCAGGAGCTTTTGGACGGGCTTACGGCGGCTGACCAGGCCGCGAAACTGGCAAAACAGGAAGAGCTGTGAAGGATGCTTACGGAAGGCGTCCTGCGAGGATAAAATATGATTACCGCCAAATCCAACCCGCAATTGAAATCCCTTGCGACGCTTCTTCGGAAGAGGAGCGCCCGTGAGGAGGAGCGCGTGTTTGTCTGTGAGGGGAAGAAGATGTTCTTCGAGATTCTCTCGCAGCATCCCGCGAGCCTTGTGAAGGTGTATTTCTCGGAGCGCGGGCTTGCCGGCCTTACGGAGGAGGAGAGGGAGCGCCTTTTTGGGTGCGCCTTCGAGACCGTTGCGGACGATGCATTTGACGCGGTTGCCGAGACCGTGACGCCCCAGGGCGTTTTGGCGACGGTGCGCATGCCGGAGTATTCCCTCTCCGGAATGCTCGCGGGGGACCGTGCAAGGCTTTTGGTGCTTGAGAGGCTGCAGGATCCGGGGAATCTCGGAACAATCCTGCGGACAGCAGAGGCCGCGGGGATGAACGGCGTGATTCTCTCGGCGGATTCCGTGGACGCCTTCAATCCGAAGGTGGTGCGCTCCACCATGGGCGCAATCCTGCGGGTGCCGTTTCTCTATGCGGAGAACTGGACGGAGACGCTTGATGCGTTGAAGGTTGCCGGTGTGACGCTTTATGCCGCGCATCTGCAGGGGTCGGTTCCGTACACGGAGCCGCACTACGGGGAGCGTTGCGCAATTCTGATCGGCAATGAGGCCAACGGCTTAACGGACGAAACCACAGCCCGCGCGGACGTGCGGGTGCGCATCCCCATGGAGGGGCAGGCGGAGTCGTTAAATGCAGCTGTGGCAGCGGCGATTTTGATGTACCGCGCCGTCCTGTAAAAGTTGAAAATAGAATCAAAATGTAAGAATCTGCGGCAGAATCCGGAAACGGCACTGCCGCACTTTTTTTGTCTTGCATTGCAGGGGGCGGTTTGCTATAATTGCACACGGTACACGGACAGCGCACGTCCGCTTCGGATTTTAAACTTATGCGGGAAGCGGGACGGTGAGAGCGCAGATCCGGGAAAGGCGAGGTTTCTAATTATGGAAAATGTTACATTTGACGCGGCACTTGCGTCGCGGTTTGTGAATCCGAGCGAGATCGCGTTGATTGAGAAGCAGGCAGAGGCTGCGAAGGCAGAACTTCTTTCCCGCCAGGGCGCCGGCAACGACTTCCTCGGATGGATTGATCTTCCGGTCGCTTACGACAAGGATGAATTTGCCCGCATTAAGAAGGCGGCAGCGAAGATTCAGTCGGATTCCGACGTGCTGATCGTTATCGGCATCGGCGGTTCGTATCTCGGTGCGAGAGCAGCGATTGAGTTCCTGCGCCACAGCTTTTACAACAACGTTTCGAAGGAGATTCGCAAGACTCCGGAGATTTACTACGCAGGCAACAGCATCAGCGCAACCTACGTAAAGCACCTGATTGACGTCATCGGAGACCGCGATTTCTCCGTCAACATCATCAGCAAATCCGGCACCACCACGGAGCCTGCGATCGCGTTCCGCGTATTCAAGGAGCTTTTGATCAAGAAGTACGGCCGCGAGGAGGCGAACAAGCGCATCTACGCGACCACGGACAAGGCGAGAGGAGCCCTGAAGCAGGTTGCCAACGAGGAGGGCTATGAGAGTTTTGTTGTGCCGGATGACGTCGGAGGACGCTTCTCGGTATTGACCGCGGTAGGCCTTCTTCCCATCGCGGTAAGCGGCGCCGATCTCGACGCTTTGATGGCCGGTGCGGCAAGCATGCGCAATCTTTGCATGAACAGTGATTTCTCGGCGAATGCCGCCCTGCAGTACGCAGCGGTCCGCAACATTCTCTACCGCAAGGGCAAGAGCGTTGAGGTGCTTGCGAACTATGAGCCGTCGCTTCACTATGTGAGCGAGTGGTGGAAGCAGCTCTACGGCGAGAGCGAGGGCAAGGACCAGAAGGGTATCTTCCCGGCAAGCGTTGACCTCACCACCGACCTGCACTCCATGGGACAGTTCATCCAGGACGGCGCGCGCATCATGTACGAGACGGTTCTCAATGTAGCGAAGAGCCGCGAGGAGATTGTTCTCACGGCGGAGCCCGTGGATCTCGACGGCATGAACTACCTCGCAGGCAAGACGGTTTCATTCGTCAACGAGAGCGCTATGAAGGGAACGCAGCTTGCGCATGTGGACGGCGGAGTTCCGAACCTTGTTGTAAACATCCCCGAGCAGAACGAGTTCTATCTCGGTCAGCTGTTCTACTTCTTTGAGTTCGCCTGCGGCGTCAGCGGCTACATGCTTGCGGTGAATCCGTTCAACCAGCCCGGCGTTGAGAGCTACAAGAAGAACATGTTCGCGCTTCTCGGAAAGCCCGGCTACGAGGATCTTCGCGCGCAGCTTATGGCACGCCTTTCGAAGTAAGCTGCAGAAGCTGACAATACGTTGAAGGACGGTGTAACCGGCCCGGAAAAACAGAAAAAATAACGACGGCAGAAGATTCAAACTCTCTGCCGTCGTTTAGTTTTGCTTTGTGAAATGAATCGGTATGCGGATGTCACTCAATGCTGCTGTAGGGCGAAGAGGAATCCGAATCCCCGGTGCCGGCGCCGCCGGATTTCTTCTTCTCCGTTGCCACAAGGAAGAGGCCGAAGAAGCCGCCGCAGGCGCCGCCGATGAGGTGGCCCAGCTGCGAGATGTTGTCATCCCGGAAGGCGTTGGTGACTTCGTTTCCGAGGTACAAGATGCAGATCAGAATGAAGGTGATCGGAATCCGGCCTTTCTCTGCGTTGGTCACCGAAGCGAGGATGATGAACATGAAGACGATTCCGCTGGCACCCAAGAGCATGGTGGAAGGGAAGATGATGTTGTGGATGATACCGGTGATGACCGCGGTGATCACCATCATCTCCACCAGCAATTTGCCGCCGTATTTTTCTTCAAGAATCGGTCCGAGCATCAGGATGTAGAGCATGTTGCTCATGAAGTGGGACCAGTTGGCATGGCCGATGGCATGACCCACGAGACGAACGTACATCAGAGGATCCGACAAGGGCGCCCGGTAGGTCGCAAACAGCTTCTCCGTTGAGGCATAGTTCGTAAGATTCCCCAGAAGAAGCGCGGCAAGGCAGATGAGCGCGAACGTGAGCGTCACAGGCGCATTGTAATGGAAACGGTGAAGCACTTTCTTGATGAAATTCATAACCGAAGTTCCTCCTCTTCCGGTGCTTGATTAATCCTCGAGTTTCAAATCGTCCTTCTTGATGATTCCCGCAGCGCGGAAGATTCTTCCGAGTGCCCAGCACAGAATTGCGGGAAGAAGGAAGCTGATGACAACGAGGCCGACCCAGTCAAACCAGCCGGCGCTGCCGTTCCAGCCGGTGATGACACCGATCTGGCCGACGAAACCGCAGGTTCCCATACCGGAGGAAATTGCGGGGCCGTCCATGCGGAGTTTGAAGAAGCAGGTCGCAACCGGACCGGTGATGGACGAAGCGATAATCGGCGGAAGCCAGATGACGGGCTTCTTTGCGATGTTGCCCATCTGCAGCATGCTGGTGCCGAGGCCCTGAGAAACAATGCCGCCGAAGCCGTTTTCACGGAAACTCAGCACGGCAAATCCAACCATCTGTGCACAGCACCCTGCCACAGCGGCACCGCCGGCCAGTCCCACAAGACCGAGGGAGGCGCAGATTGCGGCACTGCTGATCGGAAGCGTTAATGCCATACCGATGATGACGGAGACAAGCACACCCATGAGGAACGGCTGCTGCTCGGTTGCCCACATGGTGAGCTCGCCCACATAGGAAGCAGCCTTCCCGATGTACGGGGCTGTCCAGATGGCCAAAAGACCGCCGATGACAACCGTGACAAACGGGGTGACGAGAATATCAATCTTGGTTTCTTTCGAGACGGCCTTGCCGAATTCCACTGCGATGATGGCAATCAGCAATACGGCGAGAGGACCGCCTGCACCGCCCTTGGCGTTGGCCGCCTGACCGACGGCAGCTGCGGAAAATACAACCAGCGGGGGAGCATTTAACGCAACGGCGATGGAGATTGCCATCGCAGGACCGGCCACGCCGGATGCGAAGGTGCCGATGTCCACAAGCCAGTCGCAAATCTGCTTAAGCCAGCTGATGTCGGCGGCGAGGTTGCCCGCCTGCTGTCCCAGGGTCTTGATGATGGTTCCGATCAAGAGGGACGCGAACAGACCCTGTGCCATGGCGCTCATGGCGCCGATGCCGTAGCTCTTCCAGGAAATGTCGATTTTCTTTCGTTTTAAAAAGGCTTTCAATACAATAACCTCCCAAACGTAGGCCCTGCGGAAAGGAGTTCCGCGCACGGGCGAATTTTCTACAAACTACCATACATAAAAGAAAAATACAAGCATAACGGCGAAAAAAGTCATAATTCAAAAAGAATCATAAGCACTGCTAATAATTGAAATAAGTATAAAAGAAAATTCTCTCCTTGCATCGAAAAATATGAAAGAGTACAATGGGTACGTTAAAAGCAGACATAAATCGCCGTGCCGGCTATGCGCGGGGCGGTGAGCAGGAGGATAATTCATGGGCGGATTTTTCGGAGTAGCGTCGAAAGAAGATTGTATTTTTGATCTGTTCTTCGGGGTTGATTACCATTCCCATCTGGGAACGCGGCGGGCAGGTCTGGCCGTGTACGGGGAGAACGGTTTTGAAAAATCAATCCATAAGATTGAGAATTCTCCGTTCCGTACGAAGTTTGAGAAGGAGGCGCACGAGATGCACGGTCACGCCGGCATCGGCTGCATCTCCGATTTCGAGCCGCAGCCGATTCTGGTGCGGTCTCATCACGGCAAATTCGCCGTCACCACGGTCGGCAAGATCAACAACAAAGACGAGATCGTGGACACCATCTTAAAGAACAATTCCCATTTCTTCATCATGAGCAACGGCGAGGTCAATCCGACGGAGCTGGTTGCGGCCCTGATCAACCAGAAGGACAATCTGATTGAGGGCATCCGCTATGCACAGGAGGTCGTCGACGGTTCGATTTCCATGCTCGTGCTGACGGAGAAGGGTGTATTTGCCGCGAGAGACCGTCTCGGCCGTACCCCCATCGCCATCGGTAAGAAGGACGGCGCGTACTGCGCGGCTCTGGAGAGCTTTTCCTATGCAAACCTCGGGTATCACACGGTTCGAGAGTTAGGACCGGGAGAGATCGTCGTGTTTGACGAAAACTCCTGCACCTCGCTGGTGGCGCCCGGCAGAAATATGAAGATTTGTACTTTCCTTTGGATCTACTACGGCTATCCGTCCTCGTCCTACGAGGGCGTCAGCGTGGAGTCGGCGAGATACCACTGCGGTGAGTACCTGGCGAAGCGCGACAACGTGAAGCCCGACGTGGTTGCCGGCGTTCCGGACTCCGGAACGGCCCATGCCATCGGTTACGCCAACGAGGCGGGGATTCCTTTCACGCGGCCGTTAATCAAATACACCCCTACCTGGCCGAGATCCTTCATGCCGACGATGCAGGAGAAGAGAGACCTGATCGCCAAGATGAAGCTGATTGCCGTGCCGGAGCTTGTGAAAGACAAGAGCCTTCTGATTATCGACGACTCCATCGTGCGCGGCACGCAGCTGCGCGAGACCGCGGAGTTTCTGTTCGAGAGCGGAGCGAAGGAAGTGCATGTGCGCCCGGCCTGCCCGCCGCTTTTGTACGGTTGTAAATATCTCAATTTCTCCCGCTCCAAGAGTGAGATGGAATTGATTACCAGACGCTGCATCGCCGAGCTCGAGGGAACGGAGGATGTTCCTGCGGATGTGCTTGCGGATTATGCTAACCCGGATTCCGAGCGCTACCAGAAGATGCTGGATGCCATCTGCAAGAAGTTAAAGTTCACCAGCCTGCGGTACCACCGTCTGGACGATATGATTGCCGCCATCGGTATTCCTGCGGAAAATCTCTGCACATACTGCTGGAACGGCGATGATTCCGGGGATAAAATCGACTGAAAAGGCTCCTTCGGAAAATGTCCGATTTCCTGTCGGGTTTCCCGACGAAGCAGGACAGAACGTTATATTACAAAATCTAATACGCGGGAGCAGATTCCCACAAAAGGTTGACAAAGCACCGATATCCTAGTACAATGGGCGTGTAACAATAATGTGATATCTCCATTGCGGGATATCGGTGCCCTTGCATATAGAAAATGCGTATTGGAAAAAAGAGGAGGAGTTTATTATGGCGATTGCCAGAACCCCGGAAGAGGAGCAGGTAGTACGGGATAATCTAATTGCTACCTGCGCAAAGGTGTTCCTTCGGGATGGGTACTCGAAGGTCACAATGAAATCGCTTGCCGATGAGGCGGGCTGCACGACAGGAAAGTTTTACAGCAACTTTGCAGGAAAGCCGGAGATTCTCCGCGTCCTGATTGAGAAGCTGACGCGCACGACGTATCGTGAGACGTTGAATCTGCTTTCCGAGCCGGGCGACAACCAGATGGAAAAGTTGATGTTGTTCTTCGTGATGGAATACGAGATTTGCCACATCAACGAGAAGATTCGCGAGCTGTTCCATTTTGCGTATGAGGATTCCGAGGCGCTTGCCGCCGTTGCGGATTTCTTCAAGGCGGATCTTGCTGAGGCGTTGGAGAAGACCTACGGAAGAGTTGTTGACGATCAGAAGCTGACCATGATTACCACCATGGGCTTCTGTGCATTCCGCGGTATCATCATGAGCGAGTACAAAGGCTATGCTTATGATGAGAACACCCAGATTGCATACATGATGGAACTGATTCTCCACATTTATGAGATTTCCGGCAAGGATGCCGAGGCTTTGGTTGCCCGCATCGAGCGCTGCAAGCCGCAGCTTCGTGAGGCTACCTACAACCTGATTATTCATATCCTTCAGACGAAGCTGTATTAATCGGGGGTCTCATGGAAGAGTGTAAGGTGTGCGGTCGGAAGAATCCGATTGAAGGGGCCAACTTCTGCTACTATTGCGGTGCGGCGCTTACAGACCGCGGCGGCCTGTCCGCGGTGGAGCCGCAGGAGCGAAAGGCAGAGGAGTGGAAAACGGAAGAGCGCGGGGGATATGAGCCCGCGGGGGACGTTTCGGCTGCGAAGTCGGAGGAACCGCAATTCACAAAATGGAAATGTTTCGGGCTTCTTTGCCTGACACTGATTCCGGTATACGGCTGGTTGGTTCTTTTGGGATGGCTGGTTTACACACTGGCAAACCCGACGGTTTCCAAAGAGCGCAGGGAGGTGGCCAAGGGCGCGTTGTTCTTTGTGGCGCTCCTTGTGATTCTGGTTATCGCCTTCAGCGCATACATGGCGCAGAATCCGGATTACTTCGACCAGCTGATGGGATCTTACACAAACCTTTACGGCAGCGGTCAATAGACCTTTACGCCGGGGGAAAACTGCAAATCGGACGGAGCTGTTACCAAAGGGTGACAGCTCCTGTTTTGTTGCGGCAGGATTTTGGACAAATGCGAAAAAAACCGCTATACATTCGCGCGTGCTTGTGGTATACTTGCGCCATCTGCGGCTTGTCGCAGACGGAAAGTGTTTGCTGCGGTGCCGGCGGCGAAAGATGCCGCGGCTGTCGCAGGCGAAGGAGACAAAGATGGCTGTTTATGATTGTCATGCACATATTTATCCGGAGAAGATTGCGGCCAAGGCCGTGGAGGGCGTAGGCCATTTCTACGGGATCCCGATGGACTGTCCGACGGGAACGGCGGAGACGCTTCTTCAAATCGGTGACGAGGCCGGAATCGACCGCTTCCTCGTGCATTCGGTTGCGACCCAGGCGCGCCAGGTGGAGAGCATCAACAATTTCCTGGCGGAGACGGTTGCAAAGGAGCCCCGCTTCATCGGTTTCGGTACGATGCACGCGGATTATGAGAACAAGGTGGACGAGCTTGAGCGCATCATCGGAATGGGCCTGCGCGGTATCAAGATTCATCCGGATTCGCAGCTTTACGCGGTGGACGACCCTCGCATGTTTGAGCTTTACGACGCACTGCAGGGGCGCTATCCGATCCTCGTGCACTGCGGCGATTACCGCTACGATTATGACAATCCCGAGCGCGTGCGCAGAGTCCTTGATATGTTCCCGCGGCTTACGTTTATCGCGGCGCACTTCGGCGGCTGGAGTCTGCAGGACCTGGCTCTGGAGTATCTGAAGGACACCCACTGCTACTTTGACTGCAGCAGCTCGATGATGTACCTCGGGCAGAAGCGCTCGGCGGAGCTGATTCGTGAATACGGAGCGGACCGCTTCCTGTTCGGGTCGGATTTTCCGATGTGGAGTCCGAAGGACGAGCTCGAGAGATTCCGTGCGCTGGATCTCACGGAGGAGGAGAAGGACAGAATTCTTTCGAAGAATCCGGAGATTGTTCTACAATTGTAGTATCAATGAAAATCAGAAAGCTCCCGGCCGGAGGAAACCGGTCGGGAACTTTTTTGCTGTCGGAACACTAAGCTCTTTCGAAGGACGTTTTTTATCGAATCGGAATCGTGACACCGTCCACGGTGATAGCTGTGATCTCGCCTGCCGGAATCATGGAAGTCATTTCGCTCGGCGTATCGAACGAGTGATTCGGGAGGAGAAGATACCGTGCGAAGCCGCTGGAACCCTTGGGATTGGGACCTTCTACCAAACGACCGCCCGTGAAACCGTAAAATACAGATTTCTTTGCGGGATAAACGGTACCGTCGGCAAGAGTAATCGAGTCGATAAGGAAACTCTTTTCACCGCCGGAAGGTCGCTCCGCATACACCGTAAGGCATGTCGGAGAGATCCGGACTTTCGTAACGGTTACGTCGCCTGCTGTTTTGTTTACCTCGATGACTTCCTCACGGGAATCATACTTGGTATTCCAACGGAACGTAAACTGCTTGGCATCCGTGCTGTTGCCGACGTAAAAGGGAAGGTCCACTGTGAAGTAGCCCTTGTTAATCGGAAGGTCTTCGCTGAAGAAATACAGCAGGTACCACAGAGAACCATCCCGGGCGAACGGCGTGGAAATCATGCCGTAATTATGGTAGCGAACATCGCTGTCGGGGTTCGTGAATTCTATATGCGGCATCCCCATGGTGCCCGGGAGAAGAACCGTTTCGCTTGATACAAAACCGTCCGGGACGGAATCCGTGAATTTCAGATTGGTCTTGACCTCTGCCCACTGGTTGTTCAAATCGCCGAAGGCATCCACAATGGTAACTTCGACACCGTCGATTTCCTTCGTTTGTCCGATTTCATACCAGTTTTCGGTTACCACATCTCCGGGCTCCTTCATGCCCAGCAGATCCGTGAAACGGACGTCAAAGCCGATCTTTGCTACGGCAACCAGCGTTCCCAGCAGGAATACGGCGATGCAGGCGGCAATCAGTGCAACCCTGAAGCCATTGCGGCGTCCCTTGCGGGAAGGCGCGACCTTTGCGGCCTGTTCATTCTGCATCTTGGCAAGCGCCAGGTTAGCTACCGCATCTTCCGCAAATGCATCCCCTTCCGGGGCAGCAGCTTCCATGCGTTCTGCCTCTGCAGCGGTCGGCAGATTTCCGAAGGGAGAATCGTTGCCGATGAGAGTGAAATTGTCATTTTTCGAATTCTTCATATGAGGTGACTCCTTTCTCCGCGAGGATCGAGCGAAGCTTCGATTTGCCGCGGTGAAGAATGTTTTCAACTTTCTTTTCGGAAAAGTGCAGGTGCGTTGCGATGTCCCGGACGCTCCGGCCCTCGTAGTAGCGGCTGTAGAAGACGCTTCGAGTCGGTTCCTTAAGCTCGTTGATTGCGGAGAGAACGGTTTCCCGAAGCCATTGCCCGGCGGCGTTGTCCTCCGTGCGTTCCGAAGACTCCGGTTCCAGGCCGCTTTCGGCGGCAACCTCCAACGAGAGCGTTTCCGGCGAAGCGTTTCGAAGCCGGTCCCTGCAGACATTTCTGGCGATGGCGAAGAGGTAACTCTTGAGAGAGTAGGTCTCGCTCAATTGCACCCTGTCGCGGTGTTGCCACAGCTTTACGAAGACATCGGCCTCTGCCTCCTCAATCTCCTCACACTGGCGCCCGGCGAGGATAGAGGCGCAGATTTTATGCACCGGGGGTCCGTAGACGTGAATCATCTGCCGCATGCCCTGTTCCGCATCGGTTTTCAAAAGCATAAGCAAACGTTGCTCGTCCATCGGCACCCTCCTTTCCGTGAAGCATTTATCGCTTCACAACACTATACGCAAAATGCATCCGAAATCCCTCACATCCTGCGAAAAATGACAAGATTATTATCCTTCGGGGAGTGCAGAGGTGTCAAGGGAAAGCGAATAAATCCCGCCCGGTGAGAACCATTTGGTGTCGTTCATCCAAAAAACATGTCGTTCGTCCAGATGATGTTTTTGTCGCCCCCTTTTTGCGAAAAAATGAAAAAAGATGTTGACAACGCGAAGAAAACGCGCTACAATGCGGACAATTCAACAGAATAAAGCGTAAAAGCGATGACGAAGACAGTCCGATGTTGAGGCTTTCAGAGAGCCGGTGGGTGGTGTGAACCGGCAGCGGAGATATCAATGGACCCATCCCTTCCGAGCTGATGACCTGAAACTTTCGCCGGTTACGGCGGGCAAGTAAGTAGGGGATTCCGTGATGCCGCGTGAGAGCAAAGGACTTGATGGAGTCCCTGAGTGGCGCGAAAGCGCAATTTGAGTGGTACCGCGGGTTATAATGGCTCGTCTCAAAGGCAACTTTGAGACGGGTCTTTTTTGATGCAACAGTGAGGCGACGAAGCAATCCTTGTTGCATCAGTTGCTCGGACATCGTCAACAGGTTGCGTCCATCAAAACAGGCAGGACAAAACATCACAGGTTAGAAAGCCAGGAGGACAATCTCATGAGTGAGGCAGTCGACACCAAATTGCAGGAAGTTGCAGCCCGTATCCGCGAACTCCGTGAAATCTCCGGAATGAGTGTGGCGGAAGCCGCAGAGAAGACCGAGGTCAGTGAAGCACAGTACCTCTTGTATGAGGACGGAAAGGAAGACCTTCCGTTTACCTTTATCCACAAATGTACGCGCGCATTCGGCGTTGAGCTTTCGGCGATTACCGAGGGCCATTCCACGAAGCTCTCGTCCTATACGGTGACGAGAAGCGGCAAAGGACAGGTTACGGCGGAGGAGCAGGGCATCCTGATCAAGAACCTCGCGCCGATGTTTAAGAACAAGCTCGCTGAGCCCTACTGGGTTCGCTATGAATATTCAGCAGAACAGCAGAAGAAGCCGATCCACACGACGACGCACTCCGGCCAGGAGTTCGACCTCGTGCTCAAGGGTTGCATGAAGGTGCAGGTCGGCGACCATGTGGAGATCCTCCGCGAGGGCGACAGCATTTTCTACAAGAGCTCGACGCCGCACGGTATGATTGCCATCAACGAGCAGGATGTAACCTTCCTCGCTGTGGTTCTGCCGGATACGACCACCGCGGAGAAGGAAGTGGTCGACACCCTCGTTACCGGACATACAGCAAAGCGCAGCTTCGTCAGCGACAAATTCGTCCGCTGCGACGAGGACGAGAAGGGCCGTCTTAAGAACATCGATTTCGTCGATACCGACAAATTCAACTTTGCATTTGACATCGTTGACGGCATCGCCCGCAAGAACCCTGAGAAGCTTGCGATGATCCACCTCGACGTTAACAAGGTGGAGCGCCGCTTCACGTTCGAGGATCTGCGCAGAAAGAGCAACCAGTGCGCAAACTACTTTAAGTCCTTAGGCATCAAGAAGGGCGACCGCGTCATGCTCGTTCTTCGCCGCCATTATCAGTTCTGGATCGCGATGCTTGCGTTGCACAAGCTCGGTGCGATTGCAATCCCTGCGACGAACCAGCTGCTTTCCCATGACTTTGAATACCGTTTCCAGTCCGCAGGCGTAAAGGCAATCCTCTGCACTACTACCGGCAACACGGCGGAGCAGGCGGACATCGCTGCAGCGACGAGCCCGACCGTGGAGATCAAGATTGCGGTCAACGGAACCCGTGAAGGCTGGAGAACATTTGACGACGAATACACGCTCTTCAGCTCGCACTTCGATCGCACGGAGGACAGCGCACAGGGCAAAGATCCCATGGTCATGTTCTTCACGTCCGGCACCACCGGCTACCCGAAGATTGCAAGCCACAGCTATCTGTACGCGCTCGGCCATTATGTGACCGCCAAGTATTGGCACCAGGTTGACCCGGACGGTCTGCACCTGACCATCTCAGACACCGGCTGGGGCAAGGCTCTGTGGGGCAAGCTCTACGGCCAGTGGCTGTGCGAGGCGCCGATCTTCGTGTACGATTTCGACCGCTTCCACGCGGAGGACATCCTTCCGATGTTCGCGCAGTACCATATCACGACATTCTGCGCGCCGCCTACCATGTACCGCATGCTGATTAAGGAGGACATCAGCAAATACGACCTCTCCTCGATTGTCCATGCGACCACCGCAGGTGAAGCGCTCAACCCTGAAGTTTATAAAGTATTCAAGGAAAATACCGGCCTTCGCGTCATGGAAGGCTTCGGCCAGACCGAGACGACGCTCGTCATCGGCAACCTTTACGGCGAAGAGCACAAGCTCGGCTCCATGGGCAAGCCTACGCCGCAGTACCATGTCGACATCCTCGGCGATGACGACAAGCCCGTGCCGATCGGTGAGAACGGCGAGATCTGCATCTACACCGAGCCCAACGTTCCGTGCGGATTGTACCTCGGTTACTACCGCGGGGAGGAACTCACGAAAGAGGCATGGCACGACGGTATCTACCACACCGGCGACGTTGCGTGGAAGGATGAGGACGGTTTCTACTGGTATGTCGGCCGCAAGGACGATGTCATCAAGTCCTCCGGCTACCGCATCGGACCGTTCGAGATCGAGAGCGTCATCATGGAGCTTCCCTATGTCCTTGAGTGCGGCGTAAGCGCTGCTCCGGACCCCGTCCGCGGTCAGGTCGTCAAGGCGAGCATCGTTCTTACGAAGGGAACGGTCGGCACCGAGGAGCTCAAGAAGGAGATTCAGGATTACGTCAAGACGCACACCGCGCCTTACAAGTACCCGCGAATCGTCGTCTTCATGGACGAGCTTCCGAAGACCATCAGCGGGAAGATCCAAAGGAACAAGCTCTGATGGAACGTCAGTGACCGGCTCTTTTGTCACTTGCATTTTCCGTATGAAAAGAGTATATTTAATAAGTTAAGGTGGCATGATGAAGTTTAAACGCTTAACGCTGATGGCCGGGCACTACGGCAGCGGCAAGACGAACATTGCCGTGAACCTGGCGATGATGCTCAAAAAGGCAGGGGAGGACGTCGTGATCGCGGATCTTGACATCGTCAACCCGTACTACCGCACAAAGGACAGCGAGGAAGAGCTTCGGGCAGCGGGGATTCCGCTCATAAGCTCGGAGTACGCGAACTCGAATGTGGATGTACCCGCGCTGCCGCAGGAACTGTATTCCATCGTGGATGTCAAGTCGCGCCATGCGATCGTGGACATCGGCGGGGACGACCGCGGGGCTTTGGCTCTGGGGCGCTACACCCCGTTCATCCTGGAGGAGAACAATTACGATATGCTCCTCGTCATCAACAAGTATCGTCCGCTGACTCCGGATACGGCAAGTACTCTGGAAGTTATGCGTGAGATAGAAGCTGCCGGCGGGATTCCTTTCACCGGCATCGTGAACAACAGTAATCTTGGGCGCGAGACAACGCCCGGGGATGTGATTGCTTCCGATGCGTATGCGAAGGATATCGCGGCGGCGACAGGTCTGCCGATCCGGATGACCACCGTGAAAGCGGAGATTGCCGGGGCGGTAGCGGAGGTTCTGCCGGATGTGGTCCCGCTGCATCTGCAGGACAAACGGCTTTGGAACGACTAAGCACAGGGAGGGTTTGTATGAACAAGGTAACATTCAACACGGATCTCTGCAAGGGCTGCGGACTCTGCGTTGCCGCCTGCCCGAAGAAGATTCTTCGGATGTCCGAGACGGTCATCAACGCGAAGGGTCATCATCCGGCAGAGATGGTCGACCAGTCCCAATGCATCGCATGCGCATTTTGCGCGACGATGTGCCCGGATTGCGTAATCACGGTAGAAAGGGGTTAAGGACATGGCAGACAAGGTTTTGATGAAGGGTAACGAAGCCATTGCGGAAGCTGCGATTATGGCAGGCTGCCGTTTCTACTTCGGATATCCGATCACACCCCAGACCGAGGTGGCGGCGTACATGGCAAAGCGTATGCCCAAAATCGGCGGAACATTCCTTCAGGCGGAGAGCGAGATCGCGGCAATCAACATGTGTATCGGCGTCGCTTCCACCGGAAAGAGAGTAATGACGAGCTCCTCAAGCCCCGGAATTTCCCTGAAGGAAGAGGGCATCAGCTACATGGCAGGCTGCGATCTTCCGGCGCTGATTGTCAACGTGGAGCGCGGCGGCCCGGGCCTCGGCGGTATCCAGCCGTCCCAGTCCGACTATTTCCAGGCAACCCGCGGCGGCGGACACGGCGACTATCACCTCTTCGTGGTAGCTCCGGCGAGCGTGCAGGAGATGGTAAGCCTTACGGCGCATGCATTTAACGTGGCTGAGAAATATCGTGTTCCGGCGATGCTTCTTGCCGACGGTACCCTCGGCCAGATGATGGAACCCGTTTCCATCGAGGGCATCACGGTCGAGGATCACGACAAGTCGTGGGCTTTGACCGGCACGGATTGCAAGAGAAAGCACAACATCATCAATTCCCTTTCGCTGCTTCCCGAGGAACTGGAGCAGTGGAACCTGGAGCGTTACAAGAGATATGAGAAGATTGAGGCTGAGGAGCCGATGTGGGAAGAGTACATGATGGATGACGCCGATGTGTGCGTTGTCGCATTCGGTATCGCATCCCGCGTCTCGAGAAATGCCATCAAGGCAGCTCGCGCTCAGGGCATCAAGGTCGGTATGATCCGTCCGATCACACTGTGGCCGTTCCCGAAGAAGCCTCTGCTCGCTGCTGCGGACAAGGTGAAGTCCTTTGTTACCGTCGAGCTCAATATGGGCCAGATGGTCGAGGATGTCGAACTTGCGACCCGCTGCAAGAGACCGATTCTCATGGCAAACCGCGTCGGCGGCTGCATCCCGACTCCGGAGCAGGTGCTTGCGCAGATTGTCGAAGCCAATAAGTTAGGAGGTGCACAGTAATGGGTGAGATCGTATTTCAGAAACCGAAGTCACTGTGTGACGTTCCGCTTCACTATTGCCCCGGCTGCACGCACGGTATCGTACACCGCCTTGTTGCGGAAGCGATTGACGAGCTTGGTATCGAAGGGCAGACCATCGGTGTGGCCAGCGTAGGCTGCTCCGTATTTACGTTGCTACGGGCGTGAAGAGAAGCGATCCTTCGAAGATCGTCTTCACGTACCAGGGCGACGGCGACCTCGCTTCCATCGGTACCGCGGAGACCGTTCACTCGGCAGCGCGTAACGAGAATATCACCATCATCTTCATCAACAACGCAATCTACGGTATGACCGGCGGCCAGATGGCTCCCACCTCCCTTCCGGGTCAGGTTACGCAGACCTCTCCTTACGGTCGTGACGTCAATACGGTAGGCTATCCGGTTCGCATCTGCGAGATGCTCTCGCAGCTGGAGGGACCTTCCTATCTGGAGCGTGTTGCGGTGAACAACGTAAAGAACGTCAAGGCTGCGAAGAAGGCCATCAAGAAGGCGTTCCAGAATCAGGTTGAGGGCAAGGGCTTCTCCCTGATCGAGGTTGTTTCCACCTGCCCTACGAACTGGGGCAAGACGCCTGAGAAGGCCATGGAGTGGCTTGAGGAGAACATGCTTCCTTACTATCCTCTCGGCGTTTACAAAGACAAATACGCGGACAAGGAGGGCAAATAAATGGCACAGACCGGTATGCTTTTTGCAGGCTTCGGCGGACAGGGCATCTTGTTCTCCGGCAAATTCTGCGCTTACGACGGCTTGATTTCCGATAAGCAGGTCAGCTGGCTTCCTTCCTACGGTCCGGAGATGCGCGGAGGTACCGCAAGCTGCAGCGTTGTGTTCAGCGACGAGATCATCGGATCTCCGATCGTTACCAACCCCGATATCCTCGTGGTTATGAACCTTCCGTCCCTCGACAAATACGAGCCGGCAGTGGTTCCGGGAGGCAAGATCTTCTATGACTCGACGCTCATCAGCCGTCCGATCGCAAGAACGGACGTGCAGGCCTTCGGCGTTCCGGCGACAAAGCTCGCTGCGGACAACGGTATGCCGACCCTTGCCAACATGATTCTTGTGGGCAAGATGATCAAGGAGACCGGCATCATCTCGACGGAGAATATCGACAAGATCATCGACAAGATCGTAAGCGCGCGTCATCAGGACCTCAAGGAACTGAACGCGAAAGCAATCAAGATGGGCTTTGACTATCAGGATTGATTGTGAGACAACTGTAGAATGAACCTTTTGACGGCTTCGGCTGCCTTGTTTTCAGGGCGGTCGGGGCCGTTTTTTCTACGCACGTGGGCGCGCGAAGCGGGGTTTTCGGGAAAAGTTGACAAAATATCGGAAAACTTGCACAAAAATGGCATGAAATGCACAAATAATGAGTGCATTCTGACCGATGATGTGATAAAATATCTTATAATCCTGATACTACGGGAAATGCGCTCTGCGCACAGATAGGAAGAGGAGGTAGCAGAAGTATGATTAGAAAACGGCTTCGTGTTTCATCCGGATGGACCCTGCCGATCCTTGCAGCTTTGGTTGCAGCGATTACGGCGGCGGCATTTGCCGTGGGCGCCTGGGTGACATCGACTCTGTATGACTACGAAATTCTTTCCGAGCTTTCCTCAACGGAGCTTTTGGTTAAGATCGGTTGGGCGATCCGCGCGGGAAGTATGGTTGTATTCTTCATCTTCACCCTGCTGGTTGCCAAGAGGAGTCTGATTTCCATGACTTTTCCGGCATTGGCCTACGCAGTGGGCCTGGTGATCGAGAATTTTCCGAAGATGCATGTCGGCGAACTCTCGGTGGAAGCTTGGGTCGTGGTGGTGATGACGGTCATCTATGCCTGGTTGTTCATCATGGTTGTGACGAACACGTTGCAGGCGAAAGAACCGGTGATTATTCTCGGTTTGATCGCCCTCGCAGGTATCGCAGTGCTCACGGTGATGCATCTGGATCCGTTCTACGTGAGTCGTGAGGTGTTCGGCGAGAAGCTGTGTCTGGCGATTACCGATTTGGTTCGTCTTGCCGGTTTCTACATCGCATCCATGCTCTTTATTGCTTCCCTTGAAAATATGTTCCGTGCCGAGGTAGATGTAAAAAACCTCGAAGCGGACGCCGGGAAGGACCCCAACGGCGAGAACTCCGCAGACTCGGGGGAGACGGAGAACAAGACGAAGACGACGAAGACTACGAAGAGTGAGGATCGCAAGGCCGCCAAAGCTGAAGGCAAAGCGGCCAAGTCCGACGGAAATACCGTAAACTGGGCGTTGCTTCGCCCGACAACTGAAGGCGGTGAGAAGAAGCCTTCCGATGAGGAGCCGGAGAAGACGGAATCCGATGTGACGGAAGAGCCGGCGGCAGAACCTGCAACAGAGCCTGCCGCAGAGATCTTCGGAGCGGAAGAGTCCGTGGAGGACAGCAACCGCAAGATTGCGGAACTCACGGAGTCGGAACCCACCTTCGAAGAGGAGATGAACCTCCTTGATGAGATTGAAACCACCCGCCCGACCGCTGAGCCGGTTGCCGCAGCTTCGGATGCTTCCGCGGTAATCACGGCAGAGGACGGCGTGGAGATTGTACAGTACTCGGCACCGGTGCAGGATGACACTCCTGCCGAGGAGAAAACTCTCGCGCAGCTGTTAGCGGAGAGAGGCCTTGCGGGTCGCAAGAGCGAGCTCTTCGACGAGCCTTTCGACGATTCGCCGGAGGCTGACTACTCGACACCGATTCCGCCGACCTACCGTCCGTACCAGCCGGCGGAAGAAACGGAGGAAACCGCAGAAGTGGTGACCGACGCGGTTGAGACGGTTGCTGAGGCAGCGGCGTTCGGCGGCGAGACCGCAGAGGAAGCGGCGGCATTTGCCGGCGAGACGTTTGCGGCGGCGGAAGCGAAGGCTTCGGATGTCACAGAGGACGCGGTGGAAACCATCGGCAGCTTCGCGGCTGACTTCAACGAAGAGGCATCGGACCTCGGAGAAACAGTTTCGGAGATTGCATCGGACACTGCCGCTACGGCGGAGACTTTTGCTTCGGAGGCAGCGGAGGATGTTGTTTCCGCTACGGAGGATATCTTCGGTCGCGAGGAGAAGGTTGAGACCGTAAAGGAGCCGGAACCGCAGACCGAGTTTACAGAGAAGAACCGTAAGCGCGATGCCGCAGCGCGGATTCGTACCGCAGCGGAGAAGGTTTCGTCCGGCGAGCCGGAGTTGACGATTCCGGTTACACCGATTCCGGGCAGCCGCCTGCAGAAGGTGCTTAAGGAAGAGATCGTGACGGATCGTGACCAGCAGCTGATGCAGCGCAGAAGAGTCAGTGCATTTGCCGTGATTGGAATGATTATTTCGGTTGCTGCCATTGCTCTCGGACTTCTGACCACCTTCAAGGTGATTGAGCTTGAGGCTCTGAAGAACGAGCAGACCTGCATCATGATCTTCGGCTTCGGCCTTCTCGGATTCCTGATGGCAGGCACCCGCCTGTTCTATAAAGAATATTACACCAAGACCGTGCTCAATGAGCGCAAGGTAACACACGAGGAGAGCAACTGGGAAGAATACGTTGCGAACCGCCTTGAGGAGGACGAGAAGAACATCGCCACCCTCGCGGAGAATTACATGCGCATGACGGAGATGTACGGACATCTTCTGGAGACCACGGCAGAGCTGACCAACAATATCAAGGCACTAAGCGCACGGACAGTACCGTCCCTCACGGCAGCGGAAGAGGCTGCTCCGGAAGTTCCGGTTGCCGCAACTCCCGCAGCGGAGGAACCGCTTCGCGAAGCGTTCGCGGCGGAAGAGCCTGCAGCGGATGAGTTTGCAGCGGAAGAACCCGCAGCGGAGACCGTAGCCGAGACGATTGAGGAGACCGAACCTGAGGCGGTTGCCGAAGAGCCTGCATACGAGGCACCGGCTTATGAAGCTCCGGCTTCGGAGGAAGCTGCTTACGAAGAGCCCGCTTATGAAGCTCCGGCTTCGGAGGAAGCTGCTTACGAAGAGCCCGCTTATGAAGCACCGGCTAATGAAACTCCGGCTTCGGAGGAAGCTGCTTACGAAGAGCCCGCATACGAAACGCCTGCTTACGAAGCTCCGGCTTCGGAAGCGCCCGTGTTCGAAGGACCGGCTTACGACGAGGCTGCATTTGCCGAGGGTGAGCCTGCATACTACACCGAAGAGACTTCGGAGGGTGAGGCTGCTGAGACCTACAAGCTGCCGGATCCCGCTTCGCTGATGACAAACGACGATCTTCCTTATGAGACCGAGCCGGTTGCAGAAGCGGTTGAGACGGTTGCAGAGGAAGCGGTGAAGACCGCGGAGGAGCCTGCAGCGGAAGTTCTTCCGGAGACGAAGACGGAGAGCCTCGGCGGTGCATCCGCCAACGCGGCAATCCTGTCGTCCCTCTTCTCCGGCAAATGGTCGAAGAACCGCAAGGAAGAGCCGGAAGTCAAGAAGGAAGAGCCGGTTGCACAGCCGGTTGTTGAGACCAAGCCTACCGACGAAGCTTCGGAAGCTCCCAAGACCGGCAATTACAATGAATACCTGATCAACTCCATGTTCGGCAGAAAGCCCGCGAAGACGACGCCGGTTGCCGAGGCGGTAGAGGAAGTTGCCGAAACTGCCGAGGAGACCGTGACTGAGGTTGCGGAGACTGCTGAGGAAGCGGTAACGGAAGCTACTGAGACCGCAGAGGAAACTGTAGCGGAAGTTGCCGAAGCTGCTGAGGAGACCGTGACTGAGGTTGCGGGGACCGTGGAGGAAACCGCAGAGGAAGCTGCTGAGACCGCCGAAGAGGTTGCAACGGAAGCGGCTGAGGAAGCAACGGAGACCGTTACGGAAGCAGTCGAAGAAGCAACGGAGACCGCAGAGGAGACTTTCGGGGAAGTAGCGGAGGAGACGGAGAAAGCCGCAGAAGAAACGGCAGAAGTTTTCCCGAACTACGTGATGCCTTCGGAGGAAGCGCCGAGTTACGCGACGGAGACGGCCGCAATGACCGATGCCTTCGCAAATGTGGCACCGGAGACCGAGGATGACGGATTTGCCAATGCGTTTGTTCCGTCTTCGGAGGGTGACTCCTGGCAGACCGTGAAGCCGTTGTTCGGACAGTTCGGTTACGGGTCGCTTGCGAGCGGCGAGAACGATACCACGTTCACCGAGAGCTACGGAACCGTTCCGACCTACGACACCACTCCCGCGACATCTTCCGGGAGCGGGGATGATGCAAAAACATCGCCCTGGGCAGTCGCCGAAGAGCCGGCCTACACGGAGCCCGAAGCCTACACTGCAACGGAAACGTATACGGCGCCGGAGACCGATATTGAGCCTGAAACGTATACGGCACCCGAGGCTGCTACGGAGCCTGAGGAAGAGCCTGCAGCTTATGAGCCGCAGACATTCCAGGACATCGTTCCGGAAACTGTCACGGAGACCGCGGAAGCAGCTTCCGAAGCAGCAGAGCCTGAAGTAAAGCGCCCGGCGTACCGGCCGTCCATCTACGGCACGGACGTTTTGGTCGATGAAAATGCAGGCGACGAGATGCCGACGGTTCATATCCCTGCCATGGTAACCCAAGCACAGGAAGAGCCGGAAGCACCGGAGGAGCCGGAGGAAGCGCCGATCATGCCGACATTCACGGGAGTCACCGATTTCTCGGATGCCGAGCAGGTTGACAAGGACGATGCAGCGGAGGATATGTACAACGGATCCTACCGCAGCAAATACCTCTCCTCCCTTCGGAGTGCAAAGAACGACCGGAAGAAGCAGTTCTTCTTCGATGACGATGATGAATTTGACGTCGGAGGAAGCGAGGGAGTCTTCCACGGAGCGGAAGTACCGCCGATGCCGGTGACGGCAGAGGAAGAACCTCAGACAGAAGAGCCGGTGGAGGCGGACGGCATGTTCGCGGAGCCTGATCTCCCGATGACGGAACTTGATTTCGCGGAGCCGGAGTTGCCTGAGGAGGCACCGGCATTCGAAGAGGAAGCACCGGCGGAAGCGCCTGCAGCACCTGCTGCACCGGCAGCTCCGGACCCGGTGGAGGATGAGAGAGCAAAGCTTGAGGCGCGTCGCAAGATGCTGCAGGAGCGGCTCGATCAGATCCGCAAGAAGAACCAGATGAACCAGTTTGACGATCTTTCCGATCTGGATGACGAGGGCGTGTTCTTCCACAAGTAAGATACGAAACAATGAGCGGGGAGGTTTCCGAAAGGAGGCCTCCTCTTTCTATTTACGCAGTTGCATTTGTCGGGCGGACATGATACAATAAAGCAGTTGTTTTCACAAAAAATAAACAGAAAGAGATGAGGGACCCCCATATGGTTAATAAGGTTCGTACAATTGTCGCTACAATCGCAGTAATTGTGTTCGGCGTTGTTTTTATCATTCTTGGCTTGAAGGATCGAATAAATCTTAAGAATGCTAAAAACATCAACGATGTTGGAAGCTTTATTTCCGGAACGTACGTCAAGGGCGTTACCGACGAAGTTATCGACTGGTACTGCAATGAGACCAGCGAAAAGAACGGCTCGAAGACCGAGACGTACCGCTGGTACTATGTTTGGTACGGCGATGATGCAAACAGCATGGAGCCCGGCAAATGCGGTTACATCGGTGTCAAGGTTCCTGCGAAGGAATTTGACAAGTATGAGAAGATGAAGGACAGCGGTCTGGAGTACGAGCTGACGTACCAGGGCGTTCTCCGCAAATGCGACGGAGACATTGCCAAGTACAAGAACCAGTTCGAGAGTGACTGGCAGAAGTTCCTGAATGAGGAAGCCGCCGGCAGCGGCGTGACCGCACCGAAGATTGCGGATTACTGCCCGGACTTTTACGTAGAGCTGAAGACCACGAAGCAGGCGAACATCATGCTGGTTGTCGGTCTTGTGGCGCTCGGCATCGGTGTGGCACTCTTCCTCTTCGGACTTGCGACGATGAAGAAGAATAAGTTGGAAGAAGGCACCTACGGCTTTATCCAGCAGCCTTACGGAACGATTGATGCGGCAACGGTGAACGCGACCAATGCAACCCTTGCCGGAGCGACGGACCTCACGACAGGCCAGGCAGCGGATGCCAATGTCGGTGCGGCATCGGGATTCAACCTCTACGGGGAGCAGGATGAGCTTTCCAAGATGCTCGCAGAGGAAGACCAGAAGGTTTCGGAATACAATTTTGAGACCAACCTTACCGGCAGCGACCGGATCGAGGACGATAAGTAAGAAAGATTGTAGGGGAGAGCGCCATGAGGAGATTGCGAAAACTCTGCCTGGCACTGGCAGTGATTTCAGGAGTGACGATGATCGCGGGATTTATCATCTGCGCGCGTACAAATCGTCTCTCGGATGCATTTGATTCCACTCCGGTGGATTTGAACAATCCGGGAAATGCCGTTTTGTACGAGGATCGTTACTGCAAGCTCGAGACAACCAGAGCGCTCCCTGCAATTGTGAATATCGAGGCGGACGACTCCGCAAAGCTTTCGGGCTACCGGTACTATGCCGTGTACGTAAGCGACAACCCCAAGCGGTTTGTACTTGTACGGGTGGAAGAGAAGGATTTTCCGAAGTACGAGAAGTTAGTGAGCGGAGAGACCACCGAGTCGCTTCGCGTGCGCGGGCGCGTTCGGCCCCTGAGCGACGGCGTCAAGGGAACCCTGCAGGTTCTGACGGATTCCTTAAAGGAGATGGACACCTCAGGACGTCAGGATTATGACACCTTGTTTCTGGATGTGTATCTTGAGCCCGTGGAGCCGAAGGACTACAGCGGCGTGATGTCGTTAGGGCTTTGGATGGTGGTCGTAGGGCTTGTGCTGTGCGGAACGGGAATCGGTGCGATATGGTATTTTGAGCATCGGAAGATGATGTCCCGCGTCGTCACGGCGGGCGAATTGGAGCGTCGGAGACGCCGTTAACAAGGGAATATGACGAAACGAGAACGCAGATTTTGTTTTTGTGTATACAAAAGAACAAAATTTGCGTTTTCCTATTGCAATCGTGAAATGTTTTGAGTATAATCAAAGCCGTGAGTTCGGTTTGACGCTTTAACGCGTAGAAGAGACCGGACAGCCACGCGAACACGGTTGTTGCGCGGCCAAAGTTACAATTATCACTTAGGAGGATATTATCTATGTCTTATGTTGATGAAGTGTTGGAGCTCGTAAAGAAGAAGAATGCAAGCGAGCCCGAGTTCATTCAGGCCGTTACCGAGGTTTTCGAGTCCCTGAAGCCCGTAATCGAGGCCAATGAAGAGAAGTACAAGAGAGAGGCTATCCTTGAGAGAATCACTGAGCCTGAGCGTCAGTTCAAGTTCCGTGTTCCGTGGGTTGATGACAAGGGTCAGGTTCGTGTCAACACCGGTTACCGCGTACAGTTCAACTCCGCAATCGGACCGTTCAAGGGCGGCATTCGCCTTCATCCTTCTGTAAATATCGGTATCATCAAGTTCCTCGGTTTCGAGCAGATTTTCAAGAACTCTCTTACCAGCCTTCCGATCGGCGGCGGCAAGGGTGGTTCCGACTTCGACCCGAAGGGCAAGAGCGACCGTGAAATCATGGCATTCTGCCAGAGCTTCATGACCGAGCTCTGCAAATACATCGGCGCAGACACCGACGTTCCCGCCGGTGACATCGGAACCGGTGCTCGTGAGATCGGTTTCATGTTCGGACAGTACAAGAGAATCCGCGGCCTCTATGAGGGCGTGCTGACCGGTAAGGGTCTTTCCTACGGCGGTTCCCTTGCAAGAACCGAAGCTACCGGTTACGGTCTTCTTTACTTCACAAACGAGATGCTCAAGTCTAACGGCATCGAGCTCGCAGGCAAGACGGTTGCTGTATCCGGTGCCGGCAACGTAGCTATCTACGCTATCCAGAAGGCACAGCAGCTCGGCGCTAAGGTTGTTACCTGCTCCGATTCCACCGGCTGGATCTACGATCCCGAGGGCATCGATGTTGCACTTCTCCGCGAGGTTAAGGAAGTTAAGCGCGCACGTCTTACCGAGTACGCAGCAGCCCGCAAGAGCGCTCAGTACCATGACAAGGCTTCCGAGGGTACGAACCAGTGGACAATCAAGGTTGACATCGCTCTTCCTTGCGCTACCCAGAACGAGCTTAACATCGACGATGCAAAGACGCTTGTTGCCAACGGCGTAATCGCTGTAGCAGAGGGCGCTAACATGCCTACCACGATCGAGGCTACGAAGTACTTCCAGGCGAACGGCGTTCTGTTCGCACCCGGCAAGGCAAGTAACGCCGGCGGCGTTGCTACTTCCGCTCTTGAGATGAGCCAGAACTCCGAGAGACTTTCCTGGAGCTTCGAGGAAGTTGACGCTAAGTTGCAGACCATCATGGTTAACATCTTCCACAACGCCGACAAGGCTGCCAAGAAGTACGGCATGGAGGGCAACTATGTTGCCGGTGCTAACATCGCCGGTTTCGAGAAGGTTGTTGACGCTATGCTTGCTCAGGGCGTTTGCTAATCGCCTCCCACAACAGACAATCAAGGAAGCTCCGATATTCGGGGCTTCCTTTTTTGTGCCAACAGGAAGGTGCAATGCAAGGTAATCGTCGTGCGGTTCCAGGCGACTAAGTGACCGCTTCGCCTACACAGTCAGGAGCGCTTTTGCGGGGCTCGCACGCCACCTTTAAAAAGAAGAACATGGTAGGTGGCGTGCGTCGAACAGTCCTCAAAGCGCTCCGTGTAGTCTTGCGGTCGCTAAGTCGCCTTCGCAAGGGCTGTCGCCCTTGCGAATACCACATGCACTCCGATTATCCTTGTATTGCCCCTTCCTTCTTCGAACAGAGAGAAGGAAGCTCCGGTATCCGGGGCTTCCTGTAGATTGCCTTCCCGCGGCAAGGCAAAGTGACCGAAGCACCCTGCGGGAGAATTGTGACTCCCGAAGCCGAATGGCTTCGGGAGGGCTATCTTAGCGTGTGGGAGTGAGCGAAGGGCGCTTCGAGGTTATCCGCGAGCCCGTACCCAGCCTCGCGGTGTAGAGGCGCAAGCGCCTCTCGCCGCGCGCCGCTTTCCTATAACTTTTGATATAGAGCGGCGCGCAAGCCCCGCAGAAGCGCCCTCGAATTAGCGAACGAAGCACACGCTTAGATTCCCTGCACCTTCTCCTGCAGGTTGCTTTCGGTCACTTAAGCCTTGCCTGGTAAGGGCACAAAAAAGGGAGCTCCGGATTCCGGAGCTTCCTTGATGGATTATGGGTGACAAGGGTGGTGGTTGTGTGGTATAATTCTTGTCTGAAAAGGCGTTTGTATGAAGAGAAGTATAAGCGTTTGGAATAGGGTGAAACTGACAAAAGGAGGCGGTAGTCAATGACGAACGATGAGCTTAAACAATATTACTGCGGGGCGTTGTTTTTTGAGGAGTCGGCGGATGGGTATCTGCAGGCGTTTCAGTACAGCAAGGCGCAGATGGAGTATTTTAAAGGGGCGTTTGACTTCTGGTATGACCGGTGCATGGCGACGACGGCCAAGACAATAGAGTTTGCGACGGCGGCGACGGAGGTGTCGTTCGATTTCAAGTTTGCGTGGAGAGGGTCGGAGGATTCGTTTGAGCTGTGGATTGACGGACTTGCCGTAGAGATTGCGTATGTGCATGATCTGGCGGAGGCGGGGAGCATCCGCTGGACGATGCCTGCGGGAGCGAAGCAGGTTGTGATTTATCTACCGGCGGACGCCACGGTTTTGGTGAAGAATTTTACGGTGAACGGCGACGTTGCGCCGGTTAAGAAGGGGAAGAAGGTTCTGTGGCTCGGCGATTCCATCACGCAGGGGTACGGGCCGCTTCGGTCGGCGCATACGTACGTAAGCGTTGCCAACCGGCTCTTGAATTATGATATCATTAACCAGGGAATCGGCGGTTACATTTACGACAAGAAGTCGCTGATGAAGATGGATGGATACCAGCCGGAGATGCTTATCGTGGCCCTCGGAACGAACCAGTACTGGACGAAGGACATGACGATGGTGGAGGAGTACTACGAGACCCTCATGGGGATCTACGGAACAGAGATTCCGGTGCTCGTCATCTCGCCGATCTGGCGCGGGGATCATCCCGAGGAGTACGACGTCTTCCTACATTTCTGTGAGGAAGTAAAGCGCATTGCCGGCAAATACCCGAATGTGCGGATTATCGACGGCCTGACGCTTGTGCCGCACCGCAGCGAGTATTACATCGACAACCTGCATCCGAACTGCCTCGGAACCGAGGAGTACGGGCGGAATCTTGTGGAGGCGATGCGGAACGGGGGATTCGGCGCGTAAGGTGAAAGTATTTTACGGCTATGACTTCAAATCCGTCCGGCGTTGTGGTAAAATGTCGGAGTAAACACGTGACAGTGTAATCGGCCGTTTTTCGGCTGTTTCCGATAAGGAAAGAATAACGGTATCACCCCAGAAGGAAAGGAGGCGCAGATGCAGAACAACATCATCGACAGGGAAATCGGCGCCATCGTCGGCAACATCCTTGCGGACTACAAGGAGAACCGGTCCATTGACAAGCTGGACCTCTTTCGCCAGCCGCAGAAGGATGTGATCATCGATGTGCTTCAGAAGCTGATTCGGATTATTTATCCGGGCTATTTCCGCGACGGTTCGCGCAAGTTTTACAATTTGGAGAATGACTACTCCGTTCAGATTGAGGATGCGGTTTTCTGTTTGAACAAGCAGATTGCGCGGGCGCTTCCGTATTCGGAGCGCTTTGCCGGAAAGTCGCCGGAGGACCCGGAGGTGGAGAGCGAAGCCCAGAAGCTCACGGTGTCGTTCTTCCGCAGACTTCCTTCGATTCGCGAGTACGCGGAGGGGGATTTGGAGGCATTTTACGACGGCGATCCGGCCGCCAAATTCCGCGAGGAAATCATTCTGTGCTATCCCGGCGCCTACGCCATCACGGTGTACCGCGTGGCGCACGAGCTGTTTAAGCTGGAGATTCCGCTGATTCCGCGTATCATGACGGAACATGCGCATTGGCAGACCGGTATTGACATCCATCCCGGCGCGACCATCGGCCGCAACTTCTTCATCGATCACGGCACCGGCATTGTTATCGGTGAGACGACGCTGATCGGCGACAACGTGAAGATTTACCAGGGCGTGACCCTCGGCGCTCTTTCGACCAAGGGCGGGCAGAAGCTTCGCGGAAAGCGCCGGCATCCCACGATTGAGGATGACGTGGTCATCTACGCGGGAGCCTCGATTCTGGGCGGCGAGACCATCATCGGCAAGGGCTCCGTCATCGGCAGTAACGCCTTCATCACGAAGCCGATTGCTCCGGGCACGCGGGTAAGCATCAAGAATCAGGAGATGACCATCAAGGGCATCGACAGCAAGACTCCGGGCGCCATCACGAAGACCGAGCTCGAGCAGGACGATGCATGGTTCTGGATTATTTAAAAGGGGAATGGATATGAACAAGATTACGGAAGAACTTAAGAAGGTCGGAACATTTTTCATCGCAACGGTTGAGGGCGACCAGCCCCGTGTGCGCCCCTTCGGCGCGGTTGCGGAGTTCGAGGGGAAGACTTATATCTGCACCAACAACACGAAGCCCTGCTATGCGCAGATGCTTGCGAATCCGAAGACGGAGATCAGCGCAATGTATCCGGACGGCGCTTGGCTCCGCATCTCGGGCGAGCTGGTTCGCGACGACCGCGACGAGGCGAGAGCAGCGATGCTTGCGGACAATCCGGGCCTTTCGATGATGTATCATGTGGGTGACGGCATCTTCGAGGTTCTCTACATCGAGAACGCGAAGGGAATGAAGTTCTCCTTCACCGCCGCACCGGAAGTGCTCGCATGAGCGCTGCCGTGAATAAGGCAAATGCAACCGGGTCGGCACCCGGGCGGAAGCCCGACTGTGCCGGCCTTTCAAAGCGTTCCGAGAGCCTGCGGGCGCGGAAAATGCGTGCCGCAGAGATTGTCAGACGCCTTAAGGAAGAGTATCCGGACACCCATTGCACACTTGCTTATGATGAAGCGTGGAAGCTTCTTGTGAGCGTCCGGCTGGCAGCCCAGTGCACCGATGCGCGGGTGGATCAGATTACGCCCGTTTTGTATGCGCATTTTCCGACGGTAGAGGCGCTTGCGGAGGCGTCCGAGGACGCCATTGAGGAGATTGTGCGGCCATGCGGCTTAGGCAGGAGCAAGGCCCGGGATATCAAGGCCTGCATGACCATGCTTATGGAGGTTTACGGCGGCGTGGTGCCCGATACCATGGAGGAGCTTCTCCGGCTTCCCGGCGTCGGGAGGAAGAGCGCGAACCTGGTGCTTGGGGACATCTACGGAAAGCCCGCCATTGTGACGGACACGCACTGCATCCGGCTTTCGAACCGCATGGGACTTGTGGATGGTGAGAAGGATCCCCACAAGGTGGAAAAGGCACTTTGGCAGTTGATTCCGCCGGAGGAGAGCAACGACTTCTGCCACCGCATGGTGGACCACGGGAGAGCGGTGTGCACGGCGCGGACGGCGACGCCGAACTGCGGGGCGTGCTGCGTCGCGGATCTCTGTCCGAAGAAGTTTTGATGCGGGCGGGAGAGTGGTGCGATGACAGGTTCACGACACTCCTTATACGATAATATAATATGTCAATGAGATTGACAAACCACCACATCTTGTTGTACTACAGCGATAGTACAACACTAGATGTAGTGGTTTTTTTATTAAATAAGACATTTTTCTATCGCTTTGGGGTTTACAAACAAAAGTGCAAATGATAATATCTAAAAAGGTGCAGGAGTAGAGCACAAAAATCTTTGAGGAGGTATCTATGAAACTTATTTATCAGGTTGAAGACAAGCCGAAATTCCCCCAGTTGATTGTCTTCGCACTTCAGCAGTTGCTCGCAATCATGGCCGCGACAATTGCGGTTCCGGCAATCGTCGGACATGACATGAGCTCCACCGCCGCATTGTTCGGTGCCGGCGTGGGAACCCTCGTTTATCTTCTCTTTACACAATTCAAAAGCCCTGTATTCCTCGGAAGCTCGTTCGCATTCCTGGGATCCATGGCAGCAGCATTTGCGGGCGGCGTTTCGATGCAGCTCGGATATCTCGGATTGATTCTCGGTGCATTGCTGGCAGGCCTTGTATACGTTGTCATCGCAATCGTTGTCAAGGTTGCAGGCGTTAAGTGGATCAACAAGCTCATGCCCGCCGTTGTCATCGGACCCATCGTTGCCATCATCGGACTTTCCCTTGCAGGCAACGCTGTCGGCGACCTTACCAAGGGCAATGTTACCCACGAGGTGACGGAGAAGGTTGCTGAGATTGTTGACGCTGAGGCAGGACAGGCACAGATTGTGGACTCCGTAAGCAACGTTCAGAGCGCTTCCCCGTATCTCTGCCTTGTAGTAGGCCTGATCACCCTTGCAGTTACCATGCTTTGCTCGGTATACGGCAAGAAGATGCTCAAGATGATTCCGTTCATCATGGGTATCCTCGCAGGCTATGCGGTTGCAGCTATCTTCACGGTAATCGGCAACGCTACGGACACGGCTTCGCTCCAGATTATCAATTTCTCCATCTTCGACGGAATCAAGGCATTTGCCGTTCCGGATTTCACGTTCCTGAAGGCTGCTAAGGGCTTCAGCGAGCTTGACGGTTCCTACTTCCTCACGATTTTTGCAGCTTATGTTCCGGTTGCATTCGTAGTTTTCGCAGAGCACATTGCGGACCACAAGAACCTGTCCTCCATCATTGATGTGGATCTGACCGAAAAGCCCGGTCTGCACCGCACGCTTCTCGGCGACGGTGTCGGTTCCTTCGCAGGCGCAATCTTCGGCGGATGCCCGAACACCACTTACGGTGAGTCCATCGGCTGCGTAGCTATCTCCGGCAACGCTTCCGTTATCACCATTCTCTACACTGCAATTCTTGCCATCCTGATCAGCTTCATCGGACCGTTCGCAACCTTCCTTGCAACGATTCCCAGCTGCGTCATGGGCGGTGTCTGCATGGCACTCTACGGATTTATCGCAGTTTCCGGTTTGAAAATGATTCAGAAGGTGGATCTGAATGAGAACCGCAACCTCTTCGTAGTTTCCGTAATCCTGATTGCCGGTGTCGGCGGCCTTACGGTTTCCTTCGGTGATGTTACCATCACGTCCGTTGCATGCGCATTGATTCTCGGTATCCTGACGAACACCATCTTAAAGGGTGCAAAGCCTGCGGCAGCTCCGGAAGTTAAGGAGAGAGACAAAGAGTAAGACAAAGTGTGAATACACGATATATTCCTGCGGGAATCCGGCGCTTTGGAGAGTGTTAAGCCGGATTCCCCCGGAAAATGCAACAACAAAGCCGGGCAGCGGTTGCTGTCCGGCTTTGTTGCGTTCTGTAGTGGTCGGAAACCGGTCAGATTGTCCGGCTTGCGCCGGTGCAGTCAGCGTCCTCGCCAACTCGATCATTCGGGTTTGGTCTCGATTCCCGGGTCGAAGGAGGGCATCAGAGCGAGCTTGAAGAGATTGCGGCGATGGAGCCGGTCAATCTTTTCCTTGTCCTCTGCGCTGTCGATTTCACCGGTCCGGATGTAGCGGTCGAGGGTGGCGTAGGTAAAGCCCAGGTTGTCCTCGTCGGTCTTTCCGCAGAGGCCGTCGGAAGGCTTCTTTTCGATCAATTCTTCCGGAAGCTTCACGAGGCGGGCAATCGCCTTAACCTCCTGCACCGTGAGGTGGCTTAAGGGGCTGAAATCGCCTGCGGCATCGCCGTAGCGTGTCGAATAGCCGACCCAGTCCTCGGAGAGGTTGCAGGTGTTGGCAACGCGGCCGTTACAGCACTGGGAGACGCAGTAGAGCGTGGACATGCGAAGGCGGGGCGGAAGATTGATACGGGCCTGATTGCTCAGCGGAAGGTCTTCCGGGAGAGCATTGACAATTCCCTGATAACCGTCCTTGATATTAACCACGTAATAGCGGATGCCGAGATGGTTTACAAGCTTGTACGCATACTCGATATCAGGCTGCTCGCCGTTGGGCATCAAAACGCCGATGACGCGGTCCTTGCCGAGGGCTTCCACACACATGGCGGCGACGATGGAGCTGTCCTTACCGCCGCTGATGCCGACCACTGCATTGCAGGTGGGGCCGTTCTTTTCAAAAAAGTCGCGAATCCATGCGACACATTCGTTCTTCACTTTTTCTGCATTGAATTTCATCCGTCGGACTCCTTTCGGGAGCGGAGAGAGCCTCCGCATTTTTCTTATGAGCAATAGTATCACAAGTCACCGCATCCTGCAACACAAACTGACACTTGCAATTCGCCGCCGAAATGCTATAATCCGTATGGTGTATAAAAAGGAGGCGCAGATATGGTTCTTGCCGGAGTCATTTGTGCCGTCACATGTCTCACCATGATGGCGGCGATTGTTTGGAAACCGCGGATTACAATCCGGGGTGTCTACTTTGATACCTATCCGCTGGTGGCAGCGGCGGGAGTCCTCGCGCTTCTTGTAAGCGGCGGGCTTACCCTGCGGCAGTTCGGCGCAGGCCTGACGGCGGACACGGCGGTCAATCCCATCAAGATTCTCGCGCTGTTTTTCTCCATGACATTTCTCTCGGTCTACCTCGATGAGGCGGGCTTCTTTCACTATCTCGCGGGCAGAACCCTGGCCCGGGCCGGAAGCGACCAGCGAAAGCTTCTCACATCCCTTTTTGTGACGGTTTCGGTTCTCACGGTCTTCACCTCCAACGACATCGTTGTGCTCACATTCACGCCCTTTATCGGGTATTTTACGAAGGCGGCGAAGATTGATCCGATTCCTTACCTTGTGACGGAATTTATCGCGGCGAATACCTTCAGCATGATGCTTATCATCGGCAATCCGACGAACATCTATCTGGCAAGCGGCGCCGGCATCGATTTCTTGGCGTACATCAAAGTAATGGCCATCCCGACGGTGTTCGCCGGCGCGGCGGTGTACGTGGTGATCCGCCTTTTGTTCCGGAAGCAGCTGGCCCTTCCCATGCACGGAGAGGCGACGCAGACAGCCATCCGCCACAAACCCACGGTAGTGCTCGGAATCGCTCATTTAAGCGTCTGTACGGTGCTTTTGGCGGTAGCGTCCTACATCGGGCTTCCCATGTGGCTGATCGCCGTGTGCGCGGCCGGAAGCCTTATTGTGTGCACCTGCATCATGAACCTGGTTACGGGGCGCGGCCCGCGTCTTTTGTTCCGAAGCATACACCGCCTTCCATGGCTTTTGATTCCCTTCGTGCTCTCCATGTTCGGCCTGGTGCTTTCCATGAACGAAAGCGGCCTGTCCGGGCGCATCGCGGAGGTGCTGTCCCACGGCAATCCGGTCTGGGTGTACGGCATCTCGTCGTCCCTTGCCGCCAATATCATCAACAACATCCCCATGAGCGTGCTGTTCACATCGCTCTTAACCTTCGGCGGGGCCCCGCAGCGCGCGGTTTTCGCAACCGTCATCGGCTCGAACCTAGGCGCCTATCTGACGCCCGTCGGCGCGCTCGCAGGAATCATGTGGATGTCGCTGTTGTCCTCCGTCGGGGTTGAATTTTCCTTCGGCAAATTCGTCTCCTACGGCGTTCGCATCGCCATCCCCGCAATCGTGGCAGCGCTGCTCGGACTCTTGCTGTCTGCCGCACTACTATTGTAGAATAAATCGCTTCTTCGGCCGCTTTCCCGGAAAATTCCCTTGCGGCCGTTCTGTATGTATGATACAATGTTTACGGCGGCGGGCTGTTGCGTGCCCGCGGGAGTCATGACAAAAAGCCGGTGGGGGAGCCGGCGGATTTCGGAAAGGATCATCGGATGGAAAAACCGTGTTTGTCAATTGTTGTGCCGTGTTACAACGAGGAATCGGTGCTCGGTGCATTTTACGAGGAGATTACGAAGACCGCGGAGGAGATTCGCGAGCTTGCGGAATGTGAGTTTTTGTTTGTGGACGACGGCTCGAAGGACGGGACGCTGTCGATTTTGAAGGGCCTCGCAGAGAAGGATGAGAGAGTGTCCTTCATCTCGTTCTCCCGCAATTTCGGCAAGGAATCCGGAATCTACGCCGGGCTGTCCAACGCCGTGGGAGATTACGTCGTTTTGATGGATGCCGACCTGCAGCATCCGCCGTGCTACATCCCGGAGATGCTTTCGACGATTCTGACCGGGGAGTACGACAGCGTGGCGATGCGCCGCGAGGACCGCAAGGGCGAGGGAAAGATCCGCTCCTGGTTCTCCCGCATGTTTTATAAACTGAACAAGAAGATTTCCGGCGTCGAGATTGTGGAGGGCGCCACGGACTACCGCATGATGACCAGACAGATGGTCAATGCCGTTTTGGACATGCCGGAGTACAACCGTTTTACGAAGGGCATCTTCGCCTGGGTCGGCTTCCGCACGAAGTGGCTCAGCTACCACAACGTGGAGCGCGTGGCCGGCGAGACCAAGTGGTCCTTCGGCAGCCTCGTCAGATACTCCATCAACGGAATTATTTCCTTCTCCACGGTTCCGTTGGCAATCTCTTCGTTCCTCGGAGTGTTTTTCTGTATTTTCGCTTTCGTCATGATGGTCTGGCTGATTATCAAGACGCTGATTTTCGGTAACCACGTCAGCGGCTATCCCACCATCGTCACGGTAATCTTGTTTATGAGCGGTCTGCAGCTGATGATGTTCGGCGTTTTGGGACAGTACATCTCGAGAAGCTATCTGGAGGGCAAACACCGTCCGATTTACATCGCAAGAGAGAAGAAAGTGAAGAAGAAAAAGAATTCGGACGAAGAATAACAAAGGTTTGGCGTGTATTGGGGAAATGAGGGGGTTCACATGATTCACATCGTAATCAATGAACAGGCAAAAACCGGGGGCGGAAGCAATCTTTCCAAGCTGACTTCGCTCCTTTCGAAGAAAAAGGTCGCTTACAAGGTCCACAAGACCGAGGGACCGGGGGATGCCACGCGGATGGTTCGCAAGATCTGCGCAAGCGGTGAGAGCGCGGACATCTGGGTGGTCGGCGGCGACGGCACGGTAGGGGAGGCATTTAACGGGCTTCTGCTGCCTTCGCAGGTCACGCTTGCGGTGCTTCCCGGCGGCTCCGGCAACGACTATGTCAAGGGCCTCGGGCTTCCGGGCAATCTCGTCAAATGCGCCGAAACCATTCTTGCGGAATCCGGCCGCCGCGGCTACGATGTCGGCGAGGTCGCAACCTTTGAGGAGCGCGGCACCGTGCGCTTCGCGGGCAGCTGCGGTATCGGCTATGACGCGAAGGTCTGCCATGAAGTTGACAATTCGAAGCTCAAGAAGATTTTGAATAAACTGCGCCTCGGAAAACTGGCCTATTTCATCGTGGCGCTCCGGCAGGTATTTGCCAACCCACGGTTTGCGGCTACGGTGGTTGTGGACGGCGTCTCCCGCACATACAGCGATGTCATTTTCCTCTGCTTTATGAATAACCGCTACGAGGGCGGCGGCCTCAAGATGGCCCCTTCGGCCAATCCCTGCGACGGCAAGCTTTCCGTCGTGATGGCCCACGGAATCCGGCCTCTCCGGGTGCTGACGATGCTTCCGAAGCTGATGCGCGGAACCCACGTCAAGCACAGAAATGTGGATGTGCTTTCCTGCAGTGAGATTGAGGTGATTACGGATCAGAAGCAGTACCTCCACACGGACGGCGATGTGCAGTGCGTAACGCGCCACATCAAAGTGTCGTGTCTTCCGACGCAGGTGCAGATGCCCGCATGCGGAACGGAGTACAGCGGAAGAGCGTAGGAAGAACCTGCGCGGAAAGACGCGTACCGGCGGGGCGGGGATGGATTGGCCGACTCAGTCGTCGGACTTTCCGTAGATGTTCCAGAACTCGCGAAGCTGCGATTGCAGCGTATCCCGCGTGACGCGGACGGGCGACCATTCCCGCGGGAAGAGAGAGCGGTAGGAGGATGTGCCGAAGCGGTCATCCAACAACAGAATACAACCGGCGTCCTCCGTGGTGCGAATCACGCGCCCGGCCGCCTGAAGAACCTTGTTCATACCGGGGTAGAGATATGCGTAAGCAAATCCCTGCCCCGATTTTTGTTCATAATAGTCGCGGAACAGCTCCCGCTCGTTGCATACCATCGGAAGGCCGGGACCCACAATGACCGCGCCGATCAGGGAATCGTTTCGAAGATCGATGCCTTCGCTGAAGATTCCGCCCATCACAAACAGACCGAGAAGCGAGCCCTCGTGCTCTGTCTCAAAGGCGGAGAGGTATTCCTCGCGCTCGGCTTCGGTCATGTTGGCGGTTTGTATCAAAAGCCTTCCGTCCCAGTCCGCGAGATGCGTTGCCACCTCGGAGACAAAGCGGTAGGAAGGGAAAAATGCAATGTAATTGCCGCGGCGTTCCGACACCATAGCGCGGATGTACGCCGCAATCTTCTCGAACTCTGCATCTGTGCGGTTCTTGTACCGCGTGTCCACATCCCGCGCGACCATGACAAGACGCCGGTCGGGGTCGAAGGGGCTCGGGGAGTAGACCGCATAGTCGTCCGGCTCGCCGCCCAGCTGCTCCTTGTAGTAGGCAATCGGCAGAAGCGTCGCGGAGTAGAAGACAGCGCTTCGCCCGCGGTCGATGCACTCCGCTAAGAAGCCGGAGGCGTCCATACACTGCAGCCGCACGAAGAAATGATTTCCCTCGCGGTAGTCGCCGTACACGGTATACCGGTCCTCCATCTGCTCGTACATCTCCAGAAAATGCCGCAGATTCAGATACAATTCCACGGCCTCGTCCGGAATAGGCGCCTTGCGGTCCGCCAAAACGTCCGCCAGAGCGGAGCACAGGTTTTCCACCTTTGCAGCCAGCTCCGCAATGGAACCGGGGGCACTTCCGCCGCTTCCGAGAACCGTGAAGCCGTCGCATTCCCGCCGCAGTGCAAGCATCGCCTTGTTGACCGTCTCGCACTGCCTCGACGCCTGCCGGAAATGCTCCGCCAGCACCTTCTTGCATTCCAGCAGATCCTCTTTCTCAATCTCCGCAGAGTACATTTCCCTCGACCGCTCCACGAGGTTGTGGGCCTCGTCGATGAGGAAGACATAGTCCTTTTTGATTCCCTCCGAGAAGAACCGGCGCAAATAGGCCGTTGGGTCGAAGACATAGTTGTAATCGCAGATGACAATGTCGGCAAAAAGCGCAAGGTCAAGGCTCAGCTCATAGGGGCAGACCTGATACTTTTCCGCATACGAAAGAATCGTCTCCCGGCGGACGGAGAAGCCGGCGCCACCTGCCTGTGAGAGAATCTCAAGGATGGCGTCTCCCACGCGGTCAAAGTGTCCGTTGGCCCTCGGGCAAGCCACGGGGTTGCACTCAGGAGTGTCCAGAACGCAGAGTTTTTCCTTGGCGGTGAGGGTGATGGAGAATAGCGTCGCGCCGTGGCTTGTGAGAGTGTCGCAGCACTCCTCGGCGACGGTGCGGGCGATGGTTTTCGCGGTCAGATAGAAGATTTTCTCCGTGAGCCCGCGGCCCATGGAAAGGACAGCGGGGTAGAGCGCGGAAACCGTTTTGCCGACACCTGTGGGGGCTTCGACGAAGAGTTTGCGGCTCTGGGAGATGGTTTTGTAGATTCCGGTCACCAGGTCCTTCTGTCCCGGCCGGTACGGGAACGGGAAGGGCAGCGCCTGTACGGAGGCGTTTCGGGCCTCCTTGTGGTCCTGCTCCCATTTGGCGTAGCGGCAGTATTCGCGGCAGAGGGAAAGAAACCAGTCGGCGAGATCTTCACGCTCGAAGGTTTTGGTGAAATAGCGGATATGTTCGGTATCTAAGTGCACATAGGTCATGCGCACGGAAATGGCGGGAAGATGATTCTGCAGCGCCTCGATGTAAGCATAGCAGCGCGCCTGCGCCAGATGCGCCGTAACCGGCGCCGTGAGGGTTTCCACATCCCGGAGCATGCATTTGATTTCATCGATAGTATGGCCGAGCTCGGGATCGTCGAAGATGCCGTCCGCGCGGCCTTCGATGGTGAGAGCAAACACACGCCCCTCATAGGTGAGAATCTCCTCGTGCTGTAAGGAAACCTCGGCGCGGTATCCCGCCGGCTGGGCTTTTTGAATCTTACGGTGCATCCGCGCGCCTTCGGCCATGGCATCGGCGTCGCGCCCTGCAGAGCGGTTGTCGATGTCGCCGCTTCTCGTCACGAACTCCACGAAATCGCGGACGGAGACGCGCACGCGTACCGGTTCGATTGTGATTTCAGCAGTGTCCATGAAAGCGGGAACTCCTTAGGTGTAATCTCGGAAACTGCCGGCGGAAAAGCATCGTTTTTTACCGGAATTTCCAAGGAAAAGTATACCACAGAATGCGGGAAAATAGAAGCGGGGGAGTGCAGTATAATCAGCGTAGACAAGAAGCTCTTTCTTTGGTATAATTGGGACATCAATAATTTCGGAGGAAACCCCATGAGTGAGTTTGATGATATCTTTGAAAAAGATGAAGTGACCCTTTACCTGGATGATGACACCGAGCTGAAGTGCGACGTCATCGGCATTTTCCCGGGACCGGAGGATCGCGAGTATATTGCAGTTACGCCCCAGGAGTGGAACGAAGAGGGAGACCCTGAGGTGTACATCTATCGTTTCTGGGAGAACCCGGAGGACGAGGAAGACATTCGTCTGGATGACATCGAGACCGATGAGGAATTTGAGGCGGTTTCGAAGGCTTACGACGATTTCCTTGCTGACGAGTATCTTCTCGACGAGGATGACGAAGAAGAGTAGGTAGCGAAAGGCGGCGCTTCCCTAGGCGGGAGCGCCCCCTTTTTTGTTTGCATCAAAGACATCGCATATCTCTGCAAATCAGAAAATGCACCCTGCTCATCGCTGTTTTCGACCGCCCGGTGCATCCTTCCTTCCGCCAGGGGCATCCTTCCTTCCGCCAGGGGCATCCTTCCTTCCGCCCGGCGTATCCATCCGTTCGCCCGGCAAATCCTTCCTTCCGTTCGGTGCATCTTCTTCCGCCGGCAGCACTGCTAAAAGCATGGAGCGGGCGCAGAGGCTGTAGGAGACCGTCTTTGGCAGGAGAAAACGGTCGAAGCGAATGCGGAGGCAGTCCTCCGAGAGGGAGAGGACGGTGCCGTCGCCGAAGCTTTTGTGCGTGACCCGGGTGCCCGGGGTGAGGCAGGATGCGGGGAGGAGAATTTCCCCGAGGAAGCCGGAGGGCGGAAGCTCCTTGCCGAACCGCTTCAGGACGTACAAAAGGCAGAGCGATTTGCGGGCACGAGTCATGGCGACATAGAGAAGACGGCGTTCCTCTTCGATGGATTCGGGGAGGAGCGCTTTTTTGTGCGGAATGATGGTCTCGTTGCAGTCGCAGATGAAGACATGGTCGAACTCCAATCCCTTGGCGGCGTGAAATGTCATGAGGGCGACGCCGTCGGCGTCGGAGAGGTCCTCATTGCGGCGGTCGGCGGCCTTGCGATGTTCCTCCTCAGCGAAAGCCAGAAACTCCGGGATGGCCCGGAAGGCACGCGCGGCTTCCGTAAGCTCCGCCAGAGTCTCCAAGGCATCCTCCCCGCGGGGGCTTTGCTCCGCAACGTAGCCGTCATAACCGATGACATTGCGGATGTAATGGATGGCCGCGTAAGGATTCATCCGGGACAGCATGGAAAGGTCATAGAGAAGGCGGTCAATGTGCACGGTCAGATACCGTTTGCCGTCCTTTTGCGCCTGCGCGCGGATGGCGGAAAGATCAATCTGCTCCGAAGAGAGATAGCGCCGCTCAAGGTAGCGCTTCGGCTGGTTGGCGATGGTGAGCATGGTGGCCCGGGACCGGTCGCCGCAGGCGGCACGAAGGTAGGAGAGGACCACGCGAACCTGCGGGTGGTCGTAGAGGCAGGGAAGGAAGCCCCGGACATTGTAAGGAATCTCCGCCTTCCCGAGGGCGATGCTTAAGCTGCGCATCTGGAGGTTCGTGCGAAACAAAACCGCAATCTCGCGGTAGGCGCAGCCCTGGGACGCGAGGGAGGCAATCTCCGAGAGGAGAAAGTCGTTCTCCGCATCGACGGAGTCCATCCGAAGGAACCGAACAGCGTCGCCGGAAGGACGAACCGTGCCGCGCTCCTTTTTATAGCGGACGGAGTTATGCGAAATCAGCGCCTCCCCCGCCGCCACAATCTCCGGCGTGCTCCGGTAGTTGGTGGGCAGCGTAACGATGCGACAGGACGGCAAATCCGCCGGCATTTGCAGCATGATCTGCGGCTCCGAACCGCGGAAACCGTAGATGGATTGGTCGTCGTCGCCGACGGCGAAGAGGTTTCCCTGCCCGCCTGCGAGAAGCCGCACGATATCGTATTGCAGGCGATTGACATCCTGAAATTCGTCCACAAGAAGATACCGGTACCGCGTTTGCCAGAAGGAAAGGGTATCGGGGTCGGAGTTTAGCATCTCACGGGTGAGAATCAGCATGTCCTCAAAATCCACCTTTCGCCTCGCGGCAAGCTCTTCTAAGTAGCGTTTGTAGGCGGTGCGGAAGGTGGCGGAATCGCAGGAGGAAGGCTGGTATTTGCCGGATTCTACATCTGTAGAACCATTGCGCAGACACTTAATCTTCAGAAACTCCTCGTGGACGTCACGGACCAGCGTGCGATCCTCCGCGTACTCGGGGCGAAGGGAGGTCAGGATGTCGGCGACCATGGTCAGGGCGTCGGTCTCCCGGAGGATGGAATCGGCGCGATAGCCCCGCGACGCCTGGAGCATGTGGAAGAAAACGGCATGAAAGGTGCCGAAGGTGACGCCGGAAAAGGCCTTGGCAGTCAGCTTGTCGAAGCGCTCCTGCATTTCCCGTGCGGCAGCGCGTGAAAAGGTGATGACGAGAATCTCCTCAGGAGGGATGCGATGCTCCTCAATCAGGTATCGGATGCGATTGGTGATGACGAAGGTTTTCCCGGAACCGGGACCGGCGATGACAAGCATGGGGCCGTCCTTGTGCATGATGGCCTCTGCCTGGGCAGGATTTTCAGTGATATTCATAATACGGCCTCCGAAAAGAGAAGGACGGGCGGATCAAAAGCCCGGAGAAAAGAGTACAAAGAAGATGCGAAACACGGAAAGCGTCCCGGAAGAAATGTAAAAAGAGTTGAAACGAAAAATGCCCGAAAAACCGGAATGGAAAAGAACTGCAAAAGATGAAAAAGAGATCCGCGGGAGGCGGGATACCTCCCGCGGGATAGAAAACCGATAGAATTGAACTTATGCTTCCACGGCAGCGGCAAGCTTGTCGATACCGATGCGGATGCGGCGAAGGCTCTCGTCTTTGCCGAGAATTTCCATGATTTCATAGGCGCCGCCGGGCGTCATCTGCTTGCCGGAAACGGCAGTGCGCAGAGGCCAGAGGCAGACACCGTTTTTGATTTCCTTCTCAGCGACGTAGTCCATGCAGACCTTTTCGATGCCGGCGATGGAGTAGTCGGTGAGCTCCTCGAAGCGGGGCAGAAGATCGCGAAGAACCGCGAGAGCAATCTCGGAGTTGGTCTTCATCTTCTTGTGGGTGTACATCTCGATGTCGTAGTCCGGCAGCTCCTCGAAGAAATCAATCTTCTCGTTGATGTCGGGGAACACCTCGATGCGGGTCTTCACCAGGTCGGCAATCTTGCGAAGGTCGTAGTCTTTGGTTACAACGGCCTTGATGTACGGCAGGGCCATCTCGTAGTAGTGCTCATTGTCCATCTTCTTGATGTATTCGCCGTTCATCCAGCGGAGCTTGGTCATGTCAAATACCGCCGGGGATTTGCTGATATGCGTGTAATCGAACTGCTCGATCAGCTCCTGCAGGGAGAAGATTTCCTCGTTGCCCACGGGGCTCCAGCCGAGAAGAGCGATAAAGTTGACAATCGCCTCCGGTACAAAACCCTGCTCCAACAGGTCCTCGAAGGACGAATGACCGCAGCGCTTCGAGAGCTTCTGGTGGTTCTCGTCGGTGATGAGCGGGCAGTGGATGTACACGGGCTCCTGCCAGCCGAAAGCCTGGTAGAGGCGGGTGTATTTCGGCGTCGAGGAGAGATACTCGTTGCCGCGTACCACGTGGGTGATGCCCATCAGATGGTCGTCGATGACGTTGGCGAAATTGTAGGTCGGGAAGCCGTCGGATTTGATGAGAATCATGTCGTCCAGCTCCTCGTTCTTTACGGTGATATCGCCGTAGAGAGCGTCGGTAAATGTGGTCGTCCCTTCCGTCGGAATATTCTGACGGATGACAAACGGCATGCCGGCCGCCAAGTTGGCAGCAACCTCCTCCTTGGAGAGGGAGAGGCAGTGCTTGTCGTATTTGGTAATCTCCTTGCCCTCACTGTCCACAACGCCCTTCAACGACTCCAGGCGCTCCTTCGAGCAGAAGCAGTAGTAAGCCTCGCCTTTCTCAACGAGCTTTTTGGCATATTCCATGTAAAGGCCGGAGCGAACGCGCTCACTCTGGACGTACGGCCCGAAACCCTTGTCCTTGTCGGGACCTTCGTCATGAATGAGCCCGGTTTTCTGCATCGTGCGGTAGATGATTTCAACAGCGCCTTCGACGTAACGTTCCTGGTCGGTGTCCTCGATGCGTAAAATAAAGTCGCCGCCCGCGTGCTTAGCCGTCAGAAACTCGTACAATGCGGTACGAAGGTTGCCGACGTGCATACGTCCTGTGGGACTCGGGGCGAAACGTGTCCGAATCTTCATAGCGTAGTCCTCCTTGTTTCAGATTTTGATTTGACAACAATCTTATATCGCGCGCATGAATTTGTCAAGGAGAAAACAGTTGACATTGACAAGCGGAAAATGCTATACTTACCAACAGTGTGCGCGTAAACGCGGAAAGGTAGGAAAAGATTTGAATATCTTGTTTTTTCTGACGCCGAAAAGCGAAGTGGCCTACGTCACGAATGAGTACAGCTTGCGGCAGGTTTTGGAGAAAATGGAGTTCCACCGGTATTCGTCAATCCCCATGTTAGACCGGAACGGACGGTATGTGGGAACCATCACGGAAGGTGATCTTTTGTGGGGGATCAAGAATACGGCGGACATGAATATGCATGATGCGGAACGCATCCCGATAACGCGGATCCCCAGACGGCTGCATAATACGGCTGTCAACGTGAACGCGGAGGTGGAAAGCCTGATTAAGGTTGCGATGACGCAGAACTTCGTTCCGGTGACGGACGACAACGACATCTTCATCGGCATCGTTAAGCGAAGTGACATCATGGAATACTGCTTCCGGCAGTTGCAGAAGAAAGACTGAAAATAAACAGAACAGGACAAAAGAGTTTCATGGATACATCGGAAAACAGCATAAATGAACAGGCAGCATCGTTTGAAAACCGTCTGGAGGAGTTGGTTGCTTACGGCAACGATCACGGCGGAAGCATTGAGTCTGCCTATATCAGCGAGTTGATGGGAGATTACTGCAAGACCGTCGACCAGATTGAGCAGGTCTACGACTATCTTGAGGGACGCGGCTTCAGCATCCTGAACAAAGCGGAAGACCCCGACGCGGAGCCGGACGATCCGAACGAACAGGCTTTGCGGAAACTGGAGGCGGATCTCGGGTCACTGGATGATTTGGGTGCATTTGACGACGATGTCCTTTTGGACACGGACGACGACATCCTTCCGGCGGACAACGACGAGCTCAACAACATTGCCAACGCAATGTCGGACGACCCGGTGAAGCAGTACCTTCGCGAGATCGGTAATTTCGGACTTTTGAGCGTCGATGAGGAGATTGAGCTTGCGACGAAGATCTTGGACGGCGACAGGGAAGCAAAGAGACGGCTTACGGAAGCTAACCTTCGTCTCGTGGTGAGCATCGCGAAGCGCTATGTAGGGCGCGGACTCTCGTTCCTCGACCTCATCCAGGAGGGCAATCTGGGTCTGATTAAAGCCGTCGACAAATTCGACTACACCAAGGGATATAAGTTCTCCACTTACGCGACATGGTGGATTCGCCAGGCAATCACGCGTTCCATCGCCGATCAGTCGAGAACCATCCGAATCCCCGTTCATATGTCGGAAGTCATCAACAAGACGTACCGCGTGAGCCGTAACCTTCTGCAGGAACTCGGCCGCGAACCTACCGAGACCGAGCTCGCCGAGGCTATGAACATGCCTGTCGAGAAGGTGCGCGAAGTTCTCAAGATAAGCGCCGATCCCATTTCCATGGACACGCCTATCGGTGAGGAGGACGACAGCCATCTCGGCGATTTCATCAAGGATGAGCAGACGCCGGGCCCGGAGGAGGCAACCTCCTACATGATGCTTCAGGAGCAGATTGAGAAGCTTCTGAACACACTGACCGAGCGTGAGCGCCGCGTTTTGAAGCTTCGCTTCGGCCTTGTGGACGGACGTCAGCGCACCCTCGAGGAAGTCGGCAAGGAATTTAACGTCACCCGTGAGCGTATCCGCCAGATTGAGGCGAAAGCTCTTCGCAAGCTCCGCCACCCCAGCAGAGCAAAGCTTCTGAAGGGATATGATGTTTAAACGGACCAAGTTCGAGTCTCGGGCAAAACACAATTGAAACATGTCAAAAAAAGAGCATCGGCTGTTTCGCCGATGCTTTTTTGACTGTGTCGGGGAGAAAATGCAGGGTTGGAATAAGAAAAACACTTGAGCAGATAAATGCCATGACAATAGTAATTTGGTATAATCTGATATCAGCATCTGCAATTGACAGAGAAAATCCTTTTTGTTATAATGGCTTATCAGGACAACGTAGTACTATGGCATGTCCTTGCAGCATTGTGATTTGTCGCAGTGCGATGTAACAGCACTTTTTGTTGTTGTATTTGAATACGGAGACGGGCTGGCGATCGAGACTTTGGGATACAACACTGAATAAGACCGTGAGGTATGCCGCTCATCAACAAATTAAAACCTATCGATGATTGAGACTGAGATTACAGGGGGGAGCAGCGATGAAACAACGTATTCGTACCTTTTTGATTGGTTTTTTCGGGACAATCGCTATAATTGCTTGTGTTGTGTTATATGCAAATTCATATTCTGGGTCTCATACCGGGGGCGGCATGACTTTTTTTGATCCCACAGATCCTGAGGGCGTCTGGCCGTTGACTCGTCCCGAAGAAGTTGTTGACGGTGTCGTTACAGATACAGGCGGGGTATCCAGGTGCGAACCTCAAGCAGACAAAATGGTTATAACCATCAAAGGAAGTATTGATGCCGGATGGATTGAAGTCAAGACAGTCAATGAAAACGGGCGTGTACTTCTGGAACGGAGATTTGAACCGGGCATCGAATATGATGAAACCATTGTAATCTATAATGCCGGATATGAACAGCACGATACCGTTTCTTATTCAGTTGATACGATGAGCACAAAAAAGGGATTAGCTATCAATTTCGAGTGTTATCATAAGCGTTATCGCGATTGGTTTGAGGAGTGAGCCGGATTTCAATGGAATTTGGAGGAGGAAAACAGTCATTGTTGTTACGCATGACCCGGATACAGCCGCATATGCAAAGAAAATTATCAGGATTGAGGACGGAAAAATCATCACGGAATGAGTGTGTTGGAAAATACGGGGATGTTATGTCAAAAAAGAGCATCGGCGAAACAGCCGATGCTTTTTTCTGCCCTTTAGGCATGCAAAGGAGTGCTCGTTGTTTGAGTTGACCCGGGCGTTTTAGCATGATATAATATAACAATAACACGGAAAGAAGACAGCGGGGAACAGGAGGTGCTTGGAATGAAGAAATGCATCAGATTATTGTCTGTAACTCTTTTTGTGCTCTTGTTGTTTGTAGGCTGTTCCGGAAAATCAGGGAATGTCACACCGTCCGAAACTCCTTCGGTGACGCAAGAGCCTGCGTCGGCTACTCCGACGGACAGTGTAGAGGTGACACCGACAGCGACTCCGACCCAGGGAATAGTTTTTTCTGATTGCCTAGAGCGGATGCAGCCGTTTGAGGGGGATGAAAGAAAAGGATTTCTCGCCGTTGTCGGAGTGCTGGATGGTCATAAGGTATATAATGCGCATGTACAGTTTTACGACGAATACCAAGGCTATTACGGATGGGCACCGGTACAGCCGATATGGAGCAAAGACGAAACCTCAAAGGGAGATATAAGAGGACCGTTTCTTTCGGGAGCGTATAACTTGCTGAATGACAGTGAATATGTTTTCTTGGCAATACTTGCTTCGCCGACGCTAGAGATGTTGGAAATGGTTTCAGAGAAGGCACATGACGCCTGGATTGCGGAGGGAAAAACCGAAGAGGATTGGCTTCGGTATGATCTGGGCGGAGCTGTCCGACGTGAAGCGGAGTCACAGGCATGGCGAGAGGTCAACGAAAGGGTGCCTGAAGCGTTATATGCAGAAGGCTGCCCGATTATCGATGTCGGCGAGCATCTCGCGCCGTATGTTACGACGGTTGTAAGCAAGGCAAAACTTCGTGAACTCAGCGAGCGAGGGGGAGAGACGTTCAACTATATTTTTTATGAGGAAAGCTGGCTCCGTTGGGCGGAGAAGAACGACAGGGAATGGGTGCATTAACGGATCGCGATTGACGGGACGATTGCTATGACGAAAAGAAAACCGATGCGGACTTTGCGGAAAACCAAAGCCTGCGTCGGTTTTGTGTTAGTTTACGGTGGCATCCCAGGGGCGTCGTTTACAGTGTTGCGTTCTGGCCCTTGGCGCCGCGGGCGCGGTTGCGGATGCGCTTGGCGTTGTAGGTCTTGCCGTCGAAGACAAATTCCTCCGTGTTGATGTCAAGGGAGGTGCCGTAGAGGACGGCGTCCTTCTTGTCGAGGGAGATGGCTCGAACGCCTTTGGCGGTCTTGCCGAGCACGTTGACCTGTTCGAGAGGGAAGCCGAGAGAAAGCTTCTTCTCCGTGAGGATGATGACCTTCTGTTTGCCGGAGTTGAATTCTGCGCTGGAGAGCGCCACAAGTCCCACAAGGGAGTCATCGTCCTCGAGCTTGGTGGAGGCGATAACTGCACGGTTTGTGAAGAACTCGGAGCCCGAAACGCATTTGATCCAGCCGTGCTTTGTGAGGAAGAGAAGCATCGAGTTGTCGAGCTCTTCCGCGGGCACAAGAAGAATCGGAGTCTCCTGATCAATCTTGGTGAGCACCTGCAATAAGGTGCCTTTTTCTTTGATACGGCAGCGCGGAATTGCCGAAACCTTAAGCTGGTACATGTTTCCTTCCGCGGTGAAGATGCACAGGCGATCGTTTGACTGGATGCGCACGGTCTGCGTGAATTCTTTCAAAACATCCTCGCCGGCTTTTGCGTAGGCGCCGCAGTCGACGGCTTTGGTATAACCGAAGCGGTCCATGAGAATCATGAGATCTTCGATCTTTTCCTCGACCACGTATTCCTTGGATTCCGAGTTGGTGATGACCGTGCGGCGCTCCCTGGCGAAACGCTCGCGAAATGCGAGAAGCTGTTGCTCGATGACTTTGTAAAGTTCGGATTTCTTGCCGAGAATTTTGTTGTAAAGCTTGATCTTCTTGGTGAGATCGTCCTGCTCTTCGGAGAGCTTCAGAATCTCGAGTCCGACGAGCTTTTGCATCTGCATCGCGAGGATGGCGTCTGCCTGCACGTCGGTGAAATCAAAACGCATGGCAAGTTTCTTTGCTTCTTCGGTCTTAAAGCGGACATCGGTAATGTCGCCGGTGGTGAGGCAGGTTTTAACCTGGCGCACCGTGGAGGAACCGCGGATGACCTCGATGATGGCATCGATGACGTCGACGGCACGCATGAGGCCGGAGACAATCTCAAGTCGCTTTTCGGCCTTGTCAAGAAGGTATTGGTATTCCTTGGTGTACAACTCGTCCTGGAAGTCGACAAATTCCTGCAGCATCGCGCGCAGACCGAACTGCCGCGGCTGATTGTCCTTTACCGCCAGGAAATACGCGGAAAATGTGTCCTCGAGGGGCGTCTTTTTATACAGACCGTTTAGAAGGTTTTCAACATCGCGGTCCTTTTTTACCTCGATGACGATGCGGATGCCCTCCTTGGAGGACTCGTCCCGCACGTCGGAAATCTCGTCGAAGGTTTTGTTGCGAAGGGCGTCGGCCAAAGCTTCCACAAGTTTTTGCTTGGTGCCGGCAACGGTGTACGGAATTTCGGTGATGACGATGTTGCGCTTGCCGTTGTCGCCGCCTTCCACCTGCGCTTTGGCGCGGATGCGGATCTTGCCCTCGCCGGTTTCGTAGAGGGAGAGAAGCTCGTCGCCGTTAATGATGGTGCCGCCCGTCGGAAAATCAGGGCCGGGCAGCAGTTTCATCAGTTCCTCCGTGCTCACGGTAGGGTCATGCATCACGGCAATCGCCGCGTCGATGACCTCTGCGGGATTGTGGGGCGGGATGTTGGTTGCCATGCCGACCGCGATACCGGTGGTACCGTTGATTAAGAGGTTCGGGAGCATCGCCGGCAGCACCGTCGGCTCCTTTTCGCTCTCGTCAAAGTTCGGGATGAATTCCACGAGGCCCTTGTCGAGATGCTCGAGCATCGTCATGGCACCTTCGGAGAGGCGGGCCTCGGTGTATCGCATGGCAGCGGCGCCGTCCCCGTCGATGGAACCGAAGTTTCCGTGGCCGTCCACAAGAGGGATGGCAAGAGAGTAGTCTTCGGTCATGTGCACCAGGGCGTCGTAGATGGACGAGTCACCGTGAGGGTGGTATTTACCCATGGTATCGCCGACGATACGCGCGCTCTTGCGGTGCGGCTTTTTCGGGTCGAGACCGAGCTCGTTCATGGCGTAGAGGATACGCCGCTGAACCGGCTTGAGGCCGTCGCGCACGTCCGGCAGCGCGCGGGCGATGATGACGCTCACCGCGTAGTCGCGAAATGCCGTCCGCATCTCCTCGGCGAAATCAATTTGTATGGTGTCGTTGCGTTCGTTGTCCATGGAGTCTCTCCGTATCAAGCGGAAAATGCAACCATTTTCCGTAGTATTTTGCGTTCTTTTCCGGCGCGATTAAGCCTGCAGATCGAGGGTCGCGTAGCGGGCTTCCTTCATGATGAATTCGCGGCGCGGCGGAACGGCGCTTCCCATGAGAAGCTGTGTCGTCTCGTCGGCTTCCACCGAGTCGCCGATGGAAATCTGTGCGAGCACGCGGTGCTCGGGATCAAGGGTGGTCTCCCAGAGCTGGTTTGCGTCCATCTCGCCGAGACCTTTGTAGCGCTGAACATTCAGAATCTTTCCGCCGTGCTCCAGCTCCTTGCGGAGCTTCTCAAGTTCGAAGTCGTTCATCAGGTAGGCGCTCTGCTTTCCCTTCTTTTTGCCGGTGGTTTCGTACTCCACCTTGTACAACGGCGGAAGACCGCGGTACACCTTGCCCTCCATGATGAGCTCCGGCATGAAGCGGTAGAAGAACGTAAGAAGCAGGGTGCTGATGTGTCCGCCGTCCACATCGGCATCGGTCAGGATGATAATCTTATCATAGCGGAGCTTCGTGATGTCAAATTCATCCCCGATGCCGCAGCCAAACGCTGCTATCATGGATTTAATCTCGTTGTTTTGCAAAATCTTCTCGAGGGTCGCTTTCTCCACGTTGATAATCTTGCCGCGAAGCGGGAGAACCGCCTGGGTTTTGCGGTTTCTGGCGGTCTTTACGGTGCCGCCTGCGGAATCACCCTCGACGATGTAGACCTCGCACTCGGAGGGCTTCTTGGAGGAGCAGGCCGCCAGCTTGCTCTTGGTGTCTACGTCGCTCAGCTGTTTTAAGACCGCGGTGCGGGCCTTGTCGCTGGCCTGACGTGCCTTCGCGGAGCGGGATGCATTTTCCAAGATGGTGCGAAGCACCTCGACGTTTTTGTCAAACCACCGGGTAACTTCCGTGGCGAAGACTTCATCGACGGCGACTTTCGCGTCGGTGTTTCCGAGCTTCGTCTTGGTCTGGCCCTCGAACTGCGGGTCGGGGTGCTTGATGGAGACGATGGCGACGAGGCCGTTTCGCACGTCCTTGCCGTCGTAGTTGTCGTCCTTATCCTTGAGGAAACCGAGCTCTCTCGCGTAGGAGTTGAGAACGCGGGTTAAGGCGGTCTTAAAACCGGTCACAAGCGTTCCGCCGTCCACCACGTTGATGCGGTTGCAGTACGCGTTGATCTGCTCGGTGTAATCGTTGATGTACTGGAAGGCGACTTCTACTTCGATGTCGCCCTTCTCACCGCTGATGTACACCGGCTCGGGATGGAGCGGTGTCGCGTCGCGGTTGATATAGGAGATGAAACTCTTGATACCGTGCTCCTCGTAGTAGGTGCGGGTATCACCGGTCTTTTCGTCGGTGAAGGTGATGGTCAGGCCGCGGTTTAAGAAAGCGATTTCCTTCAAGCGCTTGCAGATGGTCTCTGCCTTGAACTCCACGGTCTCGAAGATGGTGGGGTCGGGGTAGAAGGTAACCTTTGTTCCGGTGTCGCTCTTTTTGCAGGTGCCCACCACCGGGAGAAGTCCGTCCACGAGCTTGGTTACGGGATGACCGCCGTCCTTGTATTCGTCGCGGTACACGTTGCCGCCTCTCTTAATCTCCACGATCATGCGGGAGGAGAGAGCGTTTACAACGGAAGCGCCGACACCGTGCAGACCTCCGGAAACCTTGTAGACGGAGTTGCCGAATTTGCCGCCCGCATGCAGAATCGTGTAGACGACACGTGCGGTGGGAATCTTCTTCGTCGGATGAATGTCCACCGGAACGCCGCGACCGTGGTCGATGATGGTGATGCCGCCGTCTTTCTGAAGCGTGATATTGATTTCGGAGCAGTAGCCCGCGAGGTGCTCGTCGATGCCGTTGTCGAGAATCTCCCACACAAGGTGGTGCAGACCCTTTGTGCCCGTGGAGCCGATGTACATACCCGGTCTCTTGCGGACGGCCTCAAGCCCTTCCAGAACCACAATCTGACTGCCGTTGTATTCTGCCATGTCGATACCTTCCTTACGGTTAGTGCGCCGGCACACGGAAAATGCGGCCCTTGCCGCTATCTTGTGCCTACGACCCTACCATAATACCACATTTTGGTATCACACGCAATGTTTCTTTTCGCGGGAACCCGCAAATTTACGTATACATGTGGACGGGGATACGTGTAGAAGATGGCCGCAGACTATTGACTTTTTCCGCCGTTTTTGGGATATTGGATTTATCTCAGCAAAAAAGAAACGGAGGAGTATGGTTATGAGCAGCGGATTTGATGATGAGAGACAGCATGCCGTAGAAGTGATTCCGGGATTCATTCTCGGAGGAATTTACAACCTGGAAGAGATTTTGTACCTAAAGCCCGACGTACTTTTTCCGTTGGACCGACTGCCGGGCTGGGTGTGGAACAGCGGCTTTCGGGGGGAGATTGTTTACTATCCGATCACGGACTACGATGTGTTGCCGGATGATGTGTTGGACAAACTGGCAGAGGCCGCAGCGGAGCGCCTGCGCGCAGGGAAGCGCGTAGGAATGTTCTGCATCGGCGGACACGGGCGCACCGGTTACGCAGCGTCCTGTGTGCTGCATCTGTTAGGGGAAAAACGGCCGATTGCATTTCTTCGGGACAACTACAGCTATAAGGCTGTGGAAACGCAGGAGCAGGAGGCGGCCGTACAGCGCTTCCGGGAGCGGCATGCGTAACGATTCTTTTCCGCGGATCGAACCATGGTTTTGAAGGCCTTACTACGCTTTGCGGGGACGGATTTTACAACGCATATTTGAATTCTCCGGAAAATGCTTGAAAATACCACAAAAAAACTCGAAATACCCCATTGTTTTTTGCGAAATGCAGTGTTATAATGGCAAAAGTTTCGTGCTTGGAAATGCCGCACGGTTACGGCAGGTCCGAACAAACAAAAATCGAAGAAAGGAGTGAAACCATGAGCAAGAAACCGTTTATAACCGAACAGCAGGTCAAAGAAATCGTAAAGACGTATCCTACGCCTTTCCATATCTATGACGAAGCTGCGATCCGTCGCAATGCCCGCGAGCTCTTCAAGGCATTTGCTTGGAATAAGGGTTATAAGGAATTCTTTGCTGTCAAGGCCACTCCGAATCCGTATATTCTGCAGATTCTCCGCGAGGAGGGATGCGGTGCGGATTGCTCTTCCTATACCGAACTCTGCCTTGCCGACGCGGCCGGCATTCGCGGGGAGAATATTATGTTCTCATCCAATGAGACTCCTGCGGGCGAGTTCACAAAAGCACGGGAACTGGGGGCTTATATTAACCTGGACGATGTGACGCACATTCCGTTCTTACAGGCGGAGTGCGGCATTCCGGAGACCGTTTGCATGCGGTACAATCCGGGCGGAGTCTATGAGCTCGGCAACGGGATTATGGACAACCCGGGAGACGCTAAGTACGGTTGCACGAAGGAGCAGCTGATCGAGGCGTTCCGTACGCTGAAGGGGCTCGGAGTGAAGCATTTCGGCATTCACTCGTTCCTCGTTAGTAACACAACGGCGGAGAATTACTATCCGACGCTTGCAAAGACTCTCTTTACGCTCGCAGTGGAATTGAAGGAAGCCACGGGAGTGCATATTGCGTTTGTCAATCTTTCCGGCGGAATCGGTGTGCCTTACCGCCCGGAGCAGTCGGCTGTCGATATCGCGGCGGTCGGTCGTGGCGTAAAGGAAGTTTTTGAGGAGGTATTGGTACCGGCAGGAATGGACGATGTTGCCGTCTATACCGAGCTGGGACGCTACATGCTTGCGCCTTACGGCGGGCTTGTGGTCCGTGCCATCCATGAGAAGCACATTTACAAGGAGTACATCGGCGTGGATGCCTGCGCCGTCAACCTGATGCGGCCTGCTATGTACGGGGCGTATCACCACATCACGGTTTTGGGGAAGGAGAATGAACCGTGCGATCACACGTATGATGTGGTCGGCTCTTTGTGCGAGAATAATGACAAGTTTGCGATTGATCGCAAACTGCCGAAGATCGATATCGGCGATTACCTGTTCATCCATGATACCGGTGCCCACGGATTTTCCATGGGGTACAATTACAACGGTAAACTGAGATCGGCGGAGCTTTTGTTGCGCCCGGATAGGTCGGTGACAAGAATCCGAAGGGCGGAAACGCCTGCGGATTACTTCGCAACCTTCGATTTCAGTGACATCATGAAAGGACATTATTGATGACCGGTCCGCAGGGCGGACGGCGTCATGGCAATTGTGTGATATCGGCACGGCGGTTTCGTCGTGCCGTTTTTTTGCGCGCTAAGCGAGTGCGCTCACACCGCCGGAGGGCGGCGAGGTTGGACAGACGACCTTGCGGAAACGTAGTTTCCGGCAAGTCGGAAGGACAAGCTCGAGAGCGGACGAAGTCCGCGTGTGAGCGCCGAGCGCACGTACACCGCCGGAGGGCGGCGAGGTTGGACAGACGACCTTGCGGAAACGCAGTTTCCGGCAAGTCGGAAGGACAAGCTCGAGAGCGGACGAAGTCCGCGTGTGAGCGCCGAGCGCACGTACACCGAGCGAGCTTATGCTCGCGAGGTTGCCGCGCGGAAGAACGGCAAGCTTTACCTGCCCCGCCGGGGCAGAGAAATGAGGTGACAATGGGTAAGAAGAACCGGAAGATTTCGGAGGAGCCGACGAAGGCAACCGGAAAGCTTCCGAAGGAAATTGAAGTCGACCTTCGCGACCGCGGCGTCTGCGAGGCGGATGTGTATGTGTGCGTTCGCACGGATATGGATCTGACCTGCGCGTTTACGCCTGGTTACATCGTGATGACGAAGGACCGGCTGATTACCGCGACGGCGGACCCGCTGTCGGGGGAAGTTCATTACTTTAAGGGAATGGAGACCCGCAAGACGAGAAAGATTGCGGAGGACCGCGAGTGGAGATTTGCGGAATTTGACATTTCCGATGTGAAGAAGACGTATATCGAACGCACGGTGAGCGGCGGTTTCTTAATCCTGGTTCACAAGGACAAGGATGACCCCGAGGCGGACGGCGCGGCGGAGACCGTTGCTGCGGTTTCCAACCACTGCATGAGCAGCGCCACGAAAATCGAGCGTTTGTGTGAAAAGATTGCCGACGGCAAGGAGATTGACGAGGAGGCTTTGGAGGATGACGAGGAAGAGGAGTACTGCCCGGTTTGCGGCATGATGTACCCCGACTCCGACCGGAAGATCTGCCCGAAGTGCATGAACAAGAAGTCCATTTTCCGCAGAACCATCGGATATCTGAAGCCATACAAGGGACGCATCGCCGTGATGTTTCTGTGCTACCTGGCAACGGCGGCACTCAACATCGTATGGCCGTACTTAAACGGTGTCGTGCTCTACAAGAAGGTGCTCGGCAAGGACGAGAGATTCCTTTCGTTCCTCTCCGTGAAGGGCAACCGCTATGTGACGATTCTGCTTCTTTTAGTGCTCACCATGGTGATGACGAAGCTCACCATGCAGCTTGTGGGTATCCTGCAGGGTGTCATGACAGCGAGGATTGTTCCGAGAGTTGTCAAGTCGATGCGCAACGACGTGTTCGGTGCCATGGGCAAGCTCTCCATCAACTTCTTTACGAGCAAGCAGACCGGGTCATTGATGACCCGCGTCATGTCCGACTCGGACGAGGTGTCCGGCTTCTTCATCGACGGACTTCCGTACTTTTTGATCAATGTATTTTCCATCATCGCCATGGCGGTGGTGATGTTCAGCCTTAGCTGGCCGCTTGCCATCGTAGCGCAGATGTTTATGCCGATTACCTTCTTCGTGAGCTGGAAGATGCTCCCAAGACTGTGGCACCGCTACGGAAGACGGCACCGCGCGACGAGATCGTTAAACTCCAAGATTCATGACAACTTAAGCGGCGCACGCGTCGTCAAGGCGTTCGGCCAGGAGGGCAGCGAGGTCAAGCGGTTTGACAAGAGCAACGAGAAGGTTCGCAACGCAGACCTTGCGGTTATGAACTACGACAACAAGTTCTCGGCGCTCTACTCGGCAGCGGAGAACCTGGCGTCTCTGATGGTTTACATCTTCGGCGCGTACCTGATTCTCATCCAGAAGCGGTTCGACTACGCGATTCTGATTACCTTCGCGGGCTATGTCGGACAGCTGACCGGACCGATGGATTTCATGTCGTTCTTCTTCCGCTGGTTCACCAGCTGCATGAACAGCGCACAGCGTATGTTCGAGATTATCGATGCGGTTCCGGAGATCGCGGAGAAGGAAAATGCAGTTTCCTTGGACACCATCGACGGCACCATCGAGATGAAGGATGTCACCTTCGGTTACGAGAAGAACAAGCCGGTTCTTAAGAACATCAACATGAAGGTCGAGGGCGGCCACATGCTCGGTATCGTCGGACGTTCCGGCGCGGGCAAGACCACCATCGTCAACCTGATCTCGCGACTCTACGACCCGCAGGAGGGCACGGTTACGTTGGACGGCGTGAACTTAAAGGACCTTTCCTTCAAGACGCTCCGCGGCAACGTCGCCATGGTTTCGCAGGAGACCTACATGTTCATGGGAACCGTTGCGGAAAATATCGCCTACGCGAAGAAGGATGCTTCCCGCGCGGAGATCATCCGCGCCGCGGTCCTTGCAAGCGCGCACGATTTCATCTGCCGCATGCCGGACGGCTACGACACCATCATCGGTTCCTCGGGACGGGAGCTCTCCGGCGGTGAACGCCAGCGAATCTCCATCGCCCGCGCCATCTTAGCCAACCCGAAGATTCTCATCCTTGACGAGGCGACGGCGGCGGTGGACACCGAGACCGAGCAGGCGATCCAGCAGTCTATCAACATGCTCATCAAGGGCCGTACGACAATCTCCATCGCGCACCGTCTCTCGACGCTTCGTGACGCGGACACGCTGATTGTCATCGACGAAGGCAAGATTGCCGAGCAGGGAACCCACGAGGAGCTCATCGCGAAGAAGGGTGTGTACTACAAGCTGAAGGAGCTGCAGACCAAAGCGCTGGCTCTCAAGGGAATTGAGTAACGGTGCGGGGGTATCGCACACAACGAACATATGAGGCGGCATTTTCCGACGGAAGATGCCTGCAGATAGGAGTACAGTATGGGTTTTAAGAATTTTGAGGGAGCGGATGAGGAATTCAACCTTGAACAGATGGAAGCCGAGACGGAGGAAATGCTCCGCATGCGCTTCTTAAGCGATGCGAACGCGAAGTTCGAGCGCACCGCAGGCGGTTTTGTGAGCCTCGACATCCCCGAAGGGGAGGACGGCAAGGCAGAGCATTACGACCGCGTGCGCGTCGTCCGGAGCTTTCCGTTCACCGCTCCGAATACGTATATCTCTATCCGTACGACGGAGGAGAAGTCGAAGGAAATCGGCATCATCAAGGACATCGCAAAGGACGTCTCCAAGGAGACCCGGAAGATGCTCGAGGAGCAGATGAGCCTTCGGTATTTTACGCCGGTGATCACGAAGATCAACGACATCAAGGAGGAGTACGGCCACGCTTACTGGGACGTTGTGACCACGGAGGGTCCGTGCAAATTCGTCATCTACATGAACTCGAGCTCCGTGGTGAGCTTAAGCGACGTGCGCCTGATGATCTCCGACCTTGACGGAAACCGTTTCGAGATACCGGATTATACGCAGCTTTCTGCGGGGGAATTAAAGAAGCTTGACCTGTTCCTGTAATGGAAAAGGAGGATACGAATGAATCTATTGTTTGACCTGCCGGCGGCGCAACGGGGCGCCTTCACGCCGGCGGACGGAGAGGAGATAAAGTACTGCTCGCCCTGCGACATCGACCGCGAAGGCAAGCTTACCCACGACCGCTATCTGGTCGTGACGAACAAGCGCCTTCTGGTGATTGCGGGTACGCAGACAGAGACCGACCTCGCACTTTCGGACATCACGTACTTAAAATGCGACCCGCTCGTCAACAACGGTCTTCTGATTGCGAAGACCGTGCAAAACGACACGGAGCAGATTCTGGCGCGGTTTACCATGAAGCATGTGTCCCGGGTGGCATTTATCGCCAAGGGCGCGCTTCTTCTGCGGGACGGCATCAAAAAGCAGGTGATCAGTCGTGAGTACGACAAGACCTGTCCCATCTGCGGGCGGGCGCTGCGCGGCACGCGAGAGTGCCCCAAATGCAGTCACAAGCCCTCCGTTCTTTGGAAGTTTTTCAAGCTCTGCGGAGCTTATAAAGGATGGCTCGCAGTCATCGCGGTTTTGATGCTTTGCGTAGCAATCATCCAGCTGGTGATCCCGAAGATCCAGCAGATTTTTATCGATGATTACCTGGTGCCCGGCAAGGGCGGCTGGAAGGAGATCGGCATCTATGCGGGCGCCATGATTGGAGTCACGATCATCACGATCTTACTGCATGTGCTCCGCTACTGGATGTGTATCTCCATGGGTACCAAGATGAGCATGGACCTTCGGCAAATGCTCTACAAGAAAGTCCAGCTGTTGTCGCTCTCGTTCATTCAGGACCGCCGTCCCGGCGAGCTCATGAACCGCATCGTCAGCGATACGGCACAGGTTCGAAGATTCATGGAGGAGGCATTTTCCGGAATGTTCTCCTGCATCATCACCATGGTTTCCGTGGTCATCTATATGGTTATGATGGACTGGAAGCTCACAATCATGTCGGTTGTCTTCGTGCCGATTGCCCTCGGGCTTTCCATCTCGTTCCGCAAGAACATTCACAAGCGTTTCCACATGCAGTGGCATCGCTTTGACAAGACCAACAGCGGCCTGCAGGACATTCTCTCGGGCATGCGTGTGGTGAAGTCCTTCGGTACCGAGGAGCAGGAGACGGAGCATTTCCGCAAGCTCACCGATGATTTTGCAAAGGTGCAGGAGCGAAACGAAGTCTTCTGGGCTTCGCTGTTCCCGCTGGTTTCCTTTGTGATGGGCTTGGGCATCTACGTTGTAACGTACTTCGGCGGTGTCGGCGTGTTGGAGGACCGCTTCACGGTGGGCCAGCTGCAGCAGTTCATCACTTACACCTGGATGCTGTACGGGCCTCTGGGGTGGATGACATTCCTTCCGCGAATGATCACCCAGCTGATGACCAGCCTCGAGCGTATCTACGACGTCATGGACGAGGAGCCTTTGATCCGCGACCACGAGGAAGCCCAGGATATCGACCTTAAGGGCGAGGTGGAATTTAAGGATGTGACCTTCGGGTACCGCTCGTACGAGCCGGTTTTGGAGAAGATCAACTTAAAGGTGAAGCCCGGCGAGATGATTGGTCTTGTAGGCGCATCCGGCACCGGAAAGTCGACGATGATCAACCTCATCATGCGCCTCTACGAGGTGGATGACGGTCAGCTCTTAATCGACGGCAAGGACATCAACGACCTGAAGATCGAGAAATACCATTCGCAGATCGGCGTCGTGCTGCAGGAGAACTTCCTCTTCGCCGGCACAATCTACAACAATCTGCGGTTTGCCAAGCCCGACGCGACGGAGGAGGAAATCATCATGGCGGCCAAGATGGCAAATGCCCATGATTTCATCGTGAAGACGCCCGACGGCTACAACACCTACGTCGGAGAGCACGGCTACAGCCTTTCGGGCGGCGAGAGACAGCGCCTCGCCATCGCGCGCGCGATTCTCAACAAGCCGAAGCTTCTCATCCTTGACGAGGCGACCTCCGCTCTCGATACGGAGAGCGAGTACCTGATTCAGAAGGCTCTGGAGCGCCTGACGGCGGGCTGCACCACATTCGCCATCGCACACCGCCTGTCGACCCTCAAGGATGCGGACCGTCTGGTTGTCATCGACGGCCACCACATCGCCGAGGTGGGCACCCACAACGAGTTGATGGAGAAGAAGGGCATCTACTACGGCCTTGTTACGGCCCAGCTGCAAATGCAGGCCCTCAAGGGCGAGGACCCCGTGCTTGCGGACGGCGCACCCGCAGGGGCGTAAAGACCGGGCTGCTGAGGCGGCAGGATGCCGGAGCAACAGGCGATTCACGCTTGGCACGTGAGCGCAAAACAAGAAGGAAAGGTCAGCAGGACGGGCTGTGCCGGCGGGAACGCCGGGCCGGCATGTCCGGTTGGCCTTTTTTGTTTGCCCGGACGGCGTGGAGTATGGTATAATCGACACTGTCGACGGGCAAGAAAACCAACCGGAGACATAGTAAGAATTACTTTAGGAGAACGACGATGGGAAGCCGGAAGGAATGTGCGGAAAACCGGAAAACTTTTGAAAAGCGGGAGCCGGAGCGGTATCGCGAGGCTGTCCCGTCGCTTTTGTTTTGGTACGACTACAATGCGCGCATTCTGCCTTGGCGCGAGGACCCGACACCGTATCACGTGTGGATTTCGGAGATCATGCTTCAGCAGACCCGCGTGGAGGCGGTTCGCGCATATTATGACCGGTTCCTTACGGAACTGCCGGACGTACAATCGGTTGCGGAGGCTTCCGAAGACCGCCTTGTGAAGCTCTGGGAGGGCTTAGGGTATTACTCCCGCGTCCGCAATATCGCGAAGGCGGCGAAGGTGCTTTGCGACAAACACAACGGTCAGCTGCCCGCGGATTATGCGCTGCTTCGGGAATTGCCGGGAATCGGTGACTATACCGCAGGCGCCATCGCTTCCATCGCCTTTGGGATTCCGGTTCCGGCGGTGGATGGCAATGTGCTTCGCGTGTTTGCCCGCGTGACCGGGTACCGCGGGGACATCCGAAGCGACAGCTTCAAAAAGCAGGTCGGGGAGCAGTTGCGGCAGGCAATCTCCGCGTATACGGAAGAGCAGAATGAAAAATCTCGCGGAAAATGCGCGGAAGAGAAGACAATTCCGGGCGCGCCCGTCGCCCACCCAACGAAGGTGCAGTCGGCGCCCGGCCGTTTCAACCAGGCGGTCATGGACCTCGGGGCCACCGTGTGCATCCCGAACGGAAAGCCGCACTGTGAGGACTGTCCGTTGTCGCACTTGTGCGCGGCATTTGGGGAGGATTTGACGGCGGAGATTCCGGCGAAAACGGAGAAAAAGGCGCGGCCGGTGGAAAAGCGGACCGTGCTTGTTATTACGGACGGGGAGCGTGTCCTTTTACATCGCCGGCCTGCGAAAGGCCTGCTTGCGGGAATGTGGGAGTTCCCGGGAGTGGTCGGAGAACTGTCGCCTGCGGCAGCGAAGAAGGCGGCAGCCGGGATCCTTCGGAGGGAATCGGAAGAAAAAGGTCTTCACGCAAAACGGCTTCCCGACAGCAGACATGTTTTCAGCCACGTGGAGTGGGAGATGCGGGGCTACCGCATCGACGTCCCGGAGACAATCGCACCGGGGGCGGAATACAGCTGGGCGACCCCGCGGGAAATCCGTGAGGAGCGCGGCGTTGCGTCCGCATTTCGAACGTACCGGGACCTGATTTTGAAGGGGATTTAAAATTTTTTTGAAATTTTTCATTTTTTCTTGTAACGAAACCGTGATTCGTGCGTCTAATCGACGAAATCACAAAAAAAGGAAACTCGAGAGGCATGGACAAAAACACCGCGGAAAAATTGTATGAAGCATTTTACATGAAGGTTTTTTCCTACGCGATGACGCTGACGGGTAACCGGGAAGATGCAATGGAGATTACACAGGAAACGTTCTTCCGGGCGATATCCACCGAGAAGACGTTCCGGGGGGAGAGCGACGGCGCCACCTGGTTGTGCGCCATCGCGAAAAATCTCTTCGTCGACGAGAAACGACGACAATCCCGGTTCACGGACGCGCCGATTTCGGAGGAGCAGCCGGACACGGGGAAGAGCATGGAGGAGAGTCTCGCAGATGCGGACGCCTCACTGCGAATCCATCGGGTGCTGCACAATCTGGATGAACCGTACAAGGAAGTATTTCAGCTTCGTGTGTTTGGGGAGTTGTCCTTCAAGGAGATCGGCTCGATCTTCGGAAAAACGGAAACCTGGGCCCGGGTTACGTTTCATCGAGCAAGAATGATGGTAAAAGAAAGGATGGAAAAATCATGAAATACGAATGTAACATGATCGAGGACCTTCTGCCGTTGTACAAGGACGGTGTGTGCGGACCGGCGAGTACGAAGGCCGTGGAAGACCACCTGGCGGAATGCCCGCATTGCCGCGAATATCTGGAGCAACTGCGCGACACCACCGTGGATGAGGTTATCTTCCGGGAGAAGGAGGATGTCATCGAATCCCAGTCGAAGTATTTTAAGAAAAAGAGTGCCCTTGCGGGCAGCGTGATTGCGGCAATCTTCGCCGTTCCGATTCTGGTGTGCCTGATTGTCAACCTCGCCACCGGCAGCGCATTGAACTGGTTCTTCATCGTGCTTGCCGCGATGCTGATCCCGGCGTCGCTTTTCGTGGTGCCGCTGTTGGTGCCCGAGAACAAGCTGTTCTACACACTCACATCGTTTACGGCCAGCGTGATTGCGCTTTTAGGGGTTGTCTGCCTGTACACCGCCGGCAAATGGTTCTTCACCGCGGCGTCAGCGGTTCTGTTCGGGCTGACGGTTTTGTTTGGGCCGATTCTTGCCTGCCACAAGCCGTTATGTGAATTCTTAGGCAACTGCAAAGGCCTTGCCGTGATGGCGGCCTGCACCCTGACGTTCTTTTTGATGCTCGTGTGCATCGGACTGCGCGCCGGCAGCGGATTCTTCCGGATTTCCTTCGGAATCTCCGTGCCTCTTGTAATCTTAACGTGGGTTGTGTTCCTGATCATTCGCTACCTGCCCATCGGCAAGCTTGCCAAGACGGGCGCTGTCCTTGCGATTCTTTGCGGATTTGGCGTGTTCGGAACCGAGCTGATTCTGGATCTGACGATGAAAGATCCGGGTCCCGGGGAAGTTGTAGTTTACTCGCAGGGGTCGCCGGTGTTCGCATACACCGGAATCGCCGTGGGGGCGACGCTTGCAATTATCGGAATTCTTAAGAAAGTACTCGGAGGAAACAGAAAATGAGAAAATTGATTCGTATCTTGATGGCAGCGGGGGTTCTGGCCCTTGCCGGAGCCCTGTGCGGCTGCAGCTTCATGGGAGTCACCAGCTATATCTACGACAACAGCGACCAATACACCGCGGGCGACCGCGAGATCAAAGACAAGATTGAGAAAATCGATATCGACTATCTCTCCGGTCAGGTAACCCTCACCGGAAACACCGGAGAATCCATTAAAATCACGGAGACGGCTAAGAAGGAACTGGACGACAAAAGAAAAGTGCACACCTGGGTGGACGGCACGACACTGTATATCCGTTTCTGCGATTCGGGCAGAAATATGGACCTGAATCACCTTGACAAGAAACTGACCGTCACAATCCCCGCGGACACGAACCTGTCGGATCTGAAGATTCAGATTTCCTCAGGCGACGTCAAATGCACCGGCGTCACCGCAGAAAACGTGGATGTCGACACCTCCTCGGGCGACGTGGATGTAGCCTGCACGGCCACGAACATCAAGGTGGATGCCTCCTCGGGAGATATCACCCTGACTGCGACAGCGGAAGAGATTTCCGTGGAGTCCTCCTCCGGCGATATCGTGGTGAAGCAGACCGGCAAGAGCCGGAAGATTGCGGCGGAAGCCTCCTCCGGAGCTCTTGACATCACCGCGGAAGAAGTCATCAATCTTCGCACGAAAACGAGTTCCGGTCGTATCAAGGTAACGGCCGATACCGTGGGTAACTTCGAGTCGGATTCCAGCAGCGGCCGCTGCGAAGCAAGTTTCGCAAAAGCCCCCAGTTCCGCAGATATCGAAACTTCCTCCGGCGACGTGAAACTTCTGCTCCCCGCCGACGCCGAGCTCACGGCGGAATTTGACACCTCCAGCGGCGATATCACCTATGAGTTTCCCTTCGCCAAGGACGGCAAGCGCTACGTAAGCGGCGCCGGCACCTCCAAGCTATCCGTGGAAACCTCCTCCGGTGACATCACCATCGGAAAGCGCAACTGAACATAAATACACCGCCCCCGGTTTCCCGGGGGCGCCATTGTTTCTGAAGAACCGAAGAAGGGACCGAACAACCGATGAGGAGCATGCGGTATTCGCCGGGAGTGTGAACTCCCGGCGAAGTCGACTCAGCGTATTCGAAACTGCATGGGGCGTTTTCAGGTTATCCGCAAGCCCGTAACCGGTCTTGCGGTGTAGAGGCGCAAAGCGCCTCTCGCAGCACGACGCCTTCCTTGCTTCTTTTCAAGGCGGCGGGCAAGCCCCGCAAAAAACGCCCCGCCTATGCAGTTGAAGAATGCGCATAGTCGACTGGAGCCGATCCGAATCGGTTGCTTCGGTCCCAATCTTCGGTTCGTTCGGCAAATGCAAAACGCCCCCGGGAAAACCGGGGGCGGTGTTGGTTTTTGGTGGGTTACAGGCCGAGCTTTTTCATCATCTCGTCGATCTTGCTGAAGTTGCGGTTGGCGCTTGCAATGGCGTTCTGCGCATTGGCTGCGGCGAGCGCTTTCTCGTGGTCCTCGCGGGCGCGGGCTTCTTTCTCCGCAGAGGAGACCGGGAAGCCGAGCATCCGGCGCTCGTAATATTCAAACGCACGGAGCGTGTCGTAGAAGCCTAAGTTCAGGCGGTATGCCGCGTTGCGGCCGTCGAAGTCCAGGGTGCCGGTGAGAAGAGCACCGATTTCCTGACTCGGCGTGATCATGATGATGGTGTCCGCGCGGGACGCGCACATGATGTCATATTCGTAGTTCGGCGAAAGGCATACGAGAATCAGATGCTTGATGTCGTCCTCAATCAGGGGGCGCAGCGGGAGATTGTCGTAGATGCCGCCGTCGCGGTAGGTGATGCCGTTGATGGTGACCGGGTCATACACAAAGGGCATGGACGTCGCAGCCAGCAGAAGCTGCATCAATTCCTCCGGGGTTTTGCCGTTCAGAAGAACATATTCGCCCTCCACCTCGACATCGTCGTCGCGCTGCCGGAAGAGCCGCGATACAACCTGGTAGGACTCCGTATAATCGGATTTCCTGGCGAGGGTAGTATACGTTTTAATCGGCGAATCGGAAATCTTCTGAAGGTCCACCAGCTCGTTGAGAATCTTAATCAAGCCGTCGCGGGAGCAGACACCCTCGGGCGTGATATCCAAAAACTGTACGGGGCGGATGTTATACCAGGCATCCTCGGCCTTCTGGTAATCCCCGTTTAAGAACATGACGGCATTGAGCGTGCCGATGGAGTCGCTGGAAATCGCTTTGATCCAGGAGTCCATTTTGAGGAAGCGAAGCGCCTTCCACACGCCGATTTGGTAGGAGCCTTTGCCTCCGCCGCCGCCGAAAACCAAACCGAAATCTCTTTGTTCCATTCGAATTCTCCTCCTTGCAGATGCAGCATTTGTCGCGATAATCCTCTCGCGGGAACACCGCCGGTAACGATGGGAAATCTCCGCAAGGGAATGCTGCCATCCACAGTATACCACAGACTCCCGGAGAATTCTACTGCCGGAAGGAGTATGTGGAAGGTGTATCATCTAAAATCTTTGAAAGATTGGAATCCTGAAAATCCTCCTGCCCGGCGAGAAAGAAGGCCACGGAAAGGGGATTCGCGTGGAAGATTTCCTCGGAAACACCTGTTACGAGATAGGAGGTGCCGCGATGCGTGTCCCAGTATCGGTCAAGGCACGCTACACGGTCTTCCCTGCGGCTCAATTCGGCAAATGCCCCCATGCTGTTCTTGAAAATTTCGTATGCTTTTTGTCGGGAATCGTATAGGTAAGCGTCGGGAAACAGCGGATAGTACAAAACGGATTCCAGCAATTCTTCTGTGGACATCTCCTTAAGAACATTCTCCGGAATCTGACAGACGCTTATCATATCAGCATGATTTCCGTAAGGCCAGGTAGACATGGTCGGCAGAACAGGATATCGGTAACCGATGTAATCCTCCGGAAAATACGCCTTCGCAATTTCAGCATCCGACTTGACTTCAACAACGGGGATGGGTTCCGTGGTGTTGCTGCTGCCTTTCTTCGGAAGTATCCGTGACACAAGGATGCCGACGAATGCAAGCAGCAGAATAATTATAAGCATCAAAACAGTTCTTCGAAAAGCGGTCCTGGTCATGGGTTTCTCCTCCTTGCAAATGCAGCATTTGTCGCGATAATCCTCTCGCGGGAACGCCGCCGGTAACGAAGGGAAATCTCCGCGCGGGAATGCTGACATCCACAGTATACCACAGACTCCCGGAGAATTCTACTGCCGGAAGGAGCATTCGGCAGTTGTATACGCTATAGTCTTTGAAACCTTGACAAGCAAAAAATAAAGTTGTAGATTATTAGTTGGGAAGGTAGATGGTGTGAGCGCATGACCTCTTTAGGGAAACCGAATGGTTTGTGGAAACGATTGCTCAGTACGGAAAGGAAGGCTGGTTATGAGATTTCGACAATATTGGATGGGGATTCTTTGCCTTGTGATGGCGGTTGGAATTGGAGGGACAATTGTTATAGCACAAACAGTTCGCAAAGATTACGATGATGGAAAAGGTTTGGTCGGAAATAAAAGAGAGAACTCGACTTGCACGATCCAGAAAGCGAGGGTTGATGTTCCGACAAGCGATGATAGCTTTACCAACGTTAACGTTAGACTTGAAGAAATCAATGAGTGGATTTCTTCAATGTCTGTGGCAGTTGTGAACAATTGCGCGGATGAGGAGACTGTTAATCTTCTGAAACTGTTTCCTCGTGCGCAATATGTTAAAGAGTCGAATGCTATCCGCATATTACTGAATGTAGAGGAGAGTGTTCTGCCATATGCCTCGGGAGTTAAGAACGACAACCCAAGTGATGATGTGGAGAGACTCCTTATGGATTACCGTGAAGGGGTGACGTTCCTGAAAGAGTCAATACAATTCGACAAATGCAACTTCCCGATTGAGATTGTGTTAGAAACCGGGTACGAGCAAGGCGATGATTTGGTGGGGACAGCTACTGTAGATTGGGAATGGTAAAGGACATGCATTACATTGGAAACGGGGCGTTTGTGCGCCCCGTTTTTTGTGTGGTGGAATGCCTAACCGAAATAGCACGGAAAAGACCTGAAGTTGGCAACTCCTGACTTGACGAATACCGGCAAATAAGGTACAATTATCATAACTGTGCGCTGCGGTCGGAGACGGCGGAGAGCAGGGCGCGGGAAATACCGGAAATTGTATTTTGAGGGCAGCATGAACGCAGGCGATATCTTTAATTCAGAGAACAAATTTTTCTCGTTTATGAACAAGGCGTGGGACGTGCTTGTTTTGAATCTGTATTTTATTCTCACCGTATTGCTCGGCATCGGGCCGGCAGCTACGGCGCTTTACTATGCGATTGTAAAGAATGTCCGCAGGAGCCGTAGCTATGCGACGACGGAGTATTTTCGGGCGTTTAAGAACAATTTTAAGCAGGGCCTGATCATCGGTCTGATTCAGATTGCAGCCGGGGCTTCGGCTTATATCTGCTATGAGTATGCAATGGCTATGAGAGCGGGGAGCACCATCGGACAGATTTACTTTGCTGTCTGGGTTCTCTTCACGCTTTTGTTTATCTTTATCTCGATGTATGTTTATCCGATTCTGTCCCGTTTTACGATGACAGTCCGGAAGACACTTCGCATGTCATTTGTCTTATCGTTGCGACACCTGCCGACGACGCTGGTTATCGCAGTGATTCTCTTCCTTTCGGGAATCCTGTGTTACCTGTTCCCGCCGGCTTATCTTTTTATCTTCGGCGTTTACACGCTTTTAAAGTCGTTCCTCATGGAGAAGATTTTGAAGAGATATACGCCGAAGCCCGAGGAAGGCGATACCGCCACCGACGCGTGGTATCTGGAGTAAAAAACACGTATTAGCGCGAGATGCGATGGAACGAAAGAAACGGACACGGAGGAAAAGCAAGTATGGATGAGACGTTGTACAAGCTGATGAGATGGCCGGAGATTGAGGCAATCGTGTATTCGGAGCATGATGATCCCCATCAGGTGCTCGGTGCGCACAAGACAAAGAGCGGCATGCTCTATACCGCGTTCGATCCCAATGCGGAGCGGGCGGTTCTTTTGCTGGGCGAGCCCGGGAAAGCCGAAGAAATCGAGATGGAGTGCGTGGACGAGGGCGGATTTTTCGCATGTCTGGCGCCGGAGGGAAGATATCGCTTCCGCTTCTTCTATCCCGGCGGTGAGCGCATCTGTGAGGACGCGTACCGGTTCTGGCCGCAGATTACGGAGGAGGATTGCCGCGAATTTAACGCCGGCATTCACTATACCATCTACGAGAAGCTCGGAGCTCATCCGATGACTCTGGACGGCGTCGACGGCACGTATTTCGCCGTCTGGGCGCCCAATGCACTGCGCGTTTCCGTGGTCGGTGACTTCAATCACTGGGACGGACGTCTCTACCCGATGCGGCGTCTTGGGGGCAGCGGCATCTTTGAACTGTTCATCCCGCATGTCGGAGCCGGAGAGCTATACAAGTTTGAGCTGAAGGCGAAGGGTGGTCTCACCTACTTAAAGGCCGATCCGTACGCCAACGCGGCGGAGCTTCGCCCGGGAACGGCCTCGAGAGTCGCAGATCTTCGGGATTTTGCGTGGACTGACGGCCGTTACATGGAGGACCGGAAGAAGATTGATTTCAAGGCTTCGCCGATGTCCATCTACGAGGTTCACCTCGGCTCGTGGAAGAAGCCCGAGGAGGAGAACGGAAGCTTTTACAATTATCGCGAACTCGCCGTGATGCTTGCGGAATATGTGAAGAAGATGGGGTATACACACATCGAGCTGATGCCTCTGATGGAGCATCCGCTGGACGCTTCCTGGGGTTACCAGGTGACCGGCTACTATGCGGTGACCTCGCGCTACGGTTCGCCGGAGGATTTCATGTTCTTCATGAACTATATGCACGAGCAGGGAATCGGCGTGATTCTCGACTGGGTGCCGGCGCATTTTCCGAGGGATACCTTCGGCCTTTCGAACTTCGACGGAACGTGCCTGTATGAGCATCAGGACCCCCGCAAGGGAAGCCATCCGCACTGGGGCACGCTGATTTTCAACTACGGCCGTCCGGAGGTTTCGAACTTCCTGATTGCCAACGCGTTGTTCTGGCTCACGCAGTACCATGTGGACGGTATCCGCATGGATGCGGTGGCGTCGATGCTGTATCTCGACTACGGCAAGAACGACGGTGAGTGGGTTGCCAACATGTACGGCGGCAACGAGAATCTCGAAGCGATTGAGCTTTTAAAGCACCTGAACTCCATCGCTAAGAAGCGCGTGCCGGGCGCTTTGATGATTGCCGAGGAATCGACGGCTTGGCCGAAGATTACGGGCGATTTGAACGACGACGGTCTCGGCTTTGATTTCAAGTGGAATATGGGCTGGATGAACGACTTCACGACCTACATGCGGCAGGATCCTTTGTTCCGCCGCGGGTGCCACGGGTCCCTTACGTTCTCCATGATTTATGCATACAGTGAGAATTTCATCCTCGTGCTTTCCCATGACGAGGTGGTGCACGGCAAGGGCTCGATGCTCGGAAAGATGCCCGGCACCTACGAGGAGAAGTTCGCAAACCTTCGTGTCGCTTACGGCTACATGGCCTGCCATCCCGGCAAGAAGCTTCTCTTCATGGGACAGGATATGGCGCAGCTTGCGGAGTGGAGCGAGGAGAAGAGCCTCGAGTGGCACCTCCTTACGGACAAGGTGGAGGGCGACGAGGGCGGCACGTTAAATGCGAAGATGAACGCAATGGTGCGCGATTTGAACGCTCTGTACGTTTCCCATCCTGCTCTTTACAAGCTTGACCAGGATCCGGACGGCTTTGAGTGGATGAGCTGTCTTGACGCCGATCACAGCATCGTGACGTTTGTGCGCAAGACCGAGAAGCCCGAGGAGTCCCTCTTCGTGGTTTGCAATTTTACCCCTGTGGTTTACGAGAAGCAGGCGGTGGGCGTTCCCTTCGCCGGCAAATACAAAGAAATCTTCAACAGTGACGCCACCGCTTACGGCGGCAGCGGCCACACCAATGCGCGGCTGAAGCAGTCGAAGGAGGAGCGCGTCGACGGACGTGACAATTCCATCCAGATCACGATTCCGCCGCTCGGCTGTGCGATTTTTACCTGCACGCCGATTCTTAAGGAGAAAGACTGAGCATGAAAGAGTTTTTACAATGCCTTTCCCGGGGAGATCTGACAACGGCGATGGCGCTTTTTGCCGCTGTGGCAGTCCGCATCCTGTTCGCCATCTTCCTGTGGTGGCTCGGTCGAAAAGTGATTCGGAAGATTCTGACGCTGTTGGAGCGCGGGCTTGCGGTGCGGCAGCAGAAGGGGATGGACGCAGGTCTTGCGAAGTTCCTTGCCTCCCTTTGCAAAGTCGGCATGTACACGATTCTGTTCGTGATGCTGTTCGAACTTCTCGGATTGCCCATCACATCGGTTGCGACCATCATCGGTTCCGCCGGCTTGGCCATCGGTCTGGCGCTGCAGGGAAGCCTTTCCAATTTTGCGGGCGGCGTATTGATTCTTCTGACAAAACCGTTCGTTGTGGGTGATTACATCGTTGCCTCCGGAATGGAGGGGACGGTCCGGGAGATCGGAATCTGTTATACAAGACTTCTGACGCCCGACAACCGCACGGTTATTCTTCCTAACGGAAGTCTGGCCAACTCGAATCTGATCAATGTGTCCGCGCAGCCGGAGCGCCGTGTGGACATTATCGTGCCGATTTCGTATGAGGACGATATCCGCGGCGTCCGCGAGATGCTTCTTTCGCTTGCAAACAGCAACGACAAGGTGCTTTCGGATCGCCCGTACGAGGTCTATGTGAAGGAGTTCGGCGAGAGCTCCGTCAACATGGTCTTCCGTGTCTGGGTGAAGAAGGAAAACTATTGGCCGGTTTACTTTGGCTTGATGGAGGATATCAAGTACGCGATGCAGGAGCGCGGATTTACCATCCCGTTCACGCAGGTTGACATACATCTGGATAAGACGCCGTGACAAAGCGGCGCCGGTTCATCGGAAAGACCGGCAGATGCCGGTGGCAGCTGTAAAGGAATACATACAAGAGGTGGAGACACATGGCGGAACAATTGACCGAAATCTTCGGAATGGATTCGTTCAATGAGACAGTGATGAAGGAGAGGCTCTCGGCAGAGACCTTCGAGGCCTGGAAGAATGCGATGGAGCGGTCGGAGCAGCTGACCGGCGAGGTTGCGCAGGAGATTGCCTGCGCCATGAAGGATTGGGCAATCGAGCGCGGAGCGACGCATTTTACGCATTGGTTCCAGCCCCTTACCGGAATCACGGCGGAGAAGCATGACTCGTTTATCACGCCGGCTCCGGGCGGCAAGGCCATCATGGAGTTTTCCGGCAAGGAGCTCATCAAGGGCGAGCCGGACGCTTCCTCGTTCCCCAGCGGCGGTTTACGCGCAACCTTTGAGGCGCGGGGCTATACCACGTGGGATTTTACGTCTCCGGCCTTCCTTCGAGAGGACGCGTCGGGCGTGACGCTTTGCATTCCGACGGCTTTCTGCTCCTACACCGGCGATGCCCTCGATATGAAGACACCGCTTCTTCGCTCCATGGCGGCCATCAACAAGCAGGCGCTTCGCATTCTGAAGCTGTTCGGCCACGATGACGTGAAGCGTGTAGAGTGCTCGGTGGGCGCGGAGCAGGAATACTTTTTGATTGACCACAAGAATTACATGAAGCGTGAGGACTTGATCTTTACGGGCCGCACGCTGTTCGGCGCGAAGCCTCCCAAAGGGCAGGAGATGGACGACCACTACTTCGGAAGCCTGAAGGAGCGTGTCGGCGCCTTCATGAAGGAGCTGAACCGCGAGCTTTGGAAGCTCGGCATCTACGCAAAGACGCAGCACAACGAGGCGGCGCCCGCGCAGCACGAGCTTGCTCCGGTATACACCACCGTCAACGTGTCCACGGACCACAACCAGCTGATTATGGAGTGCATGAAGAAGGTGGCAAAGCGCCACGGCCTGGAGTGCCTCCTGCACGAGAAGCCCTTTGCCGGCGTAAACGGTTCCGGCAAGCACAACAACTGGTCGCTGATTACCGATACCGGCAAGAATCTCTTAAATCCCGGCAAGACGCCCAATGAGAACGTGCAGTTCCTTTTGTTCTTGACCGCGGTTTTGGAGGCAGTGGACAACCATGCCGACATTTTGCGCCTTTCCGCGGCCAATCCCGGAAACGACCATCGTCTGGGCGCCAACGAGGCTCCGCCGGCCATCATCTCGGTGTTCCTCGGCGAGCAGCTTGACGACGTTGTCACGCAGCTGGTGGAGACCGGCGAGGCGAAGCGCCTGAAGAAGGAAGGCCGCCTCTACACGGGCGTGTCCACACTTCCGTCCATCGGACGTGACGCGACGGATCGAAACCGCACGTCGCCGTTTGCATTTACCGGCAACAAATTCGAGTTCCGTTCCGTCGGTTCCTCCATGTCCATTGCGGACGCGAACACGGTTCTGAACACGATTGTCGCAGAGACCTTAGAGCGTTTCGCAGATATTCTGGAGGCCGCTCCGGACTTTGAGATGGCGGTGCATGACCTGATTAAGGCTTCCCTCGCAGAGCACGAGCGCATCATCTTTAACGGCAACGGCTATTCGCAGGAGTGGGTTGAGGAGGCCGCAAGAAGAGGCCTGCCGAACCTTCGCTCCATGGTTGACGCGATTCCGTCCCTTGTTACGGAGAAGGCAATCGCAACCTTCGGACATCAGGGCGTATTTACCGAGACCGAACTTCGGAGCCGCGCGGAGATTGATTACGAGATTTACGCAAAGGCTATCAACATCGAGGCCCGCACCATGATTTCCATGGCGGGTTGCAAATACATCCCCGCCGTGATTCGCTTCACGACTCGCCTTGCGGATTCCGTGAAGACCATCACGGCTGCCGTGCCCGAGGCGGACACCAGTGTTCAGATTGAGCTTCTTTTAGAGACCTCGCAGCTTCTGCGCCAGGCGCAGGACGCCCTCACGGAGCTTCGCAGACTCGATGAGGAAGCCGTGACGAAGCCGGAAGGCCGCGAGATGGCGGAGTTCTTCCACACCTACGTGGTTCCCGCCATGGAGGCTTTGCGCCGTCCCATCGACCGCCTCGAGATGGTCATCGACCGCGACCTCTGGCCGGTACCGACATACGCGGAGATGCTCTTTGAGATATGATAAAAGAAAGGTAACTTCATAGAGAACAAACCGTTTGCCGTAATCACCGACAAACCGAAAGCTTGCTTTCGAGGTTGGCGTGATTATGGCAAAAAGGGGCGGTGGCAACGAAGTTGCCGCCCGCCCACACGAAATAGAAAACGACATCGTCGTTTTCTATGAGTGAGGTTTGTTCACACACTCTTCCATGAGTGCCGTTCGTACATACAACAGGACATACATTCACAGTAAGGAGACACCCCAATGATACAGGCAAGTAACATCACGCTGCGCATCGGCAAGAAGGCGCTGTTTGAGGATGTGAACATCAAATTTACGGAGGGCAATTGCTACGGCATCATCGGTGCGAACGGTGCCGGCAAATCCACCTTTTTAAAGATTCTGAACGGCCAGCTGGAGCCCACCAAGGGCGATGTCATCATCACCCCCGGACAGCGGCTCTCGTTCCTGCAGCAGGACCACTTCAAATACGATGCCTATAACGTGCTGGATACGGTTATTATGGGCAACAAGCGGCTCTACGACATCATGCAGGAGAAGGATGCCATCTACGCCAAGGAGGATTTTTCGGAGGAAGACGGCATCAAGGCCAGCGAGCTGGAGAATGAATTTGCCGAGATGAACGGCTGGGAGGCGGAGTCCGACGCGGCGACGCTTTTAAACGGCCTCGGCATTGAGACCGACATGCATTATATGCAGATGAGCGAGTTAAACGGCAGCGATAAGGTCAAGGTTCTTTTGGCCCAGGCGCTATTCGGTAACCCGGATATTCTTTTGCTCGACGAGCCCACGAACCACCTTGATCTGGCGGCGATTCAGTGGCTTGAGGAGTTCCTCATCAACTTCGACAACACGGTCATCGTGGTTTCCCACGACCGTTATTTCCTGAACAAGGTCTGCACGCACATCGCGGATATCGACTACTCGAAGATCCAGCTGTACGCCGGAAACTACGATTTCTGGTACGAGTCCAGCCAGTTGATGATCAAGCAGATGAAGGAAGCCAACCGCAAGAAGGAAGAGAAGATCAAGGAGTTGCAGGAGTTCATCCAGCGCTTCTCGGCCAATGCTTCCAAGTCCAAGCAGGCAACCTCCCGCAAGCGTGCTCTCGAGAAGATTGAGCTGGATGACATCCGGCCGTCGTCCCGCAAGTATCCGTACATCGATTTCCGTCCGAACCGCGAGATCGGTAACGAGGTGCTCACGGTTTCGCATCTTTCCAAGACCATTGACGGCGTGAAGGTGCTCGACGACATTTCCTTCGTACTCGGACGCGAGGACAAGGTTGCATTTGTCGGCTCCAACACCATGGCGAGCACGGTTCTTTTCAAGATTTTAGCGGGCGAGATGGAGCCCGATTCCGGCGAATACAAGTGGGGAATCACCACGACGCAGGCGTATTTTCCGAAGGACAACACGGAGCTTTTCAAGGGCAGCGAGTCGATTGTTGACTTCCTGATGCCCTTCTCTCCGGAGAAGGATGTGACGTATGTGCGCGGATTCCTGGGGCGTATGCTCTTTGCGGGAGACGACGGTGTGAAGCCCGTCAACGTGCTCTCCGGCGGTGAGCGCGTGCGTGTGTTACTTTCGAAGATGATGATTATGGGCGCGAATGTGCTCATCCTTGACGAGCCTACGAACCACCTGGATATGGAGTCCATCACGGCCCTCAACAACGGCTTGATGAAGTTCTCCGGCGTTGCGCTGTTTACTTCCCAGGACCACCAGTTCATCCAGACGGTGGGCAACCGAATCATGGAGATTTTGCCGGACGGCTCGCTGATTGACAAGGTTTCCACATACGACGAATACCTCGAGAGCGACGAGATGGCTGTCAAGAGACAGAAGCTTGTCGTCAACGCGGAGGAGGACGACTGAAGTCCGGCATGAAAAGCGTACCGGCGATGGGTGCAGGCGATGTATCGCATGCGCCGGGAGACGGAAAGCGACGAATTGCGTGAATAAAGACGGGGTGGCGGCATGAGACTGGCGATTGATTGCAAAACCGAATTGAAAAAGGGAACGCCCGAACCGCTCGGTGTGAGCGCGGCGGGGGCGTTTGTCAACTTTGCCGTTTCCGTTCCGGGAGCGACGGAAGTGACGCTCCTTCTGTACCGCAGTGCGGCGACGGAGCCGGAGATTTCCGTGACCATGGATGAGACGGACCGGTTCGGTGCGGTCTTTTGCGTTGCCGTAAAACTCCCTGCGGAGACTCCGGAGGGCGGCTGGCAGTATGAATACGAGACCAAGGGAGAGCGGTTTGTCGATCCGTATACGCGCCTTCTCGCAGGGCGGGAGCGGTTCGGAAAGCGCCTGACGCAGGCGGCCGGCAAGCTTGTTCGCGGAGTTGTGCGCACGCAGGCCTTTCGCTGGAACGGCGAGGTGCGGCCGCACATTCCCATGAGCGAGATGATTCTCTATAAGCTTCATGTCCGCGGATTTACGAAGGAATTGAAGAATGCCAATGCAGGCACCTATGCGGCCCTTGCCGCCAAGGCGGACTATCTGGCCGGCCTCGGCGTCAATGCGGTTTTGCTGATGCCGATCATGGAATATAACGAGTGCTACCGGGAGGGAGACCGCGCGGAGGGTGTTCCCACGTTTGTGAGTTCCCCGTTCTACCGCGGCGGTGCGTCCCGCATTCCGGAGGAGATTGCGGAGAAGGTGCGCGATGCGAAGGTCAATTTCTGGGGATACGCAAAGCACTATTATATGTTTGCGCCGAAGGCTTCCTATGCCCACGTTCCGGCAGCGGCCGACACCGAGCTGAAGCAGGCGGTTAAGAAGCTTCACAACGCCGGCATCGAGGTGCTTTTGGAGGTTATGATTCCTGCGGATACCAACCGCAGCATGGTTTTGGATGCGCTTCGATTCTGGGTGCGCGAGTACCACATCGACGGCTTCCGCTGTAACGGGGCTCACGTGGATATGGCGATGCTTGCGGCGGACCCGTATCTTGCGGACGTAAAGCTTCTGTGCGACGGCTGGGACACGGCAGCCATCTACCGCATGACCGCAGAGCCGGAGAGCCCGCTCCTTGCGGAGTACAACGACGGTTTTCTGGTGGATGCCCGGAAGTTTTTGAAGGGCGACGAGGGGATGACGCGTGCATTTGCCGGACGCCTTTCGAAAAATGCAGCCGGCCTCGGAACCGTAAACTACATCACGGACCACAACGGCTTTACCTTAGCGGACCTGTACATGTACGATGTCAAGCACAACGATGACAACGGCGAGCACGGCCGCGACGGAAGCGATTACAATTTCAGCTGGAACTGCGGTGTGGAAGGACCGGACAAGCGGAAGAAGATTCGCGACCTCCGGCTTCGGATGCGGAAGAATGCAATCCTTGCGATGATGCTCTCGCAGGGCGTTCCGATGCTTCTTGCGGGCGACGAGTTCGGCAACTCCCAGGGCGGCAACAACAACGCTTACAACCAGGACAATCCCACGGGCTGGGTGAACTGGTCGCAGGCGAAGAAGGGGGCGGAATTTACCGCGTTTGTGCGCGAGGCCATCGCGCTTCGCAAGGCACATCCGGTGCTTCACAACCCGGTTGCGTTGCGCGGCTCCGACTACCTCGGAAGCGGTGCGCCGGACGTCTCCGTCCACGGCAAGGACGCCTGGAGACCGGATGACGGCCCGTACAACCGTTGCCTGGGAATTCTTTTAAGCGGCGACTTTGCGAAGGTCGGGCGCGACGGCAGGGACGATTCGTTCTATTTGATTTTTAACATGTACTGGGAGGAGCAGACCTTTGCGATTCCCGTTTTGCCCGGCAGGGACGGCTTTGCGGTGGCGCTTTCCAGCGACCCCGGCGTGGCTGTGGGAACCCTGACCGGAGATACCATTTCCGTGCCTGCGCGGACCGTCGTGGCGCTTCGAAGCGTGGCGGTGCCGAAGGCGGAGCGGAAGAGCAGGAAAGTAACGAGGGGGACGAAAGAGTGACTTCGCTTGCATTGAAGATTGTTTTGATTGTTACGATGGCCGCAGACCATGTTGCGGTCATCTTCTTATCACCCAGCAGTCCGTGGTATGAATGGCTGCGCATCATCGGGCGTCCGGCATTGCCGATTGCGTGTTTCCTGCTTGCGGAGGGCTTTGTGAAGACCGCCTCCCGCGGCAAATACACCCTTCGCCTTTTCGTCACCGCCCTCATCGGCGAGCTGTTCTGGATCTTTTTGTGGCTGCAGCAGTCCATCGCGGCGGACAAGGCGGTGCGCGCGGCCTACGAGGCGGCCGGCGGAGACGCCATCTGGCGTGAGGACGGTTACCAGACCTGGGCGAACACCCTGACCTCGGCGGAGAAAGCGCAGTTCACCAACGGTATCGTGCCTCCGCTGAACGTTTTGTTCACGCTTACGGTCTGCATGCTGATGCTTTTGCTCATGGACCGTCTGCAGAAGCGGTATGGCGACATGCTTCCGAACCAGGTGATTAAGAACCTCGGATATATGCTCTGCATGTGTTCCACCATCATCCTTGCCGTGATTATCTGCGCTGTTGCGCAGATGGACTACCCTTTGGTAGCGCCGCTTACGGTGGCAGGATGTTTCATCTTCCGAAACGAGCGGAAGTCCATGATGGTGGCGCTGGGACTTGCCGGCGTGCTGGCGGGGCTCGGAGCACCAATCTATATGCTCGCGTGGATGATTGCGCTGCCCTTGCTGTACCGTTACAACGGAAAGCTCGGCTACGACAAGAGCGAGCGGCCGTGGCTTCGGACGCTGTTTTACGCATTTTACCCGCTCCACCTTGCAATCCTGGTGGAGGCCCGGTATTTTGATTTGATCTTCGGTTCGTTCTCTTGGTTCGGCAAATGATTCCGACAGTACGGAGGAATGCATGACGCAGTGGTATCTGGCGCCGATGGAGGAAGTCACGGGCTACCTCTTCCGGCAGATTTTACAAAAGCATTTCGGCGGGGTGGACAAGTATTTCACCCCGTTTCTTTCGCCTGTGACGGGGTGCGCGTTCAAGACGCGCCAGGGGCGCGAGGTGGACCCCTCGCACAATGCGGGCCTCCCCGTGGTTCCGCAGGTTTTAACGGACGATCCCGACGCTGCCTATGACATGTTTTTACTGCTTTCGGACCTCGGCTACACCGAGGTGAACCTCAATTTCGGCTGCCCCTCGGGGACGGTTGTAAAGAAGAATCGCGGCAGCGGATTTCTGCGGGACACCGCCAATATGGAGCGCTTTTTTGACCGCCTGTTTTCCCGCGACCTGCCGATGCCGGTGTCGGTGAAAACCCGCGTCGGTTACGCCGACGAGGCGGAGTGGCCGGCGATTTTGGCGGTGTACAACCGGTATCCGTTGAAGGAACTGATTGTGCATGCGCGGGTGCGGGAGGACTGGTACGAGGGCCTGCCGCGGATGGATGCATTTGCCTACGCGTACGACCATACGGAGATTCCCCTTTGCTATAACGGCGATGTGAAGAGCGCCGCGGAGGTGCGGGAGATCACCGCGCGCTTCCCGAAGCTTTCGGCGGTCATGATCGGCCGCGGGGCCGTGACGAACCCGGGAATCTTTCGCGACCTGTCCGGCGGAAGCGCCATGAGCGCCCTGGAGCTTCGCGCATTTCACGATGATCTGTACCGCGCCTATGTGGGGCTTTGGGGCAGCAAGGATACGCTCTTTAAGATGAAAGAGGTCTGGGGATATCTCGGCGACCGCTTCCCGGATGCGGAGCGGGCGAAGAAAGCCATCCGCAAATGCCGCTCCGAAGGCGAGTATCTTGCGGCAGTCGCGGAATTGCTCGGCTGACATAGCCGGCGACGCGGCATTTCCCGAATCAATTTATCACGAATTGTTAGCACTCAAACAAATTGAGTGCTAATTTTTTATTGACAAACGTTTTTGCGGAGAGTATACTTGACATTGTCGGGCGGATGCAGAGAAAAAGCGTCCGTCCAAACAGAGATTACGACACCCGCGGGAAATGCGGGAATTCGCTGGATGCGAATAGAACGGAGGCTTTCTATGGCATTGGAACAGGGCAATTTGTCCATCAATTCGGAGAATATATTCCCCATTATAAAAAAGTGGCTCTACTCGGACCATGACATTTTTCTTCGCGAGCTTGTCTCCAACGGCTGCGACGCTATCACGAAATTGAAGAAGCTTGCGCTGATCGGCGAGGCGGAGATTGCGGATGACAACGAGTGGAAGATTATCGTACGAAGCAACCCCGAGGAGAAGACGCTCACGGTCATCGATAACGGTATCGGCATGACCGCGGCGGAGGTGAAGGAGTACATCAACCAGATCGCATTTTCCGGCGCGACGGACTTCCTCGCCAAATACAAAGACAAGGCCAACGAGGACCAGATTATCGGTCACTTCGGCCTCGGCTTCTACAGCGCCTTCATGGTGGCCCACAAGGTGACCATCGACACGCTCTCCTACAAGGACGGCGAGACGGCTGTGCACTGGGAGTCCGAGGAGGGCATGAACTATGAGATGAGCGATTCGGACCGCACGGAGCGCGGAACCGAGATCACGCTGTACTTAAACGATGACAGCTATGAGTTCTCCAACGAGTACCGCGTGAAGGAAGTGCTCGGCAAATACTGCTCCTTCATGCCGGTTCCGATTTACTTCGAGGACGCCACGAAGCCCGCGCCTGAGGAGAAACCGGAGGTGATCGACGCCGAAGTGGACGCGGACGGCAAGGCGAAGGAAGCGGACGCAGCAGACGATACCGCGAAGAAGGAAAAGAAGGGCCCGAAGCCCATCAATGATACCTTCCCGCTTTTCCTGCACAACCCTTCGGAGTGCAAGGAAGAGGAGTACAAGGAATTCTATCGAAACACCTTCCATGATTACAAGGAGCCCCTGTTCTGGATCCATTTGAACATGGACTATCCGTTCAACCTGAAGGGTATTCTGTATTTTCCGAAGATCAACACGGAGTACGACAGCCTGGACGGCACGATCAAGCTCTACAACAACCAGGTGTTCATCGCGGACAACATCAAGGAGGTCATTCCGGAGTTTTTGATGCTTCTTAAGGGGGTCATCGACTGCCCGGACATCCCGCTGAATGTTTCGCGAAGCGCACTGCAAAACGACGGCTTCGTCAAGAAAATCAGCGATTACATCGCGAAGAAAGTCGCGGACAAGCTTTCCGGCATGTACAAGACCGACCGCGAAAACTACGAAAAATGCTGGGACGACATCTGCCCGTTCATCAAATACGGCTGCCTGAGGGATCCGAAGTTCCGCGAGAAGATGAAGGATTTCATCATCTACAAGGACCTTGAGGGCAATTACATCACCCTTCCGGAATATGTGGAGGCAGCGAAGAAGGCTGCCGGCGAGGATGTGTCTGACGAGAAAGCCGAGACATCTTCGGAGACTGCGGAAAATGCGGATGCAACTGCGGAAAACGCAGACGCAACAGCCGATGAGAAGAGCACTGCGGACGGTGAGAACGCCGAAAAGCCCAAGACAACGGTCTACTATGTCACCGACGAGAAGCAGCAGAGCCAGTACATCAACATGTTCCGCGAGAACGGCTTAAACGCCGTAATTATGACGCACCGGATTGACCAGCCGTTTATCACGCAGTTGGAGCAGGACAACGATACGGTTGCTTTCAAGCGTATTGATGCCGATGTAACCGGCGCCTGCAAGGAGGAGTCGGACGAGGCGGAGAAGAAGGAACTCACCGAAGCATTGACGGCGACGTTCCGCAAAGCACTCGGAAAGAGCGAGCTGGACATCAAGGTCGAGAAGCTGAAGAACGCAGATCTTCCCGCGATGATTACCCTTTCGGAGGAGAGCCGCCGTATCCAGGATATGATGGCGATGTACGGCATGGCGAAGGGCGCTGTCGGCGACGATTCCACCCTTGTGCTCAACGCCGGCAACAAGCTTGTGCAGTACGTGAAGGACCACGCGGATGGCGAGAACACCGCACTTTTGTGCGCTCAGATCTACGACCTTGCAAGACTTGCCCACGGTCCGCTGGAGCCTGACGACATGACGGCCTTCATGGAGCGCAGCAACAAGCTGATGGGAATGATTACAGACTGATTGGAAAACTAAAAGCCGCAGGCTGGAAAACTAGCAATTGTAGGGCTGTTGCGATGGGCGGAGCTTGTCTCCGGAACTTGCAACAGCCCTGTTCATTTCGCGTTTTGGGACCGAATTGTCAAACTTTACAGGTAAAATGTATTGACTATGGTAAATGCAAGTGATATACTTGCTAATAATACCATTTATGGGGGGTGTTCTTATGAAAGTGAGAAAGGTAGCAGTATTGTTTCTTATGTTGACTGTGTTTTGCCTTGCCGGATGCGGTAAGAAGACGCCTGCGGAGGAGCCTTCGGTGACGCCGACGGCGACGCCCGGGGAGGCCACACCGACGACGGGCCCGGAGGGAACGCCGACGCCGGTGGTGACGGAAGGGCCGGACATTCCGGAGGGGACGCCTTTGGAGCGGCTTATCACCGGATTGCACAATGCATTTGCCGACGGAAATGTCACGGTGTCAACCTCGATGACGGCGACGAACGGCACAGAGACGGAGACCAGAAGCAAAGCGTACCGCTTCGTGCCGCAGGAGGATGGCGAGCTGATTTATATTGACGAGACATTTACCGACGCGTCCAAGCAGCATGAGTTTCTTTTCTACCACGAACATGGCGGAATTCATATGTGGGAGTGGTGGGAAAATACCAAGATGGTGTACAAGTTCGAACCAATCGGCGAGGAGGATGCAAAGTACATGTATCCGCTCATCCGCGCGCTGCGTGAGCCCGGGGATGAGGCGTTCCGGCTCTTTGTAAACATGCTGTATGACATCTTTCCCGACATGCCGAAGACGGTGCTTCCGAAGGATACAACGCTGATGCAGTTGCTTGCACCGATTGCTTCCGAGGAAAACCTTGAGAAGACGCTTTCGTACCATCAGACTGAGGACGGCACGGATGTCTACGTTATCCACAGAGAGCAGATTGCGAGCTTTGTACAGTCGGTGAGCACCGGATTTGCCGGAATGCGCTATTATCTCGGAGACCAGCAGCTGGCAAGCTTTACCGACGCTACGGATGTGGAGATCGCAATCACGTACGCAAATGCATGTGTGGACACAATCACCGTAAAATTCGGCAGCGTGAGCAACGGGTCGAAGGCGGAGTACAAGATTGCGTTCAGCAACGTCGGAACTTCCGTTATCAACATTCCGACCAAGAAGGCGGAGGAGTTTGAGAAGAGAAAGTTCAACACCATGGGCGAGGAGCCCAGCAACGAGATCGGATGGGTGAAGCAGTACGTTCGCGATGCTCTCGAGGGAAGAGTGGACAAGGATGTTGAGACCATCAATGACCTGTTGCACTTCTACAATGACATGCTCTCGGATCCCGAGGTCAACGCCACTGTAAAGGAGATTATCGGCAAGGAAGAGTACTTCATTTATTACTCGGAAGGCTCGAACTACGATAAGGCGGGGATCGAGATTCTTGATAAGAAACTGAAGGAGAAATACGGAGCACAGAAGCTCCAGATGGTTTCCGTCATGTGGACGCCTCTCGATTTCCAGATTATCCTCATGGTTCCGACCGGCGAAACCGAGGTAAAAGTGTATTGGCAGATGGAGTAAAACTCTGCCGTATAAGGCTTTCTTTTCGCGTGCTTGAAAAAGTGAATTTTACGCTTGACAATTCTGTTTTTGTGTTGCATAATATCAAAGCACGCGAAATTCGAGGCGTGGCTCAGTTTGGTAGAGCGCTGCGTTCGGGACGCAGAGGTCGTGGGTTCGAATCCCGTCGCCTCGATTCTTCTTTGCACAATCGCGTGCAGGGAAAGCGCATATGCGCGTGCTGGAATAGCTCAGCCGGTAGAGCACTTCACTCGTAATGAAGGGGTCGTCAGTTCGAATCTGATTTCCAGCTGTTTCGTTTTGTACTTCGGACGGAATCGCTCGGAGCGAGCAAAACGCAAGTTCGAGGCGTGGCTCAGTTTGGTAGAGCACCGTGTTAGGGACGCGGGGGTCGCGTGTTCAAGTCACGTCGCCTCGATTTACCCTATCTCCGTTCGGGGATAGGGTATTTTTGTGTTTCGGTACTGCATTCTGCGCAGGGGGTGCGCGGTATGCATCATGCAGACGGAGGTCCTCATGAAGACAGCTTTGATTGTGACGGTGATTCTGGCGATTGCCGCACTGATTGCCATGGCGGTGTTTGCGGAGCGCTGGCGTATTGCCAGACAGGCTTTGTCGCGGAAAGACAGGGAGCTTTCCGATGCCACGGCATCCCTGAAAAAGACGGAGGCGTTGTACCGCGAGGCCGCGCAGATGCGGGATCGTCTTGCCGATGCGGGCGATGAGCTGCGCAACCGTTATGAGAAGGTAAGCAAACTTGCTTATTATGACAGCAATACGGATCTTCCCAACCGTCAACAGCTGGCGGAATCCTTCGCCGAGGCGATGGCGAAGCGCTCGGAGGGCGAGGAAGTTGGCCTTGCCATGTTCGAATTCCGCGATGAGGACGCCCGGGAAGTCACGCTCATGGGAAGGAACAACGCGGAGATGCGGCAGGAGATTGTGCAGCGGTTCCGCAGCTCCATGAATGAAGAGGATGATACCCTTGCCTGCGTGTCGGAGGATGCATTTGCCGTGCTGACGCGGCGGATTGCACACCGGAGAGACTACGCCGGGAAGATTGATAAGCTTTTTAAGCTGCTTTCCCTGCCTGTGATGAACAACGGCGCGGAGATGATGCCGCGGGTGTTCGGAGCGATTGTGATTGCTCCCGAGGGCGGCGATTCGATGCAGCTTCTTGACATGAATCTTGGTATTGCCATGGAGGAGGCCATGTCGGCGTCCGTCAGCGGATACCGCTTCTACAACCCGGAGATGGCCGCGGTTGCCATGAACAAGATGGCGCAGCAGGCCATGGTGACGGAGTCCGTGCGCGCGGGCCTGATTGAATATCCCGTGACGCCGCGGGTACGGCTTGCGAACAACCGCGCGGAGCAGCTGGTGATTACGCCGATGCTCACCACCGCGGAAGGGCGAATGGTGGGGCGTGAGCTGATGCAGCGGATTGATGACAGCGGTCTGGCCATGGTGGTGTATCGGGAGATGCTGCACCGGGCCTGCGAGGACCTTCAGCGTTATTCCGAGATGGGCGTTGCCAACGTGCGCTGCGTGATTCCCGTGACGGACCGCGTATTCGCCAACCGGGAGTTTATCAAGACAACCTACGATGTGCTGCAGACCATTCAACTGGATATGCGGCGCGTGATTTTCGAGGTGTCGGAGAAGGCCGTGGCGAAGAATCTTGCGGAGTCCACGGAGCGCATGCGGAAGCTTTCGAACTTCGGTGTCCGGTTCGTTCTGGAGACCGGCGGACTGCCCCTGATTCCCACCGGCGAGCTGCAGCGCATGCCCTTTGATGCATGGCTCTTGACATCCTGGATTCCGGAGGACTACTCCGAGGAAGAGGCGCGGGAGCTTTTGTCCGTGGTGACCCAGACAGCGCACCGCATGGAGGCGGATGTGATTCTCACCGACATCGCGGCACAGGAGACGGCGGACCTTGCGGCTGCCTGCGGCGTGGACTGCGTGCAGGGCGGGCTCTACGGCGATGCCATGAGCGGCGAGCTGGCGGGCCGGCTTCTCACAGCCTTACAATAAACGGGGTGAGTTTTTGTGCAGATGCTACAAAAACATCTTCGGCAAATCCTTCCCGACCCCGGTTTCTTTTGCTAAATTGCATAATCCCGAAGCCTTCGTTTCTCCGCCCAAACAGCGAAGATTTGCTTGCATCGAAGGGGACGGTCATGTACAATGGAGTTGTCGGAAATCACCGACAACTCTTTTTTTTCTGTTTTCTGATCGCGGGAGGCGACGGCCTTTCCCCGCATATATCACCGTGTGCACATGGCGAAACATCGAAATTGTGAAAGGACCCGAGAGAGTCGGGGGTGTATTTGCCATGAAAAGTTTTCAGGAATTTTGCTCGGAGATTGCCGGGCAGGTAGAAAAACAGCTGGGAGAAGGGCATGAGACCGTGCTGCGGAGCGTGCAGAAGAACAACGGTGTGATGATGGAGGGGCTTCTAATCCGGTATCAGGAGGCCGCGGTCGTGCCGACCATCTACATGGACCCGTTTTACGAACAGTACTGCGAGGGCAGGACCATGGAGCACATCGTCGCGGACGTTGTGGAGATTTACAAAAACAACCGTGTGCCGTTTCAGAAGGAGCTTCCGCTGTCTTACGAGGATATCAAAGATCGGATTCTGTTCCGATTGGTAAACCTTCCGCTGAACCGGGAGGCGCTTCTTCACATGCCGCACATTGAGATCGGGGACCTGGCGGTCGGGTTCCACTGGACGGTGGACACGGACGACAGCCGCGTCGGAACCGTGCGGGTGACGGACGAGCAGGCTGCCGTTTGGGGCGTGTCCACGGAGCAGCTTACGGAGATTGCGCTTCGCAACACGGAGCGGAGTCTGCCGCCGGTTTTGCGGCGCATCGAGGACGTTTTAACGGAGATCTTAAACGGCGGTGACGCAAGCGGGCTTGAGGATGCGGACGAAGCGGAGAGGGAGCTTCTCCGGGAGGAATTGAACGACGAGGGAGCGAGGAGGGAATTTCCCATGTATGTGCTCTCCAACAGCTTCTCAAACGGTGGGGCGGCAGCTCTTTTGGAGCTTCCCTTCTTAAACCGGTTCCGGGAGAAAATCGGGGAGGATTTCTGGATCCTTCCATCGAGCATCCACGAGGTGATTTTGGTGCCGGTTTCCAAACTGCCGGACCGCGATAAGCTTACCCAGATGGTTCGTGAAATCAACCGCACCCAGGTGCCGCGCCAGGAGTTTCTCTCCGACGTGGTATACCGCTTCAGCGAGTTCACATCGCTGATGCCGCAGCATTTCCGGGAGCAGTTGATGGCTGTCGCAGGGTGAGAAGGTCAGGCGGCGCCTGGTGAGAATCCCCGGCAGCGCCTGGTGAGAGTCCCGGGCGTGGTAGGTCGCAGACATCAGCGCAAGGGCACAAAAACAAAGAGAGCTGCCGCACGAAACCGTGCGACAGCTCTTTGTTGCGCCTGAAGGGATTCGAACCCCCGACCATTGGCTTCGGAAGCCACTACTCTATCCACTGAGCTACAAGCGCCGACAACGGTCACTATAGCACAGTTTCCGCGTAAAGTAAAGCACTTTCTCGGCTATGCGGTCCGGGACGGCTCGTAGTACTCGACACTCGCCTCGGGGCTTATGTCGATGTGCTCGCCGTAGACGACGCGGCGAATCTTGCAGCCGGGACCGATGACGACGTCGCGGCCCACAACCGTGTCGGCGATGACATGCTGCAGGTTGATTTTGTCGCCCTCGATGCTGTTTTGCACCGTGAAGGTCCGCTCGCCCATAAAGAAGCGGGAGATCAGACCGCCGCCGAATCTTCCCATGTTGATTTCAATGACGCTGCCGCCGATGGAGTCGGCGAAGCAGTTGCCGCTGAAGGCAACGGTGAGGGTGCCGGCGTTAATGAGTCCTGTGCATTCAATCTTTCCTTTAATCTCGGCATCTTCTGCAGAGACATCTCCTTCGGCGTTCAACGAGCCCGAGACCCGGAGCTCCGTACAGCGGACGGGGCCCACATGGCAGGAGCCGGAGATGCCGATGCTGTCTGCAATCTGGGCGGGGCCGCCGATGTGGCAGCTTCCGCTGACGTGAAGCTCGGAGGCCGCGAGAGTGCCGTCGACTTTGCCGCTTCCCGAGACTTTCATGGCGCCTCTGCAGGTGAGGTCGCCGTAGACGTGGCCGGAGCCGGAGACAACCATGGTGTCGCAGATTGCGTTGCCGTTAACCTTGCCGCTTCCGCTGATGCGGATATCTTCATTGTAGTCGCCTCCCGGGAGACTGCCGCTTCCTGAAATGTTCATGTTGTTAATCCTCCGTTCATGAGTTTTTTGATGGTTTCCGTAATGTCAGATGTCTTCCCGTTCCGGTCGGTCATGGTGACGCGCCGTAGCTCCTGCATCCGGATGGTGCGGGTGCCGTAGGCGGTTTCCACGCTGAGGGAAGGCTCGGTTTGGTTCTCCCCGTAGAACTGTTCCGCAAGCTCGTGCAAAAGGACTTCTTCCTTTGTCGCCAGGATGCGCTCCACCCGTTCGCAGATGAGCGCCTCCGGGAAGAAGGTTTCCTGCCCGGTCACGGTCGCTTTTCGCAGGAACCACTCATCGGGAATCAGTCCCATGCGCTTCCAGCGGTAGAGCGATCCGTACGAGATGCCGTAGCGTGCGAGCAATGCTTTTTTGGAAATCAAAGCCTGTTCCGTATCCAAAGGACACCTCCTTTTATGGTGCGTAACACTGTTACAGCGACATTATAGCGTAACACTGTTACACTGTCAAGAGGGGTGTAAAAAATCTTTTAAAAAACTTTTTTTGGCAAATTCGCATTTTTCTCCGCAAAAAATCCTTCCCTCTCCGTATCTATGGTATCAATCGAAAAGAAGTCCCGCTTGGGACGAGAGAGACAGGGGGATGTTTTCCATGAAGTTACGAATGATTTTAAAAAGACGGGTGCTCGGCGTAAGAGCGGTAGCGCTGGTGCTTGCCGTCGCAGTGATTGCAGCTTGTACGGGGTGTGACAGCAATTCGACAAAACTCGCAAGCTCCGGCATTCTGGCCCAGGCCGCGGAACTTACCGGGGAAGTGGAAGAGCCGGATATCGGAAGTTCAACCTTCCGAAACGGTTATCTTTCCTATGCGCTTACGCTGTTTTCGAAGGTTTACGCGGAAAATGACGGCTCCACGGTGATGTCGCCGCTTTCGGTGATGTATGCCCTCGGAATGGCGGAGAACGGAGCCGAAGGGGAGACTCTTGCGGACTTTGAGAAAGTGTTCGGCGTATCCAGAGAGGAGATGAACCGGATTCTGTCCGGCATAATCGCATGGACGGAGAGCAACAAGAAGCTCAATGTGGCCAATTCCCTGTGGATCAAGGATGGATTTGCCGAGAGCGTGAAGCAGGACTTTTTGAAGAGGTGCTCTGAGGGCTACCGCGCCACGGTGTTCAAGACAGCCTTCGATGAGAAAACCCTGGAGGACGTCAACAAGTGGATCAGCGACAACACGGACAAGATGATTCCGAAGATGCTTGACAGCCTTCCGGCGGGCACGGAGATGATGCTTGTGAACGCCATTCTCTTCGACCAGAAGTGGGACAAGCCCTTCAAAAAGGAAAATACAAAGAAGGGCGAGCCGTTCCTCGATAAAAACGGCAACAAGATCCGCGAGGTGGATCTCATGCACGGGGGCGCCACCAACTACTATTACCGCGACGCGCTTTGCACTTCGGTGGACAAATACTACGAGGACGGCGATTTTTACTTCCGCATTCTGGTTCCCGAGGCAGGAGTCGGCGTGGAGGATCTGATGGCGGCCCTCACCGCGGAGTACTGGACCAGGATCGGTGACTATGCAAACCGGAAGGAAGCGTTGGTAACGCTTGAGATGCCGTCCTTCTCCTACGAGACCAAGGTCGGCGATATGGAAGCGATGCTTCAGGAGATGGGGCTTGCGAGAGCCTTCGGTCCGGGCGCCGATTTCACGGGCATCTGCGACGGCGGTCTGTGCATCGACAAGGTGATTCACAAAGCCCGCATCGAATTAAACGAGGAGGGAACCCGCGCTGCGGCAGCCACCGTTGTGACCATGAAAGCAACAGCGGTTGCACCGCCGGAGGAGGAAATCACGGTGCGTGCGGACCATCCGTTCGTTTACGCCATCATGTATCAGGGCATTCCGGTGTTCCTCGGGACATATGAGTAAGAGCGGCCGGCATGTCGGAACAAAAAAAGCAAGTATGACCGGAATGAAAAACAAAACGGGAGAAAACAAAATGAGAAAGTTGCTTACGATTCTTACGTCACGTAATTTGCGCAGAGGCATTGCGCTTCTGTGTGTGCTCAGCATGATTGCTGCATGTGTCGCCTGCGGGGAGGCGCCGGACCGCCGGAAGGGTGATCCGGGAGCGTCCGCTACCGCAACCCCCACCGGGGAGCCGTCGGAACCTTCGGACCCGTCCAAAGGAAAGGGCAGCGGCGGCAGCACGGAGCTGACCGGCGGGACCTCGGGCGGGGCAGTCACCACGAACCCCATGGACGAGACCATGAAGCGGACCTATGAGGCATTTGCCTACAAGTTGTTCCGCGAACTTCAGAGCGGACAGACCCGGATGATTTCTCCGTTCTCCGTGTACACGGCCTTCGGCATGCTCGGAAACGGTGCGGCCGGCGAGACGGAAACCCAGATGAACGCCGCCCTCGGGCTTACTCCGGAAGCGAGAAATGCATACCTTGCCGCCTGGATTGACGCCCTTGTCAACCAGCCTGCAGGCGAGGCGAAATTCACAAACGCGGATTCCCTCTGGATTCGCGAGGACCGTTGCAAGAACGTTTCCCAGGAGTTTCTTAAGATTTGCGGCGACTACTATCGCGCGGGCGTATTTTCCGCGAAGATGGACCAGAGAACGGTTTCCGACATCAACAACTGGGTCGACGTGAACACCAAGGGTATGATCAAAAAGCTGTTTGACGAGCTCAGCCCGGAAACCGCGATGGTTTTGATGAATGCCATCTCCTTTGAGGCGGAGTGGAGCGATCCGTTCCTGACCGATTACATCCGTAAAGGGGCGGATTTTACACACGAAAACGGCACGGTTTCGAAGGTGGATCTGATGTACGGTGACGCCGACGGAAGATTCTTACAGAACAGCCTGGCCACCGGTCTTGTCAAGAGTTATAAGGGCGGCAAATTCCGCTACGTGGCGTTGCTCCCGAACGAGGGTGTGACCGTCGATCAGCTGATTGCTTCGCTGCAACCGGGGTCTCTGGATACGCTGTTTGCGGAAGCGAAGAGCGGTGACGTTCACGTTGCGATTCCCCGCTATGAGGAGGAGTACACCGTAGGTCTTGAGAATGCCATGAAGGCCCTCGGAATGAACGATGCCTTCAATCCGAACCTTGCAGATTTCAGCAAGCTGTTTTCCACACCTACCTGCATTTCCCAGGTACTGCATAAGACTTTTATCAGTGTGGACAACAAGGGAACGAAGGCAGCCGCAGTGACGGCGATCTTAGTAACGGACACCGCAGTTGCAGAACCGCAGCCGTCCTACAATGTCATTTTGAACCGTCCGTTCGTATACATGATTCTGGACGAGAACAACCTTCCGATTTTCCTCGGAACCTACGAGTAGGGAACGGGCACGCGGAAGAAAAGCAAAAAAGCGCGAAACGAAAAGAGGAAACCGCCCGCTGTTACGGGTGGCAAAGTGGGTCCGCACAGGAGGAAAAGCCGGGTGCGGACCCTCTTTTTTTCTTGCAAAATCGGCGTTTTTGTATTACCATAGGATACGTGAAACTATGCTCTGTAAGGTGGAGGTGCAATGAGAGACCGGCGGCTGACAATCGAACGCGCAAGAGTTGTTTTCCGCTGCGTTTTGGTTGCGGGGATTGTCCTCGCGGCAGCACTTCTTGCGGGGTGCGGAAAGAAGTCCGGCAACAACACCACGGCGGTGACCAACACACCGACACCGACGGTGCCGGGACCGGTGATTCCGACGGAGGACGACGGGACGGAACCGGCGCTTCGGCCGGAAGCGCAGGAGATTTATCAGTTCCGGACACCGGTCCAGGGCGACTTGTGCGCGGAGTTCACCGTCACCGGGTACGGCGCGATCCGGGTGAAGCTTTTCGCCGCGGAGACCCGAAAAGCAGTGGAAAACTTCAAAACGCTGGCGGAGAACGGCTTCTACGACGGAACCAAGATTGCCCGCATCATCGAAGACTACTGTGTGCAGGCCGGCGATAAGGAAGGTCTGGGAGTCAGCGGAGAGAGCATCTACGGGGGCGGATTTGCCGACGAGATCGTCGACACGCTGCGGCCCGTCCGAGGTGCGTTATGCATGGCGAACCTCGGCACCGAGTCGTCCAACACGATTCAGTTTTTCTTCGTGCAGACGAAGGCGGAAGTGGTCCGGAGCCTACGGGATCCCTTGGAAAACCGCTTCCACTTAAGCCTCTCGCAGTACCTGAAGGAGGCTTACGACACGGAGATGTCGGACAACGAGCTGGCCTACTATGAGGTGTACGGCGGTGCCCCGTGGCTTTACGGTCACAACACGGTTTTCGGCCAGATTTATGAAGGGTTCGAGGTGCTCGATGCGTTAGCGGAAGCGAAGGTCACTTCGCGGCTTCGGCCGAATCCGCCGATTGTCATCGAGAAGGTCCGCATCTTTCGTTACGGAGAGCAGTAAAAGTACGGGTTTGGGCAGCATTTGCCGTGGGTTTTCACAGAAGAAACACGGTTGTCTGATACGGTAGAGAGGAAGGATTTTTGCGCGGCCGGGAAGCCGCGAATCGGGAGGTTTACAACTATGGATGAAGTAACGGTATTGGTGGTTGACGACGAGGCGCGCATGCGCAAGCTCGTGTGCGATTTCCTGCAGAAGCAGGGGTATCGCTTCCTGGAGGCGGAGGACGGCGAGCAGGCTGTGGACATGTTCTTTGCGACGAAGAACATCGACCTGGTGCTTCTCGATGTCATGATGCCGAAGATGGACGGCTGGCAGGTCTGCAAGGAGATTCGGCAGTATTCGAAGGTGCCGATCATCATGCTCACCGCAAGAACCGAGGAGCGGGACGAGCTTCTCGGCTTTAAACTCGGCGTGGACGAGTATATCAGCAAGCCCTTCAGCCCCAAGATTCTGATGGCCCGCATCGACGCGATTCTGCGCCGCACCGGACAGAGCGAGGAGAGCCTTTCGGTGGGCGGCATCGTGATCGACAAGACGGCGCACATCGTCACCATCGACGGGGAGCCTGTGGATCTGAGCGTGAAGGAGTTTGAACTGTTGACCTTCTTTGCGGAGAACAAGGGCGTCGCCCTGTCCCGCGAGAAGATATTGAACAACGTCTGGAATTACGATTATTACGGCGATGCGCGCACCATTGACACGCACGTCAAGAAGCTTCGCAGTAAGATGGGCGAGAAAGGGGAGTACATCCACACGATCTGGGGCATGGGATACAAGTTTGAGCCTACGGAGTAAGTATGAAGAGAACTATTACATTTCGAGTGAAATTGCTGCTCGCATTTGCCGTGCTGATTCTTTTATGTATCGGCGGCACCTGGCTTTTGTTTCGCGTCCTTTTGGACCGTGTGACGCTTAAGCGCAAGGTGAAAGAGTTGGAGAAGTGCTACACTTCGCTGGATGGTTTTTTCAACGAATCCACCGCTTATTTCGAGATGAATGCACAGCAGAAGCTGAACAATTCCATAGGCCGGCAGTTTATGGTATTCATTTACAACGCCAATCCCCGTGTGCGCTACAACAGCGGACCGGATGAGGGCGGAATGAAAACCTGGTATATCGATGCCGGCATGGTGTACTCCGGAATCCGCAAGAACCCCGGGGGAGATCCCGAACTGATTGCGGAGCATGAGCTTTATAAAATCTACCGGATCCGCATGGTGGGCGACATGCTGGCCGAAGAAGGGGAGACCGGTGAGGGAGAACGGGAATATCTGGATGTCTACGGAAAGTTGCGAAACGGCTTCAGCGTTATCATCCGGACCGATTTCCAGACCATCTCCGGCGACAACCGGGCGGTCACGGATATGCTTTTGTTCATCGGCCTGGTCATTTTCCTTCTGGCTGTCGGTCTGGCGTTTTTGTTCAGCCGCCGCGTCATGAAGCCCATCGTGCAGATGTCCGAGCACGCGGAGCGCATGGCGGAGATGGATTTTGAGGCCCGGTGCGACGTGCAGGGAAGCGACGAGATTGGGGTTTTGGGCGAGTCCTTAAACCGCCTCTCCGAGCAGCTGCAGGAGACCGTGGGAGAACTGAAGAATGCCAACAGCGAGCTGCAGCGAGACCTCGAACACCGCGAGGAGGTCGACGCGATGCGCTCGGAATTTATCGCAAATGTTTCCCATGAGCTGAAGACGCCCATCGCCCTGATTCAGGGCTATGCGGAAGGCCTTGCGGAAAATGTTTCCGATGACGCGGAGAGCCGCGAATACTACTGCAGCGTCATCGCGGATGAGGCTGCCAAGATGAACCGGATGGTACAGAAGCTGATGACTCTGAACCAGCTGGAGTTCGGCGGCAATCAGGTGGAGTACGAGCGGTTCGACATCGTAAGCCTTCTTACCGGCGTTTTGAAGCAGACGGAAGTGCTCCGGGATCAGAAGGGTGTCAAGCTCCATTACCACGAGCAGGATCCGGTGTATGTCTGGGCGGATGAGTACATGATTGAGGAGGTTGTGACCAACTACGTCAGCAACGCCATCAACCATGCCACGAAGTCCAAGGAGATTGCCGTCTCCCTGCAGGAGGAGGAAAAGGCGGTGCGCGTCTCGGTGTACAACACCGGAGAGCTCATTCCGGAGGATGAGCTGGAGCGCATCTGGATCAAGTTTTACAAGGTGGACAAGGCCAGGAGCCGCGAGTACGGCGGCAGCGGCATAGGGCTCTCGATTGTCAAGGCAATCATGGAGCGCCACCATCAGAAATACGGAGTGATCAACCACGAGAACGGTGTGGAGTTCTGGTTTGAGCTGGAGCCCGCGTCGCTTCACACGGGGAGTTGAGTCGGAGGAACTATGATAGCAATCATTGATTACGATGCGGGCAATATCCGCAGCGTGGAGAACGCCCTGCTTTCGTTAGGGATGGAGAACGTCGTGACGGACGATCCCGACGTCATCCGCAGCGCGGACCGGGTGATTCTTCCCGGTGTCGGAGCGTTCGGCGACGCCATGAAGAAGCTCGCGGACCGCGGCCTTACGGAGGTGATTCGCGAGGTTGCCGCAGAGAGGCCTTTCTTAGGAATCTGCTTAGGACTCCAGCTTCTGTTTGAGGAGAGCGAGGAGACGCCCGGTGTCCCCGGACTCGGAATTCTGCCGGGAAAAGTAGTGCGCATCCCCGAGGGCGGCGGACGGAAGATTCCGCACATCGGCTGGAACGACCTTCGCTTCCCGAAGGAGTCGAAGCTGTTTGCGGGCGTTCCGGAAGGAAGCTACGTCTATTTCGTCCATTCCTACTATCTGCAGGCGGGATGTGCGGAGGATGTGGCGGCCACCACGGAGTACGGCGTGACCATCCATGCGGCAGTCAGCCGCGGGAAGCTGTGCGCGTGCCAGTTCCATCCCGAGAAGAGCGGTGATGTCGGAATGCAGATCTTAACCAATTTTGCGAACCTTTAATTCCCCGAAGACGGAGTACTGCGATGTTTACAAAGAGAATCATTCCCTGCCTTGACGTTCACAACGGACGCGTGGTGAAGGGTATCAATTTTGTCAATCTGCGCGACGCGGGCGATCCCGTGGAGGTCGGCAAGGCCTACGGCAAGGCCGGCGCGGATGAGCTTGTTTTCCTGGATATCACGGCGTCCTCGGACGCCCGGACCATCAAAAAGGAGATGGTGCGGCGCGTGGCGGAGCAGGTGTTTATCCCCTTTACCGTGGGCGGCGGAATCCGCTCGGTGGAGGATTTCCGGATGATCCTTCGCGAGGGCGCGGACAAGGTGGCGGTCAACTCGGCAGCCATCATGAACCCGACGCTCATCAGCGAAGCAGCCTTAAAATTCGGCAGCCAGTGCGTTGTGGTGGCAATCGACGCGAAGCGCATGCCCGACGGCACATGGCACATCTTTAAAAACGGCGGACGCGTCGATATGGGGATCGATGCGATTGAGTGGGCCGGAAGAGCGCAGGAGCTGGGCGCCGGTGAGATTCTTCTCACCAGCATGGACTGCGACGGCACCAAGGACGGTTACGACCTGGCGCTCACACGTGCGGTGGCGGACCGTGTCACCATCCCGGTGATCGCCTCCGGGGGCGCGGGAACCTGCGAGCACTTCTATGAGGCCCTCACGGAGGGCGGTGCGGACGCAGCTTTGGCGGCCACGCTGTTCCACTACAAGGAGTTGGAGATTTCCGAGGTCAAGCGGTACCTTCGCGAGCGCGGAGTGAGTGTTCGGGAGGTGCAGTGATGGCAGTCATTGCGGAGGATTGGGTGGATTTTCTGCGGGGTGAATTTGCCAAGCCGTATTACCGCGGCTTAAGCGATTTCGTCCGCGACGAATACGCCCGCGGCAACGTTTATCCCCCGAGAGACCAAATCTTTGAGGCGTTTCGCTACACGAAGCGCTCAGAGGTGAAGGTTGTGATTCTCGGGCAGGACCCGTACCACGAGGTGAACCAGGCCCACGGCCTGTGCTTCTCGGTCTGCCCCGGCACGGAGATTCCGCCGTCCCTTGAGAATATTTACAAGGAGCTGCAGTCGGACCTCGGGTGCTACATCCCGAACAACGGCTACCTCGTCAAATGGGCAAAGCAGGGCGTGCTCCTTTTAAACACCGTGTTGACGGTGCGGGCACACCAGGCCAATTCCCATCACGACCGCGGCTGGGAAGAATTTACCGACGCGGTGATTGCGGAGGTCGCGAAGGAGGACCGGCCGGTTGTGTTCCTTCTTTGGGGGCGGCCGGCGCAGAGCAAGATTCCGATGCTTACCAACAAAAAGCATCTGGTGCTGACGGCACCGCATCCGAGCCCGCTCTCGGCGTACCGGGGGTTCTTCGGATGCCGGCACTTCAGCAAGGCAAATGCATTCCTTTCGGAGCACGGCATCGCTCCGATTGATTGGCAGATAGAAAATCTGTAGGGTTTACGCGCAACGGAGGAGGAAACTATGGCATCGTTCCAGTCTGACATCTCGTATGAAGAATTTCACCCGACCGTCCTGTACTGCAGCCGCGTCCGCGACGCCCGGCTGACGTATTACCACTCGCACTCCATCCTGGAGATTGCGTACATTCTGTCGGGAAAAGGGCAGTACATCATCGACGGCGTCACCTACGACGTCAAGCAGGGCGACCTTTTGGTGTGCAATCCCGGTGTGATGCACCAGAGCATCATCACCAATCCCACCGACCCGACGCTGGAGTTCGTTGCGGGAATCTCAGATCTGCATTTTCTGAACATGGAGCCCAACTCCATTCAGCTGCCGGACGGATGCCCCGTTTTAAACCTCACCAACGAGGTGAAGCGGGAGATCAGCCGCTGCTGCTACGAAATCATCGATGAGAACATGACCACGCAGCCCGGCCGTTACTACCTGGTGCAGGCGCAGATGATCAAGATTTTGATTCTTCTGTACCGCTCCATCGCGGAGAAGCCCAAGGATGAGGTTGTGGGCGTGCCTTTTGAGAGCTACTCCAAGAGCTACGTTGTGCAGCGGATCATTCAGTATCTGCGGGCCAACTATTCGCAGCACGTTTCCCTCGACCAGATTGCGCAGAATATGTACTTAAGTCCGGTGTACATCTCGAAGATTTTTAAGGAGAAGACCGGGGATTCGCCCATCAACTATCTCATTCAGATCCGGCTCGGAAAGGCCAAGGAGATGCTTGAGGAGAACCGCGGAAGCATCCGGACCATCGCCGCGCAGGTGGGCTATGACGATGTCTATCATTTCAGCAAACTGTTCAAAAAATACTACGGCGTCTCGCCGCTTTACTACCGCAAATCGGTGATTGAGGAGGGTGGAGAATGAGCAATCCGTTGACGAAGCAGTTAACCGAAGTATTGGAGAGAAGCAATCGCATCGTGTTCTTCGGCGGGGCCGGCGTTTCCACCGCAAGCAACATTCCCGATTTCCGGAGCGCAACGGGACTGTTCAACCAGAAATACCACCGCACCCTCTCCCCGGAGGAGATGGTGTCGCGGACCTTCTATGAGCAGGATCCCGAGGATTTCTACGCCTTCTATCGTGACAAGCTGGTGTACCCCGAGGCACAGCCCAACGACTGCCACAAGGCCCTTGCGAAGCTGGAGGAGATGGGGAAGCTCAAGGCGGTTGTGACGCAGAACATCGACGGGCTTCACCAGAAGGCCGGGTCGAAGACGGTGTATGAGCTTCACGGATCGGTGCTTCGCAATTACTGCGAGCGCTGCCACCGGTTCTACGGCGTGGAGGCAATCCTGGAGACCAGCGGTGTGCCGCGCTGCGAATGCGGCGGCATCATCAAGCCCGATGTGGTTTTGTACGAGGAGAGCCTGGATGACACGGTGATCTCGAAGTCCGTGGCGGCGATTGCGTCGGCGGACACGCTCATCATCGGCGGAACCTCGCTGGTGGTGTATCCGGCGGCCGGACTGATTCAGTATTTCCGCGGCCGGGATTTGGTTTTGATCAACAAGAGTGTCACCTCCGCGGACAGCGAGGCGACGCTTGTCATTCACGATGACATCGCAACCGTCATGCGGGAAGCGGTGGACGCGCTGAATGCGTAAAATGCGCAAACGGAATTAGGAATGTCAGGGGAGGTTACGTTTGAACACACAGAACAACGGAAACAACGGAAAGAAGGATGACGGAAACAAGGGCAGAGGAGTCGTCACAAGAATACTGCTGACGCTGATTCTGTTCTTCATCGTCATGATCAGTTACATGTTTATCTCCGCGGAGATCGACAAGATCCGGAACCGCGAGATTACGTACGACGAGTTCCTCACGATGCTCGAGGGCGACACCATCGAGAAGGTGGTGATTGAGGCGGATTACGACAAGATCGTCATCTACCCCAAGGAAGAGGCCAAGAAGGACAAGGACAAAAACGTAGAGACGTATTACACCGGAATCATCGAGAGCGATACGGAGCTCATCAACCGGCTGGAAGACGCGAAGAAACGGCAGGACGAGAGCGGAGTGAAGCCGCTTACCTACAGCCGCCTCATCGTGGATAAGCGCACCACGATTCTGGATGTTTTGCTTGCGTATGTTCTTCCTTTTGCATTTATCTACCTCATGCTGTGGTTTGCGTACCGCATGATCAGCAAGGGCGGCATCGGCGGCTTCGGCGCCGGGAAGTCAACGGCGAAGATGTACGTGGAGAAGGAGACCGGCGTGACCTTTAAGGACGTGGCCGGACAGGAGGAGGCGAAGGAGTCGGTTCTCGAACTCGTCGACTTCCTGCATGACCCCGCCAAATACACCCGCATCGGCGCGAAGCTCCCTAAGGGTGCACTTCTTGTGGGCCCTCCCGGAACCGGTAAGACCCTCCTTGCGAAGGCGGTTGCCGGTGAGGCGAAGGTACCGTTCTTCTCGCTTTCGGGATCGGATTTTGTGGAGATGTATGTGGGCGTCGGTGCATCGCGCGTGCGCGATCTGTTCCGGCAGGCCCAGTCCATGGCGCCATGTATCGTATTTATCGACGAGATCGATGCCATCGGCAAGAGCCGCGACAGCCGGTACGGCGGCGGCAACGATGAGCGGGAGCAGACATTGAACCAGCTCCTCTCGGAAATGGACGGTTTCGATACTTCCAAGGGTATCGTGATTTTGGCGGCGACAAACCGGCCGGAGATTCTCGACAAGGCGCTCCTGCGCCCGGGTCGTTTCGACCGCCGGATTATCGTGGACAAGCCCGACTTAAAGGGCCGTCTTGCGACATTGAAGGTGCATGCAAAGAATGTCTTAATGCATGATTCCGTAAACCTTGAGGAGATTGCGCTTGCCACAAGCGGCGCCGTTGGTTCGGACCTTGCCAACATCATCAACGAGGCAGCCATCCTCGCGGTCAAGGAAGGCCGCACGGTGGTGACCCAGTCCGACTTGATGGAGTCGGTGGAGGTGGTCTTCGCCGGCAAGGAGAAGAAGGACCGCATCTTGGGACCGGAGGAGAAGCGCATCGTGGCGTTCCACGAGGTCGGACACGCTTTGGTGGCGGCTCTTCAGAAGAACGCGGAGCCCGTGCAGAAGATTACGATTGTACCGAGAACCATGGGAGCGCTGGGCTATACGATGCAGCTTCCCGAGGAAGAGAAGTACTTAAGCTCGAAGGAAGAGATTCTCACCAACATCCGCGTACTGTGCGGCGGACGCGCGGCGGAGGCGGTGGAGTTCCACTCGATTACCACGGGCGCAAGCAACGATATCGAGCGCGCCACATCCTTAGCGCGCCAGATGATAACCCTCTACGGTATGTCCGACCGGTTCGGTATGGTTGCGTTGGAGACCGTGGAGAGCAAGTACCTCGAAGGCCGCACCGCACTTCTGTGCAGCGACGAAACGGCCACGCAGATCGATGTGGAGGTGCGCAATACGATTTCCGCATGCTATGCCGATGCGGAGAAGATGCTTACCGAGAATATGGAAGTGCTGCGTGAGGCAGCCGAGTTCCTGATTTCGAAGGAAACCATCACCGGAAAGCAGTTTATGGAAATCTTCCGTCGTGTTCGCGGCGAGGAGACCGAAGAGGAACCCGTGGTAACGGAAATCGATTTGGACGGGCAGGAGCCGGCATCGGAGACGGTGACGGAGAAGGCGACCGAGGAAACGCCGGAAAGCCCCGCAGAGGAAGAGAAGACAGAGGAATAAACCGGACGGAAAAGAGCCCGGAGATTTGGCTTTAGCGCGTGTAAAGAGGAAGCATGAAGAAGTTCGTGGCAATGGCGATAGCACTGGGCGCAGTGTTGGCCCTGGTGACGTATTGGAACTCGAGGAGGAATCCGGCGGATTCCCGCGGGTCGGACGGAGGGGATAATCTGCCCTTGACAGGGGAAGTGTTCCCAACTCACGGGAACTGGATCTCGGAAAATGACCTGACACCCACCGCCACACCGACACCCACGGAAAGCCTGCCCACCGCTACGCCGACACCCACCGAAGCCCCGGTTCTTCTTTACATCAACGAAATATTGCCGACAAACGGCAAATGGAACAAGCACAACAACGGTTTCTACGACGCCATTGAGATTTATAACGGGTCGGATGAGACCATACAGCTTTCGGACTATTGTCTGTCCGATTCGAAGAAGCATCTCACGGAGTATCCGCTCCCGGAGACCGAACTTCCGGCAGGCGGTTATGCGGTGTTCTACTGCACCGGCGCCTACGAAGTGAAGGAGGAGATTGACCTTCCCTTCAGCCTGTCCTACTTCGGCGAGAAGGTGTATCTCTGCGATAAGGCGGGGCGGATCATCGATACCGTTTCGTACCCGCAGCTGCCCAAGAACATGAGCTACGGATGCGTAGGGGATGAGATGCGCATCTTCGATACACCGACGCTCGGACAGGCGAACGAAAACGGTTTTGAGCGGATGGCGACAAGCCCGAGGGTGGATCTGGAACCCGGATTTTACGAGGGCGCGCAGAAAGTATCGTTCACAACCGGAGGCACCGTCTACTACACGACGGACGGCAGCAAACCCGGCTCGTCGTCGAAGAAGTGGGACGGCAAGCCCATCACCGTAACCTCCACCTGCACGATTCGCGCGTATGCCCGGGAGGCAGGCTGTGTCGACAGCTTCACCTCTGCGTATACGTATTTCATCGGCGAGCCGGAGTATGAGCTGGATGTGGTGAAGATCTCCATGCGGCCGTCCGATTTCGAAACGATGACGGCAAACTACGAGCACACCCGCAAATATGAAGCGAACATCGCTCTGTTTTCCCACGGAATTCAGCGTTTCTCCGAGGACTGCGCCATCGAAATCTTCGGCGGCTCGAGCCGCAAATACCAAAAGAAGAGTTATCAGGTGAAATTTTCCACCGACTACGGCCCGTCGAAACTCCGGTATCCGGTGTTCGACACCCTTGACACCGACGAATTCAACTCCCTGGTGCTTCGCTCCGGAGCGCAGGACAACGCGGGAGCGATGATGCGCGATGAGTTTGTCTCGAGCCTCTCCATGAGCGGAGGCATCGTCGAGACGGTGCTGGTGCAGGAGTACAAGCCCGTCAACCTCTACGTAAACGGCGAGTACCGCGGCATCTATTTTATCCGCGAGCACGTCGATGCGGACATGGTTGCCTCCCACCTCGGCTGCGACCCGGAGGAGGTCACCATCGTAAAGCAGATGAAAACCGTCAAATGCGGCCGCGAAGGCAACGAGTGGAAGGAACTCTGGAAATACATCACCGAGAATAAACTGACGAGCACGGAAGCCTATGAGCATGTCAAGTCGATCGTGGACATCGACAGCGTCATCGATTACTACATCATCGAGCTGTGGGGCGCAAACATCGACATGGACAACGTGAAGGTCGCAAAGGCCCGCGGCAAATGGTTCTTCATCCTCTACGACAACGACCTGACCCTCTGCCGCAGCCCCGAAGGCATGGTGGCGGAGCAGATCGGGACATTCAACCCGGGGTATTACACCTTCAACGCCCTCATCTACCGGCTTTTGGAGAACGCCGAGTTCCGGGAGCTGTTCTGCAAGCGGATGGAACATCTCTTTACGGAGGTGTTCAACGACGAGAACGCGGTTGCATTTATCGACGGTCTCGCCTCGGTGCTGGACCACGACATGCAGTACAACTGCGAGCGGTGGAATCCGGTTACCGGGGACGTCTACTACAACTCCTACAAAGGCTGGCAAAAGGCCGTGGAGCAGCTTCGGAAGTTGGTGACCGGGCGGTGTGCAAGAGTCGTGGCGGATTTTGTGAAGACGAAGGGAATTTCGAAGGAACTGACGGAGAAGTATTTCTCTGAATTTCAACAATAACACGGTGCAGGAAGCACCGAAAGAAGCGATGCGGTTGCAGCGCAGCATGAAGCGGAGGACACGAGATGAGGGAGTTTGACATTCGTTCGGAACTTCGGAAACTGCCGTCGTGCCCCGGCGTGTATATCATGCACGACGCGGGCGACCGCATTCTTTATGTGGGTAAGGCAAAGATTTTAAAGCGCCGCGTGAGCCAGTATTTCCGGTCGGGAAACAAGCTCTCCACGAAGATCCGGCGGATGGTTTCCCAGGTGAACTGGTTTGAGTATATCGTGGTGGAGTCGGAGCTGGAATCGTTGGTTTTGGAGAACAATCTCATCAAGGAATACCGGCCGCCGTACAACACGCTTCTCAAGGACGACAAGACCTATCCCTTCATCAAGGTGACGCTCTTTGAACCCTTCCCGCGGGTAATCCTCACAAGAAAGCGGGAGAAGGACAAGGCGCGGTACTTCGGGCCGTTTACCAACGGCGTGTCCGTGAACGACACCATCGAGCTGATCCGGAAGATTTATCATATCCGCACCTGCAACCGGACGCTCCCGCAGAACGATCCGGATTTCCGGCCGTGTCTGTATCACCAGATTGGGCAGTGCGACGCGCCCTGCGTGGGCGGCGTGAGCGAGGAGGCGTACGCGGAGCAGGTGACGAAAGCCCTGAAGTTCTTAGGCGGGGACTACTCCGACGGAATCGCCTATCTGACCGCCCGCATGGAGGAGGCCAGTGAGGCCCTTCTGTTTGAGCGCGCTGCGGAATTCCGCGACCTGATTGTCCGCGTAAAGGCCCTTTCCCAGGTGCAGCACGCAAGCGATACGCACCTTGACGAGCGGGATATCATCGGCATGGCCCGGGACGGGGAGCACTGCATCGTGCAGATTTTCTTCGAGCGGGACGGCAACATCATCGGACGGGAGCATTTTCCGATGACGGAGACAGAGGAGATGGAGGACGCGGAGATTTTAGAGGCCTTCCTTCGGCAATTCTACGAGGGGACGCCCTATATCCCGAAGGAGATTCTCACGGAGACCGAGCCCGAGGACATCGAACTTCTCGAAGAGTGGCTCGCCACGAAGCGGAACCAGCCCGTGCACATCCGCGTGCCCAAGATCGGCGGCAAGGAGCGCCTTGTGCGCCTTGCGAAGGAAAATGCAAAAATGGTCATGGAGAAGGACCTCGAGAAGGTCACCCGCGAGGAGACCCGCACCACCGGCGCCATGCGCGCCCTCGGGGAACTTTTGGGGCTTCCCGCGCTTCACCGCGTGGAATCCTACGATATCTCCAACATCAGCGGCTTCCACAGCGTGGGTTCCATGGTGGTTTTCACCGACGGGCGGCCGCGTAAGTCGGACTACCGCAAATTCCGCATTCAAAGCGTGGACGGTCCGGACGATTACGCCTCGATGCGCGAGGTTTTGACGCGGCGGTTTACCCACGGAATGAAGGACCGCGAGAGCAATCCCGCCGGGGATAAAACCGGCTTCGCCGTGTTCCCGGACGCCATTCTGATGGACGGCGGCAAGGGGCAGATTGAGGTGGCGGAGGAGGTTCTTGCGGAGCTTTCCCTGCGGATTCCCGTGTGCGGCATGGTTAAGGACGACCGGCACCGCACCAGAGGTTTATATTATCAGGGGCAGGAGATTGCCCTCTCCGGAGCAAGTCGCGGCGCCGCAGGCGCCGGCGAGGACGTGGCGGGGCTTGTGACCCGCATCCAGGACGAGACGCACCGCTTCGCCATCGAGTATCACCGGAGCCTTCGCTCGAAGGCCCAGACAAAGTCGGCCCTGGACGACATTCCCGGTGTCGGCCCCACAAGACGGCGGTCCCTGCAGATGTACTATAAGAGCATGACGGAGCTGCGCGCGGCCTCGGAGGAGGAGCTGGCGGGGCTTCCCGGAATGAACAAAGCGGCAGCGGCATCCGTGTACGGATACCTGCACGCGCAGGAGACGGACGGAGAGTAGGGGACGGCAAAAGCAATTGCATTTGCCGCGCCCGTGCTATATAATATTCATGATGGTCATCACACGATTCGGAGGTAGGTATGAGCACTTATGAGGTTTCCCTGACAAAGATGGCGGAGAAGATGCATCTGGAGAATCTGACGCCGGAGATTGACATCTCGAAGCGGATGATTACGAAGCCGGAGATCAACCGTCCGGCACTGCAGTTGGCAGGCTTCTTCAGCGATTTCGATGCGGACCGCATTCAGTTGATCGGTAACGTGGAATACGCGTATATGTATAAAAACGAGATGACGTCGGAGGAGCGCCACATCTGCTTCTCGCGGCTCATGGGCTACGGCGTTCCGTGCATCATTTTCTGCCGGAACTTAAACGTGAGCGACGGCATGCGGAAGCTTGCCCTGGAGAAGGGTGTTCCGGTGTTCCAGAGCAGCATGGAGACCACGGCCTTGGTGGCCGAGCTCGTGCGGTGGCTGAAGGTGCAGTTAGCGCCTCGCATCTCGATTCACGGCGTTTTGGTCGACGTTTTCGGCGAGGGCCTTCTCATCATGGGTGAGAGCGGCATCGGTAAGAGCGAGGCAGCCCTTGAGCTGATCAAGCGCGGGCACCGTCTCGTGTCCGACGATGTGGTGGAGATCAAGAAGGTGAGCGATGACACGCTGTTCGGCTCGGCGCCGGATGTGACGAAGCACCTGATTGAGCTTCGCGGTATCGGCATTATCGACGTAAAGACCTTGTACGGTGTACAGAGCGTCAAGGAGACGCAGACCATCGACCTCGTGATTCAGCTCGAGGAGTGGGACCGCGAGAAGGAGTACGACCGTCTGGGCCTTGAAGAAAAATACACCGAGTTCCTCGGCAACCGCGTGGTGTGCAACAACATCCCGATTCGCCCGGGCCGGAACCTGGCCATCATCTGCGAGGCGGCGGCCATCAACTACCGCCAGAAGAAGATGGGCTACAACGCAGCCCTCGAGCTGCAGAAGCGCGTTACGGAGAACCTGATGAAGCTCTCCGGTGGCGGAATGGAGTAAATTTTTGGCGCGTGCGGCAAGAGCTGTGCGGTGCCTTCGGCAAATGCGCAAACAATTTATAAGAAAACGGAGGAAGCAGACATGAGGTACTGCTTTGGTATCGATATCGGAGGAACAACCATCAAATGCGGCCTGTTTACGCAGGACGGCGAGGTTGTCCGCAAATGGGAGATTCCCACCAACCGCGAGGCGGGCGGTGTGAAGATTCCGGGAGAGCTGGCGGCATCCATCGCGGGCGTGATGGGCGAGGAGCACATTTTGCAGGACCAGGTGATCGGCGTCGGAATGGGCGTTCCGGGACCGGTGCTTGCGGACGGCATGGTTTTGCTGTGCCCGAACTTAGGCTGGGATCACATCAACGTTCGCGTGATGATGGAGCAGCTTCTCGGCGTTCCGGTGCGCGTCGGAAATGACGCCAACGTGGCGGCCCTCGGCGAGCAGTGGAAGGGCGGCGGACGCGGCTATTCCGACATGCTCATGGTGACCCTCGGCACGGGCGTCGGCGGCGGTTTGATTCTCGGCGGAAAGATTGTGTGCGGAAGCAACGGCGCCGCGGCGGAGATCGGACATATCGTAGTCAATCCCGCGGAGACGGATCGCTGCGGCTGCGGCTGCAAGGGGCATCTGGAGCAGTACGCATCGGCTACGGGAATCGTGCGGATGGCGAAGAAGCGCTTAGCTTCCGAGTCTGTGGCGACTTCCCTGCACGGCTTTACCAATCTTACAGCGAAAGACATTTTCGATGAGGCGAAGAAGGGCGACGAGGTGGCGTGCTCCCTGGTGGACACCCTGGGCTCGTATCTGGCGCTTGTCCTCTCCCACGTGGCAGCGGTTGCGGATCCGGTGGCATTTGTCATCGGCGGCGGCGTGAGCAAGGCAGGCCCCATCCTTTTGGATGCCATCGAAAAGCATTATAACGACAATATTCTTCCCGCACTGCGCGGCAAGGTGTTCCGCTTGGCGGAGCTCGGCAACGATGCGGGAATCTACGGAGCAGCCCGCATGACCCTTACGGAGTGCTAGGATGCGATATCGGAGGAAGAACGAAAAGGTGGTTACGGCAGAGCAAAAAGAACGGCTTGCGGCCCTGTATCGCGACAGGGGAACCTGCAGTTTCGACGAGCCCCTGGCGGCGCACACGACGTTTCGCATCGGCGGTCCCGCGGATGTGTATCTCGTCCCGGCGGACGAGGAGCAGCTGGCGGAGACGGTGCGGCTTTTGACGGAACTGAACGTGCGGTGCACGCTCCTTGGGAACGGCAGCAACGTCCTGGTGGCGGACGAGGGAATCCGCGGCGCGGTATTGAAGTTGGAGGACAAGCCGGGGCGGATGGAATTTACGGAAGGTCCCGATGGTTCGGTCCGCGCGGAAGTATCCGCGGGGACATCGCTGTCCGGCTTTGCCAGAGAGGCCTGTGAGCGCGGCCTTGCCGCCATGGAATATGCGACGGGCATCCCCGGAACGGTGGGCGGCGGCATTGTGATGAACGCAGGCGCCTACGGCGGAGAGATCCGGGACACCCTCACCGAGGTTACGGTGCTCACGAAGGAGGGCGAAATCGTTACGCTTCCCGCGGAGGAGTTGAAGCTTTCCTACCGCTACAGCGTGATTCCGGAGCGCGGTTACATCGTGCTTTGCGCCGTGTTTACCCTGGTGCCGGGGGACCGCGAGGCAATCCGGGCCAAGGTTTTGGAGCTGTCCGCCAAGAGACGCGATAAGCAGCCCCTGGAGTACCCCAGCGCGGGAAGCACCTTCAAGCGGCCGGAGGGGTATTTTGCGGGGAAACTGATAGAGGACGCGGGACTTCGGGGATACACCGTGGGCGGTGCCCAGGTGTCGGAGAAGCACTGCGGGTTCGTGATTAACAAAGGCGGCGCGACCTGCGCCGATGTGAAGGCGCTGATCCGCGACGTACAGCGGATCGTGTTCGAGAATTCCGGCGTCGAACTGGAGCCGGAAGTCAAATTCCTTTCCTAAGACACGGAGTGAGACTATGTCGTATTCAGAGGAATTGAAGGCGGAACTTCTTTCGAAGGTGCCGGGCGCCGGACACTGTGTCCTCGCGGAGCTTGCGGGGATGATGTGCTGCGGCGGAGCGGTGGAATGCGGGGAAGACGGAACGGTTTCCCTTGTATTTTCCACGGAAAAAGAAAATATTGCAAAAAAGTGCTTTACTTTTCTGAAAAAGTCCTTTAATATGAACATTGTTGTGGGGAAGCATTCTGCCGTGTCCCGCAGGAATACAAGCTATTCCGTGCGCGTAAACGGGGAGCGGGAGGTGTTTCGCTGCACAGAGGAGATGGGCTTTGCGTTGTGCGGCGTTTGGAACCGTGCGGAGCGGATGCCCCTTGCGGAAGTTCCCTGCAGTCTTCCGGAGAAACCGTGTTGTGTGCGAAGCTTCGTGCGCGGCGCGTTTTTGATGGGCGGTGCAATGAACGACCCGAATAAATCGTATCATTATGAAATTGCCGTGCCGTCGGCGTCTGTCGGAGATCTTCTGATGCAGGCGCTTGCGCGATTCGATTGCGAGCCGAAATTATGGGAGCGGCGAGGATCGATTGCGGTGTATCTGAAGGATGCCGCGCAGATTGCGGATGCCCTGACAGTGATGGGGGCGACGGCAGCGCGCGTGCGGTTCGAGGATATCCGGGTGGTGCGGAGTAAACGCGGCGAGGTCCAGCGGAAGGTAAACTGCGAAGTTTCCAACTTAGCGAAGACATCGCGTGCGGCCAGTAAACAGATAGAAGCCATCGGGCTGATCGAACAGACCATGGGGCTTGCGGCCCTGCCTGAGGAGCTTCGGGAGATGGCGCAGCTGCGGAAGGAACTGCCGGACGCATCGCTGCAGGAGCTGGGGGCGAACACGGAGCCGCCGATCGGACGGTCCGGCGTGAACCACCGGTTGCAAAAACTATTGAGTATTGCCGAGGGGTTACGGTTGAAAGAAGGAGGTTGAGTCAATGATTTCTAAGGACGTGACAGTAAACATTCCCAACGGTTTCGGAGGAAGACCGGTAGCCCTGCTTGTTCAGGTAGCCAGCCGCTACGACAGCAGTGTGTATGTACAGTGCGATAACAAAAAGGTAAATGCGAAGAGCATCATGGGTATGATGAGCCTTGCGCTTCCCACCGGTTCGACCGTGACGGTTACGGTAAACGGTGCGGATGAGGAAGCCGCGATGAAGGATATCGAGGCCTATCTTTCCAACGAGTGATATCCGGCTTTAGCCCAATCGGCTATTGACTTTTTTTGCGGAATCCGATAAACTGAATACAAGTCAAGATGTGACAGGAGGAACGTATGAAGACAAAGCATATTAAGACCATTAAGACCCGTGATCTGTGCGAGAGCGCAAAGAAGGGCGGCTGCGGCGAGTGCCAGACTTCTTGCCAGTCCGCATGCAAGACAAGCTGCGGTATTGCAAACCAGAGATGCGAGAAGAGCAGCAAGTAATCAGAGAGTAAAAAATATCGCCCCAGAGGGCGATATTTTTTTAGGAGGATATTGTGATTCATCAATACAAAATGGGCGGAAGAAATATCGTCATGGACATTGCTTCCGGCTCGATTCATGAGGTCGACGACGCGACTTACGACATGATTGAACTCTACGGAAAGGAAGACCGCGAGAGCGTTGTGAAGACCATTGCGGACCGCTATCCGGACCTCGAGGAGGGCGAAGCCGCGGAGATCTACGACGAGCTCTCGGAGCTTGCCGCGGAGGGGAAGCTGTTCGCGGAGGACACCTTTGCGCCCATGGCGGGAGAGTTGAAGGCGAGAACCAGCGGCGTCGTGAAGGCGTTGTGCCTGCACGTGGCCCACTCCTGCAACTTAAACTGCTCCTACTGCTTCGCAAGCCAAGGCCGCTTCCACGGGGAGCGGGCGCTCATGAGCTTTGAGACCGGCAAGCGCGCCATCGATTTCCTTGTGGAAAATTCAGGCTCGCGCCGCAATCTCGAGGTGGATTTCTTCGGCGGAGAGCCTCTTCTCAACTGGGAGGTCGTGAAGCAGATTGTCGCGTATGCCAGAAGTATTGAGAAGGAGAAGGGGAAGAATTTCCGGTTCACGCTGACCACCAACGGCATGCTTGTGGACGACGAGGTGATTGCCTTCTCAAACCGCGAGATGCACAACGTGGTGCTGAGCTTGGACGGCCGCAGGGAAGTGCACGACCGCTTCCGCAAGGACTACGCAGGCAACGGAAGCTGGGAGACGATCGTTCCGAAATTCCAGCGGTTTGTGGAAGCCCGCGGCGGGAAGAACTACTACATCCGCGGCACCTTTACCCACGCCAATCCCGATTTCCTTGAGGATATCAAGGTGATGCTTGATCTGGGCTTTACGGAACTCAGCATGGAGCCCGTGGTGTGCGCGCCGGGGGATCCCATGGCACTCACGGAGGAGGATTTTCCGATCGTTGCGGAGCAGTACGAGAAGCTGGCGGAGCTGATGGAAGCCCGCGCGAAGGAAGGCAGACCCTTCACGTTTTATCACTATATGATCGATCTCGAGGACGGCCCCTGCATCTACAAGAGAATCAGCGGGTGCGGTTCCGGCACGGAATATATGGCGGTGACGCCCTGGGGAGACCTCTTCCCCTGCCACCAGTTCGTCGGCGAGGAGGCCTTCAAGCTCGGGGACATCTGGAACGGCGTGACGAACACCGGGGTGCGGGAGGATTTTGCGAACTGTAATGTATATGCCAGGGAGGAGTGCAAGGACTGCTGGGCGCGCCTCTACAACCGGCTCGGTACGAGGGGTGTACGAGTACGGCTGCAAGCTATTCCGCAAGCGCATGGAGTGTGCGATCTACTTAAAGATCGCGGAGAAGGATGAGGAATGAACACACCGATTTTTGATTTTGTAGAGAACTATATCGCGGACGTGCCGGTGCGGTTGCACATGCCGGGGCACAAGGGTATGCCCGGGCCGCTTCGCATCGAGCCCTACGACATCACGGAGATTGAAGGTGCGGACGTGCTTTCGCAGGCCTGCGGCATCATCGCGGAGAGCGAGGCCAATGCGGGCACGCTGTTCGGCTGCCGTACCCTCTACTCGACGGAAGGCTCGTCTCTTTGCATCCGCGCGATGGTGTTTCTCTTAAAGAAAATCGCTTTGCATAAGGGAAGAGAGCCCCGCATCCTAGCGACACGCAACATGCACCGCAGTTTCTTGGATGCGGTAGCGGCCCTGGATGTGGCTGTGGACTGGATCATGCCCCGGAAGGGGGATTCCTACGAGCGGTGCGACGTGACGGGAGAGGAGCTTTCGCAGATTCTTTCGGAGTGCCGCGAGGAGGGACGGATGCCGGTTACGGTATTTGTCACAAGTCCGGACTACCTGGGGCATACGCTGGATATCGCGGCGCTTACGGACGTTTGTCACGAGCGCGGATGCTTCCTTGCGGTTGACAACGCCCACGGCGCATATCGGAAGTTCTTAGCGGAGTCGGAGCATCCCATGGACTTCGGCGCGGACCTCTGCTGCGACTCGGCCCACAAGACGCTGCCGGTTCTTACGGGAGGCGCGTATCTGCACATCTCCCGCAACACGGACCCTTATTTTACGGAGTATGCCGGGCAGGCGATGGCGCTGTTTGCCACCACGAGCCCGTCCTATCTGATCTTGCAATCCCTCGACCTTTGCAACGCCTATCTTGCGGAGTGCGGCGGCGCCTTTGAGAAGACGGCCCGGCGCACGACGAAGCTTGCGGAGGCGCTTCGGAAGGCCGGATACCGCACCTGCGGGGAGGAGCGTTGGAAGATTACGCTCTGTGCCGGACATGGCTTCGCGGACGGAACGATTCTGGCCGCCCACCTTCGGGAGCGGAACATTCACGTGGAATACGCGGATGCAAAGCATGTGGTTATGATGTTCGGCGTCAACACCACGGAAGGAGAATATCTCGCTGTGGAGCGGGCTCTTTCGGAGCTGGCCCAGGCAGAGGATGCGGCAAATTCTCCCGCAGAAGCCACAGGCGATTCCGATTTCGCGGCGACCGAAACCTCGGGCGACCGTGTGCCGGCACCGCTTTGCGTGCTAACGCCGGCGGAGGCCGTCTGGGCTGAGAGCGAGTACGTCGATGCATCCCATTGCATCGGCCGCGTTTTGGCGGAACCCCTTGTAACCATGCCGCCCTGTGTTCCGCTTTACATGTGCGGCGAGGTGTTAGGGGAGGACGCCGTCCCCTTTGTAAACGGCCGGGTCCGCGTCGTGAAGGAACCGATTGTGCGGAGGGGCGGAAATGGACGGTAGAATTACAGCGACAAATGCAAAACTCCTCGGAAGAACCTTCTCCTTAAACGGCACGCTGTGGCTCAGCTACTCTGCGTCGGGAGCGGAGTGGGAGTTTTTCGGAACCTCCTGCACGGTGACTCTTACGGGAGACTTCTTAAGCAGTGATGAGATTCACAGCCCGCGCTACGCCATTGAGGTGGACGGTTTGAGAATTATAGATACTACGCTTGTAGAATCAATGAAAAACACAAGCGCTGCGGCGAAGTGCGTGAAGCATATCGTCATTGCGGACGCGACGCCTGCGCACCACGTTGTGCGGGTGATTAAACTCTCGGAGAGTGCGGACTCGACCCTCGGCATCGAGGGTGTCATGTGTGACGGTGAGATGCATCCGACGGCTGCCTCGGAGCGGAAGATGGAGATCATCGGGGATTCCATCACCTGCGGATACGGCGTGGACGGAGCCCTCGGGGAAATCTACCGCACGGCCAACGAGGATGCGACGAAGGGGTATGCGTACCTAACGGCGCAGATGTTAAAGGCGGACTACAGCCTGGTGTCCTTCAGCGGCTACGGAATTGTCTCCGGGTACACGGAGACGGGAGTGCGCCGCGCGGAGTGTCTGGTGCCTCCGCTGTACGGCACCATGGGAGAGTCCTACGGGGCATTTGCCGACCGGGAGAAACCCCGGGAGATTCCGTGGGATTTTACGAAGTTCGTACCAGACGTGTGCGTATTAAACCTCGGCACCAACGATGCCAGCTACTGCGGGGAGGATCCTGCAAGACGCAGGGAGTACATCTCCGGATACAAGGCGTTTCTTTCAACGGTCCGTGCGTGCAATCCGGTGGCGCAGCTTGTATGCGTCCTCGGAACCATGGATACGCGGCTGTGCGACGCCATGGAGACGGCGGCGTCCGAGTACCGGGAGGAGACCGGGGATTCGCGGGTTGCGACGCTTCGGATGACGCTTCAGGACATGGAGAAGGACGGGGCCGGCGTCGACTGGCACCCGAGCGCGGTTACCCACAAGAAGGCTGCGGCGGAGCTGACCGCATTTCTGCGGAAGCTTCTTGCGTGGGATTGACGACAAGCGAAATACCGCCCCGCGACGGGCAGGAAATAGAAATACCGCCCGGCGACGGGCCGGAAACAGGAGAGGAGAAAGAAGATGGAGATTCAGGAGCTATTGAACAAGGTCGACCACACGCTGCTATCGACTACGGCAACATGGGAGGAGATTCGCGCCATCTGCGATGACGGCATCCGCTTCCACACGGCGAGCGTGTGCATTCCGCCATGCTTTGTGAAGCAGGCGGCGAAGTACGTGAAGGGGCGCGTGCCGGTATGCACCGTCATCGGTTTCCCCAACGGCTATCAGACATCCGCCGTCAAATGCGCCGAAGCCGCCGATGCAGTGCGTAACGGCGCGGATGAGATTGATATGGTCATCAATCTCGGCATGGTCAAGGAGGGGCGTTACGACGACATTCTCGCGGAGATCAACGCCGTGAAGAAGTCCTGCGCAGGGAAGCTTCTCAAGGTTATCATCGAGACCTGCAAGCTCAGTGAGGTGGAGAAGCTTGCGATGTGCGATGTGGTGGCACGGTCGGATGCTGAGTTTATCAAGACATCCACCGGATTTGCCGGGGGCGGCGCGACGTTCCACGATGTGGAGCTGATGGCGCTGCATTGCAAGGGCAAGAAGGTCAAGGCGGCCGGCGGAATCCGCTCCATCGAGGATGCGGAGAGATTCATCGAGCTCGGCGCGGAGCGCCTTGGAACCAGCAAGATTGTCAGCGAAGTCAAGTCGATGCTCAATGTGAGCAAGCACACCGACCTGAGCTTTTTTTCCTGAGAGAAGAGAAAGGGGTTAACGTATGGGAAAGAACTATCCGACACCGCATATCGCGTGTGAGCCGAAGGATTTTGCGAAGACGGTTTTGATGCCGGGGGATCCGCTGCGCGCGAAGTTTATCGCGGAGACATTTTTGAAGGACGCCGTCTTGGTGAACAATGTCCGGGGCATTCAGGGCTACACCGGAACCTACGAGGGCGTCCGGGTGAGCGTGATGGCCAGCGGTATGGGCATTCCGTCCATCGGTATCTACAGCCATGAGCTGTTCAATTTCTTCGGTGTGGAGAACATCATCCGCATCGGATCGGCGGGGGCGTACAGCCCGAAGGTGAAGGTTCGCGACATCGTGATTGCTCAGGGCGCATGCTACGACAGCAATTTCGTAGGGCAGTACAATCTGCCGGGAACCTACTCCGCCATCAGCGACTATACGCTGCTTTCTACGGCTGTAGAATCAGCGAAAGAACTGAAACTTAATTACCATGTCGGAAACATCGTCTCCAGCGACCGGTTCTACGGTGACCCGGAGGCCTTCACGGATGCGGAGCAGCCGTTAGCGGCCTGGGGTAAGATGGGCGTTTTGGCGGTGGAGATGGAGGCTGCGGGATTGTTTATGAACGCGGCGCGCGCGGGGAAACGGGCGCTTGCCATCTGCACGATTTCCGACCATCTGGTGACGGGAGAGAACCTCCCCGCAGAGGCGAGACAGACCTCCTTTACGGAGATGATGGAGCTTGCGCTTTCCGTCGCGAAGAAGATGGACGGATTTACCGCGTAAAGGTAAAATTGTACAAAAATCGAATCGGAATTTTATACATTTCGCGCCCGTTAGCTGATTGACTTTCGGGCGCGATATTGGTATCATAATTTAGTTATATATTATACTAGGTGTACGATGGTCTTTGATACTGATTCGTATGCACACGGAGGACAGAAATGGGCAAGATCATTTTGACGGGAGACCGGCCGACCGGAAGACTGCATGTCGGTCATTATGTGGGGTCGTTGCGACGCCGCGTGGAGCTGCAGAATTCCGGAGAATTTGACAAGATCTTCATCATGATCGCGGACGCGCAGGCGCTTACGGACAATGCTGAGCACCCTGAGAAGGTGCGTGAGAACATCATCGAGGTGGCTCTGGACTATCTTTCGGCGGGACTCGACCCGTCGAAGTGCATCATCTTCATTCAGTCGCAGATTCCGGAACTTACGGAATTGACATTCTATTACATGAATCTTGTGACGGTGGCGAGACTCCATCGCAATCCGACCGTGAAGAACGAGATCGTGATGCGCGGCTTTGAGGAGAGCATCCCCGCCGGCTTCTTCACCTATCCCGTGAGCCAGACTTCCGACATCACGGCATTTAAAGCGACCACGGTTCCCGTGGGCGAGGACCAGCTTCCGATGCTTGAGCAGGCCAGAGAGATTGTCCGCAAATTCAACTCCATCTACGGCGATGTCTTGGTGGAGCCCGTGGCGGTCGTGCCGGACAACGAGACCTGCAAGCGACTTCCCGGCACCGACGGCAAGGCGAAGATGAGCAAGTCCCTCGGCAACTGCATTTATCTTGCGGACACCGCCGAGGAAGTGAAGAACAAAGTCATGAATATGTACACCGACCCCAACCACATCAAGGTGACCGACCCCGGCACCGTGGAGGGCAACGCGGTGTTCACATACCTGGATGCATTTTGCAAGCCGGAGCATTTTCCGAAGTATCTTCCGGACTACAACAACCTTGACGAGCTCAAGGACCACTATCGCAGAGGCGGTCTCGGGGATGTCAAAATCAAGCGCTTCCTGATTGCCGTTTTGGAGGAGGAGCTCGCTCCGATCCGCGCAAGACGCGCAGAGTTGCAGAAGCGGATTCCCGAGGTTTTGGAGATGCTCCGTCAGGGAAGCATCGAAGCCCGCAAGACCGCGGCGGAAACGCTTGCGGAAGTGAAAGACGCGATGCGGATCAACTATTTCGACGATGATTCCTGGGTAAAGGCTCAGACCGAGAAATACAGCCTGTAGTAACGGTTCTTCGCGGAGGTGTGATTTGAAACACGACAGCGCTTACTTTTTAAGCAACGAGACAGAAATCAACAACATCCTGATTCGTTGCGGCCTCGTGCTTCTTTTTGTCGGCCCGATGCTTGCCATTTTAAAAGCGGTCGGCATGAACAATGAATTTTCCTACGTGGAGAGCGCCATCTTCACGGGCATTATCGTGATTCTGTACGTCATGTGCAGGCTTTTGCAGCGCTCCGTGAAAGGGCAGGGGCTGATCAAGTATATTCTGATTCTCGGCATGCACGCGGGAATCTGCTACATGGCGACGAAGGACGGCATCCTTCTGTACATCAGTTACGCGCTGATGCCGGCGTTGTCCTGCCTGTACTACCGGAGACGCTTCACGCTGCGGATTACGGCGTTTTGCTACGCCATCATGATGGGCTCCCTTTTCCTGCGGGCGCACAATGAGGTCGCGGGGGCATACGACTTCCTCACGGAGCGGGAGTGGATCAGCGTGTTCGGCTTCAGTCTTACGTGGGAGTACATCCTCTTAACCATCGTGTTGATTGCGTTGGTCGGCAAGACCGAATCCAGCCTCGACATGCTGCACGAAAACAACCTGCAGATGAAGGACATGCAGTCCCAGCTGATCTCCGGTTTCGCGAATTTCCTGGAGTTCCGCGATGAGAGCACGGGACATCATGTGCGCCGAACGCAGGCCTATGTGAAAATGATTGCAACCGGCATGTGCGAGCAGGGCTTCTATCAATCGGAGCTCTCTCCGCGGGCCATCGGCTATATGGAGACGGCCGCGCCGCTTCACGACGTCGGCAAGATTGCCATTCCGGATTCCATCCTCCTCAAGGAAGGGGAGCTCACGGATCAGGAGTACCAGATTATCAAGAATCATACCAAGGAAGGTTACCGTCTGGTGTCGGAGAATCTCTCCGGTCTTACGGATAAGCGCCTCTTAAAATGCGCCCAGGAGATCACCTTAAGCCACCATGAGCGCTGGGACGGTACCGGATATCCGAACGGCCTCAAGGGAACCGCCATTCCGCTTTCCGCGCGCATCATGGCGATTGCGGACACCCTGGATGCGATGCTCTCGGAGCGCGTATACAAAAAGAGCATGGACCTCGATGAGGTTTTACATGAGCTGTACCTCGAGAGAGGGCGGCATTTTGAGCCGTGCATCGTCGATACTGTCGTAAAGCTTCGGCCGGAAATCGAGAATTTCCTTCTGGAGGAACACAACCGATACGGAGAAGGCGAAGAGACAGACACCATCGAAAACCACGGAACGGTATAAAGGGAGGCAGGAGACATGAAGCGGTACGGATTTGACAATGACAAGTACCTGGAGATGCAGTCCGCGAGAATCAAGGAGCGCATCGGACAGTTCGGCGGCAAGCTCTATCTGGAGTTCGGCGGCAAATTGTTCGACGACTATCACGCATCCCGCGTGTTGCCGGGATTCCAGCCCGACAGTAAGATTCGCATGCTCGCGCAGATTAAGGACGATGCGGAGATCGTGATTGCGATCAACGCAAACGACATCGTAAACAACAAGGTGCGTGCGGATTTAAGTATTACATACGATCTTGACGTGCTTCGTCTGATTGACGCGTTCCGCGGCTACGGAATGTACGTCGGAAGCGTCGTGCTCACCCAGTTTGTGGAGCAGAGCGCTGTGCTTGCGTACAAGAAGAAACTGGAGAGCCTCGGACTTCGCGTATACCGTCACTACAAGATTGACGGCTATCCCACCAATGTTTCCAAAATCGTGAGTGAAGACGGCCTCGGCCGCAACGAATATATCGAGACGTCCCGGCCGCTCGTGGTGGTGACGGCTCCCGGACCCGGCAGCGGAAAGATGGCGACCTGCCTTTCCCAGCTGTATCATGAAAACATCCGCGGCGTGCGCGCGGGATATGCAAAGTTCGAGACCTTCCCAATCTGGAACCTTCCTCTGACGCACCCGGTGAACCTCGCGTACGAGGCAGCTACCGCGGACCTTAACGATGTGAATATGATCGACCCGTTCCACCTGGAGGCCTACGGGGTGACCACGGTCAACTATAACCGCGACGTGGAGATTTTCCCCGTTTTGAATGCCATGTTTGAGCGCATTTACGGCAAATCCCCGTACAAGTCCCCCACGGACATGGGTGTCAACATGGCGGGCTACTGCATCGTGGATGACGAGGCGACCCGCGCGGCATCCCGCGACGAGATTATCCGCCGTTACTACGCAACCATGTGCGACCGCAGAAAGGCGAGAGCCACCGCGGAAGCGGAAGGTAAGATTGAGCTTCTGATGGAGAAGGCGGGCATCAGTCCGGCGGACCGTCCGGTTGTGGCGGCAGCGAAGCAGAAGTCGGAGGAGACCGGCGGAGCACCGGCAGTGGCGATTCAGCTGAACGACGGCACCGTGATCACCGGTAAGACGTCCGCATTGCTCGGTTCCTCCTCGGCAGCCCTTCTGAATGCATTGAAGACCCTTGCGGGAATCGACGACTCCCTTGACCTTTTGTCTCCGACGCTGATTGAGCCGATTCAGGACCTTAAGATCAATCATCTCGGAAACCGCAACCCGAGACTCCATACCGACGAAGTGCTGATTGCTCTTTCCGTATGCGCGACCTCGGACAACAACGCAGAGCTTGCGATGCAGCAGTTAGAGAACCTCCGCGACTGTGAAGTCCACAGCACGGTAATCCTTTCCGCCGTGGATGAGGGCGTGTTCCGGAAGCTCGGAATGCACCTGACCAGCGAGCCCGTTTACGAGACCAAGAAACTGTATCACTGAGGTGAATTTCATGGATAAGTGTTATATTCCGGAGGGCTACAAGGCAGCCCTCTCAACCCGCGAAACACAAATCGCAATCAAAAAGGTGAAGGACTTTTTCCAGAGGGAGCTGGCAACCCAGCTTAATCTGCACCGCGTGACGGCACCGTTGTTCGTGACGCCGGAGTCCGGCTTAAACGACAACCTGAACGGCGTGGAGCGCCCGGTTGTGTTCGGCATCAAGGAGAAAAACGATAGCCCGGTGGAGATTGTGCATTCTCTCGCCAAATGGAAGCGCATGGCGCTGGCACGCTACGGCTTCCGTGAGGGAGAGGGCCTCTACACCGACATGAACGCCATCCGCCGCGACGAGGACACGGACAACATTCACTCCATCTTCGTCGACCAGTGGGACTGGGAGAAAGTAATCACGAAGGAGCAGCGCACCGAGGTGACGCTCAAAAAGACCGTCAAGGATGTGTATGAGGCGCTTCGCGTGACCGAAAAATACATCGCAAACCAGTATGATTACGTACAGTGCATCCTTCCCGAGGAGATCACATTCATCACTTCTCAGGAGCTTCTTGACCGCTATCCGGACAAGAATGTGAAGGAGAGAGAGTACCTTGCCGCGAAGGAGTACGGCGCGGTCTTCATCATGAAGATCGGCGACCTTTTGACAAACGGCGAGAAGCACGACGGACGCGCACCGGACTACGATGACTGGGAATTAAACGGCGACATCATGGTCTACTATCCGGTGGATGACATTGCCCTTGAGCTGTCCTCCATGGGCATCCGTGTGGATGAGGTGTCTCTTTTAAGCCAGCTTGCAAAGGCAGGCTGCCCGGAGCGCGCGGAGCTGGATTTCCACAAGGCGCTTTTGGAAGGCAAGCTTCCTTACACCGTGGGCGGCGGAATCGGCCAGTCGAGAATCTGTATGTTCTTCCTCCGGAAGGCACACATCGGCGAGGTTCAGGTGTCCGTATGGCCGCAGGAGGCCGTGGAGTATGCGGCATCCCGCGGAGTTGCGCTTCTGTAAGCGTCCACGCGAAACAACCGAAACGATACTCACGCAACGGGGTTGCTGCGGCAGCCTCGTTGCTTTCTTACGAGAGCAAATGCGGTCTATGCGGAACATGATGAGGCATAGACCTACAACGATACGGCCGATGCAACGGAGGTGCCCGGGATGACAACTAAAGATACGGCAGAACAATCTCGGCGCGGCGAATACCGGGAGGGCTTGCGGCACGGATTTCCCATCGCGTGCGGTTACTTTTTCGTGTCCTTTACCTTCGGCATCTTAGGCGCGTCTTTGGGCTTCCGGTGGTGGGAGAGCACGCTTATTTCCATGACCAACTTAACAAGCGCCGGACAGATTGCGGGAATCAAGACCATTGCCGCGGGCGGCTCGGTGTTTGAACTTGCCCTGTCGCAGTTTATCATTAACCTGCGGTATTCCCTCATGGGAATCTCGCTTTCCCAGAACATGTCCGAGGATGTGAGCGGACCGAGACGCGCATTTTTAGGATTCGGTATCACCGATGAGATCTACGGTGTTGCGGCATCGCGGAAGGTGCCCGTGACTACCGCATATTTTCTGGGTCTGATGACGCTTCCGTATTTTGGCTGGGCCTTCGGCACGCTGTTCGGGGCTATCCTCGGCGATATTCTGCCGAAGACTGTGACCGAGGTCATGTCCCTTGCCATCTACGGCATGTTTATCGCCATCGTGGTTCCGGCGGCGAAGGAGAGCCGCAGGGTGCTCGGTGTGGTGGCCATCGCTGCTGCGGTCAGCTGCCTGATGTATTATGTGCCGGTGCTTAAGGAAGTGTCGGTTGGATTTGCCATCATCGTGAGCGCGGTGGCGGCAGCGGCCCTCGGGGCATGGCTGTTCCCGCCGGAGGACGGAGGTGCGTGCCGTGAGTAGATTTTTCGTGTGCGCCGCCGTTATGATGATTGTAACGTACCTTGTCCGCGCAATCCCCTTTACAATGTTCCGAAGGAAAGTGAAGAACCGCTTCTTCCGCGCTTTTTTGTACTACGTGCCCTATGCGGTGCTGACAGCCATGACGCTGCCGGCCGCTTTATATGCAACGGAGTCCCTGCTGGTGGCAGCGGCCGGGCTTCTGACGGCTACGCTTCTTGCGTACCGCGGGAGGGGACTTGTGGTCGTGTCCCTTTCGGCATGCGGGGCTGCATTTGTCGCGACATTGCTGTTACGGCTTCTGCCGTAGCGATTCCATAGACAGAAAAAGAAAAAAAGAAAGGATACCATCATGAAACACACGCAGAAGATTTGGATGGTTGTATGCCTTGCGCTGATTTTAACGGCGCTTGCGGCATGCGGTAAGAAAAATGACACGGCGAAGGTGACGCCGACGGAGGCAGCGACGCCTACGGCGGAACCCACCGCGGAAGCGACACCCACGGAGGTGCCGCAGACCCCGACCCCCACGGTTTCGGAGAAGCAACAGTGGTATGACAAGATGATTGCCGACTCGCTGATGAGCACCGGCAACAACGCGCGCCTTAAAAAGGTGATTGAGAGAGCAAGAAACGGCGAGGATATCTACATCGTCACCATCGGCGGCTCCATCACGGAGGGCGCCGGCGCAAAGGCTTACGACAATTGCTATGCCGCGTCCTTCGGCAAGGAATTCGGAAAGCTCTACGGCAAGGACGGTGGTGCGAATGTGCACTTTTTAAATGCCGGCCTCTCGGGAACTCCCTCGACGCTCGGCGTTGTGCGCTATGAGCGCGATGTGATTGAGAAAAACGGCGGCAAGACGCCGGACATTCTTGTCATCGAGTTCGCGGTAAATGACGGCGACGATCCCACCAACGGGCAGACCTACGAAGGCCTGGTGCGCCGCGCGATGGAGGAGAACCCCGACACGGCGGTCATTCTTCTCTTCAGCGTTTTCCAGTCCAAGTGGAATCTGCAGGACCGCTTAAAGCCCATCGGCGATTACTATGACCTCCCGATGGTGAGCATCAAAAATGCGGTTGTGCCGCGCCTTACGGACGGCTCCCTGAAGGACGCAACGTACTTTGACGACGCATACCATCCGACGGCCTACGGCCACAAAATCATGCGCGACTGCCTGCTGTACCTGGTGGCAAACATCGATGCCGAGGAGGCGGAGACGGCCAATGCCATGCCGACGGCGCCGAAAATGAGCGACGCCTTTGACAAGATTGTCATGGTGGATGCCGCAAGCGAGAATTCCGGCGTGACGGCGGGCGGATTCAAGACTACCGACAAGGGAGTATTTGCCGTTCGGTACGAGCAGGGTAACACCTTTCCGAACAACTGGAAACACGCCGCCGCGGACGGTGATGCGCCGTTTACGTGGAAGGGTACATGCCGGTCCTTGCTTCTTGTGTACAAGAAGTCCTCGAGCCAGACCTTCGGTCAGGCGGAAATCCTTGTGGACGGCAAGTCTGTGAAGACGCCCGACGGCCATGACGCCGGCGGTTGGAACAACCCGTACACGCTGGTTCTTGTGAACGAGGCCGAGGCCGCAGAGCACACTCTGACGGTGCGCATGAAGGACGGCAACGCCGATAAGGAATTCACGATTCTGGCGATTGGGTACGGAGAGTAATCGCCGGATGTCGGGAGTTCAGATAACTTTATGATATCATTTACCGGGAAGTCATTGCGGCTTCCCGGTTTTTGTTTTGAAGAGGATAGCCGGCGGTTTTGCGAAAAAAGTGATAAATATGTCGAAAAATATCCTAAAAGGCATAAAAACGATATAAGTGTATGGTATGATAGGGTCATCAAAGGACGAGAGGAGACGGGCATGAGGAGTCAGATTCTGATGGTGGAAGACGATCCGAAGATTCGCGAGGGAATTCTGGATTTCTTTTCGGAGAAGGCGCCGGAATACGATGTGGATGTGGCGACGACCGGGGCTGAGGGAATGGAGAAGGTGGAAGGGAAAGTCTATGACCTGATTCTTCTCGATGTGATGCTTCCGGGCATGAGCGGATTCGATCTGATGGTGCGTATCCGCAGGACGATGGACGTTCCGGTAATCTTTATGACCGCGAGAACAGGCGAGGAGGACCGTCTGTACGGCTATGAACTGGGCTGCGACGATTACGTGTGCAAGCCGTTCTCGCTGGCGGAGTTGCTGGCGAAGGTCAACGCGCTGATTCGACGCTCGAAAGGGGCGGTGTTGGACGACGTGATGCGGTGCGGGAATATTGAAATTCACAAACGCGCCCTGACGGTGCGGGTGTTCGGGGAGACGGTGGATTTGCCGCCGAAGGAACTGGCGATTTTGATGATTCTTATGGAGAGACCGGGTTGGACATTTTCCCGAGACAATCTTTTGGACCGCGCCTGGGGAACGGACTATTTCGGTAATGACCGGGTTGTGGACAACCATGTGAAGAAGCTGCGGAAAAGCCTGGGGGATGCCGGGCGGCAGATTAAGACGGTATTTACCAAGGGCTACAAGATTGTGGAGTGAAATGTGTAGAAAGGGGAACGGAGATGAAAGAAAAAACCGGAGGATTCTTTAAGGAACTTCTCATCGGAAAACGGTATCACCTCGTTCGGTATGTCGCAGGATACGCGCTGCTCTGGCTGATTTTGTGCCTCGTGCTCACCAACAAGTATGGGAAGCGCTGGTATGATGAGGAGTTGCATTTTGAAGGCAATCAGACGATGATGAAATATGAGGAGGCGCTTGCGACATTCCGCGAGACAGCCAGAGTTCACGATATGACCGATGCAAGCCGGAAGGTGTACATCGAATATGAGATGCAACGGCTTGCTGCCCTTTCGACAACACTCACCGGCGGGGAAGTGTCGACGTGTGTCGTATTTTATAACAATGGAATGCATACGGAGACTCACGAAGATCGTAATGCGTATCTGGTAGTCTTCGGAGATAACGGACGGAGATCTAATTTGTTTCCTGTCGAGAACGGAACGTTTTTAAACAATCATGATGGCAGTGACAAGGATACGCGTATCAAAGAAAACGTAGATGTCATCCGACGTTGCAATGCAGATTATTTGAAGAATCTGTGGGACGAGACGCTGGGTGTAAAAAAGAGTAAGGATACAGCGTGGGTGAGCGCTTCGTCCCGTACCGGTTGGATTTTTGAGGTGCTTGACGGTTATCTTTCCGAAAGCGAGTTCCAGCCGGGCAAGGTCCGTGCGACCTACTACGAAAACGGGAAAGCAGTGGAGGAGAAGGTAATCGCCTGCACGTACCGTGGAAACGGTAAATCCTACGGATATGTGGAGAAAATGCCCGAGAACAGATTGTATTTTCCGAAGGATACAGACAATTGGAAGACGGAATCCTGGGATGCATTCATCGGTAAGATGCAGGAGGTTTCCAACCAGCCCCGCGGAGTGATTTATCCGATGTTCTATACTCCTCGTTTCAGCCGGGAAGATTATGAGGTCCCGGTCGCTTACAACATGTCGCTTGTGCGGAAAATGTTTGTTCTCTTCGGTTATTTTATCGACCGACCGTTTTCGTATTTTTCGGGGGATGTGGCGTCGAAGTACCACGAGATAATCACGGATGCAGCAGGGAACGAGAGCGAAGTGTTGGTATTCGCGTACCTGACGGGGAAACTCGCGAATCAGAAGGGCGAGGTGCTCGCAAGTTTGAGGATTTACTACATTGTCCTGGCGCTGCTGATTGCGTTGATTGCATTTATCCGGTACCGCCGGGTCTACTCGCTCCGTGCGAAAAATCAGTTCCACAAGTCCCTCATCAATTCCATGGCGCACGACCTGAAGACGCCGTTGATGATTATGCAGGGATTCAGCGAGAATCTTGCGGAAAATGTCCATGAGGAGAAGCGGGAGTACTATGCTGCGCAGATTCAGGAGAACATTGCGCGCCTAAACGGCTTGATTGACAAAAACCTCGATCTCGCGGTGCGGGGCGAAAATGAGATTAGTAATATCGGCTTCTTTGTAATGGATCTGGTGAATGATAGTGAGAAGCGTCTCGGGGAGCTTTTGGAGCAGAAGAAGCTGACGCTCAAAAAAATCGGGGACACGCGGATGCACGGCGATCCCGAACTGATGCAGACGGTTGTGGACAACCTGATCGGAAACGCTGTCAAGTATGCGCCGGAAGGCGATACAATCACGGTGTACGGCGATACGTACACATTCCGCGTCACGAACCGGGCCAGCCTCACGTACGGAAAGAACATTAATCAGCTGCTGGAGCCTTTGGAGATGGGCGAGGAGAGTCGTACATCGGGCCAGGGGACCGGTCTGGGACTGTCCATCGCAAACGGTATTGTGCGTGAGCATGGCTTCCGGATGAAGCTCTCTTATGACCGGAAGAATCATGAGTTTACCTGCATGATTCGGATTCCGCGCTGGAAGAAATAAGCTTGTGTAAAAGGGAGAACAGGAAGAAAAGCCGGCCTTTGAGGATGACTCAAAAGCCGGCTTCGTTTTGCTTTTTGCGGCCGGGATTTGCTCCCGGCAAATGTTATCTTGCGAGTACAATCGTGGTTGCGCTCTCACCCGGGAGGGTGAGGACGCGGTTGGCGTTCAGGGCGCCCAAGTCCTTGTAGCACATGTCAGCGGTGTAGCCCTTGGTGAAGACGGACTGCACGACGCTTGAACGGGTGATGTTGTAATTTTCCAGGGGCAGCTGCACCTTGGTTGCGGCGGTGTCGTTGTTCAAAAGAACGATGACCACAGTGTTGCCGTCGGGGCTTACGAAGGCGCTGCCGCGGACGAGGTTGCCGCCGGTGATGCCGAGGTCAATGCGGGTGTAGCCGGGGCGGACATACTGCGAAAAATGCCGCATTGCATAGTAGTTTCCGGTCACCAGGAAGCCCTTCTCGTTCGGCCACTTAGTGGCGGCGTTGCCGACGATTAAGAGATTGCCGTTGTCCATTCCGTCGTTGCCGGTCTCGGCGCGCCAGACGCCGCCCCAGAAGATGTAGGCGTTAGCGTCCTCATGGACGAGTGAGTTGTTGACGACGTTGGCAGTCTGCAGGGCAGTGCCGCGGTAGAACTCGGTCTGCCATTTGCGGAGAGAATTTTTCGCGGCAAGGCTCTTAACGCCCATAAAATTCATGAGGAACGAGTCCGGAGCACATTCGTTGGGGTCATCCGAGGATTCGCCGCCGAGGTAGAGGTGGTGCGCAATGGCGTAGATGCTGCCGGGCTCTTCGTCGAGAATCGGCTGGATGTAGCGCTTTAAGGTCTGGGAATCCACGGTCATGGTTTCCGGCGCAATCATGAGGGGCGCGTCGGCGCCGAAGGTATCGCGGAACATCCGGTAGGTCGCCAGGTATGCCTTGGCGTAGGAAGCAAGCCCGGAGTCCTCCGTCTGGCCGAATTCGCAGCCGTCGTAACTCGCCACGAAGTCACATTCGTTCTGGATGCTGACAACGTCAATCGGCACGCCCTGGGAGCGGTAGAGCTTCACGGCGTCGGTCCACCATTTGGCGAAGTCGTCGTAGACGTAATTGCCGGCGGCGTCCTTGGCGAGGGTACCGCCGCCCTCGATGCGGCCGTTGCTCTTGAGGGAGGCCTGCGGCGACCAGCTGGAGTAAAGAACCCGCACCGTCTCGCCGCGCTCAGCGGCGTATTTCTGCGCCTGGGTGTAGTATTCCTTGTCGATGCGCGCCTTGCCGAGAGCGCCGCCCGAGGAGTAACCGAGTTCGTTCTTGAAGCGAAGAATCGTAAAACCGGCGTCGCGGAAGAGAAGGTCGAAGCCTTCCTGCGCATCCTTAAGCCCCACAAGCTTCTCCGAATACCAGGTGAACCCGGCGCCGAAGCCGTCAATCTCCTGGTGGGTCTTCGTGAGGTCGAAGGTAATCTTGCGGGCGTCCGGGTCCTCCGTAACGGGCTCGTTGGTGGGAACCGCCGTGGGCGTCACATCTGCAGCGCCTGTGGGCGTGTGGTTCGCGGGCTTATTGTCGCAGCCGGCCAGCAGAAGCGCAGCGGCGAGAATGAAAGACGCTGCAAGGCCGGTAAAAAGTCGAAGTGAGTGTTTCATGAAAAAGTCTCCTGAAAAAAGTTGCGCAAAGATGATAAAACCCGGCAAATCCACCCCCTCATCCGGGGGCACCGGTTTTCTGTCTCTAAGTGTACTACCGAAGGAGGCGCTTCGTCAAGAAGGAAGCATTTTCCGCACTTTTTCCGCGCATTTTCGATGCGTTTCCGAAGCTTTTTTCCTTTACAGAGCAAGCGCGGTTATGGTATAATACCTATAATGAGCGTACTTTGCGGATGTTGCTTTCCGCGGGGCGCGCAGGATGCATAAAAACAGTGCGTATTACGGAGAGAAAGTAAGGAGTACAACGAAGGATTATGAGAGGACCTGTTGCCCCGAAAGACCCGACAAAACAACGGCCGAAGATTTATTTTATGCTGGAAGATCTTTTGTATGCATCGCGCAAGGAGCCCGAGGGCGAGCGCTATGCGGAGACGATTTTCCTCGAGAACCGCGTGGGACAGAACCTGCGGTTGATTTGCCCGGAGCTTTCGGAGGAACTTGCAAACCGTCTGCAGAAGACGGCGGAATTCAGGACGATTGTTCACAGCATCGGAATCATCGCGGAGCGTGCGGACGGCGGAGACGCCGAGCTGCCGGTAACGTGCGAGCTGCACAACTACGCGACAACCGACCGCTATAAAAACGGCACGAGACTTTCCATGGAGGTGTGCTGCGACGGCGCGGAGCGTGTGTTCCCTCTTTCGGAGTTTGCGTGGAAGGATGAGGATGACATCCTCGGAACGTTCTTCCTGTTCTCGCCGGAAGCCAATGTCAAGGTTAAGCTTACGGTGATTTTCTATCTGCAGGACGGCTATGCCGTGCCGGAGCCGCAGCTGGATCCGCCGATTGATTATGATTCGGATGCCTATCGCGAGATGATCGCCCATTCGCTTCTCTCTATGGGCAACACCCACCGTCTTCGCAAGGCGATGGAGAAGGCCGAGCGCGGCGAGGATGTGACGCTTGCATTTATCGGCGGCTCCATCACCCAGGGCGCGGGCGCGAAGCCCATTGAAACCGAGAGCTATTGCTATCGCGTGTTCGACCACTTCCGCAACACCTACGCCACGGAGCCGGAGAAGGTTCACCTGGTGAAGGCCGGTGTGGGCGGAACCCCTTCGGAGTTCGGACTCGTGCGCTATGAGCACGATGTGCTGAAGGACGGAAAGGTGGAGCCGGATGTTGTATTTATCGAGTTTTCGGTAAATGACGCGGGAGACGAGACGGAGGGCGTATGCTTCGAAAGCCTCGTTGCGAAGGCCTACAATCAGCCCAATATGCCTGCCGTGCTTTTGGTGTTCGCCGTATTCATGAACGACTGGAATCTGCAGGATCGTCTGGCGCCTATCGGAACCCACTACGCGCTTCCGATGGTGAGCGTGAAGGACGCCGTGTCGCCGCAGTTCCCGGATGCGGAACACCGCGTGATCTCCAAGCGCCAGTACTTCTATGACTGCTATCACCCGACCAACGACGGTCACCGCGTGATGGCGGACTGCATCGACCATCTTTTGGAGCAGTCCCTTGCCCATGTGGACGAGGAGTTCGCATGGCCTGCAGAAGGATATCTCGGACGTCCGTACGAACACTGCTACACCGTGACCCGCGAGACCGCCGAAAGATTCAGTGATAAAATGCAGATTACGGCAGGGTCGTTTACGGACAATGACAAGACGACGCAGTACGCCGAGATGGACTACGATGCCTTCGGAACGATGCAGTTCCCGGTGAATTGGATGCACGCGGACGGAACGGAACCCTTCGTCATCCGCACGACCTGCAAAAACTTCTTCCTCACCTACAAAGACTCGGGCTCGGCAGAGTTCGGAACCGCAGAAGTTACGGTGGATGGAAAACTGTATAAAGAGATTAATCCCCGGGCCATCGGATGGGACCACTGCAACACCTATCTTTTGGTAAATGACACGGTTTCCGGGGCTCATGAAATCAAAATTGCGATGAAAAACGGCGAAAATGACAAAAAATTTACCATTCTCGCCTTGACCCAGACGGATTGACGCATTTTGCGGAAAATCCTTCCGCCCGCCAAATCAGCGTATACATTTTTCGGGCGCGGTGGTATAATTATTATATTAAAGTGGTAAAGTGCGGAAGTTTCGGAGCATCCATGCGGTGACTCCGGGATTTCGTCGCTTTCAAAATCAGGATTTTTGCACTAAGGCGGCGCGTTTGCGCATGCAGAAAGGAGGTACTTGTGGACGGTGACAGTGGCAGTAGCACGAACCCAGGCGGATATCACTCGTGCTGCTTACTCAGACAATTACAGTCCGCGGTATCGGAACCCTTTCGCGTGATGCGCGTCGCGTGCACACGATAGAGTATCCGCACATGCCCCGGACAAGCCTGGTGTAGCGGGTAATACCCGAAGACGGTTCCGTGTTCAGCCAAACCCCTTGGGGGGAATTCGGTATGAAGCGGAGGAAAGGCATGGATAACAAGGATACAGAGAAGCTGTTGGCTTCCGCAGAGGACACCATGGAGGAGACCATGGCAGAGACCATGACGGAGACCATGACGGATTCCATGGAGAAGTCCGTGGCAACAGCAGAGAATGCCGGAACGGAAAGCCCGGCAGACATCACATTCCCGGATGACGGAACCGCTCCGGAGGCGGAGGCAGTTCCCGAGCGGGTTCTTGCGGAGGAACCGCAGGAGGAGCAGGAGCGGGGCCTGGACATCGAAGAGGCGCTTGCTCTTGTAGAAGAAAAGCGATATGCGACACTGCGGCAGATGTTGCGCGAGGCGGAGCCTGCGGATATCGCCGAGTTGTTTGATGAACTGCCCAAGCAGCAGTATGCGGTTGTGTTCCGCATTCTGCCAAAGGAGCTTGCGGCGGAAGTATTTGTCGAGCTTGACAGCGACCTTCAGCAGATCCTGATTGAGTCATTCAGTGATTTGGAGTTGCGGAACGTCCTGGAAGAGCTGTACATGGATGATGCGGCCGACCTCGTTGAGGAGATGCCGGCCAACGTCGTCAAGAGAATTTTGCAAAACGTGACACCTGAGGCGCGCAAGACGGTCAATGAACTGTTGAAGTATCCCGAGGACAGCGCGGGAAGCATCATGACCACCGAGTTTGTGCGCTTGAAGCAGGACATGTCGGTGGACGATGCCATTGCATTGATCCGCAAGGTTGCCATCGACAAGGAGACCATTTACACCTGCTACGTGACCGACCGCGACAGTCATCTGATCGGCGTGGTCACCGTCAAGGATCTCCTGTGCGCGGCCCACGATGCGAAGATTTCGGACATCATGGAAGACCACGTCATCAGCGTGAATACGCTGGAGGATAAGGAGGACGTGGCAGCGACCATCAGTAAGTACGATGCCCTGGCGCTCCCGGTTGTAGACGCGGAGAACCGACTGGTCGGTATCGTAACCGTCGATGACGCTATCGATGTCATGCAGGATGAGGCGGAAGAGGACTTCGCGAAGATGAACGCTATGCTCCCTACGGAGAAGCCGTATCTTCGAACCAGTCCCTTTGAACTGTACAAGTCGAGAATCGTTTGGCTGCTTCTCTTGATGGTTTCGGCGACTTTCACCGGTATGATTATCGGTTCCTTTGAGGATGCGCTGAGCACCCACGCAGTGCTCACGCTGTTCATCCCGATGCTCATGGACACGGGCGGTAATTCGGGCAGTCAGGCAAGCGTTACAGTGATTCGTGCGCTGTCCTTGGGCGAGGTCGAGTTCGGCGACGTGCTCAAGGTTTTGTGGAAAGAAATCCGCGTTGCGGCCCTCTGCGGAGCGAGCCTCGCGGTTGTTGCATTCGGCAAGATTTTTCTGGTTGACAAGCTGATTATGGGAAAGCCGATCACAGTGCCGATTGCATTTGTCGTATGTCTTACGTTGATGGCGACGGTCATCGCCGCCAAATTCCTAGGCTGTACGTTGCCGCTTCTGGTCAGCAAGCTAGGCTTTGACCCGGCGGTTATGGCGAGCCCGTTCATCACGACCATCGTGGATGCGGTTTCGCTGGTAGTATTCTTTGTTCTTGCTACATTTATTTTGCATCTGTAGCGGTTTGGGGTTGTTTCATTTTCGGAGAAGGAGCGGAGTGTGGAAGACCGGTATGCAAAACTTCATAAGCATTTTCTGATCATAATGCTGATGGCTACGGCCCTCATTTTGGTCCTTCTTGTGGTGCAGTACTATCTGCTGATTCGCGTGGATGCGCGCTATGCAGGAATCAGTCAGTCGTCCTATATGCAGACGTATGTGATTGTCCCGACGCTCATCTTCGCCGTGTCTTATATTGTCGTGTGGCAGCTTCTCGACTCGCCGAATGTAGAGGCGCAGTGGAAGGACCTCGCGACGATTTTGTATCTCTGGGTGATGTGTACCGTCGGCTGTTTTGTTGTAGCGGAAGCCTCGGTTCTGTACGGTTCGTTCGCGGTTCCGATTGCACTTTCCACGGTATACGGCCGCAAATGGATGTGCCGCGCCACAGAGATTCTGTGCGGTGTCACGTTAGCGCAGTATGTCGGAACGGCGCCGCTGTTCCCGACCTGCAGCGAGAATGTCACCGTGGATGTTTGCACGGGCATGTTCCTCTTGGTTCTGTGCTGCCTCTGCAATGAAATTCTCATGGAATACGTGCTGGATAACGACGGTGCAATCCGCAGCCACCTAAGCGACAACTCGAAGCTTACGAACCGCCTGCAGAGAGACCCGATGACCAGCCTCTACAACCATACCGCATTTTACGAATATCTGGATGACTTTGTGAAGAACCGTGACGACGATCCGCTGACCCTTGCGGTTGTCGATATTGACGACTTTAAGAAGGTCAACGATACCTACGGTCACAACAACGGTGACGAGGTTATCCTGAATCTCTCGAGAGTCCTGCAGCGCAACTGCGGCGAGGACAATTACGTCTGCCGTTACGGCGGTGAGGAGTTCGCTGTGATCTTCCCGGATGTCAAGGTGAAGGAAGCGGCGCGCATGATGAACAACGCTCTCGAGGAATTCCGCGAGACGAAGTACGACTGGACAGAGAATCGCATCACCTTCAGTTGCGGTATCTTCCAGCTCAGCTCCTATACAATGACCGCGGAGGAATTCTTCCGCGTGGCCGACAAGATGCTTTACAACGCTAAGCACAACGGCAAGAACCGTTGCGTCAGCGGTTAAAGACAAAATAAAAGCGATGTTTAGGGGGTAGCAGTATGAGTTTCATCAAACGAATGAAGATTGACATCATCCTGATTTCGGCGGTGCTTGTCGGACTCGGCGTCGTGGTATTGCTGAAACCGGGCACAACCGGGGATGTGATTTGTTACGTGCTTGCCGGCGCGGCGATTGCCGTGGGCGTCTGCTTCCTGATTGATTATCTGAAGAAGGAAGCGCTTGCCGACGAGCAGCGCTACGTCCTTGCCATTTCCATCACCGCGATGATGGTCGGCGTGGCATTGTTCCTGCGGCACGACGATGTTGTAACCTTCATGCCGACGGCGCTGTCGTTCCTGATTCTCTTCAGCGGCGCAGTGAAGTTGCAGAACAGCTGGGACATGAAGCGCCTTGCGCACAGCACCTGGGTGGTGCATGCGATTATCGCATTGATTGGCATGGTATACGGCTTTATCCTCATGATGAAGTGGGTCGGCAACGACGATAACATCTGGACGTGGATCGGCGTCGGTTTGATCTACAGCGGCTTCACCGATCTGGTGTCCGCCTTCGTCCTCGCCCGCATCCGCAAGGTGATTACCAAGCGGAAGGCCGAGGTCGACATGAAGGATGTGAACGCAGCGGGCGAAGTCGCAGCGGAGAATGCAGTCGATGCGGCAAATCCTTCCGAGGACAGCGAGTAATCGCTTCCGAAAGAAGCGCGGTACGACTTCTGTAGAGAGAAGCGGACCGGAAAATGACTTGACAACCTGGTTTTTTATTGATTTCTAAGTACTACAATTGACGAACAGAGCATTTTCGGCCGGAGGATGAACCCTCCGGCCTTCTTTATTTTCAGAGAATGACGCGAGATGCGTCAAGATTTTTAAATTATTTACATATAGGCACTTTTTGAACAATTTGTGAAGAAAATGCTTTGCGTAGACAAAACAGTGTGACACAATCACATTGATATGGTGTGTACTATATCTATGTGTAAGTAGTACACGCTCGCGCGTATGTAGTATATGCACGTGAGAAGAGCGTATGGGCACGACCGGTTTTCGCAAAAGCGAAAGCCGGAAAAAAACAACCTTGATGGAGGTATCTCATGAGGAAAACGTGGAGAAGAATCGCAAGCGTCATTCTGGCACTCGCTATGGTTGTCCTCGCCCTGCCGGAGTACGTATCCCCGGTGAAGAAGGCGAAGGCTGCTGCGACAAAGAAGACAGTATACGTGCTGACAGATACGATTTCGAACGGCGAGTATCTGTTTGTAAACAGAAACACAAGCGGATCGGGTGTTGCGATGGCCAGTAGTGGTACAACACTTTCGACCGCGAATGTTACTATTCAAACGAGTCAGGATGAAGTGATTGGCATAGGTGCGCAATACATCGACGGAGATGCGGAAGGCTTTCCGGCAGGTGCAGTTTGGACGGCAGCCGCAGACGAAGCCAATAACCAAATGAGATTGACCAACAGTGATACCAAGTATCTTCAGGTTGCTGCTGGAAATTACAACACAAATAACGTTGTTTTGTCGGAGAATATTGCGTCCACGAATGAAACGTATTCTCAATTCAGCTGGCGTGGTGTGAGTGGTAAACTATATGTCGTTTATCACAACCGAAATCACCAGCAGTACGACAGCGAGAAATATATCCACTATGAGAACAGTCGGTACACGGCTGTGAATGGTGGAGGCCAGGGCAATGTATATGTTTACCAGAAGAGAGTCATTTGCAACCACGATGAGTACAATTGCTCCTTCGATTGGGATATGCGTTGGGTTAATGGTGAGTATAGAGTGTCTGCAATTGCCAGCTTTACCTGCACCGGATGCGGTAAAGCGGTGAGTGTAGTGGATGCTACTATTTCCTGCAGTGAGACTACCGGAACTTGTGCTCAAAAGCCGCAATGGACATATACGGCTAAGGCCAAAGACCCTAAGGGGACAGAATGGACAGATACTAAGGATCCGATGAACCAGATTACCGAAGACACGGATCCGGATGCGCAGATTACCGGCACAGTTTATGTTCTTTCATATACTGTGCAGACTGGGAAAAAATATCTGATTGTTGATGCAAATTCTGCAGGTGCGGCGCATGCGCTTGCGAATGGATTCCCTGCTCCTTACAATAACGATTTTGATGTCAAGAGCAGAGATGTCACAATAAAGGCCGAAACGTTAAAGATTGGTTCTCCTGATTCTTATGAGGAAACCGAATCCGTTTATATTGAAGCGGCTCCGAGTGACGCAGTATGGCTGTGCAGTGCTGCAAATCCGCCATACGTGTCTTCTCCGTCAAATATAACCAATGATCTTTATTTTTCCAACGGAGACTACTATTTAACCCATCTTGCCGGTAGTTCGGTTTCTAACCCCCGAATCTATCTTGCCAAGTTGAATACCAGTGAAAATAGATATGCGACGTGGAATATTGAGATGGTGAACAACCTTCGCTATTCCGGAGGTAGAAACAATTATTATATTGGCTACAACAATGGTTGGCAGGGATTAAGTAATACCTCTCGTCATGTTTACTATTTCGTTGAAACCACGATTACCATGAACGGTTTCAAGGAAGTGGAAGGCGGTACTCATCAATTTCCGTTAACTCATGTGAGTCGCGTTGAATCGGGTTGTGAACACGCCGGCAATGAGGAGTACTGGAAGTGCGAACGATGCCAGACGCTTTTCAGTGACGAGAATGGTGAAAACGAAACTACTGCTGAAGCAGTTGTTATCCCGGCTGCGCATGATTGGCAATTCGACCATTTTGAGTGGACGCAGGACAGCAAAAATGGGTATGTCAGCGCGACAGCCATCTACAAGTGTAGCAGAGAAAGTACGCACACCGTAGAGGTTACGGCACCCACTGTGACAGATAGTGAACTCGAAATGACAGAAGGCTCTGATGCAGACACATTTACTGCATATGTGTCCGCAACTGACAGCCCTGATGGTCGTGAGCATGGAGAGGACAAGACTCTTGCTAAGTACGCTGTTTCATTCCAGCTTGCTGACGGTAGCGCGTATGGCAATCCGGTGTATTACTACGAAGGAACGCTTGCAGCGGATATTGATGTTCCGGAGGATCCGGAGATAGAGCCGGATGAATCGTATATTTACCACTTCAACGGCTGGAAAGACGGGGAGAATGGTATCCATGATGTAGATGGTACGGTTGTTTACAAGGCAACGTATACCACTGAGGATGTTTTGTATTCCGTCACGTGGATTGTGAACGGAAACGAAACACCGGAAGAAGATGCATATAAGCACGGTGACACGCCGGTTTATCCTGGCGCTCAGGAACCCATTATGACTCCGAGTGCGGAGTTTGAGTATACGTTTACGGGGTGGTCTGATGGTGCGAGTGAGTTCCCGAAGAGTCAGGACCTTCCTGCCATTGATAATAAAGACGTGACGTATACCGCAGTTTTTGAAAGTTCGAAGAGATCATACACGGTAGAGTTTATTGTCGAAGAAAAAGTGGTTCAGACCGGCGCGGTGGAGTATGGTACCAGCCCCTCTTTTACGGGCGAGACACCGACCAAAACTGCTGAGGGGAATGTCGTATATACTTTTAAAGGGTGGAAACTTTCCGGAAGCGACACGGTTTACGGGCCGACAGATACACTTCCGACGGTAGACGAGAATGGTGCGACGTATACAGCAGTTTTCGAAGAGACTACGCTCTATGATATTAACATTGATGATGCCCAGAATGGTACTATTCGTACCGACAGAACGAATAACAAAGCAGAAGCAGGGGAGACTGTGACTCTTACGTTCGAACCCGCTGAAGGTGGATATTCGCTGTTTTCCTACTGGGTAGAAGGCCCCGATGGGGAGATTACCTGCGATACTACATCCGGAATCACATTCACGATGCCTGCCGGCGCAGTAGCTGTACATGCAGTATTCGGCAAATACTTCCCTGTTTGGATTGCCGGCACGCAGATTACGACCGTAAATCAGGACAACGTTCTCGGTGATGCAGCAGGCAGCGAGAGAATCACTTTCTCGGAAACAACGGATAAGTACGTTCTGACGATTCTGACGGGTGATGAGATTACACTTAATAACAATGCTGATGTATGGAATTCCCTTCAGAAGGCTCTGATTTACATCGCTGACACAGCGACAAAACCGTTGGAGATTGTTGCAAGCGATGGACTCAAGTTCACCAGTGAAACCGCATATCACGGGATTTTTAACGAGTCCGGGAAGGACCTTACAGTCAACGGCAATGTGAGCATCAAGTTGGCAAGCGAAATTGAAGGTGGACAGGAACTCAATGGTATCTATTGCTGTTATTCGGCGATGACTATTACCGGTGATGTAACGCTTAGCTTCCCGAATGGAAAATATGGAAACGGATTCGGTCTGTTTACTACGGCGGAAGGCGAAGGCAAAAATATCACAATTACCGGTGATGTGGATATTACCGGAGCCGGCAGCAGCGCCATTCAGTGCGGTAACGATCTTACTGTTAAAGGTGATAAATTCTCGATTGAGGGATTGGGCGATTCTGACGATTTAAACTACATATACGGTGTTTGTGCCGAAGGCGATGTGTTAATCGACTGCAAAACGGATGGAGTGTCTGTTTATGGAGTTGACTATGCAATCACCAGTGTTGGCAAAGTGAAAATTATAGGCGATGTCGACGCTGTTGGTAAGAATGACAATGCAATCGATAGTGGTGACAAGGTAACAATCGAAGGTAATGTCCTCCTGGGATCAGGTTGCAACGGCATTTATGCAAAAAGCATCGATATTACCGGCGATGTTTCCATGAGTGATAATCACAAGTTTATGTCTATCGGCGGATGTCTGTTATACAGCTTCGAAGGTGATATCAAGGTTGACGGTTCGATAAAGGCCGATTGCCCGGAAGGATATCTGTTGTATGCTAGGGGTCTGAGCGAGGGTGCTGGTAAAATTACTGTTACCAATGATATCACAGGCTTGGAAGGCGATGCTGCAGAAACAGCGGATGGTATTTCCGCATGGGCAGGAATTACCATCAATGGTAACGTTGATATGCAAGTAACGAATGAAGGTCCTGTTATCGGTGATGTTGCAGATAACGCTAAGCATTACGGAATTAACGCCGGCATTGGTGATCTTGCAATCGACGGCACATTAAAGCTGATTTGCGCAGATACTGTAGATTACGGTTTGTTTGTACTTAACGGAGAGACCGAAAATGGTACTGTTACCCTCGGTGACGAGGTGTCCATTACGATGGGCGGCAGCGGGTACGGTATCTATGCTACCGGCACCATCACGTTGCCTGAGGCTCGTACGGAGATCAGCACGAATGACGGAATAGCCATTTATACGCCATGCATTAGAGAAAATGACATTGTTATCCCGGATGGATATGGCATTTCGACTCCTGAGGACGGCGAGGTTAAGGTGATTGCGGATACGGCAGAAGATGCTATGTATGATGACTGCTACACCATCGTCGATCCTGCATCCCCTGATGTTGCTGCTTCGGTAGTAGTCATCGAACCTTACATCGAAGTTCAGTTCGTAAACGCTGACGAAGACCAGACGGTACTTGCTACCACGAAGGGATTTGTCGGCAAGGCTCCGAAGTACACGGGAGAAACTCCGACTAAGAAGGAGACCGATGCTGAGACGTATACGTTTGACGGTTGGTCCTACGGGGAAGCCACGTATGCTTCTGGCGATTTGCCGACCATTACCGAGGACATGACGGGCCCGATTATTTTCACGGCAGCGTATTTAGTCGAGACAAAGCAGTACGAGGTTACTTTCTACGATGAAGACGGTAAGACCGTTCTGCTTGAGACAGCAACTTACGACTATGGTACCAAGCCTGAGGATATCACAACGCCTAAGACACCTACGAAAAAGGACGACGATCAGTATACTTACGAGTTTGAAGGTTGGGATCCTGAGCTTGCCGAAGTGACGAAAAATGCCGCTTATACGGCAAAGTATAAGAAGGTTCTCAAAGAGTTTACAATCAAGTTTGTGAACGAAGACGGCAAAGAGCTGCAGAGCACCAAGGTTGCGTATGGCACGAAGCCTACATATACCGGCGCAACGCCTACCAAGGCTGCTGATTCGCAGTACACCTACACCTTCAAGGAGTGGAGCCCGGAGATCGTTACGGTAACCGGTGAGGCAACTTACAAGGCGACCTACGACAAGAAGGAAATCTCCGCGGACGATCCGGTTGAGGAGAAGGGCGAGTACCAGCTCATCGGCGACAAGAAGATTTCGTACAAGCAGAAGTCCGGTGCTGTTATTAAGGCCCAGATTAAGTGCACGCTCCATGATGAGAATACGTTCAGCAAGCATAAGGATGTTAAGAGCTCGAAGCGTACTCTTGTAGAGGGCGTAGATTACAAGAAGACCAAGGGTAGTGTAATCATCGAATTCCTGCCTGAGTATCTGGATTCCCTTGAGGTTGGAAGCACAATGATTACGGTGTCCTTCGAGGACGGCAATGATGTCGAGATCGAACTCGAGATTCTTCCTGCGGATGCAGAAGAGCAGAAGGAATCGCCGAAGACCGATGATTCGATGGTATTTGCCTGGATCATCTTCCTGATTGGTGCTGCATCCTTCAGCTTCATGCTCATTGCAAAGAAGCGCGAGCGCGAAGAGCGCGTCGGCCTCTAATCGGCGGATGACATAACTTCATAGGAAATCGTTTCCCCTTAGGAAAACGATTTCTCGCAAAATGCAACTTTCACAGCGGCGGGAGCAATCCTGCCGCTGTTTCTTTATTGGTGCATTTGCCGGTGTTTTGGCGTCGTTTTACGGCTGTGACCTCGTCACACAGCGGGAATTACTCAAACTGTCAAAATATTACGCAAACTGTACTTCTTATATTGCACTTCGGATATTATAATTACACTGTTTTGGTGTACCCGTTTGTGTCCGCGTCTATGCGAAAGGACGCCGAAACATCGGCCGTTCCGGCCTGCAATCCGGAGCGACGGGCATGTGGCACACCCTTGTGCGTACTGTCGCCCACCCCAGAGCGGCAAATACAACTATCGGAGGTTTTTTATGAAACATCTTTGGAGAAAAATCGTCAGTGTTATTCTCGCACTCGCGATGGTCATCCTCTGCCTGCCGGAGAACGTTGTTCCGGTGAAGACTGCGCTGGCAGACCAGGGCGGCCCTGCCGTGAAGTACATTGACGAGAACGGCAATGAGGTTACACTTGCCGGTTCACAGTACACGTTGCTGGAAACAACGAACAGTAACGATAAACGACCGGATACATGGGGCGTGAGAGGTCAGACGACATATTATGTGGTCGGCGTTAATGAGAAAAGCGGCATTAAAGACAAAAGGGTTATATACAAAAATAACACTCGAGTAAAAGTTGTTGGTGATGTGATCTTGATACTGCCGGACATTTTAGGCAACAGCGAGTACACGTATGGTATTAATATACCTGCGGGAATCAATGTTCCGGCAGGAGCTTCGCTCACCATTTACGGTGGACCGAACGGCGGATGCAGTCTTACCGCGAATGGAACTCGCGATAATGCAGGAATCGGTGGGAGTCGTAATTACATTAATAGGGATACTTGTGGAACAATTCGGATTTACGGTGGTACTGTAACTGCTACAGGTGGAGAATTTGCTGCCGGTATTGGCGATGGTTATTCCGGCAATGGTGGTACGATTATCATTGGAGGCGGAACGGTTACCGCGAAAGGTGGATCGTCTGCTGCCGGAATCGGCGGCGGCGATGGCGGTACCATTACCATAACCGGCGGAACGATTACGGCTACCGGTGGAAAGCACGGTGCCGGAATCGGCGGTGGTTACTACGACGATGGTGGTACCATTACGATAGCCGGTGGTACGGTTAGCGCTACCGGTGGAGAGGACGGTGCCGGAATCGGTGGCGGTGATTTAGGAAATGGCGGGAATATCACAATTTCCGGCGGAACGATTCAAAATGCTACCGGTGGCAGCCACGGCGCAGGAATCGGTGGCGGAAACGGTGGTAACGGCGGTACTGTTTTGATCAAGAACAGTGCAAAAGTTACCGCTAATGGTGGCTCGAGTGCCGCCGGTATTGGTGGTGGCCGAACTGAAGCTGCCGTGAATGTCACGATTGAAGGCGGGGAAGTGAATGTTGTAGGCGGTAATTACGCCGCAGGTATCGGTGGTGGTTATTATGCATCCGGTACACAGAATATAACAATCACCGGAGGAAAGGTTACCGTGTCAACCGGATGGGGCGGTTCTGCCATCGGTAGCGGAGAGAATCAGAATTCCTGTGGGAAGATTGCGATTTCCGGCGGAACGGTTGACGCTACGTCCGGAGGTTGTGATTATGATAGAGATATCCGTTATTACTATTATACAGCTGCGATTGGAGGATCTTTCCAATCCGGAGATAAGATAACTATCAGCGGCGGTACGGTTACTACTCATACTCCGAGCAATGCTTATAATTGGTATTGCACAGGCATCGGTGCTATTTACCAAACCGGTAATTCCAACATTGAAATAACCGGTGGTGTGATTGTTGCTAACGGTACGACCGATAGGTATTATCCCGGTGTAGGTATCGGTGATGGAGCCGGTGGAACCGGCGGTAAGGTTTCCATCAACATCACAAAGGATGGAGACAGCGTTACTGCGAACTCCTATCGCGGTACGGTGACTCTTGTTTCGCCTGTAACAGACGTTACGAGCGATCCCAACAAGGACCTTAATGCAGGGGTTGTGTCGATTCTCAGTACGATTAACGGCAAGAAGCTTGTTAAGCACCTGAGATATACCATTAAGTTTGTAAACTATAACGGGGATGTGCTTCAGGCTGCAACGCAGGTTAAGCCCGGAGTCAGACCTACATACAACGGCGCGGAGCCGAAGAGAAATCCTTCCCAGGAATTTTCGTATGAATTTTCCGGTTGGAAGGACGATGATGGAAATACGTATGCGAAGGGAAAGCAGCTTCCGGCAGCTACGAAGTCGGTGACGTACACCGCAACGTATTCCGAAACCAAGAATTACTACAAAGTTAAATTCGTTGATGACGACGATACTGTGCTTCTTGCAGAGAAGTCGTACCCTTACGGAACGGAAGTCGAGGATATTGATAAGCCCGCGGATCCGACGAAGGGAGATGACCAGGCACACACGTATCGGTTCAACGGTTGGACTCCTTCCCTTGAGAAGGTTACGCAGGATGTTGTTTATAAGGCAACGTACTCCGAGTTGCCCCGGGAGTATTCCATCAAGTTCGTGAACTACAACGGTTCTGAGCTGGCAACCTATCAGGTGGCTTACGGCGTGAGCCCTGAATATAAGGGAGAGACTCCCGCGCAGCAGGCGAGCACGCAGTACACCTTCACCTTCTTCGGATGGGAAGATCAGAACGGGGAACAGTACGGTAAGGATGAAGTCCTCCCGACGGTTGGCGGAGATATGACCTATAAGGCAATCTTCGCTAACACGGTTAACGAGTACTCTGTGAAGTTCATCGATGATGACGGTAGTACGATTAAAGAGGCTAAGAATTATCCGTATGGTACGGCTGCAGCGGACATCGAAAAGCCGGCCAATCCATTCAAGGATGCAGATGATGATTGGGAATATGCATTTGACGGCTGGACTCCTGAGATTGCTGAGGTAACCGGTGACGTCGTGTATAAAGCGACGTACACGCGGACCGCAAGAGAGTATCGAAATGTAACGATTGGCGTGTCCTGGATCGATGAGGAGGATCGGGACGGAATTCGCCCCGAGAGCTTTGCTGTAACTTTTACTATCATCGGTTTATCGTCCCAACAACTGACCTTAAGTGCAGAAAATGATTGGAGTGTGACCGTGCGGATGCCGGTAAGGGACGCCAAGGGTAAGCTTACTAGTTGTGGTTATAGGTACCAAACTCCGGAGAGATACAGTCACCACAAAGAATCTCAGGTAGTGGGTAATGATTATTTTTATACTATCAAATTTACGCATGAGCCGGCTACGGTAGATTTGACCGTTAAGAAGGTTTGGGATGACTTGGGGAATGCTTACGGCACCCGTCCGGATGAGTTGAAGGTTTCCTTGAGCGACGGAACGAAGACAGTTAAGGAAGTCACCCTTAACGCGGAAAATGGCTGGTCCGCTACAGTGACCGACCTTCCGATGTACCAAAACCACGGCCAGGAAGTGGTATACAGCTGGACGGAAGAAGTTGTTACCGGATATAAGTTGTCCAAAAATGTAACCGAAGGTAATATTACCACAATCACCAACAAGCTGGAGACTGTCAGAATCAGCGGTCAGGTGAAGTGGGAGATGAACGGTTACAGCAAGAGCTTGATTCCGGATGGAGTGAACGTCCTGATTTTGGAGGTTGGTGAACAAGTCGATTCAATTGCGGTCCCTCGCGTGGATAGTGAGACAGTATGGGAATATACGTCCAAGGAACTTCCGAAGTATACTTCCGGCGGAGACGAGATTACGTATACAGTTGGTCTCGAAAGTATTCCGGCAGGATTTGGCGTGAAGATAACCGGAACGGAGATTGTCTTTACGTACCAGCCGGTTATGACGACCATCAAAGGTACGGTGGTTTGGGACCTCAAGGACAATGAGGAAGACCTGATTCCGGATGAAGTTGCAGTAGATATTTATGATGAGAACAGCGAACTTGTAGATCAGCTTACTGTGACTCCGGATGAAAACGGAAAATGGAGCTTTACGTCAATCGAGTTGCCGAAATTCCGGGAAGACGGCGAGACGGAGATTGCATACAGGCTTGAGTCGTCCGTTGTCGGATTTGAGACGACGGTTGAAGGCACCACAATCAAAAATACGCTGAAGACAGTTAAGGTCACCGGCAATGTGGTGTGGAAAATGCAGGGCTACGATGAGTCGCTGATTCCGGAGAGCGTTATCGTTCTTGTTAAGAAGGGCGACAAGGGTGTTGATGAGATTGAAGTTTCCGGGGCGGACTGGACATTTGAGTCCCGTAATCTTCCGATGTTTGAGAAAGACGGTACAACCGTTGTAACTTATACAATCGAAGAGGTAGAATTTGACGGTTTCGACGTGGACATTGACGGCACGACGATTACCAATACGTTTATTCCTGAACTTACTACTGTCAGTGGTAACGTAGTTTGGGAGCTTAAGGGCAACGTGGAAGAATTGGTGCCCGAGAGTGTTGCAGTGTTCATCAAAGACGACGAAATTATAGTAAAAACGATTGAAGTTTCCGGGGAAGATGGCTGGAACTACGATGCTTCCGAACTTCCGATGTATCGTTTCGACGGAATTACGCCGATAACGTATACTGTTGAAGCCGAGGCGGTAGACGGTTTTACCAAAGCAATCAGTGGCACCAAGGTTACATACACACTGGAAACTGTTGACGTGACCGCTGAAGTTATTTGGGAAGATTACTGGAACAATGATGGTTTCCGCCCGGCCACAGTGGAGGTTAAGTTGCTGGCAGACGGTGAGGTGATCGATACTGTATCTGTGAGCGAGTCGACGGATTGGAGCTATTGTTGGTCGAATCTTCCTAAGAAGGTCGGTGGAAAAGAGGTTGGTTATAAAGTTACTGAAGAAAACGTAGAGAAGTACACGGTCGAAAACAGACAGAAGGAGGATAATCCCCTTGCCTTCATGATAACGTACACTCATGAGCGGGAAATGACCGATATCAGTGTCCAGATGATTTGGGATGACTCCAACAATAAGGAAGGCTTCCGCCCTGATGTTGTAATCGTAAGTTTGCTGGCGAACGGTAAAGAGATTGCAACAGCAGAGCTTGGTGAGGCTAACGAGTGGAAGCACACCTGGACTGATTATAAGTACGAAGACGGCAAGGAAATCAAATTTACTGTTAAAGAGGCTCAGGTTGCAAATTACAAGGTTCCGGTTATTGAAAAGATTTCCGAGACCGGGTGGGTATTCACAGTAACGAACAGTCGTGATTACGAAGAGACCGAGGTTAAGGTTACCAAGGTTTGGGACGACTCGGACAATGAAGAGGGCTTCCGTCCGGACAGCGTCACGATCAATTTGGTGAAGGATGGCAAGGTCCTTGAATCCATTGAATTGAACGCCGGTAACGAATGGACTTACACCTGGAAGAAGCTCCAGAAGTACGAGAACGGTAAGGCCGTTAGCTACACTGTGACCGAAGAAAGAGTAGAGCACTATGAGACTTCGATTGCACAGGCAAGGGATGGTGCATTTAACTATTTGGTAACGAACCATAGAGATGTTGAGAAGACGCAGGTTCGCGTTGAACTGATTTGGGAGGACACCGACAATAAGGAAGGGTTCCGTCCTGATGATGTAATCGTGAAACTGCTTGCAAACGGCGAGGAAGCCGGAACAGCAACGCTTAGCGAGGACAACGAGTGGAAGTATACCTGGACCGGATTGAACAAGTTTGCTAACGGCGAGGAAATCGAGTATACGCTCGAAGAGGCTCAGCTTCCGAATTACAAGGTGCCGGTTATCGTCAAGATTTCCGAGAACGAATGGATTTACACCGTAACAAACGGCCGTGAATTTGAAGAGACCGAGGTTAAGGTTACCAAGGTTTGGGATGACTCGAATAACGAAGAGGGCTTCCGTCCTGACAGTGTCACAGTCAACCTGAAGAAGGGCACTGCGGTGCTTGACTCTGTTGAACTGAACGCTGACAACAACTGGTCTTACTCTTGGACAAAACTTCAGAAGTACGAGAACGGTAAGACCATCAACTACGCAGTGACCGAGGATCCGGTTGCTAATTACAGCACGCAGATTACCAAGGCTACCGACGGCACCTTCACCTACACTGTTAAGAACAGCCGTACGGTTGAAAAGACGCAGGTAAGTGTTGAAAAGATTTGGAATGATGCTGATGATCAGGATGGCTATCGTCCCGGCAATGTTACAATCGAACTGTTTGCAAACGGTGAGAAAGCCGGAGAAGTAACACTGAATGCTGATAATGAGTGGAAGCACACCTGGCTTGATTTGAACAAGTTCGCAAACGGCGAAGAAATTAAGTACACGGTAGAAGAGGCTCAGATTGAGAAGTACGAGACGCCGGTTGTTAGCAAGATTTCTGCAACCGAGTGGGCTTTCACCGTAACCAACAGTCACAAGACTGAGGAGACCGAAGTTAAGGTTACCAAGGTTTGGAACGATGCTGACAATCAGGACGGTTATCGTACTTCTGATGTGACGGTAAACCTTCTTGCAGACGGTGAAGTTATTGATACCGTTACGTTGAGCGAGGAGAACAACTGGAGCTATACCTGGACCAAACTTGACAAGAAGGTGGCTGGTAAGAATATCGATTACACGGTAAC
>CADAHQ010000003.1 GCA_902787715.1 uncultured Lachnospiraceae bacterium
CGTTCCTATCATATCGGTAAGGATTTCGGCGTCACGGAAACGCTATCAAACGGCATATCTTCGATAAGAGGGGTGTTAATTCGTTATCCCGGAACAGTACTGAGAAAGATGCCGGATGATATGTATTACATGGCGTTCGAATCCGAGTCCGGAGATCGCGTTTACTATTTCGCTTCTGAAAAAACTGGGCTTCATACCATGATTGGATTACCTGTGCTTATCTGCGGTGAACTGAAAAAATACAGTGATTTTGCGGGCATTACTTTAGGTTGTACGCTTGATGACGTGTTAATGGTCGATTCGACGGTAGAGGAATATTATGATTTTTACTATCACATTTTAACACCTAATGAAGGCAACCTATGGGCAGGGACAAAAGCACTTCAATACACAACTGTACACTATCTTGAAGACGGGATTCTTGTATTTGGATATGGCGCTCTGAATGACTCAGGGAAACTGGTGATTACAGAGATAAAGTACTCGCCGGAGTATACATTAACGGATTGTCGGGGCAGGGATATTGTGTATAAGATTAATCCGTTGGATTTACCCTCTGTTGAATGATGTTCCGTAGATAATGATTGCGCGACACCGTTTATACGGTGGTAAAATAACCTTGCACCCACAGTTGGTTTGTGGTAGAATTCATATGATACGGTGAGATGCGGGACAGGAGCTCATCCTGTCCCGCCTTTTGCTTTGAATATCAATCAGTTTCAGGAAAGTGTCGGAGGTTTTTTGTTATGGATTATCTGATGTCTCACAAGACGGGAATGATTCTTTTGTTTGTCGCGGCGGTTGTCCTGGCGTTTACGTTCCAGTTCCGCCAGTGTCGTATCGAGCGCGACGGTAAGTCGGTTAGCCCCTGGTGGTATCGTATCATTCAGCTCGGCGGGCTCGCTGCTTTTATCGTTCTTTTGATTGCCAACATCGGAACACTGGTTGGGTACCTGTCCAATTTCCTGAATCTTACGGGCGATGCCGTAATCGGTACGGTCGCCTACGCGGTGGTTATTGCAGCGGCATTTGTGGGCGCAGCCAAGCTCGGTGCGTATCTTGCCTCCCTCGGACAGCGCACGGAGGTGGATGCGAAGTTTGATGCCGATGAGGTTGTGCAGTACCTTGTGAAGGACGCAAATGCAGGCGCAAAGGAGATTCTCATCTTCCGAGACCGTTGCGAGGGACGCCGCAGTTATACCTTTGATGTGGACGGCTATAACCATGCTGCATTTTCCGAATACGGCTGCAAGGAGCTTGCGGGTTATATCCAGCGCCACACGGAGACCAAGTACGAGAAGACCGTCTGCCGCGGACTTGCCGGCCCTCAGGGACCGCGCATCAACAACAATTCCGCAGGCGAAGGCGCGCAGTACAAGTTCTCGCATATGTTGCTTAAAAAAGTTGAGAAGTAAAATGGGAAGCGCCGGATATTCCGGCGCTTTTCGGTAAGTGAAACGGGGGTAGAAAAATGAACAGGGGGAAGAAGGTTTTATTGGTTGTAAGCGGCTTGATAGCCGTCGCGGCCCTGGTGTTCGGAGTATTAATGATTGTGAAGGCGCTCGGCGGGAACAAGCCGGATTCGCCGGCACCCACGCCGACCATTGCGATTCCGGAGGTTCCGGCGGGAAGTGTGCTTGTGTGGCGACTTGCGGAGGTTCATGAGAAACAGGAGTCGGAGGAAGACGGGATTATACAGTGGACGGAAAAGTTTACATACGATGATCTCGGCAGATGCACGGAACGTGTCACATTCACCGACGGTAAGGAGACGCGCCGCACGACTTATGTGTACGATGCAGCCTCAAAACATACGACGGTCACGGAGATTGACAGGGATTATTCCTGCCGGAAATCCGTGATAACCTATAACGCGAGTGGCAACATCCTTTCGGCGGAATATTATGAGGATACCGGCTTCTCCGAGGATACAGAGGACTGGCGTCTGACCCGCCGGGATGAGCGTAGCTTTGTAGCGGCACCGGATGGCACGGAACATGAGGATTACCGGTCCACCTCCTATAACGGGAGCGGAACTGTGTTGACCGAGGAGTATTTATATTACGATTCGGAGCAGCGAAGAGAGGTTTATGCAAAACGGTTCGATGGAGCAGGTGAATGGCAAACGACTGCTGTGACGGAGTTCGATGAGCAAGGCAGGACGATTGCCGTGTATGATTTCTCCGAAGCCAAGGAACCGGATTACACGAATCCGGTTTACCTTCGGAACAGCTTCTCCTATCGGGAAGACGGTTCCCATACGATCAATACATACACGAACGGTATTCTTTCGTTCGTTTCGGAGAGAGACGCTGACGGTGTTACGCTGTGGACGGAGGAATATGACGAAAAAGGAAACAAAACTTCACGCAGGGAATGGACAAAGCAGCCGACCGAAGACGGCTATTCCGTAAAGACGGAGAAACGCACCGCTGACGGAATTCTGGAATACCAGGCCATCGATGAGTACGACGGGAAGGGAACCATCCGGAAACGTTCGATTATCAGGTCGGGAGAAAACGCATGTACGGATTATTTTGTGCGTGAGTTCGACGAGAAGGGCCGGATTGTGAAGGAAACCCGGTACGGTATCGAGACAACAACATACGCGTATGATTCCTACGGAAACTGCGTGAAAGCCGACTTTACCCGTGTGGAGGACTCCCCGTGTACCATTGCACGGGAGTATGTATACGCGCCGATGGTTCTTACCGAGGCACAGGTGAAAGAAGCGGAAGAATATTACACCGAGAAGTATATTTTTCCGTAGTCGGCAGGAGCCGGAAGCTGCTTGGCAGCGTCGGGGCAAAATACAGAAGGAAATATTCAAGGGGATGCTACACTGTGACAGTGCAGCATCCCCCTTTTGTGTCAGGTATTCATCTTGTCCGGCGAAGGCGTCTCTCAGCCCACATCCTGCGGCATCTCGTACGTGGTTGTAGCCTCGGCGAAGGGGCCGGGAAGGGCGGAAATACCCCGATGGTTGCCGAAGAAGTCGGAGTTGAAGACGATGGTGCTTCCGTCCGGATTCTCGAAGCGCTGCTCGGGTTCGAATGCGTAGCCCAAGGTGTCGCTGTCCACAATGGCGTCCCGGAAGTTACCGAGAAGCTCGTAGATGTTGGTCTTTAAGGTGTATTGGCCGTTCTTCTCCACAAGCTGTACATACGCGCCGGTGGCCTCGTCCTTGAAGAAGTCGGACTCGTGCTCCCAGGCCTTGGCGCCGCCGAAGTAGGCGTTGCCGCGGCTCCATACGGGCAGGTGCGCAAAATGGTACTGTGCCATCTTGCCCATGTTGGCGGGCTGGTCGAGCTCGAACCAGTTGATCCATTCCTCGTAGGTCGGATAGCCATTGAAAATCGCGGTTCCCACGGTGGTGTTGTCACCGCGCTCGTAGCCGAGACGGACCTTTGCGTCGTCATCGTCTGCATGATACGTCTGTAAGAAGATGTTGTTGTAGAAGCGGTTGTCGCCGTGCAGGATGCTCATGAAGCCCGCGACCTCGGTCCGATGGCGGATGTGGTACGGTGTGTAGCGCGGCTGGTTCTTGCCGTTTACGATGTTGTCCGTGCCTCCGCCGACGGAGGTGAAGGAGCCGGCGATAAGGTTGTGCACGCAGGCGATGCCCTCGGTGGCGATGCGGATGCCGGCGCGGGAGAGCAGAATATTGTTGTCGATGAGCGTCGGGCCGTGGCCGACCTCGACGAAGATGTCCTGTGCCATCATCGAGCCTGCCGCACGCGGCGTTCCCTCGGGCGCATGGTTGTCATGCAGGAAATTCTGCGTGATGCGGGTGCCCTGTGCCTGCCAGTCGCACCAGATACCCATGGTGGAGTGGTGGATGTGGTTGCGGCGGAAGACAACGTCGATGGCTGCGTGGAATTTGATTCCGGAGATCTCGGCACCGCCCAGCTGCTGCATGTTGTTGATGTGATGGATGTGGTTGTCCTCAATCAGACTGAAGACGCAGCCCATGCGGCCGACGATGCCGGCCTGCTCGCAGTGGTGAATGTTGCAGCGGCGCAAGATGTGGCTTCCGACCTTCTCTTTGAGCCATCCGTGATATTGGCCGCGGCACACGGCGTCGCGCTCCATCTGCGTGGGGCTCTTGACGCGCTTTACGGTGAAGTAGTGATCGTTCTCCTCGTCGTAGTATTTGCCGAGGGAGATGCCGCAGCATTTGCTGTTATAGACCTCGCAATCCTCGATAATCCAGCCCTTCGACCAGTGCGGGCCGATCATGCCGTCCTGGAACGCCGCAGGCGGAGCCCAGGTCGTTGCGGCCTTCGACACCGTAAATCCGGAAAATGTGATATAGCCGATTCCGGTCTCCGAAGGGAAGAAGCAGTTGCGGCGCACGTTGATTTCCACGGTCTCTTTGTTCGGGTCATACCCCTGAAAATTCGCATAAATCACGGTCTCGTCGCCCTCAACCTCCGCATACCACTGGTAGATTGACTCCTCCGGAACCCAGGAGGGTTTGTAAACCTCTGCTTTGATGCAGTCCTCCAGGGACTCCGCCTCGTAGAGCGCGCGGTCGTTTAAGTACACACAGCCGGTATGGCGGATTTCGGAACCGAAGTACCAGTCGCCGTACACCCGGGTGGTGTAGGGGTTGTAGCTTCCGAAGACACCGTTGTTCACGCGGGCAACCCAGACGGTTCCTTTGTAAGGCTTCCAGCCCGTCAGCACCTCGGCGCCGGTGATGTGGGCGCCCAGGGGGCTTGCGGAGCGGTAGGTGATGCGGGCGTCCTCCGTGCCGGCGAACCGGGGATTGACATACTCGCGGTAAATGCCGGGAGCGACGATGACTTCGTCCCCCGGACGTGCGATCTTCGCAGCATCATCGATGTGTTTAAACGGCATCTGGCGGCTTCCGTTGCCGTCTCTGCCGGCAGCAGCGTCAACATAATAAATCATAGTTTCGGACCTCCTCCGTGTTGTGTCGCCGGCGGTAGCCGCCGAGCATACTCTTACCGATAATTTTACCATGTCATATCGCAATTGTGAATGGAATTTGTCAGCGTTTGACAACCAGTTTTGCATCGAAAAATCCAGTTTACTTTCCCCTCCCCTCATGGTATTATCATTATAGTGCGGTATAGTATGCCGTGAGGTTTTTTTGCACAGCACACGAAGGGGCGGAGAACAGCCGTTCCGGGCGGTGAGAAAAGGAGAAGAGATGGAGAATTTGAACGTCGGAAGAGCGGCCTTTGAGGAATTGATTGCCGGTGAGGTTCCGGTCCTTGTGGATTTCTGGGCTTCGTGGTGCGGTCCGTGCCGCATGATGGGCCCGATTGTGGAGGAGATTGCGAGAGAGCACACGGAGATTCGTGTCGCGAAGGTGAATGTCGATGACGAGCCGGAGCTCGCACAGATGTATAAGGTGATGAATATCCCGACGCTTCTTTTGTTCCGCGGAGGCGACATCATCAAGAGACAGATCGGCGCGGTGAGCAAGAGCCGCCTTGAGGAAATATTGCGCGAGTTATAGGAGGAATCAGTATGCCTGTGATTACCAAGGATATCGTTTACGTCGGAGTGAATGACCATGCGGTTGACCTCTTCGAGGGGCAGTACGATGTGCCTAACGGCATGGCGTACAACTCCTATGTCATTCTCGATGAGAAGGTTGCGGTTATGGATACGGTGGACCGGAATTTTACGCACGAGTGGCTCGACAATGTGGCGGGCGCCCTGGGCGGACGGAAGCCGGACTACCTGATTGTACAGCACATGGAGCCGGACCACTCGGCGAATATCGTGAATTTTGCGAAAACCTACCCGACGGCGACGATTGTCTCGTCGGCGAAGGCGTTTGTCATGATGAAGAATTTCTTCGGAACGGACTTTGAGGACCGGCGTGTCGTGATTGGCGACGGGGATACGCTCTCCTTGGGACGTCACACGCTTACTTTCGTTGCGGCACCGATGGTGCATTGGCCGGAGGTTGTGATGACCTACGATTCCTGCGACAAGGTGTTGTTCTCCGCGGACGGCTTTGGCAAATTCGGAGCTCTCGATGTGGAGGAGGACTGGGCCTGCGAGGCGCGCCGGTATTATTTCGGCATCGTCGGCAAATACGGCGTCCAGGTGCAGAATGTCCTCAAGAAGGCCGCGGGGCTTGACATTCAGACTATCTGCCCGCTGCACGGGCCGGTGCTTTCCGAGAATCTCGGATATTATCTCGGGCTGTACAACACCTGGTCGTCCTACACGGCGGAGACCGACGGCGTTGTGATTTGTTATACATCCGTGTACGGCAACACAAAGCAGGCGGCACTTCTTTTGGCGGATAAGCTGAAGGCGTACGGCTGCCCGAAGGTAGCGGTCAACGACCTGGCCCGTTGCGACATGGCGGAGGCGGTGGAGGATGCGTTCCGCTACGGCAAGCTGGTTCTGGCCACAACGACGTACAATGCGGACATTTTCCCCTTCATGAAGGAATTTGTGAACCATCTGACGGAGCGCGGATATCGCAACCGTACCATCGGTATCATTGAAAACGGTTCCTGGGCACCCCAGGCGGCGAAGACAATCCGAGCGATGTTCGAGGGAAGTAAGAATATTACGTTCACCGACACGACGGTGAAGATTATTTCGGCACTCAATGACGAGTCCAAGCAGCAGGTCGACGATCTTGCGAAGGAGCTGTGCGCCGAGTATCTTGCGATGCAGGGCGATAGCGTCACCAAGAACGATATGACGGCTTTGTTCCGCATCGGCTACGGCCTCTACGTGGTGACTTCCCACGACGGCGCGAAGGACAACGGTTTGATTGTCAATACGGTTTCGCAGGTGACCAGCACGCCGAACCGCGTGGCTGTGTGCATCAACAAGCAGAATTATTCGCATCACATCATCAAGCAGACGGGCGTGATGAACGTCAACTGTCTGTCGGTGGATGCACCTTTTGCAGTATTTGAAGATTTCGGTTTCCGCAGCGGACGAACCGTGGACAAATTCGAGGGCATGGAGACCATGCGCTCGGAGAACGGCCTGATTGTGCTGCCGCGGTACGTGAACGCGTTCCTGTCCTTAAAGGTGGACCAGTATCTTGATCTCGACACCCACGGCATGTTTATCTGCTCCGTGACCGAGGCGAGAGTGCTTTCCGACCGCGATACCATGACGTATACATATTATCAGGACAACGTGAAGCCGAAGCCGCAGACGGAAGGCAAGAAGGGTTGGGTGTGCAAGGTGTGCGGCTATGTCTACGAGGGCGAGGAGCTTCCGGATGACATCGTATGCCCTCTGTGCAAACACGGCGCTGCTGACTTTGAGAAGATTCAATAGGATTCCGAAAGGAGACGGCGTTATGGAAAAACGAGTGATGGAAACAACGGGAACCGAGAACTCCCTGTTGGGATTCGGATGTATGCGGTTTCCGACGAAGGACGGCAAGATTGACAAAGAGCGCTCGGCGAAGATGATCGACATGGCTTACAAGGCCGGCGTGACATATTACGACGTGGCGTACCCTTACCACGGCGGGGAGGCGGAGCCGGTGCTCGGCGAGATTTTGAAGAAGTACGACCGGAGCACGTTCCACCTTGCGACGAAGCTTCCGTGCTGGGAAGTGCACAGCCTTGACGATGCGAAACGGCTGTTTGCATACCAGCTGGAGCGTCTTCAGGTAGACTATGTGGATTACTATCTTTTGCACGCGCTGGATATCAACCGGTTTCGTGAGATGGTTTCCTACGGTGTGCCGGAGTATCTTGCGGAGCTGAAAGAGCAGGGCAAGATTCGCAATCTCGGTTTTTCCTTCCACGACAAATATGAGTCCTTCGTGGAGATTATCAACTACCGCGACTGGGATTTCTGCCAGATTCAGTATAATTACATGGACCGCTGGGAGCAGGCAGGTGACAAGGGCGTCGCGCTGGCGACGGAGAAGGGCATCCCGCTTGTCATCATGGAGCCCATTAAGGGCGGTACCCTTGCGACGCTTCCCGAGGAGGTCATGGCACCCTTCCGCGCGATTCGGCCCGATGCTTCCGCAGCGTCCTGGGCTTTGCGTTTCGTGGCGAGCAAGCCGATTATCAAGGTCATCCTAAGCGGCATGTCCGCCGAGGACCAGGTGCAGGACAACCTGAATACGTTTATCAACTATGAGCCGCTGACCGAGGAGGAAGCCAAGGCGGTCGATGAGGTGACAGAACTAATCAAGGCGCGTGTTCACAACGGTTGTACGGGATGCCGATACTGTATGCCGTGCCCGAACGGCGTGGATATTCCGAGAAACTTCTCCATCTGGAACCAGTTCGGTATGTACGGAAACGTGGGCAACATGAAGTGGAACTGGAGCCGTATGGAGGATTCCGCAAAGGCGAAAAACTGCGTGGAATGCGGTGCCTGCGAGGCGGCTTGCCCGCAGCATCTTTCCATCCGCGAGAATCTCGCCGCGCTGCAGGCGGAGCTCGATGAGGCCTGCGCAAATGCTTAGGAAATGAGGTTTCTTTCGTTGCGTTGTAAGGCAGTGATTTTTGATTTGGACGGTACACTGATCGACACCGAGAAGCTGTACCGGAAGTATTGGCCGGAGGCCCTTTTGCACTTCGGCTATGAGCTTTCCGATGAGCGGGCGTTGATGCTTCGCTCCCTGGGAAGACCTTTTGCACCGGAGCAGTTTCGCAAATGGTTCGGTGAGGATTTTGATTATCCGGCGGTGCGAGCGTACCGCGGCAAATTGATTGAGGCGCATATCGCAAGGGAAGGTGTGGCGGCGAAGCCCCACGCGAAAGAGGCGCTTTGCAAACTCCGGGAGAAAGGGTATATCGTGGCGATTGCCACGGCCACCGATCCGGAGCGGACGGAGCGGTATCTTAAACTTGCAGGGCTTTCGGGACTGATTCCCACCGTCATCAGTGCGACGATGGTATCGCAGGGAAAACCGGCGCCGGATATTTATCTCTATGCATGCAGGGAACTCGGCCTTGCGCCGGGGGAGTGCATTGCGGTTGAGGATGCGCCGAACGGCGTAAAAAGCGCTTATGAAGCCGGCCTTAAGGTCGTCATGATTCCCGACCAGACAGAGCCGGAAGAGGATTTGCAGCGCATGCTGTATGCCTGCGCGGGTTCCTTGGCGGAGATTTCGGACCTGGCGGACGGCATGAGAGAAGCGTAAGCTTTCGGAGAAAGCGATGGGAGAGGAAAACTATCGGGAAGCGGACAGGGCTTCCGGTACGGGGCCCGGAAACGACGGCGCTCCGGGCGAGATTAATGCAAAGAAAGCAGCGGAAATGCTGGGCCTTGGGTGGAACCTCGGCAACAGCTACGACTGCCACGGCACATGGTTTGACAACGTGCGGATGGAAACGGCGTGGGGCAATCCGATTGTCACACGGGACCTGATTCATTTTGTTGCACAGACAGGCTTTTCTACGGTGCGTGTTCCGGTTACCTGGTACATGCACATGGATGAGAACGGCGTTATCGCCGAGGACTGGCTTAAGCGGGTGCGAAGGACGGTTCGCATGATTCTTGCGGAGGGGATGTGCTGCATCCTCGACTGCAAGCATGACTGCGGCGCTATGGTTTCCTACGGCGGAGGCTGGATTCAGGCGACGCGGGAGAATTTTACGAAAAACCGCGAGCGGGTGCAGCGCATGATTACGCAGATCGCGTCCTGTTTTGCGGAGGAGCCGCAAACGCTTCTGTTCGAGGGCCTCAGCGAATGCATGAACGCCGAGTGTGAGCAGTTCATGCCCTCTCAGGAGGAGACCGAGGTTGTGAACGATTGGAACCAGCTCTTCGTGGACGCGGTGCGGGGCACCGGCGGCAACAACGCCGTGAGAAATCTGATTGTCACGCCGTATGCATCCGGCGCCACGCCCTATCTTTTGAGCGGATTCCGGGTGCCGAAGGACACGGCGGAGAACCGGCTTCTTCTGGGGGTTCATCTGTATGTGCCCCTTGGATTTACGTCCCGGGCGGCGACCTGGGCGCGGCAGACGGATGAGTTCGACTGCCTGTGCGAGGAAGAGTTAGAGAGGGCATTTGACGATATCGTAAGCGGGGCGGAGCCCTTCGGGCTTCCGGTCGTGATTACGGAGTTCGGTGCGATGGACCGCTCCAACACCCCGGAGCGGGCGAGGTATTGCGGGTGTGTCGTCGACTTTGCGCATTCACGGGGGATTCCGTGCATGTACTGGGATGACGGCAAGGGGTATGAGGTGATCAGGCGCGCGGAGCGGGAGGTTCGCTTCCCGGGTATCGTTGCAGCCATGATGACAGCCGAGCGGCTTACGCCGAGCGGGCTTTTCTAAGAGCGGTGTCGCGTGCGCGATGAAACAAACGCGATGCAAATAAACGGTGAGGAGGACGGTATGGTTAACAAGAGGGAGTTGCTTGACAACATGTGGGACAAAGTCGCGGACATCAAGGACGGGATGAGTGAGATTGAAGAGAATATCTACACGATTTCCGATTGTATCGATGCGAAGAAATTTTTTGCCCCGGAGGCAGCGGAGACGGTGATGAAGAATCTGGGAAAAATCGAAGAGGCGAGCGCGTATTGCAAGGACAATTACGAGGCGTTGAGCGGCGAGGAATTTACCTTCGACGAGATTGAGAGCCTGGAGAAGAGCCTGAAGGAGATCGACATTCTCCTCAACAACCAGGATGAGGTTGAGGCGGCCAAGCGCTTCCTTTCGCTCTCCTGCGCGGACGAGATTGCCCGCCCGTATCTCACGGAGGAGCAGGAGAAGCTTGCCGGAATTCTCGGGGAGGACGACTCGTTTACGGTTGCCCGCGACCTGACCCGCCTTGCCGGACTGCGCCCGTATGCGCGGTATCTGAAGGCATACGACGAGAAGCGTATGGTGTCGGTTCTCGATTACATCGCGGAGCTTCGCGAGCGCTTCCACGACGAGCTGGTAGCTGCGCTTCTTGACAAGCAGATTTCGGAAGCGAAGGCGGACGCCGGTGAGCCCGAGGTGGAGATTCCCGTAGAGTCGGCAGAGGCTGAGGAAGCGGGGACGGCAATCCCCGTAGAGACCGCAGAGGCTGAGGAAGCTGCGGAGCCGGAGATTCCGGAACCTGTTGATACGGCGGATGAGGAGGTTGCCGAGATCGCCATTGAGACGCCCGAGGATGTTGACGCAGACATCGAGGAGCCTGTGATTGAAGTGCCGGAAGCGGAAGCGGACATCGAGGAGCCTGCGATTGAGGCACCCGAGGCGGATGCGGACATCGAGGAGCCCGTGATTGAGGCGCCCGAGGCGGATGCGGACATAGAGGAGCCTGTGATTGAGGCACCCGAGGCGGATGCCGATGTCGTTGAGCCCGAGATTGAGATTCCGGTAGATTTGGATGAGGAGTCCGATGCGGAGTCCGAGATTTCCATCCCGATTGACACTACGGAGCCCTGGAGCGACGAGATTGAGACCGTAGCTGCGGATGCAGCGGACACGATTGAAGAGGTTGCTGCAGATGCCGAGGATGCGATTGAGGCTGTTTCCGAGGATGTTGCCGAGGCGGCGGAAACCGTGAAGGCAGAGGAAGAGAAGCCGAAGGAGAGCACCGGGTTCTTCGGACGCTGGTTCTAAACAATTCTGAAATGCATGCGGGTGGCTGTTCCGGTTTGAAACGACGGACGGCCGCCCGTTTTTGTTGACATTTGCCGCGCTTGTGATACAATAAGCAAGGTTGTTAATATTGTGCGGAGGTGCCTTGTATATGGTTTCCTTTTTGAAGATTTCGTTCGATTGGATTTCAAATCCGACATTGCTTAAAATCGTGACCAATCCCTACCTTCTGTTCGCCATCGGACTCGTCCTTCTCATCAAGGGCGGCGACTGGTTTGTGGACGGAGCGTCGGGAATCGCCCAGAAATTCCATGTGCCGGAGATTCTCATCGGTGCGACGGTGGTTTCCATCGGAACAACGCTTCCGGAAGTCATGGTTTCGGCCGGTGCGGCATTTCGCGGAAACAGCGGCATTGCCTACGGTAACGCCCTCGGGTCCATCATCTGCAATACGGCGTTGATTGCGGCGCTCACAATCGCCATCCGGCCTTCGAAGGCCGATCGGAAGCCGTTGATTCTGCCGGTTGTATTCTTCTTCCTTGCGGCAGCGGTGTATGTGGCTGTTGCGTATGTGACGAAGGATTTTTCGAGAGGCGTCGGAATCCTTTTGTTAGTCATGTTCGTTGTGTACATGACCCTGACGGTGCGCCAGGCGGTCCGCGGAAGCGGAGCGAAGAAGGCCGCGGCGGAGGCGTCCGCGGAAGACGGTGCCGGGAAGAGCGAAGAGAGTGAAGAAAAGAGCGAAGAGAAGCCGCGCGCACTGTGGTTTCTGCTCGTTCTGCTTGTCGTCGGCGCGGCGCTGATAGCCGTCGGTGCAGACCTTTTGGTGGATAATGCGGAGATTATCGCATCCCGCTTCGGCGTTCCGGATTCGGTCATCGCACTCACCATCGTAGCTCTCGGAACATCCCTTCCGGAGCTTGTGACGGCCATCACGTCCCTCATCAAGGGCCACAGCTCGCTGTCCCTTGGCAACATCATCGGTGCGAACCTCTTTAACATCGTTTTGGTCAGCGGAACGGCCATCACTATCCGTCCCTTCGGTCTTCCCTGCGACAAATCCATCGCCGGTATCAACTCATCCCTTCTGGTTGATATCCCCGTGGTCCTTTTCGTCATGCTCGTGCTGACGATTCCGACACTTCGCAGAGAGCGCCTGAGCCGTGTGCAGGGTATCGTCCTGTTGGCGACATATGCGGCGTTTATCACCTTCCAGGTGATCTCCGCAGTGTGTCTGTAAGCACAAAGAAGTCTTAAAAAATGCGAAAAATGCAAGAAAATCATGCCGCCGCAAGGTCTTTTTCAGACTGAGCGGCGGCTTCCGTGTTTTATTCGTGAATTATGCAATATTTATATGCATCAATCGAAAATGTTCTTTTCTTTTCCTGAGATTTTTGGTATACTGACTATGATTGTGAGTATGCCCGAAAGTCGATTCGGACATCACCAGAATGAATCGGAGGTTTTGCCATGAGCAGCAAGGATACGAAGGCGCCTGTATATGAGGCGGAAATCGAGATAGAAGGAACGGAAGGGCAGGCTGTCGTGTCGGATGACGTCATCGCGACCGTGGTCGGTCTTGCCGCAGCCGAGGTGGAAGGCGTTGCGCATCTGCCCGGCAATATGACGAAGGAGCAAATCGGCCGCAACGGCATCAAGAACAACTCCAAGGGCGTCCGCATCAGCTTAAACGAGGGACGCGTTGCCACGGAGCTTTCGGTGTGCGTACAGTACGGCTACAGTGTTCCGAAGGTTGCAAAGAACGTTCAGGAGAAGGTTCGTCAGGCAATCGAGAGCATGCTCGGATTTGCCTCGGACAAAGTAACCCTGCATGTGGTCGGCGTAGACCTGGACCGCAAGTAATCCCGGAGGCAGTATGACGATGGAAAACAACAACGTTTCCCCGGAAGCAGCGGAAACCGAGGAGCTTCGCTCCCGCATTTCGGCGCGCGAGTTGCGCCGCCACACCTTTGTGACGCTGTTCCTCACGGGCTTCCATGAGAACGCGGAGCGCGAGGAGATGGCGAGACGGTATCTCGAGGATCTCCCCTATGTGCCGGAGGTTTTGGAGCGCATCTATACACGCTACCGTCTGGTTGCGGAAAAGATCAGTCTCATCGATCCCATGATCGGAAAGTCTTCTCACGGCTGGAACCTGCGCCGCATCGGCAAGGTGGAGCTGAACCTGATGCGCGTCGCGGTGTATGAATTGTATTATGACGAGACAATCCCCGCAAGCGTTGCCATCAACGAGGCGGTGGAGCTCGGCAAGCGGTACGGCGGAGAGAACTCGCCGGCATTTATCAACGGAATTCTCACCGAGGTGATCCGCAACTATCCTCTGCCGGAGAAGACCGCAGCGGAGGAGACGGAGGAGAGCCGGTAAGACTTTCCCGGCCAAAGAACGACTGCGAGGGGGCGGACGATGGAACGTACATTTCGGGTTTCCCAGGTGAATGCATATGTCCGCAATCTTTTGGAGGGAGACCGGTTACTGTCCCGGATTACGGTGGAGGGAGAAGTCTCCAACTGCAAATACCACCCGTCGGGACATGTGTATTTTTCGCTGAAGGAACAGGATGCGCAGCTTGCCTGCGTAATGTTTGCCTCCGCAAGAGTGCGGGGGCTTACCTTTGCGATGAGGGACGGCATGCAGGTGCTTGTCACCGGGCGGATCTCCCTGTATGACCGCGACGGACGGTGCCAGCTGTATGCGACTTCGGTGCAGCCCGCAGGCATCGGGCTTTTGTTCGAGGAACTGGAGAAGCGCAAGAAGGCGCTTTATGAAGAGGGCCTCTTCGATGAGGCACATAAAAAGCCTCTGCCTCCGTTGCCGCGGCGGATCGGAATCGTCACGGCGGAGAAGGGAGCGGCATTGCAGGACATCCTGCAGATTCTTAGGAGACGCAATCCGTACCTGCAGCCGGTGTTATCGCCGTGCCAGGTGCAGGGCGAAGGGGCTGCGGCCTCCATCTGCCGGGCGCTTCGGCGCATCGAGAAGGCGAACGTCGATGTGATCATCGTCGGTCGCGGCGGCGGGTCCATCGAGGATCTGTGGGCATTTAACGAAGAATGTGTTGCCCGGGCCGTGTACGCCTGCGGGATTCCCGTGGTTTCCGCGGTGGGGCATGAAATCAATACAACACTGATTGACTACGTGGCGGATGTGGTGGCGCCGACGCCCTCTGCCGCAGCGGAGCTTGTTTCGTACAAGAGCGAGGAGCTGACGGCGCGGCTGGTGGACTGTCACGCGGCATTGTTCCGGGCGATGCAGAAGTGCATCGAGCAGGAGCGGGCGAAGACGGAGGCGCTTGCCGCACGGCTTAAGTTTGTGAGTCCCGCGAACCGCCTTGCGAGGGACCGCGAGTCCCTGACGGCTTCGGCGGAACGGCTTCGGTGGCTGATGCGCAGGGCGCTTACGGACGAGAGGACGGCACTGGTCCTTACGGAGGAACGGCTTCGGAAGGTTCTTCCGATGCGGCTTCGGGAGGCGCGCTCGGACCTCGGGGTCTTGGCGGCGCGGCTGGAGGGACTTTCCCCGGCGAAGGCGCTGTCCAAAGGATACGCCTACGTGACCACGGAAAGCGGACCGGTTACGGGAGTTGCCGCGTTAAAGCGGGGCGGCAGGATTCGCGGGTATGTCTCGGACGGAAGCTTTGAGGCGGAGGTTACCCGCATCTTCGAAAATGAGGGGAAGAACAATGAGTGATACAAAGAAACCGGCTAAGAGCGCAAAGAAGGCGGAGAGTGAAGCAAAGGAACTGACCCTTGCGGAAGGAATGCAGGAGCTCTCCGAGATTATCCGGCAGATGGAGGAAGGCGGACGGTCTTTGGAGGAGACCTTCGCGCTGTACAAGGAAGGACTTACCCATCTCTCGCGGTGTAACGCACAAATCGACCGCGTGGAGAAGGAATTGGAGATACTGGAGGAAGGCGGCACCGATGACTGAGAACAGGCAGACGCGGGCGGAGCTTGCGGAGGAAATCACAGAGCGAATCCGGCCCTTTGTACCGGCGACGGAGGAGTACCAGAAGACGCTTACGGAGGCCATGGCCTACAGCGTTTTCAATGGCGGGAAGCGCGTTCGTCCGATGCTTCTGCTTCTCACGTACCGCGCCCTCGGCGGGGACCGGGCAGCGGAGGCGACGCTTGTGGACCCGTTCCTTGCGGCCATTGAAATGATTCATTGCTACTCGCTGGTTCACGACGATTTGCCGGCGATGGACAACGACCGGTTCCGCAGGGGTATTCTTACGACCCACGCCAAATTCGGCCACGCCATGGGAATTCTTGCCGGCGACGGCCTTTTGAACGCCGCATTTGAAGCGGCACTTTCGGCACGGGAGCCTGCGGGCTGCGAAGGACGGATTCTTGCCGCGATGCGGATTTTGGCGCGGAGAGCGGGAGCCTTCGGCATGGTCGGCGGACAGACCGTGGATGTGGAGAAGACAGGACAGCCCATGACCGAGGAGGAGCTTGTCTTTGTATATCGCTTAAAGACCGGGGCGCTGCTTGCAGCTGCCATGCAGGTCGGAGCGGTGCTTGCGGGCGCGCCCGCGGAAACGATTGATGCGGTGGGAGAAATTGCAGAGAGAGTCGGTCTTGCGTTCCAGATTCAGGACGATATTCTCGACGTGGTAAGCACGACGGAGGAGCTCGGTAAGCCCGTCGGAAGCGATGAGAAGAACCACAAGACCACATATGTTACGTTGCACGGTATGAGAGAATCCCGGGAGACCGAGGAGCGGCTCTCCGAGGAGGCGCTCGCCATTTTGGAGAACATCTCCGGCGGAGGGGACAAGGAGCCCTTAGCGGAGCTGATCACCTCCCTTGTGGGAAGAACCGTGTGAGAAAGAGGATGCACGATACATGACAGAAGTTTTGTCGACAATCAAAGGGCCGAACGATGTGAGAAACGTCCCCGAGGAGCGGCTGCCGCGTCTTGCGGCGGAGATTCGCAAGGAGATTCTCACCACCGTAAGCCACAACGGCGGGCACTTAGCGTCCAACCTGGGCGCGGTGGAGCTGACCATTGCCCTGCACCGGTTTTTGAATTTTCCGGAGGATAAACTGATCTGGGACGTGGGGCACCAGTGCTATGCCCATAAGATTCTTACGGGGCGGAAGGAACAGTTTTCCACCCTTCGGAAGAAGGACGGCATAAGCGGATTCCCGAAGACTGACGAGAGCGCCTGCGATGCCTTTGACACCGGGCACAGCTCGACATCGCTCTCCGTTGCGGCGGGCATGGCAAAAGCGCGGGATCTCTGCGGGGGAACCAACAAGGTCGTGGCGGTCATCGGCGACGGCTCCCTCTCAGGCGGCATGGCCTACGAGGCTTTAAACAATATCGGACGGTTCCACACCAACGTGATTGTTGTCTTAAACGACAACGAGATGTCCATCTCCAAAAATGTGGGCGGACTCGCCAACTACTTAGGGCACCTTCGCATGTCCCAGGGGTACCTGAACTTAAAGGACAATGTGGAGCGGAAGCTGAGCAAGACCAACATCGGTGAAGTGCTCGCAAAGGGAATTCGCAAAACCAAGGATTCCATCCGGCAGATTATGATTCCCGGAGACTTTTTCGAGGAACTGGGATTGACCTATTTTGGTCCGGTGGACGGACATTCCGTCGCCGACATCACAATGGCGCTGCAGGCGGCTTCCAAGATTCGCGGCGGCGTGCTGATTCACGTGATTACCAAGAAGGGAAAAGGCTACTCCTATGCGGAGGAGTCCCCCAGCCGTTTCCACGGCATCGGACCGTTCCGCGTGACCACGGGGCAGCTGCGGTACCCTTCCACGGAGCCTTCCTACACTGAGGTGTTTAAGGAGACCGTGACAGAGCTTGCGGCAGAGTATCCGGACCTGGTGTGCGTGACCGCCGCAATGACCGGCGGGACGGGGCTTTCCGAGATGGCAAGACGCTTTCCGAAGCGGTTCTTTGACGTGGGAATCGCGGAGGAGCACGCGGTGACATTTGCCGCGGGGATGGCGGCCAGCGGACTGCTTCCGGTGGTGTGCATCTACTCTACCTTCCTGCAGCGGGCCTATGACCAGATTTTGCACGATGTCTGCCTGACCCGGCAGCATGTGATATTTGCCATCGACCGCGCCGGTTTCGTTGCGGACGACGGCGAGACCCACCAGGGACTGTTTGATATCGGTTTTCTTTCGCAAATGCCCGGCATGACGGTGATGGTTCCTGCGAACGGGGAGGAGCTTCGGCGGATGTTCGCGCTGGCGGTGCACATGGACGGACCGGTCGCAATCCGGTACCCGAAGGCAACGCAGGATTGTTCGCTTCCCTGCGGTTCGGACATTGTTTCGGGCCGGTGTGAGGAGCGGAAGCGCGGTTCGCGGGTGGCAATCAGCTTCTTAGGGCCGTTTGCTTCCATGGCGGATTCGGTGTGTGAAATCCTGGCAAAGGACGGAATCGCGCCGACGGTTGCCAACGCGCGGTTTGTGGCGCCCTTTGATACCGAGTGGATCCGCGGCCTTGCGGAGTCCCATGAGCTTTTGGTAACCGTCGAGGAAGGTTCGGCGGGCGGCGGATACGGCGAGGCGGTTGCGGCCTGGTGCTGCGAGAACAACGTGCCGCTTCGGGTGGTCAATGTCGCGGCGCCGAAGGCATTTCTCGCGCATGCGTCGCGGGAGGAGCTGCTGGAGGCCTGCGGGCTGACGGCGGAGGCTGTGGCTGCGAAGATTCGGGGGCTTTTGTGAAGATTCGGCTGGATGTTTGTATGGTGAACCGTTCCCTTGCGGCGTCTCGGGAGAAGGCGCAAAACCGAATCCGCGCGGGCGAAGTGAAGGTCGACGGCACCGTGGTGACGAAACCGGGAACCATGATCCCCGCGGAGGCTTCCATCGAGCTTTCCGGAAACGGCGAACCCTTCGTCGGACGGGGCGGAAGGAAGTTGGAGAAGCTTCTTGCGGAGTTTAAACCGTCTCTTGCGGGACTTGTCTGCATCGATGTCGGGGCTTCCACGGGTGGATTTACCGACTGCATGTTACAGCGCGGCGCGGCGAAAGTATTCGCCGTGGACGTGGGAACGGAGCAGCTGGCGGACTCCCTTCGCAAAGACCCGAGAGTGGTGTCCATGGAGCAGACGGATATCCGGACGGTCTCGGCGGATACGCTTGGGTGTAGGGCGGATTTTGCGGGGATTGACGTCTCGTTCATTTCCCTTGCGAAGATTCTGCCGGCGGTGGCTTCGTTGTTAGCGCCGGGTGCGGAACTCGGAGCCTTGGTGAAACCGCAGTTTGAGGTCGGAAGAGAGCATATCGGCAAGCACGGGATTGCGGTGCGCGATGAGCGCGTCCATCGGGAAATGCTTGTGAATGTGCTCGCGGCTGCCAGAGCAGCCGGATTTTGTGTGAGGGGGCTGTCGTTCTCCCCGATTCAGGGCGGCAGCGGAAACCTGGAATATCTTCTGTACGCGGTCTACGCGCCGGGGGCGGTCGAGGATGCCTCGGGAGATGCGGGAATCGCGGAAAGGACGGTACATGAAGCGTTTTTGTATTACTGCCAACCTGGAGAAAGATCCTGAGGGCAGATTCACCGCGGAGCTTGCGGAGTTTCTGCGTTCGCAGGGTTGTTCGGTGTGCATCTGCGACCCGTTAGTTCCCGGGGAGGATGCGGCAACGCGTCTTCGTGACATTCCGAAGGACACGGAGTGTGTGGTTGTGCTCGGCGGCGACGGAACGTTTTTGCATGCAGCGAAGGCCATGCTTTCCTCGGATGCGGCGATTCTGGGAATCAATCTCGGGACCCTCGGATTCCTTACCGCGGCGGAGTACCACGGGGCGAGAGAAGCCCTTCTGTGCGTGATTCGGGACGAGTATTCGGAGCTTTCGCTCCGGGCCCTTACGCTTACCATGGGCGGCAGAGAGTATGACGCTGCCGCGTTAAATGAGATCGTCGTTTCCCGGAACGGCTTCTCGCGACTGATTCGCCTGCAGGTGGTTAGCGGCGGTCAGATTGTCTCGGATTATCTGAGCGACGGTGTTATTGTTTCCACCCCAATCGGGTCCACGGGGTACAGTTTGAGCGCAGGCGGTCCCATTGTGCAGCCGCATGCGAGAGTTTTGCTGATCACGCCGATTTGCCCGCACAACCTGCAGGCGCGGCCTTTGGTGGTGTCGGATGAGGACGTGATTACGGTACGGGTCCTTAAGGGCTCGCGGTCGATTCCCGAGGAGGCGGTGGTTTCCGCCGACGGCGATGAAATCGGCAAATTGAATGTGGGTGAAGAAATTACCATTCGTCTGGGAGTTTCGGCGGCACGTGTTCTGCGTGTCGGAAGCGTCACTTTTTGGGAAAGAGTTAAGAGCAAGTTGTAATGTGTTGAAGGCACCCATGTGGGGGTGCAGAAAGGAAGATGAAGATGAAGTATAATCGACACAAGTTGATTCTCGAGTTGGTAGCACAGAGAAACATTGAGACCCAGGAGGAGCTGGCATCGCTTCTTCAGGAGCAGGGCATGAAGGTTACGCAGGCGACCGTATCCCGCGACATCCGTGAGCTGAACCTCACGAAGGTGACCGGTGAGAACGGAAAGCAGAAGTATATCGTACTTGACGCAGCGGGAATTCCCAACGCCATGGGACGGTACGCGAGACTCTTAAGCGAGGCGCTGGTGTCCGTGGACACCGCGAAGAATCTTTTGATTCTCCGCACGAATCCCGGCCTTGCCTCCGCGGTCGGCGCAGCCGTGGATACCCTGGGGCTGACGGGCCTTGTGGGAAGCCTTGCAGGCGATGACACCGTGTTCTGTGCATTCAAGGAGGACGAGGATGCATTGGCCGCGATGGAGGAGCTGCAGACGAAGATTGCCAACGGCTTGGAGCGCGAGGAGGCCAAGAAAAGCCGCCGCAGAAGAAGCCGCAACGCGGAGTAACGAGACGCGGGAACGCCCGCGGATACGCCCGCGAAAATGCGCGGGTATGAGAGGGAAAGCAGATGCCGCAGCGCGGCTTTGCGATATAGAATTTTGTATCAAAAAGACAGGAGATAGTTTATGTCAGGACATTCCAAATTTGCCAACATCAAGCACAAGAAAGAGAAGAATGACGCCGCGAAGGGTAAGATCTTCACGCGCCTCGGCCGTGAGATTGCCGTAGCCGTCAAGGAGGGCGGCCCGGACGTCAACAACAACTCGAAGCTGAAGGATATCGTTGCAAAGGCCAAGTCCAACAACATGCCCAACGACACCATCGAGCGCAGCATCAAAAAGGCTGCCGGTGACGCGAACTCCGTAAACTACGAGTTCGTTTCCTACGAGGGTTACGGCCCGAAGGGAACCGCCATCATCGTCGATGCTCTCACGGACAACAAGAACCGCACGGCCGCTAACGTGCGTGCAGCTTTCACGAAGGGACAGGGAAGCGTCGGTCCCATGGGCTGCGTGTCCTACATGTTCGACGAGAAGGGACAGATCATCATCGACAAGGAAGACTTCGACATGGATCCGGATGAGCTGATGATGCTTGCCTTGGACGCCGGCGCGGAAGATTTTGCGGATGAGGAGGACTCCTACGAGATCATCACCGCTCCGGACGATTTCTCGGCGGTTCGCGAGGCTTTGGAGGCTGCCGGGGTTCCGATGCTCGAGGCGGAAGTGACGAAGATTCCGCAGACCTATGTGGATCTCACGGATGAGAACGATATCAAGCTGATCACGCGCATCATCGACCTTTTGGAGGACGACGATGACGTGCAGGAGGTATACACCAACTGGAGTGACCAGGAATAATCACAAGACACGGATTCCGAATCCCCCGGAGAAAGGGAAAGGATTATATGCTGTCTGAATTACATGTAAAGAATTTTGCGATTCTCGACGAGGTTTCGGTGGAGTTCGGCAAGGGCTTAAACGTCCTTACGGGCGAGACCGGAGCCGGCAAATCGCTGTTGCTGGGGTCGGTAAATGCCGCCCTCGGCGGCAAGGTCTCGAAGGATTTTCTGGGGTCAAACGGGGACTACGCTTTGGCGGAGCTTCTGTTCGACAACGACGCCTGCGTTCGCGACCTTTTGGAGAAGTATGAACTTCCCGAATCGGACATGCTGGTGATTTCGAGACGCATCACTGACACGGGGCGGAGCGTCAGCCGCATCAACGGCGAGACGGTAAATGCATCCATCGTAAAGGAAATCGCTTCCCGCCTCTTCGACGTCCACGGTCAGCACGATCATCAGACCTTGCTGTATCCGGCCAAGCAGCTGGCTTTGCTGGACCGCTACGCGGGGGCAGAGGCGCTTGAAGAGGCCGCAGCGGTACGGGCCCTTGCACGGGACTACCGGGCGGCGAAGAAGGAGCTTTCGGATGCCTCCGAGCACGGCGCAGCGAGAGCGAGAGAGCTCTCCATGGCGCAGTATGAGTACGATGAGATTATGGCCGCGAGACTGGTGGCGGGCGAGGATGATCTTTTGGAGGAGCGCTTCCGGGTTCTCTCAAACCGGGAGAAGCTGACGGAGGCCTGTGCCGAGGCGGACTCGGTGCTCTCGACGGATGCGACATCCGTAACGACGGGCATCGGAAGGGCGCTTCGGAAGCTTTCCAAGGCATCCTCCCTGGACCCGAAACTTGAGTCGATTTACGAGGAACTGCGGCTTGCGGAGGAGCAGGTGGGCGACATCGCGGCGCGGCTTTCGGACTACCTCTCGGAGATTACCGGGACGGAGGCGGAGCTCAACGAAGTCGGGGAGCGGCTGGATGTGATCAACCGCTTAAAATCCAAATACGGCCGCACCATTGAAGCGATTCTTGCATATGCCGAAGAGGCGGAGCGGACCATCGCGAAGCTGTCGGATTTCGACGGCTATGTCGCCGCCCTCACCGAAAAGGTGAAGAAGTCGGAGCAGGCGCTCCGAAACGAGGCTGCGAAGCTTACGGCGATTCGCAAAAAAGCCGCGGACGAGCTGTCCGCGAAGGTACGCGCATCCCTCTCGGAACTGAATTTCTTAAACTCCGAATTTACCGTGGAATTCCGCGAGCTGGAGGAGCCGGGGGAGACCGGAGCCGAGGAGGCGGAGTTCATGATCTCGGCGAACCCCGGAGAACCGCTCCGGCCCCTGGCGAAGATTGCAAGCGGCGGCGAGCTGTCCCGCGTGATGCTTGCCCTAAAGACGGCGAGCTCGGGAAAAGACGAGATTGAGACTGTATTTTTCGACGAGATCGATGCGGGAATCAGCGGCCGCACCGCGCAGAAGGTTGCCGAGAAACTTGCGACCATCGCGCAGACGAAGCAGGTCATCTGCATCACGCATCTGCCGCAGATTGCAGCGATGGCGGACTGCCATTTTGAGATTTCCAAATCTGCGGAGAACGGCAAAACCCGGACAACGCTGCAGAAGCTTACGGAGGACGAGGTGCCGAGGGAGCTTGCCCGCATGTTGGGCGGCGCGGAGATCACGGATTCCGTGATGGCCAACGCCCGGGAGATGCGGGAACTCGCACGGAAGAAACGGGATTCGTAGAATCAGCGTATATAAACAACAGCCCGCACAGGCGGGAGGTAAAGAGGTTACTATGAAAAAGATTTTGTTTGCGGCATCGGAATGTGTTCCGTTCATCAAGACGGGCGGTCTTGCGGATGTGGTCGGGTCGCTCCCGAAGTACATCAACAAGGATGAATTTGACGTGCGCGTCATTCTGCCCAAGTATATGGCGATTCCGCAGAAGTACAAGGAGCAGATGAAGTTTGTCACGAATTTTACGGTGAATCTCTCCTGGAGAAGCCAGTACGTCGGACTGTTCGAGCTGGAGTACGAGGGCGTGCGGTTCTACTTCGTGGACAACGAGTTCTACTTCGCGGGCAACCATCCTTACGGCTACATCCACGAGGACATCGAAAAATTCGCCTTCTTCTGCAAGGCGGTCCTCTCGGCATTGCCGGCACTTGATTTCCGCCCGGATATCATTCACTGCCATGACTGGCAGACCGGTCTGATTCCGGTTATGCTTCACGACCGCTTCCAGGACAACGAGTTCTTCCGCGGCATCAAGACCATCATGACCATTCATAACTTAAAGTTCCAGGGCATCTGGGACAAGAAGTCGGTCATGGATATCACCGGCCTTTCGGAGTACTATTTTACGCCGGATAAGCTGGAGGCCTACGGTGACGCGAACTACTTAAAGGGCGGTCTTGTGTATGCGGACCGCATCACCACCGTGAGCAACACCTACGCAAATGAGATTAAGACGCAGTTCTACGGCGAGGGTCTGGACGGCCTTATGAACGCCCGCAGCAACTGCCTTACGGGTATCGTCAACGGTATCGACTACAAGGAGTACGACCCGGCTACGGATCCGCTCATTTACAACAATTACGACGCCATCACGTTCCGCAAGGAGAAGAGCAAGAACAAGCGTGCTCTTCAGCAGGAGCTGGGGCTGGATGTCAACGAGAAAATCTTCATGATGGGCGTGGTTTCGCGTCTTACGGACCAGAAGGGCTTCGATTTGATCGATTACGTGATCGAGGAAATCTGCGCCGAGGATACGCAGTTCGTCGTGCTGGGCACGGGCGATCCGAAGTATGAGAATCTCTTCCGTCACTACGAGTGGAAATACAAGAACCGCGTGTCGGCAAGCATCTATTATAACAACGAGCGGTCCCACCGCATCTATGCGGCGTGCGACGCGTTCCTGATGCCTTCGCTGTTTGAGCCCTGCGGCCTTTCGCAGCTCATGGCGCTTCGCTACGGCACCGTGCCGATCGTCCGCGAGACCGGCGGTTTGCGCGATACGGTGGAGCCGTACAACCAGTACGAAAACCGCGGAACCGGCTTCGGCTTCTGCAACTACAACGCCCATGAGATGTTGGCGACGATCCGCTACGCAAAGAGCGTATATTACGATCACCGCCGCGAGTGGAACAAGATCGTGGACCGCGGAATGGCGATGGATTTTTCGTGGACCAATTCCGCGAAGCAGTATGAGGATTTGTACCGGTACATGTAAGCAGGAGCCACTGTTTACGCAGACGGTGACAAAGGTTTGAGAATCAATCCCACAGCATCGGGTGTTGTGGGATTTGCCTCTTTTCGGGGGTATACGGCGCCGGCCGCTTAGGCGGTTTTCGGCAGATCGGAGGAAACTATGGAAGAGCGGAAACTTTTAAGTGCATTACTTGCGGAAGTTCCGCATACAATCGTGTCGGGTTCGGTGGATATTCCGGTGACGGGAGTCACCTCGGACAACCGGAAGATTACCGGCGGCGAGGTGTTCGTGTGTATCGCGGGCACGGTGGTGGACGGACATTCCTTCATTCCCCAGGCGGTGGCCGCAGGGGCTTCGGCGGTGGTTGTGACGAAGGATGTCGCGGTTCCTGAGGGCGTGACGGTAGTTCGCGTGGAGGATGACCGCAAGGCCCTTGCGTTGATGGCGAAGGAGTGGTTCGGGCGGCCGTCCGAGTCGTTGATTACCATCGGAATCACGGGCACTAAGGGCAAGACCACCACGGCGTACATGATTTACAACATCTTAAACGGCGTCGGAATCCCGTGCGGTTTGATCGGTACGGTGGAGAATATTATCGGTGACCGCCACATTTCGGCGGCCCACTCCACACCGGAGTCGATTGTCATTCAGGAGTATATGGCGCAGATGCGCGATGCGGGCTGCAAGGCGGTTGTCATGGAGGTTTCGTCCCAGGGCCTGAAGATGGACCGCGTTCACGGAATCACCTATGATTACGGCTTGTTTACAAACCTTGAGCCCGACCATATCGGGGGCAACGAGCACCCGGATTTCGAGGATTACCGGGACTGCAAGAAGAAGTTGTTCCGCATGTGCAAAAAGGGCATCTTCAATGCGGACGATTCGCATTTTCCGGAGATGATTAACGGTTGCACCTGCGAGGTTGTCACCTACGGGACGTCTGAGGGCGCGGGCTACCGCATGACGGAGACAAGCCTTATAAACGAGCCCGGCAAAAAGGGTGTTGCCTACCGCGTGGAGGGCAGACGGAACCTCGCGGTGGAAGTGGATATTCCGGGGCGGTTTAACATGTTTAACAGCCTTGCCGCGGTGACCCTCGGATGCGAGATGGGACTCGATGTGACGAAGCTTCTCGTGATTCTTAAAAATGTGCACGTGCGGGGCAGAGTGGAGAGCGTTCCGGTGTCGGACAAATTTACGGTACTTCTGGACTACGCCCATAACGGCATGGCCCTGCGGAGCCTTCTTTCCACCTTGCGGGAGTATCAGCCGAAGCGCCTCGTGTGCATGTTCGGCTGCGGCGGAAACCGCGCGAAGGACCGGCGTTACGACATGGGCGAGATCTCCTCGAAGATGGCGGATTTCACCATCGTGACTTCGGACAATCCCCGCTTTGAGGAGCCGGAGGACATCATCCGCGATATTTTGGTGGGCGTTGCGAAGGGGCCCGGCGAATATGTGACCGTGCCGGACCGAAGAGAGGCCATTGCCTACGCCCTTGCCCATGCGGAAGCGGGCGATTGCATCGTGATTGCGGGCAAGGGACACGAGGATTATCAGGAGATTCGCGGCGTCAAATACCCCATGGACGACCGGCAGATGATTCTCGAGGAAGCCGCACGTCTCGGGCTTAGCGGAAAGTAAGTTGCAGAAAGGACAGAGAGTTCGATGAGCTATACAGTGAGCGAGATTGCAAAGGGCATGGGAGCCAGACTTCTGTGCGGCGACGCAACCCGCACCGTCAGCAAATGGACGTTCTCCTCAAAGGAGGGGGACGCGGACACCATGTTTGTGCCCATGAAGGGAGAGCGGGTGGATGCCCACGATTTCATCGCGGATGCGTATGCCCACGGGATTCGCGTCACCACGACGGAGCGCGGGGAGATTGTGCCGGGGACGCCGGAGATGACGTACCTTGTCGTCGACGACGCAAGGGCTTCCTGGCAGAAGCTCGGCGCTTACTGGAGACTGCAGCATGCGGCGGTTCCGATGATTGCCGTCACCGGAAGCGTCGGAAAGACCACCACGAAGGAACTGACGGCGACGGCCCTTGCCCCCATGGGGAAGGTGCTTCGCACCGGCGGCAACAAAAACGGCCAGCTCGGGGTTCCGCAGATGATGGCGGAGCTTTCGGACGACACTGACGCTGCCGTGATTGAGATGGGTATGAGCCTTCCCGGGGAGATGGGACGGATCGCCGCTGTGGCGATGCCGACCCACGCGGCCATCACAAACATCGGTGTGTCGCACATCGGTAACTTGGGCTCCCAGGAGGCAATCCGCCGCGAGAAGCTCGCGATTGTCAACCACCTGCAGGAGGGCGGAATTTTGTTTGTAAACGGGGACGACCCGCTTTTGGCGGTGCTGTGCCCCGACTGTCCCGACTACGCCGGGACGGAGGATATTCTGATGTACGAGGAGACCCGCAGCCGCTTTGCAACCCTTACGGTGAAGGCATACGGCGCAGCGGAGTGGTGCACGTACCGCTACAAGGATGAGGTTCTCTCCGAGGAGGGGGCTGCATTTGTCTGCGAAGGGCCCTTCGGAAAGGTTGCGGTTTCCCTGCCGGTGGCGGGACATCACAACGTTTCCAACGCCACCCTTGCCATTGCCGTTGCCACGACCTTCGGAGTCGCTCCGGAAGCTTCTGCGGAGGCTTTGTGCGGGTATCGTCCCATGGCGATGCGCGGCGGCAGAGAGGAACTTCCCGGCGGTATTATTCTTCTCGATGACACGTACAATGCGAGCCCCGACTCCATGAAGAGCGGGCTTTCGGTACTGTGTGCAACGAAGGCAAAGCGGCGCATTGCAATGCTCGGAGATATGTTCGAACTCGGGGATCACAGCGAGGCGGCACACCGGAGTGTGGGCGCCTGCGTTGCGGAGCTTCCCGTGGATATTTTGCTTGCGATCGGGGAAGCCTCGGAGGCCATGGCGGAGGAGGCTACGGCCCGGGCCGCAGAGCACGGACGGAAGCTTAGCGTGTATTCTTTCCGGACGAAGGAGGAGGGGCAGGAGAAGCTCTTCTCGCTCTTACGGTCCGATGATGCCGTTCTGTTAAAGGGGTCCCGCGGAATGGGGCTCGACACGGTGGCAAAGGCTCTCCGGGAGCGCTGAGACGCGGCGCGAGCCGTGCGGGAAGTTGCGGCGGAAATCCCGCGGAAGACGCGTCGGAAAATGCAGCCACCCGGTGAAGGATGAGGTTTTGACATGGCTTTGTATGCGGATGTTATAATCGATATCTCCGCTCCGACACTGGATCGGACGTTTCAGTATTCGGTGCCGGAGGAACTCTCGGAGCGCGCCGTGACCGGGGCGCCGGTGCTGGTGCCCTTCGGAAAGGGCAAGGCGCCGCGGCGGGGGTATATTGTGGGAATCTCCGGGGAGCTCAAGGTGGCACCCGAGAAGATCCGGCCCATCGCGGAGATTCCGAAGAAAGACCTGACAATCGAAGACTCCCTGGTAAACCTTGCCTACCGGATGAAAGAGCGGTACGGCGGTTCCCTGTATGACGCCCTTCGGACCGTAATCCCTTCGAGACAGAAGGTGGAATCGGTCCGGAAGCGGGTGGTGAAGCGGGCGGTTTCCGCGGAGGAACTCCTCGCCCTTTGCGAGAAGCTCACGGGCCGGGAGACCGCAAAAGCAAGGCTTTACAAAGCTCTTGCGGAAGCTCCGGAGATTCCTTATGAGCTTGTAACGGGCAAGCTGAAGCTTACGAAGGCTTCCCTTGACAAGGCGCAGGAGGAGGGAATCCTCTCCGTGGAGGAAGCGGAGGAGGGGAGTTTTTACGAAGGGGAAGGTCTCACGGTTACGCTCAATGAGGAGCAGGAAGCAGCAGCGAGAGAAGTGCTTGCCGCCGACGGCCATGAAGTATTTGTCCTGCACGGAATCACCGGAAGCGGAAAGACGGAGGTGTACCTCCGGGTGATTTCCGATGTGATTGCCCGGGGGAAGCAAGTGATCGTGCTGATTCCCGAGATTGCGCTTACGTATCAGACCGTGATGCGGTTTTACCGATGCTTCGGCGACCGGGTGGCATTTGTCCACTCCAAGATGTCGGCGGGGGACCGCTACCGAATGCGCGAGCGGGCGCGAAACGGCGAGATTTCCATCATGATCGGACCTCGGTCCGCGTTGTTTACGCCGTTTCCGAACCCGGGACTGTTCATCGTCGACGAGGAGCATGAGACCTCGTACCGGAGCGAGTCGACACCGCGGTATCACGCGGTGACGGTGGCGGTGATGCGGGCGAAGGAGTGCGGTGCGAAGGTGATTCTCGGCTCCGCGACGCCGTCCCTGGAAACTTACTATCTCTGCGAAACCGGCAGCTACAAGCTGCTTTCCCTTCACCGGCGCGCCAAGGAAGGCGCGGTGCTTCCGAAGGCGGAGATTGTGGACCTTCGGGAAGAGCTTGCCGCCCACAACTATTCCGTGATCAGCCGGCGGCTTCACGCAGCGATCACGGACCGGCTTTCCCGCGGAGAGCAGGTGATGCTGTTTATCAACCGCCGCGGATATGCGGGGTTTGTATCCTGCCGGGCCTGCGGCGAGACAGCGGTGTGCCCGCACTGCGACGTGTCCCTTACGTACCATAACGACGGCACCCTGCGGTGTCATTACTGCGGATACCGCCGCCGCTACGAAAAGGTGTGCCCGGCCTGCGGCTCCAAATACTACCTTCCCTTCGGGCGGAGCGGAACCCAGAAGATTGAGGAGCTGGTGGAGAAGGAATTTCCGAAGGCCCGGGTGCTTCGCATGGATGCGGACACCACAAAGGCTGCGGAGGATTACGAGACGATACTCACCGAATTTGCCGAAGGGCGGGGCGATATCTTAATCGGCACCCAGATGATTGTGAAGGGGCATGATTTTCCGAATGTCACCTTGGTGGGGGCTCTTGCGGCGGATCTCTCGCTGGGAGTTCCCGAGTACAACAGCGCGGAGCGGACCTTTGACCTTTTGGCCCAGGCAGCCGGAAGAGCCGGGAGAGACAAAATCCCCGGGGAGGTCATCATTCAGACATACCGGCCGGATCATTACGCGGTGACGGCAGCTGCCGCCGCGGATTATCAGGCATTTTACGATACGGAGATTGCATACCGGAGGGCTTGCGGGTATCCGCCGGTGCGGCATCTTCTGACCATCGTCGGTGCGGACCGCAGGGAAGCGGTTCTGGAGACGGCGATGGACGAGCTGGCGGAGCTTCTTCGGAAGACCTGCCGCGACAGCGGTGCGGCGGTTATCGGGCCCGCGCCGGCGGGACTTCGCAAGAAGCGGGATTTGTACTACCGCGTGCTCTACGTTAAGCACGGCGACATCGACGCCCTTGTGGGCGCGAAGGATGCCGCGGAGAGCTGGATGCACGGCCCGGGCGGGGTCGGATTGACGTTCGATGTAGACTGAAAATGCAGTTTTGATTACAGGAGGAGACACATATGGCATTGCGAAAGATTCGGATTCAGGGGGAGGAGATCCTTTCGAAGAGAGCCAAGGAGATTCCCGAGATTACGCCGCGGATTAAGGAGCTCGCCGCGGACATGATCGAGACGATGTACGACGCGGAGGGCGTCGGGCTTGCGGGGCCGCAGGTCGGCATCTTAAAGCGGATTGTCGTGATCGATGTGTCCCCGGAGCAGGACAGCCCCATGGTGCTCATCAACCCGCGGATTGTGAAGACGGACGGTTCCCAGACCGGCTGGGAGGGCTGCTTAAGCGTTCCCGGAAAGAGCGGCCAGGTGACGCGCCCGATGAACGTCACCGCGGAGTATACCGACCTTGACGGCAATGCGGTTACGCTGGAGGCGGAAGGATTTCTCGCGCGGGCCGTGTGCCACGAGCTCGATCATCTGGACGGGCATCTGTATGTGGAGAAGGTCGAGGGGCGTCTGTATGACAACTCGGAGCTTCGCGACGATTCGGAGGAAGAGGATGCCGCAGACAAGGTGTCCCCGGTCGGTGAGAATAAGTAACGGAGGTGCGTTTCATGCGTATCGTTTACATGGGAACGCCGGAGATTGCGGCGGTTATTTTAGAGAGGCTTCTTGAGGAGCCCTATGAAGTGGTACTGGCGGTGACCCAGCCCGACCGGCCCAAGGGGCGCGGCAAGGCCATGGCGTGCTCGCCGGTGAAGGAGCTCGCCGTATCCCGCGGGATTCCGGTGTTTACGCCGGAGAAGCTCCGTCTTCCGGAAAATGTGGAGGTCATCCGCGAGGCGGCGCCCGACATGATTGTGGTCGCGGCCTTCGGACAGATTCTTCCGAAGAGTGTTCTGGAGATTCCGAAGTACGGCTGCGTCAATGTGCACGCATCGCTTCTCCCGAAGTACCGCGGGGCTGCGCCCATTCAGTGGAGCATCCTCGACGGAGAGAAGGAGACCGGAATCACCATCATGTATATGAATGAGGGCCTTGACACCGGCGATATTCTCCTGCAGAAGGTCGTTCCGATTTCGCCGGAGGAGACCGGCGGGTCGCTGCACGACAAACTTGCAGTGGCGGGCGCGGAGGCCCTTGTGGAGGCAATCCCGGGCATCTGCGACGGGACTTTGGTGCCGGTGCCCCAGGGGGAGATGACGACGCCCTACGCAAAGCAGCTCACAAAAGAGATGGGCAAACTTGATTTTACGAGGGAAGCGGCGGAGCTTGCCCGCTACGTGCGGGGCTTAAACCCGTGGCCCGGAACCTATACCTACCGCGACGGCGCGATGCTTAAGATTTGGAAGGCGGACGCTTCAGAGATTTCCGAAGCATGCGATTGCGGCGCAGATGCGGCAAATCCATCCGCAAAGGCAGACGCAATCCCCGGGACGGTTGTGCGGGTTACGAAGACGCAGTTTTTTATCGCTACGGGATGCGGGTTGCTTTCGGTTTCCGAGGTGCAGCCGGAAGGGAAGCGCCGCATGAGCGCGGAGGAGTATCTCCGCGGATACGCGCTTGTGCCGGGAACGGTGCTCGGTGAGAAACGGGAGGACGTATGACGGCCAGAGAGATGGTTTGGGATGCGCTCTCGGAAGTCAATGAAGCCGGCGGAATGTGTCACAAGGTGCTGGCGGAGGCCATTTCGAAGAGCACGCTGACCGAGGCGGACCGGGCATTTGCCACACGGCTGTTCCATGGGACGCTGGAGCGGCAGATCACGTTGGATACGGTGATTGCGGCATCCGCGGGACGGCCGGTTTCGAAAATCAAGCCGAGAGTTCTGGAGCTTTTGCGGCTCTCCGCATACCAGCTGTTGTTTTTAAAGAGCGTTCCGGTGTCGGCGGCCTGCAACGAAGCCGTTTCCATGGCAAAACGCCGGGGTCTCGCGGGGCTTTCGGGCTTTGTGAACGGTGTGCTGCGGGGGCTTGCGCGGCGGATTTCCGCCTGCGGCGGGACGCAGGAGTTTCTGGCGGACACCGCGGCAACCATGTCCTACGAGGAGGCGCTTTGCTTCCGGTACGCCGTGCCGGCGTGGCTGGCGGCCCTTTGGAGGCGGGATTTTCCGGAGACGGACATTGAGACGATGCTTGCGGCAACCCTCGGGGAGGGTGCCGTTACCATAAGGTTAAATGAGAGCCGGGCGACCATGGAGGAGTTGGTCGCTTCCCTCACGGCAGAAGGGGCGGACGTAAAGCCGGGAGCCCTTCCCAATTGCCTTCGCATCGGCGGCAGCGGAAATCCGGGACGGTACCGCGCCTACGCCGACGGCTGGTTCAGCGTGCAGGACGAAAGTGCGGTTTTGGCGGGGAATCTCCTTCCGCTTTCCGCGGGAATGCATGTCCTTGACATCTGTGCAGCACCCGGCGGAAAGACCGTCCATGCGGCGGACCGGCTGACGAAGTTAGCGACGGAACATCCGGAGGCGGGTGAATTTGCCGTCGAAGCGAGAGACGTCAGTGCCGCGAAGCTTCCGGCGATCTTGGAGCAGCTCGCCCGGGTAGGGCTTTCCGGGGTCACCTGCAGGGAGGCGGATGCCTCCGTTTACGACCCGGACCTTGCGGAGTGGGCGGACGTGGTCATCGCCGATGTGCCCTGCAGCGGATTGGGGGTGCTTCGCCGAAAGCCGGACGGCAAGACGAAGACGAAGCCGGAGGACATTCCGGCCCTTGCGGCGCTGCAGCGGGAGATTGTGGCGCAGGCCGTTCGATATGTTAAGCCCGGCGGGTATCTCGCCTATTCCACCTGCACGGTGAACCGCGCGGAAAATGCATCCATAGCCGCATTTATCGCAGACGAGCTCGGGCTTGTCCCGGTGGATCTGCGCGGGAAGCTTCCGGAGGAACTCCTGGAATCGGCCTACCAGAGAAGCGGGCAGAGGCCGGACGGAATCCAGATTTTCCCCGAGGAAGGGAAGTGGGACGGCTTTTATATCGCAGGTTTCCGAAAGCCCGCGGAGCAGAAATAAGAAAAGATGTAAGAAACAAGGAGTCGGACGTCGGATGGACATTAAGAGCATGACAATCGAAGAGCTCTCGGAAGTGCTGCGCGGGCTGGGTCAGCCGGCGTACCGCGCGAAGCAGCTCTATTCGTGGCTGCATGTGCGGCTTGTGTCCGATTACGGGGAGATGAGCAACCTTCCGAAGGACCTTCGGGAAGCCCTTACGGCGGAGTATCCCCTCACGGTGCTTACGAAGGTGGTGAGGCTGGATTCGGCTCTCGACGAGACGAAGAAATATCTCTTCCGCCTGCCGGACGGCAATGTGATTGAGAGTGTGCGGATGGAGTACCACCACGGGGTTTCGGTGTGCATTTCCTCCCAGGTCGGGTGCCGGATGGGCTGCTCGTTCTGCGCCTCCACCATCGGCGGGCTGGTGCGGAACCTAACGCCGTCGGAGATGCTTGAGCAGGTGTACGCCATCACGAGAGACTCCGGCGCGAGAGTGGACAACATCGTGGTCATGGGCTCCGGCGAGCCCCTTGACAACTACGAAAATCTCCTTCGTTTTATAAAGATGGTGACGGATGAAAACGGCCTGCACATAAGCCAGAGAAACATTACGGTGTCCACCTGCGGATTGGCGCCGATGCTTCGGAAACTGGCGGAGGAGCACCTGGCCATCACGCCGGCGGTTTCCCTGCATGCGCCCAACGATGAGCTTCGGAAACAGCTCATGCCGGTGGCGAAAGCTTACTCTTTGCGGGAGCTCATGGCGGCCGCGTGGTATTACGCAGAGACCACGGGACGGCGCATGACATTTGAGTACAGTCTGATCGAGGGAGTGAACGATACACCGCAGCTTGCGAAGGAGCTTGCAGGCCTGTTAAAGGGGCGTCCGGCGCATGTAAACCTGATCCCGGTGAACCCCGTTACGGAGCGAAATTACCGCCGTTCACTTGTTAAAAATGTTTTACAATTTCAAAAAATGCTTGAAAACGAAGGAATTCATGTTACTATTAGGAGAGAACTTGGCTCGGATATCGATGCCGCATGCGGGCAGCTGCGGCGGCATTACGAGGAGAGCAAACAGGAGTTAAAGGTGTGATTGTATGAGGGTGAGCGGAAAGACGGACAAGGGCCGGAAACGGTCCATGAACCAGGACGTGTTCTTCACAAGCGACTCCCCGGTGGGGATTCTGCCGAACCTTTTCATCGTCGCAGACGGTATGGGAGGACAGAACGCCGGAGACATCGCAGCGCGGTTCTGTGTGGAGCGGTTCACCGAGCTGGTTCGTTTTTCAAAGGAGCGCACGCCGATTCAGACCATTGAGAAGGCGATTCGCCAGACCAATGAGGATCTGATCGCCAAGGCGAAAAATGCGCGTGAACTGGATGGTATGGGGACGACGTTCGTGACAGCAACGCTGGAAGCGGACAATGTGCTGCTGGTATCCAACATCGGAGACAGCAGGCTCTATCTGATCAACGAGAGAATTACACAGATTACCCAGGATCATTCGCTGGTGGCGGAGATGGTTCGAAACGGGGAGATTCGCAAAGAGGAAGCGAGATTTCATCCGAACAAGAATGTGGTCCTGCGGGCGCTGAGCACACAGGGCGTTGTAAGCCCGGATTTCTTCCGGGTGAATGTGCATCCCGGAGATTTCGTCCTGCTGTGCAGCGACGGACTTTCGGACATGGTGGAGGAATCGGAGATTCTGAAGCTCGTGAGTGAGTATGATGAGGTGGAGGATATCACGGACCGGTTGGTGGAGATGGCCAACGAAAACGGCGGCAAGGATAACATTACGCTGGTCCTGTTGAAGATTTAAAGGCACATCGGAATGCCGGAAAGGTTGGGAAGTAATTTATGAGTATGATCAAGCCGGGAACGTTTATCGGCGATCGCTATGAGATCCTTGAGAAAATCGGATCCGGCGGTATGGCAGACGTTTACAAAGCCAAATGCCACCGCTTAAACCGTCTTGTGGCGATTAAGATTCTTAAGCCGGAATTTTCCGGGGATAAGAATTTCGTGACGAAATTCCGTGGCGAGGCGCAGTCCTGCGCCGGTCTGACGCATCCGAACATCGTCAGCGTGTACGATGTCGGCGACGACGGGGACCTTCATTATTTTGTTATGGAGTACGTGGAGGGTATCACCCTGAAGCGGTTCATCGAGAGAAAGGGCAAACTCGACATCAAGGAAGCTGTCGGTATTGCCATTCAGATTGCACAGGGTCTCGACGTTGCACACCAGAACCATGTGGTGCACCGCGACATCAAGCCGCAGAACATCATCATTTCCAAGGAAGGCAAGGTCAAGGTCGCGGACTTCGGCATCGCCCGCGCGGTGACGGCTACGACCACGACCCACGAGGCACAGAACATCGGTTCCGTGCATTACCTCTCGCCGGAGCAGGCAAGAGGCGGCTACAGTGACGAGCGAAGCGACATCTATTCCCTCGGCGTCACGATGTACGAGATGCTTGCCGGTCGCGTTCCCTTCACGGGCGACAATGCGGTTTCCGTCGCACTTCTGCACATTCAGGGCGAGGCTACGCCGCTGTCGGAGATCAACCCCGAGGTGACCCCGAGCCTTGAGAAGATTATCGCCAAATGCATGCAGAAGAAGCCGGAGCGCCGTTACATGTCCACAACGGAGCTCATCGCGGATCTGAAGGCGGCGATTGTCAACCCGACCGGTGATTTCGTGAAGATGATGCCGGTGGTAAACGATTCGCCCACGAAGAATTTTACGGCGAGCGAAATGAGCGAGATTCATGCCGCAACTGCGCACAGTGAGGCATTTGACGACGATGAGGACGTGGAGGAACAGCGCCCTTCGAAGACCTTTACGGAGGCGAAGCGCCGCAGAATCGAAGAGGACGACGAGGACGATGAAGATCTCGATTCGATGGGCGGCAACATGGAGAAGATTCTGCTTCTTCTGAGCGTTTTCATGGTTCTGATTGTGGCTATTGGAGCCATCTACGGAATCTCCCGCCTGATGAAGGGCGGCTGGTCGCTCTTCCCGAGTAACTCCGGACTGGTTCTCACCGCGACACCGACGATGTCGGCAACCCCGACGCCGACGGAGATGGTTCAGACCGTAGCCATCGGCAACTATAAGGGACAGGATTACAACATCGTAATTCAGAAGCTGGAGAGCCAGGGCCTCCTTGTGGAGTACGAGCCCTCCGACAAATACAGCGAAGACTATGATCCCGGTACTGTCGTTTCCCAGATTCCCGAGGCGGGAAGCATCCTACTTGTGGGCGATACGGTGAAACTGATCTACAGTATCGGTAAGGAGCCGTTCACCATCGGCAATTACAAGGGATACACGGAGCAGCAGGTTCGCTCCACCGTCGGTAACAAACTGAGCCTCCGCTTCGAGTGGATGGAGAGCGACGAGGTTGAGGACAACCACGTCATCAAGACGGAGCCGAAGGCAGGAGAGCAGCTGAAGGTCGGCGAGACTCTCATTGTGTACCTGAACTCCGGCAACACGAAGGTTACGGAAGTTCCGAATGTCATCGGCAAGAAGGAAGTCGACGCCATGGCTGCGCTGATTTCCGCGAAACTGAAGTATGATGTAAAGCATGAATACAGCAGCTCGGTTCCGGCCGGCAACGTCATTTCCCAGACGCCTGCTGCAGGCGGCGGAAAGGTCAACAAGGATTCGGTTGTCACGCTCATCGTGAGCGACGGCCCGGAGCCGACCCCGTCACCGACACCTACGCCGGTACCGACCAGCACACCGACAACCGCACCGACCAGCACACCGACTCCGGTTCCGTCCGAGGGTGACGGCGGCGGGGAAGGTGCCTGATTCCGCATCGGGACGCAAGGTATGAAGGAATGTAACGGAAAAATTATCAAGGGTGTCGGCGGGAGCTACGACGTCTATGTCACGGGGCGCGGTGTCGTGTCCTGCAGCGCCCGCGGCAACCTGCGATATCTCAGAACGAAGCCGCTGATCGGCGACGATGTCGCCCTCTCGGTTTCGGAGGACGGCACGGGGCATATCCTGCGCATTGAAAAGAGGCGGAACGAGCTGGTCCGGCCGGCGATTGCCAATGTGGACCAGGCGCTTTTGGTGTGCGCGGTGCGTGACCCCGAGTTTCATCCGAATCTTTTGGACCGCTTTTTGATTTTGATGGCACGCCAGAACGTTCCGGTTCTGGTGTGCTTTAACAAGACGGACCTGGCGGAGGACGGGGAGATCGCGAAGCTCACGGACATGTACCGGGGATGCGGCGCGAAGCTCTTTGTCACCCAGGCCAGTGAGCCTGCGACTCTTGCGCCGCTTCGGGAGGCTTTGCGCGGACGGACCACCGTCCTTGCCGGACCTTCCGGCGTCGGCAAATCCACCATCATGAACGCGATGCAGCCGGAAGCCAACATGGAGGTCGGCGAGCTCAGCGAGAAGATTCGGAGGGGCAAGCAGACCACACGGCACACGCAGCTGTTCTTCGTGGAGGAGAACACCTACCTCTGCGACACGCCGGGATTCAGCTCCCTGTATCTTCCGGAGGTGAAGCCGGAGGAGTTGGCGGGGTATTTTCCGGAGTTTACGGAGGCGGCACGGGAGTGCCGGTATCCGGACTGCCGTCATTTGAAGGAGCCCGAGTGCGCCGTCAAGCAGGCGGTGGAGGAAGGCAGAATTGCGCGGGAGCGCTATGACAGTTATCTTTTGTTGTACGACGAGATTTCCGGCACGCGGATCATCTATTCGCGGAAGCCGAAACATGAGGAGCAATAGGTTATGAATTGGTTGTCACCGTCCATTTTGGCGGCGGATTTCAATCGGCTCGGGGAGCAGATCCGGATTGTGCAGGACTGCGGTTCCCAGGCACTGCACTTCGATGTGATGGACGGCCTGTTTGTGCCGAGCATCAGCTTCGGCATGCCGGTGCTTGCTTCCATTCGCAAGGAGACCGACCTCTTTTTGGATGTTCATCTGATGATTCGGGAGCCGGTCCGCTATATCCGGGAATTTACCGAGAGCGGAGCCGATCTGATTACGGTGCATTATGAGGCCTGCAGCGATGTGGCGGCGACGCTTCGCGCCATTCGCGAAGCCGGCGTGAAAGTCGGCATGTCCATCCGCCCGGAGACTCCGGTTTCCGTGCTTCGCCCCTTTGTGAAGTCCCTTGACCTGATTTTGATCATGTCGGTCAACCCCGGTTTCGGCGGGCAGAAATTCATGGAAGGCACCTACGCAAAACTTTCCGAGGTCCGGCAGATGTATGCCGAGGTCTTCGGACATGCATACGGGGACGATGTGCCGCGGCTTGAGGTCGACGGCGGAATCAACCTGCAGAATGTGGCATCGGTTCTTGCGGCGGGCGCGGACACCATCGTGACCGGAAGCGCCGTGTTCCGCGGAGATATTGCGGACAATACCCGGAGATTTCTTTCGATTCTCGCCGGGGAGAAGGAGTGAATTTCCGCAGAGGGGCGACTCTCTGCGGCTTTTTCTTGAAAAAATGCACGGTTTGTGCTAAGGTATCAAAGGCTGTGCGGTTTCCCGCACGGCGGCAAGAAACACTGAAGGAGTACGTTCATGAAACTCGGTATCGTAGGACTTCCCAACGTCGGGAAGAGCACCCTTTTCAATTCGTTGACCAAGGCGGGCGCAGAGTCCGCCAACTATCCGTTCTGCACCATCGACCCCAACGTCGGTGTCGTCACCGTGCCGGATTCCCGGCTGCAGGTTCTGACGGACATGTACCAGTCCAAGCGGACCATCCCGGCGGTCGTGGAGTTCGTCGACATTGCGGGCCTTGTCAAGGGCGCCAGCAAGGGCGAGGGTCTCGGCAACCAGTTCCTCTCGCACATCCGCGAGACGGACGCCATCGTGCATGTGGTGCGTTGCTTCGAGGACGGAAATATCATTCATGTGGACGGTTCCGTGGATCCGATCCGCGACATTGAGACCATCAATCTCGAGCTGATTTTCGCCGACCTTGAGACCGTGGAGCGCAGAATCGCCCGCGTCTCCAAGGGTGCAAGCTACGACAAGGCTCAGGCCAAGGAGCTTGAGATGCTGAAAAAGATCAAGGACCTTCTCGAGAACGGGCAGAAGGCTTCCGCCTACGAGACCGACGACGAGGATGAGATCGGATGGCTTCGCGGCTATTCGTTCCTGACGAGAAAGCCCGTCATCTACGCCGCCAACGTCTCCGACGACGATATTGCGGACGACGGCGCGAACAATGCATTCGTAGCGAAGGTACGTGCATTTGCCGCGGAAGAGGGCTCGGAGGTGTTCGTCATCTGCGCAAGACTCGAGGAGGAGATTTCCGAACTTGAGGAGGACGAGCGCAAGGAGTTCCTGACGGAGATGGGCTTGGAGGAAGCCGGCCTTGAGAAGCTGATTCGCGCAAGCTACCATCTGCTCGGACTCATCAGTTTCTTAACCACGGGTCCCGATGAGACCAGAGCCTGGACCATCACAAGAGGCATGAAGGCTCCGCAGGCGGCAGGTAAGATTCACACCGACTTTGAGCGCGGCTTCATCCGCGCCGAGGTTGTGGCATACGACGACCTGGTGAGCTGCGGCGGCATGCTGCAGGCCAAGGAGAAAGGACTTGTTCGCTCCGAGGGCAAGGAATATGTTGTTAAGGACGGCGACGTCATCCTGTTCCGATTCAACGTCTGATACGGAGGATACCATGGGAAACCTTCTTACATTCTTAGAGGAAACCGAGACCAAGACCGACATCATCTTCCCGCACCTGGGGATTGCCCTTCGCAAGGTGGGAAGCTATGTCACCGTCTTCGGAATCAAGATCATGTTCTACGGGATTGTCATCGGTCTCGCCATGATTATCGGATATCTCATGGCCGAGCATATGGCGAAGAGGACGGGGCAGAATCCCGAGCCGTATCTTGACTTTACCATCATCGCCGTGATTGTCTCGGTGTTCTGCGCAAGACTTTACTATGTCATTTTCAACTGGAGTCAATACAAGGACAACTTCTGGGATGTCTTCAACATCCGCGCCGGCGGCCTGGCCATCTACGGCGGCGTCATCGGCGGTATTCTGACGGCGGTTGTCTTCACGAAGATCCGCAAGCTTCCGCGGTATCAGTTTCTTGACACCGCAATTCTCGGCCTTCTGACCGGCCAGATCATCGGCCGCTGGGGCAACTTCTTTAACCGCGAATGCTTCGGTACCTACACGGACGGCCCCTTCGCGATGCTTGTGGACACCCGCGACGTGAGCCCGTATTTCAATCCCGCCACCAGCCAGAAGATGGTGGAGAATGTGTACGCCGGCAAGACCCGCGCCCTGGAGAGAGTCCTCGAGATCCGGAACAACGCCGTGGTTCGGGACGGAGCTACCTACGTGAGCGTTCATCCCACCTTCCTGTATGAGTCTCTCTGGAATCTGGTGCTTTTGGTGTTCCTTTGCTTCCGCATCCGCAGAAAGAAGTTCGACGGAGAAATCCTCCTTTTGTATCTGTTCGGATACGGCCTCGGCCGATTCTGGATCGAAGGACTCCGCACCGACCAGCTGTTTTTGTTCAACACGCCCATAGCCGTGTCGCAGCTTTTGAGCGCGATTCTGGTTGTCGGCAGTGCGATTGCCTACGTTATCCTTTGGCGGAAGAACAGCGAAAAGAAAGAATCCGCAAAGGAAACTGTGAAAGAATCTGCGAAAAAGTCCCCGGAGGAGTAATCCATGACATTGCAGGATCTGAAAATCGGACAAAGCGCGGTTATCACGGTGCTCGGAGGAGAGGGCGCCCTGCGCCAGCATATGCTTGACATGGGACTTCTCCCGGGTGAAGTCGTGACGCTGAAGCAGTTCGCGCCGATGGGAGATCCGATTGAGGTGAACATCCGCGGGTATGAGCTCACCCTTCGCAGAAGCGACGCCGCGAACATCTCGGTGGAGCCCGTACCGGAGGACGCCGCAGGCAGCGAGCCCGAGGAGGAGCAGCGGAAGAGAAAGGAACCCCCGATGGTTCCGGATCATCCGGGTCTCGGCGAGGAAGGCAAATACCACGTCAAAGCGGACGAGAATCCGGTTCCCAAGGGGACCGTGCTCACCTTTGCCCTCGCGGGAAACCAGAACTGCGGAAAGACGACTTTATTTAACCAATTGACGGGAGCCAATCGGCACGTGGGGAATTTTCCGGGCGTGACGGTGGACCGTGTGAGCGGCGAGATCCGGGGCTATCCGGAGACCTCCGTGACCGACCTCCCGGGCATTTATTCCCTCTCGCCGTACACCTCGGAAGAGATTGTGTCCCGCGAGTTCATTCTGAAGGAAAAACCCACCTGTATTATCAATATTGTGGACGCCACCAACATCGAGCGCAACCTGTATCTGACGCTGCAGCTGATGGAGCTTAACGTCCCCATCGTTTTGGCTCTCAACATGATGGACGAGGTGCGCGGCAACGGCGGCACCATCCGCATCAACCTGATGGAGTCCATGCTGGGGATTCCCGTGGTTCCCATCGCCGCCGCGAAAAATGAGGGCGTCGACGAGCTGATTAAGCACTGCATTCACGTCGCCAAATACCGTGAGCGCCCCGGCAGAAACGACTTCTGCGGCCGCGACGAAAACGGCGGTGCGGTGCACCGGTGCCTGCACGGCATTATGGCATTTATCGAGGATCACGCCGAGGCGGCGGAGATTCCGCTGCGGTTTGCCGCCAGCAAGCTTGCGGAGGGCGATAAGCTGGTACTGGATGCTCTTGCCCTCAGTGAAAATGAGAAGGAAACCGTGGAGCACATGATTGTCAACATGGAGCAGGAGCGCGGCATGGACCGCGCGGCCGCCATCGCCGACATGCGCTACACTTTTATACGAAACGTCTGCAACGCCACGGTGGTGAAGCCCCGCGAGAGCAAGGAACACCGCCGCAGCCGCGCCATCGACAAGGTGCTTACGGGCCGCTTTACGGCGATCCCCGTGTTCATCGTCATCATGGCACTCACCTTCTTTTTGACCTTTAACGTCATCGGCGCGTGGCTTCAGGGGCTTTTGGAGACCGGCATCGAAAAACTGCAGGGGCTGGCGGAGCGCGGCATGGATGCCGGCAATGTCAATCCGATCCTAAGGTCTTTGGTGGTGGACGGAATCTTCGGAGGCGTCGGAAGCGTCATCAGCTTCGTGCCCATTATCGTTGTGTTGTTCTTCTTCCTCTCAGTGCTTGAGGACAGCGGCTACATGGCCCGCGTCGCCTTTGTGATGGACAAGCTGCTTCGAAAGATCGGTCTGTCCGGGCGAAGCATCGTGCCGATGCTCATCGGCTTCGGCTGTACGGTTCCGGGCGTCATGGCGTCGCGAACCCTGCCCAGTGCCCGTGACCGCAAGATGACGATTCTTCTCACGCCCTTTATGAGCTGCACCGCTAAACTGCCGATCTACGGCTTTTTCGCCCACGCCTTCTTCCCGCGTTACAGCGGGCTTGTGATGGTGGGGCTGTACCTGTTCGGCATCGTGACGGCGATTCTGATTGCCCTTGTGGCAAAGACCACGTTCTTCCGCGGCGAGGCGGTTCCCTTCGTTATGGAGCTGCCGAACTACCGGTTGCCGGGCCTCAGAAGCGTGGGAATGCTTCTGTGGGACAAGGCGAAGGATTTCCTGCAGAGAGCGTTTACGGTAATCTTTATCGCAAGTCTTTTGGTGTGGTTTTTGCAGACCTTTGACTTCGGCTTTAACATGGTGGAGGATTCGAAGGACAGCATCCTTGCAAGCCTTGCCGGAATCCTCGCACCGGTGTTTGCGCTGCACGGCTTCGGCGAGTGGCGCGTGGTGACCGCGTTGATCACCGGATTTATCGCGAAGGAGAGCGTGGTGTCCACGCTCATGATTCTGTACGGCGGATCGGCAGCGGTGACGGCGGTTCTGTCCCCTGCTACAGCCCTGGCACTTTTGGTGTTCTGCCTTCTGTACACGCCCTGCGTTGCGGCGGTGGCGTCCATCCGAAGGGAGCTCGGCCGCAAATGGGCGGCAATCATCGTGTTGGAGCAGTGCGCCGTGGCGTGGGTTCTGTCCCTGCTTGTGGCCGGTATCTGCGCGATTTTCTGAATCGTCGGAAAGGTTTCCGGAAGAGCTTATAAAAGGGCCCGTCGGAACGGCAAATTCACCCCCGCGTGGAGCGCGGTGATACAATCGAAGAGAGTTTGACCGGTTTTTTGCGAAAAGTGGAGGCCGGTGGAGGCATTTTCAGCGTTTTCGAACACATGTTCCCGAACATATGTTTGAAAATGCAGAAAATGTCTCTTTTTTTGACGAAAAACCGATAAAAAATTGAAAAAAGTTTGAAAAGAATGCGAATTCCCTGTTGCAATCTTAAAAAAAGTGCTCTATAATTCAAACAAGTGGTGAAAAGTACCATCTTTTACCATCATAAACCACAAAAGTGGTGGAAAGTGGAGAATTTCATGCCGAACTACTTCAACGGAAAGCAGATTCACAGCATTGATGCCAAGGGCCGCGTCATTGTTCCCGTGAAGTTTCGTGAGAAACTCGGGGAGCAGTTCATCGTTGCGCTTGGTATTGACCGTTGCCTGAATCTCTATCCGATGGACGAATGGCAGAAGTTGTTGGAGAAGTTGGACCAGAACCTTCCGGGAACGGACGAGGGCAGACTTCTTCTCACGTTCCTCTCCGCGAATTCCGAGCCGGTAGAGATGGACAAGCAGGGCAGAGTGATCCTGCCGCAGGAACTTCGGGACAGCGCAGGCATTACCAAGGATGTGGTTTCCGTCGGCGCCCTGGACAAGATCAAGGTGTTCCCGAAGGATGTGTGGGACGAGTACAACAAGAGCGTATCGCTCCGGGAGATTGCTTCCACGGCAGCAACCTACGGAATCCGCCTGTAGCGGTAACGGAGGGAAGCCATGGAGGAGTTCAAGCATACATCGGTGCTTTTGGAGGAGACGATCGAGGGGCTTTCCATCCGGCCGGACGGCATCTATGTGGACGGAACCCTCGGAGGCGCGGGACATTCGGAACAGATTGTCCGCCGCCTGACAACGGGCCGGCTGATCGGAATCGATCAGGACGGCGATGCGATTGCCGCAGCAACCGAGAGACTTCAGCCGTACGGCGAGCGGGTCACGATTGTTCGCAGCAATTACGAGAACTTCGAAATTATTCTAGACAACCTTCAGATCGGGCAGGTGCACGGCATTCTGCTTGATCTGGGGGTTTCCTCCTACCAGTTGGATACGGCAGTTAGGGGATTCTCCTATATGGAAGACGCACCCCTTGACATGCGGATGGACGATCGCGGGGAGCGAACCGCGGCGGACATCGTCAACGGATACTCCCAGGCCGAGCTGGCCCGGGTGATCCGCGAATACGGAGAGGATTCCTTCGCGAACAACATCGCAAAGCACATCGTGAGAGTGCGGGAGGAACATCCGATTCGCACCACGGGCGAACTTGCCGAGATCATCAAGGCGGCCATTCCGGCGAAGGTCAGAGCCGGAGCGGGACATCCCGCCAAGAAGACGTTTCAGGCGATTCGCATCGAATTAAACCGGGAACTCACGGTTCTCACCGAATCCCTGGACGGGATGATCCGGAGACTGGCACCCGGCGGAAGAATCTGCGTAATCACTTTCCACTCCCTGGAGGACCGGATCGTGAAGCAGTGCTTCCGAAAGAACGAATCACCGTGCATTTGCCCGCCGGGCCTGCCGGTGTGCATGTGTCACCGCAAATCTTTGGGAACGGTGATCACGAAAAAACCGATTCTTCCCTCGGAGGAAGAACAGAGGAGAAACACGAGATCGCGGAGCGCGAAACTTCGCATCTTCGAGCGCAATGAGGAAAAGGCGGACACGGAGGAGAGGAAACTTCCGTAGGAGATGCCGCCGGACGGGGTATTTTACGATGAAGACGACAAGAAACAGCACGGAAGCAAGAGAATTGGCGAGACGCAGCGGGTATATGACTGACAATCTGGCGAGAGCGACGGCACAGCCGGCGTACCGTCCGGACCAGCAGACACGCCCGGAGCGCAAGCGCCGCACAGCGACCCAGAGCGCACCGGTGATCGGTATCCGGAAGAGCATGGGCTTTTTTGCGTGCGCGGTGATGCTTGCAAGTCTGTGCGTTATACTGTATAATGCAGTGTTGTTTGCAAATGTCAGAGCGAAGACCAACGAACTTGACCGGGAGATTTCAGCCCTTAACAACGAATACGCGAACCTGTACCGCACCAACGATGAAGCTGAGCAGGCAATCGCCTCGAGCGTAGACATCAACCGCGTCTACGAAGTCGCGGTCGGACAGTACGGAATGGTGTACCCGAAGGACAACGAAATCATCGTCTTCGATTACAAGGGAGAAGGCTACGTCAGACAGTATTCGCCGGTAGCGGCGGAAGAGAAGCCGGAAGAATCCGTAGTGGAACGGATCCTCGGAAAGATTATGGAATAACGAAAAACCGACCCGGTAAGGAGCAACAGACGGTTGCTCCTTTCCGTGCGTCTTACTTTCGGTAACGGAGATGTCCCATGAGCAGGAAGCGAGTCAGCATACGTAACATATTTACAACAGCGCGGCATCAATACCGGGTGCTGCTTGTGATGGGCGTAATGGCTGCATTCCTGCTGTTTTTGATTGGTAAAATCGCATATTGGCAGCGCACCATGGGCAGCAAATACCAGAACGCCATTCAGGATCAGGGCTACAACTCCACGGTGGGCGCAACCATCCCGTTCCAGCGCGGCACCATCACGGACCGCAATGGCACGGAGCTTGCGGTGAGCACGAAGACTTACAACGTCATCCTGGACCCGAAGGTCATCAAGTCCAGCGAGACCTACATGAAATACACCTTTGCCGCACTGCAGAAGGCCTTCGGCACGACGCAGGAGGAATTTGACAAGGCGATGGAGCAGAAGAACAGCAACTACTATGTTCTCTATCGCAAACAGCCCTACGACACCATCGCGGAGTTCAAGCGGCTGCAGGTCAGCACGGAGACCGAGGACCACAAATTCATCAAAGGCGTATGGTTCGAGACGGAGTACGAGAGATCCTATCCCTACAAGAGCCTGGCATCTCATGTCATCGGCTTCGTGAACGACGGTAACGTCGGAACCTGGGGGATCGAGCAGCAGTACAATTCCTACTTAAACGGAACGGACGGCCGCGTCTCCGGATATTATGATTCCGAGCTCAACCTTGTCACCAACACCTGGGAGGCAATCCCGGGCAATACCATCGTCTCCACCATCGACGTGTTCGTTCAGCAGAAGGTGGAGAACCGTATCGCCGAGCTTTTGGACACCTACTCGGTGAAAAATGTCGGAGTTATCATTATGGACGCGAACAACGGCGAGATTCTTGCCATGGCGTCCAATGCAGGATATGATTTGAACAACCCCCGTGAGCTTCCCCCGCTTCTTGACGAGAACAACGAGGAAGTGGAGCGCACGGCGGACGAGAAGCTGGCGGCCCTCAACAAGATGTGGCGTAACTTCTGCGTCAACGATGCCTACGAGCCGGGTTCCACCTTCAAGTGTCTCACGGTTGCGGCGGGACTCGAGGAGGCGGTAATCACCCAGGACGAGCAGCTGCACTGCGGCGGCCATGTAAAAATCAGCGGCGCCGACATCCATTGTAACCTCCACAGCGGCCACGGAACCATATCCTTGACCGAGGCGGTTATGAAGTCCTGTAACATGGCGTTGATCTCCATCGCGGAAAAACTCGGCAAATCCGTCTTCCGCTATTATCAGACCCACTTCGGTCTCGGCAGCAAGACCGGCATCGACCTCCCGGGCGAGGCCACCGGCAAGCTCCTCGATGAGACGGCCATCCGTGAGGTGGAGCTGGCAACCGAGAGTTTCGGACAGGGATTTACCGTGACGATGCCCCAGATGGTGGCAGCGTACGCGTCCATCGTAAACGGCGGCTTTTACTATCAGCCCCACGTGGTGAAGCAGATTCTCAACGAGGAAGGCGCCACCGTGTACGATGCGTCGAACCTTCTGGTGCGCAAGACCGTGAGCGCGGAGACCTGCGAGTTCATGCGAAACGCCACCTATATGACCGTCAAGTCCGGAACCGCGAAGCCCGCGCAGGTGGCAGGATATCTGGTGGGCGGAAAGACCGGTACCGCACAGAAGCTTCCCAGAAAAGACAAGAAATACGTGGTTTCCTTCATCGGCAGCGTGCCGGCGAACAACCCGCAATATATCATTTACGTAGTCATCGACGAGATCGACGATCCGAAGATGTACAACTCAAGCCGCCCTGCAACCGAGCTCACCAGCAAGATCTTGGGCGACATCCTTGCATACCTTCGCGTGTACCCGGCCGGCGACATCAAGTACGGCGTGGAGTACACCGGAATCATCGAGGATGACGAGGTGAACGAGGGAGCCCTGACCGACGACGAGGGCACTACCGAAAACGGTGGAAACGGCGGAGCCGGCGGCGGAAGCGGCTGATCCGAAACGCGGTGGCGGAAACCGCAGAAGAGGCCCGTCGGCAAATGCATCCGGGCCGAAAGAAAACGACAGTAAGCGCGAAAGCGAGGATTTACGATGGAAATCGGAAGAAACATTCTGATTATCGGAGCAGGCAAGAGCGGCATCGCTGCCTGTAATCTCTTAGCGGAGGAGGAGAAGGACGCGAAGCTCTGGCTCTTTGACTCCGACGCCTCCAAGTCGAAGGAGGAAGTGAGAGAGAAGCTTTGCGAAGCATTTGCCGGAGAGATTGTTCTCGGAGAATTGCCGGAAGCGTTGTATGAGAGCACGGATCTCGTGGTCATAAGCCCCGGTGTGCCGACGGACCTTCCGATGGTGGAGAGACTCCGCAAAAACGGCATCCCGATCTGGGGCGAGGTGGAGCTTGCATACCGCTACAGCCACGGCAAGCTGGTTGCCGTGACCGGAACCAACGGCAAGACCACGACCACCGCACTCATCGGCGAGATTATGCGCCAGGCGTACACCAACGTGGAAGTTGTCGGAAACATCGGCATCCCGTATACCGAGATGGCCAGACAGACCACCGAGGACGGCGTGACCGTGGCGGAGATGAGCAGCTTCCAGCTGGAGTCCATCGAAGCGTTCCATCCGAATGTTTCCGTGATTCTGAATATTACGCCGGACCACCTGAACCGGCATCACACCATGGAGGCCTATGCGGAGGCGAAGTTCAATATCGCCCGCAACCAGACTCCGGGAGAAGTTTGCATCTTAAACTACGAAGATGAGCGCCTTCGCGAGATGAGCGCATCCTTAAAGACGAAGATTTTCTGGTTCTCCTCGGGACGCGTTTTAAAGCGCGGTTTGTACCTGCGGGGTGACAAGATTTGTATGAACGACGGCGTGGCCGAGACCGAGGTCATCGATGTGCATGAGATGAACATCATCGGCCGTCACAACTACGAAAATGCCATGGCTGCCATCGCGGCGGGCGTCGCTTTATCGGTGCCGATGGACCGCATCCGCGAGGCGCTTCGCACCTTCGTTGCAGTGGCACACCGGATTGAGTATACCGCCACCAAAAACGGCGTTTTGTACTATAACGACTCCAAGGGAACCAACCCCGACGCCTCCATCCAGGCGGTTCGGGCCATGGACCGGCCGACGATTCTCATCGGCGGCGGATACGACAAGGGCTCGGAGTACGACACCTGGATTCAGGAGTTCCCGGGCAAGGTGAAGACGCTCCTTCTGATGGGCCAGACGGCCGACAAGATCGAAGCGACGGCGAGGAGCATGGGATTTACCGCGATTGAGCGCGTGAACTCGATGCAGGAAGCCGTGGAGCGTGCACACGCCCTCGCACAACCCGGCGAGGCGGTGCTTCTGTCCCCCTGCTGCGCGAGCTGGGGAATGTTCAAGAATTATGAGGAGCGCGGAGACCTGTTCAAGGCGCTCGTTCGGGCACTTCCGGACTGACGGACAAATCCCCGGTCCCGCCCGTGATTTGAGGACCTGACGGAATACGGAAGAGAGGAGGAGACCCGGGATGGAATCAGGCGGTAACGGATACCTGTTTTCAGGCGACAAGAAAAAGCGGTACTATGACTTTACCCTGTTGTTCATGGTCATCGCCCTGATGCTCGTCGGCATTCTGATGATTGCCAGCATCAGCCCCTACAACGCCGCCAAATACCTCGGCAACTCCACCTTTTACACCTCCCGCCAGATTCGCTACGTCATCATCGGCGTCGCAGGTATGATCGGTATCTCCCTCGTGGACTACCGGCTTTACGCCATGGAGACCCCGCGCCGCAAATGGCCGATTCTCCTCCTGCTTGCCTACGTTGTCATCGTGGCATTGGAAGTCGCGGTTATCGCCGTGGGACGAACCGACTCGGAATTGAGCGGCGCTACCAACGGTGCCGCCCGCTGGCTGGCCATCGGACCTCTCAAGCTGCAGCCGGGTGAATTTGCCAAGCTGTTTATGATTGTGATTGCGGCCTACGCCATGTGCCGCGTGAATACGAAAACCAACCGGATTCAGGCCCTTGCGGTGGCGTTGGTTCTGCTGGGCGTCATCGGCGCCCTGGCGGCGAAGGAGAGTATGACCACCGGTATCATTCTCTTTGCGATTCTCGGCGGCCTCATCTTTGTCTGCTCGAAGAAGAAGCTGTTGTTTGTGATACTGGCCGTTGTGGGCGTATTTGCCGTGATTTTGCTGATTCGCTACGTGGACAACGCAGGCGCAACGGGCGGTTTCCGTTTCCGCCGTATCTACGAGTGGCGGCATCTTAAGGACGAAACCAATGTGGGCCAGGTGAAACAGGGCCTGTATGCGCTGTCCTCGGGCGGCCTCTTCGGAAAGGGCCTCGGAAACAGCGTTCAGAAGCTCGGGCATATCCCCGAGGTCCACACGGATATGATTTTCGCCTGCATCGTCGAGGAACTCGGACTCGTGGGCGGCGCGGCACTGATTATTCTGTTTTTGCTTTTGCTGTGGCGTATCGCCATTGTGGCAATCAACGCGCCTGACTTGTACGGAACCCTGCTTTGCTACGGTGTTATGATTCACATCGGGCTGCAGGTTTGCATCAATATCGCCGTTGTGACCGGCACGTTCCCCTCCACGGGTGTTACGCTTCCGTTCATCAGTTACGGCGGATCCTCCCTTTTGGTGCTGTGCGCCGAATGCGGAGTGGTTTTGAACATCTCCCGAAACATCGGCTACCGGAAGCGCATCGCCATCGCGGAGCCGGAGGACGGAGAGGGAGAGCGGGAGCCTAAAACCACGCGGCCGAAGGCGGCAAATGCCACCCGCAAGCCCTTCGGCGGCCTTCGCAAGGTCAAGGACGACCACAAGAGAAAGCGCCCCACCGAGAGAGGCTCGGAGCGGTCCAAAAAGCGCCGCGCCGAAGAGGAACGAATGCGCAAAAAGAGTGCGGAGCGGAGAGAAGAGCCGGAGAGCACAACCCGAGACGAGACACCGGCGTCCGGCGGCTACCGCATGGATGTCGTCCTCGGACAACCCTCGCGGAAAGACCGCGACGGGGAAGATGACAGGTAGGAGATAGTCGGAGATGGCAGTCATTCAAACAGAAAAACGAAGCACCCGGATCATCCGGAGAGTCACGATTCTGGTGATTTTGGCTGTCCTTGCGGCACTGGCCTGGAGATGGTTCCGAAACACTTACAAGATCAACCGGGAGACCGACGTCCGGGTGACGATTTTGGGATTTTCCGAGCGGTACACCGAGGAGGAGATCCGCGACCACGTGCTTTCGCACTGGTACGACGACTACTCGATCCTCGTCAAATTCATCTACCGCTACCGGAAAGTGGAGACCATGCCGTTCCTCGAAAAGATTACCATCGAGGTCGGGGAGGGCAACCAGATTCTGATTAAAGCGTACGAGAAGCCGCCCATCGGCTGCCTGTACGATATGGGATACTATTTGTATTTCAACCGCGACGGCGAGATTGTCTCGTCGCGGAAGACCAATGTGGAGGAACTTCCGGTGGTCACGGGGCTTGTGTATACGAACCTCACGATGTACCAGAAGTTCGAGACCCAGGACGACAAGCTGTTCGATGTGATTCTGAACATCGTGTTCCAGCTGCAGAAGAACGAGGTCACCATCGACGAGATCCGGTTCGGCAAGGACAAGGCCGTCACGCTGATCATGCAGGGGAACGAATACCGGCTCGGCGTCCGGGAGATGTACGACGTGCAAATCTCCATGATTCCGGACGTTGCAAGGGAGCTTGCAGCGCGGAACCAAAACCTCGGAAAACAGTGCACCTACGACATCAACATGGAGGGCGTATTCACGAGTTCGGACGAGTTTTACGCCAAGGTTCTTTCCGAGGAACCGACCCTTACGCCGGAACCGGACGACGAGGGAACAAAATGAACCCGGAATGCTGAAAAAAACGCATTTTTCGACGGTTTTTTGCCGTAATCCACGAAAAAATGCTTGCCTTTTTCGGCATTTGAATATATCATAGACGGTGGGTAATAGGAATATTATGCAAAAAGGAGGATACAACGTTGGTTGAAATCAAAGGAGAAGAGAACGAAGCTGCTGCTAAGATATTGGTAATCGGTGTCGGCGGCGCGGGCAACAACGCGGTGAACCGTATGATCGAAGAGGGGATCGTGGGCGTTGAATTCGTTTGCGTCAACACGGACAAGCAGCATCTGAAGAACTGCAGAGCTCCTCAATGCATTCAGATAGGTGAGAAATTGACGAAAGGTCTCGGCGCAGGTTCCCAGCCCGACGTTGGAGAGAAGGCTGCCGAGGAGAGCAAGGAAGAACTGACCCAGATTATTAAGGGTGCTGATATGGTCTTCGTCACCTGCGGTATGGGCGGCGGTACCGGTACCGGTGCGGCTCCTGTTGTTGCGCAGATTGCGAAGGAAATGGGCGTATTGACGGTCGGTATCGTTACGAAGCCGTTCCGTTTTGAGGCAAAGCAGCGTATGGCGAATGCCCTCTCGGGTATTGAGCGTCTGCGCCAGGCTGTGGATACCCTGATTGTTATTCCGAATGACCGTCTCCTGGAGATTGTCGATCGTCGCACGACGATGCCGGAAGCTCTCCGCAAGGCGGATGAGGTTTTGCAGCAGGGTGTTCAGGGTATTACCGACCTCATCAATGCTCCGGCACTCATCAACCTCGACTTTGCCGATGTTGAGACGGTTATGAAGGACAAGGGCGTTGCCCATATCGGTATCGGTTACGGTTCCGGTGATGACAAGTGCATGGAGGCCGTAAAGCAGGCCACCACATCACCGCTTCTCGAGACCAACATCGAGGGCGCAAGCCACGTCATCCTTCATATCGCAGGCGCGGTAAGCCTTATCGAGGTTAACGAGGCAGCTACCTACGTACAGGAGCTTGCCGGCGACGAGGCGAACATCATCTTCGGTGCCATCTACGATGAGACGGCTCCCGATCAGTGCCGCATCACGGTTATCGCAACGGGCCTTGAGGAGCATCCGAACACGAATGCTTCCGGCGCTGCAAACCGTCAGGGATACACGCAGAAGAAACAGGCGCAGCAGGGCGCTTACACCGGCCTCGGCTTTGTGAATCGTCCGAACGCAGGCGGCCCCGCAGCAGGCGCTACCGCAACCCAGACGAGACCGAGCTACGCAGCTCCGTCCCAGCCTTCGTATGCAGCACCTTCGCAGCCCGCTTACACGGCACCCGCACAGCCTGCTTACACCGCACCGGTGCAGCCGGAGCCTCAGGCATACGCCGCTCCGACGTACCAGAAGCCGTCGAACTCCGACAGTACGACCGGCGGTATCAAGATTCCGGATTTCCTGCAGAAGAACAGAAAATAATTCCGGAGAGACGTAGGAACAGTGCGAAACGGTTCGATACGGTATCGCTTTTGTCAAAATTGCACAAATTCAGTGCGATTTCTTGTGCATTTTGAAGATAGTGTTTCATTTGGGCTTTTGCTAAAATGAACGTAAGTGAATTCACAACTTTATCCTTAAGGAGGTAACTTTTTATGAAAAAGTTATTGAGAATCGCCCTTGCAGTTGCTTTGGTAGCTGTGATGGCAATCGGAACAGCTTTTGCTGCCGACACCGTTCTTCTCGAGGGAACCAACGGTGAGGTTACGGATGCGATTAACAACGCTCCGGAAGGCGCAAAGATCGTTTGTACTGTAAAGTACGATCCCGAGAATGCTAACAATGGTGAGACCACCGGCAATGGCTGGGGTATCGGCGGTATTGTTACCGACGGTAGCTGGACTGTTGGTACTGATTTCCAGGCAACGTACTCCAGCGACGGCGATTTTTCGCTTGAGCCCGGTGAGGTTAAGACCTACACCTTCGATGCTGATGCTGTTAAGAAGGCTGCTACCGGCGCAATCCAGATCAACTTCTACAATGGCTGGATTCTTCAGAAGGCAGTTCTCCGCACGAGCGACGGCGGTGCAGCTAAGACGGCTGATACCACGACCGTAGTTCTGTTCGGTGCTGCTGCGGTTGTTGCTCTTGTTGCAGTTGTTGCATCCAAGAAGGCACGCGCATAATCATTGCAAAGGCGAAAAGTCCCCGACATGTTCGGGGACTTTTTTTGTGCATTTTTCACGCGATTACGCACAACTTTCGGGCATCTTTTCGGAAAATGCAGTTTGACTTTACAGGCGAGGAGTGTTACACTAATCGCGTATTTTTATTTCAGTGAGAAGCCCCGGTGATGCGGGGGCACAACGATTCGGAGGCAGAACATGTTCGCATGGTTTCTTGTCATTTGGATAATCCTGAACGGTCGCCTGACCTGGGAGGTTTTTGCAATCGGCGTTGTGCTTTGCGTCCCCTTAGGGCTTTTTTGTGTGTTCTTTTTGGGATATTCGTTGCGCAGGGAATTGCGTATCATCAAGCATATTCCGTGGTGCATCCACTATATCGTCGTGCTTCTGTCGGAGATTGTGAAGGCGAATTTTGCGGTTATGCGGCTGATTCTTTCCAATCGTCTTGAGCCGGAGCCGGTGCTTTTTACCTTCCGCACGAAATTAAAGAGCGAGGCGGCCAAGGTGTTGCTCGCAAACTCCATCACCCTGACCCCGGGAACCATCACGGTGAAGCAGACCGGGGACCGCTTTGTCGTGCATGCCCTTGACCGGGAGATCGCCGAGGGCACGGAGAACAGCGTGTTCACCGAGATGATCCTTGCGGCCGAGAACGACACGGACGCCGATGCGGCGGACGGAAAGGAGGCCCGGGCATGACGATTTCCACTGCGTATGATATCCTTTTCGGCGGCGCGGTTGTCGCCATCATTCTGATCATGTTCGGCTGCCTGATCCGCGCGATCCGCGGACCGGAGATTGCGGACCGCATCGTGTCCGTCAATATGCTTGGCACGCTGACCATCATGATCATCTGTATTCTCTCTCTGTGGCTTAAGCAAAGTTATCTTTTGGATGTTGCGCTGATCTATGCGATGATCAGCTTTCTTGCCGTGGTCGTTCTGGTGCGCGTGTACTTGGGCGTCCACCGTGAGCACCTTCGCATGCGCGGCCTCTCCGACAAGCCGGAGGGAATCCTGCGCGACGAGCCGGAGGCCTCTGAGGAGTCCCCGGAGGACGGAGGTGCGAAATGATGGAGTGGATTCGTTTCATTGTCGGCGGACTCTGTATCCTTGCGGGAATCGCCACCGCGGCCATCGCGGTCTACGGACTGTTCAAATTCCATTTTGCCATGAACCGCATGCATGCGGCAGCGACGACGGACACCCTGGGAATTCTTTTAGTCCTCCTCGGGCTGATTGTGATTCGCGGCGCCGCTTGGGATGCTTTGAAACTTGCGTTGATTATTTTGTTCTTCTGGTTCGCGAGCCCCGTTTCCAGCCATCTGATTGCGGGACTTGAGGTGGAGATCAGCGACCGGCTGCCCGAAAACTGCGAAATCGAAGAGGAAGAGCGCGGAGGTGATGCGTCATGACAAAAGCCATCATCCTTCTTCTGGTATGCTTCTTAATCATCTGCGCCATCGCGGTGAGCTTTACGAAAAACCTTCTCGGGTCGGTCATCATCTTCATGTCCTACAGCCTTGTCATGTCCATCGTCTGGATCTTCCTGGAGTCCCCGGACCTTGCCATCACGGAGGCCGCCGTGGGCGCCGGAATCACCAGCGTTTTGTTCTTCGTCACCCTTCGAAAGATTGACGCTGTCGAGGAGGAGCCGGAGGACGCAGCCGCGGAGACTTCCGAAGACGCGGAAGCCGCCGTAACCTCGGAAAATCCATCCGAAGCTGCAACAAAATCGCAGAAACCTTCGGAAGACGTGTCGGGAGGTGAAGTATGAGCCGGATACGCAAAGATTATGAGAAAACCAAAACCGCCAAATTCCTCTCCTTCGTGCGCGGCGATAAGCCGGTGGTGGAAGAGGACCGCACGGAAGAGTGGAGACGCCGCGTGGAGGAAGTCGCGGAGGCGGATGCCGCGGAAAATGCCAGCTACTTGGAGCTCCCCGACACCGACCTGCAGGCGGACCGCCGGCTGACGCGGATGGGCGGCATGCGGGTGATGCGCCGCATCTACTACGCGCTCGCCCTTTTAATGTGTTTTTTGATTGTGGGGTTGTTGATTTTGAATATCGCTTATATGCCGCCTTTCGGAAGCGCGGATACCCCGGCCAACAATGAGGTGTCCGAGCGGTATCTGGAGAAGGGCGGGGAGGAGACCGGCGTTGTGAACACGGTCACCGGTATGATACTGCAGTACCGCGCCTTCGATACTTTCGGCGAGACCAACGTGCTCTTTATCGGTGCATGCTCGGTTATCATCCTTCTGTTGCACCGGGAGGGCGAGAAGGACAAGAGAAGACTGCAGTCGGAGAGCGTTTCCGACGGCGGGGACGAGTCCGAGTGGACGCGCGTAACCTACAACCCGGAGTATGACCGGAAGGGAGACGCGATTCTGCAGACCATCGCGAAGCTGGTGGTGCCGATTATTTTCCTGTTCGGACTGTATATCCTCTTAAACGGGCATTTGTCGCCGGGCGGCGGATTCTCGGGCGGCGCGGTCTTGGGCGCCGGACTGATTTTGTACAACCAGGCCTTCGGTTTCCGCAGAACCGAGCGGTTCTTCGACGAAAAGATTTATGACATCATCAAAGTCGGGTCGCTGTGCCTGTATGCGATGGTGATTGCCTACTATTTGTTTACGGGAGCGAACGGGATTCCGTCCATCGTTCCGTTAGGGCGCCTCGGGGACATCTTAAGCTCCGGTCTGATTTTGCCGATCAACCTTTTGGTGGGGTTGGAGGTGGCCTGCACGATGTATGCATTTTACGCATTGTTCCGAAAGGGAAGCTTTTAACGTTCGGCCGATGCAGCCGGTATTTCGGAGGTTGGTATGCTTGAATTACTGACACAAAACTATCTCTCGGTTGTCTCCATGGTGCTGTTCGGCATCGGATTCGGCAATCTTTTGCTGCAGAAGAATCTGATCAAGAAAATCATCGGGCTAAACATCATGGACACCGCGGTCTATCTGTTCCTGGCGTCCATGGGCTTTATCGCGGGGCGGCTTGCGCCCATCACCGTGGACGGGGACACCGATGCGTCGCGCTATATCAACCCGATTCCCAGCGGCCTGGTGCTTACGGGCATTGTGGTTTCCGTGAGTGTGACGGCCCTTATGCTGGCTCTCACGGTGCGGCTTTACCGGAGATACCGGACGCTGGATATCGACGTGATCACGGTAATGGTACAGAGAGAGCATCTCGAGTAACGATACAAAGTTTTTGGGAGTAGAAGCAGTATGGAATGGGTACGCAATTTCCCGTTCATCGCCATTATGTTGGCGATGGTTTCGGGACCGGTTTCCTCGGTTCTTCCGGGGCGGTATGCACGCCGTGTGAGTTTCCTCGTCGTCATTACGTCGGGGCTTCTTTCCGTGTGCGTTCTTGCGTACGTGCTGCAGACCGGGGAGGCATTTACATACAAGATGGGTGCATTTCCCGCACCCTTCGGAAACGAAATTCGCGCGGGTGTTCTGGAAGCGATGATGGCCACGTTCTTCTGCTTCATCATGCTGCTGTCTTTGGTGGGCGGCTACCGCTTTACCGCGGTGGACATCGCCGAGGACCGCGAGAACATGTTCTACATCCTCATTAACCTTCTTCTCGCGTCCCTGATGGCGCTGATTTACACCAACGACCTCTTTACGGGTTACGTTTTCATCGAAATCAATACGATTGCCGCGTGCGGACTTATCATGATCCGCGGGTGGGGCCGGAACCTTCTCGCCGCCACCAAATACATGATCATGTCCCTTCTCGGCTCCGGTCTTTTGCTGATTTCCATCGCGATTCTCTACGGAATCACGGGACACCTTCTCATGGTGCCGATGCATGAGGCCATCGTCAAAATAGCGGAGCAGGGAACCTTCACGGAGCCTTTAACGGTAGCCGTCGGACTGTTCTGCGTCGGTATCGCCATCAAGTCGGCGCTGTTCCCGTTCCACGCGTGGCTGCCCGACGCCTACGGCTATTCCACCTGCTCGGCCAGCGCGATTCTCTCGAGCCTCGTCTCGAAGGGATACATTTTCCTTTTGATCAAGTTTTTCTACCGCGTCATCGGCGCGGAGCTCATCCACACGATTCAGGTCGACGACGTTTTGTTCGTCTTCGGAATCGCCGGCATGATCTTCGGCTCGGTGAGCGCCATCCGCCAGACCGATGTGGGAAGAATGATTGCCTTCTCCTCGGTGGCGCAGATAGGCTACATCTACATGGGATTCGGCCTGAATACCGAGGCCGGAATGATCGCTTCGATTTTCCACATCTTAGCGCATTCCGCCGGCAAATCCCTCCTCTTTGTCTCCTTAAACGGCCTCTCGGGCGGCAACTGGGAGAATATGAACTATCGAAAACTCCGCGGCGCGGCGTACCGGAACAAGATTGCCGGCGTGGGCTTTGCGGTGGGATCGCTTTCCATGGTGGGTATTCCGCTTTTGGCGGGCTTCACCTCGAAGGTGTATTTTGCGCAGGCGGCCTTCGGCGTGAGCTCGGACGTAAAGATGCTCGTCACCCTGGTCGCCCTTGCGGTCAGTACGATTTTAAATGCCATGTATTTCATCGGGCAGACGATCAATATTTACACGCCGCTCACCCGGGCGGAGAGCCGTCCTTCCGTGAAGGTCGGTTACGCAATGTGGACGGCCATCGTCCTGTTCATCGCGGTGAACCTGCTGCTCGGCATCGGATCGGAGCCGATTTTTGAGTGGATTGAGCAGGGACTTGCCCTGTTCGGGTAAAAAGAGCAGTCGGAAAATCCTATCGGAGGAAGCTACTATGGAATTGTTATTGCCCCTCACCATTGTGATCCCGGTCGCGGGTGCGATTATCATCGCCCGGAGCAAGACGCTACGGACGTCCCTTCGCGCGCTTCACATCGCGATGTTTTCCTTCGTCGCGGCGACAGCGGCCTGTGTGGTTCTGCTTGCCACGCAGGAGGGGACGGAGATTGCGCTGTTTGAATTTCTGCCGGAGGTTCCGCTCTATTTCCGCGTCGACCTCGTCTCCATCCTGTTCTCGCTTCTTACGGTGGCAATGTGGCTTGGTTCCACATTGTTTTCCTTCGATTACCTCTCCCACGGAGAGCGGGAGGACCGCTACGACATCTTTTCGCTCCTGGCTCTCGGCGCCCTCATGGGCGTGTGCTTCTCGGGCAATCTGGTGACCACGTATATTTTCTATGAGATGATGACCCTTGCGACGTTCCCTCTTGTCATGCACGAGCAGACGAAGGAAGCGGTTTCCGCAGGTATGACCTATTTGTATTATTCCCTGGCGGGGGCGTTCCTCGGCCTCGTCGGAATCTTTTTCCTGTACACCTACGCAGCGCCTGCGACACGCACCGGCGGTGTGGTTTCCTACGTTGCCGGCGGCTTTTTGAACTACGGAACCGACAGCACCGGCCTTCAGGTCGCGGTATTTTTGATGCTTGTGGGCTTAGGCTCCAAGGTCGGTATGTTCCCGTTGCACGGATGGCTTCCAAAAGCGCATCCCGTGGCGCCGGCACCGGCTTCGGCCCTTCTGTCCGGCAACATCACGAAGATGGGCATTCTGTTTATCATCCGCGTTGTGTATTACAGCGTGGGACCGCAGTATCTGTGGGGAACCTGGATGCAGACGGCGCTTTTGACCCTGGTCCTGATCACGATTTTCCTAGGGTCCATGCTTGCTTTCCGCGAGAAGGTAATGAAGAAACGACTGGCGTACTCCACCGTGAGCCAGACTTCCTATATTCTTGCGGGAATCTATCTGTGCTGCAATGTCGGAACCGCCGCAACCGGCGCAATTTTGCATATCGTGTTCCACTCGGTGATTAAAAACCTTTTGTTCCTCTGCGCCGGTGCCGTGATTTACAAGACCGGAAAGACGAGAGTGGAGGAGTGGAAGGGCTTAGGCCGGCAAATGCCCGTCACCATGACCGCATTTACCATCGGCGGTCTGGCCCTTGTGGGAATTCCTCCCCTTGCGGGATTTGTCAGCAAATGGCAGCTGGCTACCGGTGCCCTTGACACGGGACTTCCGTATTTCGAGTATCTGGTGCCCGCGATGCTTCTTGTGAGCGCGCTGCTGACCGCCGGATATCTGATGGGACCTGCAGCGGACGCGTGGTTTGTCGCAAAGAGCGAGGAGAGCGGAGAGGAAAAGTGCGAGGTGTCGTGGCGCATGCTTGTCCCGCTTTGCGTTCTCGCTGCAGCGGCGATTCTCTTCGGATTGTTCCCGAAGGAGTTGACGAATTTTGCGAATTATCTTGTTGACACGGTGATGACATTCTCATTCCCCGTGAAATAGCAAGCAGTTTTTTTTCTTGTCGAAAGGAGCCTGCAACTCATGAGCGTTTATGTTCTCCTGATTCCGATTCTTCTGCCGATTCTCGGCGGGGCGACTCTCGGAATCTGCAGAGTGCAAAACCGAAAGCTTCGGGAGGTCATCACCATGGCGATGGTCCTTCTTACTTCCGCATGCGTTGCGGTGGCGCTTGTGACGCGCCCGGAAGGCTCTGCGACGGTACTGACGCTGGCGGGAAGTCTCGCGGTCAAATTCCGCCTGGACGGCATGTCCTGCGTATTTGCCGCACTTGTGTCGGTGCTGTGGCCTCTGGCCACATTGTATGCCTTTGAGTATATGGAGCACGAGGGCAATACCAACACCTTCTTTACGTGGTATACCATGACCTACGGGGTGACCCTCGGAATCGCATTTGCCGGCAATTTGATGACCATGTACATGTTCTATGAGATGCTCACTCTGGTGACCATCCCTCTGATGATGCACGGCAGAAGCTACAAGGCGATGTTGGCCACCAGAAAATACGTCCGGTATTCCATCGGCGGGGCGGCATTTGCCTTCATCGGATTCATCGCCATTGCGGTGTACGGCGAGACTCTCGATTTCCGCATGGGCGGTGTTTTGACCGAGGGCAGCGGAAGCCGCACCATGCTTTTGATTGTCTACGGCATGACCGTTCTCGGATTCGGCGTCAAATCCGCCATCTTCCCGTTCCACGGCTGGCTTCCCACGGCATCGGTGGCACCGACGCCCGTGACGGCTCTTTTGCATGCGGTGGCGGTGGTAAAGGCCGGCGCCTTTGCGATTATGCGTGTTACGTACTATAGCTTCGGGAAGAATTTTCTGCGGGGAACCTGGGTGCAGTACACGGTGATGATGTTCGCCGTTGTGACCATGGTGTACGGCGCGGTGAAGGCCGTGAAGGAGCAGGACTGCAAGCGAAGGCTCGCCTACTCCACCGTAAGCAATCTGTCCTACATCATCTTCGCGGCGTCCCTGATGCGGAGCTCCGGAATGCAGGCGGCAATGCTGCACATGCTGTTCCACGGATTGATGAAGATTACGCTGTTCTACTGCATCGGCGCTGTGATGGTGAAGGCCGGAAAGCGCTATGTGTGGGAGATGGACGGCATGGGAAGAAAGATGCCGCTGATTTTTGCGGTGTACACGGTGGCAGGCATCTCCTTGATCGGCATTCCGCCGCTGGCGGGATTTGCCAGCAAATGGTACATCGGCACCGCTGCGGTTTTGGCGGACACCGGCTTCGGGTATGTCGGACTCGGTGCGCTCATTCTTTCGGCGTTGCTCTCGGCGGCCTACATCCTTGAGGTTGTGGTGAGAGCATGGCTTCCGCGAAAGGACACCGCAGGGGGAGAGCATTCGGAGGATTCGTCCGCCTCGGAGACGGAGCCTGCGGCGGGAACCCCGGAGGAGCCGGCGAAGGTAGGGCTGCGCATGGCAATTCCCTTGGTTATTCTGATGATTTTGATTATCCTGTGCGGCGTCGCATCGACGCCTGTCGCGGAGTTTTTGGCGGATGTCGCGTATGACGTCTTCTGAGTCTTGAATTTTCTTCGGGAAAGGAGCATCGGTATGGAGGGCAGAGGAATTCTTTTATTGTTCCTGTTGCTTCCCCTTGCGGGAGGCTTGCTTTCCTGCGCCCTGAAACCGGCGGAGCGGAAGTTCGGAGAGCGGGGCAAGATGATCTCCGCGGGCGTTCTCTTCGCTGTTCTTGCGGCCGTGTTCGGGCTTTCGTTGTGGGCCGTTGCTGCGGTTACGAAGGGTGCGGAGGACCTCACGCTGTATGTTCCGAATGTGTGCGGGTACGGTCTGAATCTTACGGTGGACGGCTTCCGGGCGGTGTATCTGACGGTGGCGTCCTTTGCGTGGCTTGTGTCGGGCGTATTTTACGCGTGGTACGGAAGCCACGATGCGTCGGCGCTCCGGTATCAGGTGTTTACGATGGTGACGCTGTCGTGCACCCTGGGCGTCCTTTTGTCCGCTGATCTGTTCACGCTGTTTATCTTCTTTGAGGGCATGTCCCTCGCGTCCTATGTGTGGGTAGCCCATGAGCGCACGGCCGAGGCCATCCGCGCATCAAAAACCTACCTTACGGTGGCGGTCATCGGCGGCATGGTGCTTTTGATGGGCATCTTCCTTCTGTACCGCGAGGCCGGGACCCTTTTCATCAACAATCTCACGCTCCGGTATTACTTTGCGGAGAATCCGCGGGCTGCCTGGGCTGCGGGGCTTTGCCTGTTGTTCGGCTTCGGCGCGAAAGCAGGCGGTTGGCCGCTTCACATCTGGCTTCCCAAGGCGCATCCCGAGGCACCGGCCTCCGCGTCGGCGCTTCTGTCGGGCATCCTCACAAAAACCGGCGTGTTCGGTATCTTCGCCGTGTGCGGAAGATATTTCCTCTACAACGCAGACTGGGGCCGCCTTGTGTTCTGGATCGGTATTGTCACCATGCTCGTGGGTGCAATCCGTGCTCTCGGCTCCATCGACATCAAGCACATGCTTGCCTGCTCATCGGTTTCCCAGATCGGCTTCATCCTGGTGGGAATCGGCGCCGCCGGCATCATGGAGTCGGATAATGCCATGGCTGTCACGGGCAGCATCCTTCATATGCTCAACCACTCGGCGTTTAAGCTGATTCTGTTCCTGTGTGCGGGCATCGTCGTTCACCGGCTTCACACCCGGGATTTCAACAAGATCCGCGGCTTCGGGCGGAACCATTACGGTTTGATGATTCTAATGCTGATTGCGTCCTTAGGCATCGCCGGCATTCCGATTTTCTCCGGCTATGTCTCAAAGACGCTGATTCACGAGTCCATTGTGGAGATTTACCACGCCAGCGGAAGCGGAATATACAAGTTTGCAGAGCACCTGTTCCTGTTGGCCGGCGGTTGCACCTTTGCGTATATGGTGAAGCTTTTCGTGGTTCTGTTTGTCCGGGAGCCTTCTCCGGAAGTTCAGGCGGCGGAGCTTGGGCGGGGTCCGAAGGACATGCCCCGGGCGAGCATGGTGCTTCTCTTTGCAACGGCATTTTTGATTTTCATCTTCGGCGCCATGCCGGAGGTTTCCATGATTCCCATCGGGCGGCTTGCCTCGGATGTTTTGCCGTACGGAACCCTGCATCATGTGCCGGAGTTCTTCGGCCCGGAATGCCTTAAAGGGTTCGTTTATACGGTGGCGTACGGACTCCTCATTTTAGGGGTGGAAACCGTCCTTGTGAGACGGAAGCGCGTGTCTTTGCGGACCACGCCGGAGTATGTGGACCGCATGGAGAAGCTGCCGACTCTTGAGGACAATCTCTACCGACCGCTTTTGTTCCGCGTCTTCCCGGCGGTTTTCGGAACGCTGATGCGGGGACTTGAGAAGTTTACGGAATACACGGCGATCGGCGTGTTCGGGTTCTGCAAGGCGGTCCTTGCCGTTTGCGACAAGGTGGTCGACGCTTTGATTCTTCTGCTGCGAAGAACAGTGCTTGCGCCGGTGGTGGAGCAGCGGAGCATCACCCTTGCGGAGGCGATTTGCAACCCCATCGGCCATATCGGAAACGGTTTCCGAAAGTTATGGAACCTGACCTTCGGCCGCAAATCCCCGAAGGAGGGCGACTGCGTGGAAGCAATCAACCGCGCCCGCGTGGGCATTGCGGACAGTGTAAAACTGGTGTCGCGAAGCCTTTCCTACGGTCTGATGACCTTCTGCATCGGTCTGTTGATTTTGATGGTGTATCTGCTGTGGAGTTTCTTTTGATTTTGCAACATGAGGGAAATCCGGAAAGGATTTCCCTTATTTTCGTCCGTGCGGCAAATTTTCCTTGTACAGCGCGGCGGCTTGGGGTATAATCATCCTTGTATGCGACCGCGGCAAAGCGCGGCAGGAGTGGAGGATATACATGGCTATCAGAATTGACGGAAAAGCAATCTCAACACAGATTAAGGACGAACTGAAGGAGCGCGTTGCGCAGCTCGCGGCCGGGGGGAAGGAAATCTGCCTCGCGGTGATTCAGGTCGGTAACGATAAGGCTTCGACGGTCTATGTGTCGAACAAAAAGAAGGCATGCGAGTACATCGGAATCAAGTCCCTTGCCTATGAACTTCCTGAGGAGACTACCACGGAGGAGCTTCTGGCAATCATTGAGGACTTAAACGCCCGCGCGGATGTCAACGGCATCCTCGTGCAGCTGCCGGTTCCGAAGCATATCGATGAGGAGAAGATTCTTCTCGCCATCTCGCCGGACAAGGATGTGGACGGTTTCCACCCCGTGAGCGTGGGACGTTTAAACATCGGGCAGAAAGGCTTCCGCTCCTGCACGCCCGCAGGCGTCATCCAGCTTCTTAAGCGCACGGGAATCTCCATCGACGGTAAGGAGTGCGTGGTTATCGGCCGCAGCAACATTGTCGGAAAGCCCATGGCGGCCATGCTTCTGCAGGAGAACGGCACGGTCACCATCTGCCATTCCCACACCAAGAACCTCGCCGAGGTTACGAAGCGCGCGGACATTTTGGTGGTTGCCATCGGAAAGCCGAAGATGATCACGGCGGAGTACGTAAAGGAGGGCGCTGCGGTTATCGATGTGGGCATTCATCGCATGGATGACGGAAAGCTGTGCGGCGACGTTGACTTCGAGAGTGTGGAGCCGGTTGCGGGTGCCATCACGCCGGTGCCGGGCGGCGTCGGACCGATGACGATTGCAATGCTGATGTACAACTGCGTGGCATCGGCGGAGATGAACTAGTTGTGAGGAACGAATGAAGGTTTATTTTATATCCCTCGGGTGTGATAAAAACCTCGTGGACAGCGAGGTCATGCTGGGCCTTTTGCAAAATGCGGGCCACACCCTTGCCGAGGACATTGAGGACGCGGACGCCGCGGTTGTGAACACCTGCTGCTTTATCTCCGACGCGAAGGAGGAGAGCATCAACACGGTGCTGTCCTTAGCGGCAAAGAGATCAGACGGAAGTCTTACCCGGCTGGTGGTTGCAGGATGTCTTGCACAGCGCTACGCTGCAGAGATCCGGGAGCAGATTCCCGAGGTTGACGCCGTTGTGGGCACGGCCTCTTACGAGGACATCGTGGCGGCGCTTACGGCGGAGGGGTCGTATGAATCCCTCAAGCCGCTTTCGTACCTGCCGAGCCCCGAAGTACCGCGGGCCATCACGGCGGGAAATTATGTGTCGTACTTAAAGATTGCGGAAGGGTGCGACAAGGGCTGCACCTACTGCATCATTCCGAAGATTCGCGGCCCGTACCGCTCGTATCCCATGGAGCGCCTGACGGCGGAAGCGGAGCGGCTCGCGGCGGCGGGAACCAGGGAGCTGATTCTGGTAGCCCAGGAGACCACCCGCTACGGAATCGACCTCTACGGGGAGAAGAAGCTGGCGGAGCTGGTGACACGCCTCTGCCGGATTCCCGATCTCACCTGGATCCGCATTCAATATTGCTATCCTGAGGAGATCGACGACGCGCTCATCCGCGTCATGGCGACGGAGCCGAAGGTGTGCCGGTATCTCGACATGCCGATTCAGCACGCGTCGGACACGGTGCTTCGCAGGATGGGAAGAAAGACCCGTCGCGCGGAGATCGAGGCCATGATTGCCCGCCTTCGCGCCGAAGTTCCCGGCATCGTGCTTCGCACCACGATGATCACCGGGTTCCCGGGAGAGACGGAGGAAGAATTTGCCGAGCTTCTCGATTTTGTCGGGAAGATGCGGTTTGAGCGTCTCGGCTGCTTTGCCTACTCGAAGGAGGAGGGGACAGCGGCTGCGGCCATGAAAGGGCAGGTTCCTGCGCGGGTTAAGGAACGGCGCAGGAAGGCTGTCATGAAGCTGCAGAGGGACATCTGCAGCGCCTACAGCGAAAGCCTTGTGGGGCGGACGCTCCCGGTTATCACGGACGGTTTCCTTCCCGAGGAGGGCGTCTTCACCGGGCGCACGGCGGGGGACGCGCCTACCGTGGACGGGGCTGTATTTTTCGAAGGACCGTCGTCGCTTCTGTCGGGGGACATTGTTCCCGTGCGGATTACGGCGGCCTGTGAATATGATTTGACTGGTGAGGTGGCGGACGAATGAAACGAATGAATCTTCCGAACAAAATTACGATGTTCCGGGTTTTCCTGATCCCGGTCTTTGTGATTTTACTCATGCTGGAGAATTATCTTCCGTACTACAATTTCATTGCGCTGGCGGTTTTTGCGGCGGCGAGCTTTACGGACTTTCTGGACGGTCACATCGCCCGCAAATACAACCTGGTTACAACCTTCGGCAAATTCATGGACCCTTTGGCGGACAAGATTCTCGTCTGCACGGCCCTCATTCTTTTGATTGAATTTGACAAGATCCCCGCGGTGGTGGTCGCCGTCATTATGGCGAGAGAGTTCATCATCAGCGGTTTCCGTTTGATTGCCTGCGACAAGGGCGTGGTTCTGGCGGCAGGGTATCTGGGGAAGATCAAAACCTTCTCACAGATGTTCATGTGCTGCTTTATGCTCTTTACGGCGGATCCGGCGTACAACAAATACCTGTTCTTCAAAATCATCGACGTCATCGGCAAGATCTTTATGTGGTTTGCGCTGGTGATGACGGTGGTATCCCTGGTTGACTACCTCTGGAAGAACATCGATGTCCTTCGCGACGATAAGGAGAAAAAGTCCAAGTCATGAAATCGGTGATCGTGATCGGCGGCGGCGCAGCCGGAATGATGGCGGCGATCGGTGCGGCGAGGGAAGGCGCTTCGGTCACGCTGCTGGAAAAAAACGAAAAACTGGGCAAGAAGATTTATATTACCGGCAAGGGGCGGTGCAACCTGACCAACGCCTGCAATCTCCCGGAGTTCGCGGAGCACGTGGTGACGAACCGGCAGTTTCTGCAGAGCGCCCTCCACGGCTTTACCAACGCGGACGTGTGCGAACTGTTTGAGGAGCTTGGCATGCCGGTGAAGACGGAGCGCGGAAACCGGGTGTTTCCCGTCTCCGACAAATCCTCCGACGTCATCCGCGCACTGGAGCGCGAGTGCCGGCGGCTGCGGGTTGCGGTTCGGCTTCACACCGAGGTGAAGAGCATCCGCACGGAAGCAATTGCAGAAAAGCCGGAGAGCGGGGACGAAGCTTCCGCCGCGGCTTCCAAAAAGAAAAAATCGAAAATAACCGCCACGGCGCGGGCCACCGGCGTGGTTCTTTCGGACGGCACGGTGCTTGCATCGGATGCGGTGATTTTGGCAACCGGCGGGCTTTCCTATCCGACCACGGGATCCACGGGGGACGGCTATCGCATGGCCAAGGCTTTAGGCCACGGCGTTACGCGGCTTGTTCCGTCGCTTGTGTCCTTAACGGCGCGGGAGGCCTTCTGCGCGACCCTTGCGGGGCTGTCGCTTCGAAACGTCTCGGCGCGGTTTTGCAATAAGGACGGAAAGGTGCTCCGGGAGGAATTCGGGGAGCTTTTGTTTACCCACAAGGGAATCAGCGGGCCCGTGGTACTGACAGCCACGGCATTTGCCGCGGATGCTCTGGTGGGCGGCACCTGTGAGATTGATTTAAAGCCTGCGCTCTCGGACGAGCAGTGGAACGCCCGGGTTTTGCGAGAGCTGGAGGCCGGGAAGAGCCGGCAGATGAAGACTGTGGTCGGTGCGTTCGCGCCGGCAGCCCTCGGGGCTGAGCTCCTGACCGTAAGCGGCATCGATCCCGCGAAGACGGCAGGGAGCGTGACAAGGGAAGAGCGGATGCGGCTTGCGGGAGCATTCCGGCATCTGACGTTACATATCGACGGCATGGGCGGCTACAACGAAGCCGTGGTGACCAAGGGAGGCATCGAGGTTTCGGAGGTCAACCCCTCCACCATGGAATCCCGCCTTGTGAAGGGCTTGTATCTGGCGGGCGAGGTTTTGGATGTGGATGCCACCACCGGCGGCTTCAACCTGCAGATTGCCTGGTCCACCGGCATGCTGGCCGGACGGAAGGCCGCGAAGCAGGAAGCATAAAAAGACACGGAGAGGAAAAGAAGATGGGAAGACAGATTGCCATTGACGGACCCGCGGGTGCGGGCAAGAGCACGATTGCCAGGAGCCTTGCAAAGAGGCTCGGATATATTTATGTGGACACGGGAGCGATGTACCGCGCCATGGCGCTGTATCTCCTCCGGAAGGGAATCCGCGAGGACGAGGCGGAGAAGATTGAGGCGGCCTGCGGTGACGCGGACATCTCCATCGTATTTGCCGACGGCGAGCAGCAGGTTCTCTTAAACGGCGAGAACGTCAACGGTCTGATCCGCACCGAGGAGGTCGGAAACATGGCAAGCGCTTCTTCGGTCAATCCGAAGGTCCGTGAGAAGATGACGGAGCTCCAGAGAAAGCTCGGAGCAGAGACCGACGTGGTGATGGACGGCCGCGACATCGGCACCTTCGTGCTTCCGGGCGCGGATGTGAAGGTATACCTGACGGCTTCCGTGGCGGAGCGCGCGAGACGCCGTGCCCTCGAGTACGAGAAGAAGGGAATGACGGTGGATGTCGCAAAGATTGCAGCGGACATCGAGGAGCGGGATTACCGCGATATGCACCGGGAACACGCACCGCTTCGCCAGGCGGAGGATGCGGTCCTGGTGGACACCTCGGACATGACCATCGAGGAGGTGGAAGCACGGCTTTTAGCGCTGTGTGAAACGAAGGAGAAAGGCGGCAAGGGCGGTTTTTTCGCGTGAGTGTCCCGGGCGGGACGCAGAATAAACCTTCGGAAAATGCACCGGACAAACCGCAGAAGGAGGCGCCGCGGCGCGTGATTGTGGCAAAGAGCGCCGGGTTCTGCTTCGGCGTGAAGCGGGCGGTGGACACGGTCTACCGGCTGAGCGAAGGGAAGCACGAGCCGGTGTATACCCTCGGGCCGATTATTCATAACGAGACCGTGGTTTCGGAGCTTGCGAAGCGCGGTGTCACGGTGCTTACGTCCCCGGAGGAGCTTGCGAAGGTGACGCGGGGAACCATCGTCATCCGGTCCCACGGAGTTTCGAAGGAGATCGACGACCGGTTGCACGCCATGGCGGAGGCTTCGGGCGGTGCGCTGTGCATCGAGGATGCCACCTGTCCTTTTGTTAAGAAAATTCATAAAATTGTTTATGAGAGGAGTCGCGCGGGGGCGAAAATCATCCTTTGCGGCGATGAAAAACACCCCGAAGTGCAGGGGATCACCGGTTGGTGCGAAGGCGGCGCAACCGTGATTGCAACCCCTGAAGAAGCCCGTGTTGCGGCGAAATCGGCGGCTGCGTCGGGGGCAACGGTCTGCCTCGCGGCACAGACGACTTTTCATTATACAAAATTCAAAGATATTGTTGAAATTTTCGGCGAAATGGGTTATAATGCATGCGATAGTGCGGTTAATACTATCTGCAATGCCACGGAAGAGAGACAGACAGAAGCGCGTTCTCTGGCGAAAGCCTGTGACGCGATGGTTGTGATCGGCAGCGCCAACAGTTCCAATACACGCAAATTGTATGAAATTGCGTCGGAGGAATGTGCGCACACGTATTATGTGCAGTCGGTCCGTGACCTGGATCTAGCACCTTTACACACGTTTCGTTGCGTCGGTATTACGGCAGGGGCATCCACCCCGAGAAACATTATTGAGGAGGTTCATGCAATCATGGACAATATGGAATTTGACCAGATGCTGGAGGAGTCGTTCAAAACTATACGAAACGGAGAGGTCGTCGAGGGCACGGTTATCGGTGTTAAGGAAGATGAGATTGCATTGAATATCGGCTACAAGGCCGATGGAATTATTACCAAGGCGGAGTACTCCAGCCAGCCCATCGCGGATCTGCGCGATGCTGTAAAGGAGGGCGATACGCTTTCCGCTAAGGTTATCAAGGTTAACGACGGTGAGGGACAGGTACTCCTCAGCCGCAGAAGACTGAACAGCGAGCGCACCAGCGCTTTGCTTCAGGAAGCATTTGAGCAGGGCACGGTGCTCACCGCGAAGGTTACCAACGTGGTGGACGGCGGCCTGAATGTTGTCGTAGACGACTGCCGCGTATTCATTCCGGCCAGCCTCGTTTCCGACACCTATGAGAAGGATCTTACGAAGTTCCAGGATCAGGAGATTGAGTTCCGCATCACGGAATACAATCCGAGAAAGAGACGCGTCATCGGCAACCGCAAGCAGCTGTTGCTGGAGCGCCGCAAGGAGAAGAGCGATGCTTTGATGGCTACGCTCAAGGAAGGCGACATCCTTGACGGTGTTGTAAAGAATGTTACCGAGTTTGGTGCATTTATCGACATCGGCGGTGTTGACGGACTTCTCCATGTATCCGAGATTTCCTGGGGCCGCATCGAGAATCCGAAGAAGCTCTTCAAGCCGGGCGACACCGTTCGCGTCTTCGTTAAGAGCATCAGCGGAACCAAGATCGCACTCAGCATGAAGTTTGAAGACCAGAATCCCTGGTATGACGCCGCAGAGCGCTTTGCTCCGGGAACGATTGTTACCGGCCGCGTTGCAAGAATGACGGCATTCGGTGCATTTGTCGAGATCGCTAAGGGAGTTGATGCACTGCTGCATGTTTCCCAGATCTCCAGAAACCGTGTAGAGCAGCCTTCGGACGTTCTTTCGGTAGGCCAGGAGATTACGGCTAAGATTGTGGATTTCAATCCCGAAGATCATAAGATCAGCCTGAGCATGAAGGCTCTTGAGGATGTTGCAGAGGCTGCGGATACGGCTGAGGCCGCTCCGGAAGCAGAAGAGCAGGCAGCGTCCGAAGAAGTTTAATCGTTGATTACAGGAATGAGGGAACAGGAGCACATTGGGATATCCCCATTGTGCTCTTTCTCATATCAGAGGAAAACCTGTGGAAAATCGGAGGAAAATGATGGAAGAGGCACTGGTTCGTGTGGCGCTTGACGCCATGGGCGGCGACAATGCGCCGGGAGAGATCATCAAGGGCGGCGTGGAAGCCGTTAACCTGCATCCGGAGCTGCATGTCTCCCTCGTAGGTAAGGAAGAAGTCATCCGGGAGCATCTTGCTTCGTATTCCTACGATGCATCCCGCATCGCGGTCGTCAATGCAACGGAGGAGATCTCCTGCGACGAGGCACCGGTGGAAGCCATCCAGAAGAAGCGGGACTCCTCGATTCGCGTCGCTCTCAACATGGTCAGACACAAGGAATGCGATGCCTTCGTCTCCGCAGGAAGCACCGGCGCGATTCTCGCCGGCGGCCAGATCGTGGTGGGAAGAATCCGCGGCATCGAGCGCACGCCTCTCGCGCCGCTCATTCCCACGGAGAAGGGCGTTTCCCTGTTGATTGACTGCGGCGCCAACGTGGACGCCCGTGCATCCCAGTTAGTACAGTACGCCATCATGGGCTCCATCTACATGGAGCATGTGGTGGGGATTAAGAATCCCCGCGTCGGTATCGTGAACATCGGCACGGAGGAGGAGAAGGGCAACGCTCTTGTAAAGGAGACCTATCCGCTTCTTAAGAACCTTCCCGGCATCAATTTCGTGGGAAGCGTGGAAGCGCGGGAGATTCCGAGGGGAGCGGCGGACGTCATCGTCTGCGAGGCATTTGTCGGAAATGTGATTCTGAAGCTTTACGAGGGCTTGGCCGGCACGCTTCTTGACAAGATTAAGGCGGGCCTCGTGTCCACGACCCGCAGCAAGATCGGCGCGGCACTTGCGAAGCCGGCCCTGAAGAAGACTTTGAAGAGTTTTGATACAACGGAGTACGGCGGGGCGCCGATGCTCGGCTTAAACGGTCTGGTTGTGAAGATTCACGGCAATTCGACCGCGGTGGAGACGCGCAATGCCCTCGCCCAATGCATCTCTTTCCTGCAGGAGGACATCGGAGGCAAGATCAAGGAGTACCTCGCTGCGGGGCAACCGAAGGAAGAATAACACCCGCAGGGTGTGATTGGGGGTTTGCCAAATGTTTGACCAAGTTGCATCGGTGATTGCCGACACGCTGCACTGCAATCGGGACACCATCACAAGGGAGACGCTGTTCGTCGAGGACCTCGGCGCGGATTCCTTAGATATGTACCGGTTATGGCTGGCTCTTGAGGACGCGTATGACGCGGAACTGCGGCCTGCTGCGGAGGATGTGAAACTCCGCACGGTGGGCGATCTGTGCGAGCGTCTTCGCAAGATTCTGTCGGATTCGGTATAATCGAAGTCTGTGAGGAGAGCGGCGGCTTTCCGGAAAGGCATGTTCATGAACGAAGAATCCTTAGCCCTTCTCGAGGAGCGCATCGGATACCGTTTTGCAGACCGGTCGTATCTGGTGCTGGCGCTTACGCACAGCTCCTACGCCCACGAATCCGGACGACTCAACCGGGGCAGCGCCTGCAATGAGCGGTTGGAATTTTTAGGCGATGCGGTTTTGGAATTGATGACCAGCGAATATCTCTACGCGGAACACGGAGAGATGGCGGAAGGAAAACTTTCGAAGCTCCGCGCGAGCATCGTGTGCGAGCCCTCCCTTGCCATCTGCGCGAGGGATATCGGCCTCGGCGCGGAACTGCGGCTTGGGCACGGCGAGGAGATGACCGGCGGAAGAAACCGGGACTCCATTCTCTCGGATGCATTTGAAGCGGTGATCGGCGCCATCTACTTAGACGGCGGGGCGGAACCCGCGCGGGCGTTCGTGCAGCGTTTTGTGCTTTCGAACCTCTCGAAGGAACAGCTCTTCGTGGACGCGAAGACGGTTCTGCAGGAGCTCTGCCAGCAGATGTTTAAGTGCGAGCCGGTGTACTCCCTGGTGCGGGAGGACGGACCGGCCCATTGCAGGGAATTTACCATGTCCTGCGCGGTTGACCGGTACACGGAGGAGGCCGTCGGGAGATCCAAAAAGAGCGCGGAGCAGGCGTGCGCACAGCAGATGCTTCGACGACTGCGGGAGCTGAGATAATCGGAGGTCCCGTTCGATAAAAAGAGGAGCGCGACATGTACCTAAAGAGCATTGAAGTCCATGGGTTTAAGGCATTTGCCAACAAAATCCGGTTTGAATTTGACGGCGGTATCACGGGAATCGTGGGCCCCAACGGCAGCGGCAAGAGCAACGTCGCCGACGCGGTCCGGTGGGTTCTCGGCGAGCAGAGCGCAAAGCAGCTTCGCGGAAGCAGCATGCAGGACGTCATCTTCGCCGGAACCGAAGCGAGAAAGCCCATGGGCTTTGCTTATGTGGCGCTCACGCTGGACAACAGCGATCACAAGCTCCCCATCTCCTACGAGGAAGTGACGGTGGCGCGCCGTGTGTACCGCTCCGGTGAGAGCGAGTACTTAATCAACGGCGCCGAGTGTCGTCTTCGCGATGTGCAGGAGCTTTTCTTTGATACCGGTATCGGCAAGGAGGGTTACTCCTTAATCGGCCAGGGCCAGATCGATAAAATCTTAAGTGGCAAGCCCGAGGAGCGCCGCGAGATTTTCGATGAGGCTGCCGGAATCACCAAGGTTAAAAAGCGGAAAATTCAGACCGAGAAGAACCTGGCGGAGGAACGCGCCAATCTCGCCCGTGTCAACGATATCATCGCCGAGATCGAAGGGCGCATCGAGCCCCTGGAGCGGCAGAGCGAGAAGGCGAGAAAGTATCTCGATCTCCGCGAGGAACTAAAGACCCGCGAGGTCAATCAGTTCTTAACGGAGTACGAGAAGAGCGAGAACAGCCGGAAGGAACTGGACGATAAGCTGGAGATTGTAACGGCGGACTTAAACCGCGCGACGCAGAACTACGAGGAAGCCCGCGAGGAGTACGACCGCCTGCTGAATATGCTGGAAAACCACCGCGAGGAGTTGTCCCGCGCGAAGGAGACCTGTGCAACGAAGCGTGTCGAGGCGGAGCGCGGAAGCGGTGACCGAAACGTTTTGGTGGAGCAGATTGCGTCCCTTACGCAGATGGCACAGCAGTTTACGGACCGCGGGGACCGGCTGCGTTCCCAAATGGCGGAGCGCGAGGAGGAGTTGTCCCACTACGAGGAGACCCTTGCGAACCTGTGCGATGAACTGGAAGCCTTGGAGGAGGCGAAGGACGCTGCGGAAGGCAAGCTTGCCGGCATGAAGACGCAGCTGACGGAGATGCTTTCCGAGGAGCAGACCCTTCGCGAGGAGCAGATTGCGGCGCTGCAGGAGGGGGCAAACCGGAAGGCCGAGATGGAGCGCAACAACGCCCGTCTGGAGCAGTACGGAATCACCCGCGCCGAGATCGCGGGCAAGCTCTTAAAATTCCGCGCCGACGCCGATGAGGCGAACCGCCAGACCGAGGAGGCCACGGAGGCTTTGCGGGAGGCTGTCAACAAGGTTGCGGACGCCACCGAGGAACAGAACAAGAGAGAGGCCCGGGTCAAGGAACTCACATCCCTGATCGCCGAGGCTTCGGAGCAGTGGGACCTTACGAAGAAAAAGGCCATCGAGGCCGCGTCCCGTTTTGAGACGATGCACAATCTCGTGGAACGGTACGACGGCTATGCCGGCACCGTGCGCCGCGTGATGGAGAAGAAGACGGACATCCCCGGCATCCACGGCGTTGTCGCGGATATCATTCAGACCGAAGGCAAATACGAGACCGCCGTGGAGACGGCTCTCGGCGGAAATATTCAGAACGTTGTGGTGGACTCCGCAGAGACCGCGAAGCGGTTGATCGACTACTTAAAGAGCAACCGTCTGGGCCGCGCCACCTTCCTTCCCCTTAAGGAAATCCGCGCGAAGAAGGAAGAATTTGACAAGGCCGTGTTCAAAAAGCCCGGTGTCATCGGCGTGGCGTCCGGCCTGGTAAATGCAGACGAAATGTACCGCGAGGCAGTGGAATATCTGCTTGGGCGATTCCTAGTTGTGGACACCGTGGACCATGCCATTGCATTGTCCCGCGAATATAAGCAGAAGCTCCGGCTTGTGACGCTCGAGGGCGAATTGTTCGCACCGGGCGGCGCCATCTCCGGCGGTTCCTTCAAGAACAATTCCAATCTCTTGGGACGCCGCAGGGAAGCGGAGGAACTGGAGGCGGAGGCCGCATCCCGCAAGGCGGAGGCCGAGGCCTGCGAGAAGACCGTCGGCAAATACCGCCGCGAGCGCGAAGTGCTCCGCAACGACATCGAGATCTCCCGGTCGAAGTTGCAGGAGTTGATGCTTGCGCAGAACACCGCCAAGATGAACCTCGACCACGTGAAGGAGCAAAACGGCGGCCTGCTTTCCATGCGCGAAGCCCTCACCAAGGAGGCTTCCGAGGCGGAGGCTGCCTGCGAGCGCATCAAGGACAGCAACCGCGTGCTTGCGGAAGAATTTGCCGAATATGAGGAGACCGGAAAGGCCAAGCTTGCCCGCGCCGAGGAACTCCGCAGGGAGATTGACGCTCTCCGCGGACAGGAGGACGAGGCCAGCGCCGAGGCGGTTCGGACACTCACGGAGTACAATGCCTTAAAGCAGAGCGTTTCCTACCGGAGAGACTCCGGCGACCGCATGAACCGCGAGCTTGAGGCACTGCAGGATGAGTTAAAGAGCGTGGACGAGGGCTATACCGCAGCAAGCGAGCAGATCCACCGCAAGGAAGCCCGCGTTCGCGAGCTCGAGGAAGAGCAGTGCGAGCTCCAGAAGGAGATTCAGGATACGGAGGCGCAGATTGTCGAGCTGTCGGCGCTTGCCGAGGAGATTACAAAGCAGAACCGCGATTTCTTTGAGAAGCGGGAGAACCTCTCCAAGGAGATGACATCCCTTGACAAGGAGCAGTTCCGCCTGCAGAATCAGCGGGAGAAGATGGAGGAGCAGCTGGATTCCCAGACGCACTACATGTGGGAGGAGTATCAGCTCACCTACACCCAGGCCTGCGAGCTCCGCAACCCCGAATATACCAATTCCGCACAGAACCGCAAGGCGGTGTACGAGTTGAAGAACCGTATCCGCGAGCTCGGAAACGTCAACGTGAACGCCATCGAGGAGTACCGCGAGACGAAGGAGCGTTACGAGTTCTTAAGCGGTCAGCGAGCCGATATTACCGCTGCGGAGCAGACCCTTGTGGGCATCATCGAAGCCCTCGACACGGAGATGCGCAAGCAGTTTGAGGAGACCTTTGCGGAACTTAAGGTGCGGTTTGACCGGATCTTCCGCGAGCTCTTCGGCGGCGGCAAGACGTCGCTGTCCCTGATGGAGGACGAGGACGTTTTGGAGGCAGGCATCCTTGTGAATGCCCAGCCGCCAGGAAAGAAACTGCAGAACATGCTGCAGCTCTCCGGTGGTGAGAAGGCCCTCACGGCCATCGCGCTTCTGTTCGCAATTCTCGATCTGAAGCCGTCGCCGTTCTGCCTTCTGGACGAGATTGAGGCGGCCCTGGACGATTCCAACGTCTCGCGGTTTGCGCAGTACCTGCGCAAGCTCTCCCACGAGACGCAGTTCATCGTGATCACGCACCGCCGCGGCACCATGGCGGCTGCCGATGCCCTGTACGGCATCACAATGCAGGAGAAGGGTGTGTCGACCCTCGTCTCCGTCAATCTGATTGAAAATGAGTTGGACAAATAAGCCCGGAGGAAACAGTTGTAATGTTTTTTTGGAAGAAAAAGAAGAAAAATGAGGAAGAATTTGCCGCGGAAAATGCAGTAGAATCCGCAGCGGAAGCCGGCTTCAGCGAAGCGGCGGAAGAGGCGGAGGAAGGATTCGCCGAGGCTGCCGGTGAGACCGTGGAGGAGACCGTGACGGCGGAGGCAGAGGTTGCTGTTGACGCGGAAGAGGCGGAGGAGCAGACCGCTGAAGAGGATGCGGAGGACGCTTCGGAAGAAGTTTCCGAGGAGCCTGCTGAACCCAAGAAGAAAGGCTTCTTTGCGCGGCTGGTGGCCGGCATGAGCAAGACCAGAGCCGGACTTGCCGACGGCCTTCGATCCTTGTTTCACGGAAGCAAAATCGATGAGGATTTCTACGAGGAACTCGAGGAGATTCTTATCATGGCCGATATCGGCGTGGCGACCACGGGGGACATCCTCGAGAGCCTGCGCGAGAAGGTGAAGGAACAGCACATCAAGGAGCCTGCGGAGTGCCGTCAGCTTCTGATGGACACCATCCGCGAGCAGATGACGGTGCCGGAGGACGCCTATGCCTTTGAAAACCGTCCTTCGGTCATCATGATGGTGGGAGTCAACGGCGTCGGAAAGACGACGACTGCCGGAAAGATTGCCGGAGCCATGAAGGCCGAGGGCAAGCGCGTTTTGCTGGCGGCGGCGGACACGTTCCGCGCGGCGGCGACGGAGCAGCTCACGGAGTGGTCCCACCGCGCCGGATGCGAAATCATCTCGGCGAAGGAGGGCGCGGACCCGGCGGCGGTTGTATTTGACGCGGTCAATGCGGCCAAGGCCCGTAAGGCGGATGTTTTGATCTGCGATACGGCGGGACGGCTTCACAACAAGAAAAATCTCATGGACGAGCTGGGCAAGATCAACCGCGTCATCGACCGGGAATACCCGGAGGCGCACCGCGAAACCTTCGTTGTGCTGGACGCAACCACCGGCCAGAATGCCCTTGTGCAGGCCCGGGAATTCAACGAGATTGCCGATATCACGGGCATCGTGATTACGAAGATGGACGGTACCGCGAAGGGCGGCATCGTCGTGGCAATCCAGAAGGAGCTGGGCATCCCCGTCAAATTCATCGGCGTCGGCGAGAAGCTCGACGACATGCAGCGCTTTGACCCGAACGCTTACGTGGAGGCGCTGTTCGCCACCGAAGACTGAGCGCGGGGGCGGCAGTTACTGACAAAAAAAGAAGAGATATTCCGGGACCGGAGACGGTCCCGGTTTTTTGCTTTTTTGGGGGATTTTGTGCAAAAGTACTGAATATGGGACTCAACTTTTGGCATACTCGGGGTGTAAGAAGAGAAAAACGCCCGGAGGCATGCTCAATCGATAGAAAACGAAGGCCGTTTTTCGTGCGTTCTGCGAATGGACGAAACGAGGCCCGTGCGGTATGATATCGGTACCGGCGCAAGATCGGTGCCGGCGTGCGAAAATCGAAAAAATGTTCGAAAAAACACGAATTCAGGATTGACAACCGGGGAAAGAAAGTATATTATTGACACAGAACAAATGTTCGGAAAGGCGGAAGGAAAACATGGCAACGGAAGAAAAGCTGAGAGCATTGGAGGCGGCCATCGCAAAGTTGGAGAAGAGCTACGGAAAGGGTGCCGTGATGAAACTCGGTGAGCCGAGTTCCACGATGAGCATCGAGGCGGTGCCGACGGGATCGCTGAGTCTTGATATCGCACTGGGAATCGGAGGATTTCCCAAGGGCCGTGTGATTGAGATCTACGGACCGGAGTCCAGCGGTAAGACGACGGTTGCTTTGCATGCCGTTGCCGAAGTACAGAAGCGCGGCGGAATCGCGGGCTTCATCGACGCGGAGCATGCGCTGGATCCGACCTATGCGGCAGCCATCGGCGTGGATGTGGACAACCTTTACATCTCGCAGCCCGATGACGGCGAGCAGGCTTTGGAGATCACGGAGACGCTGGTGCGTTCCGGCGCCGTGGACATTGTGATTGTGGACTCCGTTGCGGCATTGGTTCCGAAGGCGGAGATCGAGGGTGAGATGGGCGACTCCCATGTGGGTCTGCAGGCTCGTCTGATGTCCCAGGCACTCCGCAAGCTGACGTCCATCATCAGCAAGTCGAATTGTATTGTAATCTTTATCAACCAGCTTCGTGAGAAGGTCGGTGTCATGTTCGGCAACCCCGAGACTACCACCGGCGGACGCGCTCTGAAGTTTTACGCTTCCGTGCGTCTTGACGTGCGCAGAATCGAGACCATCAAGGCCGGCGGCGAGGCGGTAGGAAACCGCACCCGTATCAAGGTTGTGAAGAACAAGGTGGCTCCGCCGTTCAAGGAAGCAGAGTTTGATATTATGTTCGGTGAAGGTATCTCCAAGGAGGGCGATGTTCTGGATCTCGCCTGCAACTGCGATGTGGTTGCCAAGAGCGGTGCATGGTTTGCGTACCTCGGCGAGAAGATCGGCCAGGGACGCGAGAACGCGAAAGCGTACCTCAAGGAGCATCCGGATGTCTTTGCCGAGATCGAGGGCAAGGTGCGCGATAAGCTGATTGCCAAGCCCGCCGGAAAAGAGGAGGAAGAGGAACAGGTATGATCGTAACCGATCTGACGCCGAAGGGGAAGCGCGCGTATACCGTGTGGCTTGACGGCGGCAAGGGCGGTGTCTTAGAGAAACGCGATGTTTCCGCATATCATCTGGAAGTCGGCGCGGAGGTTTCCGCAGAGCATTGGCAGAAGATTGTGAAAGAGGTGATTCTCCCGCGGGGAAAGAAGAAGGCATTGTCTCTTCTGGAACTGCAGGACCGCACCACGAAGGAGCTGCATGACCGGCTTTTGATGGCGGATTACACCGAGGAGCAGACCTGGGATATCATCGCTTATGTCGTATCCTTCGGATATATCGATGAGAAGCGGTATGCGTACCAATACGTGAAGAATCATGCGAGGAGCAAGAGCCGGCGGGAGATTACCCAGGCGCTTCTGCTTAAGGGAATCGCGCGGGAACTGATTGATTCCGAGTATGAGCGGTACAACGAGGAGACGAAGCGCAGAAGCACGGATGCCGGGGCGGAGGAGGATGCAGTCCGCAGATTCGTGACAGCCCGGGTTCATGAGCCGGAGATGACGCTTGAGAAGCGCAGAAAGGTTCTGGCCGCTCTGACGAGAAAAGGCTTTTCCTACGCAGCGATACGGACCGTGCTTTCGGAGTATCGCGTGGCGGATGGGGCCGGCGCGGGCGAAGAGTATTACCCGGAAGAAGCAGGCATTTAGCCCGATAAAAAACATCACAAACAGGCAGCACCGGCGGGGAAGGGAACGCTTTCTCCGGGGTGCTGCTTTTTCTTGCTTTTCTCCCGCAAAAAAGCATATTTCTTTGTGGCTTTTTCCCGGATATTTGTGTTGCATTTTACGGGGGTATACTATATAATGTTAAGCGGTGTAATTTGGTTTACCCCTATACCAAAGATTTCTGCGTTACGCAGTTAAATTGATACTAACGGAGGGCTGAACATGAGTAGTACAGCGAAAATGTCCGCAAGGGAGCGAATCGCATCCTTGCTGGACGCCAACAGTTTTGTTGAGATCGGTGCTCTTGTGACGAAGAGAAGCACGGATTTCAATCTGCAGCAGACGGACGCTCCCGGCGACGGTGTGATTACCGGCTACGGTGTGATTGATGATCGTCTGGTGTATGTGTACAGTCAGGATGCCGCTGTTTTGAACGGTACCCTCGGCGAGATGCACGCAAAGAAGATCGTTAACCTGTACCGCCTTGCCATCAAGACGGGCGCACCGGTCATCGGTCTTGTGGATTGCGCGGGTCTGCGTCTGCAGGAGGCTTCCGATGCGCTTGCAGGGTTCGGACGTCTTTACAAGGCCCAGGCGATGGCTTCCGGCCTCGTTCCGCAGATTACAGCCGTTTTCGGCAACTGCGGCGGCGGACTTGCCGTTTTGGCAGCGATGAGCGATTTCGTCGTGATGGAGAAGAAGGATGCCAAGTTGTTCGTCAATGCGCCGAATACGGTTGCAGGCAACAATGAGGGCAAATGCGACACGGCTTCGGCCGGTTTCATGGCGGAGTCCGGCATGGTTGACATGGTCGGCGAAGATGAGGCTGATACGCTTTCGAAGGTTCGCGGACTGATTGCTGTATTACCTTCCAATAATGAGGATGACGCGCAGGATGAGTGCACGGACGATCTCAACCGCGCAATGAACGGCTTTAAGGCCGAGGCTGCCGATCCGGCGGTTGCACTTCGCGACCTCTCGGACAACGGTGCCTTCACCGAGATTAAAGCAGACTACGCACCGGAGATGGTTACCGGATTTATCCGCCTTAACGGCGCGACCATCGGTGTTATCGCGAACCGTACCGCGAAGCTTGACGAGGCGGGCAAGAAGGCAGCGTCCTTCGATGCGGTTCTCACCACCAAGGGCTGCTACAAGGCAGAGAGCTTCGTCAAATTCTGCGACGCTTTCGGCATCTCCGTTCTTACTTTCACGAATGTGACCGGTTATGCAACGGGTGCAAACGAGACCAAGGGAATTGCAATCGCAGCCGGCAAGCTTGCATATGCATTTGCCGGAGCTACGGTTCCGAAGGTGAACGTGGTTGTAGGCAAGGCTTACGGCAGCGCTTATGTCACCATGAACTCCAAGACCCTCGGCGCAGATATGGAATACGCTGTTGAGGGTGCCGAGATCGGTACCATGGATGCGACACTTGCAGCACAGATTGTTTATGCGGATGAGCTTGCCGGTGCATCGGACAAGGATGCGGAGCTCAAGGCAAAGGCAGCCGAGTATCAGGCGAAGTACAACAGCGCGGAAAATGCTGCAAAGCGCGGTTATGTGGACGCCATCATCGATGCGGATGAGATGCGTGCACAGATTGCGTATGCATTTGAGATGCTCTGCACGAAGAAAGAGATTCGCCCGAGCAAGAAGCACGGCACGGTATAAGCGAAGGAGGAACCTATGAGAGGATTACTGTTCGCATTCAGCCTGCCCGCGGGTGATGTGTTGAAGAGAGCTCTGGAGAATACGGTGATGGGTATTTCCATCGTGTTCTGTATGCTCCTTTTGATCTGCTTCATCATCAGCCTTCTCAAGCTGGTCAACAAGATCGGCCGGAAGAAGCCTGTGACGCCTGCGACAACTCCGGTTGTTGATACCGACGGCGACGGCGTGGATGATTTGGAACTGGTTGCAGTGATTACTGCGGCTATCTATGAGTACGAAAAGGCGAATGGAAATGACGTGGAGGCCGGCGGCCTCGTGGTTCGCTCCATCCGTAAAGTCAATAAATCTAAATGGCAGAATGCCTGAATCAGGAGGATAACATGAAAAACTATACCATTACGGTCAACGGCAATGTTTATGAAGTAAGCGTAGAAGAGAGCGGTGCAGAAGGCGCACCCGTAGCGGCAGCTCCCAAGGCAGCAGCTCCGAAGGCAGCTCCCAAGAAGGCAGCTCCCGCAGGTGCACAGGGAAGCGTTACCATCGCAGCTCCCATGATCGGTAAGATCCTTAAGGTTGTTGCCAATGTCGGCGCAACGGTTAAGAAGGGTGATGTCCTCGTGGTTCTTGAGGCCATGAAGATGGAGAATGATATCGTTGCTCCTCAGGACGGTACGGTAGCAAGCATTAACGTTTCTGTAGGTCAGAGCGTTGAGCCCGGTGAAGTACTTGCGACAATGAACTAATCATTTGTTACAACGAATATCGGGAGGGTAACGTATATGCAGTATATTTTAGATACATTGGGAAACCTGGCGAAGTCCACGGCGTTTGCTTCCCTTTCCTGGGGCAATCTGCTGATGATTTGCGTCGCCTTGTTTTTCATGTATTTGGCGATTGCCAAAGATTATGAGCCTCTCCTTTTGGTACCGATTTCCTTCGGTATGCTTCTCGTAAACATGTATCCGTCCATCATGGCAAAGCCGGTGGACCATGTATACACCTACTACGATGAGCAGAACGAGAAGATTTTGGAGTTCAAAGACGAAGAGGTCACGTTCTTCACATACGATAAAGACGACATCGCAAAATACGTCGTCGATTCCACAGGAACGTATGACTTGTCCGATCTTTCCGAGGATGAGCTTCGCTTGACCACGGTTCGGATTGTGTACGTAAGCAAAACAGAAGACCAGCTTTTGTTCACCTACAGCAAGGTTAACGGAGAGTGTCAGGACTATATGTGTCCCATCGCTTCCCGTTGCGAGGATACCAAGCAGGCCGGCGGTCTTCTGTACTATTTCTTCCAGCTGGATGAGTGGGCAATCCTGCCGTGCCTTATCTTCATGGGCGTCGGCGCGATGACCGACTTCGGTCCGTTGATTGCAAACCCGAAGAGTTTCCTCTTGGGTGCAGCCGCTCAGCTGGGTATCTTCTTTGCGTATCTGTCGGCCATCTTCTTAGGATTTAACGACAAGGCGGCGGCCGCCATCTCCATCATCGGCGGTGCTGACGGCCCGACATCCATCTTCCTGGCCATGAAGCTGGGACAGACGGAGTACATGGGTGCGATTGCGGTTGCAGCGTACTCGTACATGTCCCTTGTGCCGATTATCCAGCCTCCGATCATGAAGCTTCTCACCACAGAGAAGGAGCGCAAGATCAAGATGGAGCAGCTTCGTCCGGTTTCCAAGCTGGAGAAGATTTTGTTCCCGATTATCGTTACGATCGTCGTTGTTGCATTGCTGCCGGATACGGCTCCGTTGATCGGCTGCCTGATGCTCGGTAACATCTTCCGCGAGTCCGGCGTTGTTCGCCAGCTGCAGGAGACCGCTTCCAACGCAATGATGTACATCGTGGTTATCATCCTCGGTACTTCCGTAGGTGCGACCACCAGCGCAGAGGCTTTCTTAAAGCTTGATACTTTGAAGATTGTTGCACTCGGTCTGATTGCATTTGCCATCGGTACTGCCGGCGGTGTTCTGTTCGGCAAGATTATGTGCAAGGCGACCCACGGAAAGATCAATCCGTTGATCGGTTCCGCCGGTGTTTCCGCCGTTCCCATGGCGGCCCGTGTTTCCCAGAAGGTCGGCGCGGAGGCGGATCCTTCCAACTTCCTGCTGATGCACGCGATGGGCCCGAACGTGGCCGGCGTTATCGGTACCGCGGTTGCGGCCGGTGTGTTCATGGCGGTGTTCGGAGTATAACAATTGTCGGTATGTGTTCGGGATGCCGGCGGATTTGCCGCCGGTGCCCGCAAGAATAAAGACACATCCGACAATCGGATGTGAGTAAGGAGAAATCAATGGCAGATCAGGTTAAAAAACCGGTTAAGATTACAGAGACCATCCTGCGTGATGCGCACCAGTCTCTGATTGCTACAAGAATGCCTACGGAATTGATGCTTCCGATTGTCGACAAGATGGACAAGGTCGGATATCACTCCGTAGAGTGCTGGGGCGGAGCTACGTTTGACGCGTGCCTTCGCTTCCTCAAGGAAGACCCGTGGGATCGTCTCAGAAAGCTTCGCGCAGGCTTCAAGAATACGAAGCTGCAGATGCTCTTCCGCGGACAGAACATCCTCGGTTACAACCACTACGCAGATGACGTAGTAGAGTATTTCGTACAGAAGTCCGTTGCAAACGGAATCGATATCATCCGTATCTTCGACTGCTTGAACGACCTCCGCAACCTTAAGACTGCGGTTGACGCGACCAAGAAGGAAGGCGGCCACGCACAGATTGCACTTTCCTACACGCTGGGTGATGCATACACCCTCGAGTACTGGGAGAAGACCGCAAAGCAGATTGAGGAGATGGGTGCGGATTCCATCTGTATCAAGGATATGGCAGGCCTTCTGGTTCCGTACAAGGCAACCGAGCTTGTCACCGCATTGAAGGCAGGAAGCTCGCTTCCGATTCAGCTGCACACGCACTACACCTCCGGTGTTGCTTCCATGACGTACCTTAAGGCTGTAGAGGCAGGCTGCGATATCATCGACTGCGCAATGTCTCCTTTGGCTCTGGGTACCAGCCAGCCGGCTACTGAGGTTATGGTAGAGACGTTCCGCGGAACGCCGTACGACTCCGGCCTTGATCAGAATCTTCTTGCGGAGATCGCGGAGTACTTCCGTCCTTACCGCGAGGAGTGCCTCAAGAACGGCCTTCTCAACCCGAAGGTTCTCGGCGTAAACATCAAGACTTTGATGTATCAGGTTCCCGGCGGTATGCTTAGTAACCTCGTGTCCCAGCTCAAGGAAGCCGGCGCCGAGGATAAGTTCGAGGCAGTGCTTGAGGAAGTTCCGAGAGTTCGTAAGGACTTCGGTGAGCCCCCGTTGGTTACCCCGTCCTCGCAGATCGTCGGTACGCAGGCCGTGCTCAACGTTTTGCAGGGCGAGCGCTACAAGCTGGTAACGAAGGAGTCGAAGAAGATTCTCTCCGGTGAGTTCGGTCAGACCATCAAGCCCTTCAACCCCGAAGTTCAGAAGAAGTGCATCGGCGATGTAAAGCCGATCACCTGCCGCCCGGCCGATCTGATCGAGCCGCAGCTTCCGAAGTTTAAGGAGGAGTGCAAGCAGTGGATCCAGCAGGACGAGGACGTTCTGTCCTACGCACTGTTCCCGCAGGTTGCAACCGAGTTCTTCAAATATCGCCAGGCACAGCAGACCGGCGTGGATGTCACCAAGGCCGACGCCGCTACGAAGTCCTACCCGGTATAAGAATTACACAAGACATCAATACGGGCCCGCAGTTAATCGCTGCGGGTCCTTTTGCATGCCCGGCAAATGCGGCGCCGGTGTCGGCGCCGGGAGGCCGCGGCTTTTGCAGATCTGCCGGCGCAATCCGCTTTACGCACCGCGGAAAATGTAGTAAAATAGTCCTGCGCCCGGAGAATCGGGCGGAATTCTCGCCGGGCGAGAGGAGTTTTCGGTCTGCTGGATAGACTTTTCTCTCTCGCAATCGTAGAATGCAGTCAAAACAAAGGGGGAGGTCCTCGGTTATGGAAAAGAAAACACTTGGCTCTTTTTTGACTGCGCTTCGCAAGGCGAACGGAATGACACAGAAGGAGCTGGCAGACCGGCTGAACGTCTCGGACAAGGCGGTAAGCCGCTGGGAGAGGGACGAGAACTATCCGGATCTTGCGTTGATCCCGGTGATCGCCGACATTTTCGGGGTGACCTCGGATGAGCTGTTGCGCGGCGAGCGCAGTACAGGCGAGGCACCGAAATCGACGGAGCGGTCGGAACGGCAGATCCGGTATTTGGTTGAAAATGTGACGTTTCGCTATATCGTCGGATCGTTGATTGCGGTTGCCGCAGTTATCGGCGGCTTCATCCTGCAGCTCTTTTGCCTGAACAATACCGGCTATGCGGAATCGTCCGAACGGGTCCTTCGTGTGTTTACGACGACGATCATGTTCGGGGTGTGGATTGCCGCATGTTTGTTTGTCGGATTATCATACTGGGCTTCTCTTCGGAAACTTTCTGCAATGGAGGACTCGGAAGCCGCAGCAGCGGGAAAGAAGAAAATCCGAAGGTTTTTTCTTCCGGAAGCTGTCTTTTTGATTGCATTTTTCGTGCTTGCGCTGGGAGCCGTAGATAACGGTTGCAGCGGCGAGGTTGAGGCGGCCCTTCTGACGTTTTTAGCCCTTTTGGCAATCGGAGCTTTGCTTCTTTCTCCGCTTCCGAAACGGTTATGGAAACATTTTTGCAGTTACCGGCTGACGACGGAGGGGGCAAAACGGTGGTTTGTCCGAAAGACCATGATTCTTTCTGCGTTATTCCTGGTTCTCTGGGTTGTTGCACTTTATGTTGGTGACGCAACCGGCGGGGCATTTTTCGGACCCGGAAAATGGTTTTTCAGCAAGGAAAGCTTCTGCAATTATATGTCGGAAGAATCGACGGATGAGGAGTACTGGTCGGAGTCTGCCATGTGCGTCAGGTTCTTCGGAGATACGAAGATTTATGAGCGGTGGCCCTCTGCCGCGACCCCAGAACTTTCGGAGGATGAGTGGATAGAGTATGATGGGTTCGCTATTACTGAGGGCGGCTTTAATGAGGGTTCCACATACCGCCTGGACAAGGACGGTCCCAGTTTTGTGTTTCGCAACATGAAGGTCGATACGGTGATTGTCGCGGGCAATCCGAGCATGTTGCCGATTCGGACGTTCACGAAGACCGGCCGGGATATCGGATTTGCCGTCTGGGTGGTTTTGTGGTTTGCAATTCCGATCACTTGGGGCCTGCTTGTTTTGCGGGCGAGAAAGAAAGCCTCGTTGATGGGAGACGAGGTAGCGGAGAAAGAGGAAAATGGCGATTTATCTTGACAATGCAGCTTCGATGCGGGTGAAGGCGGAGGCGTTAGCTGCGGCAATGCCGTTTATGGCGGAACAGTTCGGCAATCCGTCCTCCCTGCACACGCCGGGCCTTACGGCAAAAAAGGCGATCCAGAAGGCGCGGGAGGACATCGCAACGTGCCTATGGTGTAAGCCGAGTGAAATTGTGTTCACCTCGGGCGGAACGGAGAGCGACAACCTTGCGATCAAGGGATACTTCGAGGCCAATTGCGGCCGCGGGAAGCATATAATCACGACCGACATTGAGCACCCTGCGGTAGCGGAGAGCATTGCCTGGCTTCGGAAAATGCAGGGCGCCGAGGTCACGGTTTTGCCGGTGGACGGCCAGGGACTGGTTTCCGCGGCTCAGGTCGCTTCCGCGATACGGCCGGACACGATTCTTATCGCCGTGCAATTTGCCAACAATGAAATCGGCACAATCCAGCCTGTTGCGGAAATTGCGGCTGTTGCAAAGGCGAGAGGAATTGCCTTGTTCGTGGATGCGGTACAGGCCGTGGGACACCTTCCGTTTGCGCTGGGAAGTGCCGAGGGCGCCGGAAAACTGCCTGCCGGAGTGACACCGAAGGACTATGAAGGAATCACCATGCTCGCGGCTTCCCCGCACAAGTTCGGCGGACCGAAAGGCGTCGGATTTCTCTTCGTGCGAGAAGGCACAAAGCTTATGCCAATTCTTCACGGGGGACCGCAGGAGCAGATGCTTCGCGCCGGCACGGAAAATGTTCCCGGCATCGTGGGAACCGCCGCTGCACTTGTGGCATCCTGCAGAGAGCTACGCTCTAACATGCGTAAAATGCGCGAGCTGCGGGATCGGATGATTGACCGGATTCTCACGGAGATTCCGGACTCCCGCGTCAACGGAAGCCGAAAACAGCGGTTGGCCGGCAATGTGAATGTATCTTTCGCCGGAGTGGAAGCGGCGTCGGTATTAGTGCTTATGGACATGGCGGGAATCGCCTGCTCCGGCGGGTCGGCCTGTTCTTCGACGTCGGGCAAGGTTTCGCATGTCATCGAAGCCCTGCACATCCCTCCGGAATATGAAAACGGTACCATCCGAATGACCCTTTCACCGGAGACCACGCAGGCCGAAGTTGACGGTGCCGTTACGGCTCTCGCAGAGATTGTAGCGAAACTGCGAGAAGGCAGAAAAGTCTGACAATACGCAGAAATATAATTATTTGCAAAAAAACTTGACTCTCCGCGCCGATGATGCTATTCTTATTATGTAGAGGAACGGAAAGGAGGGCGATGAAATGAGAAAACAGAGAGGAAGACGGATTTCCGTTTTGACAGCCATTCTTGTTTTCGTGATTTCGTTTGTGCTTTTCGGTTGTGATAAGAAAACAGGTGACAGTGCCTCTTCGGAAACCGGGGAGAAAAACATAACAGCGACGGCTACACCGACGCCTACTGCCGCAGCTGAGATTACGGAACCGATAGACAACGACAAAGTGCTGTTGGACAAAATCATTTTTGACAATCGGCAGGCAATGTCCATCGCCACACATCTTATCACGGTGAAATACCTTGGGACAGAGACGAATGCCTATGGGGTGAAGGTGTATCTGTTCTGCCCGCAACGAGTGTTGAAGGGAACTCTTGAGGGGGAGGAAAATAACATCATCCATGCGATTGCCGACGATGGCGAATCCGGCTCATTTGTCTATGGCTTTACAAAAGAGGGCGAATACTTGTTGTGCTTGGAAAAACATATTTCAGTTTATGAACCCCAAAGTACGTTTATATTCTACGACAATGTGTTTTCATCCGAAGACGACCAGTGGAGCGGTATACTTGCTTCTGCAGAACAGATTGCAACGGAAACGGCAGGCAGCGTACCGCCTTATTACGGACATGCATTTTCCGTATCTACGGATATTAATGAGATTATCGATTTTGCCACCAATGTTTTTGTTGTGAAAGCGGAGAATCTTCTTTCCGCCTCCAGATATTCAACAGAAGTTTTCTACTTCACCGTGACGAAGACCTGGAAAAATACTCCTGTGAACAATGGGCAGATTTATATCCGCGTGCCGGAGGGGACTGTGACTTTAGGAAAATCGTATGTTGTGTTCCTTGCCGATGCAGAAGAAACCTCCGCTATCTATACTGTTGCAGCTAAAACAAACTGTGTTTTCTCGCTGGAAGAAGCTGCAGGTATCCCGGCGATAGCGCACATTTTGGCAGAAGCTACACCATACACACCGCAATGACATAATAACAGGAATAAGAGACAAAACAGGGGATTGACCAAGTCAATCCCCTTAATTGTTTTTAAAACTTGTGAAACTCCGGCTTGCCGCCGCTGAAGGTTGCGTACTCTTTGTAACCGATCTTGCGAAGCATCGCTTCGGCACGGTCGAAGTCCGCGGCGACATGTTCGGCGTAATGGGCGTCGGAGCCGATGGTTATGAGGTCGCCGCCGATATCGTGATAGCGGACAACGATAACTTCGGCAGGGTTGGTTTTCGGGTAGCCACGGCGAAGAGAGCCGGTATTGATTTCAAGACCGATTCCGCGCTTTACAAGCACGTGAAGGATTTCGTCTAAAACCGGCCAGAGCGGAAGCTCGTGGACGCGTTTGCCCTTCGGGACATACCGCATCAGGTAGTCGAGGTGGCCGCAGACATGGAACCCGTCGTAGTGTTCCATGTTCCATAGTTCGCTCTCCAGGTAGCGAAGCATACCCTGTGTGCCGGATTTGTCTTCCCAGTAATCCGGATAGTACGGATCGGTGTGCTCGAGGCAATGCGTGGAGCCGATGACGAAGTCGAAGGGGTATTGGGCGAGGAGCTCCTCGTAGAATGCTTTTACCGGGGCGGCCGTATCCGCCTCGTCCCGAAGCCCAAGCTCCACGCCGATTTTTACATCGATGCGGCCGCGCCACCGTTCCCGAAGCTCCGACATGGTCTTCCAATAGACTACCGGGTCGAAAACAAACAGCGAGTTGTCCATCGGGAAAAGGTAGTCCATGTGGTCGGTGAAACAGTAGGTCGTAAGGCCGCGCTCATAGGCGCTTGCAAGCATCGCCTCAGGGTCGGCCTGGCTGTCCGTCGAAAAATTCGTGTGCGTATGCATGTCTGCCAAAATCATAAAGTAGTCCTTCCTTTTACTCCGTAACCAGCAGCTCCGCATGCTCTGCAGGAGTTGCGACAAGAGAGTAGTTGGTATAATAAACGACGAAGCCCGGCTTGGCGCCTGCGGGCTTTTTTACGTTTTTCTTAAGAAGGTAATCCACCTCCACTTTCTGCCCGTTGCGCCCCGAAGAGTAATAAGCGGCGAGGGAGCCGGCGAGTTCAAAGACTTCGTCGGGAATCTCTGCAGTGCCGCCGGTGCGGAGCACTACGTGGGAGCCGGGGATGCCTTTGGCGTGGAACCACCAGTCCCCGCCGGACGCAAAATGATGCGTAAGCTCCTCGTTTTGGTAGTTGTTACGGCCGACGTAGATGTCAAAGCCCTCGGGAGTGCGATAGTGGTACGGCCGGCTCGCGGGCTTTTTGGCAGCGCGCTTGTCCGAGCGGTCTTTGTGAAAACGCAGGTATCCGCAGTCCGTAAGTTCCCTGCGGATATCCGCGAGGTCTGACTCGTCCTTGGCGTAGGAAAGCGATTCCCGAACGGTCTCTAAGTGCGAAAGCTCCGCGCGGCTTTCCTCAATATACTTTGTGACAGCCTCTCCGGTACGTTTTAACTTGCTGTACCGCTCATAGTAGCGTTTGGCGTTGTCCATGACGGAGAGTGTCTCGTCGAGGGGAATCGTGATTTCCTTGTTGTCGTAGTAGTTGGTGCACGTGAAGGAAGAGGAGCCCGACACGGCGCTGTACCCGTATGTGGTCAGAAGCTCGCCGTAGATGCGGAAGCGGTCCTTCTTCTCCGTGTCCTTAAAATGCTTCTCCTGCAGATCGAGTTTCTTTGCGACGCGTTCGATGGCGGTCTGTACCGTGCGGCGAAGCTCCGCGGACTTCTGCCGAATGCGGGTAGCCGCCTCCTTCGTCTCATAATAGTACAAAAGCAGCTCGCTCATGGAGGAGAAGGACTGAATCGTATAGTCCGGATAATCGGAATACACCGTAAGAGGAATTGCGGCAAATTCCACCGGCTCGCCGTTCTTCATCACGCAATTCGGAGAGAATGCGCCGTCCCGAACGGTTTGCGCTAGCCACGCGAAGGCATCCCGAAGACGCAGAAAACCGGCATCGTCGCAGGCTGCGACATCCGTCGCGGTATCGAGAGAAGCGCGGTGCAGAAGCTCGTTTGCAAGCACCGGGCTTATACCGGTGACGGTGGTATAGACGGCCCGCGCGAGGTCGCCGGTACACCCGCGGACCGCGTCCGTCAGGGCATCCGCAGAATCTGCGAGAAGGGAGTATTTGTCCGCTGTTTTGGGAATGAAATACGGTCTTCCCGGAAGAACTTCGCGCACGGAGCTCACCAGCTGGGACACGCGCTTGATGCTGTCGATGACGGTGTCGTTCTCGTCGCAGAAGATGATGTTGGAGTGCTTCCCCATCAGCTCGATGAGGATGGATTTGACGCGGGTGTCGCCCATCTCGTCGAGATGTTCAATCCGGATACGGATGATGCGCTCCAGATCCGGCTGCTCCACGGAGAGAATACGCGCGCTGTTTAAGTGCTTTCGAAGAAGCATGCAAAACGCAGGCGCCGTGAGAGGCGCGGGGCGGTTGTCGGGAATCAGACACGCAAGGGGCAGCGAAGCACTCGCGGAGAGGTGGAGCCGGTAGGTGTCGTAGTTTTTTATCGTGAGAAGGAGTGCGTCGGGCTCGGGCTGGGAAATCTTGGTAATCCGCCCGCCGACCAGAGCTTCCTGCCATTCGCGAACGAGGCAGGAAACGGTAACTCCGTCCAGTGCCATGATGGTTTCCTCCAAAAACGGAAATGCTGCCGCGAAAACCTCCGTTGTTTCTGCATTTTTCGTTTGCATACACGGCAAATGCGCAATCCGAAAGGCCCTTTGCGGCAACCCAAGTATAACACAAAAAGTTTGACATTGCCACGGGAAAAACATATAATAGAAAAGGCGAAATTTTACCAATCGGACGGCACAAGGGAAGCGGAGAAACCGCATGCGTGGGGGTGTGCGTCATCGGAAGGCAGGAAAAATGATTAACAAATTGGAACGTAAATTCGGCAGATACGCAATCCGCGGTTTGATGAAGTACATGATGGTGCTTTACGGCGTCGGATTTTTGATTTTTGCCTTAAGCCCGGATTTTTACTGGGAATGGCTGTCGTTGGATGTGGAGAAGACATTCCTGCACGGCCAGGTTTGGAGACTGTTCACATTTCTGGTTCAGCCGATTGAGAACAGCAATCTGTTCTTTGTGCTGATCTCCATGTACCTGTACTATTTTCTCGGAAACATGCTGGAGGCACGGTGGGGCAGCTTTCGATTCAACCTGTTCTACTTCTCGGGAATTCTGTTTAATATCCTGATGTGCATCGCTTTCTACCTGGTGTTTTACTTTGTCTACGGCGTCGGATATTCGGTTCCGGTGGGACTGGAATACATCAATCTGGCCATGTTCTTCGCCTTCGCGACGGAGTTCGGTGATGTTCAGCTTCTGGTGTTTTTCCTGATTCCGATTAAGGTGAAATACCTCGGCATGGCGTATGCCGGCTATTACATTTACGTGCTTGTGAAGCTTTTCATTCAATGCACGCAAAGCGGAGCCGGACTTTTGGTGTTCTGGCTTGCGGCGATTCCTTTCGTCGTGGGAATTCTGAACTTCTTAATCTATTTCGTCGCCTCCCGCAAGACGCGGAAGATACGCCGCAGGACCATCGCGGACCTGCGAAGGCGCTACGCCTACATGCAGGGCGTTGCGGCCGGCGAGAGAGAAGGCAGTGTGGTCAATACCGCCGGTGCCCGGAAGGTGATTACCAAGCATCGCTGTGCGGTTTGCGGCCGTACCGAGCTTGACGACGATATGCTGGAGTTCCGCTTTTGCTCCAAATGCGAAGGCAATTACGAGTACTGTATGGACCATCTTTACACCCATACCCACGTTAAGAGGGAGCCTGTCGGCGGATCGGGTGTCGGAAATACGAACAACGCAGGAGACAAGAGCGATTTATGAGCGTAAAAAGTATCGAACACCGCTTGTGCTGCGGTTTCTATGATATGGCCTGGCTGAATCTTTCCGCAGGCATTGAAAACCTGCCGGAGGATTCCGGAGAACTGACAAAGCAGTGGCTTTCCGCGGCGCTTCCCATGGTGAAGGCGCTGCAGGCGGGAGAACTTTCCGAAGTTTCCGAAGGGACGGAGAAGCTCCTTGCGCTGCGCGGGGAGATTGCGGCCCGTGTGGAGTCCCTTACCACGCTGCGCGCCGAGGCGGACGTGCTTCGGAAGGCAGTGGAACGCAAGGCTTCCGCACTGAAAGAGATGGTGCCGGTCGATACGGACGATGAGGTGAGAAGCCTTCTCTCAAAGATTTTTGCGGGCAACGACCCGATGATGATGAACCTGCGGGTGCAGGCGATGGTGGGTGCATTTCCCGCGCGAATGACAAAGACCCGGTTCTATGATTTGCTCTCCGGATACCTGTCGCTGTACAACGGTCAGGATGACGGTGAGGGGCTTCAGGCCTTTTGCTACCGCGTCCGCTCCGCAGCGGGCATCGGAGATGCGTCGGCAGCTTCGGCGGAGACCGCCGCGTGCCTTGCAAAAGCAAGAGAAGTCATGGGCTCCGATGCAGCGGAGAGCGCTGCAAAGGAGACGGAACTCGCGGAGATTGCGGAGTCGCTTTCCGCTTTAACCAAAGAGCTGGACGGCGAGATCGGCCTGTCCGAAAGCCTGGTGCGCTGCATCAATCCCCTTGCGGCAATCGGAATTTTGGATGGAGTTCAGGATACCCTGGCGGAGGACTCCTCGGTGGCTTCCGACCTTGCTCCGGCAGTGCTTTGCCAACTGAAGCGCGCCGCAGGGCAGGATACGGACGACGCGGAGTACGAGAAACTGACCGCAGCCGCGCACGATGCCATGGAGCAGTTCTTCGAACCGCTCTCGGTGCTCACGGAAACCGAGACCGGAAGACTGCAGTCGGCGATTGATGCCATGGATGAGGAGACGGCCACTGCCTATATCCCGGTGATGAAGGCGGCAAGACTTCTGTCGACATCGGCATTTGCCTCGCTCTCGGAAGAGGCTGCACCGGCCGCGACACCGGAGCGCGTGGAAGCGTGCAGGGATACGTTGTTTAAGGAACTTTCGGAGCGTTTCGACGGAATGCCGAAGGCGCTTGTGAGAGAGTGGATGGCCGAGGTTTGCGCGGAGCTGCCGGTTTGGTTTGCAAACCGCACCGAGGTGATGGAATATATGCAGCAATCGCTGCGCGGATGCCGCACAAACGGCGAGCGCCGGTATGCGATTGCGGAGCTTCGAAAGAAACTCGGTTAGAAATTACGGCGAGAGAAAAGGCGGAAATGCTATGCTTACGCTTCAGGGCAATGTGAGGACCATCGCGGAAGATGCCGATGAACTCGGCGTCATGATTCGCGCCGTCCGCCGCAAAAAAGGCGGCGAGGGCGTGTACTGCGTGACCCGCTCGGAGCTTACGCAGGGGCTGATGGAGATTATTCCGCTGACCTACGCATGGATGGAAGCAAAGGATCATGATGTTACCGTGCTCGGCCTGGCAAAGGGCAGGGAGCATGCGTTGGAGTTAGTCCGCCAGATGGTGGACGAGATGGCGAAGAGCGGAACGCTGCCGCTCACCTAAGGGCCGAAACGGGAGGCAGGAATGAGTGTCGTCTGGCTGATTTTGAAGATTCTCGGAATCACGCTTTTAAGCATTCTGGGACTCGTGCTTCTTTTGTTGCTTCTCGTTCTGTTTGTCCCCATCCGCTACAGTGCGGAAGGGAAGGCAGAATCGAAGGAGGACTACCGCGGCACGGTCCGGGTGCACTGGCTGTTGCACATCATAAGTCTTCGCATCGATGCGGAGAGTCCTCTGAAAGTCACAAAGCGCCTTCGCATCTTCTGGTTCTTCGGAAAGAAGGGCGACGAAACCATCTTCCCGAAGGAGAAAGAGGAAGCTTCGGAGGAGAAGCCTGCGGAGGTTGAATCCGCAGAGTCAAAACCGGAGGAAACCGCGACAACCGGACCGGCGGAAACCGCGGCAAATGCCACCGCCGAAACCGCTGTGACCGAATCGGAGACACCGGCTGAACCTGCGGAACCCAAACCGGAAACCAAATCGGAGACTACTGCGGAGACGAAGCCGGAAACCACTGCGGAGACGAAGCCGGAGAACCCTGCGGAGACGAAGCCGGAGGAGAGCGCGGAGGCAGCAACCGCCGAGATCGCAGCGGAAGAAAAACCGGAGAAGAAAGGATTTGCCGAGCGAATCGCCGATAGGATCGAAGGGTGGAAGGAGACCGCTTCGTGCGTAGCGGAGCTCTTCTCCAGAAAGAAAGGTCTCGCGGAGAAATACATCAAAAAGAAATCCACAAAGGCAGCTTGGGCGAAGCTTAAGAAAACGGCTTTGTGGCTGCTTAAGCACATCGCACCGAGGAAGGGGCATGCGGAGATTACCTTCGGCATGAAGAACCCCGAGACCACCGGAAAGATTTATGCGGTGGCTGCCAACCTGTACCCGTGGTATTGGAAGCACGTCGATCTTTATCCGGAGTTCGGCGGTGAGATCATCGCCGGGGAAGGGTCCTTAAAGGGCCGAATCCGGTTGTTCGGAGTTGTGATCCGGGGGCTTTCGATTCTCCTTGATAAGAACATCAAGAAGATGCGGAAGGAGTTTACGAAGGTGAAGGACAGCATGACCGCTACGCCCGGGGAACTTAAGAAAATTGTTAAGAAGGAAGCCGCGTGATTGCGGAGGAATGACAGAATACAGAACAGCATAGCGGGAAACCGCGGAAATGGAGAGACATCATGGCAGAAGTAAATTTCGGAGAGACCGTCGGAAAGTTGTTGGAGGGGATGGAAGGATTTGTCTCCACGAAGAGTGTTGTGGGAGATGCGAGAACGCTTCCGGACGGAACGGTGATTCTTCCCCTTGTGGACGTGGCATTTGCCGTCGGAGCAGGCGCATTTAACAAGGATGCAAAGAACCGTGCGACCGGTGCTGTGGGCGGGAAAATGTCGCCCTGTGCCGTTTTGATTATCCGCGACGGCAACACCCGGCTGATTACCATCAAGGATCAGGATACCATGTCGAGAATCTTCGAGATGCTTCCCGATGTGGTGGAGCGTGTCCGCAATATGATCGGCAAGAAAAAGAGCGGAAACGAGGTCTCCGACGAGGAGATCAACATGATTGCCGATGAGATTATGAAGGAGGACGCGAAGGACGTTTCCGAAGCGGAGTCGAAGGACGAATCGAAGGACGACGGTAAGGACAAGGGAAAGAAGAAAAAGAAGTAAAAATTCGTGAAAATTGTTCTTGCATTTTCCGGGCAAGTTTGATATTATGTCAATGTTCGGGTTTTTTGAGTCCATTTGTGAAGGAGGTGCGATATCATGGCTAAGTGTGATATCTGTGATAAAGGCGCTCTGTTCGGAAGACAGATCAGCATTACGAGAAGTCAGGTTTCCGGACGTGCCAACAGAATGTGGAAGTCCAACGTGAAGTCGGTTCATGTAAAGGTTAACGGTGTTTCCAAGAAGATGCATGTCTGCACCGCTTGCCTCAGATCCGGCCTTGTTGAGCGTGCTTAATGCGGAAATGAGAGATGCGGGAGTCCGATAAGCGACGAGGAGTCGCGGTATCGGACTCTTTTTGTTGGACTTGCTTTTTTCCCATATTTGTACTATAATATGCGGGGATTTGCAACTGCAGATTCCGAAAATCAGCATGCGGTACAGGGAGTGGGAACGCATGCGGGAAAGAGGTGTATCATGGACGGCAATTTGGAGACGAAATACGGAGAAGTTTTTATCGATCTGGATGTCATTGCGCAGTATGCAGGTTCCGCCGCCATTGAGAATTTCGGCGTTGTCGGAATGTCTGCTGTCAGCATGAAAGACGGCCTTGCGAAGCTGTTGCGCCGGGAGAGCTTGAACCACGGCGTCCATGTGGCGATTGACGGCAACCGCCTTACGATTGATCTTCATATCATCGTGTCGTACGGAATCAGCGTCGCTACGGTATGTCAGAATTTGTGTGAAACAGTCAAGTACAGAGTGGAAGAATTTTCCGGCTTGACGGTTGAGAAAATAAATGTCTATGTCGACGGTGTTCGTGTAATCGACTGATGGCACAGGCCCGGAGCCGGGGGATACAATCCGGTTCGCGCCGCGCATGCGGCAGGGCGAAAAGGAGGAACGAAAAGTGGCGTTGCAGACAGTGGATGCAGCATTGTTGCGCAAGATGTTTCTTGCGGGTGCGAAGAATCTGGAATCCAAGAAGGAAATCATCAACGAGTTGAACGTTTTCCCGGTGCCTGACGGCGATACCGGAACAAATATGACGCTGACGATTCTGTCGGCGGTGAAGGAAGTCGGTGCTGCCGATTCCTCCATGAAGTCGTTGGCGAAGGCCATGTCCTCGGGCTCCCTCAAGGGCGCGAGAGGCAATTCCGGAGTTATTCTTTCGCAGCTGCTGCGAGGTTTTTCCAAGGTCATTCGCGAGTATGACGAGATTACGATTCCGATTGCGGCGGAGAGCTTTGCACGCGGTGTTGACACGGCGTACAATGCGGTAATGAAGCCGAAGGAAGGTACCATTCTTACGGTGGCAAGAGCCGGTGCGGAACGCGCAGCCGAGCTTGTCAACGTGAGCACGGATTTTGAGGATTTCCTGACGCAGGTTGTACAGCGGATGCAGGAAGCCCTGGACTATACCCCGGAACTTCTTCCGGTGCTCAAGGAAGCCGGCGTTGTAGACTCCGGCGGAACCGGCCTTCTGGAGGTTATGAAGGGCGGCCTTGATTGTATGCTCGGCAAGGAGGTTGAGTACTCCTTCGAGGAGGCCGGCGGCGAGTCGGAGGGCAAATCCGGCGGACGCGGCGCGGCTGCTACCGACATCTCCACGGCGGACATCAAGTTCGGTTACTGCACCGAGTTCATCATCCTTCTCGGAAAGCGCGAGTTTACCCTTGCGGATGAGGCTTCGTTCAAGGCGTATCTCTCGTCCATCGGCGACTCCATCGTATGCGTGGCGGACGACGATGTGGTGAAGGTGCATGTGCACACCAACGACCCCGGTCTCGCGATTCAGCGGGCCCTTACCTACGGACAATTGTCCCGCATGAAGATCGACAATATGCGGGAGGAACATAACGAGCGCGTGATCATGGGCAATGAAGCCATTGCCGCAGAACCTGCGAAGCCTGTAGAGCGCAAGCCTTTCGGCTTTGTATCCGTTTCTGTGGGCGACGGCATGAACGCCATCTTCCGCGAGCTCGGCGTTGACCACCTCATTGAGGGCGGTCAGACCATGAACCCGAGCACCGAGGATATGCTCAAGGCTGTTGCCGCTGTAGAGGCGGACACCGTGTTCATCCTTCCGAACAATAAGAATATTATTCTTGCCGCAGAGCAGGCGAAGAGCCTTGTGGAGGACAAGAAGATTATCGTTATCCCCACCAAGACGGTGCCCCAGGGTATCAGCGCAGTGATTGCGTTCAATCCCGAGGTATCCGCGGCGGAGAACGCCGAGGCGATGACCGAGGCGCTTTCGTATGTGAAGAGCGGTCAGGTGACGTACGCCGTGCGCGATACGAGCTTCGAAGGCCACGAGATTCACGAGTCCGACATCATGGGCATCTCCGATCACGGAATCGTTGCCGTCGGACAGGATATCGATGAGACAACGCTTTCGATGATCGACACGATGGTGGACGACGAATCCGGCCTCTTAAGCATCTACTACGGAAGCGATGTGACGGAGGAGCAGGCGCAGGGCCTTGCAGCGCGCTTCACCGAAAAGTACCCGCTTGTGGATGTTGAGGTTCACAACGGCGGACAACCGATCTACTACTACGTTGTATCGGTGGAATGAGAGAGAAGGAGAGACGCCGGTTGCGTAATTGCAGCCGGCGTTTTTTGCAAAGATGAAAAGTACGGAATCTGTCACAAAACTGAAGGGCATCGGTCCGAAGACGGCCGAGGCATTTCACCGCTTGCGGATCGATACGGTCGGCGAGCTTTTGGCGTACCTGCCGAAGCGCTACGAGACCTACGCGGCGGAGATTCCGGTTTCCGCGGCGACGGAGGGGCGGACCGCCACGTTCTTAGGCACCTTCGCGGGGGTTCCGAGTTCCGTTAAGACATCCCGCGGAAGCCTCTTGATTGGCAAATTCCGCGATGCCTCCGGCACTATCACGGTGCGGTGGTATAACCGTCCGTACCTGCGGAAAATGATTTCCGTCGCCAAATACGTCCTTCTTCGCGGCCGTGTTGCAAGAGATAAGAGGGAGCGCTATCTGTTGCAGCCGGAGATGTACACGCCGGAGCAGTACCGTGTTTTGATGAAGACACTTCGTCCCGTCTACGGACTTACGGCGGGACTTACCACCAATGCCATTGCCAAGGCCGTGCGGGAAGCCCTTGCGGTGTGCGAGATCACCGAGAAGATTCCCGCGGGAATCCTTCGGGAGACCGGGCTGATGCGGTTAAAGGACGCCATGGAGGAGGCGCATTTTCCGAAGACGGAGGAGACGACGCGGGAAGCCATGCGGCGGCTTGCCTTCGACGAATTCTTCGGCTTCCTTCTCTCAGTCCGCAATCTCCGGGAGCAGACGGAGACGGTTCCGAACCGCTGTCCGGTGAATTGCGACGGCTTTTCGAAGGCGTTGCTTGCAAGCCTTCCTTACGATTTGACGGGCGCTCAGAAACGGGCCTGGAGCGAGATTGCCGCGGACCTTCGGGGAACCCATCCCATGCAGCGGCTTCTGCAGGGCGACGTAGGCTCGGGCAAAACCGTGATCGCGGAGCTTACGCTTGCGGCCACGGCGGAAGCGGGGTATCAGGCGTGCCTGATGGTGCCCACGGAAGTGCTGGCGAAGCAGCATTTTGCGGAGCTGGAGCGGCGCTTAGGCGGCCTCGGCCTTACGGTTTCGCTTCTTACGGGATCCACTCCGGCAGCGCAGAAGCGGGAGATTTTACGAGAGCTGGAATCCGGAGAAATCTCTGTTCTGGTGGGTACTCACGCGCTGTTCCAGCAGGGCGTTTCGTTTAAAAACCTCGGAACCGTGGTTGTGGATGAGCAGCACCGCTTCGGCGTGGAGCAGCGCCGAGCGCTCTCGGACAAGGGCACGACGCCCCATATGCTTTTGATGAGCGCAACACCGATTCCCCGGACCCTGGCGATGATGCTGTATGCGGATCTGGACATCTCCATTCTTGATGAGATGCCCGCGAACCGCCTTCGGATTAAAACTGCGGTGGTGGATGCCACGTACCGGCCGAAGGCCTACAAATTCCTTGCAGACCACATCGCAGCGGGAGAGCAGGCCTACGTCATCTGCCCGCTCATCGAGGAGAGCGACGGCTTGGACGCGGAAAATGTCACCGACTACGCGGAGCGCCTTGCGGAAGAGCTTCCGAATGCGCGCATCGCAATACTCCACGGCCGCATGAGCGCGAAGGAGAAGACCGCGGTGATGGAAGCCTTCGCCGCGGGAGAGACGGACATTTGCGTGAGCACCACCGTGATCGAGGTCGGCATCGATGTCGCCAACGCCACGGTGATGATGATCGAGGATGCGGAGCGCTTCGGCTTGGCGCAGCTCCATCAGCTGCGCGGACGTGTCGGCAGAGGGGCGAAGCAGTCCTATTGTATTCTCGTGCAGGGAAATGACACCGCCGAGGCAAGGGAGCGGCTTTCCGTGCTCCTTACGGCCACCGACGGCTATGCCATTGCCGAGAAGGATCTCTCCCTTCGCGGACCCGGCGATTTCTTCGGAATCCGCCAAAGCGGAGACGAGCTTTTCAAGATTGCGGACCCGATTCGGGATGCGGATGTCCTCGGTATGGCAAAGCGCGCGGTGACGTCCTTAACACCCGCGGAATATGCGAAAGCCGTGAAGCTGTGTCTTGCGGAATCGAGGGAGTCTGTGGTATACTGATTCTTATGATTGATGCATTGAAAACGCTGCATTTTACGCTGCTTTTCAAAGAAATTTACAAAAAAACCGAAAATTTCGAAAAAAACGCTTAGAGTTTTGCCGCGCATGCGGTACTAAGGGGTGTAAGAGGTTGATCAAGTCCTTGGAGGAGGCACGCTCATGGATCCTGGCGAAAGCAGCTATCGCCGTTTTTTGGACGGCGATAACGAGGGGCTTCACGAAATCATCCGTGAGTATCATTACGGATTGATGCTGTATTTAAACAGCTATGTCGGGAATGTACACGTTGCCGAGGATTTGACGGAGGACACCTTCGCGGAGCTTGCGGTGCGAAAGCCGCGGTTTCACGGGCGGTGCCGGTTTAAGACCTGGCTCTACGCCATCGGCCGGAACATAACCTGCAAATACATCCGAAAAGACGCGAGGAACCGGTCGATTCCGCTGTCTTCCGCGGAGGACATCGCTTCGGAGGAGAATATCGAGACGGCGTACCTTCGGGACGAGCGGTCGCAGATGCTTCACCGGGCCATGAAAACACTCCGGACGGAGTACCGGCAGGTGCTCATGCTTTCCTTCTTTGAGGAGTTAAGCAACGAGGAAGTTGCCATGGTCATGAAGCGGAGCAAACGGCAGATCGAGAACCTTTTGTACAACGCGAAGAAGGCGTTGCGCGCAGAGCTTGAGAGGAGCGGTTTTTCATATGAAGAGCAGTGATGAAATGTATAGAAGCGTACTCGCGAAGGCAGAGGCGAAGAAAGAGCAGATCCGGAAGCGGAACCGTACGTTCCGCAGCGCCATGGTTGCATTTGCCTGCGCGTTGTTCGCATTTGTTCTGGGTGCCGGTCTGGAGAGACGCATCCGGCTTCCGTTTGAACCTACGGCAGCGGTTTCGATTACTTCGTCCGTAAATGCAGCGGAGTCGCCGGTTACCCCGTCCACGGGACCGGGACGCGACGACCCTGCGGAAACGATGTATATCAGCGCGCCGGCGGCGGTAGCGGCAATTCCGCCGACCGTCATGGGAACCGTGGCACGGCCTACGCCGACACCGGCTCCCGAGACGCCGTCCCCCGCGCAGGGATGAGAGAGAAATAAAAAAGGCATGGACTGCAGAACATGCCGATGGGAGGCTTTATGCTGGGCTTTTTGTACATCCTGCTGAATGTGTTCACAGGGTTCGTGATTTGTTCCCTGGTGTTCCCGAAAGCAGCGTCATTTGCGCGCAGAACCTACTCCGGGGAGAAGATCGCTTCGACGTCGATTCTCATTTGTATTCCCCTCTGGTACGTGCTCGGTGCGTTCCTCATGACGTGGACGACGTATTTTGCGGCGTATCTCGCTGCAATGTGCGGCGCAAAGGAGCCTTTGGGAGTCGCAGATGCCATCGTATTCCTTTTGTTTGCGGCAATCGACGGACTCGGGGCATATCGCCTGTACAAAACGAAGCGCCTTCGCAGAGTCGGCGCCTACATCAATCAGACCAATCCGGGTGAGCTCATGTTCATGGGCATCACTTTGGTGTTTGCATTCTTTCTCATGTGGTGGACGTTCTCGTACCAGAACGGTGTGTACCGCGTCGGCTACAGTGTTTTCAGTGATTTCGCGCCCCATCTGGGCATGATTCGTTCCTTCTCCAAGGGAAACAATTTCCCGACGACCTATTCGCATTTTGCGGGAGAGGACATCAAATACCACTTTATGTTCCAGTTCATGGTGGGCAATCTGGAGTATCTCGGCATGCGCCTCGACTGGGCGTTCAACCTTCCCAGTGCCTTGTGCTTTGCCTTTGCCTTCTGGCTTCTGTACGTGCTCGCCGTAAAGCTTACGGGAAAGCGTGCGGTAGGCTATGTCGCTGCTGCGTTGTTTGCGTTCCGAAGCAGCGATGCCGTGTTCGACTTCTTCACCCATCCGACCCGGGCTACGTTAAAACTGGCGGACCCGGATCTTTGGAAGCAGCTCGGGGGAGGTACTGACGGCGTCCTGAACCGTGATATCCTGGGAATGGTTGATCCGAAGAAAATATCCCGGGCCCTCCAGACGCAGTTCCGGGACGGCTCGGAATTCATCGGAACCACCACTCACGAGGATTGGGGCCTTTGGAACTTAAACGTCTATTGCAACCAGCGGCACCTTGCCATCGGTTTGTGTGCGCTGTTGATTCTGGTTCTTTTCCTGCTTCCGCTTGTCTTCTCGGCGGTGGACCGCGTGCGTTTCCGCATGACGGAGAAGAGACTTCTCATGCGGGCGGAGGATCCGGAGTATCAGATGTTCCCGATTGAAAAAATCGGGTATACGCTTCGCTACGCGCTCCTCACAAAGGAGGGATGGCTTCCGGAGAGTTACGTCCGGCCGGTTCTGCTCGGACTGCTTCTAGGCATGTGCAGCTTCTTCAACGGCGCCTGCGTCATCGGATGCCTGTGCGTTTTGTTCCTTCTGGCGGTTGTCGCCGACCACCGGCTGGAGTACGCCGTCACCGCGTTCATCACCGTGGCGTGCACCATGGGAGCTACGAAGTTCTTCATCGACGGCTCTGTGGTCGACGTGAAATACTATCCCGGTTTCCTTGCGGACCTTCGCACCTTTGCGGGTTCCTGGGACTATATCATGACCCTTTGCGGCATTCTGCCCTTCATTCTGCTTGCGGCATTCCTGCTTGCGGACGGCACCCGCAAATGGATCTGGGTTGCATTTACCGCGCCCTTTATCTTTGCATTCACCGTGTCGCTCACGATTGATATAACGGTTAACCACAAATACATCATGATGAGCTTAATGCTTCTCGCAGTTCCCGCAGCCCACTTCTTAGTGTGGCTTTTCGAGAGAGCGGGAGGCTGGCCGAAGATTGTCGCCTGCGCACTTTTGTTCGCTTTGACAATCACCGGAATCTACGACCTCCGCACGGTCATCCGGAAGAACGACATCAAACAGGGGCGGTTCTTAACGCTCTCTGAAGATGATCCGGTCACCGAGTGGATCTCGGAAAATGCAACCTCGCAGGACATTTTCCTCTCTCCGTACTACTCGCTGAACAATGTCGTTATGGGCGGCGCGATGCTGTACTACGGCTGGCCGTATTACGCCTGGTCCGCCGGATACGACACCCTTACGAGAGATCGGAAGGTGAAGGAGATGTACGAGTCGTCAACATCCGAGAAGCTGATTACGCAGGTGAGGGAGAACAATATCCGCTTCATCATTGTCGACAGGGATGCGCGGACTTCCACCGAGTACAAGGTGAACGAAGCAGTCATTTCCATGACCTTCGAACCGGTGTATAACGACGGAAGCACGATTATCTACGATACGACCAAATTTCTGCAGCACACAATTCCGGACATTGAGTACAACAATGACGGCGAAGCGCTGCAGGGCACGGAAGAATAAGTTTAAAGGAGTATAGGCAAATGAACACGTTGTACATCGTTATTCCCGCATATAACGAGGAGGCGAACATTGAGACCGTTGTAAAGGAATGGTATGAGGTGATTAAGGAGCGGAGCGAAGAGAGCCGCCTCGTGGTCATCGATGACGGAAGCAAGGACTCCACCTATGCAATCATGCAGAAGCTGGCGGAGACCATGCCGAAGTTCGTACCGCTCACAAAGCCGAACGGGGGGCACGGCGCGACGGTCCTGTACGGGTACCGCTATGCGCTGGAACACGGCGCGGACTACGTCTTCCAGACTGATTCCGACGGACAGACCAGACCGGAGGAGTTTCCGCAGTTCTGGGAGAAGCGGGAGCAGTACCACATGGTTATCGGACACCGCAAGGGACGCCAGGACGGTCTGTCCCGCGTGTTTGTCACGAAGACCTTAAAGCTTGTGTGCCTTTTGTGCTTCCACGTGCGGGTGAAGGATGCCAACACGCCCTTTAGAATCATGCAGGCGGAGTATCTGGAGAAGAACCTTAAGGTGATTCCGGAGAATTACAATCTGCCAAACGTGGTTTTGTCGGTGCTCTATGCCAAGAAGAAGGAGCCGGTGCTCTATATTCCGATCACGTTCCGTCCCCGTCAGGGCGGCGTGAACTCCATCAACATGAAGAAGATCTTCAAGATCGGTAAGCAGGCGTGGAAGGATTTCCGCGAGATTAACCGCTGCATTAAGCGGAGCATGAAAGAAGAGAAGGAGAATACTACTGATGAAGGCTAATGAGAGAACTTCCCTGGCGATCCGGTTTTCGGTAGCCGCGTTCTTTTTCCTGCTTTTCTCCTACCTGGGGATGAAGTATCTGGGGTCGGAGGATTTTACGCATGTACTTCGCTGGTGGCTGACTCTGTTGGTCATCGGAGTTGCATTTCAACCGTTTTGCATCTTGTTGTTTAGGCATTTTCAGGACGGCGGATGGATGTTCGCAAAGACCATCGGTATCGCGGTAAGCGGATGGCTTTTGTGGTTCCTCTCGTCGATTCATGTCCTTAAATTCACCCGGACAAACTGCATCCTGTGCGTCGTTCTTCTGTGCGCGGGAGGATTTTTGTTCTACTATTTCACCGAGGGCAGGAAGAACCGCAAGAACCGCATGACGGGGCTTTACACCCCCGACCGGCTCTGCTCCATCATGGCGGTGGAGACCATCTTCTTTGCATTCCTCATTTTCTGGTGCTACTTAAAGGGTATCTCCCCGGATGCCAACGGCACCGAGCGCTACATGGACTACGGTTACATGATGTCCATGTTCAAGTCGGATTACATGCCCGCTCCGGACATGTGGTTCTCCGGTAACGGCATCAACTATTACTACGTGAGCCAGTACATGGCAACGTTTTTGACCAAACTCGCCGGTGTACCGGTATCCGTCGGTTACAACATCGCGATGATGATGCTTGCCGCGATGGCATTTGCCCTTTCGTATTCCATCGGCAACAACCTCATGCACATCTTTATCAAGGACCGCGCGAAGCGCAACTGGACGCCTTCGGAGATCGACACCATGCGGCAGATCGGTGCAGTGTCGGAGGAGAGCGGAAAGCCTTTCTTCCGCCCGGTGATTGCGGGAACGCTCTCCGGCCTTGCGGTTGCCATCGCCGGAAATATGCACTATCCGTTCTACAAATTCATCTACCCGAAGCTTCAGCGTCTCCACGGCGAGGACAGCACCTACAGCTACTGGTTCCCGGATGCGACGCGCTATATCGGCTACAATCCCGACCGCGCGGATAAGACCATCCACGAGTTCCCGGTGTACTCCTTTGCCATCGGCGATCTCCATGCCCACGTGTTCAACATGATCTTCGTATTGACGGTGCTCGCATTGCTTTTGGCATGGATGCAGAAGCGCAAAAAGGCCATGGATCTGGTTCGCATCAACGATGCGGTTCCGGTGCGGCCGCCGGTGCTTAAGGAAGTGTTCGATCCGATGCTGGTGCTGTGCGCATTTTTCGTCGGTTTGTTCCACATGACGAACTATTGGGATTTCCCGATTTACTTTGTGGTTTGCGGTGCGATTGTGTTGTTCTGCAACCTCATTACCCACCGGTTCCGCCTCTCGGCCATTATACTTACGGCTTACCAGGCAGCCATGTTCCTGGTGGTCGGATTGATTGTCGCACTGCCGTTTACGCTTACGTTTGACAGCATTGCTTCGTCCATCGGCTTCTGCACGGGTGTTCATCACACGAAGCAGTTCCAGCTGTTAATCTTGTGGGGACTTCCGAATGCCTGCCTGTGGTCCTTCCTCGGCTTCCGCATCTGGGAGTTCCGCAAGGAGAGAAGGGCGCGCCGCTTCGAGCCGGTTCCGAAGGACGCATTGCTCGATGTCGAGAATGAGGAAAATTCCGAAGAGATTATCGGCGGAAGACACGGCTTCGGTGCCTTCCTCGGCAACCTCGGAATCTCCGACCTCTTTGTACTCACCATCGGCTTGTGCGCATTCGGTCTGGTGCTTCTTCCGGAGATCATCTACGTAAGAGACATCTATTCCGGCGCCTATGTCCGTGCCAACACGATGTTTAAGCTGACCTATCAGGCGTTTATCATGTTCGGACTGAGCATGGCATACATTCTCGTGCGTTTCGTGACGATGCCGAAAAACCGCGCGATGAAGGCCATCGGTATTGTTCTTCTTTGCCTCTTCACCACGACCATCGGCTACTTCAATGAAGCCTACACGGCATGGTTCAGCGGCAAATACCAGTGCCTCGACGCCACAACCTTCATCCGCGATGACGCCAGCGAGGCCGAGGCGGATATCATCGATTACATCAACGAGACCTTCGATAAGCAGCACACCGTGCTGGAAATGTGTGGTTTGAGCTACACCTACTTTAACCGCGTGTCCGCATTTACCGGTATGCCTACGGTTCTCGGATGGCAGACCCACGAGTGGCTGTGGAGAAGCTCGGGTACCATCGACCAGTATCCGGAGGTGGTAGATCAGAGACATAAAGATGTCATCACACTGTACGAATCCAGAGATCAGGCGGAAGTCAGCCGGCTCGTGGAGCAGTACGATATCGACTATGTGTTCATCGGTCTGTGCGAGCGCGTGGACGGTTATTGGGAAGTGTCCGACGCCGACATCCAGAACGGAAGATTCACCACGGATGACACCTTTGTGGTTCGCGGAAAGCGCTGCAAGAAAATCGATCTTAATACGGAGATCTGGCTTAATCTGGGAGAAGTCGTTAAGCAGGAGACAGACAAGAAGACCGGCGAGATTATCTACCTGATCAAGGTGAACCGGAATCTCACGGAGACTCTTTCGAAATAAACTGCGGGGGATAACATACAGCAAGGCAAAAAGACGCCCGGCGGAGAAATCCGTCGGGCGTTGTTCTTTGCGCAAGTGTTTATAAGTTCCTGTCCGGTCGGCGCTTCCGGGATGCTTCCCTGCACCTGCACCGGTTACTCGGGCATCTCGCGGGTGGGCGCTTCCGAAGGGATCTGCGGAAGCGTGAGGCGGATGCGGTCGATGCGGTTCTTGTCCACGGCAATCACTTCGTAGATCACACCGTTTTCGTCGGTGACCGTTTCGCCCTCCGTGGGGATGTGCTCCAAGAGCTGGTAGATGTGGCCGGCGATGGAGTCGTAATCGTCGGAGGCAAGCAAAAGACCGGTGGCTTCGTTGACGTCCTCGAGTTTGGCGGTGCCGTCAATCAAGAACTCGGTTTCGGAAACCGGAACAACGGGGTCCTGCTCATCGGCGTCATACTCATCGCGGATCTCGCCGACGATCTCCTCAAGGAGGTCCTCAAGGGTGATGATGCCGGCGGTGGAGCCGTATTCATCCAGGACAACGGCGATGGTGACGGACTCGCGGCGAAGCTCCGCAAGGAGGTCCGCAGTCTTTTTGAATTCGTAAGTGAAGAAGGGCTTTCGCATCAGCTTCCGCACGTCGAAATCCTCCTTGGGACCGTCGTAGTGGAAGAGGTCCTTTAAAAACAGAATGCCCACCACGTTGTCCTGGGTGGTCTCAAAGACTGGCAGGCGGGAGTAGTTGTTGGCGCGGAAAGCAGCCACAATCTCGTCGTAGGACATGCCTGTCTCGATGAAATCCACATCGATGCGGGGGACCATGACGTCCTTAGCAAGGGAATCGCCGAAGTCCACCACGTTGTTGATCATCTCTTTCTCTTCGTTCTCCAAAACGCCGTCCTCGTGGCTCGCCTCCACAACCGTCAGAAGCTCGTCTTCGGTGATGGCCTGGCGGTGCTTCGGGTCAATTCGGAGAAGTTTAAGGATACCGTTTGCGATGGCGTTGATGAGGAAGATAATGGGCGTCATCAGCCAGGTGTAGAGGGAGATGACCGGTGCATAGGCCATGGAAATGCGGTCGCAGTAAAGCGCGGCCACGGTCTTCGGCAGAATTTCCCCGAACAGAATGACAATGAAGGTCAAAACGCCGGTGGCCACCGAAAGGTAGGTGTTGCCCCAGAGACGTTGCGCAAACAGCGACGTGAGAGCGGACGCCGATATATTAACAATGTTGTTGCCGATTAGAATTGCAGAGAGAAGCTTCGTCTGGTTATCGAGAAGCGCGAGAACGCGGCGCGCGGCTCTGCGGGTCTCGGCGAGGCTTCGCATGCGGATGCGGTTGACGGAAACAAGAGCTGTCTCCGCAGAGGAAAAGAATGCTGACAAAAGCAGCAGAAGAATAATGATCGCCAGTTGTAATCGTGAGGCTGGGTCCAAGAAAAAATCACACTCCTTATTTCGGAAAATTGTTGATACATATTATACAAGACGGGTTCGGAAAATGCAAAACTTTTTTCAACGCCCCGTTTTCCGCCCTTTCGCCGCAGTACATAAAGTTTTCAAGATTGTCTCCTTTTCGGAATCCCCGAAGTATGGTATAATGAGCCCGGACCGGCAGGGCGGAGGTGCAAAACCGTTGCGCAGCCCCGACCGGCACAGGAAGGAAACGTATATGCTTGAGTTACGAAACGTCGGTTTCGAGGTGAAGGATGAATCTTCGGAACAGGCCAAAGAAATTATAAAAAATGTGAGTCTGACTATCGGCGAGAATGAGTTCGTTGCCATCACCGGCCCCAACGGCGGCGGCAAATCCACCCTCGCCCGGTTAATCATGGGAATCGAGAAGCCCACGTCGGGACAGATTCTCTACAAGGGACAGGACATCACGGACCTCTCGATTACGGAGCGCGCAAAGCTGGGAATCGGATTTGCCTTCCAGCAGCCCGTCCGCTTTAAGGGCATCACCGTGAAAGATCTGATCACCCTCGCTTACGGCGGAAAGCTGAGTATCTCCGAGGCGTGCCAGTACCTCTCGGAGGTGGGCCTGTGCGCCAGAGACTATGTGGACCGGGAGGTCAATGCAAGCCTCTCCGGCGGCGAGCTGAAGCGCATCGAGATTGCATCGATCCTCGCCAGAAAGCCCGAATTTTCCGTGTTTGACGAGCCGGAGGCCGGAATCGACCTCTGGAGTTTCCAGAATCTCATCCGCATCTTCGACCGTCTCCACAAGGAGATGAACGGCTCGGTTGTCGTCATCAGCCATCAGGAGCGCATCTTAAACATCGCGGACCGCATCGTTGTGATTGCGGGCGGCGAGGTTCTCACGCAGGCGGCCAGCGAGGAGCTGCTGCCGAAGATTCTGAGCGATTCCCTGGGATGCCTTTACCACAAGGACGCCGAGGGTCTTTCCGCGTATCGAAAGGACGGTGAGTAAGAATGGATGCCATTTTGAAGAATCTTTTCGAGCAGGTTGCGGATCTGCATGAGGTACCGCAGGGCGCTTACAATTTCCGTGTCAACGGTGAGGGCGCAGGGCGCAACACCACGGAAAATATCAATATCGTGACGAAGTCGGACAAGCCCGGCATCGACATTATCATCAAGGCCGGAACGAAGCACGAGAGCGTGCATATCCCGGTTGTCATCTCCCAGAGCGGTCTGCAGGAGTGTGTCTACAACGATTTCTACGTCGGCGAGGACGCGGACGTGACGATTGTCGCGGGCTGCGGCATCCACAACGGCGGTGACAAAAAGTCGGAGCACGACGGCATCCACACCTTCCATATCGGCAAAAACGCCCGCGTGAAGTACGTGGAGAAGCACTACGGCACCGGTGAGGGCACGGGGGAGCGCATCTTGAATCCCGAGACGGTGGTATTTCTCGATGAGGGAAGTTCCCTGGAGATGGACACGGTTCAGATCGAGGGCGTGGATTCGACGGTCCGCACGACCCGGGCGACGGTGGGTGACCGCGCGAACCTTGTGATTCGCGAGAAGATCATGACCCACGATCAGCAGTACGCAAAGACCGATTTCTCGGTGGAAATGAACGGCGAGGACAGCTCTGTGGATCTGGTGTCCCGCTCGGTTGCCAAGGGCAATTCCCGCCAGGAATTCTTCTCGAATATCAACGGCAACAACCGCTGCAAGGGACATTCCGAGTGCGATGCCATCCTGATGGAGAGCGGCTCGGTTGCGGCGGCGCCGATGCTTACGGCCAACCACCTCGATGCGTCCTTGATTCACGAGGCGGCCATCGGTAAAATTGCAGGCGACCAGATTATCAAATTAATGACCCTCGGACTCACCGAGGAGGAAGCCGAGAAGCAGATTATCACCGGCTTCTTAAAGTAAGAATGAGGTTTTTCATGAGTAAATTGTTGCGAAAACGGGCAATCCGGATTTCAGTTCTTTGCGCGGTGCTTTGTAGCCTTGTGCTGCTAACGGCATGCGACCGCAGCAAAAAGAACGGAAGCGAAACCACGCCGACGGTGACCGTCGCCCCGGCTGCTTCGGGGTGCGAAGTGCACATCCTTGACATCGGCAAGGCGGACGCCATTTTCCTGCGCGCGGACGGCGTTACGATGCTGATTGACGCGGGATATCCGAGCAGTGCGGACACGGTAATCGCGTACCTGAAGGCGCAATCGGTCAGTAAGCTCGACTATGTGATCATGACCCACGGGGACATCGACCATGTCGGGGGAATGGCGGATGTGCTGCGCGAATTTGCCGTAGGGCAGATGTTCATCTCGCCGAAGAAAGAAAAGTCCGACGCATACTCGGCAATGGTGGCGGCGGTCAAAGAGAAGAATATCTCCTGCATATCCCCGGAAGTGGGAGCGCAGTACACCTTCGGAAACGGCAGTTTCACGGTGCTTGCCCCGGGGCCGAAGGCTTTGAAGGAAGGCTCGGACAACGATGCCTCCATCGCGATTCGCCTCGTGTACGGGGAACGCAGCTTCCTTTTGATGGGCGATGCGTTGTCCACGACGGAGAAGGAGCTGATTGATTCGAGCTACACGATCCGCGCCGATGTCTTAAAGACGGGGCATCACGGAAAGAGCGATGCGACCAACAAGAAGTTTTTAAAGGCAGTGCAGCCGAAATATGCGGTGATCTGCTGTGGAAAGACCGAGGACGGTGAGGAGGGAACCCCCTCCACGAAGGTTTTGGACCTTCTTTCGGATTTTCATGTGATTACGTACCGCACCGACCTTCACGGGACAGTGATCTTCAAGACGGACGGCACGACCCTCACCTGCAACTGTGACGCAGAGCAGGAGTAGCGGATGACGGTCGGCTTTGGGTGTCATTCGCGGGAGTATAGACAGGCGTCTGCGGACGCGGGAGGAACGGACGATGAAAGATTGGGAACGGTTGCTTTCGGAAGCTTATGCGGCGCGGAAGAACAGTTACTGCCCGTATTCCGGGTTCGCGGTGGGAGCGGCCCTGTTGACAAAGGACGGCGCGATCTACCGCGGCTGTAACGTGGAAAATGCATCCTTCGGTGCAACGAACTGTGCGGAGCGCACGGCGCTTTTTTCGGCGGTTGCGGACGGTCGCGGGAAGGGCGATTTTGCGGCGATTGCCATTGTGGGCGGAAAGAAGGACGGCGAGCTTGTTCCCTGCCCGCCCTGCGGAATCTGCCGTCAGGCCCTCTCGGAGTTTGTCAATGCAGAGGAGTTCACGGTGCTGTGGGCAGTGGGTACGGACGGCGCGTTCGAGGATTGCGAAGCCCATACTCTTGCCGAGCTATTACCGGGTGCATTTGCCTTGTAAAGGCCCCAGGAAAGGTCCGCGAAAAGGTGTGAGAAGTTTTTTTGTCGAAAGGCTTGACAAACAAAACGTTCATGGTATAATAGCGAAGTACCGCTTGAGAGCGGCATTTTTTGGCGAAGTAGCTCAGTTGGCTAGAGCATACGGTTCATACCCGTAGTGTCGAGGGTTCGAATCCCCCCTTCGCTATCAAAAAGGCAGATGCACCTGTGCACCTGCTTTTTTTGACCTTTAGAAACAGAGTGGGCATGCGCAGGGGGTGCGCGGAAAGGAGAAGGCAATGGCAGAACTTTGGAAGACGGAACGCACCGTGATTACGGTGCAGCACACGGAGTCTGTACATCACACAAACGGACACGTGGGCGCGTGGGGAGACTGGCCCCTCTCGGAGCGGGGCATGGAGCAGGCGCGGGAGGTCGGCAAATGGTTGCAGACCGAGGGCGTGAACAGCGATTACACGATGTTGGTCTCGGACCTGAAGCGTGCATCCATGACAGCGGAGGGAATCAACGAGACTCTGGGACTGACGCCGGTGTATCGCCCGGTAATCCGCGAGGTCAACGCGGGCGAGGGCAACGGAAAGCCCTGGGAATGGTTTGCGGAACACCGCAATCCGCCGAAGGATGAGTTCGATCCGGACTATCGTCCCTTTCCGGATGCGGAGTCGGACCGCGATGTGTGGGCCCGTTTGCAGCCGTTCTATGAGGAAATTACAACGAAGACCGAGGGAAATCTTCTGATTGTCTCCCACGGAACAGCCCTTTCCTTCCTGCAGGCGATGCTTCTGGGGATGACCCTTGAGGACCGCGGCCGGGTTCGGTTCCGCGGAAAGGCAGGGTCCGTTTCGCGCTTCGGTATTAACAAAGACGGCAGCGTCACGGTATACTATCTCAACCGCACAGTATGGTAAGTAAGAAAGGCCTTCCGGCGTAACAGCCGGAGGGCCTTTTCCGTGAGCTTTTGTTGTGCGTTCGCGGCCGGGGCAGCCGGGCGGCTTTTCGCTGAAATGTCGCGAAGCTGCGACCGGAACCTTAGCGCTCGTCCTCCGCGAAGCGAAGAGTCGGGCTCTCTGCGGCGGCATCGCGGAAGACCGCGAGCAGCTGCTCCCCGTATTCGCCGAGAGATTCCAGCATCCGGTCCTTACGGTAGAGGATGATCTGCGTCGGTTCGCAGGGATCCGTCAGCACGTCGTGCAGGGCGTCGAGGTTTCGCCCGTAGTAGGACGGAAGACCGAGGCGCCACGCAAGGTAGGTGTGGGTCGTCTCCCGGGTGTTCATATAAAGTCCGTCTAAAACAATCGTCTTCATGGAATCGAAAACTCCTTAATCAATACAGCTGCGTGAAGGTTTCGTAGTGGTCGTCGGTGTAGAAAATCAGGCCGTCATTGGAGAAGATGATGCGCTTTGCGCCGCGGCTCGAGGCGCCCTTGGTGTCGATGTCGCACTCGTAATATTTTCGGCCGCTCTTCTTCGGGAGCTTGCCTTCGTAATTGCCGAAGTAATCGCCGCCGATGGCTTTGCCCTTGGCGTAGCGTTCAACGCTGCCGCCGCACCAGCCCAGGTCCTCGGCCTCCTGCTTGGTGATGTAGTTCTTCGGAAGATGACCGTAGGTATGGATGTAGAGCGCCACCTCGGATTTGCTGTAATAGGAGCCGTTTTCGTCGATGGAAGCCTTCTGCGTCGGAGTCGGAGTCTTTGTCGGCGCCTTCGTGGGGGTCGGCGTTTTGGTTGGTGCCTTGGTGGGCGCCTTGGTCGGCGTTACCGCCTTTGTGGGTGTCGCGGTCTTCGCGGGCGTCGGCGTAGCCGTAAGCTCCGGAACCGGTGTGTCCGTAGGCTTCGCTTCCTCCGTAGGGGTCGCCGGGGCCTCTGTGGGAGTGTCCGGAGCCGGTGTCGGAGAAACCGCCTCGGTGGGGGTGTCCGTGACAATCGGAAGGGTCGGATCCCCTGCGCCGCCGGAAGAGCTCTTCTGGGCCTGCACAAACAGGAAGATACCGACGCCAATCAACAGCAAAACCACAATCGCCGCCAGAACCGGGTGTTTCTTGTAATTCTTCAAAAACTTCAGTAAAGCATCCATGGGAATCCCGCTTTCCAATCCTTTTTCAAACTGCGATACTGCCGCTTTCGGCAAATCGCAAAACTTACGCGCATACCTATGTTGAGAATAGCACCGATTCACGGAAAATTCAACCACCAACTGCCCGTTAGGATTGCATTTTCGGCGGTTTCGTGGTATCATTCGCAGTGTGTGCTAAACGGCGGAGAAGCGAAGAAAGGAAGAGAACTATGCGAATCGGAACGGGATATGATGTGCATCGGCTGACAGAGGGAAGACCTCTCATTCTGGGCGGCGTAACCGTGCCCTACGAGAAGGGCCTTTTAGGGCATTCGGATGCGGATGTGTTGCTTCATGCGATTATGGATGCGCTCTTAGGGGCGTGCGCGCAGGGCGATATCGGGATGCATTTTCCGGACACGGACGAGAAATATAAGGGTGTCGATTCGCGGGTGCTCCTTCGGAAGGTCGGCGACATCGTGGCGGCGCAGTGTTATGTGATTTCCAACATCGATGCGACGGTGATTGCCCAGCGGCCGAAACTTCGGGATTACATCAACGAGATGCGCGGGAATATCGCAGAGGACCTGCAGATTCCCATCGACTGTGTGAGCGTCAAGGCCACCACCGAGGAGGGACTCGGGTTCACGGGCGCCGGCGAGGGCATTGCGGCCCAGGCTGTTTGCCTCCTAGAGCCCATGGTTGCCTACCGGGAAGTCACGTACGGCGGAGGCTGTGCGGGCTGTAACGGTTGCCCGGGCTGCGGAAGCACGAATCTTCAGTAACGGTACACCGTCTGAGAAAAAAGACAACGGGGAAGAATGAAGAATGACAATTGCACAAACCATAGCAAAAGAACTGAATATCAAGGTTTCGCAGGTGGAGGCGGCGATTGCACTCATCGATGAGGGCAACACCATTCCCTTTATCGCGCGGTACCGGAAGGAAGCCACGGGGCAGCTCAACGACGAGCAGCTGCGTGACCTCAATGAAAGACTTACGTACCTTCGGAACCTCCAGGACAAGAAGGACCAGGTCATCGCCACCATCGAGGAGCAGGGGAAACTCACGGACGAGCTTCGCAAGGCAATCCTCGAGGCTACGACCATGGTAGCGGTGGAGGATTTGTACCGCCCGTACCGTCCGAAGCGCCGGACCCGCGCCACGGATGCGAAGGAGAAGGGACTCGAGGGTCTCGCTGCAATCCTCATGATGCAGTATACGGACAAGCCCATGGAGGTCGAGGCGGAGGCCTACCTTTCGGAAGAGAAGGGCGTCACGGATGTGAAGGCCGCGCTGCAGGGCGCCATGGACATTGTGGCCGAATCCGTCAGCGATTCGGCGGACTATCGCAACTATATCCGCGGACTCACCTTCAAAAAGGGCGTTCTGTTCTCCGAGGGGAAGAGCAAGAGCGAAGAGCCCACGGTGTATGATATGTACAAGGCATTTTCCTCGCCGGTGGAGAAGATGAGCGGCTACCGCGTTTTAGCGGTGAACCGCGGCGAGAACGAGAAGGTTCTCTCGGTGCGCATCGAGGCGCCGGAGGAGGACATTCTCCGCTATCTGGAGAAGCAGGTGATCGTGCGCGACAACCCGAACACGACGCCGTACCTTAAGGAAGCCATTGCGGATGCGTACCGCAGACTCATTGCTCCCTCCATCGAGCGCGAGATTCGAAACGATCTCACGGAAAATGCAGAGGACGGAGCCATCAAGGTGTTTGACAAAAACCTTGCGCAGCTGTTGATGCAGCCGCCCATTGCCGGCAAGACCGTGCTGGGCTGGGACCCGGCGTTCCGCACGGGCTGCAAGCTCGCTGTGGTGGATGCCACGGGCAAGGTGTTATATACCAAGGTCATCTATCCCACGGAGCCGCAGAACAAGATTGCGGAGTCCAAGGAGATGCTTAAGAAGATTATTGCACACTTCGGCGTGGAGCTGATTTCCCTCGGAAACGGTACCGCGTCCCGGGAGTCCGAGAAGGTGATTACGGAGCTTTTGGCGGAGATTCCGCAGAAGGTTGCATACGCCATCGTCAACGAGGCCGGAGCAAGTGTGTACTCAGCCAGCAAGCTGGCAACGGAGGAGTTTCCGAAGCTGGATGTGGGAGCGAGAAGTGCGGCGTCCATCGCAAGACGACTGCAGGATCCGCTGGCGGAGCTTGTTAAGATTGAGCCCCAGGCCATCGGCGTCGGGCAGTACCAGCACGACATGAACCAGAAGAAGCTCTCCGAGAGCCTTGCGGGCGTTGTGGAGGATTGCGTAAACCGCGTGGGTGTCGATGTGAACACCGCGAGTGTTTCCCTCTTGGAATACGTTTCCGGCATCAACAAAACTCTTGCGAAGAACATTGTCACCTACCGCGAGGAAAACGGAAGATTCCAAAGCCGCAAGGACCTTTTAAAGGTCGCGAAACTCGGGCCGAAGGCCTTCGAGCAATGCGCGGGCTTCCTGCGTATCCGCGACGGTAAGGAGGTTCTTGACAACACGGGTGTTCATCCGGAGAGTTACGCCGCAGCCTATGCGCTTTTGGACCGTCTCGGGTTCTCCGCTGCGGACATCGCCGCAGGCGGTGCGAAGGGAATGCGCTCCAAGGTGAAGGACACAAAGGCTGTTGCGGCAGAGCTGGGCGTCGGCGAGATTACTCTTACGGACATTATCGCCGAGCTTGAAAAGCCCTCGAGAGACCCGCGTGAGGATATGCCCAAGCCGATTCTTCGAAGCGACGTTTTGGAAATTTCCGACCTGAAGCCCGGCATGATTTTGAAGGGGACGGTAAGGAATGTAATCGACTTCGGTGCATTTGTCGACATCGGCGTGCATCAGGACGGACTCGTGCATGTCAGCGAGCTGTCGGACCGCTTTGTAAAGCACCCTCTCGATGTGGTGAAAATCGGCGATATCGTGGAAGTGAAGGTGCTGAGCGTCGATGAGAAGCGCAAACGCATTCAGTTGTCCATGAAAAAATAGAATTACCTATTGACTTTATCGGTAATACGCGGTATTTTTACGGAAACTACTATTTCGGCCCCGGGGAGGATTCCGGGGACGGCCCGCCTGCGGGCAGAAGGAGCGAATATGGCATACAAGAGAATTCTTACTATCCAGGACATCTCATGTGTGGGACAATGTTCCATCACTGTGGCGCTGCCGATTCTTTCGGCTTCCGGCACGGAGACCTGTATCCTTCCGTCGGCGGTGCTTTCGAACCATACGGCCGGCTTTTCCGGCTTTACCTTCCGCGATCTGACGGACGACATGCCCGGAATCAGCGCGCAGTGGAAGAAGGACAAGATTAAATTTGACGCGGTTTACACGGGGTATCTGGGAAGCATCAAGCAGATCGGATACGTGCGCGACATCCTGAACGCGCACTGTAAGGGCTTAAAGATTGTGGATCCGGCGATGGCCGACAACGGCAAGCTATACGTGGGCTTTGACGAGGAGTATGCCGCGGAGATGGCAAAGCTCTGTTTCGAAGCGGACATCACTCTCCCCAACATCACCGAGGCCTGTCTTATGACCGGCACGGAATACCGCACGGAATACGACCGCGATTTCATCGAGGAGCTGATTGCGAAGATGCGTGAGCGCGGGGCGAAGACCGTCATTCTGACGGGTGTTTCCTACCGGCCGAACCGTACCGGCGTTGTTGTGAATGTAAACGGTGTGTCCACGTACTATGAGCACAAGAAGATTGAAGGCGGATGCCACGGTACCGGTGACGTGTATGCGGCGGCATTTACCGGAGCGCTGATGCAGGGGTTCAACGAGCAGGAAGCTGCCCGGATCGCTGCGGATTACACGGTTCTGTGTATCGAGAGAACCGCGGGCGACGATTCCCACTGGTACGGCGTCAAATTCGAACTGGCCCTGCCGGATTACATCCGGATGCTCGGCCACTGAAAGGAGAATACGAAAACGATGGAAGACAGATTGAGCATATACAATACCCTGACAAGACGGGTGGAAAAGTTTGTTCCCAATGAGCCCGGGAAGGTGGCGATGTACACCTGCGGACCCACGGTGTACCATTTTGCGCACATCGGTAACCTGCGCAGCTACATTCAGGAGGACGTTCTGGAGAAGACCCTTCGCTACCTTGGTTATGATGTGAAGCGTGTCATGAACATCACCGACGTCGGACATTTGAGCGACGACGGCGACAACGGCGAGGACAAGATGGTCAAGGGCGCGCAGCGCGAGCACAAGACCGTCATGGAGATTGCGAAGTATTATACGGATGCATTTTTCGAGGACTGCAGAAAGCTGAACATTAAGATGCCCGATGTGGTGGAGCCCGCGACGAACTGCATCCCCGAGTTCATCCACATGATCGAAGTGCTTCTTGAGAAGGGCTACGCCTACAGAGCAGGCGAGAATGTGTACTTCGACACCTCGAAACTTAAGGAGTACTACGTGCTCACGAACCACAGCGAGGATTCGCTCCTCGAGGGTGTTCGCGACGACGTGGATGTGGACCCCAACAAGAAGAATAAGAACGATTTCGTTCTGTGGTTTACCAAGTCCAAGTTCGAGGATCAGGCCCTCAAGTGGGACAGCCCGTGGGGCGTCGGTTATCCCGGCTGGCACATCGAGTGCTCCTGCATCAGCATGAAGCATCTCGGCGAATACATGGACATCCATTGCGGCGGCGTGGACAACATCTTCCCGCACCACACCAATGAGATTGCCCAGTCGGAGTCCTACATCGGCCACAAATGGTGCAACTACTGGTTCCATGTGAACCATCTGAATGATAAGAACGGCAAGATGAGCAAGAGCAAGGGCGGTATCCTCACGGTTTCCGTAATCGAGGAGAAGGGCTATGAGCCGCTTGTGTACCGCATGTTCTGCCTGCTGTCCCACTACCGTAAGCCTTTGGAATTCTCCTACGATGTCATGGACCAGGTGAAGGTTTCCTACGAGAAGCTTCGCCGCAAGGTTTCCTCGCTGTCGTCGGAGGGCGCGGTGGACGAAGCGGTGTTCGCGCAGTTCCGCACCCAGTTTGAGGACGCTCTGTGCAACGATATCAACACGGCTTCCGCCATCACGGTTTTGTACGACATGCTGAAGGCGGACACGAACGATGCGACGAAGAAGGCTTTGGCGAAGAGCTTCGACGAGGTTCTCGGACTCGATCTGACAGAGCCCCTTCCGCAGAAGGAAGAGAGCACCGACGGCGAGCTTGCCGCGTGGGTTTCGGAGATGATTGCGAAGCGCGCCGAGGCCAAGAAGGCGAAGGATTTTGCAGCAGCGGATGCAATCCGGGCGGAACTCCTTGAGAAGGGCGTGCAGATTCGGGACACCAGAGAGGGCGTCGTATGGGAATTGATCGAAAAGAGTTGACAATTGCGTCGGCGATTCTTGCGAAAGCAGGAATCGCCGATTGTGATGCGGCGATGTTGTCGCCGCTGACCCTTGCTTATATCGGGGATTGCGTGTACGAGCTGATTGTGCGCACCATTGTAATCGGGCGCGCGGAGCACACCGTAAACACGCTTCACAAACACACCTGCAAGTACGTGAATGCCGCTTCCCAGAAGGCTCTTTTGGGGATTCTTTCGGAGAAACTTACGGAGGCGGAGGCATCCGTGGTTCGGCGCGGAAGAAACGCCAAATCCCACTCCGTCGCGAAGCATGCCTCCGTGACGGACTACCGCCTTGCCACGGGGTTTGAGGCGCTGTGCGGTTATTGGTACCTGACGGGGCAGGAGGAGCGGATGCTTGCGCTTCTTACGGAGGCCATCCGCGTGTATGACGCGCAGCAGGAAGAGGAATCGTGACGAATCGCCTGCGGACGCGGGAAGGAATCGTGACGAATGTCGGAGGGAACTATGCGATACGAAGAATTCACCATCGAGGGGCGAAACGCGGTGCTGGAGGCATTTCGCGCGGGCAAGACAATCGACAAACTTTACGTTTTGAAGGGCTGCATGGACGGCCCCATTCAGTCCATTCTCCGGGAGGCGAAGAAGGGTGACACCATCATCAACTTCGTGGAGAAGGAGCGGCTTGACCAGATGAGCCAGACCGGCCGCCACCAGGGCGTGATTGCCAATGCCGCAGCCTACGAGTACGCGGAGGTGGAGAACATCCTGGCCGTCGCGGAAGCCAAGGGAGAGGCGCCTTTTCTGATTCTCCTTGACGGTATCGAGGATCCCCACAATCTGGGCGCCATCCTTCGTACGGCCAACCAGGCGGGTGCCCACGGCATCATCATTCCGAAGCGTCGCGCCGTGGGACTGACGGCCGTTGTGGCTAAAACCAGCGCCGGCGCCATCAACTATACACCGGTTGCGAAGGTGACAAACCTCGTGCGCACCATGGAGGACCTTAAAAAGCGCGGCATCTGGTTTGTGTGCGCCGACATGGACGGCGATGTGATGTACCGCGTGAACATGACCGGCCCCATCGGTCTTGTAATCGGCAACGAGGGGAACGGCGTGAGCCGCCTTGTGAAGGAAGCCTGCGACATGACGGCGTCCATCCCCATGAAGGGCGACGTGGACTCGTTAAATGCATCCGTGGCCATGGGCGTTCTCGCCTACGAGATTGTGCGGCAGCGGACGAACGGAAAAGCATAGGTAGATGCGCAGCAGCTTCTGTTGCAGTGACTTTCTTTTGGTGACGGGGATGGAGATACGAAAGATTGCAACGATACGAAACGAGTTTACGGACCGCTTCGGGATTCCGAGGCAAAGCGGCCTGGCGGACGCCGTGACAAGCCGTATCGTCTTTGAAAAGGAATACCGCAATCCGGATGCTCTTCGGGGAATCACGGGCTTTTCGCACCTGTGGCTTTTGTGGGAGTTTGACCGGATTCCGCGGGATAGGGCCTTCCGCCCGATGGTGCGCCCGCCGAAGCTCGGCGGCAACACCCGCGTCGGCGTTTTTGCGTCGCGCTCGCCGTACCGGCCGAACCCCGTAGGACTGTCCGCGGTCCGGCTTTTAGGCACGGAGGAAACTTCGGAGGGAACGGTTCTTCTGGTGAGCGGTGCGGATCTTATGAACGGAACGCCGATTCTCGATATCAAGCCTTACATCCCGTATGCGGACTGCATACCGGAGGCTGTGGGCGGATTTGCCGACGCCCATGCGGAGGAGAGGATTCCGGTGGTCATCGCAGAGGAGGCGAAGGCCGGGGCGCTGTCCGCCGGAAAGGACGAAACGTGGCTGGCGAGACTCTCGGAAATGCTTTCCCGGGACCCGAGGCCCGCGTACCGGGAGGATGCGGGGCGCCGGTACGGACTTTCCTTCGATGACACCGAGGTGGAATTTTACGCGAAGGATGACGTTTTAACGGTCACGGAAATTTGTTCAAAGAATCCGCAAGAAAACGGAAAATAGTGCTTGCAAAACGGAACGGGGTGTGGTATATTAGCCGTTGTGTGATGCTGCCTTGGCTCAGCTGGTAGAGCGTCGCCTTGGTAAGGCGGAGGTCGGCGGTTCAAATCCGCTAGGCAGCTCTTTTCTTTTACAAGGGTATTGACGAAATGTCGATGCCCTTCTTTTTTTTCAAAAAACGCATAGAAGCGGTAGAATTTTTCGCCTTTTTTTGATATGATATATATACTCCGAAGTTTCGGTCAAAGGGGTTTGCCGAAAACTTGGAAACGGAGAGTTGCGGAGAAAGGTGAGTGGAAGTTATGTATTGTATGATCTGCAAAGAAAATCGCGCCGGCGGCGACGGCTTATGCGTCAAATGCCGCTTCAAGATGCAGCAGCAGAATCGCGATGTCGCGGCGGATATGGAAATCGATCTTCCTGAGGGGCACTTTGTCGGTAAGGGGAAAAACGGAATTCCGGACGGCAGAGGCGAGCTCACCTACAATGAGCACGATTCCAGAAAGAGCTATAAGGGCGATTTCAAGAACGGTATGCGGCACGGCAAGGGCAAGCTTACGTTCCGCAATGAGGCCTACTACGACGGCGAGTGGGTGAATGACAAGTACGAGGGTTACGGCGAGGAGTCGCTGCCGGGCGGAAACGTCTTCGACGGTTACTATACCGCGGGACAGTTTACCAACGGGCATGTGTACTTCGGCGACGGCCGTGAGTATGACGGCGAGTGGAGCGATGATATGCCTAACGGCAACGGCAAGATGTATCTTCGCGACGGCCATTCACTGGAAGGCTACTGGGTGAACGGCATCTGCGCGTTCCACGAGACTCCCACGGAGGAGCAGATTGCAGCCTTCCTGGCGGAGCAGGAGAGCTCCCAGGCGGACAATCCCATCGAGGACGAGCGCGAGTCCATGCTTCGCAAGGCGAACACCGAGGAGCTTCCCCCGGAGGATCTGAACAATCGAATCTGGAATCCTTTGGCGAAGGAAGAGCTGGAGGCCGTGGAGGAGGACGAGAACACACCGCTTTTGTTCGCGGGCATGCCGCAGTCGACCAACGTTGCGAAGATTACATCCCAGCGCGCTGAGCCGGTGAACATCTCGCATTCCCGGACGGTGTTCCGCGGAAACGGCTTTGACGGCTCGGAGATGAACCTCGATTTGGAGGATGCTGCGGACGCTTTGGCGAAGCGCATGGCGGAGTCGGCAGCGCATTCGCTGGCTGCTTACGATGAGAGTGTTGCGGATGTGGATCTCTCCGGTACATACACGCAGGAAACTCCGGCAGCAGAGACGGCGGCGGAAGCTGCTGAAGACGGATTGGGTGCAGAACAGGGGAAGGATACCATGATTGAGTCTAGTTTTGTGGAAACGACAGAAGAAGAGCGCACTCCCGATGCGAACACGAAGTTGTTGCAGGGAATGTATGACAATATCGGGAAGCCGATTCCCGAGGAGCTTCGCGAGAAGCCGGTAGTGGAGCCGAAGGTGTCGGAGAAGACCCTTGAGGACCGCGCGATGCAGGGACTCTTTGCAAAGCTCGGTATGGTTCCGACTGCGGATACCGCGAAGGCTGCGGAAACCGCTTCGGCGGAGACTTCTGCCGCAGCGGAAGAAACTGCGGAGAAGCCCGCAGAGCAGGAAGTGAAGACTTATGATCCGGTCACCAAGACCGGTTACCACGCCGAGACCTACGCTAACGGCGAGCGCTACGAGGGCGACTTCGTAAACGGCAAGCGCCACGGCAGCGGCCGCATGGAATATGCAAACGGCGATGTCTATGTTGGCGAGTACAAGGAAGGCAAGCGCCACGGTCAGGGCACCATGACGTATGCTGCAGGAAGCGAGTACAGCGGTTCCTGGGAGAACAGCGTCAAATCCGGCAAGGGACGCTTCACGCAGGCCAACGGCGAGGTTTACGAGGGCGATTTCAGCGGCGGTACCTTCGACGGTATCGGCACCTACACCTTCAAAAACGGTAACCTCTACATCGGCGACTGGAAGGCCGGCAAGCGCGACGGCAAGGGCGTTTTGGTTCATCCGGACGGAACGAAGGAGATGCAGGTCTGGGAAGGCGGCAAGAAGATTTTCTCCGAGGCCGTGACAGAGCCTGCAGTGAAGTTTTCTTCCGATTCTGGCGTGCGGGTTTCCGTCGCCGTCGGCACTCCGGAAACAGCCATGTCTGAGAATGCGGCTGCGGAAGAAACTCCTGCGGCAAATGCACCTGCTGAGAATGCATCTGCGGAAAACACGGTAGCTGCTCCTGCGGAAGTTACGGCAGCGGAAGCCGCTCCTGCAGCAAATGCAGCCCCGGAGGCAGCAGCGGAAGCACCCGCAGAGGAAGCTCCGGCAGCGGAGATTAAGACCATCAATTACAAGAGCGGAAACCGCTACGAGGGCGAGGTCGACGAGAAGAGCCTTCCGAACGGCAAGGGCGTCTTTACCTACACCAACGGAAGCTACTATAACGGCGAATTCCTCCACGGGGTCCGCGACGGTTACGGCCTCTTCGTATGGTCCACCGGCGATCGCTATGAGGGCGGCTGGAAGGCTGACAAGCGCCACGGTGAGGGCGTGATGACCTACGCAAACGGACGTGTCCGCAAGGGTCGTTTCGAGAATAACGAGTATGTCGGAATCTGACGCGGATGGCGCAGACCGACACAGGAATGCATAGTATTGTGCGAGAATAAAAAACAAAGGCGTCTTGCATAACAAGGCGCTTTTGTTGTTTTGTGGGAGAAATGTTTTGATGAAGAAAAAAAGAAACACTAAATCAGGGAAATCCATGGGGAAGAGTTGTTTCCTGACAGTCCTTTTGCTTCTGCTTGCCGCGGGCCTTTTTACTGCCTGCGGAAAGGACAAAAAGAAGAACGAAGATACTCCGACCGTGACCGCGACGCCTGCCGCGACGGCAACGGCGACACCGACGTCGACTGTTACGCCGACTCCGACACCTGCCAGAGAACCGGAGGACTATGACCCTTCGAAGTTGTATGAAAAGGCGGAAGAGGTCGCGAATGTGTACCGTATCCCCGTGGACCGGTACATGGGGGAGAAGCAGTTTGAGGATGTCTATGTAAGCGGAAACTATGTCTTTGTGATTTCCCATGAATTTACCGAAACGGAGCAGATTGATTTCACGCGGCCGTACTGCCTGTTGTTTCACCTCGGGCGGCCGGATCTTATAAGAACCCTTTCCGTCAACGAAGTAGGAGACGAGATCTCCAATTGGGATGTATATCCCGACGGCACGGTTGTGCGTACGCAGGATAACGAACACCTCGCCACGGTATATGACCGGGAGTTTACGGAGGTGCGGACGATTTCCTATTCCGGAAAGCGGGTAAGCGGCACGGAGGAAGCTTTTCTGTGGACATTTGAGCGGGAAACATCCATGCTTCGGGCCTATCCGCTTAACGGAACCGATTCCGTCAAGGAGTATTCGCTTCGTTCGATTGATGTTGACGGGGTTTATGCGATGTTTTCGGTAATCGACGGCGTACAGTATGCGCACGGGTATACGCCGGATGCCGTTCCGATTCTGATTGCGGTGACCACAGCCACGGGAGATGCGCGGACTGTGGAACTGAACCGGGATAATCCGACCTACCGGGATGACTGTATCTTCTACTCCGGAGAAAACCGCTGGTATATGCAGCCCCTGAATTCTTCCGAAAGGATGACAACCTTTTCGAAAAATCATCCGGGAGAATATTTACGGGCGCAATCCGGAAGTATGGTTTTGACAGTCCAAAGCGACTTTTGTGCGGACTCGGAGGAGACTCCGATGTACGAACACGAGACGATGTATCTGTATGATCTCGCGCAGAAAAAACTTCGCACCTGTAAGCTCGATTCGATGTTGTATGCCGACGATGTGCACAACCTGATAGAATTTTTCGTCACAGCTCACGGCGAGGTTGTATTTTACGAGGCGGACCGCTGGGGCGACCATGTTTATCTGTGGGACTATAGGTTGGAGAACAGCGCGCCCATGGAGGGGTATTCCGCATTTGACGATTCCTCGGCGGACATTCTGATCGCCGAGTGCGCGGTGCGGATGCAGGACAAATTCGGCGTTGTTCCCTACTACTGGGAGGGGCCCCTCGAGACCGAGCTCTTTGACTACCGGATGGAACCCATCACCGACCGGATTACGCTTCTGTCGATGATGGAGAGACTGGAGGAGTGTTTTGCCATGTTCCCCGACGGCTTCTGGCGGGAGATCCCCGGGGCGGAAAAGGACGGGGTTGAAATTTACGTATGCAAGGAGTTTCACCGGCTGCAGAATTATATGATTGAAGATGCATCCGCGGTGGTTAACATCTCCGGCCCGGCCGTGAGTATGGCAATCTGCTCCAAGTATGATGCGAACCTCGAACAGACCTTTGTCCATGAGACGATGCACATGATGGAGCAGCGGCTCGGCGAATACTCTGCAGCGAACGATCTGGGGCTTCTTGAGTACTGGTTCGATGAGTTGAACACAAATAAATACCCTTACCTGAATTCCTACACCGACGGAGACGGCCGGAACCTTGAGGAGACCGGCGGGACCTTCCGCGATGACCCGGATGAGGCCTGGTTTATCGATGCGTACTCCCGCACCTTCTACAAGGAGGACCGCGCCCGCGTTCTCGAGAATCTGTATGTGGGAAATAAATACTACTTCAACAGCCCGCATCTGCGGGCGAAGGCGGACTATCTGTGCGCCGTCATCCGCGCGGCATTTCCAAGCGTCGCGGCCTGCAAGGAGCCGGTTCTTTGGGAGCGGCCCTTCGGTATCGTGGACCCCGAATCGTACCTGGAAAAGATTCGTAGCAAAGATTCGGAGTAAAGACTGAGAAGACGTTAAGTTGCAAAAAGACGGGGAGCGTACCCCGGGAGAGAGAAGACGATGAAACCTCGAAAAATGCACAACAGAATGCCTGTCTGGGTCGTCCTGCTGCTTTTTGCGGTGCTGTTTCTAAGCGCCTGCGCAGGCGATGGGAAGACCGCTGCAAAGCGTAGAGACAGCAAGAGCGGATCTCTTGCGGCGACCCTCACACCGACGCCGTCGCCCACCAGCACGCCCTCGCCGACGCCGACCCCCATGCGGGAGCCGGAGGACTATGATGTGGCGGAGCTGTACAAGGCGGTGGACGGGATTCCGAACATGTACGAGCTTCCCATTGCCGAGTATATGAAGGGCAGGGAGTTCGAAGGCCTCAAGGTGAGCGGCAACTATGTTCTTGCCTATTCCTTCCCGAGGGGCAGTGACGGAATCACGGATTATATGCGGCCCTGCTGCGTCTTGTTCCATCTGGGGCGCCCGGACCTTACGAGAACTTACGAGTCCTCCAAGAAGGAACAGGGCTATGCCGACTGGGAAGTCCTTTCCGACGGCACGGTTTTTAAGTACGACGATGAGATAGGCAAAGTGACGGTTTTTGACCGGGAGCTGGAAAAGAAGAACGAATTCCGCTATGAGGGCAGGATTGTCTCGAGCTCGGAGAAGGGGCTTTTCTGGACGTACGAGACGAACGGAACGCTCTCGGCATTTGACACGGTCACCGGGGAAAAAGCGGAGGAGTATTCTCTGCAATCCCTCGATTTCGAGACAGTCACCGAGCTTTCGGACACCATGGACGGCGTGCGGTATTTTCAGGGATACAATCCGGATGGGGTGTGGATGATTGTGGCGGTAAAGCAGGCCACGGGAGAAGCCGACACCGTGCCGATGAACCATGACAACCCCACATATCTGCGGGATTACGTTTCCTATCACACCGCGACGCGGTGGTTTTTACAGCCGCATTCGACTCCCAACAGGATGATTTCCTTTGAGAGGGGCAACAAATACGAAATGCTCCATGAGCAGAAGGGAAGCCTGCTTGCGACCTCCTGCAGTGAATTTTCGGAGGATTCGAAAATCGGGGATTCGGCGTTCGCCTATATGACGGTTGCGGTGTACGACATCGGGACCCGCTACCGGTATGCCTGTGACGTCTTAAAACTTACAAACGAGAAAGGCCTTAACGAGATCAACACCTTCTGGTTCTCGGACCACGGGGAAGCGATTTTCTATAATTTCGGCGAGCACACCGGGCAAAACGTCTATCTGTGGAATTACGGCGCTGAGGATCCCGAGTCGATTCCCGGGTATTGCGAGTATGAGGACACCGGCATCGACACTCTCGTGGCGGACCGGATTGCGGCCATCCGGGACCGGTTCGACATTGTGGTCCACTACAAGAAGGAGCAGCTGAGCTCGAACATCTTTGATTACTATATGGAGCCCATCACCGACGAGGTTGAGCTGATTTCCATGATCGAAGAGGTCTGGGAGTTTTTGGCGATGTATCCGGACGGCTTCTGGTCGGAGATTCCCGGCAAGGAGAAGGAAGGCATCGACTTCTACATCTGCAAGGAGTTTGTGCGCCGCAGCACGACCATGATTGAAAATGCCGCCGCGGTTGTAAATATCTCGTGGCCCACCATCTGCATGGGCGTTTGCTCGAAGTACAAAAACCAGATGCGGGAGACTCTTGTGCACGAGACGATGCATATGATGGAGCAGCGCCTTGCGGAGTATGCAGAGGAGCAGGACATCAATCCCATCGGATACTGGCTCGAAAAGCTGAATACCACCCAATACCCGTACCACAATGCATACACCGATTCCAAGGGCAACTCCATCGAGGACCCGAAGGGAACCTACAAGGGGGACAAGCCCTCCGAGGCATGGTTCATCGATGCGTACTCCCGGACCTTCTACAAGGAGGACCGCGCCCGCATCATCGAGAACCTGTATCTGGGGAACGGATACCTCTTTAAAAACAGCCAGCATCTGCGGGACAAGGCGGAGTTCCTCTGCGCCATGATCCGCGCGGCCTTCCCCAGCGTTGCGGCAAGCAAGGAGCCGGTGTTCTGGGAGGCGCCTCTGGGCATCATCGACCCGGAACCCTATCTTGACATTCTGCGGACCTATTGATTGACCGCGGACGGAAAAACAATAAGAGCGTAAAATACACGGGGCAGTTCCTATCGGAATCGCCCCGTGTTTGTTGTTTTCAGATTCGTTTTTTGCCCGTCATTCCGTGGTGGGAAGAGCGGCAGCGACGCCGTGGGAGAGGTCGTAAAGGTAGGCCACATAGCGAGACACCGTCTTGTGGGTGTCTCGGATTACCGACTCGATGAGCTCTGCGGAGAGAAGACTCTTTCGAAACGGCACCGGGATGCGGTAGACCGTAAAGCCCTTCTCGGGAGAGAAGTCGAAGGTGGCGCCGAACATGCGGTCGTAGTTTAGGCGGCAGATGGCGGTCGCGTAAGCCTGCCGGTGCGCTTCCTCCACGGTGAAGGGGAGCTTGGAGTAGAGCGTCAAAAGCTGTTCCTCCACGTGCACGGTGAGCTTGAATGCCGTCTCAAAGGGTTCGCCGGAGATTTGAAAGACCACCGTCTTTTTCTCCTCGTCAACCGAAAAATTCTCCACCAGCGAACCTACCACCTGGCAAAGGGTGCGAAAGACGCGCTCTGCGTCCAGGACTTCCGGGGAAAGAGCCATTACAATTACCTCCGTGATTGTGATGTACGGTGCTTGGGATGAATTTGCCGACTTCGCGGTTTACAGGAAACCGAGGGTTCTGCGGGTCTGGAGCTTCTCGTGGAACTCCGCCTCTGCGGTTGCCGCCGTGAAATCCTCCGGCAGAATCGTGATTTTGGTGTTGCCGTCCATCTGCGAGCGGATGGCAGCCTTGGACCAGGTGCGCTCGTAGAGGTTGCGCACGAAGCGCGCGTTGGCGAAATCCGGCGAATCCATATAGTTCTGGTCCAGGGAATCGAAGAACTCGGAAGCGGTCTTCTCCAGAGCGGGCTCATACGCAAAATGCTTCCGCACCATCAGCATAAAAATCTCGGTCAATTGTTTCTTTGTATAGCCGGGGAAGTCAATCTGGAACGGCATGCGGGAGCGAAGTCCTGCGTTGCCGGCCATGAGCTTCTCCATATCGTCTTTGTATCCGGCCATGATGACAACCATGTCGTCGCGATGGTTTTCCATCTCGGAGACGAGGGTTGTGAGAGCCTCACGCCCGTAGTCGTTTCCGCTGTCCCCGCTGTAGAGGGCGTATGCCTCATCAAGGAACAAAACGGAGCCGTAGGCGTCGCGGCAGATGGCCGCGGTCTTCGGTGCGGTCTGCCCCACGTACTCGCCGCACAGGTCTCTCGACATATACTCGAAGAAGTAACCGTTCCGAAGAATTCCGGCCTCGGCGAAAATCTTTCCGAGGATGCGGGCCACTGTGGTCTTGCCGGTGCCGGGCGCGCCGGTAAAGCGCATGTGCAGCGTCGGCCGGTCGATGTTGGGATCTTTCATTGCGTAAGTAACCTGCGAAACAATCTCGCGGATGCGGTCGGAGATGGCCTCCATGCCAATCATCTCCGCCAGCTCGTCGAAACCGGAGCGGTTGCGCTCGGAGTACGAGGGCGAGAGGGAGAGAAGCTCGGCTTTCGTGATGACGGTGAGGTCGTCAGCTGCCTTCGAAGTAGCGTCTTCCGCGTCTGCTTTGCCCGCGGTAGCATCGGCCTTGTGTTTCAGCCAGAGAATCTCGCAGACAATCTTGCGAACGGACTGCATGCCGTAGAAGCGGCCGTCGCTTTTCTCTTCGGCGATGCGGGAGAAGAAGACGTCCCAGGCGTCATCCGCAAGGGCGAAGGAGTAGTCGCGCAGCATGAGTGTTGCGCCGGCGCGAAGCTGGTCGTTTGTGTACGGGGGAACCGCGATGGTTTTTAAGTAGAGCACGTCGGAGATGCAATCCTCGATGGAGGCAAGGGCCGTGGGCTCGATGTAGGGAACGCGGAACGCAAAGAGGTAATCGCTCTCGAAGGGAAGAATTTGGCGAAGGAACGACTTGAGGTCGCCGAGGCGCGAATGTTCCGTGAGAGCGCTGATGTCAAAGCAGACGAGACGGTTGCGGTTCTCAAGCTTGGAGAGATACGCCACCGTGTCGTATGGAGACTGGAAACCGTCCTCGGACTTCATGCCGATGCGAAGCTCCACAACGGGAGTGTCCTTACAAAACGGGAAGAGTGCGAGGGAAGTGATGAAATCGGCGTAGGTCTGCAATGCTGTGGAGAGGCCGGCGCCGTCGTTAACAGAGAAAAGGTAGTTGAGATGCTGGAAGGAGACCTGCGTGTTGTGCGCAATAATCTGCGGTGCCACCATGGCAATCTCGCTGCACAGCGCCTTCAGGGCATCCCAGCCCACCAGATTGTCAAAATAGGAGAGAGGCGAGTCCGCTTTCGAATCGTTGGTGCGAACCACGGAGAGCATCAACTCGGGATAGACGTAGTAGACGGTGGAGTCACTCTCGTGAATCTGACGGCCGTCTCCCAGCGAAAAATCCTTGTGCAACAGCGAGTCAATCTGCCGCGCCGCCTGCTCTGCGGAGCCGCCCTCCAAAGAGAACGTAAGCAGGGCAAGGTCCTCAAATTCCACGGTAAATGCATCGCCGAAGGCGGCCGCAAGGGCTTCCCGCACGGTTTGCACGGGGAGAATCTCACGGTCCCGGTTGTTCAAAACAAAAGTCTGGTCGAATTCAATCTTTCCGCCGAGCATATGCGTCCTCCGGATTGTCACATAATACAGTAGTATACCATACTGTAGGGCTGAAAACAACACGGATTTTGCGGAGAAACGGCTTTACTTCTATGCGGCGCAGTGGTAAAATCAACATGACTATGCACAACTTTGCAGGAGGGATTTTCGATGATTAATTCCATGATTTTGGACCTGAACAAAAACGGCTCGGCAATCCGTGCGATGTTTGAGGAAGGAACGAGGATGGCGAAGGAGTTCGGACGCGAGAACGTGTACGACTACAGCCTGGGCAACCCCAGCGTCGTTCCCCCGAAGGAGATTCGCGACAGCATTCTCGACATCGTGCAGAACGAGGACGAGAATGTTTTACACGGATATATGAAAAATGCGGGCTTCGAGGATGTTCGCGCCGCAATCGCGACGCATCTCAACGAGACCTTCGGGACTGCATTTTCCGAGAAGAATATCCTGATGACGGTAGGCGCTGCAGGCGGTCTGAACGTCATCCTGAAGACGCTCTTAAACCCCGGGGACGAGGTGATTACCTTTGCTCCGTTCTTCGGCGAGTATCGCAATTACGTTCGCAACTTTGACGGCGTTTTGGTGACCGCGGCCACCGACCCGGAGACCTTCCTTCCGGTGCCGGAGATTCTTGCTTCGGTGATTACCGAAAAGACGAAGGCGCTCATTATCAACACCCCGAACAACCCCACGGGCGTTGTGTATCCGGAGGAGTTGATCATTCAGATTGCCGACGTGCTGCGCGACAAGGAAGCGGAGTTTGGCACCAGCATCTACCTGATCGCGGACGAACCGTACCGCGAGCTGGTTTATGACGGCGTGACGGTTCCGTATCTCACCAAATACTACCACAATACGGTGGTCGGCTATTCCTACAGCAAGTCCCTGTCGCTTCCGGGCGAGCGCATCGGTTATCTGGTGCTTCCGGACGAGCTTGACGACGCAGAGGAGATTATCCCCGGCGCTGCAGCGGCAAACCGTGTGCTCGGCTTTGTGAACGCTCCTTCGCTGATTCAGAAGGTGGTTGGACGCTGCCAGGACGCGAAGGTGGATGTGGAGATTTACAACAGAAACCGCGAGCTTCTGTACGGAAAGCTTCGGGAGTACGGCTTCTCCTGCATCAAGCCCCAGGGCGCATTCTACCTCTTTGTGAAGGCTCCGGACGGAGACGACAAGGCTTTCGTCGCAGCGGCGAAGAAGCATCGCATTCTCATGGTTGCCGGCACGGGCTTCGGCGGTCCGGGCTATGTGAGACTTGCATATTGCGTATCCTACGACATGATCGAGCGGTCCCTGCCGGGCTTTGCGGCGCTGGCAGCGGAGTACGGTCTGCGCTAAAGGGATACAGACGAAAGGATGAAAAATGGGAACCTGGCGTGACAATGTGCGCCGCGTGACCCCCTATGTTCCGGGGGAACAGCCGCAGCGCCCTGTGATAAAACTGAACACTAACGAGAATCCGTATCCGCCGTCGCCGGCGGTGCTGGCGATTCTTCGGGAGATGTCCGGAAAGCCCGAGGCGGGCAACCGCTGCGAGGCGGCAAATCTCCGCAAATACCCGGACGCCGAGGTCACGGAGCTCGTAAATGCCATCTCCGAGGTGTACGGCTTTGACCCGGCGCAGATCTTCGTGGGCGTCGGCTCGGACGACGTGCTCGGCATGGTGTTTTTGACGTTTTTTAACGGCAATGCACCGATTCTGTTTCCGGATGTGACGTACTCCTTCTACGATGTCTGGGCGGAGCTGTACCGGATTCCGTACAGGCAGATTCCTCTGGATGAGAACTTCCGCATCCGCACGGAGGACTATGTAAACCATGACGGCCCCATCGGCGGTATCATTCTCGCCAATCCGAATGCGCCGACCTCCGTGTCGCTGCCGCTTTCGGAGATTCGTAAGATTCTGGATGCCAACCGGGATGTGGCGGTGGTTATCGACGAGGCCTACGTGGATTTCGGCGGCGAGAGCGTGCTTCCGCTTTTGGCGGAGTACGACAACCTTTTGGTTGTACAGACCTACTCGAAGTCGCGCTCGCTGGCCGGTTCGCGAATCGGTTTCGCCATCGGAAGCGCGGAGATGATCAAGGCACTTTCGGACATCAAATACTCCTACAACTCCTACACCATGGACAGCCTCACGATTCGCATCGGCGCGGCGTCCATGCGTGATACCGACTACTGGAAGGCGACCTGCGCAAAGATCATCGCCACGAGAGAGGCGTACCGTCCGAAGCTTGAGGAACTCGGCTTTACGATACTGCCGTCGTCGACGAATTTCTATTTTGCGACACACAAATCCGTCCCTGCGGAGACGATTTTTACGGAGCTTAAAAAGCGCGACATCTTCGTCCGCTTCTGGAACAAGCCGCGAATCAACAACCACCTGCGCATCACCATCGGAACCGATGCGGAGATGGACGCGCTGGTCGCGGCGCTTAAGGAGATTCTGGCGGCTTTCGGCTGAGCCGGAGCGACTTTTTTCCGGGAGATAACCCTTGAACGCAGTGAATTATCAAAGACAACTTGAGGAGACACTTACGCGCATCGATGCCGGCAATCACGTGCCGACGCTGTTGCTGCACGCCTGCTGCGCCCCCTGCAGCAGCTACTGCTTAAGTGTTTTGGCGGAGCATTTTTCGGTGAAGGTTCTCTATTATAATCCGAACATCACCGAGGAGGCGGAATTTGCCAAGCGCGCGCAGGAGCTTGGGCGGCTCGTCGCGGAGCTTCCGACGCGATATCCGGTGGAGGTGATTGTCCCGGAATACCGGCCGGAGGAATTTTACGAGATTGCCAAAGGCCTTGAGGCGGAGCCTGAGAGAGGGAAGCGGTGTGAAGCGTGCTTCCGGCTTCGGCTTTCCTACACGGCGAGGGAAGCGGCGCGCCTTAAGGCAGAGTATTTTGCGACAACACTCACGATCAGTCCGCAGAAGGACGCAGCGCTTTTGAATCGCATCGGCGCGGAGGCGGAGGCGATGCTTTCGGCGGAGGGAAACGAGCACATTCCGTTGTATCTCGCGTCTGATTTTAAGAAGAAGGGCGGCTATGCGGAGTCTGTGCGGCTCTCGGAGGAGTACGGGCTGTATCGCCAGAACTACTGCGGGTGCGTGTATTCCAAGCGGGACGCGCTTTTGCGGGAGAAAGCCAAAGCCGCGGAAAACGGTCCGAGCGAGAGTTAGAAATCTAATTTGTAAACTTTTTGTTAAATATGATTCAAACATATGGTAAATTGCACTTACATGTGCTATACTGAGCTAAATTCGAAAGGAGGAACGTGCATTTCCCGAAAATGCACGGAAAAAAGTATGATGAAAGCATTGGTTTTCGGTTCGCTTAACGCAGGTTCGACGATTATCATCGTAGTAGTCGCGCTGTTGTTTGTGATTCTGTGCTGGTTTATCTCCACACTCAACGGTCTGCGCCGTACGGAGGTGAAAATCGATGAAGCCGTATCCGGTATTGATGTGGCTCTTACGAAGCGCTACGATACGCTGACGAAGATGGTCGACGTGGCAAAGTCGTATGCAACCTTTGAGAAGGCTACGATTCTGGAGGCGGTAAAGCTTCGCAACGGCATGAGCATGCGCGAGAGAAACAGCGCTACGGCGGCCATGGATTCCGCAGCAAGAGAGCTCAATTTCCTTGCTGAGAATTATCCGCAGCTCCATGCAAATGAGAATTTCCGCCAGCTGCAGGTTGCGATTATGGACACCGAGGAGCATCTCCAGGGTGCCAGAAGAGCGTACAACAGCAATGTTTCGGAACTCAACCGGAAGGTCGTTTCCTTCCCGACGAGCATCGTTGCGGGAATGTCCGGTATTCGCTCGAAGGAGTTCTTTGAGGCTGAGGCTGCAAAGCGCGAAGATGTTAATGTAAACATTACGATTTGAGAATGTAAGCAGCTTGCTTACGGTGGGGGACTGAAGTAAACTGTATCCGCGTGCCGGGGAGCAATCTCCGGCATGCGGTTTGAAAGGAAGAAAAATGAATGTTTCTTGGGACGAGCTGCAGAAGATGCAGAACGGTGTTCGTCTTTTGGGGATTGTTTCGGGGATTGTGACATTTGTCGGTATCCTTTTCACAATCGTTGCGTTTCGAACCCCGCCTACCGGCTTGCTGGTGCTCGCGGGCGCAACCATGGCTGCGGTGATAGGGTGGGTAACCTTTTCCAGACGCCAGAAGGAATTCCGCAGCGCCTACAAGCAGCTTGTGATCAACAACGCGGCAGCCGGAATGTTCGACCGTTATCTGTACAGCCCGGAGGCGGGAATCTCCAGAGATGAGATCGCTGCCACCGGCATTATGAGCCTCGGAAACCGTTACAGCAGCGAAGACATGGTGGAGGGCGTTTACAAGGGCGTTCCGTTCCGCCGTGCCGACATGTACATTGCGGATCATCGCAGCAACGGCAAGAGCAGCTACACGGTGGTGTATCTGCGAGGCTCGTGGCTCACGTTTCAATACAACAAGAAGTTTCTTGCGGACCTGCAGGTCTGCACGAAAGACTTCGGTTATGAAAGGGCCAAGACCAGCCGGCTGTTTAACAGCAAAGAGGAGCGCCGTCACAAGTTTGAAACGGAGAGTATTGAATTCAACCGTGCATTTGACTGCAATTGCCAACAGGATGCGGAGGCGTTTTATCTGCTGACGCCCCGTGTGATGCAGATGCTGCTTCTTCTGAAGGACGAATTTGACTGCCCTTTTATGGTAGGCTTTGTAAACAACCAGTTGCATTTTGCGTTAAATTCAGGTAAAAATAATATGGAACCCTCGGTTTTCGGCGAGCTTAATTATACTGCGGAGATCGAGAAGAACCGGAGAGAGCTGAAGATCATCACCAACATTGTGGATTCGCTGGCGATTGACCGTCAGATCTTCACAGAGTAAAAGTGCGATTGCCCCGGCATTAGTGCGTGCGGGCGGAAAAATGGAAATTCGAAACATAACAATGGGGGGTCATCACCATGGGAGAACAACCGACTGCCGGGTACCGTGATGAACAGTTTGACGAACTTCTCGCGCTGGGTGCGCGGGTGAAAAGACGTGACATTTTAGGCGTGCTTCTGCTGATTGTCGGCATTGTTATCACGCTGTTTCTCTATGGGACCATATGGTTTCCGGCAGGGCTTCTTCTGATGATCGGTGCGCTGATTTTCATGATTGTGACCAGCGTTACGCTCAACAAGAAATACCGCGGAATGTACAAGGAGACCATGGTCAACCGCGTCGCCGGAGAGTATTTCAGCCGATATGAATACCATCCGGAGAAGGGCTTTGCCAGAGATTATCTGCGAAGCCTCGGCATCATGTCCTTCGGCAACGAGTACAACAGTGAAGACATGCTGCAGGGTGAATTTAACGGCGTTTCGTTCACACGGGCCGACGTTTATATCGCGGACACCTCGACGGACAGCGACGGCAACAGCAGCACCACCGTATATTTCCGCGGTCAGTGGCTCGAGTTTGCGCCCAACAAGCAGTTTGCGACGGACTTGCAGATTATCCAGAAGGGCTTCGGCTTCACCAACAAAAAGAAGGGCATCTTCACCCGCAAGGATGAGCGCCGCCACGTGATTGAGACCGAGGATGTTGCCTTCAACAAGGAGTTCCAGTGCCTCTGCCAAAACGACGCCGAAGCGTTCTACCTGCTGACGCCCGCCCTGATGCAGGCCATCATGAAGCTGTCGCAGGTGCTGCCGTACAAGATGATGATTGGCTTCGTCAACAACACGATGCACGTTCTCGTGAACACGAAGCGGGACTCCATGGAGCCGGCGCTTCCCAAAAACGGCAACCTCGACCGTCAGATCGCGGATATCCGCCACGACATGGAGGTTATCACCGGGCTGATCACCGGGCTTTTGCTGGACCGCAATATCTTCATCCACTAATTCCTTTGCCTTACCACGGCGGAATCTCCCGATTCCGCCTTTTTTGGCTTAATTGTTTTTTGAAATTCTGGTTTTAGTGTTCAATCCATAAGTTAGTCATACAGTGATATAATGGGCATGTATCCTCCTGAGAATGGAGAGAGTA
>CADAHQ010000004.1 GCA_902787715.1 uncultured Lachnospiraceae bacterium
GTAAGGTCTCTTTTTCGTATATAATCCTCGATAGCTCAGTCGGTAGAGCATCCGGCTGTTAACCGGAGTGTCGTAGGTTCGAGTCCTACTCGGGGAGTTTGGACTATGCAACGATTGCATAGTCCTTGTTTTTTATCATGAGTGTCCCATTGTATCATTGTAGGCGGGTGGATCAGGATGCCTGCCGGTGAACGAATCGGGGAATGAAAATGGCCGAAAAAGTAATATTCATAATTACAAGCATCCTGCTGGGCGTCGGCCTTGCGATGGATGCATTTTCCGTGTCTCTTGCGAACGGCATGCAGGAACCTTCCATGAAGCGTCGGAAGATGTGCGGCATCGCGGGTGTTTTTGCGGGCTTTCAGGCGCTGATGCCGATGATCGGATGGCTGTGCGTACATACCGTTGCACAGAAATTCAAGGCGTTTGAGAAGCTGATTCCCTGGATTGCGCTTGTGCTGCTTGCCTACATCGGCGGAACCATGCTGTACCACGGCATCCGTGGAGGGGAGGAGAGCGAGGCAGTCCGGAAGACCGGAATTGCGGCGCTTCTTATGCAGGGCATCGCGACTTCCATCGACGCGCTTTCCGTAGGCTTTACGATTGCGGATTACGGATGGCTGCAGGCACTTCTGTGCGCGGCAATCATTGCTGCGGTGACGTTTGTCATCTGCTTTGCAGGACTGTTGCTCGGGCGGCGGATCGGCTCAAAAATCGGCGGAAAAGCGGAGATTCTCGGAGGCATTATTCTTATCGGAATCGGCATCGAGATTTTTGTTTCGCACATGTTCTTCTAAACGTAATATTTGACGTTCTTTTTTCGGAAAATGCTATTGACGATTTCGCGTGTTGTATGGTATACTCATTAAGCATTGCGGCTCCATGGTCAAGCGGTTAAGACACCGCCCTTTCACGGCGGTAACAGGGGTCCGAATCCCCTTGGAGTCATCGCACATTTGCGATATGCCGATGTGGCTCAATTGGCAGAGCAGCTGACTTGTAATCAGCAGGTTATCGGTTCGAGTCCGATCATCGGCTCTTGCGGTTTCGCCGCGATGATGCGGACCATTAGCTCAGTTGGTTAGAGCAGCCGGCTCATAACCGGTCGGTCCTGGGTTCGAGTCCCCGATGGTCCATACCCTGAGGACCCGCTCTCAGGAAAGCTAAACAAGTTCATATGGCCCGGTGGCTCAGTTGGTTAGAGCGCCGCCCTGTCACGGCGGAGGTCATGGGTTCGAGCCCCATTCGGGTCGTCGGATTTTCCGAGAGGAGAGTCCGTATTTCGCAAGGTCAATTGCATATCGGGGTCTTAGCTCAGCTGGGAGAGCATCTGCCTTACAAGCAGAGGGTCATAGGTTCGAGCCCTATAGGCCCCACATCGAATCTCCCGTGCCGTTTGGTACGGGAGATTCCGCCTATGTCGGCGTGGTGGAACTGGCAGACACACAGGACTTAAAATCCTGCGGGCTTAATCTCCCGTACGGGTTCGACCCCCGTCGCCGGCAAGACAGAGGAGCAGCGAATTGACAGCGATTCGCTGCTTTTTGCGTTTTCAGGAGGTTTTTATGGACAATTTGGTTGAACGGTTTTTACGCTATGTCGCCGTGGACACGCAGTCCTCGGAGGAGTCGACGTCATCACCCACGACGGCGAAGCAGCATAATCTGGCGAAATTACTGGCGGAGGAATTGCGCGCGATGGGCGCTTCCGACGTTTCCTACGATGCGGAATACTGCTATGTGTACGCGAAGATTCCCGCGACGGACGGCGGAAAGCAGACAAAGACCATCGGTTTTCTTGCGCACATGGACACCTCGCCCGAAGTCAGCGACGAGGGTGTTCGTGCCCGCATCGTGAAAAACTATGACGGCGGGGACATCGTCTTAAATGAGGACGGTCCGATTGTCCTGCGGCTTGCCGACTTCCCGGAGATGGCAGCCTACGCAGGGAAGAGCCTGATAGTCACCGACGGAACCACGCTCCTCGGGGCGGACGATAAGGCCGGTGTGGCGGAGATTATGACCATGGCGGCGCATCTTCTGGCGCACCCGGAGATTTCCCACGGTCCCATTGCCATTGCATTTACACCCGATGAGGAAGTCGGGGCAGGGGTGGACAACATCGATTTGGATGCATTTGGCGCGGACTACGCGTATACCGTGGACGGCGGCGTTTTGGGCGAGCTTGAGTATGAATGCTTCAACGCGGCCCAGGCCACCATTGCCATCCGCGGGCGGAGCGTGCATCCCGGCACGGCGAAGGACCGGATGATCAACGCGTCCCGGGTTGTGATGGAGCTTGACGATATGATCGGCGCGGATGAGCGCCCGGAGACCACGGAGAAGTACGAGGGATTCTACCACTTAACGCGCATGGAGGGCGAGACGGACCGCGCCAGCGTTACGTACATCATCCGCGACCACGACCGCGCGCTTTTTGAGGAAAAGAAGGAGCGCATGGCGGGGATGGTTGCCGAGATCAATCGCCGGTACGGCGAGGGGACGGCTACCCTGACGGTGAAAGATCAGTATTACAACATGAAAGAAATCATCGAGGACGGCAATTACTTCCTCGTGGAAAATGCAATCAATGCCATGGAGAAGCTCGGTATCACACCGATTGTGCAGCCGATTCGCGGCGGCACCGACGGCGCGAGACTCTCGTTTATGGGAGTGCCGTGTCCGAACCTTTGCACGGGCGGCGGAAACTTCCACTCCCGCTTTGAGTTCGCATGTATTGAGTCGATGGAGAAGATTACGGAACTTTTGCTTGCGCTTGCTACGCAGTAGCGGAAAGCGGGAGCGACGGAGACGGGGTTACGGCGCAAGACGCCGGGAGATGGTTTGGTTTGACGGCGGTAACGCCGGGAGATAAGGGGTGCAGGTATGGTATGCAATATTGTTAAGGACGCGATGTTTCTTGCGATGAAATCGGAGCCGGCGACGGATTGTCCGGAGGACCGCAAGGTGGCGAAGGATCTGTGCGACACGCTGAAGGCGCATGCGGGAAGCTGTGTCGGCATGGCGGCGAACATGATCGGCGTGCGGAAGACCATCATCGCCGTGACGATGGGATTTTTCCATGTTCCGATGATCAACCCGGTCATCGTGGCGAGAGAGGACCCGTACGAGACCGAGGAGGGGTGCCTGTCGCTTTCGGGAGTGCGCCCTGCGAAGCGCTACCGCAAGATTACGGTGGAGTACCTGGATGCGGATTTTAAGCCGCGGAGAGACACCTTTACCGACCACATCGCGCAGATTATCCAGCACGAGTATGATCACACCCGCGGAATTGTCATCTGACGCGTGAAATGAGGTTACTATGGAAATCGGTTCCCTCGGTGAGTATCTCCGGCAGTCGGAGGAAATGCCCCTTAAGGTGATTCTGAGCAATCCCACGGGCAAAGACGCGGAGTACCGCCGGTATGTCTATGTGAAGAAAAAGGACGGCTTCCAGCGCGAGGCTTACACGAAAACCCAGGTTTTTCACCGGAATTTGCCGGCGGAGGAGCTTGCGGCGGACCTTTGTGAGGCGTTTGGGACGGCGTTTCGGCAGTGCAATTTGTTCTACGAGAGTAGAACGGCAGAGATTAAGCTCTCCAAGAGCGGCAAATGCCTCTTCACCCAGAGTTCTGCTGCGGAACCGCCGAAGGGGGAGTACGTTGCGCACAACCGGGAAAAGCGCTATCTGATTCCCGAAGGCACCGTGGTTCCGCCCCTTGTGGACATGGGCATCTTCACGAAGGAAGGCAAAGTGGTTGCTTCCATGCGGGACAAATTCCGCCAAATCAACCGCTTTGTGGAGATTGTTGCGGACGCCGCGGACTGTCTGCCGAAGAACCGGCCGGTGCATATCCTCGACTTCGGCTGCGGCAAATCCTACCTGACATTTATTCTGTACTACTTCTTTACCGAGATCCGCGGCACGACGGTGCACATCACGGGGCTTGACTTAAAGGCCGATGTGATTCGCAACTGCAATGCGGCGGCGGAGCGGTACGGTTATACGAATCTGCATTTTGCGGTGGGAGACATCGGCGGGTTTGTGACGGAGGAGCCCATCGATATGGTGGTGACGCTGCACGCCTGCGACACGGCCACGGACTATGCGCTGCTCCACGCGATCCGTGCGAAGGCTTCCCTGATTCTCTCGGTTCCGTGCTGCCAGCACGAGATGAACAAGGCGATGTCCACGGAGGCGATGCCTCTTTTGGGGCGCTACGGCATCATTCAGGAGAGGACGGCGGCCCTTCTTACGGATGCGGTGCGGGCAAACCTTTTGACCGCCTGCGGCTACAAGACCCAGGTTTTGGAGTTTGTGGACTTAAGTCACACGCCGAAAAATCTGCTGCTTCGGGCCACAAGGTGTCTGCAGCCGGCGGCTGTCCGGGCACGGGCCCTTGCGGAAGTGAGGCAGGTTCTCACGGCACTTTCCTGTGACCAGAAACTTTACACTTTGCTCCTCGCAGCAGGAGAAATTCAGGAATCGTAAATTTCCGAAAATAATGCTTGACATTCCGACAGTGGGAATGTACAATAGCCCTTGTCGTCAAGACGTGTGCGTGTAGCTCAGCTGGATAGAGCACTTGGCTACGGACCAAGGTGTCGGGAGTTCGAATCTTCTCACGCACGGGATACGGGGGATCGCGGTAGCGGTCCCCTTTGTAGTATTTGCTTTTTCCATGTCCGCGCACGCAGGCACGGGGAAGCGATGGATGGTCCGCGCAGGCGGGCACGGAGAGTTAGGTATGGACAGATATGAGTTGATTGCACCCTGCCATTTCGGACTGGAGGCAGTGCTGAAAGCGGAGATCACCGCCCTCGGGCTGGAGATTGTGAAGGTGGAGGACGGCCGCGTCACATTTTGCGGCGATGCGAGTGCCGTTGCACGGGCAAACATCTTCCTTCGCACGGCGGAGCGCGTGCTTTGGAAAATCGGTGAATTTTCCGCGGAGACCTTCGAGGAACTTTTCCAGAAGACCGCCGCGCTTCCCTGGGAGGAGATCATTCCCGCGGACGGGCGCTTTTGGGTGACGAAGGCGACGTCGGTAAAGAGCAAGCTCTTCAGCACCTCGGACATTCAGTCCATCATGAAGAAGGCGATTGTGGAGCGCTTAAAACAGAAGTATCACATCTCGTGGTTCCCGGAGACGGGCAACGAGTATCCGATCCGCGTCTCGGTTCTGAAGGATACGTTCCTCATCGGAATCGACACCTCCGGGGAGTCGCTGCACAAGAGAGGATACCGAAAGCTTGTGGGCAAGGCACCTATCAGCGAGACCCTGGCGGCGGCTCTTATCAGCCTCACCCCCTGGAATGAGAGCCGCATCCTGGTGGACCCGTTTTGCGGAAGCGGCACGATTCCCATTGAAGCAGCGATGATTGGGCGAAACATTGCGCCGGGTGTCGCGCGCACGTTCCGTGCGGAGACCTACCGCGACAGAATTCCGGAGGCCGTCTGGAAGGCTGCGAGAGCGGAGGCGAGAGACCTGGAAAAGCACGACGGTTCCCTACAGATTCAGGGCTACGATATCGACCGCGACGCCATCTCCATCGCGAGACAGAACGCCGCGGCGGCGGGCGTAGGAAACGATATTCATTTTCAGGTGCGGGCGGTGAAGGAGCTGCACCACCCGAAGAAGTACGGTTTTGTCATTACGAACCCTCCCTACGGCGAGCGCCTGGAGGACCGCAAGGACCTGCCGGAGCTCTACGGGCAGATCGGTGAGGCCTACCGCGGGCTGGATTCCTGGTCCATGTTCTTAATCACGTCCTACGAGGATGCGGAGAAGTACATCGGCCGCAAGGCGGACCGGAACCGCAAGATTTACAACGGTATGATTAAAACATATTTCTATCAGTTCTTAGGCCCCAAGCCGCCGAAGGCGGGCGCTCCGAAGAGCGCAGGAAACGGAGCGGACGGTAACGGAGAAGCAGGAAGGCACAGCGGAGAGAAGCAATGAGCGAGCGGAAGAAGATTGTATTTGCCACGGGCAATGCCCATAAGATGGTGGAGATTCGCGCGATTCTCGGGGATCTGTACGACGTTGTCTCCATGAAGGAGGCGGGGATTTCCGCAGACATCGTGGAGGACGGCAAAACCTTTGAGGAAAATGCGCTGATCAAGGCGAGAGCGGTTGCGAAAATCGCCGGCTGCATGGCGATGGCCGACGACTCGGGGCTTGAGGTGGATTACCTGGGGAAGATGCCGGGCATCTATTCGGCGCGCTTTCTCGGGGAAAATACCGACTACGATATCAAGAACCGCGTAATCATCGAGATGGTTTCGAAGGCGAAGGGCGCGGAGCGGTCCGCGCGGTTCGTGTGCGCCATCGCGTGCGCGTGGCCGGACGGCCGCGAGGAAGTGGTGCGCGGGACCTTTGAGGGCGAGATTGCCTATGAGCAGGCGGGGCCCAACGGCTTCGGGTACGATCCGATTTTCTTCGTCCCGGAGTACGGGATGACCAGCGCGGAGATGTCGCCGGAGCAGAAGAATGCGGTGAGCCACCGGGGCAACGCACTTCGGAAGATGCGTGCGATTCTTTCAAACGAAACGGAGCAGGTATGAAGATTATTGTTGTGAGTGACACCCACGGCCGAACGGAGGCACTGGAAAACCTGCTTGTGCGGGAGGATGTGCGGAAGGCGGACTGGCTGGTGCACTGCGGAGACATCGGGGATGACGAGCGGTGGCTTCGGAATGCATTTGCCGGAGCGGTTTCCATTGTTGCGGGCAACTGCGATTATTTTACGGACCTTCCCAAGGAGCTTACGGTGGAGCGCGAGGGCAGGAGATTTCTCATCACCCACGGAAACCGCTACATCAGCGGCGGGATTCCGCGGCTTTGGTACCGCGCGAAGGAAGAGGCCTGTGACGTGGTTTTGTTCGGGCATACCCACATGCCTCTGGTTGCGGAGGAGGACGGCGTTTTGTTCGTCAATCCGGGGAGCGTTGCGTTGCCGAGACAGGCGGACCGGAGGCGCACTTACGCGGTCATAAACGTGGAGAACGGCAAGGCTTCGGCGCATATTGAAGATGTTGAACTTCGCATCTACGACTAACGCGAAAAATGTGTTGACTTTTAATATTGTTTGTGGTATTGTTGAATTCGCTTCTGATACGGGGTGTGGCTCAGCTTGGCTAGAGCACCTGATTTGGGATCAGGAGGTCGCAGGTTCAAATCCTGTCACCCCGATCCTACAACAGAGACTCCGTGCTTGTATGCGGGTGTAGTTCAATGGTAGAACACTAGCCTTCCAAGCTAGACACGTGGGTTCGATTCCCATCACCCGCTTCGTGCGAGCGGTGCATTCACTGCTCGTATGTTTTTTGTCAGGAATGTGTGTGCCAGTAGCTCAGCTGGATAGAGCAACGGCCTTCTAAGCCGTGTGTCGGGGGTTCGAATCCCTTCTGGCACATTTCCGGTAAGGAAAACTAAGTTAAATATGGTGGGTATAGCGCAGCTGGTTAGCGCGCCAGATTGTGGCTCTGGAGGCCTTGGGTTCGAATCCCAATATCCACCCTGCGGAAGCCCTTGGGAAACCAAAGGGCTTTTCGTTTCTTCTTTCGTTGGGCCATCGCCAAGCGGTAAGGCACAGGGTTTTGATCCCTGCATCCGCTGGTTCGAATCCAGCTGGCCCAGCTAAATTGCGGAGCTGTCGCTTCGGTGTTTTCGGACACCGGCGGCGGCTCCGTTTTGCATTTTCCGAGGGGACGGAAAAAAACATAAAAAATGCACAAAATAGTAGTGAAATTTCGGCGGGTTTGTGGTATGATATGTCTTGGATGTAATTCGTATTTACATTTTGCGCGTTCTACGCGACATCAATTGAAATAAAGGAGAAAAAGAGTATGGGACTTATCAGTGCACTCATTGGTTCTGCCGGCGGCGTGTTGGCGGATCAGTGGAAGGAATTCTTCTATTGTGAGGCAATGCCTTTCGATGTTTTGATGAAGAAGGGCGAGAAAGTGGTAGGCGGCCGCAGCTCCAACACCAAGGGCTCGGACAATATCATTTCGAACGGATCGAAGATTGCCGTGGCGGACGGACAGTGTATGATTATCGTGGAGCAGGGCAAGATCGTTGAGGTCTGCGCCGAGCCCGGTGAGTTCATTTATGATACCTCCAGCGAGCCGAGTATCTTCTACGGCGGCCTGGGCAAGGGAATTCTGAACACCTTCAAGCAGATCGGCAAGCGGTTTACGTTCGGCGGTGACACCGGCAAGGATCAGAGAGTTTACTATTTCAATACCAAGGAATTGATGGACAACAAGTTTGGTACGAACAACCCGATTCCGTTCCGCGTATGCGACAAGCGCGTCAACCTCGATGTGGACGTTGACCTTCGCTGCAACGGTGTGTATTCCTACCGTATCGCAGACCCGTTGTTGTTCTACACCAACGTTTGCGCGAACGTTCCTTACGAGTTCAAGCGCTCCGAGATCGACACGCAGCTCAAGACCGAGTTCGTAAGCGCCCTTCAGCCGGCTCTTGCAAAGCTCTCCCTTCTGCAGATGCGTCCGAGCGAGATTCCCGCTCACGCTGAGGAGCTCTCCGATGCGATGAACGAAGCTCTCTCCAAGAAGTGGGGCGAGATGCGCGGTCTCGTGGTTGTAAACGTTGCCATGAACCCGATTACCCTTACGCCTGAGGATGCGGCTATGATCAAGTCCGCTCAGAAGGCTGCTATGTACACGGATCCTACCATCGCTATCGCTTCCCGCGTTGAGGCTACGAACACCGCTATGGTTGACGCAGCGAACAATGCAAACGGTGCTGTTGCAGGTCTTGCCGGTGTCGGCATGATCGGCGGCATGAACGGCGGTTCCGATCTTAACGCTCTCAGCAATATGCCCAGACCGACGGCTCCGGCTGCTACCTGGACCTGCGCAAAATGCGGCCAGGCGGTTGACGAGAAGTTCGGTTTCTGCCCGTTCTGCGGCGAGAAGAAGCCTGCTCCGGTAGGCACCTGGACCTGCACAAACTGCGGCAACGCAGTAGACGGCAATTTCGCATTCTGCCCGAACTGCGGTAACAAGAAGCCTGCAGCAGCTGCTGCTCCGGTTTGCGCGAACTGCGGTTCCCCGGCTCCGGACCCGGCTAACCCTCCGAAGTTCTGCCCGAACTGCGGCAAGCCGTTCGCCGGCTGATTGCCCTGATTTTCGCGGCTTCGGCCGCGGTACCAATCGAATGCGTATTCTGCAAGCCGTGGCTTAGGTCTAAGCTGCGGCTTGCAATTCGATAGCTTACGCACGTAATAAACCCCAGGAGGAAACTATGGACAACGACATCCAGGGCTACAAATGCCTATGTTGCGGTTCTCCCCTTGTATGGAACGCAGAAGGCCAGATCTGGAAGTGTACGTCGTGTGACAACACCTACAATTATGAGACGCTGATGGCAGCGGCTCAGTCGGAGCAGGCGGCGGCACAGCAGACGGACCAGATCAATTGGAATGAGTATCAGGTCAGCGACATGATTAACAACATGGTCTCGTACACATGCCCTTCGTGCGGCGGCGAGATCGTTGTGGACGGTACCGTGGCGGCAAGCCGCTGCCCGTATTGCGACAACGTGGCAATCATGCAGCCGCAGGTTACGGGCATGATCCGGCCGGACTACATCATTCCGTTCCGAATGACCAAGGAGGATGCGAAAGCAGCTCTCCGCAAGTTTTACGAGGGCAAGAAATTGCTCCCGGACCGGTTCTCCGAGGAAAACCACATGGACGAGATCACCGGTATCTACGTTCCGTTCTGGCTTTTTGACTGTGACGCCAGCGCAAATCTCACCTTTGATGCGACGACTGTGACGAGGTGGCGCGACTCCGCTTACGACAATACCAAGATCGATCATTATCTTCTGCAAAGAGGCGGTACGCTCAGCTTCCGAAAGGTTCCCGTGGACGGCTCCACCCGGATGGAGGATTCCTTCATGGACGCCATCGAACCGTATGATTACTCGGGATTGGTTCCCTTTGATCAGGCGTATCTGTCCGGATTTGTGGCGAACAAGCCGGACGTGGATGTGAAGAACAGTCTTCCGCGTGCGACGGATCGCGTGATTAACAGTACGGTGGCTGCATTTTCCGCAACTGCCGGCGGATACGCGTCCGTGACGCCGAAGTCCCGCTCGGTTCAGACCTATCAGAGCTCCATCAAGTATGCGATGCTTCCGGTATGGCTTTTGACGACCCGGTACATGGACAAGGTTTACACCTTCGCGATGAACGGGCAGACCGGCAAGCTTGTCGGCACACTTCCCGTGGATGAAGGCAAATACAAGCGCCAGATGTACAAAATCGCCGGAATTGTCGCAGGCATTGCGATTGTTCTGACGGCGCTGATCGGAGGTGTGTTCAAATGAGACGAAGACATCTTCTTTTGGCACTTTGCCTTGTATTACTTTTTGCGTTTACCGCGGTTGCTTCGGCAGCCGGAAGCGTGGACAATACCCGTGTCTTTGACGAGACCGACGATCTGTCCGATTCTCAGGAAGAGAAGCTGCAGGAGCGCATCGAGGACATCCAGGACAAGTACGATTTCGATGTTGTCATCCGCATCGCGTATGTGGAGATTCCGTACGAGTCGCTGGAGGCTTTCACAGACGATTACTATGACAGCGGAATCAGCAGCAAATACGCCTTCGGCGATGACGGCTTTCTGGTCTTTTTGAACATGTACGATGACGGCGGCGGCCGCGCGTACTGGCTGAACGGCTGTGACAAGGGCGCCGAGTGGTTTGACAACTATTTCTTTGACTACATCAAGGACCGCACGAGTTTTCAGACAAAGCTCAAGAACAACGATTACTATGAGGCTCTCGACATCATGCTGGACAACGTCGAGAAGTTCTTAAAGCAGGCGAAGACCGGCGAACCGTACGGCTACGATAACCCGGTTCCGAAGGAGCCGATGTCGAAAAAGACGTTCTCGGTTCTGGCGATTATCGAAGCGCTTGTCGGACTTCTGTTTGGCAAGGGATATGCTTCGAAACTTCGCGCAAGCATGAATACGGCGGTTATCCGTACCGAGGCGACGGAATATATCGATAAGAGCACGTTCAATCTGGCGAACTCTTCGGATATGTTCCTCTACTCGAATGTAACCCGCACGCCGATTCCCACAGAGACCAGATCCGGTGGCGGCGGAAGCAGCATTCATATGTCCTCCGGCGGTCATTCCCACAGCGGCGGCGGCGGACGGTTCTAGCATTTTTACCATTGCATAACAAAAGCGGCAGGGCGTTGTCCCTGCCGTTTTTTGCATGAAAAAACCGCGTGTTTTCACGCGGCGTTTCTTCGTCAAATGCACCTGACAGGACTTGAACCTGCACCCTTGCGGACCGGAACCTAAATCCGGCGTGTCTGCCAATTCCACCACAGGTGCCTTCGCAACGCGGTCATTGTATCATTGCTTACGGAAAATGTCAATGCGTGGCGGGAGGGCATTTTCCGATTGACAGTGCCGCTTTCCATAGTGTATCATAGTTACAATACTTTTGTGTTAAACCGATAAGGGTGAATACTTGTGGAGGAGGTACCGTACATGGCGGGGAAGAAGATTGATTATTCGGCAATCACAAATGAGATTCTGCAGTACACGGCGCTTTGCGAGAGCAACAGCAATATCGATCCGTTGCTCTACGAGCGCTACGATGTCAAGCGCGGCCTTCGCGACTTAAACGGTAAGGGCGTTTTGACGGGCCTTACGGAGATTTCGGAGATTCGCGCCACGAAGTCCGTGGACGGGGAGAGTGTGCCCTGCGAAGGCACGCTGTTTTACCGCGGATACAACGTGGAGGAGCTGATTCGCGGCGCCCGGGCGGACGGCCGGTTCGGCTTTGAGGAGACGGTGTATCTTTTGCTGTTCGGGCAGCTCCCGACGAAGAAGGAGCTTGAGGAATTTTGCAAGGTACTTTCGAAGTATCGCTCGCTTCCCTCGAGCTTTGTTCGCGATGTCATCATGAAGAAACCGAGTTCGGACATGATGAACATGCTCTCCAAGTGCGTGCTCACGCTGTATTCCTATGATACCGACGCAGACAACACATCGCTTCCGAATGTGTTGCGGCAATGTCTTCAGCTGATTTCCATGTTCCCGATGATTTCGGTCTACGGTTACATGGCTTACCAATACTACAACAAATCAGGGGATTTGATTATCCACAAGCCGAAGGCAGGGCTTTCCATGGCGGAGAATATTCTCCACATGCTGCGGGCGGACAGCCGTTACACGGAGCTGGAGGCCAAGGTTTTGGATGCTGCGCTGATTCTTCACGCAGAGCACGGCGGCGGTAACAACTCGACGTTCACAACCCACGTCGTGACGTCCTCCGGTACGGATACCTACTCGGCGATTGCCGCAGCGCTCGGTTCCCTGAAGGGACCGAAGCACGGCGGCGCAAACCGGAAGGTTGTGCAGATGTTTGCCGACATGAAGGAGAACGTGAACGACTGGACCGACGATGAGGAGGTCAGCACGTATCTTAAGGCGCTTCTTCACAAGGAGGCGTTTGACCGGGCAGGCCTTATCTACGGCATCGGCCACGCCATCTACTCGGTTTCCGATCCCCGTGCAGTGTTGTTCCGGAGTTTCGTGGAGAAGCTTTCGGTGGAGAAGGGGAGAGAGGATGAATTTGCCTTGTATGCGAAGGTCGAGGAGCTTGCTCCGAAGATTATCGCAAACGAGCGGAAGATGTACAAGGGCGTCAGCGCCAACGTGGACTTCTTCAGCGGCTTTGCGTACCAGATGTTAGGGCTTCCCGAGGACCTGTACACGCCGATTTTCGCCATCGCGCGCATCGCAGGGTGGAGCGCCCACCGCATGGAGGAGCTGATCAACGCGGGTAAGATTATCCGCCCGGCCTATAAGAGCGTGTCCGAAGAGCGCGTGTACGTGCCGCTTTCGGAGCGATGATGCGGGATTCGGATTAAAAAGTGACAACAAGAAAGAGCTGCCTGCCGAGAGAAAACGGCGACAGCTCTTTTTGGCTTGTTTTCCTGCAGGCGTTTTACGCCCCGGCCTCGCTCCAGCGGTCCGGAATGCCCGGACAGTCGTTTCCGGCAATCGCGGCACGGTAGAGTACGAAGCATCCGCATTCGCGGCACATGCCGCCGGACAGCTGCTCGCAGGTTTCACAGACAGCGAGGCGCGCTTGGTAGCGCTCCTGCGGGGTCCGCTTGTCCGGTTCGATGGCGTCGATGTAGTCGGAGAGGCGGAGCAGTACTTCCTCCTCCCGGAGGCCTGCAATCATGCATCGCTTGCACGGGATACGCGGCGTGCCCATCACTTTGTAAAGGTCAGCGTGACAACGCTGCACGGAGGAAGCGTAACCGTGAACTTCTTGTCCTCAAGGACGCAGTCGCGGAACGCGGCGTCGGTGACTTCATTCGGGTTGTCGAAGGAGTTGAAGGCGCGCACGTTGTCGGTGAGGATGCGGCCGGTCCAGCAGGCGTAAGCGGCATCCAGCGTCGAATCCAGACGGTAAGCGTTCTCAAGGCTTGCGTTGGCAAGGGTTACGGTGAGGGAGTTGCCCTTCACGGATGCCGATACGCTGACTTCCGCGAAATCCCCGCCCTCGTGCTTCACGAAGGTGTCCTCAAGCTTGGATTCTACAAGCGTAGAACCTTGATGCGGCTTGTACATCGAGAACACGTAGTAGGTCGGGGTCTTGATCATCTTCGGGCCTTCCGTGAGAACCACGGACTGCAGAACGTTGACCACCTGGGCGATGTTGGCCATCGGGATGCGGTCGGCGCGGTTGTTGAAGATGTTTAAGTTCATGGCTGCAACGATGGCGTCGCGCATGGTGTTTTGCTGATAGAGGAAGCCGGGGTTCGTACCGGGCTCGACGTTGTACCAGCAGCCCCATTCGTCAACGACGAGACCGATCCTGTGGTCGGGGTCGTATCGGTCCATGATGGCAAGATGCTTGTCGATGATGCCCTCGATGCGGAGAGTGTGGAAAATGGTGGAGTAATAGTCCTCGTTGGTAAAGCCCGTGGCCGGTCCCTTGTTGTTCCAGTCGCCGTGGCAGATGGTATAGTAGTGAAGGGCAATGGCGTCCGTGAGCATGGGATTGAGCATCTTCATGAACGTTTCCGTCCAGTTGTAGTCATCCCCGTTGGGACCGCATGCGATGCGGTAGAGGCGGTTGTCGCCGTAGTTCTTCGCGAAGGAAGAGTAGCGGCGGAACTCGCTGGCGTAATACTCCGGCGTCATGTTGCCGCCGCAGCCCCAGTTCTCGTTGCCGATGCCTAAATATTTCAGCTTCCAGGGCTCCTCGCGGCCGTTCTTCTTGCGGAGATCGGTCATGGGGGATACGTTGCCGGAGGTCATGTACTCGACCCACTCGGAAAGCTCGCGCACCGTGCCGCTTCCCACGTTGCCGCAGATATACGGCTCGCACTCAAGCTGCCGGCAGAGTTCCAGAAATTCATGCGTACCGAAGCTGTTGTCCTCGGTGACGCCGCCCCAGTTGGTGTTGATCATCGTGGCGCGCTCGTCCTTACTTCCGATACCGTTCTTCCAGTGGTACTCATCGGCAAAGCACCCGCCCGGCCAGCGAAGAACCGGAATTCCCATGTCCCGCAGTGCCGTCACGACGTCGTCGCGCATGCCCTCATGGTTCGGAATGGGGGAATCCTTCGAGACGAACAGACCGTTGTAGATGCAACGTCCCAGATGCTCCGAAAAATGCCCGTAAATCTCCTTGTTGATCACTGCACCCTGTTTCTTTGTCTTAATACTCAGTTTCTTATGTATCACAAATCCTTCCTCCTTTCGAAAGACCCGTTTCCGGCGGCGCATGCACCGGGAGCGGAAATCCTGTCTCCTACAGAATACCGTATCCCGGCCGAAATGACAATCTGTATTTTTGGCATGCTGCATGGAGTATTCTATCCATTCCGGGAAAGGGATCGGAAAATACGTCGGAAAAGTTGTCAAAACATATTCTTTCCCTTTTCATCGGTTGTTTTTTGCACGCGCGCGTGCTATAATTTTTCTACTACGAAGGTCTTCGCGCGTACGCGCGCGAGGGACCGGTCATCGGAGGAGTTTATGGCAAAGGTTTACGTCTTTTTTGCCGACGGCGTGGAGGAGATCGAAGGTCTCACCGCGGTCGACATTTTGCGCAGAGGCGGCCAGGATGTGGTCACGGTCTCTGTGACGGGAGAGTGGATGATCGAGGGGTCCCACGGGATTCGGTTTACCGTGGACCGATTATTTGAAAATGAATACGCCGTGGACGGAAGCCTTCCGGGCGGAAATCTTACGGACGGCGATATGGTGGTTTTGCCGGGCGGCGGAAAGGGAACGCAGGCCCTTTTGGCACACGAAGGTCTTGCAAAGCTGCTTCTTTCCTACGCGGCAGAAGGCAAGTGGATCGGCGCAATCTGCGCGGCACCGAGCGTCCTCGGAAAGTACGGGCTTCTTCAGGGAAAGCGGGCGACCTGTTTTCCGGGATTTGAAGAGAAGCTTCTCGGAGCGACGGTGACCGGTGAGGCCGTCACGGTGGACGGCAACATTATTACGGGCAAGGGCATGGGAGTTTCCGGTGAATTTGCCGTGGAGCTGCTCCGGGCGCTTAACCCCGCGGAGGCGGACCGTGTCGCAAAGACGATTCAGATGCGATAATTGCAATATACAACGATATTTGGGGATGACGGGCAATGGGCCCGCGGTTTTTCGGAGGAAGAAGGATTATGGAAGAGGATATCCGTTTAGAGCGAGCGCGAATCAAGGAACTGGAGGAGGAGCTGGAGCGGCAGAAAACCAAGTACCGGATCATCGCCGGTATGGTTCGCTGCGGCCTTTGGGAGTACAACATCGCCGAGGATGAGTTGGTGCAGAGCAAGCGTGTGGAGGGCATTGCGCCCAACGATATGCTGCGCATCAAGGGCTTCCGCGAGACGATGCTTGCAAGCGGCCTGATTGCGAAGGAGGACCGGGAGGTCTTCGATGCGCTGTGCGACAGTTTGGAGCACGGCGACGAGGCATTTTCCTATGACCTTCGCGCGTACATGGATGAGAAGACGCAGATCTGGCTCCGCTACGAGGGCTACACGGTCTATGCCGAGGACGGGACTCCCGTGAAGATCATCGGCCGCACCTTAAACGTCAGCGAGGAGAAGAAAGAGGAGAACGTTGTCATCAAGGAGATGGAGACCGATCCCGTGACCGGTCTGTTCACCCAGGTTTCCGTTCAGGAGCGCCTGGAGGAAATGATTCGCGGCAACGAGTCCGACGAGCGGTTTGCACTCTACGTGATGGACATCGAGGGATTCACGTCGATCACCCAGGAGTGGGGCCACGCCTACGGCGACTATGTGCTTGAGAAGCTGGCGAAGAGCCTTCCGGCCATCTTCGGCGAGAGCGATGCCATGGCCCGCATTGTGGATGATGAATTTGTTTTGATCAAGCGCGGCGTGAAGGGACCTGCGGATGTGTATTCCGTTGCCCGCGCCATCAGCCGTGCGGCAGAGAATATCGAGCTCAAGAAGGAGAACACGCTGCATGTCAACCTCGGCGTGTCCATCTTCCCGCTGGACGGCAGGGACTTCGGAAGCCTTTACAAGAAGGCGTCCATCGCCCTGGAGGAGACCAAGAAGACCCCCGGCACCATCTGCACCATGTACGAGGAGGCCCTGAGCGCTCACCGGCAGTATCGTCCGAAGCCCGCCCAGGAGCAGGTTCCGAAGACCGAGGCGCAGAAGGTTGTGGCAGCGCAGCAGAGCTCCAAGTACGGCCCGGTCGAAAAATACATCGTAAACAAGACCTTCGACATGCTGGCCGGCAGCGGTACCGGCGCCGAGGAGGTTGTCTCCATCTTCGAGGAGATCGGAAAGTATTACAAGTATCGCCGCATTTACACCATTCAGTATGATATCCGCAAGCAGCTGGCGAAGGTGCGCTACGATTGGGAGTCGGAGCCGAACCCTTACTACCGGCAGTTTGACCGCGTGATTCGCGACAACTACAACGCCATCCGCTCGCGGTTTACCAACGACCGACTTTTCATTTCGCAAAATACAGCCCAGCTCGGCATCGTGATGCCGGAGGAGATCCGCGAGCTGTACGGCAACTCGTCCCTGTTCCAGTATGCCATCATCGACAACGACGAGACCTTTGCCTGCATTTGCTTTGAGAAGGCCGTGAATCAGACCTGGGGCAAGGAGGAGCAGGACGTTCTTCTGAACCTCTCCAAACTGCTTGCCATCTACATTGCCCGTGCCCGCGCCAAGGAGATGCTCGCCGATGAGCTCAATTACACCCACGCCATCATCGAGAATCAGCAGATTACCAGCTATGCGGTGATTCCCGAGACCATGGAGCTTGTCTATGTGGGCGACTACACGGGGCGGCAGTATCCGCTGGCGCACTCCGGCGAGCATTGCTACTCGGCCATCATGGGCCGGAGCACTGTCTGCCAGAACTGCCCGGTGGCGGCCCTCGGGGAGAAGGACAAGGTTCACACCACTGAGACTTACTACACGAAGCAGAAGCGCTGGATCAGCACCACCGCGTCCCGCATCACCGGCGAGGACGGCGAGAGCCAGTGCCTCGTGTGCTGGTCGGATGTCACCGAGTTCGTGGAACGCGTCCGCTCCAAGGATGCCCTCACGGGCCAGCTCACAGCCGAAAAATTCGAATCCGAAGCCATGCGCAACATCTCGGAGCATCCGAGAGAGAGCCGTTGCTTCGCGTTCTTCAACTTCCCGCAGTTCCACGACCTGAACGAAGTCTGGGGCTATGCGGTTTGCAATGAGATGCTTCGCGTCTTCGCATCCACGGTTTCCTCGATGCTTCGCACCGATGAGCTTCTCGCCCGCCAGAGCGGCGCGGACTTCGTCATGATGCTGGAGTATGAGGACCGCGAGAGAACCCAGGCCCGCGTTGAGATGATTCTGCAGACGGCCCACACGGCGGTGCTCCGCCTGTACCCGGATCTGCAGCCAAACGTCTGGTGCGGTCTGTACCGCTTCCTGAACAAGGAGGACACCGTGTCCACCGCATTGGAGCGCGCGAACCGCGCCCGCAAGGCCATCGGCAGCATGAACAACGCCGCCACCATCACGGTGAACTACGACGCGGGCGATGCGGAGCAGGGCGGAAGCTTCCGCGCATTTGTCGAGAATTCCATGCGCGACGCCCTTACCAACCGGGAGTTCAAGGTGTTCTTCCAGCCGAAGCGCGATCCCGCAACGGACAAGGTCATCGGCGCCGAGGCGCTGGTCCGCTGGATTACCGCCGAGGGGCAGGTGCTCGAGCCCGGTTCCTTCATTCCGGTGTTTGAGGAGAACGGCTTTATCACGGAACTTGATTACTATGTGCACAAGGAGACCTTCCGGCTGATTCGCGAGTGGCTCGAAAACGGCGTGAAGCCGCCGGTGATTTCTTTAGGAAGCTCCTGGCAGTACATGTTCAGCGCCGATTTCGTAAACCGCATCAAGTATCTCCAGCAGCGCTACAACGTGCCGGCGGACCGCATCGAACTGATGATTCCGGACGGCATCAGCGAGAAGAACTTCAACGCGGTCATGGCGGTGCTCACGGAACTGCAGAATCTGGGCTTCCGCGTGGATATCGACGGCTACCTTGCACGCTGCTCGATGCAGGCCCGTACGGGAGAGCAGCTTCCTGCCAATTACCTGCGCCAGAATCCGGAACTTGCGGCGAGAATCGCGGCGATGGAGCGCAAGCGCTTAAGCGGTCCGATGGCGCCGGAGGATTTTACGAAGCTGTTCCTGTAAAAGGCGGATTGCGAGGGCTTTTTGCCTCGAAAGATTTGCTTGATTTGACACACGGATTGTGGTATACTTTAAACTTGTTGAATTCTGTAATGATTTCGATAGCAATGTACCGATCCACCGCGCGGGACGCGCAAAGTACGCGGCGAGGCGGGGACGAAGAACGAAGGAGGACATACCGCACATGGGTTGCCAGGTAGAAGATTTGGGAAAGAATATGGTGAAACTCACCATTGATGTAACTGCAGAGGCTTTCGAGGACGCCATTCACAAGGCGTTTGACAAGAACAAGAACAAGATCGGAATTCAGGGCTTCCGCAAGGGCAAGGCTCCGTTCGCGCTCGTTGTTAAGATGTACGGCAAGGAGATGTTTTACGAGGATGCAGCTAACCTGCTGATCCCCGATGCATACGATGAGGCTGCTAAGAATTGCGGCTTTGAGATCGTTTCCCGCCCGGAGATTGACGTAACGCAGATTGAGTCCGGCAAGCCTTTCATCTTCACCGCGACGGTTGCCAAGAAGCCTGAGGTTACTCTCGGCGAGTACAAGGGCCTTGAGATCGCGAAGAAGGATATCGAAGTGAGCGACGAAGAGATCGACGCGGAGATTAAGAAGGAGCAGGAGAAGAACGCGAAGGAAATCAACATCGAGGACCGTGCCATCGTTGAAGGCGACACGGCGACCATCGATTATGAAGGTTTCGTTGACGGCGTTGCTTTCGAGGGCGGCAAGGGTGAGAACCATCCTTTGGTTATCGGTTCCCACAGTTTTATCCCCGGCTTCGAGGAAGGCCTGATCGGAAAGACCCTCGGTGAGGAGTGCGACGTTGAGGTTACCTTCCCTGAGGAGTACCATGCTAAGGAGCTTGCCGGCAAGGCAGCAGTCTTCAAGTGCAAGGTAAACAAGATTACGGCGAAGGAGCTTCCGGAGATCGACGACGAGTTCGCTTCCGAAGTTTCCGATTACGATACGCTTGCTGAGTACAAGGAGAGCATCGCTAAGACCATTCGTGAGAAGAAGGAAGCCGATGCCAAGACCGAGAAGGAGAACGAGCTGGTAAAGAAGGCCATCGAGAACGCTACCATGGAGATTCCGGATGCGATGATCGAGTCCACGGCCCGTCAGCTGGGCGAGGAGTTCGCACAGCGTCTGCAGATGCAGGGCCTCAATATTCAGCAGTATTTCCAGTACACCGGCATGACGCAGCAGAAGTATCTTGAGACGCTGAAGCCGCAGGCGAAGAACCGCATCGAGACGAGACTGGTTCTCGAGGCGATTGCCGATGCCGAGAAGATTGAGATCTCCGAGGAGGAGATGGACGCTGAGCTGCAGAAGATGGCAGATCAGTACCAGATGGAGCTTGCTAAGGTGAAGGAGCTCTTCGGCGACGAGGAGAAGAAGCAGCTGACGCAGGATCTTGCGGTACAGAAGGCAATCACGCTTCTGATGGACAGCGCAAAGGAAGTTTAATCTTAGCTACAATAACGCCGGCGACGGCGGGGTGAGATTACGATGATTTACCGGATGGCCCGATGTACGTCGGGCCACCTTTGGAAAGAGAGGGTATTTTATGAGTCTGGTTCCTTATGTCATTGAGCAGTCGAGCAGAGGAGAGCGTTCGTACGACATTTATTCCCGTTTGCTGAAGGACCGCATCATTTTCCTCGGCGAGGAAGTGAACGAGGTTACGGCAAGCCTTGTTGTCGCACAGCTGTTGTTCTTGGAGTCCGAGGATCCTTCCAAGGACATCTGCCTCTACATCAACAGCCCCGGCGGATCGGTTTCTGCGGGACTTGCCATCTACGACACGATGCGCTACATCAAGTGCGACGTTTCCACCATCTGCATCGGTATGGCTGCCAGCATGGGCGCGTTCCTTTTGGCGGGCGGCGCGAAGGGCAAGCGGTATGCGCTTCCCAACGCAGAGATTATGATTCACCAGCCTTTGGGCGGAGCGCAGGGACAGGCGACGGAGATTGAGATCGCCGCAAAGCACATCCTGCAGACCAAGGAAAAGCTCAACCGGATGCTTGCCGAGAACTGCGGCAAATCCGTGGAGATTGTTGCTGCCGACACCGACCGTGACAACTGGATGACGGCGGAGGAAGCGCAGGAGTACGGCCTGATTGACAAGGTGATTGTCAGCCGGTAAGGAGGAGTTCATGGCGAAGAGTACGGACAAGGGAGGGCGTTGCTGTTCCTTCTGCGGCCGCCAGGAGCGGGAAGTCAGCAAATTGATCGGTGCGCCTTCGAACAATGTCTACATCTGCGACCGTTGTATCGACCAGTGCTACGATCTCATGTACGAGGATTACGACCGCGAGCCCGAAATCGGTGAGAAGCCTTCGACCGAGGGAATTCAGCTGGTTCCTCCCCGTGAGATGAAAGAGTTTCTGGACCAGTACGTAATCGGGCAGGAAGAAGCCAAGCGCATGCTTTCGGTTGCGGTTTACAACCACTACAAAAGAATATTGGCCGGACCGAAGTCCGATGTGGAGCTGCAGAAGAGCAACATCCTCATGATCGGACCCACCGGTTCCGGTAAGACTTATCTTGCACAGAATCTTGCAAAGAAGCTGTGCGTGCCGTTCGCCATTGCGGACGCGACGACTCTGACAGAGGCCGGCTATGTCGGTGAGGACGTGGAGAACATTCTCCTCAAACTGATCATTGCCGCCGACTACGATATCGAGCGGGCGCAGTATGGCATCATTTACATCGACGAGATTGATAAGATCGCGAAAAAATCGGAAAATGTTTCCATCACCCGCGACGTTTCCGGCGAGGGAGTGCAGCAGGCACTTCTGAAGATTCTCGAGGGAACGGAAGCCAGCGTTCCGCCCCAGGGCGGTCGCAAGCACCCGCAGCAGGAGATGTTCCACATCGATACGACGAACATCCTCTTTATCTGCGGCGGTGCATTTGACGGGCTGGAGACCATTATCGAGTCCCGCATCGGACAGAAGCAGATCGGATTTAACGCGGATCTGGAAGTTGCTCTGGGCGAGCGAAACATCGGCGAGGTGTTCCGCCAGGCGCTTCCGCAGGATCTTGTGAAATTCGGCCTCATCCCCGAGTTTGTGGGCCGTGTTCCGGTGAGCGTGTCGCTGGACCTTCTCACCGAGGACGATTTGATCCGGATTCTTACGGAGCCGAAAAATGCACTCACGAAGCAGTACGAGAAGCTTTTCGAGCTTGACGGCGTTGCGCTTGAGTTCGAGGAGGACGCACTCCGGGTGATCGCACACAAGTCCGAGGAGCGGAAGACCGGTGCGCGCGGTTTGCGCGCCATCATGGAGTCCATCATGATGAACACCATGTACCGCATTCCTTCCGAGGAGGATGTGGTTCGCTGCATTATTACAAGAGAAGCGGCGGAAGGCACCGAGGAGCCGGTGTTGATTCGCGATGCGTCCGTCACCGGCGGTTCTGCGGAGAGCGGAGACGCGGAGGCGGAGTTGTTGCAGGAGCAGGGAGCATAAGGATTTTTACGGCGGGGAGCGTTGCTGCCCGCCGAATTTGTCAATATCGCCTGCGATATACGGAGGAGTTACGATGAACGAGGAAGAATTGAAACAGGGGTTGGAGAGCGAGCCGGAGGAGAAGCAGAAGGATAACGCATCCGATTCGCCGGTGCCGGACTGGAAGGACGAGACCGGTGAGGCTTCCTACGATAACGGCACAGAGCGGCTTTTGGTGATGCCGCAGCGGGATCTGGTTGTATTTAACGAGATGGTTTCCGCCTTTGAGATTCGCGAGGAGACGGAGATTGCCGAGATTAAAAATGTGATGATGCGCCGCGCCCGCGTCTTTTTGGTGCTTCGGATGGACGCCAAGGCGGAGGGCCTTTCCACGGCGCTTTCGGAGTATCACGAGATGGGAACCGTGGCGGACATCCGGCAGCTGATTAAGCTTCCGGACGGCCGGATGCGCGCCCTTGTGTGCGGCATGAGCCGCGGCAGACTGCAGGACCTTGCCATTGTGCACGGCTGTCTGTACGGCGAGATTGAGGCGGCACCCATGGAAATCATTCCGATTCGACGGGTGGAGCAGGAGGCTTTGCGCCGGTCGCTTCTCGACCTGATTCACCGCTTTGATGACACCATGGAAAAGAAGATGCCGGACGATGTCATGAACCGCTTAAACGGACAGAAGAGCCTGGAAACACTGGTGAACCAGGCCATGATTCTGATGCCGATTCCCGCGGAATTGCGGCAGACGCTTTTGGAGGCGACCAACAATCTCGAGCAGTACCACACGCTCTCGGGCATCCTTGCCAACGAGACCGAGGTGCTGCGCATCCGCAACCACTTAAAGGAGCAGGTGCAGGCGGAGATTGACAAGAACCAGAAGGACTATGTGCTGCGGGAGCAGATGAAGGTGATTCGCCAGGAGCTCGGCGAAAACGGTGAGAGCGAGAGCGAAGTGTTCCGGGACAAAGTCGACGCCCTGGAGGCGAGCGACGAGGTGAAGAACGCAATCCGCAAGGAGATCGACCGCTACAGCAACCTCTCGGCCAATTCCGGCGAGAGCTCTGTGAGCAGAGATTACATCGAAACGCTTTTGAAGCTTCCGTGGGACCACGTGAGCGAAGATAACGACAATCTCCTTGAGGCTGAGGAGATTCTGGAGAGAGACCACTACGGTTTAAAGGATGTGAAGGAGCGCGTCACCGAGTACCTTGCGGTACATATGCACGCGAAGCAGGCGGATTCGCCGATCCTTTGCCTAGTGGGACCGCCCGGAACCGGAAAGACATCCATCGCCAAGAGCATCGCGGAGGCCATGAACCGCCGTTACGTGCGGGTGTGCCTGGGCGGCGTGCGGGATGAAGCGGAGATCCGTGGTCACCGGCGCACCTATGTGGCATCCTTGCCCGGCCGCATCATTCAGGGAATGATCGCCGCGGGAACGTCCAATCCTCTGATGCTGTTCGACGAGGTGGACAAGCTCGGCAACGACTATAAAGGGGATCCGTCCTCGGCGCTTCTGGAGGTCTTGGACAGCGCCCAGAACAGCAAATTCGTCGACCATTACATCGAGATTCCCGTGGATATGAGCCGCGTCATGTTCTTAGCGACCGCCAATACCACGGAGACGATTCCGCGTCCGCTTCTGGACCGCATGGAAGTCATCGAGATCAGCAGCTACCTAAAGACCGAGAAGCATCACATTGCGAAGGAACACCTGATTCCGAAGCAGATGAAGCATCACGGGCTTACGCAAAAGCAGATTTCCTGGACCGACAAGGCCATCGACGATATGATTGAGTACTACACCCGCGAGGCAGGCGTGCGCGCGCTGGAGCGTGCCATCGGCAAAGTCTGCCGCAAGGTGGTCCTTGCCATGACGGAGGCGGAAGCCGCCGGAAAGACCTTCGGAAAGGTGAGCATCACCGGGAAGAATCTGACGGATTACCTCGGAAGATACCGCTTCCTCCCGGAGGACAAGATCGGCAAGCCGCTTGTGGGCGTGGCCCGCGGCCTTGCGTGGACCAGCGTCGGCGGAACCACCATGGAGATTGAGGTGAACATCTTCCCCGGCAACGGGAAGCTGGAACTCACCGGGTCCCTGGGGGATGTGATGAAGGAATCCGCAATGGCGGGACTTTCCTATATCCGCGCGAGACTTTCGGAGAGCACCGAAGCGGGATACTTTGAGAAACACGACATTCACATCCACGTGCCGGAGGGCGCCGTTCCGAAGGACGGACCGTCTGCGGGAATCACCATGGCGACGGCTGTATTTTCCGCGATCACGCAGAAGCCGGTGGCGTCCGATGTGGCCATGACCGGCGAGATTACGCTGCGGGGCCGCGTGCTTCCCATCGGAGGCCTTCGCGAAAAGCTGCTGGCAGCGAAGAGCGTCGGAATCCGCAAAGTCCTGATTCCGTTTACGAACAAGGAGGACCTTACGGACATTCCTTCGGAGGTGACGGAAGGAATGGAGATCGTGCCCGTCCGCACCATGGACGAGGTGCTGCGCGAGGCGATTGTGCAGTAGAAGTCGGAACTTTAGAAAACAAAGGAGGAGAATGCAATGAACATTACGCAGGCTGAATTGCAAACCGTCTGCGGCGTCACGAGCAAACTGCCGGTGAACGAGTTCCCGGAATTTGCCTTCGCGGGCCGCTCAAACGTCGGCAAATCCTCCCTGATCAATGCGCTTGTCAACCGAAAAGCCTTAGCGAGGACGTCGTCCCAGCCGGGCAAGACCCAGACCATAAATTTCTATTTCTTAAACAAAGCGTTCTACTTTGTGGACCTGCCGGGCTACGGCTACGCGAAGGTCACGAAGGAGCTGGTGGCCAAGTGGGGAAAGATGATTGAGCGCTACCTGATTACCAGCAAGCAGCTGCGGTGCATCTTCCTCTTAGTCGACATCCGGCATGAACCCAGCGAAAACGACAAGGCGATGTACGCGTGGATTGTGGACCGAGGGCTTCGGCCGGTGGTGATTGCCACAAAAGCGGACAAAATAAAACGCAGCCAGCTGGCTGCGCAGACGAAGCTGATCCGCACGGCGCTTTCGATGGCGCCGGAGGATACGCTGATTGTCACGTCCTCTTCGGCGAAAACCGGACTTGCGGACGTGTGGAAAGTGATGGAAGAGAGGCTTGCGCCGGCAACGGTTTAGTCCGCCGGGTCAGGCTGGTCTCCCAGAAGAGAATTCAGAACGTAGGCATAAATGTCTGCGTTCTTTTTTCGCCAGTTTCGGCAGATGGTCTCTGCATTTTCCTTCGAGGGAACGGCGAGACGGATCTCCACAACGGTGGTGTCGCGCTCCACGACCTTGAGCTCCACGACAAATTCACCCTTGCGCTCCTCGTGGTAGTCCGCAACGTTGGAGGACTCCTCGCGAAGGGAGTACTGCTGCTCACTTAAGTACATGTCGATATCGTCCCGGATGTTGCGGGAGATGTTCTTGTAGAAGAAGGAGAGCGCCTCGTGGCCGTCGGGCGTGATGCGGTAGAACGCAGCATTGCGGGTCTGGTCGAGGGTGATGTAGCCGTCGTCCGTCAGGTCGGCGAGGACTTGCTGAACGTTAAAATAGTTCGTGTACTCGCGGTCCGTGATGAAGTTGGAAAGCTGCGCGTTCGTCATCGGAAAATCCACCCGGTCAAGGATGTAAAGGATAATCAGCTTGTAGAGCATCAGGGTTTCGGGCTGCATCGGGGGCTCCTTTCGCGGATAGGAAAAGCGGTGTGGCGAACCACACCGCTTATTGTTGGTATCTTGGTGATTCCGGATACTGCAATCCGGGATGTCCGGATTACTCTGCGGTCGTGGGAGCAGCGGTTGTCATGCCGAGGCTTGCCTTGAGAGCTTCCAGCTCCTTGTCGACATCGGGGTTCTGCTCGTACTTTGCAGTGAGATCGCGGATGGTGCTGCCGGGACGCTGTGCATTGAGCTCAGCCTCAGCCTGTGCCTTGTCAAGCTTCTTGTTGGCAAGAGCCTCAAGACGCTCGAAGCTCGCGATGGAGTTGTTGGCGCCGGAAACATCGGCGGTCATCTTGTTGATCTTCTCCTGAGCGTTCGCAACGGCAATCTTGGACTTGATCATCTCGCGACGGCTCTCAAGCTCTTCGATGTCGTGCGTCAGCTTCGCATGCATGTCGCGCATCTTCTGTGCGTTCTCGGAAGCAACCGTGTAGTTGTCCTGAAGACCTGCAAGCTTCGCGGTAAGCTTAGCCTTCTCAGCGAGGAACTTCTTAGCGTCTTCCTCGTTGCCGGCTTCCAAAGCCTTGATGGCGTAGTTCTGCATCTTAGCGATTTCGCTCTCGCATGCGGTGAGGTCACGCTTGCAGGACTTCTCCTGAGCCATGACACCGGCCGTCTCAGACTTAACCTTTGCGAGATCGGAATTCAGGTTCCGAAGGCACTGGTCAATCATCTTCTCGGGATCTTCCATCTTATCCAACATCGCGTTGATGTTAGCTGCCATGATATCCTTAAATCTGGACAAAATTCCCATGTTACAAAATCCTCCGTATTGTTTGTCATCATACTTGCGCGCATACATACGCACCGATAGAATAATTCTATTACATTTCGGCGCCGCCGTCAAGAACCATCCTGTAAAAAAGTAAACTGTATTATCCTGCAAAAGCAAACTGCATACCGCGCTTGCGCAAAGGACGGATATGCTTTATAATATGGCGAAGAGACGCGCCGGCATGCGCCGGCAGGAAAGGGAACGACATGTGGATTGCGAAGGATTGGACTGACTACGAGGTCCTGGATACAAGCGGAGGCGAGAAGCTGGAACGGTGGGGAGAGTATCTTTTGGTGCGCCCCGACCCGCAGGTTCTGTGGAACACGGAGAAGAAGCTTCCCGGCTGGAGAAAACCGAACGCGCACTATCACCGCAGCAGCAAGGGCGGCGGAGAGTGGGAGTTCCGAAGCCTTCCCAAGGTATGGCAGATCGGTTACAAGGGACTGTCCTTCCGGCTGCAGCCGTTCTCCTTTAAGCATACGGGGCTCTTCCCCGAGCAGGCGGCCAACTGGGACTGGTTCTCGGCGCTCATCCGCGAGCGGAAGGCGCAGAAGCCGGACCGCCCGGTTCGCGTTTTGAATCTCTTCGCCTACACCGGCGGTGCAACTCTCGCCGCAGCCCAGGCAGGGGCAGCGGTCACCCATGTGGATGCCTCCAAGGGCATGGTGACCTGGGCGAAGGAAAATGCAGCAGCCTCCGGCCTTGCAGACGCCCCAATCCGCTGGCTTGTGGACGACTGCCGCAAATTCGTCGAGAGAGAACTCCGCAGAGGCAACGTCTACGACGGAATCATCATGGATCCCCCGTCCTACGGCCGCGGACCGAAGGGCGAAACCTGGGTGATTGAGGACTGCATCTACGACTTTGTCGCGGAGACGGCGAAGCTTCTTTCGGACGACCCGCTGTTCTTTTTGATCAATTCCTACACCACCGGCCTCCAGCCGGCGATGATGGCATACATACTCGGACTCACCGTAAAGCCCGCCCACGGCGGCACCGTCGTAGCGGACGAACTCGGGCTGCCGGTCACGGCCACCGGAATGACGCTGCCCTGCGGCGCAGCGGCCCGCTGGCAGGCGTGAGATGGGAGGCGCTGTGAAAACAAACAAAGGCAAATGGATCCGTGCTGCGATATTGGCGGCTGTATTTGTCGGGCTGATTGTATTTTTGTTCACCCGCGGAAACGGAAATACCGCCCGGTACACCGACGGCGTTAACGGACTGAAACTCGGCGACGAAACCTATGAGCTGGTGACCGACATCGCGACGGAGCGCTACATCGGCTCCCAGGTCCGTGACGTGATCCGCGGCGTGCGGGGAGAGCAGGTCGCCGTCGTCAAATCCTTCGGTATCACGATTGCCGCACTCTACCGCCTGGAGGGTGATTCGGAAGACATCTATCTGACGGACGGCAACGACCGCATCTATTGTAAGAAGGAGCGGGCCGAAGCGGCGCGGGCTGCGCTGGCCGACACCGACAAATACTTCAATGATTTCCGCATCACGGACGCTGCGAAGACCATCGAAGGAATGCGGAAGATTCCCATCGAGCAGGCGACGGCACTCCGGGAGTTCGGCGCATCGGGGGAAGGGAAGGAGATGACGGTCACGGACAAAAACGTGGTGACCGACTACGACAATCGGCGGGAGATTTTTGCTTTCTCAAACGACGGGCTGTTCCGCCATCCGGTGATGGAACTTTTCCTATATAATAACGAAGTCTACCTGACCACGGGATTTGAGGGGGACCGCGACGTGCGGAAGGACCAGGTTCTTAAGGGAGTGAGGATTCCGGACGAGCTGCAGGAGGCATTTGCCGCGTACTGGAAGTAGAAAACGGGGCGAAAACCGGGCAAAAACAGGCGCTTCACGAGAAAAGTGCGGCGATGTGAAAAAATTTTTGGAAAATTGAAATTTCTTCTTGCATTCTGCGTACACATGAAGTATAATCAGTGACGTTGTGACTATGATAGCTGTGAAGCGTGAGGTTGCTGCCCTTGTGGCAGGTTATTCCGTGGAGCGAATGTCAAGTTATGAAACTGGCGACAAGTCACTGTACCAATGGTTCTGCCACGAGCAGATAACACGTGCGCAACGACGCAGGTTGGTAACAGTAGCCAAGCATTTTGCTTGGCTGTTTTTACCGGCAGGCAGGAAACACACGGAGGCGTGTACAGTCACCGCTTGTCGTACTGCAATTAAGTGCGAAAAGGAGGCGGCTATTTTTATGGCAACAAAAGTAATGAGAATCACCCTGAAGGCTTACGAGCATCAGCTTATCGATGCGTCCGCAGCCAAGATCGTGGACACGGCGAAGAAGACCGGCAGCAAGGTCAGCGGTCCTGTGCCGTTGCCGACCAAGAAAGAGGTCATCACGATCCTGAGAGCTACTCACAAGTATAAGGATTCCCGTGAGCAGTTCGAGCAGAGAACTCACAAGAGACTCATCGACATCATTGCACCGGCACAGAAGACGGTTGATGCATTGTCGGGTCTTGAGATGCCGGCCGGTGTGTACATCGGCATCAAGATGATCGACAAATAAATCATCTTGTTCATTTAGAATGACCCTTTCGGGGGTCCGCTGTAGATTCAACAGGAGGTAACAGTAATGAAGAAAGCTATTTTAGCTAAGAAAGTCGGAATGACGCAGATCTTCGATGAGAACGGCGCGTTTGTTCCGGTAACCGTGTTGCAGGCAGGTCCCTGCCCGGTTGTTCAGAAGAAGACCGCTGAGAAGGACGGCTACGATGCTGTTCAGGTCGGCTTCGGTGAAGTTCGCGAGCGTTTGGTAAACAAGCCGCTCAAGGGGCATTTTGCGAAGGCAAACGTTCCGGTTAAGAGATATCTCAAGGAGTTCCGCTTCGATGACGCTGCTTCTTATGAAGTAGGTCAGGAGATCAAGGCGGACATCTTCGCTAACGGAGATAAGGTGGATGCCGTGGGTATCAGCAAGGGTAAAGGATACGCTGGCGCAATCAAGCGCTTCGGCCTCTCCCGCGGACCGATGAAGCACGGTTCCAAGTATCACAGACATGCAGGTTCCAACGGTCCTGCTACGACCCCCGGTCGTGTGTTCAAGGGCAAGCATATGCCCGGCCAGATGGGCCATGTCCGTGTTACGGTTCAGAATCTCGAGGTAGTTCGTGTAGATCTTGAGAACAACATGATCCTTGTGAAGGGTGCTGTGCCCGGTGCTAAGAAGGGCCTCATCATTCTGAAGGAATCCGTTAAGAACGCGAAGTAATCTTGAGAAAGGAGGATCTAAATCATGGCAGAAGTAAAAGTTTACAATAAAGAAGGCGCTGCAGTCGGCTCCCTTGAGCTCAACGACAGCGTGTTCGGTGTAGAGATCAACGAGCACCTCATGCACCTTGCGGTTGTTGCACAGCTTGCTAACAAGCGTCAGGGTACGCAGAGCGCAAAGACCCGCTCTGAGGTAAGCGGCGGCGGAATCAAGCCGTGGAGACAGAAGGGAACCGGTCGTGCAAGACAGGGCTCCATTCGTGCTCCTCAGTGGAAGGGCGGCGGCGTTGTGTTCGCTCCGAAGCCGAGAGATTACTCGGTAAGCATGAACAAGAAGGAGAAGGCCGGTGCAATCAAGTCGGCACTTTCCTCCAGAGTTGCAGAGGACAAGATCTTCGTTCTTGAGGACCTCAACTTCGACGAGATCAAGACGAAGCAGGTAAAGGCAGTGCTTGACGGCCTCAAGGTTGAGAAGGCACTGATCGTAACGGCAGAGAAGGACGAGAATGTCATCCTTTCCGCAAGAAACATCGCGGACGTTCGCACGGTTACTTCCAACGCGATCAATGTGTATGACATCCTGAAGTACGGTAACCTGGTTATCACCAAGGACGCCGTTGCGAAGATTGAGGAGGTGTACGCATAATGGCTGACTTAAAATACTACGACGTCATCCTCAGACCGGTAGTTACCGAGAAGAGCATGAACGCGATGGCTACGAAGAAGTATGCGTTTTACGTTAATCCGGACGCTACGAAGAATCAGATCAAGGAAGCTGTAGAGAAGATGTTCGCCGGCACGAAGGTTGCATCCGTCAACACCATGAACATCGACGGCAAGAACCGCAGACGTAACACGGCTGACGGTATCGTAACCGGCAAGACTGCAGCGAAGAAGAAAGCAATCGTACAGTTGACCGCAGACAGCGCTGATATCGAGCTCTTTACCGGCCTGTAAGATTTGATGAACGAAAGGAGTTAAAGAAATGGGCATTAAGAAATACACTCCGTACACACCTTCCAGAAGAAACATGACCTGCTCCGATTTCGCAGAGATCACCTGCTCCACACCGGAGAAGTCGCTGTGCGTTTCTCTGAAGAAGACGGCCGGCCGTAACAGCCAGGGTAAGATTACCGTTCGTCACATCGGCGGCGGCTCCAGAAGACTGTACAGAGTCATTGATTTTAAGAGAAAGAAGGATGATATCCCGGCCGTTGTTAAGACGATCGAGTATGATCCCAACAGAACCGCCAACATCGCTCTGATCTGCTACGCAGACGGCGAGAAGGCATACATCCTCGCACCGAACGGCCTCAAGGTCGGCATGAAGATCATGAACGGCGCCAACGCCGAAGTTCGTATCGGTAACTGCCTTCCTCTTGAGAAGATTCCGATCGGTACGATGATTCACAACATCGAGCTGTATCCCGGCAAGGGCGGCCAGCTGGTTCGCGCAGCCGGCAACAGCGCTCAGCTGATGGCGAAGGAAGGAAAGTACGCTACGCTGCGTCTTCCGTCCGGCGAGATGCGGATGGTTCCAATCATCTGCCGCGCGACCATCGGTCAGCTTGGAAATATCGACCATGAGCTTGTAAACATCGGCAAAGCCGGTCGCAAGCGCCATATGGGTATCCGTCCTACGGTTCGCGGTTCCGTAATGAACCCGAATGACCATCCTCACGGCGGTGGTGAAGGCAAGTGCGGTATCGGTCGTCCCGGTCCGAGCACGCCTTGGGGCAAGCCTGCTCTCGGTCTTAAGACCCGCCTGAAGAACAAGCAGTCCAACAAGCTTATCATCCGCAGACGTGACGGAAGCACCATCAAGAATAAATAGGAGGTAAACCATAATGGCACGTTCGTTAAAGAAGGGACCTTTTGCAGATCAGTACCTGCTTGACAAGGTCAATGAAATGAATGAGAAGGGCGACAAGAGCGTCATCAAGACCTGGTCCCGCCGTTCCACCATCTTCCCGTCCTTCGTAGGCCACACGATCGCTGTATACGACGGCAAGAAGCACGTTCCGGTATACGTGACCGAGGATATGGTTGGCCACAAGCTCGGCGAGTTCGTTGCGACGAGAAACTTCCGCGGACACGGCAAGGATGAGAAGAAGTCCCGCTAATCCGAGGAATCAACAATATGCATGATCGTTGTGCAGGAAGAAAGAATAACGGAGAACCGTTAACGAAAGGAGAATCATCTCATGGCTAAAGGACATAGATCCCAGATCAAGAGAGAAAGAAATGCGAATGCGGACAAGAGACCTTCCGCGAAGCTGTCTTACGCAAGAGTTTCCACGCAGAAGGCCTGCTTCGTACTTGACGCAATCAGAGGCAAGGACGTAACAACCGCGTTAGGCATTTTGGCATACAATCCCAGATACGCTTCGACGGTGATTGAGAAGTTACTGAAGTCGGCAATCGCCAACGCAGAAAACAACAACGGTATGGATGTGAACAAGCTTTACATCGCAGAGTGCTTTGCAAACAACGCTCCTACGATGAAGAGAATTCAGCCCAGATCCCAGGGTCGCGCTTATCAGATCCTGAAGAGAATGAGCCACATCACCGTAGTTTTGGATGAGAGATAAGGAGGTATCGCATGGGACAGAAAGTAAATCCGCATGGATTAAGAGTCGGTATCATTAGTGATTGGGACTCCAAGTGGTATGCAGAGGCTGACTTTGCAGACAATCTTGTAGAGGACTACAAGATTCGCGAGTTCCTGAAGAAGAAGTTGTTCAGCGCAGCGATCTCCAAGATCGACATCGAGCGTACTACGGACAAGATCAAGGTTACCGTTCACACGGCTAAGCCCGGTGTTGTCATCGGTAAGGGCGGCGCTGAGATCGAGAAGCTGAAGGCGCAGGTTGAGAAGCTTACGACCAAGAAGCTGAACCTTGAGATCAAGGAAATCAAGAGACCGGATACCAATGCGCAGCTTGTTGCCGAGAACATTGCGGCACAGCTCGAGAACCGTGTGAGCTTCCGTCGTGCTATGAAGTCCACGATGTCCCGCACGATGAAGAGCGGCGCTAAGGGTATCAAGACCTGCTGTGCCGGCCGTCTCGGCGGTGCGGATATGGCTCGTATCGAGTTCTACAGCGAGGGAACCATTCCGTTGCAGACTCTGCGTGCTGACATTGACTATGGTTTCGCCGAGGCTAACACGACCTACGGTAAGGTTGGCGTTAAGGTTTGGATCTACCACGGCGAGGTACTCCCCACAAAGGGAAAAAAGGAAGGGAGCGATAAATAATGTTAATGCCTAAGAGAGTGAAACGGCGTAAGCAGTTTCGTGGAACGATGAGAGGAAAGGCTTTACGAGGCAACACCATTTCTTATGGCGAGTACGGCATTGTTGCTACCGAGCCTTGCTGGATTAAGTCGAATCAGATTGAAGCAGCCCGTATCGCTATGACGCGTTACATTAAGCGTGGCGGTCAGGTTTGGATTAAAATTTTCCCGGACAAGCCCGTAACGGCAAAGCCTGCTGAGACCCGAATGGGTTCCGGAAAAGGCTCCACGGAGTTCTGGGTAGCAGTTGTTAAGCCCGGACGCGTGATGTTTGAGATTGCCGGCGTTTCGGAGGAAATTGCTAAGGAGGCTCTCCGCCTTGCGACACACAAGCTGCCTTGCAAGTGCAAGATCGTGTCGCGTGAAGATTTAGAAGGAGGTAACGGCAGTGAAAACTAAGAAATTTGTCGATGATCTTAAGACGAAGTCTGTGTCTGAGCTGAACAGTGACCTGGTTGCTGCCAAGAAGGAGCTCTTCAACCTGCGCTTCCAGAACGCAACGAATCAGCTGGACAATACAAGCAGAATCAAAGAGGTTAGACGCAACATTGCGCGCATTCAGACCGTCATTTCCGCAAAGGAAACGGAGCAGAACTAACCCTGAGACTTGGAAAGGAGAATTCACGTGGAAAGAAACTTGAGAAAAGTACGTACCGGTAAGGTCGTAAGCGATAAGATGGACAAGACCATCGTCGTAGCCGTTGTGGACAACGTTAAGCATCCTCTCTACAACAAAATTGTGAAGAGAACCTACAAGTTGAAGGCGCATGACGAGAACAACGAATGCAAGATCGGTGATCGCGTTAAAGTAATGGAGACGAGACCGCTCTCGAAGGATAAGAGATGGAGACTCGTAGAGATCGTGGAAAAGGCTAAGTAATTCGACGATATCGGACGAGTTACAGCGAAAGGAGTTAAGCACTATGATTCAAACAGAAACCAGACTGAAGGTTGCTGACAACACCGGTGCGAAGGAGCTTCTCTGCATCCGCGTTATGGGTGGTTCCGTGAGAAGATATGCCGGCATCGGCGATATCATCGTCGCTTCCGTAAAGGACGCTACTCCCGGTGGCGTTGTTAAGAAGGGTGACGTTGTGAAGGCTGTCGTGGTTCGTACGGTGAAGAGTGTACGTCGTAAGGACGGTTCCTACATCCGTTTCGATGAGAATGCGGCAGTAATTATTAAGGACGACTTGAATCCCAGAGGTACGCGTATCTTTGGACCGGTTGCGAGAGAGCTTCGTGACAAGAAGTTTATGAAGATCGTGTCTCTGGCACCGGAAGTACTGTAAGGAGGTGTCAGCATGGCTACAAGCAAAATTAAGAAGGGCGACACTGTCAAGATCATTACCGGTAAGGATAAGGGTAGTGAAGGTAAGGTAATCCGCGTTGAGGACGGCAAGGTCCTTGTGCAGGGCTGCAACATGGTGAAGAAGCACCAGAAGGCCACGCAGGCGAATCCTAAGGGCGGTATCGAGAACCGTGAAGCGTTGATCGACGTATCCAACGTGATGCTCGTATTCAACGGCAAGCCCACGAGAGTCGGCTTCAAGACGGTAGCGGACAAGGACAAGACCAAGAAGGTCCGCTATGCGAAGACAACCGGCGATGTTATTGACTAATTCTAAGAGAGGAGGTCTATTACGTTGACTAGATTAAAAGAGACCTATTTGAACGAGATTGCGGACGCAATGCAGAAGAAGTTCGGTTACAAGAACGTGATGCAGATTCCGAAGCTCGATAAGATTGTGATCAACATGGGTGTCGGCGAGGCAAAGGAGAACGCGAAGGCGCTCGAGTCCGCCTGCAAGGACATGGAGATCATCTCCGGACAGAAGCCCATCATCACCAAGGCGAAGAAGTCCGTGGCTAACTTCAAGATCAGAGAGGGTCTTGCGATCGGCTGCAAAGTAACCCTTCGCGGCGACAAGATGTATGAGTTCGCAGATCGTCTGATCAACCTTGCACTTCCGCGAGTTCGTGACTTCCGCGGTGTGAACCCCAACGCATTTGACGGCCGCGGCAACTATGCCGTAGGTATCAAGGAGCAGTTGATCTTCCCGGAGATTGAGTACGACAAGGTGGACAAGGTTCGCGGTATGGATGTTATCTTCGTTACGACGGCTAAGACCGACGAGGAAGCACGCGAACTGTTAAGACTGTTTGGCATGCCGTTTGCCAAGTAATAGGAGGTTAATACATGGCTAAATTATCTATGAAGCTGAAGCAGCAGCGCACTCCGAAGTTCTCCACCAGAGCGTACACCCGCTGCAGACTGTGCGGTCGCCCGCATGCGGTCCTGAGAAAGTACGGCATTTGCCGTGTATGCTTCCGTGAGTTGGCATACAAGGGTCAGATCCCGGGTGTTAAGAAGGCTAGCTGGTAAGCGGTTGCTGCGGCAAGGCTTGCACGAAAATAGGAGGTTACAATTATGACTATGAGCGATCCGATTGCAGATATGCTTACGAGAATCCGTAACGCCAATACTGCAAAGCACGATACGGTGGATGTTCCCGCTTCCAAGATCAAGGTTGCAATTGCCGACATTCTTGTGAAGGAAGGATTTGTATCCGGCTACAAGATGATTGATGTAGGGAATTTCCAGGACATTCAGATTACCCTCAAGTACGGTAAGGACAAGAATGTCAAGGCTATCACCGGTTTGAAGAGAATCTCGAAGCCCGGTCTTCGCGTTTACGCGAGCAAGGAAGAGCTTCCCCGCGTTCTCGGCGGTCTCGGTGTAGCTATCATTTCGACGAACAAAGGTATCATTACGGACAAGGAAGCACGTCAGCTCAATGTAGGTGGTGAAGTGCTTGCTTATGTCTGGTAATCAGAGTAAGGAGGTACGGGCATGTCACGTATAGGAAAAATGCCAATCGCCATTCCTGCCGGTGTTACGGTAGAGGTGGCAGAAAATAATAAAGTGACGGTAAAGGGACCCAAGGGAACCCTTGAGAGAGTACTTGCACCGGAACTTAACATCAAGGTTGAAGCCGGTGAGGTAGTAGTGGAGAGACCGAACGACCTGAAGAGAATCAAGTCCCTTCACGGTCTTACGAGAACGCTCATCAACAACATGGTTGTCGGCGTTACGAACGGATATGAGAAGGTCCTTGAGGTAAACGGTGTCGGCTACCGTGCAGCTAAGCAGGGCAAGACCCTTACGCTTACGCTCGGTTACTCGCATTCGGTTATCATGGAGGATCCGGACGGTATCGAGACCATTCTTGACGGTCAGAACAAGATCACCGTTAAGGGTATCGATAAGGAAAAAGTCGGACAGTACGCTGCCGAGATCAGAGACAAGAGAAGACCTGAGCCTTATAAGGGCAAGGGTATCAAGTACGCTGATGAGGTTATCAGACGTAAGGTCGGCAAGACTGGTAAGAAGTAGAAAGGAGAATAAATCATGGTAAGTAAGGAATGCAGATCGGAAATTCGTGCCAAGAAGCACATGAAGATTCGTAATCGTTTCTCCGGAACTGCTGAAAGACCCAGACTGGCCGTCTTCCGTAGTAATAACCATATGTATTGCCAGATCATCGACGATGTGGCAGGCAACACCCTGGTTGCGGCTTCCACCCTCGAGAAGGATGTGAAGGCACAGTGTGAGAAGACCAACGACGTGGCCGCTGCGAAGGTTCTCGGAACGGCGATCGCGAAGAAGGCCCTTGAGAAGGGGATCGACACGGTTGTCTTTGACAGAGGCGGTTTTTTATATGCAGGTAAGATTCAGGCTTTAGCCGAGGCAGCTCGCGAAGCCGGTCTGAACTTTTAGTCAAGGAGGAATGACATGAAACGTTCAATCGTTGATACTAATCAGGTCGAGATGGAAGACAAGGTTGTCGAGATCAAGCGTGTCACCAAGGTTGTCAAGGGCGGTCGTACCATGCGCATCAGCGCTCTGGTCGTAGTCGGCGACAAGAAGGGACATGTCGGCGCCGGCCTTGGCAAGGCTGCCGAGGTTCCGGAGGCAATCCGGAAGGCGAAGGAAGATGCCATGAAGCACATGGTTACGCTTCCGATCGATGACAACGGTTCCGTTCCTCACGACTTTATCGGACAGTTCGGCAGCGCAGAGATTTTGCTCAAGAAAGCTTCTCAAGGTACCGGTATCATCGCAGGCGGTCCTGCACGTATCGTACTTGAGCTTGCCGGATACAAGAATATTCGTACGAAGTCCCTCGGCTCCAACAACAAGCGCAACGTTGTTTTGGCAACGCTTAACGGCTTGAACGAGCTGAAGACTCCCGAGCAGGTTGCTGCACTTCGCGGCATTTCCGTAAGCGACTTATAGGAGGTAGCGAAATGGCAGAGATTAAAGTAACATTGGTGAAATCCACCATCGGTGCAATTCCGAAACATAAGAAAACCGTTGCAGCTCTCGGCCTTCATAAGCTGAACAGCAGCAACGTCCTTCCCGATAATGCTGCAACCAAGGGCATGATCGCGCAGGTAAAGCATTTGGTTAAGGTTGAAGAAATCTGAAAACAAGGAGGTGCATACGATGAATTTGGCAGAGTTAAAGCCGGCGGAAGGTTCCAAGCACAGCGATAATTTCCGCAGAGGCCGCGGACATGGCTCGGGCAACGGCAAGACCGCAGGCAAGGGTCATAAGGGTCAGAAGGCACGCTCGGGAGCACCGAGAATCGGTTTCGAAGGCGGTCAGATGCCTTTGTACCGTCGTCTTCCTAAGAGAGGCTTCAAGAATATCAATTCCAAGAACATCATTGCGATCAACGTTTCGATGTTGAATCGTTTCGAGGACGGTGCCACGGTTAATGTGGAGTCTCTCATGGAGATTGGGTTGGTGAGCAATCCCAGAGACGGCGTCAAGATTCTCGGCAATGGTGAGCTTACCAAGAAGCTGAACGTTGCGGTAAATGCTTACAGCGCTTCCGCGATTGAGAAGATTCAGGCTCTTGGGGGAAGTGCCGAGGTGATCTGACATGTTTAAAATGTTCGTCAACGCATTTAAGGTAAAGGATATTCGTAAGAAAATCATCTTCACGTTCCTTTGCATGATCGTGATTCGTCTGGGTTGCCAGATCGCATGCCCCGGCATGGGTGACGGCGTTAAGAACCTGATCAAGAATACGGATCTCGGTTTCCTCAGCGCGCTTACCGGCGGTTCGCTTGAGAAAATGTCGATTTTTGCGCTGAACGTTTCGCCGTACATTACGGCATCCATTATCATGCAGCTCATGACCATCGCGATTCCGCGTCTGGCTGAGTTGCAGAAGGACGGAGAAACCGGTCGTAAGAAGATTGCCGAGATTTCCCGGTATCTGACAGTTGTGCTTGCTCTTATCGAGGGCGGCGCAATGGCTATCGGATTCCACAACTCGGGCTATCTTGCAGATGACAAGATCATCACGATCTTCATCATTACGGCTGCATTTACCGCAGGTTCCGCATTCCTGATGTGGCTCGGTGAGAACATCACGGAGCGTGGAGTCGGCAACGGTATCTCCATCATCCTTTTGATTAACATCGTTTCCGGTATGCCGGGAACGTTTGTCGGACTGTATCAGCAGTTCGTACAGAGCAAGCCTATCGCAAAGGCAATCCTTGCAATCGCGATCATCGTGGTTGCAATCGTTGTCACGCTTGTTCTGGTTATCCTTCTTCAGGATGCAGAGCGCAAGATTGCGGTTCAGTATTCGAAGAAGATGCAGGGCAGACGCATGGTTGGCGGCAACTCGTCCTTCATTCCCGTTAAGGTGAATACGGCGGGTGTTATTCCGGTCATCTTCGCTGTTTCCATTTTCCAGTTCCCGACGATTATCGCCAGCTTCTTCGGAAAGCAGGGACAGGCAAACGGAACCTTCGGCGAGAAGATTCTCTACGCCTGCAACACGTCGCATTGGTTTGATGTTTCCAGCTGGAGCAGATTTGCGTTCACGATCGGTGCATTGTTCTATGTGGCAATGATTCTGTTCTTCGCATATTTCTACACCAGCATTACGTTCAATCCGATTGAGATTTCGAACAACATGAAGAAAGACGGCGGCTTTATCCCGGGTATTCGTCCCGGTAAGCCTACGACGGACTATTTGGTTAAGGTTCTGAACAACATCGTGTTAATCGGTGCCGTGGGACTTGCGATCGTTGCTCTTATCCCGATTATTTTCGGCGGTGTTTTCAAAGCACAGATCGGTTTCGGCGGAACTTCCTTAATCATCGTTGTCGGTGTTATTCTTGAGACCATGAAGCAGATCGAATCTCAGCTCTTGGTACGTCATTACAAGGGATTCCTGAATGACTAAAACGCATGTGGGCGGAGCATCGAAATGTTCCGCCCGCTTTTACTTGGAGGCAGATATGAAGATTGTTATGTTGGGAGCGCCCGGTGCCGGCAAGGGTACGCAGGCGAAAATGATTTCCGCCAAATACGGCGTTCCGCACATCTCCACGGGCGACATCTTCCGCGCGAACATCAAAAACGGCACGGAGCTCGGCGAGAAGGCAAAGAAGTATATGGACCAGGGCCTTCTGGTTCCGGACGAGCTGACACTTGCCCTGATTATGGACCGCTTCGCACAGGATGATTGCAAGAACGGTTACGTTCTCGACGGTTTCCCGCGCACCATCGCTCAGGCCGAGGCTTTGACGAAGAGCCTTAAGGACAACGGCGACGCGCTGGATATGGCCATCGACGTGGATGTTCCCGATGAGAATATCATCGAGCGCATGGGCGGCAGAAGAGCATGCGTCAACTGCGGCGGCACGTACCACATTCTGTTCAACCCTCCGCATCGCGCAGGTTTCTGCGATCTGTGCGGCGGCGAACTGAGCATCCGCAAGGATGACCTGCCGGAGACCGTGAAGAAGCGCCTTACGGTTTACCATGAGCAGACCCAGCCGCTCATCGATTACTACACCGGCGAGGGAATCCTTCGCACAGTGGACGGCACAAAGGATGTCAACGAAGTATTTGCAGCGATTACCGAGCTGCTTGCATAAGCCTGAGACTGCATAAGCCTGAGACTGGCGGATCGCGGTGAAACCGCGGTACGTATGGAAGGAGAGGCCAAAATGGCAATTACAATCAAATCAAAAAGCGAAATTGAGAAAATGCGTGAGGCCGGGCGGCTTCTGTCCCTCGTTCACGACGAGATGGCAAAGCACGTTAGACCCGGAATCTCCACCATGGAGATCAACAAGATCGGTGAGGAGATGATTCGCAGCTTCGGCTGTGTTCCGTCGTTCCTCAACTACGAGGGCTATCCCGCGTCCATCTGCATCTCGGTCAACGACCGTGTGGTGCACGGAATTCCCAGCAGAAAAGAGATCCTCAAGGAGGGCGATATCGTCAGCCTTGACGCAGGACTCATCTACCAGGGATACCATTCGGACGCTGCAAGAACCTGGGCTGTCGGCGAGATTTCGCCGGAGGCGCGGAAGCTTGTGAATGTTACGCAGCAGAGTTTCTTCGAGGGCATTAAGCTCGCGAAGGCCGGAAATCATCTGTATGACATCTCCGCAGCCATCGAAGCGTATGTCACGCCGTACGGTTTTACGTGTGTCCGCGATCTCGTTGGCCACGGCATCGGAACGAGCATGCACGAGGATCCGCAGATTCCCAATTTCCGTCAGCATCGCCGCGGCGTAAAGCTGCAGGCGGGAATGACCCTGGCCATCGAGCCCATGGTCAACATGGGAGGCTGGGAAGTGCGCGTCTTAGATGATGATTGGACCGTGGTGACGGAAGACGGAAGTCTTTCCTCGCACTACGAAAACACCATCCTCATCACCGACGGAGAGCCGGAGATTCTTTCCCTTCGGTAGGGAAGGATTTGCCGCAGCATTTCCACGGAAAATCCCGCTTGTAATGCGTAGGCGGGCGTGTTATAATGGTTGCGGTGCGGCAGAGGACCGCATGGTTTAGTTCTAGATTTACGGAGGATGTGTATGTCGAAATCGGATGTTCTTGAGATGGAAGGTACCGTGTTGGAGAAGCTCCCGAACGCCATGTTCCAGGTTCAGCTGGAGAACGGCATGAAGGTGCTCGCTCATATCAGCGGTAAGCTTCGCATGAACTACATCAAGATTGTTCCCGGAGACAAAGTTACGTTGGAGCTTTCGCCCTACGACCTTACGAAGGGCAGAATCATCTGGCGTGATAAGTAAACAAGACGGTAACACACGGGCCTTCCTTTTAAAGGGAAGGCCCGTTTTCCCGTTATATAAGGAAAAAACCTGAAAAAATAAGGAAAAAGAGGCTTGCATTTTACAAAAGTCATGCTATAATGTTAAACGGACTTTTTTCGAAGAAAGGAGTGAAAAGCTATGAAAGTTAGATCTTCAGTAAAGCCCATTTGCGAAAAATGCAAAATCATCAAAAGAAAAGGGAACATCATGATCATCTGTGAGAACCCGAAGCACAAACAGAGACAAGGCTGATAATCAACAATACTTGATTGGTTTTTTGTGAGTATTGTTGCTACTCATATAAAAACAGCACTTGCTTTTTGTGTTACAATCGTTGCGCCTGATTTTTCCGGGTGCGACACCGTCAATCTCTCATCAGGATTGACACAAATTGTGATAGTGTGGGCAGAGAGCGTCATGCAGGGAAAGACGACTCTGCTTTAGCGACGGTTGTTTCATCGCTTTCGGTTCCGAAGTAATCGGGCTGTCACATTTTAAAGCGGCTGAGCCGGCTCGTTACCGGCAACGGAGAACGGTCATCCACCGGGATCCGATGGGCGTTTTTGCCCGAACATCATTATTTTTTGGAGGTTCAAAGTACATGGCTCGTATCAGTGGTGTAGACTTACCGAGAGAGAAACGTGTAGAGATCGGACTTACGTACATCTACGGTATCGGCAGAGTAAGTTCGAACAACATTCTTGCCAAGGCTGAAGTCAATCCGGACACGCGTGTTCGTGACCTGACCGATGAAGAGGTTAAGAGAATTGCCGCCGTTATCGACGGTGAGTACACGGTTGAGGGTGATCTCAGAAGAGATACCGCACTCAACATTAAGAAGTTGCAGGAAATCGGATGCTATCGCGGAATCCGACACAGAAAGGGACTTCCTGTTCGCGGACAGAAGACCAAGACCAATGCAAGAACCCGCAAGGGTCCGAAGCGTACGGTTGCGAACAAGAAGAAGTAATCGGTTTCCCACATTATTCTAAGCAAATCTTACAGGAGGTTTCGTGATGGCTAAGAAATTAGTAGCAACGAAAAAGGGAGCGAAGAAGCGCGTCAAGAAGAATATCGATCGCGGACAGGCGCACATTCAGTCTTCCTTCAATAATACGATTGTTACCCTGACCGATACGGAGGGTAACACGATTTCGTGGGCGAGCGCAGGCGGACTCGGTTTCCGTGGTTCTCGTAAGTCCACTCCTTATGCTGCACAGATGGCAGCAGAGACCGCAGCTAAGGCAGCGGTTGTACACGGTCTGAAGTCCGTTGACGTTATGGTTAAGGGACCCGGTACCGGTAGAGAAGCAGCGATTCGTGCCCTTCAGGCATGTGGTATCAACGTTACAAGCATCAAGGACGTTACGCCGGTTCCGCACAACGGATGCAGACCGCCGAAGCGTCGTAGAGTATAATAGGAGGTTGAGATCATATGGCTAGAGAAATGGGTCCTGTTTTAAAGAGATGCAGATCGCTGGGTATCGAGCCCACCGTTCTGGGTATTGATAAGAAGTCCAACCGTCACAGCCTGCGCGCCGGCAAGAAGATCAGTGAGTACGGCATGCAGTTGCGCGAGAAGCAGAAGGCAAAGTTCATCTACGGTGTACTTGAGAAGCCTTTCCGCAACGACTTCGAGAAGGCGAAGAAGATGAAGATCGGTACCACGGGTGAGAACCTTATGATTCTCCTCGAGACCAGACTTGACAATATCGTATTCCGCCTTGGTTTCGCCCGCACGCGCGTTGAGGCGAGACAGATTGTTGACCACAAGCACATCCTTGTCAACGGCAAGTGTGTAAATATCCCGTCCTACAATGTTAAGCCCGGTGACGTTATCAGCGTCAGCGAGAAGGCTAAGAACAAGGCCGGACAGAGATTCAAGGACATCCTTGAGGCAAATGCCGGAAGAATGGTTCCGGGTTGGCTTGAGTCCGATGCAGAGAACCTTACCGGTACCGTGAAGGAATATCCTACGAGAGATCAGATCGATGTTCCGGTAAACGAGGTGCTTATCGTCGAGTTGTACTCCAAGTAAACGAAGGCTTAAAGCAGACGCCGAAAAGGAGGGTCGCACATGTTTGATTTTGAAAAACCGGGAATCACCATCGCAGAGATTTCCGATGATAAGAAATACGGTCGATTCGTTGTGGAACCGCTGGAGCGCGGCTATGGCACAACGCTTGGCAATTCGCTTCGCAGAATCATGCTCTCTTCCTTGCCGGGTGCGGCTGTCAGTCAGGTAAAGATTGACGGCGTTGTTCATGAGCTCAGCACCATCCCCGGAGTTATGGAGGATGTGACCGAGATCATCATGAATATCAAGAGCCTCGCGATCAAGGACAACAGCGAATCCGAGGAGCCGAAGAAAGCCTACATCGAATTTAACGGTGAGGGCGTGGTTACCGCTGCGGATATTCACGTAGACAGTGACATTGAAATCATCAATAAGAATCAGGTTATCGCTACGCTGAACGGCGGTGCGGACAGCAAGCTTTACATGGAGCTCACGATCACCAAGGGTCGCGGCTATGTGAGCGCTGACAAGAATAAGAGAGATGACATGCCGATCGGTGTGATCGCCGTGGATTCCATCTATACGCCCGTTGAGCGTGTTAACCTTACGGTTACCAACACGCGTGTCGGCCAGATGACCGATTATGACAAGCTGATTCTTGACATTTACACCAACGGAACGCTGGCTCCGGATGATGCCGTAAGTCTTGCGGCTAAGGTTCTGAGCGAGCATCTGAATACCTTCATCGATTTGTCCGAGAGCGCTCAGAGAGCTGAGATCATGGCTGAGCCCGTGAACAACGAGCACGACCGTGTTCTTGAGATGAACATCGATGAGTTGGAACTTTCCGTTCGTTCGTTCAACTGCCTCAAGAGAGCCGGTATCAACACGGTTGAGGAGCTGACAAACAAGACAGCGGAGGACATGATGAAGGTGAGAAACCTCGGAAAGAAGTCTCTCGAAGAGGTTACCCAGAAGCTTCATGAGCTCGGCTTGGAATTCAAGTCTGCGGATGAGTAAGCAAACGCTTTTCACGCAGGTCAACAAAACGCCGCGGCCATGCGGCAGAGTGGAGGAATGATATGGCAGGATATAGAAAGCTTGGCAGAACTTCCAGCCAGAGAAAGGCTCTGTTGAGAAACCAGGTTACCAACCTTCTTTTCAACGGAAAGATGGTAACGACAGAGCAGAAGGCTAAGGAAGTTCGCAGCATTGCAGAAAAGTTTATCACCCTCGCCGTGAAGGAAAAGGACAACTACGAGACGGTTACCGTTAAGGCTAAGGTTGCCCGCAAGGATAAGGACGGCAAGAGAGTGAAGGAAGTCGTAGACGGCAAGAAAGTTACCGTATTCGACGAGGTCGAGAAGACCATCAAGAAGGACAAGGCTTCCCGTCTTCATGCGAGAAGAGAGATGATGGCATTTTTCTATCCCGTTAAGAAGTATGATCCTTCGGTAAAGGGCAGAAAGGCCGTGAAGGATTTCGACCTTGTTGCGAAGATGTTCGACGAGATCGCACCCAAGTACGAGAAGCGTAAGGGCGGTTACACGAGAATCGTGAAGATCGGCCAGCGCAAGGGCGACGCAGCAATGGAAGTCCTCATTGAGCTTGTATAAGGGATTCAGAAAGGAAGAAACCGACAGGGCAGTGTAGTGTGACTACGCTGCCTTTCCTTTTAAAAATAGGCGGAGGGTGTATGATACCGGTTGTGACAAAAGGTCTGGTGCATGACTATGTGACCAGAGATGAAGAGGGCAATGCCTCGGAAACCAAACGGGCGCTCGACCACGTGGAAATCACCGTGGAAGAGGGCCAGTTTGTCGCGATTTTAGGTGCCAACGGCTCCGGCAAATCCACCCTCGCCAAGCACATAAACGCGCTTCTTCTCCCGTCTGACGGAACCGTTCTCACCTGCGACATGGACACGGCGGACGATTCGTATCTCTGGGAGATCCGTAAAAACGCAGGCATGGTGTTCCAAAACCCCGACAACCAGATTGTGGCTTCCGTGGTGGAGGAGGACGTGGGCTTCGGCCCCGAGAACCTCGGCGTTCCCACGGAGGAGATTCTAACCCGGGTTTCGGACAGCCTTCGCGCTGTCGGAATGACCGCTTACAAGAGCACGTCTCCGAACAAGCTCTCCGGCGGACAGAAGCAGCGTGTTGCCATCGCGGGAATCCTGGCGATGGAACCCCGTTGTATTCTCTTAGACGAGCCCACGGCCATGCTTGACCCCATCGGCCGCCGGGAAGTCCTGGAGACCGTGCATCGCCTTAACCGAGAGAAGAACATTACGGTATTGCTGATTACCCACTATATGGAAGAAGTCATAGACGCCGACCGCGTGATTGTGATGCGGGATGGCACGGTGCGCATGCAGGGGACACCCCGCGAGATTTTCTCCCGCGTGGAGGAGCTTAAGGACCTTCGTCTGGAGGTGCCGCAGGTGACCGAGCTTTCACACGAGCTGGCGAAGCGCGGATTGCCCATGAAGATCACGCTGACGCCGGAAGAATTTGCCGAGGAGTACGCCGCAAAATGCGCGGGCAACCTCCCGGTGCGTGCGAATAAAGAAAATGCTGCGGAGAGCGCGCGGAAAGAAACGGCTGCCGACGCGGCGCCGGTGCTTTCCCTTCGGGATGCGAAGTTTGTGTACGGCGAGGGGACGGCGTTTGAGAAGACTGCGGTGGACGATGTCACCGTGGATGTGTATCCTGGCGAGTACATCGGCTTAATCGGACACACCGGCTCCGGCAAGTCGACGCTGATTCAGCTTTTTAACGGCCTCGAGAAACCCACCTCCGGCACCGTGTGCTTCGAGGGGGAGGATATCGCAGGCGACAAATACAACCGCCGTGAGCTGCGGTTTAACGTCGGTCTGGTGTTCCAGTATCCGGACCATCAGCTGTTTGAAACCACCGTGTTCCAGGACGTCTGCTACGGACCGAAGAACCAGGGCCTGGCGGGCGATGAACTGAAGGAGCGCGCCGAGTGGGCGCTTCGCCTTGTGGGCGTTGATGAATCCCAGTGGCAGTCGTCGCCCTTTGAGCTCTCCGGCGGACAGAAGCGCCGCGTGGCTATCGCGGGCGTACTTGCCATGAAGCCGAAGGTCCTCGTTTTGGACGAGCCCACGGCCGGACTGGACCCCGGCGGACGGGATGAGATTCTCTCGGAGATCGACCGCATCCGGAAGGAGACCGGAATGACGGTCATCTTAGTATCGCACCGCATGGAGGATGTGGCGCGGTATGCGGACCGTCTGATTGTGATGAACGACGGAAAGGTCCTGTATGCGGACACGCCGCGGGAGGTATTTAAGCACCGCGCGGAGCTCACGGAAGTGGGGCTTGAGGTGCCGCAGGTAACCCAGGTGATGCAGCTTCTTAAGGAGCGCGGCATCCCGGTGCCGACAGACATCATCACGACGGAAGAGGCGATCAAAGCACTGCTTCCGGAATAAAACAGGCAGAGCATGGAAATACGCGGCGAGGCCGCGGGAAAGGAGACGCACATGCTTCGGGATATCACCATCGGACAGTATTACCCGGCGGAATCCTGCATTCACCGGCTGGATCCCCGGACGAAGATTGTGGGTACGATGTTGTACATCATAAGCCTCTTTCTGTTCAAGTCGTTCCCGGGATTTATCGTGGTTGTCACGGCGTACACCGGCATCCTGATTCTATCGCACGTGCCGTTCTCCTACGTAATCCGCGGACTGAAGCCGATTCTTCTGATTTTGTTTATCACGGTATTTTTCAATATTCTGGCCACAAAGGGCACGGTGCTTTGGCAGTGGAAGGCCATCACCATCACAAAGGAAGGCCTGCAGCGCGGCGCGTTCATGGGCTTTCGACTGATTCTCCTGATTCTCGGGACGTCGATGATGACCTACACAACGACGCCGAACCAGCTCACGGACGGCCTGGAGAGGCTGATGGCGCCTTTGAAGGTGCTGCATTTTCCGGTGCATGAGATGGCCATGATGATGTCCATCGCGCTTCGGTTCATCCCGATTCTTACGGAGGAGGCGACCCGCATCCGCAAGGCTCAGACGGCCCGCGGCGCGGACATGGAAAGCGGCGGCCTGATTAAGCGCGCCAAATCCATGGTTCCGCTGTTCATTCCCCTGTTGGTTTCCGCGTTCCACCGGGCCTTTGACCTAGCCATGGCCATGGAGGCGCGGTGCTACCACGGCGGCAAGGGGCGCACGAAGATGAAGCCGCTTCGGTACCGGCTTCGGGATGCATTTGCCTATCTTTATCTGGGATGCTATTTGGGAACGATTATTCTTTTGCGGGTTTGGCTGAAGATTTAGGCCGCCCGCGGAAAATGCACGGAAACGGAGGAGGACATGCGGCGAATTGCTGTCGAAATCGCATATGACGGAACGGCGTACTCCGGCTGGCAGGCGCAGGCAAATGCCGTGACTGTGGAGGGGACGCTGCGGGACGCGATTCGGAGGCTGTGCGGCGAGGAGGCGTTGACCTTCGGCGCGAGCCGGACGGATGCCGGGGTCCATGCGCTTTGCAACGTTGCGGCGTGGGACACGGAGTCGCCCATCCCCGCGGAGAAGTTCGCTCCCGCGTTAAATTCTTTCCTTCCGGACGACATCCGCATCATCCGGTCGTGGGAGGCCGGCGAAGGGTTTCATCCGCGGTTTGACGCCCACAGCAAGCGGTATGAGTACCGCATCGCCTGCGGGTCGGTGGTGAATCCGCTGCGGTGCCGCTATGTGTGCGGCGTGCGGGAGACACTGGATGTGGGCGCGATGCAAAAAGGCGCGGATGGATTTGTCGGGATCCATGATTTCTCGGCTTTCTGCAGCGCGGGCGCGCAGAGCGAGAGCAAGGTTCGCACCGTGACGAAGTGCGAGGTATACACGGACGCCGGGGAGATTGTCATCGGCGTGGAGGGCGACGGCTTTTTGTACAATATGATCCGGATTCTTGCCGGCACGCTGATTGAGATGGGGCGCGGCGCGAAGCCCGCGGAGAGCATGGCGGACATTCTGGAATCGAAGGACCGCACGAAAGCGGGGCCGACAGCGCCGCCGCAGGGGCTTACTCTTGTGAAAATATGGTACAAAACCACAGAAACGTCAAATGCAAATTGACAAAACGCATGTTAAAAGCATTTTTCGAGAAAAATAATTGTTGACACGGGGAACGCCTGCGTGTATACTTGCAAAAGTGACGCGCAGATGCGTAATCCAAGAAACAAGGAGGTTAATCCTATGAAGAGTTATATGGCAACGGCAGACGTAGAGAGAAAGTGGTACGTTGTCGATGCGGAGGGTCAGACGCTCGGTCGTCTTGCTTCGCAGGTTGCAATGGTACTTCGCGGCAAGAATAAGCCGATCTTCACACCCCACATTGATACCGGTGATAATGTAATTGTTATCAACGCCGAGAAGATCAAGGTTACGGGCAAGAAGCTCGACCAGAAGGTATATTTCAGCCATTCCGATTATCCGGGCGGCGTTCGCGAGACGACGCTTCGTGAGATGCTCGCTAAGAAGCCTGTGGATGTTATTAAGTTCGCAGTTAAGGGCATGCTCCCGAAGGGACCTCTCGGTCGCAGCATGGCAGACAAGCTTCATGTATACGCAGGTGCTGAGCATCCTCATGCAGCTCAGAAGCCTGAGGTACTGACATTCTAATCAATCGGAAAGGAGATTTCAATCATGGCAAAAGCAGCTAAGATCAAGTTCTATGGAACCGGAAGACGCAAGAGCAGTGTTGCCAGAGTATACCTGTTCCCCGGTAAGGGCAATATCACGATCAACAAGAGAGACATTGAGGAGTATTTCGGTCTTGAGACGCTGAAGACCATCGTTCGTCAGCCTCTCGCTCTCGTTGAGAGTGTTGACAAGTTCGACGCAATCATCACGGTTCGCGGCGGCGGTTTCTCCGGCCAGGCAGGTGCTATCCGTCACGGTATCGCACGTGCTCTGTGCAAGTCCGATGCAGAGCTTCGTCCCGCACTTAAGAAGGCAGGCTTCCTCACCAGAGATGCCCGCATGAAGGAAAGAAAGAAGTACGGCTTGAAGGCAGCACGTCGTGCTCCGCAGTTCTCGAAGAGATAACTCGCGAAACAACGAGACGCAATCAAGAACAAAAAAACACACGCTCCGAAACACTTTGGTGTTTCAGGAGCGTGTGTTTTGTTCTTGCTCATCGCGACGACTGTCGCGGTGAGCAAGACGCGAAGCGTCTGCGAATCGCGTCTCGTTGTTTCGCGGGGGTAGTCACGACTCACGCGGCGAATTGCGGTTTCCTGCTTTTAAACATCGTCGGAAGATGCTATAATAAGACGATACCTGCCTGCAGGGATATGACAAAAGGGGGAGCGCGATGAAAACATTGATCCTGAACGGATCGCCCAGACCGGCGGGCGACACTGTGAGCCTGATCCGGCATTTGACGGGGCTTCTGGAGGGCGAATACAAGGTGGTGGATGCGTATCGCAGCAACATTTCACCGTGTCTGGACTGCCGGTACTGCTGGAAGAATCCGGGATGTGCCATCAAGGACGAGATGCAGGAGGTCTATGGTTATATCGAGGAGTGCGACAATGTTGTCATCGCGTCGCCGATCTATTTTTCGGAGTTGACGGGGAAAATGCTGGATCTCGCCAGCAGACTTCAGACGTATTTCTGTGCACAGTTCTTCCGAAAAGAAAAGTCCGCCATCAGGCCCAAAAGGGGTGCGGTGATTCTGGTGGGCGGCGGTGACGGAAGAATCGAGAAGCCCTACGAGACGGCCTGTGTACTTTTGCATCATATGAATTGCCGCGACATTTTAGATGTTGTGAGCAGCTTTAACACCAACGTTGTTCCGGCGATTGAGGATGAGAAAGCAGTCGAGGGTGTCCGGCGGATTGCCGAATTTTTGAATGCACAGAGATAGGGGCAGTAAAGGGGTTGTCACGAATGGGGGAAGGAACCCAAAAAGCATGAACAAACACAGACGCTTTTCAAAAACAGCGATTGCGATGCTACTGATTGTGCTGCTCGCCGGAATGGTGACAACAGTGGCGTGTATGTACAGGGGTCTGAAGCTGTGATTAACGCTGCGCGCCGAAGAGCTTGAACTACGCGGTTGTTGCAAACCTTGCAAGCGCCATCGCTACTTTCATCCCCCTGTAGCGGAGAAATCGGAACAGAGAAGAAAAGACGGAAAATGCAACAAGATTTTGTGCAAAAAAACGAACAGAAAATGGTTGCATTTTTCGGGGAGGCTGTGATATACTATGCAAGGTTCAGACAACGGACCGTTTGCGGAGGTGAGAGATGTTTAAGCATACCCAGCAAAATCGAACCGTATTGAAAATTGAGTGCTTGTTGTATTGACGGAATATTTATCTTCTTAAATATTCCGCTTTTTTTAAATCAGGGAGGGTGAATACAATGGCAAAAAGAACAGACATCGACAAAGTATTGATTATCGGCTCCGGCCCGATTATCATCGGACAGGCGTGTGAGTTTGACTACTCCGGCACGCAGGCGTGCAAGGCGCTTCGGAAACTCGGGTACAAGATTGTGCTTGTAAACTCGAATCCGGCGACGATCATGACCGACCCGGAAGTGGCGGACGTGACGTACATCGAGCCGCTGAATGTGGATCGCCTTGAGCGTATCATCGCAAAGGAGCGCCCGGATGCGCTGCTGCCGAACCTCGGCGGACAGTCCGGATTGAACCTCTGCGCAGAACTCAACAAGGCAGGTGTTTTGGACAAATACAACGTGAAGGTTATCGGCGTGCAGGTGGATGCCATCGAGCGCGGTGAGGACCGAATCGAGTTTAAGAATACAATGAACGAGCTCGGCATCGAGATGGCGAGAAGCGAGGTTGCGTACAGCGTTGACGAGGCCCTTGCGATTGCCGACAAGCTCGGCTACCCGGTAGTTCTCCGTCCGGCTTACACCATGGGCGGCGCCGGCGGCGGTCTTGTGTACAACAAGGAAGAGCTCAGCACCGTTTGCGCGAGAGGTCTTCAGGCCAGCCTCGTAGGCCAGGTGCTGGTTGAGGAGTCCGTCCTCGGCTGGGAGGAGCTGGAGCTTGAGGTTGTCCGCGACTGCGAAGGCAACATGATCACGGTTTGCTTCATCGAGAACATCGACCCGATGGGTGTTCACACCGGCGACTCCTTCTGCGCGGCACCGATGCTTACGATTTCCGAGGAAGTTCAGAAGCGTCTGCAGGAGCAGGCTTACAAGATTGTAGACCGCGTGCAGGTTATCGGTGGAACCAACGTACAGTTCGCCCATGACCCGAAGAGTGATCGTATCGTTGTAATCGAGATCAACCCGAGAACATCCCGTTCCTCGGCTCTGGCTTCGAAGGCTACGGGCTTCCCGATTGCCCTCGTTTCCGCAATGCTGGCAACGGGCCTTACTCTTAAGGAACTTCCCTGCGGCAAATGCGGCACCCTCGATAAGTATGTTCCGAGCGGTGACTACGTAGTAATCAAGTTCGCCCGCTGGGCATTTGAGAAGTTCAAGGGTGTTCAGGACAAGCTCGGCACGCAGATGCGCGCCGTAGGCGAGGTCATGAGCATCGGTAAGACCTACAAGGAAGCCTTCCAGAAGGCAATCCGCAGCCTGGAGACCGGACGCTACGGCCTCGGCTTTGTGAAGAATTTCCATGAGCTCAGCAAGGAGGAACTGCTGCAGAAGCTGGCAACGCCTTCCAGCGAGCGTCATTTCGAAATGTATGAAGCACTCCGCAAGGGTGCTACCGTGGATGAGATTCACGACAAGACCCACGTAAAGAAGTGGTTCATCGAGCAGATGAAGGAACTCGTCGAGGAAGAGGAGGCACTTCTTGCAAAGAAGGGCAGCGTTCCTTCGGACGAGGTGCTTACCAAGGCGAAGAAGGATGGATTTTCCGACCGTTACCTCGCGAAGCTTTTGGAAGTTTCCGAGGATGATATCCGCAACCGTCGTCTGCAGATCGGCCTTGAGGAGGCCTGGGAGGGCGTTCATGTAAGCGGTACCGAGAACAGCGCTTACTATTACTCCAGCTACAACATCGCAAAGGACGAGAGCCCTTCCAGCAACAATAAGAAGATCATGATCTTAGGCGGCGGCCCGAACCGTATCGGCCAGGGTATCGAGTTCGACTACTGCTGCGTACATGCGGCTATGGCTCTTAAGAAGCTCGGCTTCGAGACCATCATCGTCAACTGCAACCCGGAGACGGTTTCCACCGACTACGACACGTCTGACAAGCTTTACTTTGAGCCCCTCACCCTTGAGGATGTACTCAGCATCTACAAGAAGGAGAAGCCTCTCGGCGTAATCGCGCAGTTCGGCGGCCAGACGCCTCTGAACCTTGCGGCTTCCCTTGAGAAGAACGGTGTGAAGATCCTCGGAACTTCGCCCGCAGTCATCGACCTCGCTGAGGACCGTGACCTCTTCCGCGCAATGATGGACAAGCTCGGTATCCCGATGCCCGAGTCCGGAATGGCGGTTACGGTTGAGGATGCCATCGGCATCGCGAAGAAGATCGGCTATCCTGTCATGGTTCGTCCGTCCTACGTGCTCGGCGGCCGCGGCATGGAGGTTGTGTACGATGACGACCAGATGACCGAATACATGAACGCGGCAGTCGGCGTAACGCCTGACCGTCCGATTCTGATTGACCGTTTCTTGAACCATGCGCTTGAGTGCGAGGCAGACGCCATCGCCGACGGTGCACATGCATTTGTCCCGGCAGTTATGGAGCATATCGAGCTTGCGGGCGTTCACTCCGGCGACTCGGCGTGCATCATTCCCTCGGTTCACATTTCCGCGGAAAATGTCGCCACCATCAAGGAGTACACCAGAAGGATTGCCGAGGAGATGCATGTCAAGGGCCTTATGAACATGCAGTACGCAATCGAGAACGGCAAGGTGTTCGTGCTCGAGGCAAATCCGCGTGCATCCCGTACGGTGCCGCTTGTTTCCAAGGTTTGCAACATCCGCATGGTACCGCTTGCAACCGAGATTATCACGGCAGAGCTCACGGGCCGCAAGTCGCCGGTTCCGGAGCTTAAGGAGCAGCACATCCCGAACTACGGTGTGAAGGAAGCGGCCTTCCCGTTCAATATGTTCCCGGAGGTTGACCCGATCCTCGGACCGGAGATGCGCTCCACGGGTGAGGTTCTCGGCCTTTCGCCTTCCTTCGGTGAGGCGTTTGTAAAGGCGCAGGAGGCCATTCAGTCGAAGCTTCCGCTGGAGGGTTCGGTTCTGATTTCCGTCAAGAACAAGGACAAGGAAGAGATGCTCGACGTTGCGAAGTCTCTCGCCGCGGACGGCTTCAAGATTTACGCTACCGGCGGCACCTACGATGCCATCACGGCGGCGGGAATTCCGGCAGAGAAGGTTCTCAAGCTCTACGAGGGACGGCCGAACTGCTACGATTTGATCACCAACGGCGGAGTGCAGCTCGTCATCAACTCCCCGATCGGCAAGAGCAGCGTTCATGACGACAGCTATCTCCGCAAGGCAGCCATCAAGGCGAAGGTTCCGTATGTGACCACCATTGCGGCAGCCAAGGCTACGGCAGACGGTATCCACTACGTAAAGACCCACAAGGATACCCCGGTGAAGTCCCTGCAGGAGATTCACGCAGAGATTACGCCCCTTGTATAAGGGCGCGCGCCGGAAGGCAGAATGAAAGATTCGGAATGAATATGCAGGACAGCAGCGAAATTTCTTGGCGGCTGTCCTGTATTTTTGCATTTGCGGCGGAAAAGAGATTAATTTATCATGCATTTTCCGAAAATGTTGTTGCAAATGATGCATCTTGTTGTACAATGGAACTATCCCGCAGAGATGCGGTAGATGAAGAGGAATACACGTTCGGAGGAAGAGTATGAAGAAGAAAAGACTATCATTTATTCGCGCATTTTTCGCAATTCTGTTCGGAATCCCGCTGCTGGCGTGCGTCATCGTTTTGATTGTAACGATGCGTATCGACAGCCTGTTCCAGCCGAAGGAGCTGGCGTCTGCGGTGATGGAGAACCTCGATGCTTCGACGCTGAAGGCGGCCGATCTGATCGGCGACGCCGACGAAGGGCAGAGCCTCGCGTCCTACATCAGCGACCAGATTGCTGACGCGACGGGCGATGAGATTCAAATCAGTGACGCCGATCTGGAAAAGATTCTGAGCGACAAGACGGTTCGCAACTTCCTTTCGGACAAGTTGAAAGGATACATGGACTACCTGGGCGGCGATGACGACGCGGTCGCATCGATTTCCGCAGACGAAATCTACAAGCTGCTGGATGAGAACCGCGACATGATCGAGGAAGTCACCGGCGAGAAGATTACGGACGAGCACATGGATGTGGTTCGCGAGAATCTGGAGAAGATTGACTTCGACAATGCGGACTTGTCCCAGATGAAGAACAAGGACCTCGAGGAGGTCCGTGATGCCTTCAGCTATGTCAAGAAAGTCTCCGGATGGGCGCCCTGGGCAGCTCTCGGCGTTTGCCTTCTGTTCGTTTTGATTATCGCGCTGTTCCGCGGTCGTTTTATCTGCGGTACGTTTGCTGAGACCGGTATCGTCGGACTTCTCGGCAGCGGTGCGGTTTTGATGACCGGTATGAGCGGCGTCATGGAGTCCTTCATTTCGGAGGACAGCAAGGCACTTCCGATTGTGACCACCGCAGCAGGCGTGCTTCGCGACCCGGCTATGCTGGTGCTTTGCATTTCCGGCGGATTGCTTGTGTTCGCCATCATCTTAAAGATTGTTCTTTGCTCGATGCGCGGCGGCTCCGACGAGATGACGGAGCAGGAGCGCTACGCTGCATACGTGCAGCAACAGCAGGCCGCTTACGCACAACAGCAGGCATACGCACAGCAGCAGGCATACGCACAGCAGCAGGCTTACGCACAGCAGCAGGCTTACGCGCAGCAGCAGGCATACGCGCAGCAACAGGCTTATGCGCAGCAACAGGCGTACGCGCAGCAACAGGCTTATGCGCAGCAGTCGGCAAATGCACCGGCTCCCGCAGACTACGTGCAGTCCCAGGTCGGTTACCAGCAGCCGCAGGCAACTGCAGGTTATGCGCAGGCTCCTACCTACGCACAGCCTCAGGCTCCGGTGTATGAGCAGCCGCAGGTGACGGCACAGGCTCCGACTTATGAGCAGCCTGTATATGAGCAGGCAAATGCAGCGGCAGCGGATGTGGCAGCGGCAGGCCAGGATGTGGTTCGCGACATGACGCAGGATGCGGCAGCGGCGACGGAAGCAACCGTGGATACGGTGGCGGATGTGACGGAAGCAGCGGCGACGGATGTTGCCGAGGCAGTGTCGGATGTGACTGCGGATGCAGCCAAGGACCTCGCGGCAATGTATGACAACGCTGCAGGCACCGTGGAAGGTATTGCGGACGCGGCGAAGACCGATCTGTAATCGCAAAAAGACAATGAAAAAGCAGTGCCCCGGTATTCCTTTGCGGAAGACCGGGGCGTTTTCGTTTCGTCTTGTTATTTGCGAAAAAAGTTATTTTTTCGCGTCGGAAACCGGCTTGCGGCGGATGACATTTCGCTGCGGGCGGATGGTGATGTCGGTGACCGTAAGGCCGCTGCGGGCGGCGTAGGCCTCCCAGGCAGCATCCGCAATCTCGTCGGCGAGAAGATGACAATCAAAAGAAGCGTCCGGCGCAAAGTCGGCGTTTCGATACAAGGCGGTGTCCGTCATGTCCGGATGAAGCGTGATCACGCGAAGGCCGCTCTTGCGGCATTCCTCGAAAAGGCTTCCGGAGAAGTTCGAGAGCGCAGCCTTGGTCGCCCCGTAGGCGCAGCCGTGGGTGTTGGAATCCCGTTTGGCGGTCACGGAGGAGATGTTTATGATGGTGCCTGCACAGGCGCGGAGCTTCGGAAGCAGGAGATTGCACAGGGTGAGAGGGGCCGTCACGTTGACAGCGACCATCTCGGCAATCTGCGCCGGGGAAAGAGTCTCGTGGGGACCGTAGTAAGCGACGCCTGCGGCGTTTACGAGAAGCGAAACCGGAGCGTCGATGCTGCGAACGGAGGCTTCCACGGCGCGAAGGTCCGTGAGGTCAACAGACAGCAGCTGAAAATGCGGATCCTGCGGAGCGCCGGCTGCATTTCGCCCGATGCCGAACACGGTCATCCCCTCGGAAAGCAGGCGGCAGGCGATGGCTCTGCCGATGCCGGAGGTTGCGCCGGTCACGAGAGCTACGGTTGTAAAATCGGAATTCATAAAGTTTCCTCCTGTTCGGATTCCCAGAAGAAGATGCGCTCCTTCGGAAGCACCGTGAGAAGACGGTCGCGGGCAAAGGAGAGCAGTCCGTCGGAAACGTCCGCGGGGTAGGCGTAGACGCCGTCGCGGAGTTCGTAGGGGTAGCAGGTCACTGCGCAGGGGCGGTGTTTCCGCATCGTGCGAAGGTATTCCTTGGAAATGCGAAAAACGCCGACGCTTGCGTCGTGGATTCGGTCCATCGGCAGTGCGGCGAAAACCTCGTCAAACATTTCTCCGTAGACCGTCTGCGCGTCGTGCACCGCGAGCATCGGGTCGAAGCAAAGCCGGACCGGCCAGCCGAGGGAAAGCGCCTCGGAGGCGAGGGAAAGCCGCGCGGTGAGGGACGGCGTCTTATGTTCGTAGGCGCGGATCACGGGATCCGGCGAGAGCGTGATTGCAAGAATCACGTTCGGAAGCACCGGAAGAGATCGGAGCACCGCGAGAGGGGCGGATTTGGTGCGAAGCTCCAACGTCACATCCGGCCGCTCCGCCGCAAATGCCATCCAATCGGAGACGGAATGGAGCAGCGGCTCAAGGGCCAGAAGATCGGTGTCGTAGCTGATGCAGACGTAGGCGCTGTGCTTGGCAAGGACCGCGTCAAGGGCTGCAAAGGTGTCCTCCGTGTTGACGAAGACAACGATGTGACCGGAAGGGTACATCCCCTGCAGGTAACAATACTCGCAGTCGAAGATGCAGTTCATCACGCCGGAGGTATAGTAGAAGTGGGCGTTGCCGAAATCCTGGCACACCGGTGCGCCGTCGTAGAGAAACGGCGGGGGAGAAACCGCGAGAATCAAAGCCTGCGATTTCTTCTGAAGCGTGGGCTCCTGGTGGGGCCTTGCAAATATTTCCTTGTAGTTTTTGCAGGGAATTACCGTAGCGTTTTGCAGGCGCGAAAGAATCGCTTTTGTCCTGGGGTGGCTCCAGGCGGCCTCCTCGACATAAACAACGGCAAATCCACCCGCAAACGGTATTTCCCGTGCTTTACCCAAGGCAGGAGCTTCGGAAGGCGTCGAGCACATTCTTACCCTCCTTTCGGGAGCGGAGAAGGATGTCCTCCTCAAAGGAGAGACCGTGCTCCGCGAAGAAATCGCGAAGATGGGCGGCCACGTTGCCGCGCTCCGTTTGATAGTAGAGAATTAAGCGGCGCAGCTCGTGCTCCATGGTGACGGAGCAGCGGAGGCTGCGGCAGAAATAGTCGATGAGAGATTCCTCTTCCGGAGTGAAGGAAAAGGGCTTGGGAACGTAGGAAGCAAGAGATAGAAGCGTCTCCGAAACGACGGGAGCGCAATCCGCGACAAGAGCTTCCGCCTTAGCGGGAGTCACGAGCGCGGCGTCGTCCCCAAAATCGGAGACAATCTTCAGAAAATGCATCCGGTCCGTGGAGAAATACGGGAGCGCGGCCTGATAGAGCCCGGCGGCTTCCATGTCAATCAAAAGCGGAGCGACGGTGTCCGGTAAACCGGCAGTGGGCAGGCCGGAGACGTCCTTGATAACCGTCGGAACGGTGAGCAGGGACGCGGTCTGTAGGTCGGTCCGATACAAAAGATCCGGGAAAAAGTGTCTTCCGGTGGACTGCTCGGTGATACCGTGAACAAGGAAAAGCGAGCCGGAGGGCACGGAACGGTCGGTGCAGGCGCACAAGCCGACGTTGGCGAAGATGTCGGTCTCGCCCGGAGGCAGCAAAGCGAGAGTCTCCGTCAGGGCGATAGCCGCCGTGACAGGGGAGGTGCCGGTAATCACAACCACAGCCTCCTCGCCCACGAAAACCTGCACATGGGAGAAGGAGTCGTCGCGCTTGCAGGCGAAACGCCGGATAAACGGCGCCGCTTCGGGATAGATTGCACAGGCGATGTAAAGCATAAAGACCTCCGCTGCGAATGAAAATGCTTCCAAACGGGGGTATCGCCCGCATAAAACCCGCGAAATCCCCGCGGATTCCATTATAACACACGGAATGAGGATAGAAAAGAGCGCACAAACGCGAAAAATGCGAATATAATGACGTGTTTTGCGTCATTTGCCAAAGCAAAGCCCTCTGCGGAGCCCCGATTGTTACTAAATGTTCACAAAAAGTTCATTTCCGGGACCCCTGTTAACATATTGACTTCCCCCTTCAAAGGTGGTAGTATGAACGAGTGTGCGGCTGTTTTTCGTTATAAACGCGCACGTGCGCGTAAAGGCTACTGTGAGGAGAGTTGTATGGGGTATGAGTCGTGGGATCAAGAGAAGCGTAAGAAAAGGATCCGCAACATTCTGCTGATTTTGCTGGCCCTGTTGCTCCTTGCCGGAGTGGGGTACGGCGGTTATCACTATTACCTGCGGTGGAAGGAAAAGAAGCAGGAGAAGAATTACGAGGATCTGCGGGAACGCGCATTTGTCACGGGAACGCCGACGCCTACGCTGACTCCCGAGGAAATCGTAAAGACCACGGCGACACCGACGCCCACCCATGCGCCCACCGCGGAGGAGATGCTCTGGGCCGCGCTGTATGAGCGGTATGAGGAATTCTTCACGATTCAGCCGGATTTTACGATTCTGGACGCGGAAAATGAGGACATCTTCGCCTACATTTCCGTTCCGGGAACCAAGGTTGACTATCCGATTCTCGCAAGTGAGATTGAGGATTACTATCTGGATTACAACATCGACCACACCAAGGGATATCCCGGGTGCCTGTATATACAAAACTGCAATTCCACGTCCCTTGAGGACAAATTCGTCATCGTCTACGGCCACAACATGCGGGACGGCACGATGTTCGGAAGTCTGCAGAGCTACAATGATCCGGCATTTATCGAGGAGCATCCGTATTTCTTCGTGTACCAGGCGCGCCGCGTGATGGTGTACGAGATTGTGGTGGTTTCCCATGTCGGCACCGAGCACCTGCTTTCGGACGATTACGTCAAAGTGAACGGGGCATGGCAGTTCGACAAATTCGACGGATATGAGACGGCACGCCTTCTGGAGCGCGTGCGCAAGGACGACGGCAACCGGTGCTACATCGCAACGCCGGAGCCTACCGATGAGGACCACATGATGGTGCTTTCCACCTGCGGAGAGGGGAAGCGGTTCATCGTCGTCGGCAAGCGGGTTTTGGATATTCCGACCGATCGCGGTCTGCCCATGCCCACCAAGACCGGCGGAAATGCAAGCGAATGAATCCGGCACTGCCGGTTCAGATAGATGTTGCGGTATTGTTTAGAGGTATTGTTTTGGTCCGGGCTGCCCGGACGAGAGAAGAGAGGGAAGGTAAAATGCATATCGTAAAGAAAGGACGTATGGTAAGCGTATTGCTCACCATTGTTTTGGTGCTCGGCCTGTTTCAGGGAAACTGCGCCGATGCTGCATCTGCGGATGACCGTTATACTTCTTATAACGCATCCAGCATTCTCAAAAGATATTCTGTCTTTGTTCAGCGGAACTATACCGCGAACAATCATATCATCGGAGCCATCGCCGTCGGCGGAACGTACAAAAACAGCAATTTCTTCGGCGATGTCATGACATTTCCTTCGTATATCAACAACTGGGAATCCGGCGGCCTCGGCAACGGCGCCGTGAACAGCGGTGTGCTGAACTATCTGCGGTCCTACGGACAATCCTTCGGACGCGTGGTTTATTACGGCACGAAATCCGTGGGCGTTTCCGGTGAAAACATCATTCAAAATTCCGGCTACATCAATATGGATTCCGCTTTCTCAAGCCTTCGCTCGCAGTCGCAGGTGCTGAAGGAGCGCGGAACCGCTCTCTCCGGCAACACGCTGAACTTAAACGGCGTGGAGACGGACGTCTATGTCACAATCTCTTCGGACAAATTGAATTCGTTGAATATCCAGGTGCCGAGTTATACCTGGTTCCGTTCGCATACCCTTGTAATCTCCGTGACGGGAAGCAGCATCGATTACAACGGCTGGTCCATCAAGATCAACGGCCGGGACATCGGAAATAACTTCCGCTCGTCCTTCCCCGGCGCAACCACAGATTACAATGTGCAGTTGAACTGCACGGGAATGAATCTGTTCTGGAATTTTCCGGACGCGACGCGCGTAAATGCCCAGGGCTTCGCGGGCCATATGATTGCTCCGAAGGCCGATGTGACCATCAACTCCGGAAACTTTGAGGGAGGCATCATCGCGCGCTCCTTCACCTCCAACAGCGAGGCGCACTTCTATCCGTGCTCCCGTTCCCTGCCGCGTAATAACAACGATTTGTCTCCGACACCGACGCCTACGAACTCGCCTGCGCCGACCGCAACCAATTCACCGGCTCCCACCGCGACGAATTCGCCGGCTCCGACAGCGACCAATTCGCCCGCGCCCACCAATTCTCCCACGCCGACGACGGCGGTGAAGAAGAGCAACACGCCTACACCGACGGTAAAGGCAAATTCGCCCACACCTACGAAGGCAGTGAAGAAGTCCAATACACCGACGCCGACGACGGCGGTGAAGAAGAGCAACACGCCCACGCCGACGACGGCAGTGAAGAAGTCCAATACACCGACGCCGACGACGGCAGTGAAGAAGAGCAATACACCTACGCCTACACCGACCACGGTAGTGCAGAAGACGAACACGCCTACACCTACGACCGTGGTAAAGAAGACGAATACACCTACACCCACAACGGTATTGCAGAAGACGAATACACCTACACCTACAACCGAGGTGCAGAGAACCAATACACCTACGCCTACGACGCAGGCTCCGACGCCTACGCAGGCGGAGGAAGGCCCGACGCCCACGACGAAGGTGACCACGCCTACGCCGACACCGTATCGCCGCCCCACGGCGACGCCGAAGCCGGTGCGCGAGATCGGCAGCGAGATTGACTGGAAGAGTGTGCCGGAAGGCTACGGGCACGGCGTCTTCTCCAAGCAGACCACAGCGGGAGAGGAGCTTGAGGGAGCGATTCTTACCCTCACGTGCTTCACGGAAAGCATCGATTTAAGCAAGATTACGAGAACCGAGGAGTCCGGCGGTAAGGACTACAAGGCGACCCGGAATAAGATTACCTGGACCAGCACGACAACAAGAACCGTGCTGCAGGATTTGCCGAACGGACTGTACCGGCTGCATGAGGATTGCTCGCCGGCGAACTACGATGTGGCATCTGACATTTTCTTTAGGATGAATGGCGGCGTCATCTGCGATATCAACGGCAATCCGTTCCCGGACGGCGTTTTGGTCATGATTGACGCGAGCCTGACGGACCCCGGCCACAGCGGAGTGAGCGGCAGCGCTGTCGTTCCTCCTGTGAAAAATGCCCTCGGCAGCGAGATCCGCTCGCCCCAGACATCGGAGGGCGGAGCCGTGGAAAGCAGCGTGCTGTGGGCGATTCTTCTGGGAATCGTCGCAGTCGTAATGCTCGGAATCGGCCTGCAATTAACGGGCAAAAAGAGGGCCGAAAAAGTTAAAGTTGAAAAAGACAAAAAAAGGTGTTGACAAACGAAAGGTTATCGTGTAAAATCACCATTGTGCTTGCGGGGCAGGCACATTTTGCACGAGTGGCTCAGTGGTGGAGTATCGCCTTGCCAAGGCGAGGGTCGCGGGTTCGAATCCCGTCTCGTGCTTTTTCTTATGCAAAAAAACAGGTGGCCGAAGGGTCGCCTGTTTTTTCGTGTATCCGTATTCTTTTCAAGGAGGAAAAGAGAAGCTGCGGTTTTCTGTCGGGCAGGTTACAGCACGTAGAAGAGAATTCCGAAGAACTGCAGCACGCAACCCGCGATGACAAAAACGTGGAAGATGCTGTGGATGTAATGCTTCTTCGCGCCGATTAGGTAGAGCACGGCGCCGATGGTGAACGCTACACCGCCTAAGAGAATCCACAAAAAGCCCATGAAGGTCATGGCGGAGATGGTAATCTTTGCGCAGACGATGATGGCCCAGCCCATGATCAGGTAGCAGAGGAAGGAGAAGATGCGGTAGGCCTGCAGGTCGATGGCGTTGATGGCGGCAGCGGCCAATGCGCATCCCCATTCAATCCCGAAAATCGTCCACGCCAGTCCCGGGTGGTCTGAGCGGATGGCCGTCAGAAGAATCGGAGTGTAGGTTCCGGCAATCAGGAAGTAGATGTCGCAGTGATCGATGATGCGCATCACCTGCTTGCCGGTATTTTTGTGAAGTCCGTGGTACACGGAGGAGACGGTGAACATGACAATCATCGTTCCGCCGTAGATTGAGGAGGAGACGACGCCCCAGACGTTCCCGTGGGACGCAGCCATGATGATGCACAGAACCGTGATGGCAATGGCCACGGCGCCGCCCACGATGTGGGTCACCATGTTGGCAATCTCTTCGCCTCGCGTATAATTCGGAAAGGATCGCTCCTTGAGCGGAGTTCTTTTTTTCATTCTTGAATCATCCCCTTATCATTACGAAATCAAAAACCACACAACGTAGTATTAAAAACTACATGCATAGTATATCATGAAACCGCGGAAAATGCAACCCTTAAGGGGAGGATTTGCCGAACCGGTATGCCTCGGCAGGAGTTTCTCAGGATTCCTTCAAAAAGCGGATGAACTCGGAGGCGGCGATGCCGGGGGCGCGGGAGGTGTTACAGATGAGAATAACCGCACGCTCGGGAACGGATTCCGCCAGGGGCACCTCGAAGATGCGCCCGGCGCTTAAGGCTGCTTCCGCCCAGGGGCGGGGGACAAATCCGAGGCCTAAGTTGTGTTCCACCATGGGAAGCACGTGGTCGGCGGTGGCGGCCTCGGTGTCAATCTCCAGACGTGCGCCGTGCTCTAAGTACCATTCGTTGTAGAAGCCGTAGGTCATGGTCTCGCGGCCCAGCATGATCAGCGGATAGCTGCTTAAGTCCCGCAGGCGGAAGGGCTTCTTGGTATGGGAGAGTTCCTCGTAGTCCGAGCCGCACACGAGAAGCTCCTGAAAGGTCATGAGAGTGGTTACGGAGAGTTCCGCGTCCGGTCGGACCGGCGTGGTTACCACGGAGAAGTCAATCTGGCCCTGCTTCAGGGCGGCGACGGCCTGGGGCGTTACGTGGTTTAAGATGCGAAGGCGAATGCCGGGGTAGCGGTTGCGGAAGATTTTGAGGCGCTGCAGAAGGAAGAGGTTGAGAGCTGTCTCGCTGGTGCCGATGGTGACGGTGCCGGTGCGCAGAGCCGTAGTGTCCGTGAGTTCCTGCTCCGCGAGCTGCAACTGCTCGTGGGCGACACTCACGTGAGAGTAGAGGAGACGCCCTTCGGGAGTGAGTGTGACTCCGTGATGGGTGCGTAGAAACAGGCGGCATCCGAGCATGTCCTCCAGCTTACCGATGGTTCTTGTGACATTGGGCTGGTTCGCAAAGAGCGCATCGGCGGCTTTTGTGAAGCTTCCGTAGCGCGCAACATAGTAAAAAGTGCGGTAGTACTCGTAGTTGATTGTCATGCCGGATTCCCCCTTTAATCCTTGTTTGCTCCAGTATAACATATATAAAATTGATATACAAGTATTCAAAATATACATTTTACACAGAGATGATTTCGTCGTAAAATGCAGTTGAAAAGAGAGAGAAACGCTGCTTTCACACAGCAAAGGCAAGAGTTTTGACTTAGCCGTATACATACCAGAAAAGATGCCCGCACGGCGCGGTAACGCGCCTGCGGTCCCATCTCCGAGTTATTTTACCCATACCGAAGCGCCGACACATTGTGCCGGCGCTTCGCTGTTGTTGCAAAGATCCGGGAAACATGGTACAATCGAATTCGGCTGTGCGGACACGGGATGTCCCGCAGGCAACAGGGAGGAAGAGAGAAATGATACGTTTGGCCTTTTTTGACATGGACGGCACGCTCTGCGCGCCGCGCTTCTACGTAAACGGTGTTATGGTTCCGGGAATGTCCGACGATGACTGGCTTTCCTATTGTAAGAAAAACGGAGCCGACACCTACCGCTTCTGCAAGGTGGTGACGCCCGTGGCGGATTACGCGTCCGAGCTTCGGGCACACGGCGCGGAGCTTTACGTGCTCACCGCGGTACAGACCGAGGAGGAGACGGCAGCGAAGCGGAAATATACGCAGCAGCATTTTCCGGGGGTGTTCAAGGACGTTCTGACCGTTTCCGGGGATGCGGAGAAACTGGAGATAATCAAGCGCATGTCGGAGGAGCGGAAGCTGCACCCCGATGAGTGCGAGCTGGTGGAGGACACCTACGGCCTGGTGCTTTCGGCGACGGTTGCGGGGATTCACGCCACCCACGTCTCGCACCTGATTTGTAAACGGGATTGACACTGCATGGGCATCGCCTTCGGACTACAATTGTCTTTTTGTATTTTTGTATAATTTGGTCGTCTGAATTGTGAAGAATTTCGTAAGATTGTCAATAGTATCCAAAACCGCACTGTGGTACAATCATTATCGGCGTGGTACCGTGAGTACCGCGACATCATCTTTCGGGTAAAATAACAAAGGCAAGAAAACAGCGCGAAAGCGCAGAAAGAGGTATGTATGAAGGTTACTATCATTGGCGCGGGAAGCGTCGGATCGACGATTGCATTCACTCTCGCAACCAACGGTACCGCATCGGACATCGTTCTGATTGATGTGAACGAGGAGAAGGCTAAGGGCGAGGCCATGGATATTCTTCAGGGCGCTCCGTTCTTCGGTTCCATGAGCATTATCGCAGGTGATTACAGCGACGCCGTGGGCTCCGATATCGTCATCATTACTTCCGGCATTCCGAGAAAGCCCGGTCAGTCGAGACTTGAGCTTGCGCAGACCAATGTCAACATTATGAGGGACATCGCGTCCAAGATTACGGTGTATGCTCCAAAGGCAATCTACATCATCGTCAGCAACCCGGTCGATGTTATGACCTATGCATTCCACAAGTTCTCCGGCATTCCGGAGAATCAGATTATCGGTTCCGGTACGATTCTCGACACCTCGAGACTTCGTTCCCGCCTGTCCGAGCTCTATGATATCAGCCAGAGCAACGTACATGCGTACGTGTTCGGTGAGCATGGCGACTCCTCGTTCATCACCTGGTCTCTTGCCAATATTTCGAACGTTCCGCTTGCACAGTATAAGGAACGTGTTCACAACTCCATCAAGGAATTCCCCGAGCTTAACAAGCAGGAGGTTGAGGAGTATGTAAAGAAGTCCGGCGGTATCGTTATCAGCCGCAAGGGCGCAACCTACTATGCAATTGCAGTTTCCGTAGCGTTCATTGTAAAGACGATTGCCACGGGAATGGATACGACCATGACGGTTTCCACGATGATGCACGGCGAGTACGGCATCAGCGATGTCTGCCTCAGCACGCTTGCCATCGTAGGTAAGAGCGGTATCATCGGCAATGTTGAGACACCTCTTACAGATGAGGAAATCGCGCTGCTTCGCAAGAGCGCTGACAACCTCAAAGAGGTTATCCACAGCATCAATATCGACTGAGTAAACGGTTCGGGGCAGCATTCTTCCCAAGGGGGAATGCTGCCTTGTCACGCTTTTTACAAGTATTTTTCAGGGGAGGAGAAGGCTATGGAGTATCGCATTGAGCATGATTCCATGGGCGACGTCAAGGTGCCTGCAGACCGCTACTGGGGCGCACAGACCGAGCGGAGCCGGGGGAATTTTCCAATCGGTGTCGGTCTTGAGACGATGCCCCGCGAGATTGTCGAAGCCTTCGGTATCCTGAAGAAGGCCGCGGCGCTTGCCAACCGCGAACTGGTTCCGGCCCGCATGACGCAGGAGAAGCTTGAAGCTCTCACAAAAGCCTGCGACGAGGTCGTGAGTGGCGCGCTGGCGGAGCATTTTCCGCTGGTCGTATGGCAGACCGGAAGCGGCACACAGTCCAACATGAACGCCAACGAAGTGATCGCGAACCGCGGCAACGAGATTGCGGGCGCGAAGCTTCTTCATCCCAATGACGATGTCAATATGTCCCAGTCCTCGAACGACACGTTCCCCACGGCGATGCATATCGCTGCGGTGCTCGGTATCGAGCGGAAGCTCCTGCCGGCCCTCGAGGCGCTGATCGACGCCTTCCGTATGCTTGCAAAGGAGCACGAAGGAATCGTCAAATGCGGCCGCACCCACCTTCAGGATGCCACGCCGATCCGCTTTTCCCAGGAGATTTCCGGCTGGAGCGAGAGCCTTGCCACGGACGCTGAGATGATCCGCGCGACTCTGCCCATGCTTCGGAGACTGGCTCTCGGCGGAACCGCAGTGGGAACGGGGCTGAATGCTCCGGAAGGCTTTGATGCGCTGGTGGCGGAGAAGATTACGAAGATTACGGGCAGCGAATTTGTCACGGCACCGAACAAATTCCACGCGCTTTCGTCGAAGGACGAGATTGCATTTGCCCACGGTGCGTTAAAGGCCCTGGCGGCGGATCTGATGAAGATTGCAAACGACGTCCGGTGGCTTGCCAGCGGTCCGAGAAACGGACTCGCGGAGATTACGATTCCCTCCAACGAACCGGGCTCGTCCATCATGCCCGGCAAGGTCAATCCGACCCAGTGCGAGGCTGTCACCATGGTGGCGGTACAGGTCATCGGAAACGATACGGCGGTCGGCATGGCGGCAAGCCAGGGGAATTTTGAGCTAAACGTCTTCATGCCGGTTTTGGCATACAACTTCCTGCAGTCCGTGCGACTTCTTGCGGAGGCCATGAATTCCTTCCGGGAGCGCTGCGTCACGGGCATCCGCGCAGACGAAGCGAAGATGCGGCAGAATTTAACACAGTCCCTGATGCTGGTTACAGCATTGAATCCATACATCGGCTACGAAAAGGCAGCGGAGACCGCCAAGAAGGCGTTCCGCGAGAACATCTCCCTAAAGGAGGCCTGCGTTGCTCTCGGGTATCTTACGCCGGAGCGGTTCGATGAGGTCTTCCAGCCGGAAGAGATGTGCTGAGTGTGGAAAAAATAAAAGCGCAAGCGCTTGTACAAGGAAAGGAATGGCAAGGATATGAACTATGCAGAAGAATCCCTGAAGAAGCACTATGAATGGAAAGGAAAGGTCGAGATGATCGTTCGCGCTCCCCTGGAGACGAAGGAAGATCTCTCGCTTGCATACACCCCCGGTGTAGCGCAGCCCTGCCTGGAGATCCAGAAGAACGTGGACCTGAGCTATGACCTTACGCGTCGCTCCAACCTGGTAGCTGTTGTTACCGACGGTACCGCGGTACTCGGACTCGGCGATATCGGTCCGGAAGCCGGCATGCCTGTTATGGAAGGCAAATGCGCCCTCTTTAAGGCGTTCGGCGATGTAGACGCGATTCCGCTTTGCATCCGTTCCAAGGAAGTTGATGATATTGTAAATACGGTACGCCTTCTTGCCGGCTCCTTCGGCGGCGTAAACCTTGAGGACATCTCCGCACCCCGCTGCTTTGAGATTGAGAGAAAGCTGAAGGAGTGCTGCGATATCCCGATTTTCCACGATGACCAGCACGGTACCGCAGTTGTCTGCCTTGCCGCTATGCTCAATGCATTGAAGGTTGTAAACAAGAAAATTGATGAGATCCGCGTTGTAACCAGCGGTGCCGGTGCTGCCGGAATCGCCATCATCAAGCTCCTTATTTCCATGGGGCTTAAGGACGTTGTTATGTGCGACCGCAAGGGCGCAATCTACAAGGGACGTGACGGTCTGAACCCGGAGAAGGAGATTATCGCCGAGATGACCAACCAGAAGCTCCGCAAGGGCAGCCTCGAGGAGGTTATCAAGGGCGCGGATGTATTCATCGGCGTGTCCGCTCCCGGCTGTGTAACTCCGGAGATGGTTAAGAGCATGGCTCCGAACCCGATCCTGTTCCCGATGGCTAACCCGACTCCGGAGATTATGCCCGATGAGGCTAAGGCTGCAGGCGCTGCTGTTGTGGGAACCGGCAGAAGCGATTTCCCGAACCAGATCAACAACGTGCTCGCATTCCCGGGCATCTTCCGCGGCGCACTCGATGTTCGCGCACGCGATATCAACGATGAGATGAAGATTGCAGCTGCCAAGGCAATCGCTGCATTCGTAACCGACGACAAGCTCTCGGCTGACTATATCATCCCGAGCGCACTGGACAAGACTGTTGCTCAGGCGGTTGCCAAGGCTGTAGCCGAGGCTGCACGCAAGACCGGTGTTGCCCGTCTGTAATTTCTGCAAATGCACGCAAAGCGGCTCTTTCCCAACCCGGAAGAGCCGCTTTTTTGCATAAAATGCAGGCTTTTCTTTGAATGTCCTATTTACTTTATGCGGATTATCCGATAAAATGAATGTGAACTGCTGTTGAGTTTTGTAACGGCGAAATAAGGAGGAAAAAGTATGAATAAGAAATGGCATCGTTATCTCCTCATGGTGCTCGTTTTGTTGTTGTCGATTTGCATGCTTGCGGCGTGCGGAGACGATGACGATGATGACGACGATGATGATGACGACGATAAAGAAGTAGATTATGTGATTAACGATGATGACCTCGCGGTTTCCGAGGACACCGTTCCGGTGGGAACCTGGGATTGGAAAGATCCGGATCTGGATATTTCCGGATGGTATCCCGGTGAGGCAACCCTCGGCGGTACCCCCGGCAAATTCGTCCGCTTCGAGGCGTACGGCGACTACAAGATTTACATTCGCCCGAAGTCCGCGAAGAAGATTTCCGAGCTGGAGAAAGCCATCGACGCTGCCATCAGCTTCGTGGGCGACATTGATGACAATATCGATGAGAAGCCGGACTTTGAGGATGTCAAGACCGAAGGCGATCCCGAGAAGGTAAAGCTCGGCGAGAAGACTTTGTACGCCCAGATTGTCACCGCTTCGGTGGACGGCGAGAAGGTGCACCTGCCGATCTTCCTTGAGATGTACAAGGACCGCTACATCATTTATTTCATGTATGAGATCACGGAGGATTCCGGCGAGCTCGCCATCGAGACCATCATCGCAACGACGCGTCTCGGCGCCGACGCTTATAAGGGAATCAACGGCAATCCTCTCGGACAGCCCACACCTACGGGCGCTGAGCCTACCGGCACGGAGCCCACACCTACGGAAGCTCCGGATCCGACACCCACCGACGAGCCTACGCCGACGCCTACCCCTACCGAGGCAGCAACGCCGACTCCGACTGCAACGCCTACACCGGCGGCAGCAACGACGCAGACCTTTACCCACAGCAAGATGAAGTTCACAATCGATCTTCCCGGGGATGCCGAGATCGAAGAGTTTGAGACGGGCGTTTACGCAGAGACCGATTACGGTATGTTGTATCTTTCCTACAAGAATAACTACAACGACGGAATCGTTTTGAACGCGGCGGACTTCTATGCCCTTGCCGGTTCGGACGCAAAGAAGCTCGCTGATCTTTTGTACCTTGACGGTGTGGAATTCCTCTCGGGTGCCGAGAGCACGGACTTCACCATCAACGGAGTAAAGGCATCCACGGTTCCTCTTGCCCACATGATTTGGGATGCGGATGACGAGAACTTCGGAAGAGGCTGCGGCCGCTTCTACATCTACGAGTGCAAGGATGCCATCGGCGTTTACTACGGCTGGTACATCATTGACGGCGCGAAGTACGACGGGACGATGTCTGAGGAGCAGAAGAACACGCAGCTTAGCTTCGACGCAGCGCTGCAGTCCCTGAAGCAGACCGGTTCGCCGCTTGTTGTTGACTACCATGTATACGAAGACCGCATGCCGGACGGCACGGGCATCGTGATGGTATACGAGGAAGGCGCAATTAAGGGCCACACCTATGACGGCAACTCCAAGGAGAACAGCCTCGGTTACAAGTATTACTACAACGACGAGAAGAACGGTTACCTCGATATCCAGCACTTCAAGCCGAAGCAGAGCACGGTAGAAGCTTATTTCGAAAACATGAAGAATTCGCTGAGCGATCCGAAGTATCACTTCTCTGCAACTTCTGAGTTCCAGGGGCGTTTTAAGTGGACGCACTGGACCCTTTCCTACGAGGTAAACGGCAACGATTACCTGGAGGAGACCTACGTTTCCATGGATGAAAACGGTGAGCTCTGGTTTGTTCTTCTCTTCGGTTTGAAGGACAAGGTGGAAGAGCAGGATACCCTGATTGAGGATGTTCTGTGGTCGCTGAACACGCACTACAACTATTAATCCGAATTTACAAAAAGCAATAAAAGAACGGCTCCGCTGATGTATGCGGAGCCGTTTTTATGTGTCTTTGTTTTAGCCTTCAGCCAATCCCGGAGCATCAGTCGCCGAGATGATCGATGTCATCCTGGGTTGCGATGGAGAAGCCGTTTTCCAGCAGAAGCTTTGCACCGGCCTCGCGGTCGGCGAGACGGAAGATAATCAAAGCGTTGTTGTCGTTCGAGTAGTTAAAGGAGTAGAGGTACTCGATGCTGTTGCCTGCATTTTCCAAAAGCTGAAGCGCGCGATGCAGTCCGCCCGGCTCGTTGGGGATCTTGACACAGACGACGTGGTTTTTGCGTGCCGAATAGCCGGCCTCCTTCAAAAGATCGAGACAAGGCTGAATGTCCTCGTCCTTTACGATAAATCGAACAATGCCGAACTCCGCCATGTCGGCAATCATCAGTGCAAGGATGTCGACGTTGTGGTCCTTGAGCAGACCGGTCAGCTTGCAGAGCGTGCCGTGGGCGTTAACAAGATATACAGAAACCTGATGTACGAACATTTGGTGTAAACCTCCTTCTTTGCCTTTTTGCTATTATATCATAAACAAAGGTCGCGTGTCAGCAGTTTATTTGTTAGTCAGGCCGCGGTTGTCGATGATGCGCTTTGCCTTGCCCTCGGAACGAGGCAGGGACTTCGGCGGAACGAGGGTAACCTTGGCGGCGATGCCGACGATGGATTTGATGCGCTCGGTGATGGTGCTGCGGAGCGACTCAATCTCGCTGACCTTATCGGTGAACATCTCCTCGGACATCTCAATCTGAACCTCAAGCTTGTCGGTGGAGTTGACACGGTCGACAATGAGCATGTAGAACGGAGCTACACCCTCGAGACCTACGAGGCAAGCCTCAATCTGGCTCGGGAATACGTTGACGCCGCGAATGACGAGCATGTCATCGGTGCGACCTGTAAGACGGCTCATGCGGATGAGCGTACGTCCGCAAGGGCAGGGCTCAGCGATGAGACGTGTAATGTCGTGGGTACGGTAGCGAAGCATCGGCATACCGGTCTTTGTGATGGTCGTGAACACGAGCTCACCGGATTCGCCGTAGGGCAGCGGTTCGCCGGTTTCGGGGTTGATAATCTCAACGATGACATGGTCCTCGTTGACATGCATTCCGTGCTTTTCCAGACATTCGAAAGCTACGCCCGGGCCGCCGATCTCTGTGAGACCGTAGATGTCGCAGGCATCGAAATCGAGAATGCTCTCGAGGTGCTCGCGCATTTCCTCAGTCCAGGGCTCTGCACCGAAGATGCCGGCCTTCAATTTAACCTTGTCGAGGAGGCCGCGGTCACGAAGGGTCTCCGCAAGATACGTTGCGTAGGACGGAGTGCAGCAGAGCATGGTAGCACCGAGCTCCGTCATCATCATCATTTGCCGCTCCGTGTTGCCGGCCGACATCGGGATAACCGTGGCACCGATGCGCTGTGCGCCCTGATGTGCGCCCAGACCGCCGGTGAAGAGACCGTAGCCGTAGCAAATCTGGATGACGTCATCCGCGTTACCGCCGGCAGCGGTGAGAGCGCGGGCAACCATCTCGGTCCAGACTTCAATGTCATTTTCCGTGTATCCGGTGACAATCGGCTTGCCCGTCGTTCCCGACGAGCCCTGGATGCGGACAATGTCCGTCAGCTTCTGCGCCAAAAGTCCGTACGGGAACTGGTCGCGCAGGTCCGTCTTCTCCATGAAAGGCAGTTTCTTCAGGTCGTCCACCGAGTTGATGTCCTCGGGCTTGACGCCCATGGCGTCCATGCGCTCGCGGTAGAGCGGTACATTTGCATACTCGAGCTCTACGGTCTCACGCAGGCGTTTTCCCTGGAGCTCGCGCAGCTTCGTGCGCTCCATGCACTCCATGATGGGGTTGTAAATTCTGTGGATCTTCGGTTGTTTCATAGGAACCTCCCGGGTGAATGATTGTTTGTTCGGCTGAACAAGTTTTCCCTGAGGACGAGCAAAAAAATAACTCATCCCCGGTTGCTACACCAGAGGACGAGCGATTAACCCGTGGTACCACCTCTATTCAGTATACGAAAACGTATACCCTCATTCAGGCACATTTATGCCTTATCGCGATAACGGACGCATCCGGCGATGCCTACTTAGCTGACGCTGTTCAACATGCTGCTCTCGGGAGGAATTCGGAGGTTCTTCGATGCCGGCTTTCACCATGCCCGGCTCGCTGCGAGGGAAGAATGATTCGTACTGGTTCCCGGTCGTTGCATTTAACCAATATATACACTACAAGGTTTGGCTTGTCAAGAATTATTTTTCGCGAGAGTTGTAAGATAGGGTTGGAGGACGTATATCTCCTCTGTTTTAGGGATCCCAAACAACAGTCCCGGCTGCGTTTCGGCAAGATTACGGCCTGAAAGCAGGTTTCGCGTCCCGCGGCCGTAACTGTATCTGTCTACCCACAGCAGTTACCTCATTGTTGTCTTGCTTTTGCGGGTGACTACGGCCGGAGAAGCCGATTTGTGTCTCTGGGCCGTAAATGTACCTGCCTGCAAACTCCGGTCACTTGTTATGTTGCCTGACTATGTGAGTTGCCTACGGCCCGAAGCCCGAGTTTTCTGCATCAGGCCGTAATTGCCTTGTCTTGTGCTTTCAAAATGAGGTATGTTTCTTACGAGACAGATAAGGACTACGGCCTGGGGATTGGTTTCATGTCGCCAGGCCGTAGTCCCATGAATCATAAGCCTTGAAATGAGGTAAGACACTATATCCCTCTGATTATATTACGGCCTGAGGGTCGGATTCTAACCATCGGGCCGTAAATGAACCGTCCGGCCGAGGTCGACCGCCCCAAAAACTTCAAACACAAGTAATAAAACATGACCACGGTCATAATCGGTTGTGACCGGGGTAACTGTTAGGCAGAAGCGGAGTGTGCTATTGTGTGTACAGTGCAGGAAAAATGTTACCGTGTTAAGGAGGCTTTCCTATATGAAGAAATTGTTTGATTTGGCGGCAGCGGTCGCTTTGCTTGTTCTGGTGGCGGTGGGCCTTACCGCGTGCGGGGCACCGTACACTTCGCATTATACGGCCAGCGCCATGGTGCAGTCCCATGATTCAGATTCGGCGAAGGTGAGTTTCTGGACCGTGAAGGGCACGATGGTGTATACGCTGAAGATTAAGGAAGACAAGGGAGAAATCAGCTACGAGGCGCAGCTTGAATCGGGGAAGATGACGGTATATTACGATTGCGACGGGACGAAGACCGAGTGGTTTACGCTCAAAGGCGGAGAGTCGGTGAGCGCGTCGCTTACGGACCTTTCCGAGGGCAAGGTGTATATCATCATCGAAACCGACGGCAAATGCGAAAACGGCAAGCTTTCCTTTGAAGTCAAATAAAAGCTGGCGATGCGAACTCGGCAGGTTTCCCTGCATGCGTCGGCTCTGTGTGCATTTTTGTTGCGATACCCGCGATTGTGTGGTAGAGTGGGCAGAGAGCAACGCTTCAAATAAAGGGGAATCGGAATGAAGAAGTGGATTGTTAGAGGTGTTTTGACTGCTGCGGTAATTGCGTGGATGGCTGTCATTTACGGCTTCTCCGCGGAGGACGGCGAGGAGTCGTCCCACACGTCGGAGATTGTGGTGGATGCCGTGATCACGGTGGCGGAGGATGTTCATCTGGTGGGCGAAGGCGGTGTGAGTGAGCGCGCCAGGGAGCGGATGACATTTGCCGTGCGAAAGAGCGCACATGCGACGGAATATGCGATTCTTGCCGTGCTGGTTGCTGCGTGCCTTTTCGCCTGGGGCGTGCGAAAAGCGTGGGTCATCGCTGTGCTTGCGTGGGCGGGCGCGACACTTTACGCCGTGACCGATGAGTATCATCAGAGGTCGGTGGCCGGCCGGGCGGGGCAGTGGAGTGACGTCGGAGTGGATGGATTGGGCGCGGCAATGGGCGTAGGAATTGTTCTTCTCGTGCTTTGGAGACGTCGCCGGAAGACTGTGCGGAACGCATGATTTTACAGAAAAACCATTGTTATTTTCAACAAAACAGAACGCGGAAAGCCCGCTATTGTCACTAAAACGTAGAAAATGCATCCAAAGTATTGCATATTCTACGTTTTCTATGTATGATGGCACCGTGACAGTATATTGGACTCACGGAAGGTGCGCGAACCGTTGAGAGAGGAAACGACCGACCGTGTCATTTAAGGAGGAATAAATCCATGGCAATCAAGAAGATGAAGGATGTTGTTGAGATCAAGGCTGATGCCGCTGCAGTAGAGAAGGCTGTTAAGGAGACTGCAAAGAAGGCTGAGAAGGCTGAGAAGGCAGTTGTGAAGGCAGCTGAGAAGAAGGCTGAGAAGCCCGCTGAGAAGAAGGCTGTTAAGGCTGCAAAGAAGGTTGTTAAGAAGGCTGAGGATGCAGTAGCTACCGTAGCTAAGAAGGCTACGAAGGCTGTTGCAAAGGAAGCAAAGGCTGAGGTTGTTCTTCAGTTCGCCGGCAACGAGATTAAGATGGTTGACGTTCTCGACGCTGCTAAGAAGGACTTCGCTGCTAACAACAAGGTAGCTCTCAAGACCATCACGCTCTATGTTAAGCCCGAGGACGGCGCTGCTTACTATGTTGCAAACGGCGACATCACCGGCAAGGTAAATCTGTAATTTTCTCTCTTTAGGAAGAATACAACAATAATCGAGACCGTCCCGCACCGACGTGTGGGGCGGTTTTTTGTTGCTCCGGCCGCGTATTCTTTCGAAAAATCCATCCCTTCCGATTGACAGCGCCTGCGTCTCGCTGTACAATATTCGTATGCATGAAGCGGTTTTAGAAACTACGTGAGGAGAGACGGTTATGCAGAAGATTGTGCTTTCGATTCTTGTGAATAACACGGCCGGTGTTCTGGCCCGCATTTCGGGTTTGTTCGGCCGGAGAGGATACAATATCGCCAGTCTTACGGTGGGTGAGACCGAGAGACCCGACATCAGCCGCATGACGGTGGTAGCGCTCGGGGACGAGCAGACGCTTGTGCAGATCGGGAAGCAGCTTGAGAAACTGCAAGAAGTGATTTCCGTAAAGGAATTAAAACCGGAGCAGTCCGTGTGCAGCGAGCTTATCCTGCTCAAGGTGCGCACGAAGACGGACGCGAAGCGCCAGAGCGCAATCAGCATCGCGGATGTGTTCCGCGCGAAGGTGGTGGATGTCGCCGTGGATTCCCTGATGATGCAGCTTACGGGGGAAACGGCGAAGATTGATGCCTTCATCAAAATGTTTTACGAATTCGAGATTCTCGAACTTGTGCGGACCGGTTTGACCGGCCTTGAGCGGGCGTGAGGATTTTGAAAATAAAAACAAAGGAGAAGTACTATGTTTAAGGAATTCAAGAAGTTCATCATGCGTGGGAACATGATCGACATGGCAGTAGCTGTCATCATCGGCGGTGCGTTCAGCGCTATCATCAACTCCCTCGTAAACAACATTTTGATGCCGTTGATTGGCCTTGCACTGGGCGGCAACGCTGATTTTTCAAATGCGTTCATCGTCCTGAAAGAGCCTGCGGAAATTCCGGCAACCGGTTTGCCGGAGACGCTTGCGGAAGCACAGGAAGCCGGTTACACCTGCTTGGGCTACGGTGCTTTCCTCTCCGCAATCATCACCTTCCTGATCATCGCTATCTGCCTGTTCCTGGTAGTTAAGTTGTTCAACAAGGCGAAGGATCTCACCAAGAAGGAAGAGGAGGAGAAGGCTCCTACCACAAAGAAGTGCCCGTTCTGTAAGTCTGAGATCGATATTGAGGCTACCCGTTGCCCGCATTGTACTTCGGAGATTCCGGAGGAAGAGGCTGCCGAGTAAAGCCCGGAATAGTATTTGGGAGGTAGAGAACTATGGATGTTACTGCTTTGGTAAAGGATGCCGTTGAGAAGATTACCGGTGATGCGGATCTTACGAAGGCATTTAAGGCAGATCCTACCGCTACGGTTAAGAAAGTGGCAGGGGACAAGGTTCCGGCGGAAGCTATCGACAAGATTGTTGCCGGCGTGAAGGCAAAGGTCAGCCTGGACAGCGCATCGGATGCGCTGGGCGCCATCAAGAAGCTGTTCTGATCGGAAACCGAAAAGAAGAAATACCGAGAGTCCGGGACGCCGCGTCCCGGATTCTTTTTTCTTGACACTTGCAGGGGTTTGTTTTAGAATACTACTTTGGAAAAACAGTTGCGTGAGATGCGCGACAGAGAATAGAAAGGAGTCAGTAATCATGGGATTTATTGACAGAATCAAAGAAAGAGCTAAGCAGGACAAAAAGACCATCGTTCTGCCGGAGTCCATGGACAGAAGAACATGGGAAGCCGTTGAAATCATCCTGAAGGAAGGCATTGCGAACATTATCGTTCTCGGTACTCCCGAGGAATGCGCGCAGAACAGCAAAGGTCTTGATGTAGCCGGCGCAAAGGTAATCGATCCGCATACCGCTCCTGAGCTTCAGGCTTATATCGACAAGTTGGTTGAGCTTCGTCAGGCAAAGGGCATGACCCCTGAGGAGGCCAAGAAGCTTCTTACCACCGACTATATGTATTATGCTTGCATGATGGTGAAGATGGGCGCAGCAGACGGCGTTGTATCCGGCGCTTGCCATTCTACCGCCAACACCCTTCGTCCGTCCCTTCAGATCATCAAGACGAAGCCCGGCACGAAGCTTGTGTCCGCATTTTTCATGATGATTGTTCCGAACTGCGAGTACGGTGCAGACGGCACGTTCCTCTTCGCCGATTCCGGTCTTGAGCAGAACCCCGATCCGGAGAAGCTTGCCGCTATCGCCATCAGTTCCGCAGAGTCCTTCGAGCTTCTTGTTGAGAAGCAGGCAAAGGTTGCAATGCTTTCCCACTCCACGAAGGGCAGTGCAAAGCATGCCGACGTTGACAAGGTTTTGGCAGCTACTGCTATTGCGAAAGAGCTTCGTCCCGACATCCTTTTGGACGGTGAGCTTCAGGCTGACGCCGCCATGGTTCCTTCTGTAGGCGCTTCCAAGGCTCCGGGCAGCAACGTAGCAGGTCAGGCTAACGTTTTGGTATTCCCCGACCTCGATGCCGGTAACATCGGTTACAAGCTTGTTCAGAGACTGGCTAAGGCCGAAGCTTACGGCCCTATCACCCAGGGTATCGCAGCGCCGATCAACGACCTTTCCCGCGGCTGCATCGCCGAGGATATCGTCGGCGTTGTTGCAATCACCGCAGTACAGGCCATCGGCAAGTAATTCATCAACAGATTATTTCGGCGGGCGACATTTTGCCGCCTGCCGTTTGAATATCAGGAGGAAACATGAAAGTATTGGTAGTTAACTGCGGCAGCAGTTCTTTGAAGTATCAGCTGATCGATTCCGAGACCGAGCAGGCTCTCGCGGTCGGCCTTTGCGAGCGTATCGGTATCGACGGACGTCTGAAGCACACGCCGGCAGGCGGTGAGAAGGTTGTTCTCGAGGATGCGCTTCCGAACCATGAGGTAGCCATCAAGAACGTACTTGCGGCCCTCACGAACCCCACCTACGGCGTAATCAAGGATCTCTCCGAAATCGGTGCGGTAGGACACCGTGTCGTCCACGGCGGCGAGAAATTCACCAAGTCCGTGCTGATTGATGACGCTGTCATCGCGGGCATCAAGGAGTGCTGCGACCTCGCACCTCTCCACAACCCGGCAAACCTGATCGGTATCGACGCATGCATGAAGCTTATGCCCGGCGTACCGGAGGTGGCTGTATTTGACACCGCGTTCCATCAGACGATGCCCAAGGAGGCATATCTGTACGCAGTTCCGTATGAGTACTACGAAAAATACGGCGTTCGCCGTTACGGCTTCCACGGCACCAGCCACAGCTACGTTTCCAAGCGTACGATTGATGTTGCAGGGCTCGATAAGAACAACTCGAAGGTGATTGTTTGCCACCTGGGCAACGGCGCTTCCTGCTCGGCAGTTCTCAATGGCTGCTCCGTTGACACCTCCATGGGTCTTACCCCTCTTGAAGGTCTCATCATGGGAACCCGCTCCGGCGACATCGATCCCGCGGTTATCGAGTTTGTAGCAAAGAAGGAGAACAAGTCCCTCGCTGAGATGATGACGGTTCTCAACAAGAAGTCCGGTGTGGACGGCCTCTCGGGTGTCGGCTCCGACTTCCGCGATCTCGATGCGGCAGCCAAGGACGGCAATGAGAGAGCACAGGTAGCGGTGAAGGCATTTGCCTACCGCGTAGCGAAGTATGTCGGCGCGTACGCAGCGGCGATGAACGGCGTGGATGCCATTGCATTTACCGCAGGTATCGGCGAGAACGACGGCAAGGTTCGCAAGATGATCTGCGAGCGTCTCGGTTTCCTCGGCATCACCATCGATGATGCGAAAAATGCAATCCGCGGCGAGGAGATTGTTATCTCCACCCCCGACTCGAAGGTCAAGGTTTTGGTTATCCCGACCAACGAGGAGCTTGCAATCTGCCGCGAGACGGTAGCGTTGATTTAAGCGATATTTCTGGAATTTCAGGCGGGCTTTCGGACATCCGAAGGCCCGCTTTTTCGTTGCCGAAACGGTCTCCGGGGTGGAGGAAAAAAACGCGGCGATGAAAAGGGATTGCAAGAGGAGTTACCGCGGTGGTATAATAAAATATCACCCCGCGGGAAATGCGGGCTATTTACGGAGGATGGAATTATGAACAGTGAAGTATTGGAGACAGTAAAGAGCAAGGCAACAAAGAAGCGGATTGTTACGGTATTGAAGGTGGTGGGTGCATTTTTCACGGCGATAGCCGGCGGAACGGCACTTCTCGTTCGCCGCGGCACGAAGTTTATCAAGGAGCGCGGAAGCGATCAGAACACCATGAGCTGCACGATGGCATCCTGCGGTTCGTGCGTTGTTGCGAAGGAAAGGAAAGTGGCGGCGCTTTATACGCTGTGCGGCTGCATCAACGTTTCCTGGGACGAGGCTCCGGATCATGCAGTTGATCTCGACGTGTGCAGCGTGGTGGGCGTAGCCAGCGTTACGGTTCCCGCGAACATGCGCGTCATTTGCGACGTCAAGGCTGTGGGCGGTATGGTTAACAACAGAACAGAGGATCCTGCGGATGAGAATGCGCCGGTTCTGACAATCACCGGCAAGGCAATCCTGGGCATGATTACCATCCGCAGCGCGGAGGCTACGGTTGCCGATGAAGAAGAATAAAAGCGAAGCGGGCAATCAGAGCGTCATTGCAATCATTCTGAAAGCGGTGATTTGCGCTGCAGCGGTTGTCGTGATTTTTTATTTTGTCGGAGTCCTTATTCTGCTATGGGGGTTTTCCAGATCCCGGTCCCGGCATAACATGAAGGAACAATACCAAAAACAATGCAAGACCGAGCTGGAGACTTTTTTTGCAGAACGGGAGCCGGATGCGGTATGGGACGGCACGTTTTCCGTGGTTCAGTACCAGCATGGATATGCATTGGCGGCGGAGGGAACCTATAAACGCGGGGGAAAAACCGTAGACTTTTTGTGCGTACCGACCGGCAATTTCAGGACCGATTCCGCAACCCGCATCTATGTGAGCGAGCTTCGGGAGGAACAGGAGAAGGAAATCTGCGAGCGGTTGTTTTCCGGCTTTCCGTTTGCATATCAGGCGGAACGGCTGTATGCCGCGCATGCCATCCTGATTCCGGCAGAGTATGAGCGCGCGAACAACTATAGCTTTATCACGGAATTCAGCGTGTCGGAGGAGGATCCGCAAAGCGCGGAATCCCATTTTGAGCGAAAGCTTCTTTGGGATCAGTTGGATGGGGAATCGCTGGACACCCCGGTTCCGCGAGCGACTGTCCGGGGTCTGGAAGCGCAGACAGGGGACCCGGAACTGGAGTTCCGGCGGTTTGAACGGAAAGCCTACATGACTTCTACATGGCAGGAAAACCTCGGGCTGGAAATCACGATGCCTGAGGACAATCCGGCGGAACATGTGGAGAGGCTGGTAGGCTGGATGGCAGCTGCGAAAATCTGCGAGGCGGTAATTCACGGGAAGGACGCAGAGACCCTGACGATTACAAAGTCGTACATCCTGAAGGCCGACGGCGCAACGGATGTAAGCGGGCAGGCCTGGGTTGAGCATTGGACGGTTACCTTCGGAAATCCCGAGGCGGAATCAAAAGAAGCGGCAAATCCTCTCCATTTCGACACGTTGATTCGACCGATTGAGGCGCGCATCGATGACGACGGAATATGCCGAGTTTATTATACGGACGGTGGGAACGAACTGGAATACTACGGATTCCCGGAGCCCGGTGGACGCCCGGGCAGGGCGGGGCAGCAGGTTGTCATGGGCGTTTTCCTCGGCGTGGAGGACTACGGCCTCGCGTGGACAACGAAGGAAAATGCGTTGAATTTCCGGTATCGCTTTCTGGTGAACGGCCAGGAGGAAAGCTACGCCGTTCCGAGAAAGCCGGGGTCCGGAAATGTTCTGGAGTTCGCGCTGCAAAACAAGCTGAAGGTCGGGTATGTTTATCGGATTGTGAAAAACGGATACGTGGTGTCCGATGTGCAGGAATCTGCCGCGGAAAACGCCGGATATGAGTATCAGCCACCGGTGACAGGGATGCCCGGAGAGAAGACGGTTTTGAATTTTGTGAAGACGGCGCTGATGCCTGTCGGGACGACGCTGTATGTGTACGGCGGCGGATGGGACTGGTATGACGAAGGCGCCGGGCCGGAGACGCGCCGCATCGGTGTGGCGCCGGAGTGGGTTCGTTTCTTCCGGGAACAGACGGTGGACTACACCTTCCGGGACGTGGACGACGATGTGAACAAGCGGGATCCGAAGACGAGCTACTATCCCTTCGGAGGATTTAATCAATACTATTATGCAGGACTTGACTGCTCCGGCTTTGTCGGATGGACGTTGTACAATACATTTGAGACGAAGGACGGCCGCGACGGCTACGTCTGCAGCTCCACGAAGATGGCACGCTCGCTTGCGGATGCCGGATACGGGGAAATTACGCAGAATCTGTCCGCGCCGACGTCCGACAACGGAGTCCGCATAAAGCCCGGAGACGTGGTGAGCATGAAGGGGCATGTGTGGATTTCCCTCGGAACCTGCGAGGACGGAAGCGTAGTGATTGTGCATTCCACCAACGGCTTTGTGAGTCGCACCGGACAGCCGGGCGGCGGTGTCGCCATCGGCGCCATCGGAATGTCGACGGACTGCGAGGCGTATCGGCTGGCCGAGCGCTACATGAGGAAGTATTTTCCGCAGTGGGATGAGCGCTACACGGTGGCTTTGAGCAACCCGGAGACTTACTTCAATCTCGAGGGTGATGTGGCCGGATGGTTCTCCTGGAACCCGGAGAGCGCAGAGGGCCTTACGGACGAGGAGCACGTGCAGGATATGACGCCCGCTGAGGTGCTGCGGTTGTGCTTCGGAGAGTGAGAAGTGCGGGCTTTTGCCCTCGCGTGAAAAACGACGGAATTTTCAAAAATAGTCGTTGACAAACGCCCGTCGGTTCGATATAATACTGTCATGCGTGTGCCGAACACAGTCAGTTCGGCCGAATAGTGGTCAAGGAGGTGGAGACGATGGGTGCTATTTGTCCTAAGAATAAACATTCCAAGGCAAGAAGAGACAGTCGCAGAGCAAACTGGAAGATGACTGCTCCGAATCTTGTAAAGTGCAGCAAGTGCGGCGCGCTTATGATGCCTCACAGAGTTTGCAAGGCTTGCGGATCTTACAACAAGAAAGAGATCATTCCGCAGGAAGCATAATCGAGTCAAATCAACCCCCGGCTTTTCAGCCGGGGGTTTTTGCGTCTTACCAAACAATCACGAGCAGGCCAAGCGGCGCCATCATCGAAAATACGACCGATGCCGGACATATAAGGGGAAATCCGCAGGTTCAGGGAATCTAAGCGTGCGCTGCGATTCGCAAAGAACAAGGGCGCTTCTGCGGGGCTACATGTCGTCTTTATAAACACCCATTGAATCGAACGTTTTATCTTCGAGGTGAAAGAGACGACGGAAGCGGATGGGTATATCATTCAATATTGCTCTGTCTGCGGTCAGACGCAGAAGAAGATTCTGCCGAAAGTCGGGGGACTGAAGGTGAGTTCGTCCTACCTCAGCTTTTCGGAAAATGTTGACAATCGTGATATCAATCTGCTGAACATTTCGAATGCGGGCGCTGTTGTTGTGACCTTAGATTCGGGAGCAGCCGGCTGGGTAAGGGTAACGAGATCGGGAGCCACTTCCTATAAAGTTGAGGTAACCAAGAATACCGAAGGGGATGACCGTTTTGGTGTAATCACGTTCAGAGATCCCGAATATAACCGGTCTGTCTCCGTTGAAGTATCGCAGAGCAGCCGTGGCGGATGCAAGATCATGTTTGATCCAAACGGCGGTATCGGTTGGCATGAGCCTGTCATCCGGACAGCGGTGCTGGGAGAAGTCATGGGCGGAGTATACCCGGAACCTCCGCGGGCTCCCGCTTATAAGACGTTTGCCGGATGGTATTCCCAGAAGGTTGGCGGTGTAAGATGGACGGAAAATACTCCTGTTCCCGGCGCCAAGGGAGTTACTCTGTATGCGCACTGGGCAGATACCAAGTACTACATCGCCTATGACGGCAACAATTACGAAACGGGCGAGATGGACCGGACACCTGCTGTCTGCAATCAGGATGTTACTCTGGCGAAAAACAAATTCGTTAAAACCGGTTATGTGCTTGCCGGCTGGAACACCAGACGTGACGGCCGGGGAATCGAGTATTCCGAGGGCGCAGTTGTCAGAAACTTGATTCCGGGTGATGCCGAAAACGGTACTGTGATAACTTTGTACGCTCACTGGGTCGAGCGGAAAGAGGTTACGGTAAGCTTTGATGTAAAATCAACCGGAGGATCCGACCCGGATAACAGCATTGCAAAAGAAACAAGAACCGTAGTCTATAAAGAGCCTTACGGTGATCTTCCGGGGCTTCCTGGTGGAGTAAAAGCTCCTGATGGCAAGGCGTTCGCCGGTTGGGAGACGAAAGACCATGTTCGTGTGACCGCTCAATCGGATGTGGAAGATGCAGCGGACCATGTTTTGTATGCTGTCTGGAGAGACAACACCTATATCATCCATTTTGAAGGAAACGGGAATCTGTACGGTGTCATGGAGGATATGACCTGTACGTACGGAGCGGACGTTCACTTTCCTGTCTGTGGATTTGACGACGGAACGGGTTTTGATTGCTGGAGTACTTCACGTACCGGAACCGGAGCGAATGCGGCCAATTATAAAGCCGGGGCTTATTCGGAGGCGCTGGTAAAGGATACTTCCATTGAGGAGATTACTTTATACGCAATCTGGAAAGAGCAAAATTATTCGGTGGAATACTTTGATCAGTTCAATGGAATCAGTATCCATAAGGACGCACCTCAGGATGTAGGGCATATCTACTATATAAGCAACTGCGCCCCGACCATTGAAGGACTTCGGTTCCTCGGTTATACGACCGACCCCAGCTTCCGTGGAATGATTCCGGAGGGAGCGGACCGCTCCAAACTCTATTATCCCGGAGAAGCCGTTGTTTTCGATGGCGGTAGTGTATGGCTCTACTGTGTTTATGAATCAACACAGAACGATTGGATTCCCGTGATTTATCTTAACAACGGGGGAGACCTTCCGTCGAGGGCAGAGTATATCCATTGGAATACCGAGGTCTATCAGGTCCCGACGCTTGCTTACTATGACCAGGAGGAACATGAGGCGGAGCGTCCGCATAAAACGGGATACATCTTCGAGGGATGGGGGCAGTATTCGAACTCGAACCGTAATAATGCGCTGTCTCGCCTGAAGATTGAGCGGGGAACGAAAGTGGTAAAGCTTTACGCAATCTGGAGCCCTAACGGCGCTAAAGTTACGTTGGATTACGGTTATGAAGGGAAGCAACGGGAAGAGCTGAACCAGCTCGGCACAGGAACCTTCTTCCTTCCGAAACCGAAGAGAAACGATTATATCTTCCTCGGATGGGAGAGTGATTATGACGGTACCATCTATCAGGCGGAGGATGAGATTAAGGACCTTCCGAAGGATCTGGTGCTGACAGCTCTGTGGGAGCAGCGCACCTATCAGATAGAATTTATCGATTCTTATACCAACAAGGTGCTGAAGTCCGGCAGATACCTTTCTTCCGACAGACTTGATTGCGTACAGAAATCGCCTGTCATCGGAAAGACCTTTAAGGGATGGAGATACAATTCGAAGACTTATTCGGCAGATGCTCTGGTGTCGGAATTCGTTGATATGAAGACTCCTAACGTCCTGGATACCATTCTGAACACGGAAGATAAGGTGTACAAATTGTACACAAGTTTCCAGGGTGTCAATGAAGATGGAAAAATCACGGTTTATTACCATCTGAATTCTCCGACAGCAGTCGGCGGACCGACAAAACCGACCACGGCAGAACGGAAGGTCGGCAATGTTTCCATCAAAACAAGCGGTGAGGCACCGACGGATCCGCACCGGGTGTTCCTGGGATGGACTACGAGCATAAACGGAAGAACATACACACCTGCAGGGGAGACCTATGTCTACAAGGGAGATCCTACCGGTAGAACGGCGCCGCCTACGGAAATCACTCTTTACGCGTGCTGGGCTTCCAAATATACGTTGGTTCTTGACAAGAACGGCAGTTCGGATTCCAAGGTTGACACCATTCCTATTGAGGACGTAGTACCGGGTCAGGTCGTCCAGATGAAGAAATACAAAAAATCCTTCGGAGAACCGAAGGGATATGTCCTTCTCGGCTGGGGAACTACTCCGGATACCGTATCCATCGGCGTGGACGGAGAATTTACCGTCCCGGAAAGTGATATGACGCTCTACGCAATCTGGAGTTCCAAGGATGTTGTGTTCCGATTCTACGACGCCTGCGGACGGGAGATTGCCAGAAGAAATGTGAAGTACAATTCAACGGTTACCATAGCGGAAATGGACGTTCCGGCCGCATCGGTGGAACTGTCGGCATATCGTTTTGCCGGATGGGACGGAGAGGCTGAAGCAACATATAAGCGTTACAGCCTTGACGAGGCAATTTCGGTGAAAAAAGATATGAATTTCTATGCCGCCTATGAAGAAATACCGGGTGTCGCAGGGAAAGTGATTATTCACTACCTTGCCAATGGAGGAGAAGGCGTTCCGGCGATGGAAACCATGGATCCCGGTGATTGCTATCTATCCCGAATCGTGCCTACCCGCGACGGTTACATTTTCCGCGGCTGGTCCCGTCATGATATTCGTTCCATCGGATGGAATCTGGATTATTATTCGAACGTGGACTATCCGGTGGGCGAAGAGAACAAAATTGTAGGCAAGAGCGGCGACCGGATTGTTATGTATGCGGTTTGGGATCGGAATGAGAATGTTTCCAACAACGACCTTAAGGAGACGCTGGAGTCTATTTACGGCGCCGGAACATTCGGCAATGATAAGCTGCTTAAAGTGTATCAATCCTACGATTGGGAAAAACTGAATGATACGACATACTATGTCATGCGAACGAGCCGGAAAAGCAAAATGAAGGATTTTGAGAGTACTGTCATGGTTATGCAGTACCTGAACGGCAAGTGGAATTTGGATGCTTACGGAGCAATCGAGGGCATCTGGTCGTCAATCCGATTTGACGTGCTCACTTCCCTTCCCAATACTTCTGCACAAGCGCTGGATGTCACCTTTGATGTGGTTAACACGGCTGCGGAACTCGGAATCACCTTCTTCTGTCCGGAGGCAGGGTACTTTATCAGCGGATTGCACTTCCTGGATACTGCTTATGAAGTGCTTCGGAAAGAAGAGTACAAGGTGTTCTATGAGGCTTTGCTTGCGGAAGGATGGCAGGATCTGGGACGAATTACAGGCGAAATCGACAAGATCGGTCTCGGACATACAATGAATCAACTGTTGAAAAAAACCGACATATCCCTTGATAAACAGATGCTTTACAAGGATATTGCCATAGCTGTTTTCCAGGAAGTGCAGACATTGCTTAAACAGGAGACGGAAGAACTGGATCCTTACGGCAGCTTCGACTATGCGTTCGGAATCTTTAAGGAACGTGTGGCAGGGCAGAACTTCAGCCAGACGATCGTGGATCGTACCTATATTCCGATAAAACAGATATATGACTATGTGTTCAGTCATGTTACCGGATTTTGAAAGGCATAACAGAGAAGAGATTTCGGAAGGAGACAGCCAGTGAAACGGACAGGCAAAAAGCTATTGTTGCTTTTCTTGATAAGCGTGATGCTCTTCGCCCTTCCCGCATGCGGAAAGAAGAAAGAGAGCGACGCCGAACCGACGGAGAGTCCGGACAATCCCGGACAGAAGGGAACGCCGGGAGTAACCGAACCGTCCATTACCCTTCCGGTAGAGATTGATCTACCGGGGGGCACATCCGTACGAGAGGAGAAAGGTGTTCTTTTCGTCGCGGAGACACCGGACTATAACCTGTATGTGTTCGATGAGGATACGGTAGAGAACAGTGCAATCTTTGATGCGAATGATGTGATTGCTCTGGTCAACTCCAAGGAACAGGAGTCTTTGGCAAAAGACGTTCTTCGGCTGAAGGAGTTTTCCATTTCCGCGGACAGCAAGATGAAGGCGTACGACAACATCAACGGAATGCAGGGATATCTGATTCCGATGTCGAGCATGGTGTATGAAGGCTCGAGCGGTGACAAGACCGAGGGTGCGGGATTTGTCGTGATTTACAGTAAGCCGGACGATGTGGGAGTGTATATCATTCTGGGAATTCAGAAGGCGAACGGTGACGGAGCTCCGGATTCCGAGAGCGGGAAGCTTGCGATGGATACCGCCCTCAGCATGATTCCGAAGGAAACAGAACCGAAGTACGTCGCCTGGGAAGGCGCTATGCCGGATGAAACCGAAGTTCGGTTTGCTTATAAAAACGGCGGCGTTCTGCAGGTTGTGACGGACGGAGACGATTTGTTGCTGCCCTTCAATGAGAGCGGGGAGGCGGGAATTCTGATTCGTCATCTTCAGAATCGTGCGGATATGGCAGCGAAGGATCAGCTTCAGGATCTGATGGAGTCGTTGAAGGATTCCGATGATATGGCATTTTCCGAAATCACGACGGCGCAGGGAAGAGTGGAATATCAGAAGGTTATCCTGTCGTATACGCAGGGTGAAACGAAGATGAAAGAAGTGCTCTGCCTTTGCTCCGATTCGAAGGGAAGCTGCTGGATTTTGGATCTTTACGGAACCGAAGCGGAGGTAAATTCCAAAGAGGAAGATCTTCAGGCGCTGCTTTGGTCGCTTGAGGAAGAATAAAAACGTAAAATGCCGGGGGCAAATGGTTGCCTCCGGCTTTTTGTATGTTTGCGGCTTTTCAGTTGCCCTTCCCGAAGAGCTGCAGCAGGTCGGCCGCGTAAGCGGGCAGCAGGTCGGGGCGCTTGGGCAGTTCGCGGGCGGGGAAGAGGCGGCAGAGGTCCTTCTTCTGAAGCACGAAGGAGGGCGAGAAGAGGTCGCCCGTCTGCGGCAGCAGTTCTCCGCGGGACCACTCGAAGGCTTCGTCGCGTTTTGCGGCTCGGCGGTAGGAACGGTCAACGAGGGAGGCGACGCTTCGGTGAACGGCGCGGTTTTCGTGGGTGAGCCAGATATAGTCTTTGTAATTGTCGAAGTAATGTTTTGCGGGCTCCGTAAGAAGCGGAATCCGCAGAAGAATGCGGCCGGAACCGTCGGCGGAAAGGGTGATGTCCGGGCGGGACGGCTCGCTTGTGAGCGTAAGGAACCGCGAAACCGGGCGATGCAGGGTAAGGCTTTCGGGCCATGCAACCGGCATCTGCAGAAGAAGCGTCACGGCGTCGGATTCATAGCTGTAAATCTCCGCGTGCTCCACAGGGGTCTGCGCGATATCCAGACACGGCAGAAGGCGGCAGAGGGAGACAAGCCCCAAGAGGTCTTCGCGGTTGTGCCGCGCCAGGTCATGGAAGCGGGCTTCCGCGGCGGCAAGGTTGCATTTGGAGAGGCCGACGAACTCGGAGTAGAAGCGAATGAGAGTGCCGCCGTCGTAAGGGTCCTCGCGGTCGTACCCGGCAAGGGGCTCTAAGTCGCGCTGCCTGCAGGAGGGGAGTCCCGCGAGCGTCTTTAAGCGGCGGAACGGCGGATAGAGATCTAAGGAGAGGGGCGTCGGAAACGGGGGCAGCCCGAGGAAGTTACTTCGGTCCCGGAGAAATGGGAGATCGAAGGTGGTGCCGTTAAAGTGGAGAAGGCGGCACCGCGAGGGAAGAGATTCGGCAAATGCCGTGATCAATGCGGGCTCCTCCGACGGCCGCTCGGCGCACCACTGCCGGAAGAGATAGGTTCCGCGGTCGTCCGGCTGCACGGCGCCGATCATGTAGACCGGGGCGGATTTGGCGCTCAGGCCGCAGGTTTCGATGTCAAAAAAGCAGGGAACCGCGCCGTCGTCGGGACAGTAGCGGGGGTCCGCCAAGAATGCCGAAAGGCTTTCCAAAGTCTTCACGGGGAGCAGTTCGGTTAACGGTAATTCGGTGTAGCGCATAGAAGCCTCCTCATCGACCTATATAGTAGCAGAGAATTTGCCGAAATTCAAATATTTTCGGGTAGAAAACAGGTGCTTTTCGGCGCGTAATATGGTATACTTTTGTCAGGGTACGAATACTTGACGGATGAGGTGATACCGGATGATTGGAATGCTTGTGGGCACGCTGGAATATAAGGACCTTTCGACAGCCGTGATTCTTGCGGGAGGCATCGGCTTTGAGGTGCAGATGCCTGCGTCGGAGCTGGCGACGATGCCGCCGGTGGGCTCGGAGGTGCGGGTCTATACGCATATGAGCGTGAATGAGAATACCGGAATCAACCTGGTCGGGTTTCTCACAAGGGAAGCCCTTAAGATGTTCCGCATGCTGATTACGGTGAGCGGAATCGGCCCGAAGGCAGCGCTTGGGATTCTCTCGGTGATGGATCCCGCGGACCTGTCGGTTGCCATTATGACCGGCGATGAGGCGACGATTGCAAAGGCGCCGGGCATCGGCAAGAAGTCCGCTGCGAAGGTGGTGCTGGAGCTTCGGGACAAGATGGATTGGCAGGCGTACTCCGGAGCGGAGCCGGTGGCGGCTTCCGTGGGCACGGTCGCATCGGGTGGCGCTGGCACGGCAGCGGCGGAGGCAATCGAGGCTTTGATGGCTCTCGGGTACTCCAAATCGGATGCTTCCAAGGCCGTATCCAAAGTGGAAAATGCAAGTCAGCTGGATGCGGATGACATTTTGACGAGAAGCTTGAGATATCTGTAAAAACAGGGGTTTAGCGGCATGGCTAGAAGAATTACGACAACGGAAGAGACCGCGGAAGACGTCCGCCTGGAAGGCTCGCTGCGGCCGCAGTATCTCTCGGAATATATCGGACAGTCGAAGGTGAAGAACACCATGAAGGTCTACATCGACGCGGCGAAGAAGCGCGGTGAGGCCTTAGACCATGTTCTTTTGTTCGGACCGCCCGGACTTGGCAAGACAACGCTTGCCAACATTATCGCCAACGAGATGGGCGTGAATCTCCGCCAGACCTCGGGCCCTGCCATCGACAAGCCCGGCGACATGGCTGCGATTCTTTCTAAACTCCAGCCCAATGACATTCTTTTTATCGATGAGATCCACCGCCTGAACCGTCAGGTGGAGGAGTTGTTATATTCCGCGATGGAGGACTTCGGCGTCGATATCATCATCGGCTCGGGCCCTGCGGCGAAGCCGGTCCGGCTGAAGCTTCCGAAGTTTACGCTGGTGGGTGCGACGACCCGTGCAGGTATGCTGACGGCGCCGTTACGGGACCGTTTCGGCGTTGTGGATCGTCTGGAATTTTACTCGGTTGCGGACCTTGCGCTGATTGTGCGGCATTCGGCGCGGGTATTGAACGTTGAGATTGATGAGGAAGGCGCCACGGAGATTGCGAGGCGCGCAAGAGGGACGCCCCGTCTTGCCAACCGCCTTCTAAAGCGCGTGCGCGACTACGCGCAGGTGCTCGGGGACGGCTCGATTCATTCGGAGATTGCCAAGAAGGCTCTCGATACACTGGAGGTGGACCGCCTGGGTCTCGATACCATCGACCGGGCGATTCTCACAACCATGATTACGAAGTTCCGCGGCGGTCCGGTGGGAACCGCAGCGGTTGCCACCACCATCGGTGAGGACCAGGAGACGGTGGAGGAAGTGTACGAGCCTTACCTTGTACAGACCGGACTCATTGTGCGGACGCCCCGCGGCCGCATGGTGACAGCGGAAGCGTATGAACATCTGGGAATACCGAAGCCCGAGGGGAAGTAGGCATCGAAGGATACCGAAGCCCCGGGGAGAAGCGGGCATTTGCCTGCGGGATTTTCATAAGACAGAGGAGAAAGAGAGGCAGAAACCATGCAGAAGCGGACGGAAGCGGAAGTCATTATCAACGGAAAGCGGTACAAAATCGCCGGCATCGAGGAGGAAGAGTATCTCCAGAAGATTGCCACGTATTTGAACAGCAAATACGCTGCGATGAAGGAAGTGAAGGGGTACCGCACCATGGACCTCGATATGAAGCAGGCATTGGTGCTCATCAACGTTGCGGATGACTACCTCAAGTGCCGCCAGCAGCTTGCTGACAAGCAGACCGAGGTTGAGCAGCGGGAGACGGACATCTTCAACATGAAGCATGACATGCTTGCGGACCGCTCGCAGATTAAAGAACTGGAGGGACGCATCGAGCAGCTCAAGGATGCCCGGATGGAGGATCAGAAGAAGATTGTCCGTTTGGAGACCGAGTTGTCCAACCTTCGCAAGCATCGGTAATGCGGAAATGACGGGAGAACTGCGAATCGGAAGGAACGCCTTGCGACATGAGGGATAAGAGACAGAAAACCGAACTTCTTGCGCCGGCCGGCTCCTATGAAACGCTCCGCGCCGTGATTGAGGCAGGGTGCGATGCTGTCTATATCGGCGGCATGCGCTTCGGCGCCCGCGCCTATGCGGACAATCCGGACGAGGAGATGTTGCTTCGCGGCATTGACGAGGCGCACCTTCGCGGGGTCAAGGTGTATCTCACCGTCAACACGATCTTGAAAAATACAGAATTGGCAGAACTCCGCGAGTATCTGCTGCCTTACTATGAGGCGGGGCTGGACGCGGTGATTGTGCAGGACTTCGGTGTGATGAAGAAGATTGCGGAATGGTTTCCGTCGCTTCCGATTCACGCCAGCACCCAGATGACAATCACCGAAGAAAGCGCCGCTTTGTTGTTGCCGCCCCAGGTGACGCGCATCGTTCCGGCCCGTGAATTGTCGATTTCGGAGATTGCGCGGATGGCGGAGGCCACCGACAAGGAATTGGAAATCTTCGTGCACGGCGCGCTGTGCTATTGTTATTCCGGCCAATGCCTTCTGTCCTCCCTTGCGGGCGGCAGAAGCGGAAACCGCGGCCGCTGCGCGCAGCCCTGCCGCAAGCGCTATACTTACGAAGAGAAGAAGCACGGGAGAGAGACAAAGGACGGAGGGGCCCATGCTGGCAGGGAGGAGGCCTTCGGCTTTCTCTTAAGTCCCAAGGATCAGTGCCTTCTTCCGCGTCTTCATGAGCTGCTTGCCACCGGAATTGATTCTCTGAAGCTTGAGGGCCGCATGAAAAAGCCTGAGTACGCTGCGGGTGTGACCGCCATATACCGGCGGTGGCTCGACCGCTACGAGGAGCTCGGGCCGGAAGGGTATGAGCAGTACCTGCACAAACATAAGAAAGATATGGCGGATGACGTCGCGACGCTGGCGGAACTCTATAACCGGGGCGGATTTTGCGAAGGGTACGCCTTTGATACCAAGGGGCGCGGAATGATGTGCGTCAACCGCCCGAATCACACCGGCGTGCTGGTGGGAACAGGGCAGGTCGTCAACGGCGTAAAGCCCGTGGCGATTTTGAAACTGCGGGAGGAGCTTGGACCCGAGGAGGTTTTGGAGGTCCGCACGCCTGACGGTTTTGTCTGCACGGAGATTACGACGCCGAAGGACATGTCGAAGTTTGATCCGGCCAAGCCGGTGGCGCTCCATCGGGAGGCCATGAACGGCGCGGTGCCGGAGACAGTTTACATCTTCCGCACAAAGAATCAGACGCTTCTTACGGAGATTCGGGAGCAGTTCCTCATCGGACGGCGCGACCTGCCGGTGATCGGAACGCTGCGGGCGCAGGTCGGGGAGCCTCTGCGACTTACGGTGACCGACGCATCCGAGCGGGCCTGCGTGACCGTGACCGGGGAGCCGGTGGCGGAAGCGAAGCAGACCCCCACGACCGCAGAGCAGGTTTTGGACAAACTCCGCCGCACCGGCGGTTCGGGATATACATGGGAAGAGCTCACCGTGGACATCGGGGACGGCGTGTTCCTCCCCGTTTCGCAGATTAACGAGCTCCGGCGCGAGGCACTTGCGGCGTATGAAACGGCGGCAGCACGGACATTCCATCGGACGAGGCCTGCATTTGCCGCGGGAGAGAGCGGAAGCGGTGCGGATGGGATCGACGCAGACGGAGATGCTGCGGCAAATGCACCCCTTCCGGAAGACCGCGGCCCCGCCTGCATGGTTGTGGTGAGCACCGCGGAGCAGACGGAGGCGGCACTCCGGCATAAGGTTGTGACCGACCTCTGCGTCGATATGGAAGGGGCCTATGAGGCGTGCCTTCCCATCATCCGGGCGGAGCGCGGACACGGGTCCGTCAGCGATGTCCGCATCGGAATTGCGCTTCCCCGCGTGAGCAAGGGGGCGGTGCATGACCGGGTGTGCGCGGAAACGGAGCGCATCATAAAGGAATATTCGGTTGATTTCCTTCTGGTCCGCACGCCGGACCAGCTTGCGGAGGTTCCGGGGTGGCGTGCCCTGCGGCCTTCCCTTCACATCTGCACGGACAACACGCTGTATGTGGCTAACGATGCGGCAGCGGCATGGCTTTCCGAAGCCGGCGCGGACGCGATGACGATTTCCGCTGAGCTTCGGCGAAGTGAGGTGTCCTACGAGATGGCGGGCCGGAGTTTTCTTCCGGTGTACGAGCGCCAGATTGTCATGATTTCCGAACAATGCCCGCACCGGACGGCGTTTTCCTGCAAAAATCCGGGCAGTAACCCGGTTGGGACGCTGACGGACATGGAAGGTAACACGATGCCGGTCAAGAGCATCTGCCGGTATTGCCATTCCCTCATCGGCAATGCCGCGGTGACCTCCCTTTTGTCAGTGATGCCGGAGGTTTTGGAGAAGAAGCCCTGCGGGGTGAGGGTTGCATTTTTCGATGAGACGAGGCGCGAGGCGGACCGGGTTCTTAGGACACTCGCAACGGCACTTGCGGGGCAGCCCGCGGAGGAGCCTTCCGCCGACGGGAGGTACACGAAGGGCCATTGGAAGCGCGGCGTGATGTAATTTAACGTGAAAACAGCGGAAAGGAGCAGAAGATGAGCGAGCTTTTGGAACTGGCGATTGCCATTGCGAAGGAAGCCCACGAAGGGCAGACGGACAAAGCAAACCGGCCTTATTTTCTGCATCCCCAGGCGGTGGCTTCCTTTGTGGATACAGAGCAGGAGAAAATTGTGGCGTACCTGCACGACGTGATGGAGGACCATCCGGATTACCTTCCGGAATCGGGCTTCCGCGAACGCTTCGGCGACGCTGTCACGGATGCGCTTCTGTTGCTTCGGCACGACCGCGACGACTCCTATGCGGAGTACATTGATAAGATTAAGAAGTCCGACAATCGGCTTGCCATCCGCGTCAAGATTGCGGATTTGCGCCACAACATGGACGTGTCCCGCGGCATCACCATCGTCGACCCGGTGGAGCGCGAGAGCTTCTATCGAAAGCGCAACGAGAAGGTAACGCGGTGCTATATGCCGGCGATCCGGCTTTTAAGCGAGCATTTGCGGGAGATGGACGAGGCGACGGCGGGCCCCGCGGCGGAAACTTCGGCAAATGCCGCCCCGGAATCATAAAACAGTTGCAAATCTACGGCAAGAGGGGTATACTTAAATCAATCTTTCATACACCAATAGACAGGGGGTCCTTACAATGGTTGAGGCAACTAGCTGTGGTGGTGTTGTGATATTCAGAGGGAAGATCCTTTTGCTGTATAAGAATTATAAGCGCAAATATGAAGGATGGGTGCTTCCCAAGGGAACGGTAGAGGAAGGCGAGGAGTTTCCCGAGACCGCCATTCGTGAGGTCAAGGAGGAAAGCGGCTCCGACGCCAGGATAGTCAAGTATGTCGGCAAGAGTCGGTACACGTTTAACACTTCGCAGAACACGGTTCAAAAGGAAGTGCACTGGTATCTGATGATGGCGGACAGCTATTACAGCAAACCACAGACCGAGGAGTATTTTGCGGATTCCGGATTCTACAAGTATCATGAGGCGTATCACCTGTTGAAATTCTCAAACGAGAAGCAGATTTTGGAGAAGGCCTACAGCGAGTATCTGGAACTGAAGAAGAAAAATCTTTGGGGCAATCGAAAGTATTCCTGAAAGGAAAACGGGCCGTTTTAGTGACGGCTCGTTTTATTCCGTAGAAGGCCCGGTACCTGTCGCCGGGAAGGACGAAAGGATAGTTTTATGGACAAGATTATGAAACTGTTGAAGCGGTATCGCGAGGTCATCATGTACCTGATTTTCGGCGTTGCCACGACGCTTGTGAACTGGATTACCACCTACCTTCTGCAGCGCGTATGCGGCCTGTCGGGAGAGGGCTGGCAGTTCACGCTCACCAACGCCGTCGCCTGGGTAGTCGCGGTGCTCTTTGCATTTTTCACGAACAAGAAGTTCGTATTCGAGAGCAAGACGGTGGGAGCGAAAGCTTACTTTACGGAGATGGGCAAATTCTTCGGCGCCCGCATCGCAACCGGCGTCATCGAGATTGTGCTTCCTACCGCATTGGTGAAGATGGGACTCACGCAGTCGCTCTTTGACTTCAAGAGCTTCTGGGCGAAGGCTGTCACCAGCGTGATTGTTATTATTTTAAACTACGTGTTCAGCAAGCTTTTCGTCTTCCGCAAGAAGAAGGACGCGGAGGCGGAGGAGACGAAGGAGACAGAGGAATCTCAGGAGATTGGAGCATCCGATGAGTGAAGACAGATTTGCAGTGACCCGCACGGTGACCCTCAAAAAGGGCGGCGGCCGCAGCTTAAAGGCCGGCGGACTGTGGGTTTACGACAATGAGATCGATACCGTTGTAGGCGGCGGTGAGAACGGCGCCCTCGCGGCGGTTAAGGACTTCGACGGCTATCCGATGGGAATCGGCGTCTACAACGAGAATTCCACCATCCGGGTGCGCATGCTTTGCCGGCGGCCGGAGACCGTTATCACGGAGGAGTTCTTACGGGAGCGCGTCCGCGCGGCGTGGGAGTATCGGAAGAAAACCGTGGACACCTCGTCCTGCCGGGTGATTTTCGGCGAGGCCGACTGGCTTCCCGGAATCGTGGTGGACAAATTCGAGGACGTCTGCGTGATTCAGTCCCTTTCCCTGGGAACGGACCGCTTCAAGGATGTGATTCTCGCGGCGCTTCGCGATGTCTTCGCGGAGGACGGCATCGTTCTTCGCGGCGTGTACGAGCGAAGCGATGCGAAGGTCAGAGAGCTCGAGGGCATGGAACGCACGAAAGGTTTCCTCACGGAACCTTTTGATACGAATGTTATGATAACCGAAAACGGCGTCCGCTATGAGGTGGATGTGAAGGACGGGCAGAAGACGGGCTTTTTCCTGGACCAGAAGTACAACCGTCTGGCGATTCAGAAGCTCTGTGCCGGGGCGACGGTTTTGGACTGCTTCACCCACACGGGCTCCTTTGCGTTAAATGCAGGCTTCGCCGGGGCGGCGGATGTTTTGGGCGTCGACGCGTCGGAGCTTGCCATCCGGCAGGCGGAGAGAAACGCGGAGCTCAACGGACTCTCGGAGCGGGTGCATTTTACGGTTGCGGATGTGTTTGATCTGCTTCCGAAGCTCGAGGAGGAGGGGAAGCGGTTCGACGTGGTCATCCTCGACCCGCCCGCGTTCACCAAATCCCGCACGGCCACCAAGCAGGCCATCAAGGGCTACCGCGAGATCAATATGCGGGGGCTTAAGCTGGTGAAGGACGGCGGCTATCTCGCCACGTGCTCGTGCTCGCATTTTATGACGCCGGAGCTTTTTACGGAGACCATCGGCCAGGCGGCGCGCTCCGTGCACCGGAGACTGCGGCAGGTGGAGTACCGCACCCAGGCGCCGGATCATCCGATCCTCTGGTCGGCCGATGAGTCTTATTATCTGAAGTTTTTTATCTTCCAGGTTTGCGAAGAGCGATAGAAATGTTACAAACTTTGCCCGGAGAATCCGCTTCGGGCAAAAATGTTACAGAAGTGTTCTACAACTGTAGAAAAGAAAATTAACATTTTCGGCCGAAAAATCCACCCGAAAAACAAAGGATTTTGCGCGAAAATCCTTTAATTTTCCGTGTTTTTGCGTTTTTGGGTTGATTTTTTGTTTTCGGTGTGATATGATTGCTCATGTAACATTTATGTAACATTTGACGTTTCGTGGGGAAACGCATGTAACAATTTGATTACCGGAGCGGGTTCGCTCTTGAATATTCGGGGAGTTTGACTCCCGTACACACAGAGGGTAAGGAATGAAGTTATCGAAAGTAATAACCAGAATGACGTCGCTTCTGATGGCGTTCTCGTTAGCAATCACAGCCACGATGCTTCCGCATCTGCAGCATTCGGTTTCGGCGGATATCGACGAATCGAAGATCGTTGCGGAGTATCCGGCGGTCGCTACGGAGGTCTCCCGGACAACACCGGATGAATCCATAGCGAATCCGATTGTCGACGTGAAGGAGCCGGCGGTCGAGAAGACCGTGCCGGCGGAGCCTGTATCGGACGCGCGCCTGACGATCGAGCAGGAGGACGCGATGGTGCGTACGCCTGCTGATTTTGGTGTTGTGACTTCCGGAAAACAGAATCTTCCGAATGTTACGAAAGATTCCGGAAGCGGAGTTGTTCGTCCGTCTGTCGGGAAGCAGAACCTTCCTTCTCTCGGCGGCAACACGGTTAATCCGGCTACGGAATTGAAAGAAGTGATTTATCCCAAGCTTATCGGCGGTACCGAAGGCGTTAAGGAAATGCCTTCCAAAGTGGAGATTCAGGATGATACTACAGCTGTAGTATCCGGTAAAAAGGACCTTCCGCCTCTTGATCCGAACGAGCGCGACAGCCAAAACGAGGTTGTTGCAGACGATGAGACGGGCGAGGGTTCCGACGATCCGTCCGGCGATGAGCCTGCGCTCACACCGACGCCGACGCCTACTGCGGAGCCTACGGCAGAGCCCACAGCCACCGCAACGCCTACGCCGTCTCCCGAACCGACGGCAACGCCTCTTCCGACGGCGACCCCGACCCCGACACCTACCATCGCGTACACGTACAAGGAAATGAAGCAGGATTACCGCGTGTACAACACGAAGAAGGTTAACGTTCGTTCGCTTCCGAGCACGGACGGCCAGATTCTCGGCACCCTTTCCGAGAACACCGTTGTTCGTGTTACCGGTCAGTGCAACGAGACCAAGTGGTATCGCATCGAGTTTAAGACCAACGGCAACAAGGTTACGGCTTATGTTCACTATGATTATCTGACCGACAAGCCGGAGCCGACGCCGACTCCTACACCTACGAATACGCCTACACCGACACCTACGGTTGCATATACCTTCAAGGATATGAACGCAGATTACGTCGTGTTTAATACTACGGACACCGTGAATGTCCGTCTTCGCCCGTCCATTGACGGAGCAGCAATCGGCAAGCTGGCTCTCGGAACCGCGGTTCATGTAACCGGACAGTGCAACGAGACCAAGTGGTACCGCATCGATTACAAGACCGAGAAGGGTACCGAGACCGCATATGTCAGCAACGAATATCTGACCGAGAAGACAGACGAGCCGGCGAATCCTTCCGGCAACGAGCCTTCCGGCAATGATAACCCGCAGCCGACGGCAACGCCGACACCTACCCCGATTCCGTACACGGTTGAGGCGAAGGACCTTGACATGTACATGACGGCGGACGATGTAAGAATCCGTTCCACGCCGGAGATTATCGATTCCAATATTCTCGGCAAGGGCAAGAAGGGTTCGAAGTACCACGTTACCGGCAAGACCACGTACAAGAATGAGACCTGGTATCAGGTTTCGTACGAAGACGGCAAGGCATATATTTACGCGAACTACCTTTCGGAGAATGAGCCGAAGGTTTCCGGTGAAGATTTGATCTTCAAGTTGTTCACCGTTTCGGTACAGCACAAGGATCTTCCGTACACTCACGGTGCATCCTGGGCAGGAACGGACTGCTGCGGTTACGTGTACATCCTGTACAAAGAAGTTCTCGGTATCGACCTCGGACGTACCACCGCTTCGCAGATGAGCCGCGGAAAGAAGATTTCCTGGGATGAAGCAAGACCCGGCGATATCGTCTGCACGCTGCGTGATCCGTACGCCGGCGGCGACCACTCCGGACTCTATATCGGCAAGGTAAAGGATCCCTGCACGGGCCAGATGCGTTACTACTACCTCTCCCAGGCAGGAAACCACATCCACCTGAATTACATGGAAGGTCACTGGAACGGAGCGTACTATCAGGACAGATATGCACCTTACCGTGTGACGAATCTCACGTCGTCGAAGTCGGCTCAGCAGATTTTCGATTACCTGCTGGAGCATGGTGTTACACACTACCATTATTGATGCGACATCCTCGGAAGAGAGAATGATACAAAAAAGCAAGCGCCTGCGGCTATGAACCGCGGGCGCTTTGTGGTATACTGGGAAAAGGAAAAATGTGCCCCGGAGGCGAACTATGGAACAGAACAGAAACCGGAAGATTTTGATTATCGCGATTGTGCTGATGGCGATTACCATCATCGGCCTTGCAATCGCTTTGATGCAGGCAAAGAATAAAAACAGCGGTGACGGAAAGAACTCTGCGGAGCAGACCGTCACGCCGGAACCGACCGCGGAGCAGACCCCTACGAAGGCACCGGAGGTAACGCCTACGGCGGGCCCCGGCACACCCACGGCAGAGCCTACGGGAACCAAGAAACCCACGGGGACCGCTGCACCCACTCCGACAATCGGCGCGGCAACGCCCACGGTGAGCGGCACAGGGACCCCCACAGTCACGGCGACACCTACGCCGAAGCCGGAGGAGATTGAAGGATATCTCGTGGAGTATTCCTCGGGCAACGTTTGGAGCGACGGCGGAGTGACGATGCGGAACATCGAGTTCGGCATCCGTAACAACGGAAAGGCAGCAATCGCCGGCGGCTGGAAGCTGGAGCTCACCATCGAGGGACTTTCGAAAGCCGGCGGCTGGAACGGCACCTTTGATATCAAGGGCAACGTCCTTACCATCACGAATGCAAATTACAACGGTGATATTGCCATCGGTGCAACGGTGGTGACCGGCTGCAACCTGGGCACAAAGCAGGAGAAGCTTGTAATCACCAAGGCGACGCTGAACGGTGTGGAATGCACGGTCCGCGCCGGCGTCGTGGACCAGAACCGCCAGAACGGCAACGGGAATGGCAATGGAAACGGCAACGGCGAGCCCGATGCCAAGGTAGAGGAATTGTTAAAGCGTCCGAAGGATTCGGTGCAGGGCGATGACTGGCTTCACACGGACGGCCGCCGCATCCTCGACAAGGACGGAAGGGAAGTGTGGCTCACGGGTGTGAACTGGTTCGGTTACAACACCGGAACCAACACCTTCGACGGACTTTGGAACTCGAAATTCGAACCGACGGTGAAGGCGATTGCGGAGCACGGCTTCAACCTAATCCGCGTGCCGATTTCCGCGGAGCTTATCAATCAATGGGCGAAGGGAGAGTACCCCACCGCCAACTTTAACCATGCGTACAATCCGACCCTCGAGAAGATGAACAGCCTCGAGATCTTCGATTACTTTCTGGTGCTTGCCGAGCAGAACGGCCTTAAGGTTATGCCCGACATCCACAGCGCCGAGACCAACGCATCGGGGCACAACATCAACCTCTGGTACACCTCGAAGGTCAGCGAGGACCAGTGGATTGACGCCCTTGCCTGGATGGCGGAGAGATACAAAAACAACGATACCATCATTGCATTTGACTTAAAGAACGAGCCTCACGGAAAGCCCTACGAGGGCAACGCCGCGGCAATCTGGAACGATTCCTCAAAGCCCAACAACTGGAAGCGCGCCGCGGAGAAAGCGGCCGCGAAGATTCTTTCCATCAATCCGAACGTGCTGATTCTCGTGGAGGGAACCGAAATCTTCCCGAAGGATCTTGCGACAAATGCAGACTTCCATTCGACGAACGAGAAGGACTACTGGTTCAACTGGTGGGGCGGCAACCTTCGCGCGGTTGCGAAGTATCCGATTGATCTCGGAAAATATCAGAACAAGCTGGTGTATTCCCCGCACGACTACGGCCCGACGGTATATAAGCAGCCGTGGTTTGAAGGTTCCTACGACTATGACAGCCTGATGAAGGACTGCTGGCACGACAACTGGTTCTTCATTTACGAGAACAACACGGCACCGCTGTTAATCGGAGAGTGGGGCGGCTTTATGACGGAGCCGAACCTCACCTGGATGACGTACATGCGGAAGTTGATTAAGACCTACCGCCTGAATCACACCTTCTGGTGCCTAAACGCCAACTCCGGAGACACCGGCGGATTGCTTTTGGACGACTTCACCACCTGGGATACGGCGAAGTATGAATTTGTCAAGGAAGTGCTGTGGCAGGAGAACGGCCGCTTCGTCGGTCTGGACCATGCCATCGCCCTCGGGTCGAAGGGCCTGAAGCTGTCGGAGGTAAAGAGCGCAAAATAAGCGGCAAATTCATAAAAAACTCTTTCCGAGAACACATTTTTTACAAAAAGATTCGATACACTGAAAACAGTGAAGAGGAGATTCCTTTTTGGTATGTGTCTTGGAAAAGAGGTAGTTTAGTATGGATGAGAACAGTGCTCCGCAAACCGTTGTGACGACGCCTTCGGAAGCGCAGAACACAGTAGCTCCGGTTTATTATACCGATGCTTATATTCAGCGTATCGATGCCATGGCGATGGAGAGAGAGGCGCTCCGCACCAAGAAGCCTCCGGTATGGCCGAAGATTCTCGGTCTTGTGATGCTTGCGATTCTTACGGGAGTCATCGCGGGAGGAACGTATTTTGCGATTGAGCGTTACGTGCTGCCGGAGCGGACAACGCAGCGGGAGACGGTTGACACCAAATCGGAGAAGAAGACCAATCCGACGCCCACCGGCACGGTTACGCTGGTACAGTCCGGGAAACTGAACGAAAATCAGCCCGTGGAAGTGACGGCGGTGGATGTCTCTCCGGTGGTTGACAGCGTGATGCCTGCGGTTGTCGCTATCAACAACTATGCGACGCAGACCTCCTACGATTTCTGGTCCGGGAAGAGTGTGACTTCGGAGCAGCTGCAGGGCAGCGGTTCCGGCATCATCATCGGGCAGAATCAGGACGAGGTTCTGATTGTCACCAACAACCATGTGGTGTCCGGCTCGTCGCGATTGAACATTGTATTTTGCGACCATACGGTGGCGGAAGCAAGAATCAAAGGTACGGCGGCTTCCTCGGACCTGGCGGTTGTCGCAGTTCCGTTCTCCGAGCTTTCGGCAGATACGGCGGCCATGATTCGCGTGGCCAGAATCGGCAACTCCGATGAGGTGAAGGTCGGCGAGATGGCGATTGCCATCGGTAACGCTCTCGGCTACGGACAGTCGGTGACGGTTGGTTACATCAGTGCGCTGGACCGTGAGATTACCATTGACGGCAAGGAACTGCATCTGATTCAGACCGATGCCGCCATCAATCCCGGAAACAGCGGCGGTGCGCTTTTGAATAAGTTCGGCGAAGTGATTGCCATCAATTCCGCCAAATACTCCGACTACTCGGTGGAGGGCATGGGCTTTGCCATCCCCATCAGCAACGTTCGTGAGATTATCGACGAGCTGAGCAACCGTGAGCAGTTGACCGACGAGGAAAAGGGATTCCTCGGAATCGCCGACGCAAGAGATATCACGGAGAATTATGCCTCGGCGCTCGGTATGCCCCGCGGTGTCTGCGTGCAGGCGCTGATTGAGGATTCGCCGGCGGTGGAAGCGGGGATTCTCGTTGGAGATATCATCGTGAAGATCGGCAAGGAAACCGTGACCTGCATGGAGGATGTCCGCAGCATCATGGGATACACCAGAGCCGGCACGGAGGTTACCGTGATCGTCGCAAGAAGAACCCGCGGCGGAGAGTATGAGGAGATTGAACTTTCCGTAACCCTCGGCAGTTACGTGGACGCGAAAAAACAATCAGAAGAATAGGACGACGAATCCTTAGAACAGAGCATAACAAAAAAGAGGACGTTCCCTTGGGAGCGTCCTCTTGCTGTTTGCAGTTTCGGATTATTTCTCTTCGAAGATATCCTCGTCCTCGTCCTTCTCTTCGTCAGCGGCTTCCTCTTCCGGATCGAGATCCAAATCGTCGAAGTCCTCAATGTATTCCGGCGAGCAGAAGCGATATACCGCGTATGCGATGCCGGCGATCACTGCGATAATCCCGATGATGCCGAGAATAACGCCGATGACGTTGCAGCTTTTGCACTCTTTGCAATTACAGTCCATAGTATATACCTCCAAATGTTTTTCACAATGTTCGCCGTATACTGCGGCAGTACAATTATAGCATGAATCGGGCGCTTTGAAAAGGTGTTTTTTCGGAGCGCCTTTTTGATTTGCCCGGAAATGACAGTTATGACTCAACTTTTTGCAATTTTGCAAAGGAAGCGAGCATTTGCTTGACACCCGAGGGGAACTCCACCGTCACATGGTAATCGGTGCTGCCTGCTGTGATGTCCGTGACAGTGCCGACGCCGAATTTGACGTGGCGGACCTTGTCGCCCACCTGATAGTCCGGGGCACCGGAAGATGCCTGCATGCCGCCGAGGCTTTTGGCTGCGGAGGTGGAACGCGAGGTGCCGTAGGGGCTTTCATAGAGCCCGCTCTTTGCCCCGGAGACGGAACTGCTCTGCGTGCGCTCCGTGCGCGGCGGGACATAAGGGGAGCTGTAACCGCCGTAGCTGCCGTAACCGTTACCGCCGGACCGGCCGCCTTTGCCGGCAACGGCGCGGGAGAGGAAACCGTCGAGGGAGCCGCGGCGCATGGAATTGCGGTCGCCCCAGGTGGAGTCTGCAGAATCGGTCTCCGTGCGCTTCCGGATCAGTTCCCTGGGAAGTTCCGCAAGGAAGCGGGACGGGTGGTTAAACTGCAGCTCGCCGCGGACCATGCGCTGCCGGCAATAGCTTAAGGCAAGAGTCTTGCGAGCTCTGGTGATGCCGACGTAGCACAGGCGACGCTCCTCCTCCAGATTGTCGGTAGTCCGGGCATCGGCGTCTGCCTCCAGGGCCATGTAGCTCGGGAACAGGTTTTCCTCCATGCCGCCGATGTAGACGTGGTCAAACTCCAGACCCTTGGCGCTGTGAAGCGTCATCAAAACCACGTAGTCCTCGTTTTCGTCCACGGCGTCGATGTCTGCGACAAGAGCGACTTCCGCCAGGAAACCGGAGAGGTCCGGCGCTTCTGCGGAATCGCAGTATTGTGCGATTTTACTCTTTAATTCCCGGATGTTCTCCATGCGGTCATCGGCCTTCTCCGGGTCCTGCTCCTTGAGATCCGCCTCGTATGCGGTGGCTTCGAGAATGTCGTCCACCAGGGAGGTGAGCTTGTATCCCGGCGTGAGGAGCTTGTTCCGAAGGTCGGTAATCAGCTGCACGAAGCCGCGAATCAAGCCGGCTGCACGGGAGGAAAGCCCGGGAACAGTGTCGGCCGCCTGAAGAGCAGCGAAGAGGGAGATGTCCTTGATGAAGGCAAATTCATCCACCTTGTCAAGGGTCGTCTCGCCGATACCGCGTTTCGGAACATTGATGATTCGCTTGACAGACATGGCGTCCCCGCTGTCCACGGCCCGGAGATATGCGAGGATGTCGCGAACCTCCATGCGCTCGTAGAAGTTGGTTCCGCCCACCAGTTTATAAGGAATACCGCGGACGACCAGCTGCTCCTCAAAGGCGCGGGATTGAGCGTTGGTGCGGTAGAGAATGGCGTAATCGCGATAGGTGCCATTGCCGTGAGCAACCTCGGAGGCAATCTCGGAGACCACGGAGGAGGCTTCCGCAAGGTCGCGAGGGTATTCCGTAACGCGAATCAGTTCGCCCTCCTCGTTGTCCGACCACAGGCGTTTCGCCTTGCGACCGCGGTTGTGTGCAATCACGGCGTTGGCACATTCGAGAATGCGGCGGGTGGAGCGGTAGTTCTGCTCCAGCTTGATGACCTTGGCGTCCGGGTAGGATTTTTCGAAATCGAGAATGTTGCGGATGTCGGCACCGCGGAAATGGTAGATCGACTGGTCGTCGTCACCCACGACACAGAGGTTGTGCTCCGGCTCGCCCCGGTCGTTGATGTGGGTCGCCAAGAGCTGCACCAGGCGGAACTGCGCCGCGTTGGTGTCCTGGTACTCGTCCACAAGAATATGTTCAAAACGGTCCTGGTAGTAGGCCAGAGCCATGTTGTCGGTCTCAAGCAGTTCCACCGTCTTCATCAACAAATCATCGAAGTCGAAGGCGTTGTTCTTCTTAAGATCCTCCTGGTACGCCTCATAGGCACGGGCCACATCGCGGTCGGCGGAGCGGTACACATCCCGGAAATCCTCCGGGCCCACCAACTCATTTTTCGCCTGGGAGATAATCGAAAGAACCGTCTTCGGCGGAAGGCGCTTCACGTCAATGTTGAGGCGCTTAAGGACGTCCCGCATGGCGCGCTTCTGGTCGTCGGTGTCGTAGATGACGAAGTTGGTCGCATAGCCGATGGAAGTGCAGAAACGTCGTAAAATGCGGACACAGGCGCTGTGGAAGGTGCTGATCCAGACGGTGTTGTAAGGGTCCTCCAAAAGGGCGGCAACACGCTCCTGCATCTCCTTGGCAGCCTTGTTGGTAAAGGTGATGGCGAGGATGCGCGCAGGGTGCACCCCGCACTCCTGAATCAGGTAAGCGATGCGGTGCGTGATCACGCGCGTCTTGCCCGAACCGGCGCCTGCAAGTATCAAAAGAGGACCGCTTTCATGCTTCGCGGCCAGCTGTTGAATCTCATTTAGGGAGTGGCAAATATCCATGGAAAACCGTCCTTCTCATTCCGGCGGCTCGGGGTCCGCCGATACCCTCAAAGTATACCATACCGGGGCGGGGAAGACAACGGATTTCGGAAAAAGAACCCTCGGAAAATGCGGGTTTTACTTGCCAAGCGCGCTTATCGGGCGTATAATAAGGATTACAGTTTCACGAGCACAAAACGTGCGGAAAGAGGCGTCCATGGAGAAGGAATGGAGAAAGTATCTCAGAGAACTGTTGGACAGTGTACAGAATCCCGACTACATTCGTCCGCATGACATCCCGAACATCGATCTTTATATGGATCAGGTGACCACCTTCATGGACGAGCATCTGGAGACGACGAAGCGGTTCGAGGATGACAAGCTGTTGACCAAGACCATGATCAACAACTACACGAAGAACAACCTGCTCCCGAATCCAAACAAGAAGAAGTACAGCAAGGAACATATGTACCTGCTGGTGTTCATCTACTACCTGAAGAACTTCTTAAGCATCAGCGATGTCAAGCGCATCGTGGAGCCCATGCAGGCGATGTTTTACAAGGACAATCCCGACATCACCTTAGAGGATATCTACAGCCGCATCGTAGATACCGAGAAACAGGTGGCAGCGGGGCTCGGCAAGGACGTGATGAACAAGTTCCTGATTTCCAAGGGCGTATTTGACGAGGTGAAGAACCAGGATGAGAAGGAGTACCTGAGTATCTTCAGTTTCATCGCAATGCTCAGCTTCGACGTGTATCTGAAGAAGGCGATGATTGAGAAGATTATCGACGAGCTTTTGGTTCCGGCCCAGGAGGAACGCAAGTCGGGCAGGAAGGAAACGACGAAGAAGGCCGCGAAAGCCGAGAAAGAGCAGGAGCGCGGTGCAAAGGAAGCAAACGAGAATTAATACGGCTGAACAAAGAAAAGGGACATCCGTTACGATGTCCCTTGTTTTGAATCCGGTTTTGGTGAGTGCAGTTCTTTATGACTGCTTCTCGCTGTCGGAAGAGGATTCGGCTGCCTTCGCAAGACGCTTTAAGACGAGCGCGTAACCGTCGTTGCCGTACGTAAGTGACCGGTTTACGCGGCTGATGGTAGCCGTGGATGCGCCGGTTTTTTCGGCGATGTCCAGGTACGTCTTCTTCTGCGTGAGCATGCAGGCAACTTCGAAGCGCTGGGAGATTGCCACGAGCTCCTGAATGGTGCAGACATCCTCAAAAAACTGATAGCATTCCTCCACGTTCTGCAGCGTGAGGATTGCTTCGAAAAGTCGGTTGACAGCGGGAGTATGAATATCTTTTCCCATTTCTTACCTCCGTATACGCGTCCTTTCCCGGGGAAAGGAAAAACAAAAATCCTTCGTCGCCCTACCGGCGACAATTACATTTTAACACTGTACAGAAGTAAAGTAAAGATAATTTTTCGCGCTTCACAGAGATAAAGCGCGAAATTCATTTCGACAAATGCAAGGAGATCTTTTCATGAAGAGGGGAGACATTATTCAGGGAACGGTCGGTGATACGACCTTCCCCAATCACGGCTCCGTTTTGTACGATAATTGCAAAATCAAAGTGAAGGGCGTCCTTCCGGGACAGACGGTGGAGCTCCGTATCAAGCGATCCTCACAGGAGAAGGCGGAGGGGACGCTTTTGCAGGTTTTGACGCCGTCGCCCATTGAGACCGCAGCACCGCGCTGCCCGCAGTTTGGCATCTGCGGAAGCTGTACGCTGCAGACGGTGCCTTACGATGCACAGCTCGCGTTAAAGGAAGCCCACATCAAAAAGCTGCTGCAGCCTGTAATCCGGGATACGGAAGAATGCGAATGGCGTCCGATTGCGGCAAGCCCTTCGGCGTACGAGTACCGCAACAAGATGGAATTTACCTTCGGCGATGAATACCGCGACGGCCCGCTCACCCTCGGACAGCACAAAAAGGGCAGCATGTACGACCTTGTCAGCGCAAATGAGTGTTGTCTGATCGACCGGGACGTGCGCGCAATCGTAGCGGAGACCTTGGCCTATGCAAAGGAGCAGGGGCTTCCGTTCTTCCACAAGATGCGGCATGAAGGGTACTTGCGGCATCTCCTCATCCGAAAGGCGAGACTGACCGGCGAGATTTTAGCGGACATCGTGACAACGACGTCGCAGGAGCACGACTGGAGCGGTTGGGTTTCGCGAATCACGGCGCTGCCGCTCTCCGGAAAACTGTGCGGACTTCTGCACACAAGCAACGACTCCTCTGCGGACACCATCGTAAACGAAGGGACCGAGACGCTTTTCGGGCAGGATTTCATCACGGAAGAGCTTTTGGGGCTCCGCTTTAAGATCAGTGCATTTTCCTTCTTCCAGACAAACTCGGAGGGAGCGGAAGTGTTGTACACGAAGGTGCGGGACATGGTGCGAAGCGTCGCCGCGGACCTTCCGGACAACGGCGTCATCTTCGATCTCTACAGCGGCACCGGCACAATCGGCCAGCTTCTTGCACCCATCGCGAGAAAAGTCGTGGGCATCGAGATTGTGGAGGAGGCGGTGGAAGCTGCCACGGCCAATGCATCCGCCAACGGACTGACGAACTGTGAATTTGTCGCGGGGGATGTCCTGCGAAAGATTGACGAAGTCGCGGAGCGGCCGGACTTTATCGTTTTGGACCCGCCGAGGGAGGGCATCAACCCGAAGGCGCTTACGAAGATTCTTGCTTACGGCGTCGACCATATGGTCTACATTTCCTGCAAGCCCACGTCCTTAGCCCATGATCTTGCGGCAATTCAGGACGCAGGGTACCGGGTGCGGGCGGTACAGCCGGTGGACATGTTCCCGCAGACGCCTCACGTGGAGACGGTGGTGCTTTTAACGCGCACCGGCGACTGAAAACGAACCTTAGGCGCATCCTGCGCAGAGCGGGGATACAAAGAAATCGAATACGGAAGATAAAAGGGGAACCGCCGACGGGGCGGTTTCCATGGGGGAAATTATGAGAATGTATCTGTGCATTTATCTTGTCTTGATCAACGTTGCGGCGGTGGTCGTGTACGGGGTCGACAAACACAGGGAGAAGGTCGATGCGAAAAGGCTTCCCAAGGCTTTACTGTGGGCTCCGGCAGTCGCCGGTGGGACTATCGGTACGCTGCTTGCCGTGACGGTGTTCCGGTACAAATCGAAAAAACCGGTCTTTCCTATCGGAATCGCCGCGATTCTGGCAGCGCAGATTCTGTTCGTGCTCGGGTGGGAGCTTTTGTATAACCCTGCGGCCAATTCACCCCTGATCCGCAAGGACGGGAAAACCCTTGAGGAGCGGTTTGCAACGCCGGAAGGGTACGTTCGGACGCCGGCGGAGGCCGACAGCATGACCGCGTTTCTTCGCGGGTATGCGCTGGAGCCCCACGGGAGCAAGGTGAAGTACCACACCGGGAAGACGAAGCATGCCAAGACGGCGGTGGCTGTATTTGCCATGCATCTGGGGGAGAAGAACCTTCAGCAGTGCGCCGATTCGGTGATGCGGATGTACGCTGAGTACATGCGGTCCTGCGGGCGCGAGGACGAGATTGCGTACCATTTTGTGAGCGGCTTTCTGTGCGACTGGCCCACGTTTCGAAGCGGCAAGAGGGTGACCGTCGACGGGGACGAAGTGAAATGGAGAGACGGTGCGTCGGCCTCCGATTCCGACGAGACATTTGAGGAGTATCTCGAGCTTGTGTTCAACTATGCGAGCACACTTTCGCTTTGGAAGGAATCCGAGGAGGTTGCGCTGTCGGACGTTACGGTAGGCGACATTTTCCTAAAGGCGGGCTCCCCGGGCCATGTGGTCATGGTTGTGGATGTCTGCGAGAAGGACGGGAAGAAGGCCTTTTTGTTAGCGCAGGGCTTCATGCCGGCACAGCAGTTCCACGTGCTGTGCAACAACGCGCATCTCTCGGACCCGTGGTACTACGTCGACGAGATCAAATACCCGTTCAAGACGCCGGAGTACACCTTCAGCGAGGGAAGCTTCCGAAGGCCGGTCTATCTGAAGAAAAAGCAGTAACGCATGTGACAGGCATGAATTACAATAAGTGGCTGAATATTTTTCAGCATGGAAAGGGGAAAAGGCATGAAAAAGATGTCTTTGGCAGCGATAATCGTGCTTATGCTGCTTCTTGCCGCGGGGTGCGGCGGGAAGAACGGCACGGAGCAGAGCAATACACCGACGGAAAAAGCGGAGGGGCAGACGCCGACAGCGGAGGCGACTCCCACAACCGCGGAAGCAACGCCCACAGCGGCGGATACAACACCTACGGCGGGGCCGACGGAACCGACACCCACCGTAACCGAGAAGGAGGAAGAGAACATGCATGCAACACTGTTGTATCAGGGGCACGGAAGTGCGCGGATCGTGACGGGAGACGGCAAGGTCATCTACATCGATCCCTTCAAAGGATCGGGGTATGATCTGCCGGCGGACCTTATTTTGATGACCCACGCGCATTACGATCACACGCAGGAAAACCTGATTGCGAAGAAGAATCCGGACTGCCGGAAGATTACCTGGGTGGAGGCCCTTGAGGGCGGCGTCCATCAGACCTTTGACCTTGGGTATGTCAAGGTGGAAACCGTGGAGGCCGGCTACAACAGAAACCACAATGTCAAGGAGTGTGTCGGGTTTATCCTCACGTTCCCGGATGGGGTGAGCGTGTATTTTACGGGGGACACCTCGACCACGCCGACGATGGAAAAGCTTGCCGACCGAAAGCTTGACTACGCTTTCCTGTGCTGCGACGGCATCTACAACATGGGTGTTGCGGAGGCTTCGGAATGCGCGAAGGCAATCAAGGCGAAGCACTCGATTCCTTACCACATGGCGCCGAACAGTGACGTCGGTTTCGAGCGGAGTATCGCGGAAAAATTCGACGGCCCCGGAAGAATCATCCTTCCGGCGATGGAGGAGCTGGTGCTCGAGTAAAGGCACGAAACATTGCAATTTCGGAGGAGGGAGAGTATGGCTCTTGAGAAGAGTGTGTTGACGGACGACCGGCTTCGCGGGATTTTGCGTAGGTACGGGCTTACGATGCGATTAAGCCGTAAGCTTCCTCTTGGGTCTGCCAATTGTTACGAGGTCCGCTGCGAGGAGGGAAATTACTTCCTCAAAGAGTACCAGAGCGAAATCTCCCGCGGGGAAGTGGAGCGGGAGGCGGCAGTGACGGCGCATCTGGCGGGTAAGAATCTGCCGGTCGCGAAGTTTCTGAAGACAACCGCAGGCGAGGTGTGCACTGAGGTTGAGGGACACGTCATCAGCGTGCAGGAATACGTCGAAGGGCAGACGTACTTAAATGACCTGCCGAAGGAGCTGTTTGCGGAGAGCGCCGCGCTTCTCGGAAAGCTTCACGCTGCACTTCGGGACTTCCCGATGGAAAAGGGCATGGACGAGGCTTGGATTGAAAGCTTTTCTCCGGCAAATGCAGTGGCAAAATTCGATGCGCTGCTGCAGGTCGTTTCGGATGCAGACGATTCAGAAGACCCGAATCTTTCGAAGATCCGTGAGGATCTTTTGTATAAAAAGGACCTTGTCCGCAAGCTTTCGCAGTGGAAGCCCTGGTTTGCGGGAATTACCTACACGCCGAGCCACGGCGACTACACCGCGTGCCAGCTTGTGTGGGAAGGAAACCACATTAAGGCGGTCATCGATTTCTCCGCCGCCAAGTCTCTTCCGGCGGTTTGGGAGATTATGCGCTCGTACATCCAGTCCGGCGGCGCCTGCAAAGGCGGGGCACCCTTTGATACTGCGGACTTCGTCTCCTATGTGAGGGAGTATATGAAGTTTGCACCGTTAACAAAGCGGGACCTCGCGGCGATGCCGTATATTTATCTTTTTCAGCTGTCGCGAAGTTCCTACGGCTACAAGGAATATCTGGTCATCCGGACGGAAAACCGTGACGCGCTTCTTTCCTTTGCCCACTGGCGCACGGAAATCTGCCGCGAGATTGAGCGGAAGGCGGAGGAAATCAGCCGCGTGTGTCAAGAACGCTTGGGAAGCATTTGCGGCATAGAATCCGCCGAAGAAGTGTTGTAAAGTGTAGCCTGTAAGGAGGCGATGGATATGGGATACCGAAATGCGAAAGACATTTTTCCGGAAAATCTCCTGAAGCAGATTCAGAAGTATGTTTCGGGGGAGACCATCTACGTACCTGCAGGCGTGGAGAAAAAAGACTGGGGCGAGACCTCGGGGTACCAGAGTTACATCCGCGAGCGAAATGCCGGAATTAAAGAGGCATTCCAAGGGGGCAAATCGATTGACGAGCTGGCGGAGCAGTATGCGCTTTCTTACGATACCATCAAACGAATTGTTTACAGTAAGAAGGAGGCAGCTATGTTAAAGTACAGCGCTACGCTCACGTCCGCATTGGAATACAGCAAGGCCGAGAAGACGGACGCATGGGTTCATTTGTATCTGAACGAGGAGGGACGGAACATTCCGTTCTCCGACGGGTTGAAACTGTTTGACCGTTATTTCATCAGTCCGGCACAGTTTCCGCTCTCGTTCTTTCAACGGTGCGCCGGACCCGAGGAGACCATGAAATACCGGATTGATGAGGGCTGGTGGAGCCATAAGATTGAGGCACTCACGAAGGTGATTGAGGCCGGCACCGAGATGCCGCCGATCATCGTCCATTATGTGGACGGGGAGTTCGAGCTCAACGACGGAAACCACCGCCACAAAGTTTATGAGAATCTGGGCGTCGACAAGGTTTGGGCGATTGTGTGGATCACCGAGGAGACCGAGTATAACGACTTCATGAGCAAGTACGGTGAGTACGTGAAGGACTGCACGGTGGTTCGCCGTTAGGTGGCCACCGGTCAGAATACAAACCGACATGAATTAAAAAACAAGAACACGGAAATGCGCTCGTCCCCGGGACGGGCGCACTTTCGGGCACGGAGGAAAATGCGATGAGACTTTTTATGATAAGCGGGTGCTGCGGCTCCGGCAAATCAACGATGAAGGATGCCCTTTCGGAGATTATGGATTCTGAGAGATACGCTTGCGTCGACTGCGATGAAACAGGGTTTAACTGGTGGGATTACGCCGGGACGGACCACGAGTCGAAGTACCATGACGACTGCATTGCGGAGGCGGTAAGAAGAGCCGCGGGGCGGGATTTGATTTTTGTTTCCTGCACAAATCCCCTGGATTTTATTGAGAAGCATGTGCTCCCTGAAGAGGTGGATTCCACGATGTATATCATTTTAAATCCCAATGACGAGGCGATTTGGGAGAGGCTTCGCAGTAGACCCGCGGAACGCGGCTTTACGTCGGATGAGAAGATTCTGCCGCACATCGGATACAACCAGTGGTTCCGGAGAAACCGCGGCAAATTCCCCCTGGTCATCGACAACACGAACCAGTCCGTCGAGGAAACTGCGAATATCATTGCCTCATTTATAAAGAGATTCCCCGAAAAATAAATTGACATACATGCCGTTTTACGTGTAAAATTGTACAAATGCGGCGTGCTCAATTTGCATGCACGGGGGAGGGTAATATGATTGCGAATCTGCGGGATCTCGGCGGTATCAAAACCGCTTCGGGGAAGACCATAAAATACGGATGTTTCGTCCGCTCGGCGAACCTTTCACAGGCGGAGGATAAGGACCTTGCCGGAATCTCGGAGATCATCGATCTCCGGACCACCCGGGAGCGAAACGAGATCCCCGATTTAGTTCACGGCAGAAGCAGTCTCGCCATTCCGATCTTCGATGAGGTCAAACGAGGCGTAAGCCACGAGCGCGAAACCGAGGCGAAGCCCGAGCGCAAGGGACCGCCGGATATGGGGACGCTTTATAAGTGGATGATTCAGGACCACGCGGAGTCCTTCGGGAAAGCGCTGTCCGCAATCATGAATCACGATTATTCTACGGGCGCCGTTCTTTGGCACTGCACGGAGGGAAAAGACCGCTGCGGCCTGACGACAGCCCTTCTTCTGGAGATTCTGGGGGTAGACCGGTCGGTCATCATGGAGGATTATCTCAAGACAAACATCGTGAATATTCCGAAGGCAGAGAATCTTCGGGAGAAGATCCGGGCGGAGCGCGGGGATGAATTTGCCGAGAGCATCTACCGGGCGTTTATTGCCGACCCGGCGTATCTGGAAGGCGCGTGGAGTTCAATCGATTCCAATCCGCATTTTTTTGAGCAGTTGGGGATTTCCGAGGAGGAAATTGCGCGGTTCCGCGCACAGGTTTTGGAGTAGTCGGGGTAACAGGGTATTTTTGAATGGGAGGTAACAAGGGGTATGGAAGAAGAGTATCACATTTCTGAGGAAGAACGAATCCGCAGGGAGCTGGAAGCCGAAGAGAAGCAGAAAAAGCATGAGAAAGCACGCAAATGGATTCGCATTGCAGCTGTTGTCATTCTGCTTGCGGTGGTTGCCTTTTTTGTTTATGACAGTCATCAGCCCCAGGCCCAGCGGAAGCCGGTTATCTATCTCTATCCGGAGACCGCTACCGAGGTTACGGTGCAGCTTGATTATGACGGAGAATTGACCACAACTTACCCGGCATATAGCGGGGCGTGGAAGGTGACGGCGGAGCCCGACGGAACCCTCACGGATGCCGACGGAAAGGTATACAATTACCTTTTCTGGGAGGGCGTTTCGCGCAGGCGATTCGACCTGTCCGAAGGCTTTTGCGTGAAGGGAAGCGATACCGCGGCTTTCCTGGAGGATGCGCTTGCGAAGCTCGGGCTGACACGCCGGGAAGCCAACGAGTTCATCGTGTACTGGCTGCCGCTTATGGAGAACAATGCGTACAACGTGATTAGCTTCCAGGCGGAGGCGTACACGGACGGTGCCAAGCTGATGGTTGACCCGGAGCCCGACACGGTGATTCGCGTCTTCATGGCGTGGTACGGTTGCAAGCGGTTTAAAGAGATTCCCGCGCAGGAGCTCACCGCGCCGGAACGCAAGGGCTTCACGGTGGTTGAGTGGGGCGGAAGCGAGGTTCGGTAAAAGCATGATTAAGAACGTTGTCCTCGACATGGGGAATGTGCTTTTGGATTACAATCCCGAGATCAGCCTGAATCTCTATTGCTCTTCGGAGGAAGAGAAGGATGTGATTCGCAGGGAGCTGTTCGAAGGCCCCGAGTGGGCCCTCGGCGACCGGGGGGATATCCGGGATGCGGACCGCTTTGAACTTGTGAAGGTGCGGGTTCCCGCGGCGTATCACGAGGCGCTTCGCAACTGTACGGACCATTGGGATATCTGCATGAATCCGCTCCCGGGAGCGAGAGAATTTTGCGAGCTTGTGAAGGAGCGCGGGTACGGAATCTATGTGCTCTCAAACGCCAGCGATGCGTTTTACCGGTATTTTCCGAAGTTCCTGCCGCTTGTTTTTTTCAACGGTGTGTTTGTGTCTTCGGATTACCGGATGTTAAAGCCGGATGCGGAGATTTATGAAGCGTTTCTTGCGCGCTACGGACTTTTGGCAGAAGAGTGTTTGTTTATTGACGACAGAGCGGAAAATGTTGCCGGCGCGGAAGAAGTCGGTATGCAGACCTTCCGTTTCTGCGGCGACTACAGAGAAGTTATGGGGAGACTGGAAAATGAATAACAAAGATGCCAGCAGACGGGTTTTATGGATGTTTATTGCTTTTGCAGTGACCTTTTTGAGAACAATCGCATGGAAGATTCTGCTGTTTCTCGCCACCCCTTATGAAGTCGACGGCGAGAGGGAAGTCAGGTCCGAGTGGGCCTATAAGTTGGTTGTGAATCACGGAAAGGTACTGGATTGTATCACGTTGATTTGTGCCCTGCTGTTGACGCTTTGCTTGATTCTTTTCGGCAAATACTCCCAGGGAGTTTTCAAAACCGGCTTACTGTATGCAGTGTATGTGCTGGTTCTGGGTTGTAATATTCTGACTTCCGGGAATCGCAATCTTGCAACAGGGGTAAAGAATCTTCTGGATACTGCCGGCATTTTGGCTTTGCTTGTGTATCTGGCGAGCTTTCTTTTGTATACGCATTCGATGAAGAAGCATGTCGCAGCGGTGCGGGAGAAGCAGAAGGTTCTCTGGAAATGCGCTTTTGAGCAACTATCGTGTACAGACGACCAGCCTGCTTGTATATGAGGAGACCGTGAACACCGGAGGAAGAAAAGTATTGACTACCGTCACCCGGGTCGCCGGTATTGCCGAAACCGTTGCGTTCTTGTGTCTGATGCTTTGGATTCTCATCTGTCTGTGGCTTCTTTACAGAGCTTGGAAGAAGCGTACATCAGAACCGAAGGCAGAGAAGAAGACCGAGCCCGCGGTGCTTTCTCTGGAGCTCACCGACACGGAGTGGCCGGCAGCGGAGATCACCCATGACCGGAACATCGCGAGAGGTATTGTTTACGACGGGGAAGGATATTTCTATTTCGTTCATGTCGACCGGGATGACGCCTTCGGAAAAGCGACGGTCATCGAGACGCCGGGCGGCGGTGTTGAAGAAGGGGAAGATCTGGCCACGGCGATTCACCGTGAGCTTTCGGAGGAGCTCGGCGCAGATGTCGATGTGATCGGAAAGATTGCGCAAATCAGCGACTACTACAATGTCATCGGCCGTCACAACCTGAGCAATTACTTCCTCTGCAAGGTTCGTTCCTTCGGCGAAAAGCACCTGACGAAGGATGAAATCGAGGACTTCCACCTGCAGACATTGCGTCTTACTTACGAACAGGCGCTTGCGGAGTACGAAAAGAACCGCGAGTATCCTTTCGGAAGACTGGTTGCAAACCGCGAAGTTCCGGTGCTTCAGTGGGCAAAACAGTGGATTGAAAAAGATTGAAAAAAGTTGTTGACAAATCCGGGATGTCGGAGTATCCTAAGCGCAATATTTCGGAAAGGAATCACGATTATGATTCAGTTTGTGACCCGAATTGAATACGTCTCTACTAAGACCATGACCAATAAGTACGACCATGGTTTTGTTGTCGTTACCTTCAATTCGGACCACAGAGCAGAATAGATTACCGGAATATCATACTATGAAAATGATGACCGCCTATCCTGTTTTGGGTAGGCGGTTTTTTAGTTTATATACGGGAAAGTGAAAGGGCGAAGCCCTCGAAGCTGCACCGTACTGCTGAAAGCATCGCCGAACCCAGGCAGAGAGCGGCCGGAAAAGGAGAAAAACATGGATCTACACGATTACAAGGATGTGGCGGAAAATTACGACCGGTATCTCGACGTAATGTACGCCGACGATCACGACAACCACGAAGGCTTTCGCGAATTTTACTACGAGCTCGCGAAGAAGTATGGCGACGGCGGCGTCGTCGATGTCGCCTGCGGAACGGGCGCGGTTTTGCTGTATCTGGCGGAACGCGGGATTATGGCGGACGGTACGGACCTCTCGGAGGAGATGTGCAAAGTCGCAGACGCGAAGGCGCGGCAAATGGGCCTCTCGCTCAATATTTACCCTTCGGACATGACGAAATTCAACTCCGGCAGAAAATACTCCCTGGCAATCATCGCCAGAAGCGGCTTTATGCATCTTCCGACGCAGCAGCTGCAAAAGGATGCCTTAAGAAACCTCCGTGAGCAGTTACTTCCCGGCGGAATTCTTACGTTCAACACGTTTGATCCCTGGCCGGCGATGCAGGCGCAGCAGATGATGACGAAGCCAGACGATTATTCCTTCCGGCTTGAGTACAGAAACGCCGACGGAAACCGCGAGAAGATTTACACGGCGATTTCGTACAACCCTTATACGCAGCAGTTGTACGGCAACTGGAAGTTCGAGGAGTACAACGAGGCCGGTGAGATTATCGCAACGCGCATCCGACCGCTTCTGATGCGTCAGACGTACCGACACGAAATCTTCCTGCTCGCCGAGCTCTGCGGCTTTGAGGTTTTGGACATTTACCGCGGCTACAAGGGTGACAAAGAGGATTTGAATGATCCTTCCACGGCCGCATTGTACCGCAGCAATCTGATTTGGATCCTGCGAAGAAAAGACTGAGCGCCCCGTGGGGGTGAAAATATCAAGCGTTCCATTGCGGGGCGCGGAAATGTGAGGAACATGCCATGAAACTCCGATTGGTTAAAGCGGATGACCGCTATAAAGACCTGATTTGCGACATGCTTGATGAGTGGTATGCAACCGGGGAAAAGATTGTCCCCTATGCCATCCGACGGCTTGATTATCACGATTACGAGAACTATTGCAAAAACATCGATACGGACAACAATCACGGGCATGTAGCAACCACCACATGGTTTGCCCTCGATGAGGAGCGAAACGTTATTGTCGGCGCGGTCAACCTCCGCCACTACCTGAATGAGCAGTTGCTTCTTGACGGCGGACACATCGGCGACGGCATCCGCCCCTCCGAGCGCCGCAAAGGATATGCCACGGAGATGATTCGGCTGGCGCTTGAGAAATGCCGGCAGCTGGGCATCTTCAGAGTTTTAATGGTTTGCGACAAGGACAACACCGGCAGCGCACGAAGCATTCAGCGAAACGGCGGCGTGCTGGAGAACGAGCCGGAGGTCGAGGGCGTGGTGCAGCAGCGGTACTGGATTACCCTGCCGGAGACGGACGAAGAGGCAGAAGATTCCGAAAACAAACCGGAATATATCCGCCGCATGTCTATCGACGAGGTTCCGGAGTGCGTAGAGGTCATCCGAAAGTCCTTCCGAACCGTGGCCGATGAGCTCGGATTTACCGAGGAAAATGCACCCCGCTTCACGGCATTTGCCACGGACGAAAACCGCCTGTATTACCACCTCTGCGTGGAGCGGCGGCCGATGTTTGTATACCTTGTAGGGAGGAAGATTGTCGGTTACTACTCCCTGGCGATTTCGGAGGACGAATCCGCCGAACTCAATAACCTTTCGGTGCTCCCGGAGTACCGTCACAAGGGCATCGGCGCGAAGCTTTTAATCGATGCGATGAGCCAGGCGAAAAGCCTCGGAAAGACGATATTGAAAATGGGCATTGTGGAGGAGAACACGAGGCTTCGCAAATGGTACGAAAGCTTCGGTTTTATCCACACCGGGACGCAGAAGTTCGACTTCTTCCCGTTTACCTGTGGGTATCTCGAGCGAGAGCTTCCGAAGATGAAATACTACCGTGTGCACACCGCCGATATGGCGTGGATTACGAAGCAGCCCCGGGGCATCTTCACAACCGTCGGAAAGCTGGTTGATGCGGAGATTCCCACCAAGGAGGAAATCGCCGAGTATTGGAAGAACCGTGAGTATTTTGAGAAGGTGCTGCCGCTTCCTCCGTATTACGAGGCGGGCAACCCGGATGGTGCCGTGACATGGTTTAAGGATACCCCCGAAGGCAATGACATCTGGCGACAGATGACCTTTTACAGGGATATGGGCGACAAATACGGCGTGCAGTTTTATATCTCGGAATGCCTCGAGCTTCCCGGCGAGACGGTCTATGAGGACGATTTTCAGGTTGCCGTGAAAGGGCAGCGAGAGGGTGTTACGGTTATCACAAGGCCGCTTTTGTAGCATTTTTCGAAAATCAATGGAAACATGAAATCAAAGGAGAACCGCCATGAAATTTGCTGAGAAAACCTTTACACTGAAGGACGGAAGGACCTGTGTATGATTGAATACATGAAGAAGACCGCAGGGGAAACCGAGTTTTTGCTTCGCTACCCGGATGAGGTCAGTTACACTTTGGAGAAGGAAACGGAGATTCTCGGAAACATCCGGGAGGATCCTTACCATATCATGATGGTGGCCGTTGTGGACGGAAAGGTCGCCGGCAACGGCAGCGTGACCGGCGTGGGGCCGAAGCGGAAGGTGCAGCATCGCTGCTCTTTGGCAATTGCCCTGTATGAAGAGTTCTGGGGGCTGGGAATCGGTTCCGCCATGATCACGTATTTAAGCGAGCTGGCCCGCGGCATCGGATGGCAGCAGATGGATCTGGAGGTGGTTGCGGAAAATGCACGTGCGCAGGCGCTTTACAAAAAATGCGGTTTCATCGAGAGCGGCCGCAGGCACAACGGGCTCCGTTTTGACGATGGGACGTACCACGATGAGATATTGATGTACAAGGATCTGACGTGATTGGGACCAAGGAACCGGGAATCACGGAAAGGGGGGTATCGATATGAGCACAAGACAGGAGATTATCGGAAGCTTTTACGGCGATGTCTGTGAGGACCGGAGACTTGTTAAGTCGCGCCACGGACAGCTGGAATACGCTGTGACCATGGAGTACATTCATAGGTTCGCTGAGGCCGGCTCGAAGGTTTTGGAGATCGGCGCAGGTACCGGACGGTATTCCGTCGCTCTTGCAAAAGAGGGCATGGACGTAACTGCAGTGGAGCTTGTGGAGAGCAACCTTGCAATCCTTCGGGAAAACGGCAGGGGCGTCGCGGGATTGCGGGCCGAGCAGGGGGATGCCACGGACCTCTCGCGGTTTGCGGACAACACCTTCGATGTGACGCTTTCCCTCGGACCGATGTACCATCTCTACGAGAAGGACGAGATCGACAAGGCCATCGACGAGGCAATCCGCGTCACAAAACCGGGCGGAGCTGTTTTGTTCGCCTTCATCTCGGTTTACGGCATCATGTACGCAAACTACCTGCAGGGGAACTGGGCTGCCGGTGAGGAGGAGAATTTTACGAAGGACTACCGCATCCGGCATTTTAAGGAGCAGCTTTTCACCGGCTACGAGGTGCCGGAGTTTGAGAATTTATTTTCTAAAAAGCCGGTCAGACACATCACAACCGCAGGCGTCGACGGAATGCTGGAGACCGTCGAGGAGCGGGAGGATTTTGCGATCGGCGACGAAGATTTCGAGGCCTTCAAGCGCTGGTATTTAGCAATTTGTGAGAAGCGCGAATTGCTCGGAATGACGAACCATCTTTTGTATATCTGCCGAAAACGGTAGCGTCGCGGCGGAGGTGTCGCCTGTCGGAACGCCGTCATTATTGCGGTACATTGCCGTTCATGGTATGATGAGGAAAAATGCGGAGGTATCGGAGATGGAATTTGACGCAAAAGCGATGGTGGAGAAGTACCGCAGATTGTGTGAGCAGTATGTGGATTCCTATGTGCCGGATGTACATATCCTGAGGGGCGAAACCCGGTATGCCAAGGAACCGGATGCCAGTGGGCTGGATGCTCTGTACAGCAGATTTCTGTATCCGCATATCCGGGAGAAGAAGTATTTATTCTCAAAGGAGCACAAATCGCTTCCGAAAAATGCGCAAAAAGGCGCGTACAGCGAACTCGCTTACGACACGGAAGGAAGACTTCACCACGCCGAATTTGATTTGGGGCAACCCGGGTCCATGGCGGACTACCTGCTGGATTCCGTCGGGTCGTTTATGGCATACTTTTATGTCTCCGGGAATCTTCGGATTGACTACAATGTACAGCGCAGGGCAAACGGCGAGCTGTTCTTTTCAAGGTGCAATTTCGAGTGGAGTGAATATGACGGGGATGGCCGCCTTGTGAGCGTGGAATCGTTCCAGCGAAACGGGACGCTTCACGACGGCGTGATTATCGATGCGGAGTATTACTCCTATGAGAACGGACTGCTGCGGCATATTACCCGGTTTGAGGAGTTTGACACAGATCCGATGCCGCGGACACTGACGCTCATACAGCGCATGGTGCCGGACCTCATCTTTAACCCAAAACACAGTGAATTTAAAATATGCCCCGGCGAATCCGGAGTCGTCTGCAAATGGACGAATTTCTACCGGAAATCGCAAAATATTACAGGAGAGTTTCTGATCCCCGCGGAAAATGCAAGGAAACTCACGGAGCAGAAAGGGAGATTGAAACATGAGTCGGATTATATACCCGGATTACAAAAACTGTATTGCAAACCTGCCGAACTCGATCTTAAAAAAGTTCGGCGCCGAGCCGGTGGGGGAGCCGCTTTCCATGGCGGAACCGTATTTCGCAAGGGATTGCCGGAACGTGGTGGTGTTCCTTTTGGATGGCATGGGAAAGGCGATTTTGGAACGGCACCTGAAGGCGGACGGCCCCTTTCGCTCAAACCTCAGGGGCATTTACACCTCGACATTCCTCTCGACGACGGTGGCGGCGACGACTTCCATGATGTCGGGATTGCAGCCCTGCGAACACAGCTGGCTCGGCTGGGATTGCTACTATCCGCAGATTGGTAAGAATGTGACCTGTTTTTACAACTTCCTGCAGGGAACCGAGGAGAAGGCTGCGGACTTCGATGTGCCGTGGACCTTCACCCCGTATGAGAGTGTGGTGGAAAAGATTCGGAAACTCGGCAAGAGCGCAGTCATGTACGCGCCTTTCTGGGAGCCGAAGACGGACAGCATCCGGGAGATGTGCGATCGCGTTAAGGCGACGGTGGCGGAACCAGGAGAGCACTACGTCTACGTGTACTGGAACCAGCCGGACGGGCTTTTGCACCGGAACGGGTGCGGCGCGGAGATTGTGCATGAGACGATGCAGGAGCTGGAGGCGGCGGTGAGTGATTTTGCGGCGCAGGCAGGCGAGGACACCCTCGTGATTGTCACCGCAGACCACGGTCACATGGACACGGAAAATGTTGACATCCGGGATTATCCGGAGATTGCGGACTGCGTGAAGGAAGACAAAAAAGACTTCTTTGAGCAGGAGTGGAACAAAACGTTCGGAGACCGCTTCCTGCTGATGCCAATGGAAGAGGTGATTGCGCGGAAGCTCATGGGAACGGGCACGCCGCATCCGATGTTCCGACAGATGCTCGGCGACTATCTTGCGATTGCCACCGGGGACCTCTCCATTTTCTACACCGGAGAGCACAAATGGACATCCAACCACGGAAGTTTGGTTGAGGATGAGATGCTGATCCCGTTTATTGTTTTTTGAGATTGACAGGGCAGGAGTCCCACGGATGATTTCTGCCTCCTGATTGGGAAAGGATATTTGTATGGATTTGATTGTAATAACCGGCAGCGGGGCTGTCGGAAAGATGACAGTCGGGCAGGAGCTTATGAAGATCACCGATTTCCGGCTTTGACCATTCGCTGGTGAACAAGATACGGGAGGACTGTTTTGAGGCTTTCCTAAAGACCGATTACCAGGGAATGATCTTCACGTACATGTGGGCATTTGACCTGCCGTCGGATTGGGAGTATATTAAGAATGTTGCAGCCCGCTTTGAGGCTACCGGCGGAACCGTGTACTATGTGGAGCTGGTTGCGGACCGGGATGTCCGGCTCGCCCGCAACAAGACGGAAAACCGCCTGCTGCACAAGGCTTCTAAGCGCGATACGGTAATCTCGGACGACCGGATTTTACGGGAGGAGACGAAGTACCGCGTGGTCAGCCGGGAGGGGGAGATTCCCTTCGAAAACTACCTTCGGATTGACAACACGACACTCGCGCCGCAGACGGTTGCGGA
>CADAHQ010000005.1 GCA_902787715.1 uncultured Lachnospiraceae bacterium
CGCTCGGCACACGCTTCGCAGACTTCGTCTGCTTCCGGTCTCGTTCCGACGCTTCATCGAAAGCTTCGCTTTCATGAAGGCGTCCTCACGATCCCGCCGGCCGCCCGCCGGAGCGTGTGCTCTCGCTTACCACGCAAAAAAAGGCGCCACTTCCGTGTCGTCATTGACACAGAAATGAACGCCTTTGCTCATTTGTCCGCATTTTAATGCCTTATTCAGGATTTGTCAAGCAGTTTTTTTTCGGATTTTTCGAATGAATTCCGAAGGCAAATGCTCTTTCTTTCTATCTTAAAAAGGACCATTTCCGTTGAAGGAATCATCGTCGCCGAAGGGGAACAAATCGTCGAAGGAAGGGTATCCGCCGTCGAAAGGCGTCTCCCCGGACTGTCCGGAGCGGCCGTTCTTTCGGTCCTGTCCTTTGTTTTCCTGCTGCTCCTGCTTCTCCGGGTTGTCCCCGGTTTCATTCTGTTTCTCAGGAAGCGCCGACTGTCTCCGGACCGCAAGCGTCACTTTGATTACCGATGTCTCGCCGTCGCGGTATACCGTGAGCGTCACCACGTCTCCCTCCGAGCCTGCGGCAATCATTCTGATAAGCTCATCAGTCCCGGTAATCAGGGTGCCGTTCACCTTGGTGATGACGTCATTTTCCTTAAGGCCTGCCTTGTCTGCCGGGCCGCCTTCCTCGACGCTCACTACAAGCGCTCCCGAAAGGCCCGTCGACTGGTTCTGGCTCTCAAGGTTTGTGACACCGATACCGATGTAGGTTTTCTCGATATACCCCTTTTCGATGATGCTTTTGATGATGCCGATGACACTGTTCATCGGGATGGCGAAACCGACATTGTCGATGGAAGCCGTTCCCGAGAAACCGCTGCTGGAATACTTTGCGTTGGTGATGCCGATGACTTCACCGTAGGCGTTGAACAGTGCGCCGCCGGAGTTGCCGGAGTTGATGGCGCAGTCCGTCTGAATCAGGGTCATTGCATTGTTGTTGATGGTAACCTTGCGGTTCAGGGCACTGATGTCACCGTGGGTGAGGGAGAAGGTCAGCTCTCCGAGAGGGTTGCCGATAGCCACTACGCTGTCGCCGACCCGGAGGGCGTCGGAATCACCGACCACAACCGTCTGCATTCCCTTGGCATCCACTTTCAAAACCGCGATGTCGTTGCTCTCGTCATAGCCTACAAGCGTTGCGTCGTAGGACGTGTCGTCATAGGTTGTCACCTTGATTTTGTCTGCGCCTTCCACAACGTGGTAGTTGGTCACGATGTAACCGTCGGAAGTGAGGACAAAGCCGGATCCGGAAGCCGCTGCCGTGGTCTTATAACCGAAGTAATTCGTCGTCGAAGCGGTGGTGATACCGACTGTCGCGTTCACATTGGCCTCGTAGATGTCCGCTGCGGACAGTTCCTTGTCTTTGGAAACCGCCGTCGTCTCCACCTTCGCGTTGTTTCTGGTGCCTACCAAAATCTCCGAAACACCGCCTTCGTCCGCCTCGGCAACCGTCGCCGTGTCCTTTGCGGACCACTTGCTGTACGCTGCCACACCGCCGGCGCCGATCAGGCCGCCCAAGAGGGAACAGCCGAGAGCCACAGCCAGGATGCCGGCGAATCTCTTCTTGCGGGGTTTTGCGGTCTCCTGCACCGCCGGCACAGCCAGTACGGTGTTCTGCGGATATTCCGTCCATGCGGTATTCTCATTGATGGTGTTCATTGTGTTCATTGTATCGTTTGTATTGTCATACATAGTAAGCACTCTCCTTTGCTTGGTTCTTGACTGCATTGTACCAGTGCTTTCTTAAATGAACTTTAAAGACTTTAAAAAAACCGGACTTTTTCTTCATCCGGGAAAGCTCGCCGTCACGACGAACGATTCTCCGTCCGGCGAGGACGCCCCGATCTTCCCGCCGTGCTCGTTCACAATGGCCTGAGCCATGGACAGGCCGATGCCATGGCCGCCCGTCTCGGAGTTTCGGGAGGCGTCGGTGCGGTAGAACCGGTCGAACACATGGCGGAGATTCTCCGCGGTGATGGGGGTGTTGCTCCGGTTTCCGACCCAGAGAAGCACCCGACGGCCCTGCTTTTGCAGGTTCAGCTCAATCTGACTCCCCTTCGGCGAATACTTTATCGCATTGTCCAAAAGGATGGACACAAGGCGCGCGATGGCCTTGTCGTTTCCACGAAGGGACAGGAGAGGCTCAATTCTGCAGATAAGCTCCTTCTCCTGCGAAGTTGCGAGGGTGACAAAGGACTCCGCCGTATCCGACACAACCTCCGAAAGCGGAAAATCCACCATCGGAAGCTTCCCGGCCGCTTCCTCCATGCGGGAGAGATAAACCAGGTCGTTGGTGAGATCCCGAAGCCGCCCGGTCTGCTGCCGGATGTCCGAAAGGGATGGATTTGCCCCGGTGTCCATCTCCAAAAGGTCCACGTTTGCGCTGATGATTGTAAGAGGCGTTTTGATCTCGTGGCCCGCGTCGGTGATGAACCGCTTCTGCCGCTCGTAGCTCTCCGCCACCGGGCGCACAAAGCGGCCGGCCAGAATGCAGATGATGACCGCGGTCAAAACGTATCCAATCAAGGAAATCAGGATGCTTTGGAATACGAAGTCATGGAACAGATCAAGCTTTCTTCCGCAGTCCAGGAAGGTGATTCGCGTATACTGCTCTTCCTGAACCATCATATAGCGAAAATCCTCGACAAATCCGACCTCTCCGTCTTCGCCGAGCGCTGCCCGGATATATTTTCCCGCAGTCTCCTGATCGACCATGTAAATTTTCGACATGTCCGCATACACCACTTCTCCGTCCCTTGCAAGGAGCGCGGAAAAGAAACGGCTTTCATACAGAATCTCCTGCGACATGTCCTTCGGCAGCCACGGCGGGCGCTCTTCCGAGACCACCGGGAACGTTCCCCCGTTCTCCGAGAGGATGGTGAGGGTGGTGTCGGCCTCCTTCACTACCGAGCGGTAGTTTAAGATGTTCATGCCCGCAACAATCACGGCGAGGAGAACGAACAGCGCGGCCAACGCCAGTATGATAAACTTTCTTCGAAGTTTTTGAATCATTTCTTTTCCTCCAGGGAATAGCCTGCATTTCTCGAAGCCTTGATGGCGACGTCCGCCGAGAGCGCATCCAGCTTCTTTCGAAGGTAGGAGATGTAAACCCAGACCACATTGATCTCCACGTCGGTGTCAAAGCCCCAGATTCTCTCCAGAAACCGTTCCGTGGCAACCACGTTGCGCGGGTTTGAGAGAAGCATCTCCATCATCTGAAACTCCTTGTTGGCCAGCCGGAAGCTGCCGAAGGGCGAGGAGAGCTCGAAGGTGGCACGGTCGAGGGCGATGTTGCCCATGCGAAGCTTGTTGTCCGCCACCGCCCGGCTTCTGGTGATGGCGCGGATGCGGGCGAGGAGCTCTTTCGTGTCGAAGGGCTTCGCGAGATAATCGTTGGCGCCCGAATCCAACCCAAGCACCTTGTCCTCCACCTCGGACTTTGCCGTGAGCATCAAAACCGGAAGGTTGTTGCCCGACTCCCGGAGTTTTCGCAAAACCGTGATGCCGTCCATCTTGGGCATCATGATATCCAGAACTGCGACGTCGTAGTTTTCGCTCTGCAGGTAAGCCAGAGCGTCCTCCCCGTCGTACACCGGATCCACCGAGTAATTATTCTTCTCAAAAATCGAGACCAAAACGCGCGACAGCGCCTTCTCATCCTCCGCAAGCAGAATCCGCATAAACCCTCCGTAAAGCCGTAATCGGCCGTGATTATCCGAAGAAACGGTCGGAAAATCCATCCCCGGCCTTCCCAATCGTACCGCGGAAAGATTAAATCAACTTAAAACAAATGCCTTCCTCTTCGCTCCTCTATAAAATATCATAGAAAGCGCGTCCTTGCAATTGCACAGCCGCGCAAAAAGTCGCGCAATTTTTTTCAAAAAAGGGCTTGACAATCGGAAAATCCGGGTGTATAAATGGGCTCATGAAAGGCAACGGCGTCTTTGAGTAATCACTCAGAGGCGCTTTCTCTTTTTTAGAAAACAATTTCACAATAAACGATTTCGGATCAAGAAAGGCAAAGGCGTCTTTCGTACCCAGACGGTACGGGAGGCGCCTCTTTTCATTTCCGGAGCGAAAGGAGAAAATTATGAAGACAACGACAACGGTACCGGATTACTTCGGATGTGATGTATTTGACGACAGAGTCATGAAGGCGACTCTCTCCGCCAAAGTTTATGCATCCCTCCGTCGCACCATCGATGAGGGTGCGGAACTCGATGCAAGTGTTGCCAATGCCGTAGCAGAAGCGATGAAGGAATGGGCAGTCGGCAAGGGAGCAACGCATTTTACGCACTGGTTCCAGCCGCTCACTGGTATCACCGCCGAGAAGCATGACAGCTTCATCTCCCCGTCTCCGGACGGCGGCGTGATCATGGAGTTCTCCGGCAAGGAGCTCATCAAGGGCGAGCCGGATGCATCCTCCTTCCCCAGTGGCGGCCTTCGCGCTACCTTCGAGGCGAGAGGATACACCGCATGGGATCCCACTTCCTACGCATTCTTAAAGGGCAACACCCTTTGCATTCCCACCGCGTTCTGCTCTTACGGCGGACACGCCCTGGACAAGAAGACCCCGCTGCTGCGTTCCATGGAGGCGCTCAGCAAGCAGGCACTTCGTATCCTTCGCCTCTTCGGCAACACCACGGCGAAGCGCGTTATCTCCTCCGTAGGACCGGAGCAGGAATACTTCCTCATTTCTAAGGAAATGTATGACAAGCGTCCCGACCTTCGTTTCACGGGCCGCACGCTCTTCGGTTCCAAGCCTCCGAAGGGCCAGGAGCTTGACGATCATTACTTCGGCGTTATCAAGCCCGGCGTACAGGCCTACATGAAGGACCTGAACGAGGAACTCTGGAAGCTCGGAATCCTTGCAAAGACCGAGCACAACGAAGTGGCTCCCGCACAGCACGAGCTGGCGCCGATCTACTCCACCACAAACATCGCAACGGATCACAACCAGTTGACGATGGAGATCATGCAGAAGGTTGCTGCCAAGCACGGTCTTGTCTGCCTGCTTCATGAGAAGCCTTTCGCAGGCGTGAACGGCTCCGGCAAGCACAACAACTGGTCCATCGCAACAGACAACGGCCAGAACCTCCTCTCCCCCGGAGATACGCCTTATGAAAATGCACAGTTCCTGTTGTTCCTTTGCGCGGTCATCAAGGCCGTGGACGATTATCAGGATCTGCTTCGTCTCTCCGTAGCTACCGCCGGCAACGACCATCGTCTCGGCGCAAACGAGGCTCCGCCTGCAGTTATCTCCATGTTCCTCGGCGACGAACTGAACGCCGTTTTGGAAGCAATCGACACCGACAAGCCTTACGCCGGAACCGAAAAGACCGTCATGAAGCTGGGGGTTGATGTTCTTCCGAAGTTCAACCGCGATACGACGGACCGCAACCGTACTTCGCCGTTCGCATTTACCGGCAACAAATTCGAGTTCCGTATGCTCGGTTCCTCCAACAGCATCGCATGTGCAAACATCATGCTCAACAGTGCCGTAGCAGAATCCCTGAAGATTTACGCCGACCGTCTGGAGGGCGCCGAGAACTTCGAGGATGCTCTTCACGCAATGATCAAGAAGACCATCAAGGATCACAAGCGCATCATCTTCAACGGCAACGGTTACGATGATGCCTGGATCAAGGAAGCAACGGAAGTCCGCGGTCTTTCCAACTACCGCACGACGGCCGACTGCATGCCTCACCTTCTGGATAAGAAGAACGCCGACATGCTCATCTCCCACGGCGTGTTCACCATGGACGAACTTCGCTCCCGTGTTGACATCATGCTGGAGAACTACTGCAAGAGCGTTGCCATCGAGGCCAACACCATGGTTGACATGGCCAAGACCCAGATTGCACCGGCAGTCGACAAATACGCATCGGATCTCGCAAGAGACGTTGCTGCGAAGAAGGCTGTGGACGGATCCATTCCGTGCCGCCGCGACAGCAAGCTGATCGCAAGACTCTCCGCTCTCACCGACATCATCGACGAGCGCACGGAAGTTCTGGAGAGCACCATGGTTTCGCTCCGCGAGATCGAGGGAATCATTCCCGAGTCCGAGTTTATCCGCGACAAGGTTCTGCCTGCGATGACCGAGCTTCGCATCGCCTGCGATGAGGCCGAAACCCTCACGGCGAGAAGCTACTGGCCGTACCCGACCTACGGCGACATCCTCTTCAGCGTACGCTGATCATAGCAAAACAAAACCGGACGGCTCCACGCAGCTCCGCTGGAGAGTTACGGGAGCCGCCCGGCGGAAATAAGTGTAGTAAAACAAAGGGAAAGGGGTTCCATGCCTCTGCAGCGACGCCGGCCGATGGAGCCGAACGGACCTGCAGGGAGTATTTACAAAGGAGGTGCTTGCTATGTCAATCACCGATATTACCTCAATTGTCACAAAAGAAGCTTTTGGTATCTGGTTCCTGATCGGAGCCGCACTCGTGTTCTTCATGCAGGCCGGGTTCGCCATGGTTGAGACCGGTTTCACCCGTGCGAAAAATGCCGGCAACATCATCATGAAGAACCTCATGGATTTCTGTATCGGTACGGTTGTTTTCGTACTGCTCGGCTTCTCTCTCATGATGGCCGAGGATTATGTATGCGGATTTATCGGCATTCCGAATCTTAAGATCTTCACCGATTTCGGTGGGTTCCTCGAGGACGGAATGGCTCCTTCCTTCGTATTCAACCTTGTGTTCTGCGCAACGGCAGCCACCATCGTATCCGGCTCCATGGCAGAGCGCACGAAGTTCATCTCCTATTGCATTTACTCCGGCGTCATTTCGCTGTTTGTTTACCCCATTGAAGCCGGTTGGGTTTGGAACTCGCAGGGCTGGCTTGTGAAGCTCGGTTTCCACGATTTCGCAGGTTCCGCAGCGATCCACTCCGTCGGCGGTATCACCGCATTGATCGGTGCTATCCTGGTTGGTCCCCGCCTTGGCAAATACGTAAAAGACAAGAGCGGTAAAGTTACGAAAGTTAACGCTATTCCCGGTCACGCCATCACCTTAGGTGCTCTCGGATGCTTCATCCTGTGGTTTGGCTGGTACGGTTTCAACGGCGCTGCTGCCTGGGACGGAAACTCCCTTGCTTCCATCTTCGTCACCACAACGATCGCTCCGGCAGTTGCCACCTGCACCACTTTGTTATACACCTGGATTAAGAACGGCAAGCCCGATGTTTCGATGTGCCTTAACGCCTCCCTGGCAGGTCTTGTAGGTATCACCGCAGGGTGCGACGCTTTGGACGCTTTAGGTGCAAGCATCGTCGGTATCGTATCCGGTATCCTGGTAGTCATTGTTGTCGAAGTACTTGATCTGAAGTGCCATGTGGACGATCCCGTCGGTGCCGTAGGTGTGCATTTTGCGAACGGCATCTGGGGAACCATCGCCGTAGGCTTGCTTGCAAACCCGAAGGCTCCCGCCGGGTTGGAAGGTCTGTTCTACACCGGTAGTCCCAAGCTTTTAGGCATTCAGGCACTTGGTATCGCTGCCATCCTTGCATGGACTGCAGTATGCATGACCATCACGTTTATGATTATCAAGAAGACCATCGGTCTCCGTGTTTCGCCCGAGGAAGAGATTCGCGGTCTGGACAGCACCGAGCACGGTCTTCCGAGTTCCTACGCAGACTTCGCTCCCGCAGTTGCCGGTCTTCCTTACAGCTTCCCTGAGGCTGCCGATGCGGTTGCCGTTACCGGTGAGACGCCGGTTGCCGAGGCCGTTCCGGTAAAGAAGGTTGCCTCGGTTGTGGATGACGGTTCGCCGAAGTTCACAAAGGTTGAAATTGTCTGCCGTGAGTCCCGCTTCGAGCAATTGAAAGAGGCCATGATGGGTATCGGTATCACCGGTATGACCGTCTCCCACGTGCTCGGCTGCGGTATCCAGAAGGGCAAGCCGGAGTTCTATCGTGGTGTTCCGGTTGAGGCCACTCTGCTTCCTAAGATTCAGGTTGACATCGTCGTCGTAGCGGTTCCGGTACGCAAGGTTATCGAGACCGCCAAGAAGGTGCTTTACACCGGACATATCGGCGACGGCAAGATCTTCGTATACGATGTGGAAAATGTCATTAAAGTCCGCACCGGCGAAGAAGGTTACGACGCTTTACAAGACGTAGAATAATATACCCGGAAAGATGCAAACCCCCGAAAAGCCCCGCGATTGTGCGGGGTTTCGGGCGGTTTGTAAGAGGTGAATTTACCATGTGTTCCATTATCGGATACTGCGGGCCGGTGAGCGACCCGAGAGCATTTACGGAAGGATTTGCGCAGACCGTGTCCCGCGGCCCGGACGACACGCGCATCCTTGATACCGGCCACGGCCTTCTCGGCTTCCACCGCCTTGCCATCATGGATCTCTCAGGCAGCGGCATGCAGCCCTTTACCCTCGGCGGAGACGCTGTTGTATGTAACGGCGAGCTGTACGGTTTTGCCGCACAGCGGGAGGCTCTTTCGAAGAAAGGCTACCGCTTCACCACCGACAGCGATTGCGAGATTCTTCTTCCGATGTACCGCGTCTACGGCACCGAAATGTTCTCGAAGCTGGATGCGGAGTTTGCCTGCGTGATTTACGACGGGCGGACCAATGAATTTATCGCAGCCCGCGATCCCATCGGCATCCGTCCTCTCTACTACGGAACAGACAAAAACGGAACCGTGGTTTTTGCCAGCGAACCGAAGAACCTCACAGGCCTCTGTGAGCACATTCTCCCCTTCCCTCCCGGCTGCTACTGGAAGGGCGGCAAATTCTACCGCTACTGCGACATTGCAGCGGTATCGGAAGTCTCCGGCGACGATCTGGAGACCGTCTGCGGCAAGATCCGCGAGAAGCTGATTGCAGGCGTTGAAAAACGTCTGGTTGCAGACGCAAAAGTCGGTTTCCTGCTCTCCGGCGGTCTGGACTCCTCCCTCGTGTGCGCCATCGCCGCGAGAAAGAGCGACAAGCCCATCCGCACCTTTGCCATCGGCATGAGCAAGGACGCCATCGACTTAAAGTATGCAAAGCAGGTTGCCGATTTTATCGGCGCCGACCACACGGAAGTTTTCATGACACCGGAGGAAGTTATCTCTTCCCTTCCGGAGGTCATTAAGCTCCTCGGAACCTTCGACATCACGACCATCCGGGCGAGCATGGGCATGTATCTGGTATGTAAGGCAATTCACGAGCAGACGGACATCCGTGTGCTCCTCACCGGAGAAATTTCCGACGAGCTCTTCGGCTACAAATACACCGACTTCGCGCCCAGCGCGGAAGCTTTCCAGAAGGAGTCGCAGAAGCGCGTCCGCGAGCTGCACATGTACGATGTGCTCCGCGCCGACCGCTGCATCAGCGTAAACTCCTTAGAGGCGCGGGTTCCCTTCGGCGATCTCGATTTTGTTCACTACGTGATGAGCATCGATCCCGAGATGAAGCGGAACCATTACAACATGGGCAAATACCTCCTTCGCCACGCCTTCGAAGGTCTTGCGTACCTTCCGGATTCCATTTTGTGGCGTGAGAAGGCTGCATTTTCCGATGCGGTGGGTCACTCGATGGTGGACTACTTAAAGGAGTACGCCGAATCGCAGTACACCGATGAGGAATTCGAGGAGAAGCGCAAAAAATACACCCACGCGCAGCCCTTCACGAAAGAGTCGCTCCTCTACCGCGAGATTTTCGAGCAGTATTATCCGGGACAGGGCGAGATGATCGTCGACTTCTGGATGCCGAACCGCGAGTGGGAAGGCTGCAACGTCAACGATCCTTCGGCGCGCGTTCTCTCCAACTACGGCGCAAGCGGTATCTGACAAAACCGCACTGCGGCACGGAAATTATTATTCTACAGAAATTCAAGAGGAATCCGAACGGTTCGGAGTTCCGTTTTGTGTGAAACGATAAGGGAGGCAAGTGAATATGACTAAGTACATCTTCGTAACCGGCGGTGTGGTATCGGGCCTTGGCAAGGGCATTACCGCGGCGTCCCTCGGACGTCTTTTGAAGGCGCGGGGCTTAAAGGTCGCTGCGCAGAAGCTCGACCCGTACATCAACGTCGACCCGGGCACCATGAGCCCGTATCAGCACGGGGAAGTCTACGTGACCGAGGACGGCGCGGAGACCGACCTCGACCTCGGACATTACGAGCGCTTCATCGATGAGGACCTGAACCGGTACTCCAATTTGACGACCGGTAAAGTTTACTGGAACGTTCTCAACAAGGAGCGCCGCGGGGAGTACCTCGGCTCCACCGTGCAGGTCATTCCGCACATCACCAACGAGATCAAAGAATTTGTCTACAACGTCGGCCGCCACTCTTCTGCGGACGTCGTCATCACCGAAATCGGCGGTACCATCGGCGATATTGAGTCGCAACCCTTCATCGAGGCTGTACGCCAGATCTCTCTCGAGGTCGGACGGGAGAACAGCCTCTTCATTCATGTTACGCTGGTTCCGTATCTCCACGGCTCCGAGGAGCACAAATCCAAGCCCACCCAGCACTCCGTCAAGGAGCTTCAGGGCATGGGCGTCAACCCCAACATCATCGTCCTCCGCTGCGACGAACCGCTGGAGGAATCCATCTTCCGCAAGATTTCCCTCTTCTGCAACGTAAAGCCCGACTGCGTCATTGAAAACATCACGCTGCCGAACCTCTACGAGGCGCCTCTCATGCTGGAGCGGTCGAATTTTTCGTCCGTCGTCTGCAGAGAGCTGGGCATCGACGCGCCCGCTCCGGACCTCAAAGAATGGAGCGACATGGTGGAGCGCATCAAGACCCGCACGGAAGATGTCACCATCGGCTTGGTCGGCAAATACGTCGGTCTCCACGACGCATACCTCTCCGTTGCGGAAGCCCTGCGCCACGCGGGCTATATCAACAACGCCACTGTGGACATCCGCTGGATTGACTCCGAGCAGATCAACGACACCACCGTTTCCGACATTCTTGCGGGCGTCGACGGCATCATCATTCCCGGCGGCTTCGGCGACCGCGGTATCGAAGGTATGATCCGCGCCGCGAGATACGCAAGAGAAAACAATGTTCCCTGCTTCGGCATCTGCCTCGGCATGCAGATTATGGTGATTGAATACGCCCGCGACGTTTTGGCGATTGCCGGCGCGAACTCGGGTGAATTTGACGAGCAGTGCAAGAACAAGGTGATCGATTTCATGCCCGGCCAGAGCGACGCCATCGACAAGGGCGGCACGCTGCGTCTGGGTGCATACCCCTGCGAGATCAAGGCGGGAACCACGATGGAGCGTTGCTACGGCTCGCTTCACATCCGCGAGCGTCACCGCCATCGCTACGAATTCAACAACGACTATCGCGAAGCGATGCAGAAGGCGGGGCTCACCTTAAGCGGCCTCTCGCCGGACGGCACGCTGGTGGAGACCGTGGAACTTTCGGAGCGCCCGTTCTACGTGGGCGTGCAGTTCCATCCGGAGTTCAAGTCCCGCCCGAACCGCCCGCACCCGCTCTTCGCAGGCTTCATAGCAGCCTCCCTGAAATACCGGAAAGGCTGACGCTCCGCCCGGACGGCCAATTCATTTGAATCTTCTCTGTATTCCGAGGTTGTGTTTATGAGTACATCGTTTGACAAATTACATGAGGAGTGCGGTGTCTTCGGTGTCTTCGCAAAAGACCCTGTGCCGGCTGCGGAGATGGCCTACTACGGCCTCTACGCATTGCAGCACCGCGGTCAGGAGAGCTGCGGAATCGTCGTCAACGACGACGGAATCTTCCGCTCCCACAAAGATGTCGGTCTGGTCTCGGACGTGTTCCCGCGGGAGGTGCTGGCCTCCTTCCCCGCAGCGACCATGGCGGTCGCCCACACCCGGTACGCCACCACCGGCGGCTCCGGCCGAAGCAACGTCCAGCCCATTGAAGTCAACCACCAGAAAGGAAAGATGGCGCTTGCACACAACGGAAACATCAGCAACGCCGCCGAGCTCCGCTCCGCCCTCGAGCTGACCGGAGCCATCTTCCACACCACAAGCGACACCGAGATCATCGCTTATCTCGTGACCAAGGAGCGGCTCTTAAGCCCCTCCATCGAGGACGCGGTGAGCCGGGCAGTGGCATCGCTGCAGGGTGCATTTTCCCTGATTGTCATGTCGGCGCAGAAACTGATCTGCATCCGCGATCCCCACGGTTTCCGGCCGCTCTGCTACGGGCAGACGGCGGACGGCACCTACATCGTCGCCTCCGAGACCTGTGCGCTGCACGCCGTCGGAGCAACGCCGATCCGGGATGTGGAGCCCGGCGAGATGCTTGTCTTCAGCCGTGACGGTGTCGTCTCCCGGAAAGAGCACTGCGGAACCGCCCCGGTGCGGCACTGCATCTTCGAATACATCTATTTTGCGAGACCGGATTCCGTCATCGACGGCGTCTCCGTGCATGCGGCAAGACTGCGTGCCGGTGAGATTCTCGCCCTCGCCCATCCGGCGGATGCCGACATTGTCATCGGTGTTCCGGACTCGGGACTCGACGCGGCCATCGGCTACGCCAGAGCCTCCGGCATTCCCTACGGCATCGGGCTCATCAAAAACAAATACATCGGGCGCACCTTCATCAAGCCCTCCGGGCGGATGGACGCCGTAAAGATAAAGCTTGCCGCCGTGGAGGAGACCGTCAGGAACAAGCGCATTGTCCTGATTGACGACTCCATCGTGCGCGGCACCACCTGCGCCCACATCGTGCGGATGCTCCGGGAAGCCGGCGCGAAAGAAATTCATATGCGCGTCACGGCACCGCCCTTCCTGCATCCCTGCTACTACGGAACGGACGTGGATTCCGAGGACAATCTGATTGCGTGCAAACACACCGTTCCGGAGATTGCGAAAATCATCGGTGTGGACACCCTCGGATACCTCCCTGTGGACGAGCTTCCGGGTCTGTGCGGCAGTGCCGACATCTGCAGCGCCTGCTTCGACGGCTCCTACCCGACTCCGGTTCCCTCGGACACGAGAAAAGACCGCTTCGAACAGCGGTTGTCCGAGCGCTGATCTTTACCCGCGAAAAGCTGCAGTTTCCGTAAGCGAAACTGTTTACAACAAATCAGAGAGCGCGTATAATCGTTTTGGTCGTGAAAACGATCTTGAAACCAAAGAATCTCACTCAGGAAAGGTCGAAACCAAGATGCGTGAATTTGACCGAAAAATTATAACCGAGGACGGCGCGGAATACCTCGGCTACGGCTTCGGCGCCGACAGCGACGTTGTGTTGGAATTAGTGTTCAACACTTCCATGGTCGGCTACCAGGAGATCCTCTCCGATCCCTCCTACACCGATCAGGCGGTCGTTATGACCTACCCTCTCATCGGCAACTACGGCATGTGTGACGACGACTATGAAACCGGTCGTCCCACCATCGGCGCGTTCCTTGTCCACGAATACAACGACGAGCCTTCCAACTTCCGAAGCACGGAGTCCCTCGGAAGCGTTATGAAGCGCTTCGGAATCCCCGGCGTAAGCGGCTTAGACACCAGAAAGCTGAATCGCTCCATCCGGGATTTAGGCTCCCGGAAAGTGCTGATTACCACCCCGGCGACAACGCTTGCGGACGGGCTTGCCGTAATCCGGAACACGGTCCTTCCGAAGGACGCGGTATCCCGGGTCAGCGGCCGCACCATCGAACTGTTCACCCCGGATCCCGCCGTGACGAAAGACGGGGAGAAACCGCTGCACGTGGTTCTGATTGACTGCGGAATGAAGCGGAACATCCTCCGCTCGCTCCTTGCGCGCGGCTGTGAAGTCACCGTCGTACCGTGGGATACGGACGCCGCAACCATCCGACGCCTTGCACCGGACGGCGTGATGCTCAGTAACGGCCCCGGCGACCCCACCGATGTTCCCGCAACCATCGCCACCGTCTCCGAGATGCACGGAACCCTTCCGATCTTCGGCATCTGCCTCGGACATCAGATTCTGTCGCTCTCCTACGGTGCGAAGACCTACAAGTTAAAATTCGGTCACCGCGGCGGTAACCATCCCGTGCAGGATCTCGCAACGGGCCGCATCGAAATCACCTCGCAGAACCACTCCTACGCGGTGGACGAGAACAGTCTGGCGGGAACGCCCCTTACGGTCACGCACAAAAACCTCCTCGATGGCACCGTGGAGGGTGTCGCCTGCGAAGCAGACCGCGCCTTCAGCGTCCAGTATCATCCGGAGAGCTCTCCGGGGCCGCAGGACAGCGCGTATCTGTTCGACCGATTCCTTCGTTTGATGGAGGCGTACCATGCCGAAAAGAACTGATATCAAAAAAGTATTAATCATCGGCTCCGGCCCGATTGTCATCGGACAGGCCGCCGAATTTGACTACGCGGGAACTCAGGCCTGCCTCGCCCTGAAGGAAGAGGGCTACGAGGTCATCCTCTGCAACAGTAACCCTGCAACCATCATGACCGACACCGCCATCGCGGACAAGGTCTACATGGAACCTTTGACGCTTGAATTTATCGCAAAGATCATCCGCTACGAGCGCCCGGACGCTCTTTTGCCCGGCATCGGCGGTCAGACCGGTCTTAACCTTGCGATGCAATTGCAGAAGAAAGGCGTCCTCGCGGAATGCCGCGTGGAGCTTCTCGGCACCGACACCTCGTCCATCGAGCGCGCGGAGGACCGCGAGCTGTTCAAGGAGCTCTGCGAGGAGCTCGGCGAGCCCGTGCTTCCCTCGGACATCGCCACCAACGAAACAGACGGTATCCGCATTGCTGCGGAAATCGGTTACCCCGTCGTGCTTCGCCCGGCATTTACCCTCGGCGGAACCGGCGGCGGCTTCGCGGACAATGAGGAAGAATTTGTCGCAATGCTCCGAAACGGTCTCTCCCTCTCCCCGGTGCACCAGGTGCTGATTGAAAAGAGCATCAAGGGCTTCAAGGAGATCGAGTACGAGGTCATCCGCGACAAAAACGACACGGCCATCACCGTCTGCAACATGGAAAACCTGGACCCCGTGGGCATCCACACCGGCGACTCCATCGTGGTTTGCCCGTCCCAGACTCTGACCAACAAGGAATACCATATGCTTCGTGACAGCGCGTTGAAGATCATCCGCGCTCTCAAGATTGAGGGCGGCTGCAACGTGCAGTTCGCGCTGGATCCGAAGTCGTTCCAATACTACTTAATCGAGGTCAATCCCCGTGTGTCGCGCTCGTCCGCTCTGGCGTCCAAAGCCAGCGGCTACCCCATCGCCCGCGTCTCCGCCAAGATCGGTATCGGCATGACGCTTGATGAGATTGCGCTTGCGAACACCCCGGCCTCCTTCGAGCCGGCTCTCGACTACGTCGTAACGAAGATGCCGCGCTTCCCCTTCGACAAATTCGCCGACGCCGACAACTCCCTCTCTACCCAGATGAAGGCCACCGGCGAGACCATGAGCGTCGGGCGCACCTTTGAGGAGAGTCTCTTAAAGGGCATCCGCTCCTTGGAAACCGGCGTTTACCATCTGCACATGGCCAAGTTCGACGAGATGCCTGCGGATCAGCTTCTTTCTTACATCCGCATCGGCACCGACGACCGCATCTACGCCATCGCTGCTCTGTTACGGCTCGGCACCGGTATCGACGAGATTGCCGAAGCCACCGCCATCGACCGCTTCTTCCTTCGGAAGCTTCGCAATATCGTATCCATGGAGCGCGAGCTTGCTTCCGCCAAGGGCGATCTGCAGGTGCTTCGCGAGGCGAAGAGAATGGGCTTCTCCGACCGCGCCGTGGGCGATTTCTGGGGTATGAAGGAGCGTGAGGTTGCTGACCTTCGCACCCGGGAGGGCATCCGCCCCGTGTACAAGATGATCGACACCTGTGCATCGGAATTTGCCAGCTATGTGCCTTACTTCTACTCGACCTACGAGACGGAAAATGAATCCCTCGTCTCCGACCGCAGAAAGATCATCGTTCTCGGCTCCGGCCCGATTCGTATCGGCCAGGGCGTCGAGTTTGACTACTCCACCGTGCACGCCGTAAAGACCATCCGCGCTGCCGGCTACGAGGCAATTATCATAAACAACAACCCGGAGACCGTGTCCACGGACTACACCTGCTCCGACAAGCTGTATTTTGAGCCCCTCTGCACCGAGGATGTCATGAACATCATCGATTTGGAAAAGCCCGAGGGCGTAATTGCCACCCTGGGCGGGCAGACCGCCATCAACCTTGCGGACTCCCTTGCAGCGCGGGGCGTAAAGATTATCGGCACGGACTGTGCCGCCATCGACCGCGCGGAGGACCGTGACCAGTTCGAGCACCTGCTGCTTACGCTTGGCATCCCGCAGCCGAAGGGGCAGGCCGTAACCAGCATCGAAGAGGGTGTCGCCGCTGCCGCGGCGATCGGTTATCCCGTTTTGGTTCGCCCCAGCTTCGTCTTAGGCGGCCGCGCGATGCAGATCGTCTCCAAGGAATCCGCGCTTCGCGAATACCTTCACACCGCCGTGGAGATTGCCCCTGACAAGCCTGTCCTTGTGGACCGCTATATCCGCGGTAAGGAAGTCGAGGTGGACGCCGTCTGCGACGGAAAGAAAGTATTTGTCCCGGGCATCATGGAGCTTGTGGAGCGCACCGGTGTTCACTCCGGAGACTCCATCAGCGTCTATCCGCCCTACAGCCTCTCCGAGTCCGTGAAGAAAACCATTCTCCACTATACGGAAATGCTCGGTTTGGGCATCGGCATCGTAGGCCTGTTCAACATCCAGTTCATCGTGGACAAGAACGAAAAAGTATATATCATCGAGGTTAACCCCCGCTCTTCGAGAACGGTTCCCTTCCTCTCGAAGGCCACGGGCTACAGCCTTGCGGACATCGGAACCCGCGCCATCCTCGGGCACTCCTTAGAGGAGCAGGGCATCAACTTCCTGTATCCGCCGGAAAAGAAGCGCTTCTACGTCAAAGTGCCGTCCTTCTCCTTCTCGAAGCTTCGCGGCATGGACGCCTACCTCTCCCCGGAGATGAAATCCACCGGCGAGGCCATCGGCTACGACGAGAAACTGCATCGCGCGGCTTACAAGGCATTGATTGCCTCCGGACTCACCTTGAAGAACTACGGTACGGTCTTAGTCAGCGTCGCCGACGAGGACAAGGACGAGGTGGTTCCTCTGATTCGCCGCTTCTACGAGATGGGCTTCAACATCGAAGCAACGTCCTTGACCGGCGAAGTGCTCCGCGAGAACGGAATCCGCACCAGAATCCGCAGAAAGCCCAGTGAAAACAGCGAGGAAGTCCTCGACTCCATCCGCGCCGGATACGTCAGCTACATCATCAACACCCGGGCGATTCTCTCCGGTGTTCATTACGGCGACGGTGTTGCCATCCGCCGCTGCGCAGCTGCCCACGGCACCGCAATGTTAACTTCCCTCGACACCGTCCGCATGCTACTGGACGTCCTCGAGGAAATGACGCTGCGGATCTCCACAATTTAGACTTGCGAAAGTTAAGATAACCGAAAGGACCACGCACCATGATTACCCCGAACATGAACTACGGCAATCTGAAAGATTCCTACCTCTTCTACAACATCTCGCAGAAAGTAAAGGCTTACCAGAACGCGCATCCCGGCGAACATCTCTACCGCATGGGAATCGGCGACGTTTCGCTTCCGCTGTGCGACGTCGTTATCAAAGCGCTTCACGAAGCTGTCGACGATCAGTCCGACGCCTCCCGCTTCCACGGCTATATGCCGGAGTGCGGCGCTCCCTTCCTGCGCGAGGCCATTGCCGCACATTACAATGCCCGCGGCGTAAATCTAACGCCGGAGGACGTCTTCGTCTCCAGCGGCGCCAGCGACGAGCTCGGGGATATCTTAGATCTCTTCGACCGCGGCGGAAGCTCGCTGATCATCGAGCCCGCATACCCCGCATATGTCGATGCCAACATCATCGCCGGACGCAAGATCATTCACCTTCCCTCCGGTCGCGATAACGGCTTCCTGCCGGAGCCGGACAACTCCGCTGTGGCAGACCTCATTTACCTCTGCTCGCCGAACAACCCGACGGGCGCCGTATTTGACAGGGAGAAACTCACGAAGTGGGTGAATTTTGCGAACGAGCACGGTTCGATTATCCTCTTCGATGCCGCATACGAGGCGTTCATCGAGGACCCCACACTTCCGCGGAGCATCTTTGAGATTCCCGGCGCACGGACCTGCGCTATCGAGATCTGCTCGCTCTCGAAGACCGCCGGTTTCACCGGTACAAGACTTGGTTACACCGTCATTCCGCGGGAGCTTGAGCGCAACGGAATGAACTTAAACGACATGTGGATTCGCAACCGCACCACCAAGACCAACGGCGTCTCCTACATCATCCAAAAGGGCGGCGCGGCCGTCTTCACGGAGGAAGGACAGCGCCAGATTCAGGAGAACCTGCGGGTGTACAAAAACAACGCCGCAGTGGTCACCAAAGCGCTGGATAAGGCCGGAATATGGTATTGCGGCGGCAAGAACTCGCCCTACATCTGGTTGCAGTGCCCGGACGGAATCGACAGCTGGTCGTTCTTCGACATGCTCCTCAACAAAATCCAGGTAATCGGAACTCCCGGTGCCGGCTTCGGTGCCTGCGGCGAAGGCTACTTCCGCTTCTCCATGTTCGGAAGTCCCTCGGATACCGCGGAGGCGGCAAAACGTCTTGAGTCCCTGCTTTGCAAACGCTGACCCGGTGCTTGCCCAAACAACACCCTTATCGGGGCAACACACAAAATAGCTGCCGTATTGCCTTTCGCAGTACGGCAGCGTTTCTGTACTTCCCACGGCAAATGCATCCACGTTTTTTCTTTACGTACGATAAAAAAGGTGCTATAATCACGATTGCCGAGAAACGGGCGGAGGCAATTACGGCAATGAGAAAGATTCCGGACAACAGCAGAAAGCGTACTGCAGCGGGCATCATCGGATTGTTGATGCTTGTTGTTTTGATGCTCTCTTCGCTCTATATTGCTGCGGAATCCCACCATGACTGTTGTGGTGACGACTGCCCGATCTGCGAAACCCTGCTGCAGTGCGAGAACACTTTGCAGCAGCTCGGCGAAAGCGCATGTGCTGCGGCATTCATTGCGATTGCCGTTCTCACGGTTCTTCTTGCTGCTCCGGCAGCATCTGTAATTCTCTCGGAAACCCTCGTTTCCAGAAAAGTCCGATTGAATAATTGAAACCTCCCCGTAGGGGCGTAGTGTACCCTTTCGTCGGGTGCACACGGCCTTCTTTTTGTGTTACAAAAAACTACGGAGGTTCTATCATGAAAAAAATACTTTCTTTGCTTCTCGCCGCTTTGCTTACGGTGGGAAGTCTCACTGCCTGCAACGGCAGTTCTCCTGCCGATGACGGCAAACTTCGAATTGTTACCACCATCTTTCCCGAATATGACTGGGTGATGAATATTCTGGGCGACAACCCGGCGGGCGCCGAGGTAACCATGTTGCTGGATACCGGCGTTGATTTGCACAGCTTTCAGCCCACCGCAGACGACATCCTGAAGATTTCCACGGCGGACATGTTTATCTACGTCGGCGGCGAATCCGACGAATGGGTTGAGAAGGCCCTCGCTCAGGCGAAGAACAAAAACCTCGTTGCCATCAATCTTTTAGAGGTTCTCGGCGACGCCGTGAAGGAAGAGGAGGTTGTGGAAGGAATGCAGGCGGACCACGACCACGAGCACGGGGATGATGACCACGATCATGAAGACGGTGATGACCATGATCATGAAGACGCGGACCACGAGGACGAGGATCACGACCATGACCACGAGGACGGCGAGAAGGAATATGACGAGCACGTATGGCTCTCCCTGCGAAACGCAAGCGCCCTGGTAAAGCACATTGCGGAGTCCCTTAAGAAGATTGATTCGTCTCATGCTGACGTTTATACGGCCAATGCATCCGCCTATACAGACAAGCTGAAAGCCCTCGACGCGGAATACCAAAAAGCGGTGGACGGCTCCACTGTTCGCACTCTTCTCTTCGGCGACCGCTTCCCCTTCCGGTACCTGACGGAGGATTACGGGCTGAGCTATTATGCTGCATTTGTCGGCTGCTCCGCGGAGAGCGAGGCAAGCTTTGAGACGATTACGTTCCTCTCGAAGAAGGTGGATGAGCTCGGCCTTCCGGTAGTGCTCACCATCGAGGGAACGAACCACAAGATTGCGGAAACCGTTGTCCGGAGCACGCAGAACGGGGACCAGATGATTCTTGCGCTGGATTCCATGCAGTCGGTGACCGCTAAGGATGTGAAAGACGGTGCGAATTATCTCGCCATCATGGAAAAGAACCTGGAGGTTTTGAAAGAAGCCCTGAAATAGGAGGTTGACTATGGCTCTGCTCACTGTTACCGATCTCTCGCTCGGCTACGAGGGTCGGACCATCGCGAAGGATCTGTGTTTCTCGGTCAATCCGGGGGACTATCTCTGCATCGTCGGAGAAAACGGCTCCGGAAAGACCACTCTCATGCGGACCCTTTTACATCTGCAGGCCCCTATAAGCGGGGAGATTTCGGTGGGTGACGGCCTAAAGAAAAACGAGATCGGCTATTTGCCGCAGCAGACCTTCATTCAGAAGGATTTCCCGGCATCCGTGAGGGAGATTGTTCTCTCCGGATGTCAGGGGCGCTGCGGTCTACGGCCGTTTTACGGAAAGAAGGACAAAGAAGCGGCAACTAAAGCCCTGGAGCGCATGGGTATCTCAAACCTTGCGGATCGCTGCTACCGGGAGCTCTCCGGCGGGCAGCAGCAGCGCGTGCTTTTGGCGCGGGCCCTGTGCGCATCCGGGAAGCTTCTTCTCCTGGACGAGCCGGTGACGGGACTGGATCCGAAGGCAACGGCGGACATGTACGGTCTGATTGAGGAACTGAACCGCGACGGGCTTACAATCATCATGATCAGCCATGACATCGCCGCGGCCATACGGTATGCAAGCCATATCCTTCATATCGGAACCAGGGTCTTCTTCGGAACCAAGGAGGAATACCTCGTAAGCGACACCGGGCGGTATTTTGCGGGGCAGGAAGGCGGTGAGTGCGATGCTTGATAAGTTGATGCAATATCTGCAGTTTCCGTTTGTGCAGTACGCTCTCATTGTCGGCGTTTTAATCGCGCTGTGCTCTTCCCTTCTGGGTGTCACGCTGGTTTTGAAGCGCTTCAGTTTCATCGGGGACGGCCTGTCCCACGTGGCCTTCGGCGCCATGGCGATTGCCGCCGTGCTGAACCTCACCAACAACATGCTCTTAGTTCTGCCGATTACCATGGTGAGTGCCGTTTTACTGCTTCGGACCGGCCAGCACACAAAGATCAAAGGGGATGCCGCGGTCGCCATGATTTCCGTGGCGGCGCTGTCCTACGGCTACCTCATCATGAACATTTTCCCCTCGTCGTCCAACATCTCGGGGGACGTGTGCTCGACGCTGTTCGGCTCCACCTCAATCCTCACGCTGCAGCAGCGGGACGTGTGGCTCTGTGTGGCGTTGTCGGTGCTTGTGATTGTATGTTTTGTCCTTTTGTACAACAAGATTTTCGCCGTGACCTTCGATGAGGATTTTGCGAGGGCAACCGGCACCAATGCGGGGGCATACAACCTGCTTCTCGCAATCATCATCGCCGTAATCATCGTTTTGGCGATGAACCTTGTGGGTTCGCTTTTAATCTCGGCTCTGGTTATCTTCCCGGCCCTTTCGGCCATGCGGGTATTCCGCACCTTTAAAAGCGTCACAATCTGCGCCGCCGTCCTTTCGGTGGTCTGCGCACTTCTGGGAATTCTGATTTCCATTCTGGCCGGCACGCCGGTGGGCTCCACCATCGTCGGCGCTGACACGGTGGCATTTGCCGTATGTTATGTACTTGGTTTTGTTTTGGGAGGTATGAAAAAATGAAAAAAAGAGTTGTCTGCAGTTTGCTTCTTCTGAGTCTGCTGACCGCCATTCTGAGCGGATGCGGCGCAAACAAGAATCAGGTTCCGACGAGGTCCCACGGAAACAAGACCCAGACCGTTTCGGATGTGATGCAGCAGGGCACGGGCGCAACGGCTACCCCGACGACAGCGGCACCTACGGACGTCGTTGCCCCGGAAGGAACACCCACTCCCGTTGCCACGGTGACCTCAACTCCGGTGGATCCCGGCAAAGTCGACATCGACCTGACGACACTCTCAAGCACTCTGGTGTACACCGAGGTTTACAACATGGTGGTCTCTCCGGAGAATTACCTCGGGAAGATTGTTAAGATGAACGGCCCCTTCGCCCACTACCATGACGACGTCACCGGCGCCGACTATTTCGCCTGCATCATCGCGGATGCGACCGCGTGCTGCCAGCAGGGAATCGAGTTCGTTCTGGCGGGAAGCCACACCTTCCCGAACGACTATCCCGAGATCGGCACGGACATCTGCGTCGTCGGCGAATTCGACACCTACGAAGAGGACGGCTACATGTACTGCACTCTGCGAAATGCTATCCTGCAATAGACTTTCGGTAATCCCGCAGGAGCCTGCGGAAGTAGATTCTCGCCGCAATCTGCGGCAGCAGAAACAAAACGATCAGGGCTGCAAACCCGATGCCGATGAACGCATATCCCAGGGCAACCTCCGGATACTTGCAGACAGCTTCCCACTCGCGATGCAAAATCCATGCGTAAAGCGCTGCAAAGCTACCGACAACAAACAGCGTAAACAGCGCGGAGAGAACCGTGTACTTCATGCGGTATCGCCCGTTCTTCCGCTTGACAAAGTGGTATTGGAATTCATGTGTCACGCCGAATCTTGCCACTCCGATCACGCTGATGATACAATCCTCCGGCAACCTTCCCTTCGCGGGATTTTTCAGGTACGGAGGATTTTTTCTGTAGATCCCGAACCAATAGACGGCCAATACCGCCCCGATACAAAGCAGCATTCCGCCGCACCCTAAAAGCATCTCTCTCACTCTGTCAAACCTCCGAACATACTGAGCTGTTCATACTTCTCCGGAAGGTCGTTAAGATAAGCAAAACAGTCCTCCGGCTTATACAGCATCCCGTGTTCCTTACAAAAGTCCCGGAACAGTTTTCGAAGAGGCGCGGCGTTCGGGCTCGGAAGCTCGTACGCCTTGCCGTAGGTCTCGATATATCGTTTCTTTAACCCCGGAAAATGCCGGTCAAGCGCCGCGTAGTAATACTCCCGGTCGCCGTCCCGAAGGGTAAGTCCCATATCAAAGCAGATGATTCCCTTAACCCCAACGCGGGCGCACTCCGAAAGAATCGCGGAGACATTTTCCGCGGTGTCGTTAATGAATGGCAAAATCGGCGTAAGCCACACCATGGTGGGAATCCCGCGCTCCTTCATGGCCGCAAGAACCTCGATGCGGCGCTTCGTGTTGCAGACGTTCGGCTCCACAATCTTACAAAGGTCATCGTCGAAGGTTGTGAGTGTCATCTGCACAACGCATTTGGCTTCCTCGTTGATCTCCGAAAGAAGGTCGATGTCCCGGAGGATCCGGTCGGATTTCGTGATCAGCGTTACACCGAAGCGGTACTTTTTGATGACCTCAAGGCACCTTCTGGTGAGTCCCAGCTGCTCCTCGCAGTGCATGTACGGGTCCGACATGGAGCCGGTGCCGATCATGCAGCGCTTCCGCTTGGAGCGGAGGGCTTTCTCCAGAAGCTCCGGCGCATTCTGCTTCACCTCGATGTCCTCAAAGGGATGCGTGAACTGATAGCAGAGGCTCCGGCTGTCGCAGTAGATGCAGCCGTGGGAACACCCGCGATAGATGTTCATCCCGAAGCTTCCGCCGCTTCCCGAAAGGATTCCTTTTGCGTCCACAAAATGCATGGCTTCCTCCCCGATTTCCGCGCATTTCCGAAGTCTTACTTCGTCTCCTTGCGAACCGAATAGCCGAAGGTTCCCAGTTTCTCGCCGAGGGCGTGATAAACGCCGTGGGAGTAAGCAACCAGTTTCGCTGCCTCGAGGTCGAAGCGACCCTTCTCATCCATGTACCGGTCGTCCACCGTCACACCCACAACCTCCGCAATGTACATATCATGGGAGCCGAGGCGCTCCGTCTTCTTCACCTTGCAGTACAGATTGACGGGACTCTCCGCAATGGCAGGCGTCTCCATATACTCCGAGGTGTACGGTGCGAGATTGTTTTCGGCGAATTTGTCGTAATCGCGCCCGGAGCGCACGCCGCACCAGTCGCAGGCCTTCAAAAGGTTCTCGGTAACGAGGTTGACAACGAACTCACCGCTCTCCTCAATGAGCTCGTGGGAATACCGCTCCGGCCGCACCGAAACGGAGAGCATCACGGGGTCGGAGCAGATGGTGCCCGCCCAGGCAAGGGTCACGATGTTCGGCTTCTCGTCAGCGCCTTTCTTCTTGCAGCTCACCATAACCACCGGCACCGGGTAGAGCATGTTGCCGGCCTTCCAATTCTGTTTTCCCATAGATTTGTCCTCCTGTAGTTAAGCGTTTGTATGGGACGTCCGCTCTGCCGAAGGAACCCGGGCTGTAACGCGGAACGTCCGCTCCATCAAAAGAATCATAGCAACGAAAAATGCACCGACATAATACGGCAGCAGCCACATCCCCGTAAGCGACGCCAGCACGCCGAACAAGGGCGGAAGAAACGTGGAGCCCACGTAGGCACTCGCCATCTGCACGCTGATGACCGCCTGGGAATTGCCCTTGCCGAAATTATCGGGCGTCGCATGGATTGCGCATGGAAATACCGGCGCACAGCCAAGCCCGATGATGATGCAGCCCGCGAGGGCAACAGACGTCGGAAGCATCGGCAATGCAATCAGCACGACACCGACGCCGGCGATTCCCGTACCCATACGGATCATGCCGCGGTCGCCGAAGCGGTTGGAAATCAGCCCCGAGAGAAACCTTCCCACCGTGATTCCGATGCAGAACAGGGCCGCGTAAGCTGCCGCTGCTTCCTTGGAAACCCCACGGGTCCCGATCAAAAAGGAGGCGATCCACAACATGCTTGTGGCTTCCGCCGAGCAATAGCACAGAAATCCCAAAACCATGGTACGGACACCGCGGATGCGAAGCGCTCCCCGGACACCGATCACCGTTTCGTTGACGCCCTCCTCCGCATCTTTCTCGGCGTGCACCCGCCAAAGCGGCAGGGAGAGAAGCACAACGGCGGCGATTGTGAACTGGATGGTTCCGATGATGCGGTACCCGCTCTGCCACTGTGCATGTACAAGCGCGTAGCTCATGACGTACGGGCTGATGATGGTCCCGACGCCCCAGAAGCAGTGCAGCCAGCTCATGTGCCGTGACGAATAATGCTGCGCCACGTAGTTGTTCAAAGACGCGTCGATTGAGCCGGCTCCGAGCCCGTACGGAATTCCCCAAAGGCACAATACCAAAAAGGAACCCGCAAAGGAGAAGCCGAACATGGCGGCCGCCGTCAGCGTGATGCTCACAAGCGTCACCAACCGTGTTCCGAACCGCTTCGTCAGCCGCTCCGCCATCAGACTGGAGATGATCGTGGAGCCGGAAATCACGATTGTGGCGATGCCCATCGCCTGTTCCGGCACCTGAAAGTATTCATGCATCACCGGCCAGCCGGCTCCCAGAAGCGAATCCGGAAGCCCCAGGCTGATAAATGCCAGATAAATGATTGCCAACAAAAGCAAAACCATGTCTTACATCCTTCGTACGATTGAAATTACAGCACAACCGTCTCCGCGGTGTCGCTGCTCTCACGAAGCGAGAGCGCCGCACACGCCTTGCCGTCCGTGAGCTCGTAATCGCCCTTGAAGCCGGTAAGCGTAACGTATCCCGCCTCGTCGGTGGTCACGTCGGAAACCGTCCACCACTCGTTGTGAATCAGGTCTTTAAGCATCTCATACGCGGGCTTCGGCGAGCCGTCCTTGCGAAGCACGCCGCTGGGTGCACCGAGCCATGCGCCGTCCGTAAAATCCCACCCCGTGATGGCCTCGACCAGCGGGTGCTCGAAGAGAATTCGATACATCTCCTCCATCTCGCGGCGCTGTCGTTCCTCGCCCTCGGGCGTCGACGGCCACTCCGGAACCTGCCAGTCGTTGAGGTCCACAATGTGGGCGGGCATCAGGTCGCCGGAGATCAGTGTATTTTCCGTAAAATGAATGGGCTTTCCGAAGTGCTCGAAGCGCTTCAATACTTCCTCCACCTTCGCTGCGCCCCAGTAGCCCTGGTGCTGGTGCGACTGGATTCCGATGGCGTCGATGGATACGCCCGCGTTCAGGCAGCCGTCCACCAGAATCTCGTAGGAGATTGAGGTGTTGAAGTCGTTCAGAAGAAGCGTCGCATCGGGGTTTGCTTCGCGCGCCTGCGCAAAGACCTTGCGAATCAGGCCGATTCGGCCGTACTCGTTGCAGATGCGTGTGATGGCGTTGTCGTATTTGTCGAAAATCGGCATGATGACAACCTCGTTGATGACATCCCAGAAGTCGATGACGCCCTTAAAGTTCGTGACCTCTCTTGTGATGCGCTCCAGTTGCTTACGCATGATGGTTTCGTTATCGTACTTCATCAGCCAGTCCACACAGGCCGTGTGCCAGCACAGAGGATGGCCCTTTACCGTAACACCCTTCTGCTGCATGAGTTTCGCGGTGTTGAGAAGGCCCTCCGTGTTGGGCTTGCCCTCCTCGTGCTCAAACCGCCCCCAGTAGAAGGGGAGCGTACCGTAGTTGTACACCGCAAGCCACTGCTCAATCTTCTTCTGCAAAAGTGTAAGATCCGGCCGGAACTGCTCCGGGATCCTCTCAAATGCCTTCTTGTCCTGACTGAGGGCGTACGGCACAAAGTCAAATGCGCCGCAGCCAAACAAAAACTTGTGGTTCGTCTGGCGAAGCGTAAGCTTCGTGTTCGCCATGGCGGTTCCCGCGGCGTTTACTACCTTCACTCTTCTTGTTGCTTTTCTGTGTTCGAAACTCATGTCGGTCTCCTTACGATTTATTCTTTATGCAGCTTTTCTTAAAAATGTGATTACACGCATTTTCTATGTTCTACCATTGTAGAACATCTAACTGATGTACCGGAAATCGCGGAACACTGCGGTTCCGCCGGCCCTCTCCGTGGAGAGCACGAACAAACCGAATCTCGCTCCCGTAAAATGGTCCAGTCGAAAATACATCCGATGCGGCTCCCCGATCTCCCGGGTCTCATTTCCGCGGCGCACATAGGCGCGGACCGTGTCTGTCATTTTCGTAAAATCAGCGCGTATTCCGACGGTCAGCGTATCCTCCGAAATCTCCTCGCGATACGTAACCTCCGGCGGGTCCGTATCGCTGCCGCCGATTCCGAAGCCCGCTGCGGGCTCTTTTCGCTCCGTCACGGTGAGATACTTTCTTCCCGTCTCCTCCGAAATTCCGACAGCGAGATAAGCTCCCTGCAGGGCGCACAATCCGGCGGTGTCCCCTTCCGAAAGCCCTGCTGTATCCACCGTAACCTCCGCAGCACAGGCGGGATAGAGCATCCTCTGGGTGAGGGTGTTTCGCACCTGGGTTACGTTCGAACACACCTCCCCGGTTGTAATGGCAAGCCCGCCTTCCGGAAGAATCGTCCACAGCTCGTCCTGCGGCACGTGATTCCACTGCCACGGAAGTGCAAGCGGGCCGCTGCCAGGCGCAAAGCTGTCCGAAACATACAACGGTGCATATTCATAGTCCGGACGGGTGCTTGTGATCGCGATATTCTCAGGAAGCCTGCCGTTCTCGCCGAACACCGGCATGGTTTCATCCCACGTGACCGGCACCAGCACGGGGATTCGCCCGATGGCCCCGGAATCCTGAAACAGGACGGCATACCACCGCCCGTCCGGGGTGTCGACAAGGCCTCCCTGCGCGATTCCCTGACCGCAATAACCGCCGTCATCCCGGAACACGTCGCCGCCCCTGTAGGGTCCGTCGACCGCTTCCGCGGTAAATACAGCCTCAGTGCGACGCCCGTTCTCCTTCGGCCAGTGAATCAGCGTGAGGACGTACCGCCCGTTGATTTTATAAAAATGCGACCCCTCATACCCGAGATGTACCTTGTCCCGGTCATCGCGAAGAATCACGCAATCAACGCCTCCCTCCGCGGGCCCAGAGAGATCCTTTGCAAGCTCCGTCAGCCGGATCTCCGTATTGCCGTGAACGATATACACGCGGCCGTCATCGTCCCACAGAAGAGAACAGTCGTGGTAATATCCGCGGATCTTCCGATGCTCCCACGGGCCGTCAATCGACTCCGCCGTGAAGAGGTGCGTATCCTCCTGCCCGTGGCTCACAAACGCCGCATAAAAACGCCCGTTGTGATGCCGCAGACTCGCCGCCCACATGCCCTTGCCATAGCTGTTCTGCCCGTTTTCAAGCCGTTCCGCGGGCGTCCCGTCCAGCTCGTCGAAGAGATATGTCGCAATCTCCCAATGTGCCAGATCGTAGGAGCGCAGAATCACTCCGCCCGGCACAAAATACATCGTGGTGCTGATCATGTAGTAGGTGTCATCCACGCGGATCACATCCGGATCCGGGTAATCCATACGGGTCAGCGGATTGACATTTTTCATATTGCTATCCTCCTGCGGCGCCTCTTACAGCTGCTCCAAAAGGGCCGAAAGTCCGCCCTCTTTGTAAACCTCGCGGTAATACTCCACTTCCTCGCGAATCAGATCGTCAATCATCCGCATGCCGAGCAGCTCCACCGGCGCACGGTCGTCCGTAAGAATCCGATTGCCGCCCTCATAGCGCACCAGCGAGCGCGCAACCTCGTGCATCATGAGAGACAGCTCGCTGTCGGTCTCCTTCGCAATCTGCTCCGAAAGCTTCTCCGCAATCCCGCTTCGGCACGAAGCGAACAGTTCCTGGTTCGTGGAGCCCTTCACATCCACCGTGTAAACTTCCGTGAACACGCTTGCGATGGTGTCGGAGAGATAACGGTTGATACCGTCCTCGCGGTCGGCCTTCATGTTCATGTTCACAACCATCACGCCGCCCTCCGTCAGATGGTCACGCACAAGCGTAAAAAACTCCACTGACGACATCTGGAAGGGGATCGTGATGTCCTGGTAGGCGTCCACCATGATGACATCGTACTTTGTTTCCACGGCGTTTAAAAAAGCGCGTCCGTCGTAGGTCGTGACCTTCACATTCTCCGGGAGTTTGAAATACTTCTTCGCAAGCTCCGTAATCTTCTCATCGATCTCGACGCCCTCCACGGTCACATTCGTAAAATACCGCCCGCACTGCGTCGCGTACGTCCCCGAGCCGTTGCCGAGCACCAGGACGGAAAGCTCCTCGCGGTCGTTCACGCCCGCCATAAAGGGCGCCGCCATGGCGTAATCATAGTACATGCCCGTGAGGCCGCGGTTTTTCAGATACACCGACTGCACGCCGAAGAGAACGTTTGTGGAGAGCACCACGCGCTCGTCGTCCTCGTACACCTGCAGGTAGTTGTAAACCGACTCGCCCTCGTAGGTCAGGTCCTTCTCCCAGAAAGCAAAGCTGTTGTTATGACCGAAGATGCAGCACACGATAAAGAGAATCATTGCCGCCGGAAGTTTCTTGATCTTCCGCACTGCAATCCCCGAGGAGATGAAATACACTGCCGCGAGCGCCAGAAGAATGCCCGCAAAAATCAAAAACGTGATTGCCGTGCCCACCGCGGGGATACTGATAAACGTCGGCACGAAGGTTCCGATGATGCTTCCCACGGTGTTCGAGGCGTTGAGGTTTCCCACAAGACGGCCGTTGTCCTCCAGGTTGTCGGTGGCGAATTTGACGAGGGAGGGCGTGACGGTTCCGAGCAAAAAGAGCGGGAACACAAAGATCACCATACATGCAGCAAATCCCGCAATCACCAGGAAGTTGCTGCTGACCGAGAAGATCAAAAGCCCTGAGATTCCGAGGATGATGTATTTGCCAAGCACCGGAATAAGGGCAATCCATACTGCCGCGATGATCACGCGGGCATACAACCGGTCGGGGTCGGGATTCTTATCCGCGCTGCGCCCGCCGTATATATTTCCGAGGGCCATGGCAATCATGATGGTTCCGATGATGATGGTCCACACAATCTGCGACGAACTGAAATACGGCGCCAGCAGACGGCTCGCGCCGAGCTCCACCGCCATCACGGACATTCCCGCGAAAAATTCGGTCAGATACAAAAACACCCGTTTGCGGAGTATCGGTCTGCGCTCCGCCAAGCGGCTGACTTCGGTCTTTTTTTCCTCACTCACTGTCTCATCCACCTTTGTTATTATTTCACTCTCCGTGGGCCCGTATCACTTCGAAAGCTTCCGAAGCATCCACCCGCAGGCGTCGTTCATATCTGTTGCGACGTAAGCGCTCAGCCTCTGCATCTCCTCCGTCACCGGCAGAAGATCCGGCACCATCACCGCAAGCATGCCGGCCGCATGGGCAGCGCGGATTCCGTTGTGGGAGTCCTCCACGGCAATCGCCTCTTCCGGGGCAACCGAAAGAGCCTCGCACGCGGTCAGAAAGATCTCCGGGTCAGGCTTTGAATGCGTCACCGTATCGCCGCCTACCACCGCGGTAAAGTACCGGTCAATCCCCGCGGACGCAAGCAATCGAAGCACCTTCTCGCGCCTGGTGGAGGATGCCACCGCAATCTTCGCGCCGGCCTTCGCAAGGGCCTCCAGCGTCTCCCGGACGCCTTCCTTCACCGGAACGCCGTGCTCCGCGATATATTCGTTGTACATGGCGGAGGCGCGCCTGTCGTACTCCTCAAACGGAAAATCCTTCCCGTAATTGTCGTACACGATCTGCCTCGTCGCCTGGACGTTTACGCCGATGCAAAGCGCATACACCTCTTCCATGTTCGGAATCTCATACTCCTTCGAGAGCGCAATCCAGCAATCCCGGCAGAGCCGCTCGGTGTCAAAGAGGATTCCGTCCATATCAAAAACAACTGCTGTAATCATTTTTTATCTCCGCGAGATTTTTACTGCATTCTTCCCTCGCCGCCCATAAGCCGCGTCATCTCCTCGATGCGCTCAAGCGGGAAGGGAGGGTTCGTAAGCGGACGAAGGGCAATTGACATCAGCTTCATCGGATTGTCGTCCGCCGCCACGCGGTTTGAGCTCATGGCGCCGCACACGCGGCAGCGGTGAATAATCGCCCACTCGCCGTTCTTCCGCACCCAGACAGCAATGGCATCCATGTGACCGCCGCAGTCGCTCTCGCGATCACCCGGCTCAATGTCCACATGAAGGCTGGTTAAGCAGTTCGGGCAATGGTTGCGGTGGTCGCTCCCCGCGCCCATCGGCACAACGGTCCGCCCGCACTCCTTGCACACGAAAGTCTCATCGCACGGGTGCGTCTTGTAATATCCTTTTTCGTAAGATCTCTTCTTGTTTTCCCGGTTCACGTTACATCGTCTCCTCAGTGAAATTTAGGTCCACCCTATGCCCTTAAGTTTACCACACAACGCCTCATCATACAATGAAAAAAGCCTGTGTTTTCCTTTCCATTTCGCGGACGGACACGGGGAAGGGAAGGATTTGCCGGGCATAAAAAAGGCGGACACGCTGCGGTGTCCGCCTTAGGGTTTTACTTTTGTTCGCCGTCCTTGTTTGCGGTCTTTGCAACCATCTCAAGGAGCAGCCACTTCGGATTGTCCTTGCCGTCATCCGGCGTTTCGTCGATATTGAGGAAATAGAGCGTGGAGTCCATCAGGCTCGTTACATCGGCCCCTGTTCTTGTAAGCTTCATGTGCTTTACGAAGTGAACGTAAACCGAGAAACAATTCTCCGTGTACACGGTGTACTCCGAAAGCGAAAGGTCGGTGATATAGTTGTTCGCCGCATTGTGATCGCTGATGAAGGTGATGTCAATGCTTTTGGCATACTTCTCCGCTTCATCATAGAGGAGGGAATTCTTTACGATATAGGAGCGAACCTCGGCAAGGCCGTAATTTTTGCCCTTAAGATCCTTAGTCGTAAAATCCATCCATTTCTTCGCTGTGGTGAGTGCAAGATCGTAGCGATCCTGCGGAAGCTCCAAATCGGTCTGCGGCTTGTAGCTTATATTAACGTTGCCGTCCGCATCCTTTTCAAAGGAAACCGGCGCCCCGGCAGCGTCCACAATCTTTACTTCCGGCTCATGCAAAAGGCCTTCCACGGAGTACGTCACATTGTTCGGAATCGTCACATAATCCGAGAGAAGCGACAACTCCTTCGGAAGCTCCGAATGGTCTGTGATGTACTGTTCCGTGAGTTCCTTGCCGTTGACCGAAACCTTGTACCCCACCGGCACCGTGTACTCATAGCTGGAGGTCATAATCGTCTCCCCGGACTCCGTAATCACCGGCCAGATTTCCTCAATCTTCCAGTCGCACACCTCGAGGATGGCGAGGATGCGGCGGGGATTGTACGAAGTCAGCTTCATCTGCGCAACAAGTTTGTTGTCGCCGTAAATATCAAAGACGGGATTGGTGGTGCTGTAGCTCTTGGCGTTCTTCTGGCAGGTGTAGGTTCCCACCGCTGCAAGCTTCGCAAGGTACTCCTCCTTGACGATATCCTTGCTCTCAAACTCACCGGAGAGCTCCGGAACTTCAATCTGACGGCCGAGAGAGCCGTCGCGTGCTTTCACTTCAAATTCCTGCAAAAGCCGGCCGACACAATTCACGACCTGCGATTTCTCATAATCCTGCAGGCAGCGGTCCGTGTATCTCCATACGAAGAATCCGCCGACCAAAAGAATCACTGCCCAAAATGCAAGAAACACGAGGAACATCCGGCGACCGCGGCGAGCTTTCTTCTCCTGCGCACGCTGGCGGTTCCGGCGTCTGCGGGCTGCCTCGGATTCCTCATCGTCTCCGCCGTCGGGACCCGGTGTCACCGGTCTCTTCGGAGCTGCCTCTTTTCTTCCTGCTTTCGAAGCTCCGTCCGTGGACTTCGCGGTTCTGCTTACTGCTCTCTGGGTGCCTTCCGCTGCTCTTTCCGTGCGGGCTGCCGCAGGTCTTGCGCCTGCCGTGCGTGTAGCGCCGCCCTCAGCTCTTGCAGCTGTGCGGGTTGTGTCCACTGTTCTTGCAACCGCCGGTTTTGTGCCTGCCGCCTTAGGGGCTGCGGATCCGGCCGATGCCGGCTTCGCGCTCTGTACGCTTCTGCCGGTGGCGCGCTCCAGATCTTTCCAGAAGGAATCGTCGCTCTCCACCTCATCGCGGTAGGCGTCGTACATATCGCGGTAACGCTTCCCGCTTACATTTCTCGGCGTTTTCTTGTCCTTAACCATAAACTGTCTTTCCCCCCTCACTGCTTCGGCAGTACGACAAATGCATCCGGCAGATGCCAGGAGTCATGCTGATAATAGAAGGTAACGCTGGTCATCTCATACTCCCCGTTGTAAACCATGGACGAGGAGCTGCCGCCGTCGAGGTTGGCGGCATTTACCGCGCCGTAATCCAGCATAACGGCAATCAAATCGGATGCCGTAGCACCGAGATGTCCGCCGGCACCGCGGCCGTCCGTAACAAACAGAAGGATGGCACCGTCCGCGCGCTGTCCGATGGCCGTACGGGGATTGCTTCCGCTTCCCTGTCCCTTCAACTCACGGCCTTCGCCGTTAATGACGAGCGGAACGAAGTGGTTGTTAACGTCCGAGGCTTCCTCCTGGAACGTAACCGCATCCCGGATGTGCGCTTCCTTGATATAAGCCTCCACGGCCGACTTGCCCATGCCGTTCAGGTCCTTGATAACCAGCAGGTTGTCCTCATCCATACCGATGAGGTACAGACCCTTCTGGGTAGGAGAATTCCATTGAATCTGTCCCTTGGAAACGACAACGCCGTACGGTCTTCCGCCCTTGTTGGCCGTGGACTCGTACAAACCTCCGTTCACACCGGCGACTCCGCCGTAATTCTTCACAATGACATCCAGGTTCTTCCCGTACTCACCGAACGGATACGTGGTCCCCACGATAACCTGGGAAGGATCCTTGATGATCAACATTTTGCCGAAGAACGTACGTCCGGCAACCTCTTCGAGGCGCACGCCGTTCTCGTCGAAGACCTCTTCCTTCGCAACCGGATTCTTGGGATCCTTGCTCGGACCCTCTTTCTTTCCGATCTGGATCAGGTTCCGGTCGATGTCGGTATTCATATCCTCCATCTTGTTGTTGTTTACAATCTCATTAATCTCTTCCTTGGAGCAGACCATGTTTGCGATAAACTTTAACTGTCCGGTCTCCAGAATCGTCGTGATGAACGTTGCCTTCGCCTCCTGGGACGGCCCGTGGCAGATTTTGTACATGACGCCGTACAAAACGCCCACGAGGATCAACAGCGTTGTAAGCAGGACGATGATAAATCGAAGGAAGTATTTGCCGATTCTACGCCACATTACTGAATATCCCCCTGTTTCTTTTTATTTGCGAAAACCCAGCGTTTCTGCACCTGGAAGCTGATGACAAACAGGCACATGTCAACGCAGAATTTGACTACCGATTCCAAAATTCCCGCGGTCAGGCCGAACAGCTGCTCGGCGACGAGGTGAACAAGCAAAAACGATGCCGTCATCTGGCATATCGCCAGAATGTAGTAGCGCACCAGCGTTCCGCCGACGGAGCCGTCGCTTTTGAACACCACTTTGCGGTTTAAGCAGAAATTGACGATTGTGCTGACCACGCGCGCGCCGACGGTTGCAAGCGCGATGCGAAGCTTGCCGTCCTCCGTCCCCATGCCGGCTTTCTGAAGGCCCACATTGATGAGGAAGAACAAAAGCGTATCAATCAGGAAGCAAATCAGGGACGCGCCTAAGAACTTTGCAAGAACCGAGGTCCCGACATGCTTGAAGATAATCTTGTAAATTCTCCACGAATCGCGGAAAGGATGAAAATGCGAGGATGCGTTGTCGTCGATGTAGACCGTGTCGATCACGACCTCCCGAAGCGCAATTTTCTTATCCTTGAGAATCAAAAGCTGGTTCGTCTCGTACTCATAGCGCTCGCCGGCAATCTCGCCCATGAGCGGAAGATACTTCGCGGGAATGGCACGAAGGCCGGTCTGCGTATCGCTGATGCGGATGCCGCAGAGGATCCGAAACACGGCTTTCGTAATATTGTTGCCGTTGCGGCTTTTGAAGGGAACGTCGGGCTTACTGAAATCGCGGACGCCCAGAACGACCTTGTCGCCCTCCTCAATCATTGCCTCCGCACAGGCGCGGATGTCTTTCGGCAAATGCTGCCCGTCGCCGTCCACGGTGACCACGCCCTGGGAATCGGGCCGGTTCTCGGCAATGTAGGCAAATGCCGTCTTCATCGCGCGACCCTTGCCCTTGTTCACCTCATGGGTAAGGACAGTCACGCCCTCCATGGCCGCCACCGTCTCAAAAGGTTTTTTATACTCCGCTGCGCTTCCGTCATCCACTACCACGACGTCGGTAAATCCTTCCGCGAGGATGCCCTTCACGGTGTTCACCATCTTCTCATCGGGATTGAGGGACGGAACGATGATTGTTACGTTCACGTTGCCTCCGAATACTCTTTCATTCTACTGTAGTAGAATCCTGTTTCTCCGCCACTTTCTCGTTGCAAATATCCGCGTACCACACAAGTTTTTTGTACATCACATTCTCAATCAGAATGCCGGCAATACCAAGTGCGATACCGTCCAAAAGACCTGCCAGAACATCGGTCGGATAGTGAATACCGATGTAGAGTCTGGAAAAGCCGATCAAAAGAGCCAGTGCCAAAAGCGGTATGGAATAACGCTTCTTCAAAAACCTGCACAAGGCAACCGCCGATGCGATGCTCGCCGCCGTGTGCCCGGACGGGAACGACGGGTCGGTGGCTCTCTTTCCGATCAGTTTAAGTCCTTCAATCACCTCATACGGTCTCACGCGACCTACCAGAGGCTTTAAAATCATGTTGTTCAAAATCAGGGACCCTAAAAGCGCAATGGCCGAGCATACGGCCGCTCTGCGGGTCTTCTTAAAGCACATCAGGACCGCCGTCAGAAGGATCCAGAAACTTCCCGCAGTTCCCAGATGCGTGATGTACGGGAAGAAATGATCCAGAATCCCGCACCGGATATGGTCCTGTATGTAAAGTAAAAAATCTGCGTCCAATGACAAAAAAGGCATGTTTGTACGCTCCCCTCGGCAGTTGGTCGGTATTTCCGTGCTTCGACAGCACTCCGCAAAACACCTATCATATTATACTCACAGGCAGGCAAAAAGGCAAGAAAAAACCACCCAGTTAACAATTTTGTAGGATTTGCGGCAATTACCCCAAAGACGCAACAAAGGCGCCCCCGACGAAATGCGGCAGCGCCCTTTTCTCTTGTTGTTCGGTTGTTTGAACGCCGGCTCATTGGCACGGTTGTTTGACTTCCGCCATCCGCCGGCTTTCCGCGGCCGCGGTTTACTCCGCGTGCTCCTTCGCGAAGGTCTCCGGCTCCAACGCCCAGGTGAGTCCCGTCACCAGGTGCGTTCTCCAGAACCGGAAATCATGCACGCCGGGGGCTGTCACGAACGTCGCCGGCACACCGATGCCATCGAGGAATGCCTTGAAATCGCGGTTTGGCTGGATCAGGAAATCCTCCGTCCCGCAAGCCATGAACACGTCCGGAATCTGCGCGCCGGACTCCTTCAGATTGCGCACCAAAACCTCGGGGTTGATGTCTGTCTGCGCCGCCTTCTTCAAGTCGCCGAATACCCACGCATAATACTCGTAGTTCGCCATGCCGTTTGGCATATCCGGGGTCATAAACGCCAGACCGTTTTGAATAAGCGCCGACGAAAGCGCAATCACCTTTCCAAACGTCTCAGGATACAGAAAAGCCGTGTGCAGAGCGCCGAAGCCGCCCATGGAAAGACCGCCGATGAAGGTGTCCTCTCTCTTGTCGGAAAGTCCGAAGGTTTTTCTGGTGTATTCCACGAACTCCTCGCCCGCGAAGGTTGCGTACTGACAGCCCGTCTGCGGCTGGTTCAGATAGAAGTTGTTATCCCCGTTTGGCATAAAGAAATTCACGTTAAAACGGTTCGCGATTTCCCCAAGCGGCGCGTTCGTGTACCAGTCCGTGTCGCATCCGCTGAAACCGTGCAGCAGATACACATTTTTCGCAGGCCTCTTAAAGTGCGGGTTATTCTCGATCCCCCATGCTGCGTCATTACTCAAAACCACCGTAAAATGCGTTGGACGATCCAGCATTTTCGAAAAATACGTTCCTTGCAAGTTTGCCATATCACAAAACTCCTTACTTTCATTTTTCCGCGGTGCACGCACCCCGCCGCACCACGTTCATTATACCCTGCGAAACCGCGGGAATCAATCCTTTTCCGTTCCTTCGCCGGCCGGCATCTCTGGTCCGCGCAGGCATCTCACAGAAAAATCTCGCGGCAGATCTCTTCCGCCGCCTTCCGGCAGATGATATAACTGTTGATGACCGGCGTGTTGAAGTCCTTAAGGGGAATCGCCAGAAGCCGCCCCTCCTCGATGTATGGCCGCGCCATGTCCTGCGGAAGGAATGTGTAGGTGTCGCGGTTCAGAAGATAGGGCACGATCTTCATACAGTCATCGATTTCAAAGGCAAACTGGTGGTATTTCGGAAACAGCTTGCGGATGTACTGCCCCACGTCCTGAAGTGCGAAATTGCACATAAGATACCGCTCGGGCGACAGCTCCGCCTCCGCGATGCCGTCCCGGTACTTCGTATTGGCGCTGTCCGTGACAAGCACAAGCTCGTCCTGCTTGTAAATCGTGCAAACCAGCGAGCTCTTCTTGATGGGCCGGTAAGTGAACACCACGTCCAAAAGATCGTCCTGAATCTGCTCAAGCAAATGGTCTGTGAGGCCGATGGTAATCTTCAGCGAATCCTTCGGATGGGAGTTTCGATGGGCAAGGATAATCGGCGCCAAATGCCCCTCGTAGATGGAGTCCGTGCTCCCGATGCGAAGGTACCGCTCGTACCGCGGAATCGCCGACATCTCTGCTAAGGACGCGTCCGTGAGCTCCACCACCTTCTCCGCATACACCGCAAACCGCTCCCCTTCCGCCGTGAGGCTGACTCTTCGGTTCGTGCGCTCAAACAGCCGTAGGGAAAGCTCCCTCTCCAGCTCATTAATGCGGTTCGTCACCGTCGACTGGGCGACGAAAAGCTGATCCGCCGTCTTCGTAAAATTCTTATTCTCCGCAAGCGCCAAAAATGTCCGAATAGATTCGATGTCCATATTGCTGTCCTCCGTGATTGTGCCGGGTCATGATTTCCCTATTCGCAGTTCGCCCGACTGTATTGATGCATTTACCGAATCATTGCTATTTAGATTATTCATTTTACAAATTATAGCGCGTGTGTTAAAACTTGTAAAGTACATTTCGAAAAGCACGGAGGAATACGTCATGCGGGATTTGGAGCTCAGCAACAAAACGTTCAAACTGGAACAGGATCCGTACATCTATCAATTGCAGGACACGCCGGAACCGGAGTTGTTCCGGGAGATGTTCCCTTACACCGAAACGCCCAAGATTGCGTTTAACTATCGCCGCGTTCCGGAAAATATGCCCGAGGACATCTTCATCACCGACACGTCCTTCCGCGACGGACAGCAGTCCCGCACACCCTACACCACAGAGCAGATGGTGCACATTTATAAGCTTTTGCACAAGCTCGGCGGCCCGAAGGGCATGATCCGCCAGACGGAGTTCTTCGTGTACTCCGAAAAGGACCGTAAGGCATTAGAGGAATGTATGGCTTTGGGGTTTGAATTTCCCGAGATTACGACGTGGATTCGCGCCAACAAAAAAGATTTCGAGCTCGTCCGCTCCGTCGGAATCAAGGAGACCGGAATTCTCGTGAGCTGCTCGGATTACCATATTTTCCACAAGATGGGCTTAAACCGCCGTGAGGCTTTGGACCGGTACCTCGGAATCGTGAAAGACTGCATTGACGCCGGCCTTCGGCCGCGCTGCCATTTCGAAGACATCACCCGGGCCGATTTCTACGGTTTCGTGGTTCCGTTCGCTAACTGCCTGATGGATCTCTCCCGCGAGAGCGGCGTTCCGATTAAGATCCGGGCCTGCGACACCATGGGCTACGGCGTTCCGTACCCCGGCGCAACCATGCCCCGCAGCGTCTCGGGCATCATTTACGGTCTGATGCACTACTCCGAGGTCCCTTCGGAGATGCTTGAGTGGCACGGCCACAACGACTTTTACAAGGGCGTGGTCAACGCCACCACCGCCTGGATGTACGGCGCAAGCGCCGTCAACTGCTCACTCTTGGGAATCGGCGAACGCACCGGCAACGTCCCTTTGGAGGCCATGGTCTTTGAATACGCCTCCCTGCGCGGCCACTTAAACGGCATGGACACCCGCGCCATCACGGAAATTGCGGAATACATCCAAAATGAGACCGGCTACGAAATCCCGCCCATGACGCCCTTCGTCGGCGCTAACTTCAACCTGACTCGCGCCGGAATCCACGCCGACGGCATGATGAAGAACCCCGAGATTTACAACATCTTCGACACCGAAGCCATCCTAAACCGCCCGCCGAAGGTGTCCGTCTCCAACACCTCGGGCCTCGCCGGCGTCGCCTACTGGGTCAACGACTACCGCAAAAAATTTGGCCTTCCCGAGCTTCCGAAGAACAACCCGCTGATCCAAACCATCTACAACTGGGTCTGCAGCGAGTACGACGCCGGCCGCATCACCATCATCAGTGACGGCGAGCTGGAAGCCAAATACCACGAGCTCACCGCAGACGGCGCCGAGGACAAGTAGTCCGCGAGTCTCCGCCCTGTTCAGCCAATCCTGATGAGGCGCAGGGAAGAACCGCAGGATGACCCAGTGTCGGGCGGCTCCAGCCGACTAAGAGCCTTCTTCAACTGCATACCGGAGGCGTTTTTGCGGGGCTTGCACGCCGCCTTTGAACAAACATCAAGGAAGGCGGCGTGCTACGAGAGGCGCTTGCGCCTCTACACCGCGAGGCCGGTTGCGGGCTCGCGGATAACCTCAAAACGCCTCCATGCAGTCTCGAACGCTCTAAGTCGACTTCTGTGAGTGCAAAGCCTTGCACTCACAGAATACCGCAATGCCCTCCGCTGTGTCTCCTGCGGTTCTTCCCTGCGCCTCGATATGATACAAAAAAAGGGCGGAGTCCTCGCGGACTCCGCCCCTCTGGGGGTATCTGCTTTGTTCGTTGACACGAACGTCAAACCTGCAAATGTAACATTTTTCCAACGGGCCTAAGCGTCAGCCCTCAATCTGAATGTATTTCTTCTCTTCCACCTTAGGCTGCGGCTCCTTCTTCGGAACCGTGACAATCAGGATACCGTTCTCGAACTTTGCCTTGATATCCTCCTCGGTCACCTCCTTGCCTACAAAGAAGCTTCTGCTGCAGGAACCGTAGAAACGCTCGCGACGAATGTAGTGACCCTTCTTGTCCTTCTCGTCGTCCTCGGTCTTCTTGGTGGCGCTGATGGTAAGATAGCCGTTCTTCAGCTCCGCTGTCACATCTTCCTTGCCGTAGCCCGGCAGATCGATATCGAGCTCGAAACCGTTCTCGGTCTCCTTTACATCGGTCTTCATTAATCCGTTTATCGGGCGGGCACCCGCGAACCCGGGCTTTGCCGGAGCACGGAACTCATCAAAGAAATCATCAAAAAGGTCTTCACCGAAAATGCTGGGCATAAACATATGTCATTCCTCCTTTACGTGCATTGCACGCTTTCTGAAGTAACTCGGGAATCGCGGTCCGGAATCGCTTCACGGGCAACTCGCGTTCGCCTCACGGCTCATCGTCGGTCCCCTGCGGGCTCCTCTCGGACTCCCTTCCTTTGTTCTGACTATGTTATACCACTTATTAGCACTCATGTCAAGTGAGTGCTAACAGTTTTTTGTGAATATTTTGTGTCTTCTCTTGTGTGTAATGTTTTTACGTCCTGTAACGACTGTCCGCGACTACAGCGCCCCAATCGCCGCAAGCGGGCTCATGCTCCGAAGCACGCCGTCCCGGATCTTGTCCTGAATCGTGAACGCCGCGTGCTGCAGATCCTCGTCCCCCGCGCACTCGGGGAAAGCTTCCTTCACAAGGAAGAGCAGCTCCGAACAAGCCTCGGGGATGGCATCGTCCGCTTCGCCCGCCAGGGTCTCCTGCAAAAGCGCCGTCAAGGTATCGCCGTCCCGATAATCCTCCAAGGCCCGCAGACACCATTTATAGTACGGCGCCGGCCGGTTGTGAATCCAGCAAAAGGCGCTGACCGCCGCCTTCGCAAACTCCGCTGCCGCCAGCTGCGCCGTCGCGATATCATTTCGCGCGAGACTTCGCGGGTAGTTGTACTCTCCCGTCTGGCTCATGCGAATCAGATAGCCGCACAGCTTCTTCCGCTGCACATCCGCCGGCGGATTGCTCCAGGCTTCGCGAATCGCGGCAAATTCACCCAACCCGTCATGGAATACCTCTCCGTTGATGGTCTCCGCAAGTGCCACATCCGGCACGGACAAAAAGGCCCGCAAGCCCACCGGCGTCCCCGGGATTCCGGTCATCTGCCGATAGAAGTCCGCCGTGCGGAACACTCCGTGGCGATTGCCGCCCGCGGGATTGAAAAGGCTTCGCTTTAAGCCGCAGAACTCCTTCGGAAGCGACTCGTAGCCGCGCCCCAGCAGAAACTCCTGCCGCCGGCTCACCCGGTCTTCATCGGGCAGCCAGATGCAGAAGCCATGCTCAAAGTCGTGATCCTTCGACACCTCGTCGTCGTAACCGTAGCACTCCGAGCCCGGCCCCACAAGCCCCACCGCCACCAGCGGCAGAAGCTCCGGAAACCGCTCTTCCATCATCGGCTTTCCGTACTCTTCCCAAAATGCTCTCGCTATCTCAAGTCCCTTCATACGAAATCTCCTCTCATTTGCCGCCGTTTGCGTAAATGTCCGCGGCGCGCTTCGAAAGCTCCTCCGCGTAACGGAACCAGCCGTAGTAGGAGAAGACAGGGGCGCATTTGTCGCAGACGAAAGCGTAGTGGCCGCCATGCGCAAGGCCTTCGGTCTCCAGAAGATCGTGGGCCTCCGTAAGGCACTGATCAATCCGCTCGCAGGCGTCCGCCATGCCGTACGCAGCCTCTAAGAGGTTTGCGAGGTTCAGCTTTGTCACCGCAAGCTCCGGCTCGGCGCCCGGCACCTTCTTCATCACCGCGAGCGCCCGCTCGTAGGCTTCCTCCGCCCGGACGTACTCTTTCGCGTCGGCAAATGCCGTGGCCATATTGTTGTACAAGCTCCCGAGCCGCGGGTCCGCGCCGCCTAAGTTGCTCTCATAAATATCGGCTGCCTTCGCAAACAGCGGAAGGGCGTCGTCCACTTTGCCGAAGGCCGTGTATACGGTGGCGCAGTTGATCATCACGGTGCCCTCCGAGACGGTCCCGCTGATGCCCTCGCGCTCCGCCGCCGCAAGCGCCGCCTTCGCGCAGGCAATCGCGTCATCGCCCTCGCCACACCGGCGGTGCAGGCCCATTTTCTCGTTGTAGAGCGTAATCAGGCTGCGGGTGTCCCCAGTCTGCTTCGCCTCCGCAATCCAGTACTCGAGGTGCCGCTTTGCCCCCGCAGTATCGTTGCTCTCAAAGTATCGGTCCAAACGTTCCATCACCCGGTCCATCGGAATCATAGGGCTGTCCTTTCCGCGCAGCGCGCATGTCCGCTTTTCCACCGCCGAAGCGGCGATTTCCTTTGCAACAGGTCCTTTTGTTAATTATAGCATCCGCGGCATGCGCATGCAATCGAAAAGCGGAGGTAAATGCCTCCGCTTTTGATTCGTACCCTTTACTTAATCAAGCTCCGTTACACCGGTATAGAGCTCGTAGTATCTTCCCTTTTGCGCAAGCAGATCGTCGTGGTCGCCGCGCTCGATGATCTCGCCGTGCTCCAGCACCATGATGGCGTTGGCGTTGCGGACGGTGGAGAGGCGGTGCGCAATGACGAAGGTCGTGCGGTTCTTCATCAGGCGGTCCATGCCGTGCTCGATGTGGCGCTCGGTTCTGGTATCGACCGAACTCGTTGCCTCGTCGAGAACGAGGATTGGCGCCTTCGAAAGCGCTGCTCTCGCGATGTTGAGAAGCTGCCGCTGGCCCTGGGACAGGTTCGCGCCGTCGCCCTCAAGCTTCGTGTTGTAGCCATCCGCAAGACGCATGATGAAGCTGTGCGCGGAAGCGGTCTTGGCCGCCGCGATAACCTCGTCGTCGGTGGCGTCCAGACGGCCGTAGCGGATGTTCTCCATCACGGTTCCGGAGAACAGGTGCGTGTCCTGCAGAACCATTGCGATATTCTTTCGAAGAACGTCGCGCTTGATATCCTTCACGTTGACACCGTCGATGGTGATGGTGCCGTCGTCAATGTCGTAGAACCGGTTCAAAAGGTTCGTGATCGTAGTCTTGCCTGCGCCCGTGGACCCGACAAATGCAATCTTCTGTCCGGGTTTTGCGTAGAGGTTGATGTCCCTAAGAACCACCTTGTCCGGGTTGTAACCGAAGGTCACATGGTCCATGATGACGTAGCCCTTCATTTCGGGCATCTCGTCCGCATCCTTCGCATCCGGCGCCTCGGGAGCCTCGTCCATCACCTCGAAGACGCGCTCCGCACCGGCAAGTGCCGAGAAGATCGTCGCCATCTGCTGCGAGAGCATGTTGATGGGCATTGCGAACTGGCGCGAGTAGTTGGCAAAGACCGTAAGGCCGCCCGCCGTGATTCTGCCTAAAATCATGAGGATACCGCCGACGCCCACGGTCACTGCGTAAGAAATCTGGGAAGTGTTGCCCATGATCGGTCCGGTCACGCCGCCCCAGAACTGCGCCTTGAACTGCTTGTCGCGCATATCGTCATTGAGTGCGGAAAATTCTTCCACACAGCACTCCTCGTGGTTGAACACCTTGACAATCTTCTGTCCCGTCACGGTTTCCTCGATGTAGCCGTTCACGGCACCGAGAGCGCTCTGCTGGGCAGCGTAGTATTTGCGGCTCAGTTTGCCGATGGTGAAACCGCCGAAGAAGAACAGCGGGATAAACACCACGGTGATGAGTGTCAGAATCAGGCTTGTGGTAATCATGAAGATGAAGGTACCGATCAGCGTGACACCGCCGGAAATCACCTGCGTCAATGTGTTGTTGATCATGACATCGATGTTGTCGATATCGTTGGTGAAGCGGGACATAATCTCACCGGTCTGGTGCGAGTCGAAGTACCGCACAGGAAGCCGCTGTAGCTTCTCAAAGAGGTCGTTTCGTATTCGCTCAATCATGCCCTGTGAGATGGAAAGCATGAGTCTCGCCTGGGTGTAGGTCGTCACGATTCCGATGCAATAGATTGCGCCGAGCAGAATCAGTGCGGCAAGCACGTAGGTCATGACCTTCGTATCGCCGGGGAAGAGGCTCTCGGAAACGCCTGAAATCCAGCTGTCCGTGAGTTTCTCAAACACGGACGCCTTCTTCGTCTCCGGTTCCTCCTCAGGCTGCTCCCCGTCCTCCTCACTCACCTCAATCTTGCCTTCCTCAATCAGGCGCTCAATCTTCGCCTGCGGGATGGCGGATGTAATCTTGTTGATAATCGGTGCGAGAAGATATCCTCCGAAGAGGCTCGTAATCGTCGTCATCAGCATGCATAGAAGAACCAGTGCAAAGCGAAGACGGAAGCCGTTCATATACGAGAGAAGGCGCGCGATGGTCTTCTTTGCGCTCTTCGGTTTTCCGCCCATCATGCCGCGGCCGCGGGGACCGCCCTGCGGGCGCTGCTTGAATGCATTTTTCCGGGCGATGCTGTTATACTGCTCCTGCAGTTGTTCCAATGATCTTGCCATGTCTCACGCCCCCTTTCCCGTCTGCGATTCGTAAATTTCGCGGTACTCGGTGTTGTTCGCCAACAGCTCGTCGTGGGTTCCCATACCGGTGATGACGCCGTCGTCCATAACGATGATGGTGTCGGCATCCTGCACGGAGCTGATGCGCTGCGCGATGATAAGCTTCGTCGCCTTGCGGAGGTTCTCCGTATACGGATCGGATTCCTCTCCCGCGACAGCCTTCTCGGAAAATGCCTTCCGAATCTGCGCTTCGGTCGCCGTATCCACGGCGCTTGTCGAGTCGTCGAGAATCAGAATCTTCGGCTTCTTCAGAAGAGCTCTCGCGATACACAGACGCTGCTTCTGACCGCCGGAAACGTTGGCGCCGCCCTGCTCAATCTGGGAATCGTAGCCGTCCTTGAAGGAGGAGACGAATTTGTCGGCCTGGGCGTACTCCGCCATGCGGCGAACCTCCTCGTCGGTGGCGTTCTCATCGCCCCAACGCAAGTTCTCCGAAACAGTTCCGGAGAAGAGCGTGTTCTTCTGTAAAACCATGGCCACGCCCTCGCGAAGGTTGTAAAGCGAGTAATCGCGGACGTTTACGCCGTCCACCAAAACCTCGCCCTCGTCCACGTCGTACAGTCTCGGAATCATGGACACGAGCGTGGTCTTGCCGCAGCCCGTGGAGCCGATGATACCGACCGTCGACCCGGCCGGAATATGTACATTGATATTGTCAAGCACCTTCTCCTCGCTGCTCTTGTAGTAGCGGAAGGAGACATTCTTAAACTCGATGTCGCCGTTCTGTACGGTGAGATCCTTTTGCGTCGCCGCATCGTCCGTAAGGTCCAGCGGCTCCTCCATAATCTCGCGGATACGCTTTGCGGAAGCAAGCGCACGGGAGGAGAACATCAGCATGAAGGTCACCATCACAAGGGACGAAAGAATCTGCGTTACATACGTAAGGAATGCGGAGAGGTCGCCGATCATGAAGTCGTTGGCCTCGTCGAGCACCATGGGACCGCCCAACAGCACAACCGCGATGACCGTACCGTTCATGAACAGAGTCATCACCGGCGACATGAAGATCATAATCTTGGCCGCGGAGATACCCGCATTCTTCAACTCGCTGTTGGCTGCCTCAAACTTCTCGGTTTCAAATCCCTCGCGCACGAAGCTCTTCACAACACGCACGTTAGTGACGTTTTCCTGCACCGTCGAGTTCAGGCCGTCCACCTTCTTCTGCACGCGCCCAAACCGCGGGAAGCCCGTGAGGATAATTCCGCCGACCGAGATTAACATCGCCGGCACGGAAACCGCGAAGACCACCGACAACGGCGGGTTCAGGATAATCGCCATAATCAATGCGCCGATCATCATACCGGGGGCCCGGAGCGCCATACGCAGCCCCATGTTGATCATGTTCTGAACCTGCGTGATATCGTTCGTAAGACGGGTCACCAGGGAGCCGGTGGAGAATTTGTCGATATTTGCGAAGGAGTACTGCTGGATGCGGCGATAGCCGTCCGCCCGCAGATCCGCAGCGAAGCTTACGGACGCCTTCGAAGCGAAGTACGCACCGCCGATTCCGCCGGCCATCATAATGAGCGCGGTCAGAATCATCAGCCCCATAACTCCAAGGCTGGTTCCGTACGTGAGGGTCTTATACTTCGCACCGTTGATGATGAGCGCGAGAAGCTTCGGCATGACGACCTCGCCGATAACCTCCACGATCATGCACAGCGGTCCGAGGATGAAAAACGCCTTGTACGGCTTAATGTACTTGGACCATTTCAATCGTTCCATGTGTGGTGTATTTCCTTTCTTACGCCCCCGCATCCGGGAGCGGTCTTTCCTTTCTTGCTTTAATCCAGCGTCGCAACCTCCGGGCTGTACTTCCGCAGGTTGTCCTGCATGCGGGCGAGCACCTGCGCAAAATGCGTCAAATCCTCCTCGGTGAGCCCCGTAAGCATCGCCTCGTCCAAAGCCTTGTAAAGCTCCCAGGACTGCCGCACGATGTTCATGCCTTCGGGCGTGATGGAGATGAATTTGGCGCGGTTGTTGCCGTCCACCGCAGTTCTCGCGACGAGGCCTGCCTTCTCCAGCTTCTGCAGCGTCACCGTGACGGCCGCCGGGCTGATCTCAAAGACCTTGGCAAGCTCCGCCTGGGTCGGAGGCTCACTGCAATGCGCCAAATGCATCAGCATCATATGCTGGCTTCGATGAATTCCGAGTTTCTTAATCTGCGACTCTGCCGCACACCGGTGAAAACGGTCGGTCCGAAGGAACGACATGACGATGTTAAACCGGTCGATTCCGGGTGTTTGGTCTCCCACAATGGCACCTCCTCTCAGAAAGTTAACGTGTTAATTGTTAACGCGTTAATATTAACACCGGGGAACGTGTTTGTCAATGTGTATTTTCCGTTCTTCTATTAGTCTTACTTATTGTTTTCATTAGTAACTTTTATACTTGATTTTATGAAAGTCTACCGCTTTTTGAAGCAATTGTGATATACTAACTTTATGTATCCGGAAGCCTTTTTGTATTTTGAGAAGAGAGAGATCGGTTATCTGCCGGATCCGGCTTCCTGTGCGCAAAAACTATCATAAAGGGGGCTCTATTCATGACCTTTGAAGAAATCATGAACTATGCCAGAAAGAACCAATGCTCTGACATCCACATCACCGTGGGTACGGCATTGGCCGTTCGCCGTTTCGGCGTCCTGACCATCCTGGATCCGGTGCCTACCGCGGACGAGTCCAGAGAGATGATTTACTCGATCCTCAGCGAGGATCAGAAGAACTGGGTCAATTCCGGCAAAGACCTGGACGTCGGTGTTATGCTTCCCGACGGACTTCGCATCCGTGCGAATGTGTACCATCAGCGTAACAACCTTGCTGCCAGCATCCGTATCCTGCAGCAGAACATCCCGACCTTCGAAAAGCTCGGTCTTCCCACCGCAATCCGCGCGATGGCTGAGACTCCGAGAGGTCTCGTGCTCGTAACCGGTCCTACCGGTTCCGGTAAGTCCACGACGCTCGCTTCCATCGTTAACTACATCAACATGAACAGCGCGCGCCACATCCTCACCATCGAGGATCCTATCGAGTACGTATATCCGCACAACAAGGCAATGATTCACCAGCGCGAAGTCGGCAAGGACGTTTCGTCCTTCTCCCTCGCACTTCGTTCCGCACTCCGTGAGGACCCTGACGTAATCCTCGTAGGTGAGATGCGTGACTACGAGACCATCTCCGCTGCCATCACCGCAGCCGAGACCGGACACCTCGTGCTTTCCACCCTGCACACCACCTCCGCCGCACAGACCGTTGAGCGTATCATCGACGCCAGCCCTCTGGAAGCCCAGGAGCAGATTCGTGCGCAGTTCGCAAACGTAATCCGCGGTGTCTTCACGCAGCAGCTGCTTCCTCTCAAGGATGGCTCCGGCCGCGTTCTCGCCTCCGAAGTTATGCTTGCAACACCGGCCATCACGAACCTCATTCGTGAGAGCAAGACCATCCAGATTCCGAGCATGCTCCAGCAGAGCCGCTCCCAGGGCATGAGCACCATGAACGACGCTCTCGCCGATCTGGTACGCCGCGACCTCGTTTCCATCATCGAGGCGAAGAAGGTATCTCCGGATGCCCAGTCGCTGGTCAAGGCCATCCACGGCAACTTCTAAACCCTGCCGCAACCACAAAAACCCCGGGCCGCCCGAAAAGGCGGCCCTTCTTGTATCGTATACTGCGGAAGAAGGAAGAATACTCCATTCCCGCCGCGCCGGAAATTCCTTACAATAGTATAGGATGAACAGATTCGGGGCATTTGCCCTTTTGAACAGGAGACACAACATGGAAAAGAAATACAAAGTATTGCTGTTAAACGGAAGCCCCCGCGAGCACGGAAACATCGCCCTCGCGTTGCATGAAATGGAGCAGGTCTTCGCGGAAAACGGTGTCGAATACGAAACCGTCCTTCTCGGACGAAATGATATCCGCGGCTGCATCGCCTGCGAGTCCTGCCGCAAGACCGGCCGCTGCGTCTTCAACGACGTCGTCAACGACCTCGCCGCCAAATTCGAAGCCGCAGACGGTCTCGTCATCGCCTCGCCCGTCTACTACGGCTCCGCCAACGGCACCCTGATGGCCGCCCTTCAGCGCCTCTTCTACAGCTCGCACTTCGACAAAAGCCTCAAGGTCGGCGCCAGCGTCGTGAGCGCCCGCCGCTCCGGCTGCACCGCCACCTTCGACGAGCTCAACAAATTCTTCACCCTCTCCAACATGCCCATCGCCACCAGCCAGTACTGGAACAACATCTACGGCTGGGAGCCCGGCGAAGCCCGCGTCGACGACGAGGGCCGCCAGGTCATGCGCGTCCTCGCCCGCAACATGATCTTCCTCATGCAAAGCATCGCCCTCGGCCGCGAACAGCTCCCGCCGATCTCTCAGGAGCCCCGCGTCTGGACCAATTTTACAAGATAGCGACGTGAAGTGCGCCTCACTTCGCGGACACCCAGCAACCATTAGGCGGTATTTCCGCGAAGCTACGGCCCGGCAACCGATTTCGGTTCGCCGGGCCGTAATTGTACCTGTCTTCCACTCGCAGTTACCTGGTTTTCCCCTCATTTTTCCAAGCGACTACGGCCTGTAAAGTAAGCTTCGGGCATCAGGCCGTAATTGTACCTGTCTTTAAATCGCGGTCACTTGCTAACCCGCCTTCCGTCCTAGGTCAACTACGGCCTGAAGTACATTTTCTTCATGCTAGGCCGTAATCACTTGCTTTCACACCTCCAAAACAAGGTAACATCCCGTGGAGACAGATAACCCCTACGGCCCGGAGCCGTTTTCCCCTCCGCTGGGCCGTAGTCACAAAAACCCGCCTCCCGAAAACAAGGTATAAAGCCACACCTCACCCCCGCAACTACGGCCTGTAAAGCAACTTTCTTCTTCCCGGCCGTAGTCCCCATCCATACCGACACCCCTCCCCACCACACCGACATCAGCCGGATAGTCCGACAGTGCATCAGCGGCTGAATCACCTCCGTTTATGGAACCTTGCGCCGGGCACCTTTCCGGCAGAGATATGGGCGCGAGCACAGCGGAAGAAGCATTGTGACTCGCAAAAAACAAGGCACAGTGATGTCGACTGTAAAGTCGGCTATCACAGTGCCTTTTTTGCGAGGGGAATCTTAGCGCGCGTGAGGGCGCGCAGGGCGTTTCGAGGACTGTTCGAAGTCCGCTGTCGCCCCCTTATTCCCTTTTAGTTAAACATATAAACGACAGCGGGCAAGCCCCGCAGAAACGCCCTCGTCCCAGCGCCCGAGCAGCACGCTTAGATTCCCTGCACCTGCGCCTTCCGCTGTGACTCGCGCCCATAGAAAGCTCTGCCGTAAGAAAGGTTCCCGGCGCAAGGTTCCTATCAGGTACTAGTTATTCAGCCGCTGATGTACTGTAGGACTATCCGGTTGGAGCGGAAGGAAGGTATAGCCGTTCTCGAGGCCCCACTGGATGATGCGCTCCACCGCATCGACGGAAAAGCCCTTGATGTCGTGCTGCAGCACGATGGAAATGTTGTGGTTCTTGATCTGGTTGATGGTGCTGTTGTAAACCTGGTCCGCGGTCGTCAGACCGTCGGAGTCGCCGCTTTGGACGTTCCAGTCCGTGTACTGGAAGCCGGCGGCCGTCAGGTCGCGGGTGAGGGCTGTCATGACGCCCTTGCAGTAGCCGCGGCTCACGGCGTTGGAGCTGCCGCCCGGGAAGCGAAGGATGGTCGAGCGCTTGCCGGTCTGCTCCTCAATGATATCGTTCATGGCGTTGAGGTCCGCAAAGTAGGCCTCTTCGCTTGCATAGATTACGTTGTAACGGTGCGTGTAGGTGTGGATGGCAACGGTGTGCCCTTCCTCCGCCTCGCGCTTGATTAAGTACCGGTAATTCGGGAACTGGTTGGTTACGAAGAAGGTCACTTTGACGTCGTATTTGGCGAGGACGTCCAGGAGCTTTTCGGTGTAGACGCAGGGGCCGTCGTCGAAGGTTAAGTAGATGACCTTGCCCTCCGGGCGAACCTCCTCAACCTGCGGACGGGGAACAACCGAGACCTCGCGGGTTGCGACGCCCTCGTTGCCGTCCTTGTCCGTCACGCGGTAGGTGTAGGTATACACGCCCTCTTTGAAGTTGTCAATCTCGCCCTCCACGGTCACCTGCTCGCTCAGGTCGCCGTCGGCGTAGTCGATGGCTGTAAAGCCCGGTTCGTGGAAGCGGTCGCCCATGAGAACCGTGACCTTCGCGCCGCCGGTAAGCTTGATCTCCGGCGTCTCCAGGTCTTTCTTGATCACGATGCGGGTGGTCTGTGCGGTGTTGCCGTGGCCGTCGGTCACCTCGTAAACATAGAGGGTCTCCTCCGACGTTGCGCCGGACTTCGTGCTCACCGTCACGGAGGCGGTGACATCGCCGTCGCAGTCGTCCTGCGCCGTGAATCCGGGCTCCTTGTATTCGTCGCGGATGTCCACGTAGGTAACGCCCGCTCCGGCCAGGGTAATCACCGGCGCCGTGCGGTCGTCGTAGCGGATCTTCCGCTTCGCCTCGGCCTTGTTGCCGGCCTTGTCCGTCACGGTGTAGTACACGTAACCGTCACCCGGAATGTCCTTTTGGATGCGGTCCGTGATGTCACCCTCGTAAGCGTCATATGCGCTGCACCCTTCCTCGACGAAGGGCTGCCCCACCGGCGTGTAGAGGAGGTCATTTTCCGAAAGCGTGATCACCGGCGCCTGGGTGTCGGCAACTGTGACCGTGCGCTTCACTTCCTTCACGCGGGATTTGCGCTCCGCGCGGTAGATGATTTCGTACGTGCCGGGCACCTGCGTGTCCACGGTTCCCTCGATGGTAACCGCAAGCGGCGTCCGCTCGAAGAAGCTGAACCGCCCGCTTCCGTAGTAGGCGTCCGCGCCTTGCTCCTGATAGTCCGAACCGACCTCCAGCGTCATGGTCTGCTCCCCGTGAAGGGTCATGTTGATGCCCCAGCGCCCCAGCAGATAAACCACCAGAAACGCTAACGTCGCCAAGAGCAACAGCCCCGTGAAGCACACGATGAGCAACCGGCCGATCCGTTTTCCTTTCTTCCTCTTCATCCTTGTTATCTCACTTTCCATCGGGTTCGCAACACCCTCCACAGAGAAGAGCGTCCCGATATGGAACGCTCTGTCTCTGCCACTATTTCCTTCCATGTTTGCGCATATCCGGCGGGCGTAATCAACGTCCCCGGAATCATCTTCGTTTGTGGATATGCGGAGCTGCTCTCCGCGAAGCGTTCCGGCTTACTTCGAAACCGGATCCGTCCAGTATTCCTTGTTGTACATATCCGTGAAGCGGTATGTGGTCTTCGCCGTCTGGCCCGTGATTTCAAGGTCTGTCACAGTGAGAGTCCCGCTGACGGTAATCTGGGTTCCCATCATGTAGCTGTCCTGATACTCGCCACCGTAGGTGTAGTAGTCGCACAGGAAATCGATCTTGTCGCCGTTCACGATCTCCGTCATGTCCTTCGCTGCAACATCCACATCGCCGTCCGCGTAGTACGTGGTGGCGCCGTATACGGTGCCCTTGCCGGTCTCGTCGAAGACAACCTGCAGCTTCACGCGCTCGCCGTTGAGAAGCGCCGGAATGTATCCGTAGTAGTAATATACATCGTTGCCGTCACTGTCTTTCTTGACCTTGCCGTCATCCGTGTACTGCTTCTGGGTGGAGGTGTGGTAGTAAGCAACCAGCTGTCCGCCGATGCCGACCCAGGTCTTGTCCATGTCGCCGGTGAGAACGCCGTCCTTGTATTCGAACAGCTCATCCAGGCCGAGATCGATAAATCCTGCCCCGTCGTCAAGGAACATGTTCTTGTCGACGCTCGTAATCATCGACCACTGGTCCTTGCCGAGGTTCATGGTGTATTTGCCGCCGTTTGCCGTCCAGACAAGCTTGGATGCATCCAGGTAGTTCTTTGCGTAGTACTCCGCTGCAGCATTTGCGTCAAATCCATCCATAAACCCGGTGTTCGTATCATCGAGTCCGCGGATGCTTCTGCCGCCGCCCAAGAAGCTGCCAAGGAGCGATCCAATCAGGTCAACGCTTCCGTTGGAGCCGCCGGTGCCGCCGCCGCCTAAGAGCGTGCCGATCAAAGAGCCTGCGGTGGTCGTACCGCCTGCTGCCACCTGACCGCCGGTCTCAAGGCTTGCAAACTTGCGGATGCAGTTTGCATACTCGCTGTCCATACCGATCTGGTCGTAGGTCTTGCAGGCGCTGTCCACCTTGCCCGTGGTGTTGTACGGGAAATAGATGGAGACGCCGTAGCAGTTGCTCATGTTCGTCGAGGTGCGGTTGTATTTGACGGCCTTCTGAATTGCCGCCGCAAGGTTCTTCGCCTCGCTGGTTCCGATATTGTTTGCAAGGTCTACAAGGTCAACCTGGTCGATGCGCGTGCTGGTGGCAAATTCTCTCGTCGCGGTGCGCGCTGCCGAAATTTCCTTGTACTCGTTCTTCGTAAGCTTTTCGCTGATGGACTTTGCAAAATTCTTCAGATTGTCCGGAATCGTGTATGCAAACTCCGCAAGGTCAATCACCGAGAGGGTGGTCTTCTGACCGTTGCAGCGGCGCTTGCACTCCGAAACGAAATCGTCAACGATAATCTTGCCCACGTCCACGGTAGCCATGGACGTGTTCTTTGCGAATTTGTTCAGCCAGTTGGTGTAGTACCAGCCGATACCGGGCTCGGTCTCCTCGGACGCAATCAGGTAGTCCGCATAGGAGTCAAGCATCAAAGCGGTCTCCGCCGTAGCCATGAGGCAGGCGTCGAAGCCGATGAAGTCAAACTTTACGCCGGCGTTCTTAAGCGCCGTGTTGAGGCCCGCGAGGTTCATGGAACCGCTGCTCTTGTTCTTCTCGTCATAGCCGTAGCCGCTGACGGATCCGCCGCCGTGATCCCAGAGAATCAACTCGTAGCGGTCCGCAGGGAACGCGGTCACACCGTACTTGATGAAATCGGTGAGCGTCTGGGGTTTCGTCATGGCAGCATTGCCCGCGTCGTCCTTAAGGCGCGTCAGACCCTGTCCCTTCACCTGATAAATCTGGTTCACGGAGTTGCTGATGCCGCTGGTCTTCCACTTCGAGCAACCGCCGGTGTAAACGATGATATTGATGTTGTCACCGAGGTCGGCCTTCGCCATCTCCTGCAGGTCGTTGGAAGCCATGCCGTGCTTGGACTCGAGGTCCGTACCGCACATGTACACCAGAATTGTAACCTTGTCTTTACCGCCGCCCTTGATGGCGGTGTATTTGGCGCGGGAGCCCTTCTCAACCGTGGTGTCTACGGAAGACTCCGTAACCGCAACATGGTCGCCGTCCTGCGGGGTCTGCTCCTCGGTTGTGTTGGTGGTGCCGCCCATCTTGCCGCCGATCACCATATAAATGATGATACCGATGATGGCGAGAAGGCTGACGCCGCCCGCACGGGTGACGCCGTGGCCGCTGCCGGAGCTCGAGCCGTCGCCGAGGGAAACGGAGCCTCTCCGTCTTCCCGAGTACCCGTTTGAAGAACCGACGGGACCGCCGCCTAAGCCGGAGCCTCTTCTGTGCGCACCGTCAACGGAACCGGTGACATTTTTCTTTCTTCCGGAATTTCTGTTTTCGTCCATACTCCCTTCTTTCTCCCCGGCAATCCATCCGCCGGAGTCTTTCCTCTTTTACGAAAATCTATCGGTCGTGTTTCATTCTCCATTCGATACAGCGCTCCAGATAGTGCTCATAATCGGGATTCTTGCACATTCCCTTGCCCTTTACATCGGAGAGCTTCGCAACGTCCATGCCGTTGCATGCCGTCGTCTTCATGACGATATTCAACGGCTCGGCAAATGTGTCGTTCGAGATGTACGTTCCGATTCCGAACGCAACCTTCGCCTTCCCCTTAAAGTACTTCATTATAGCCGTAGCCCGCGCAAAATCCAGGCTGTCGCTGAACAGAAGCGTCTTCTGCGTCGCGTCGATGCCGAGCGTCTTATAGTGCGCAAGCATCTTGTCGCCCCACTCGTACGGCGAGCCACTGTCGTGGCGGACACCGCTGAAGAGCGTCGAATATGTCAATTGGAAATCCTTCAAAAAGCAATCGGTGGTAATGGTGTCCGTGAGGGCGGTTCCGTTCAAAACGCCGTACTCCTTCACCCACGCATCGAGGGCATACCAGTTGGAGTACGCCGGATTGTGCTTGTGGTTGCCCTGTCCCACGCACATGATCCACTCATGGGCCATGGTGCCCACCGGCGTCACGCCGTATTTCTTCGCTAGGTACACATTGGAGGTACCGACGAACTTCGAGGTCGGGAAAGTCTCCTCGGCGAGGCGCTTGATGGCCAGGTCCTCCGCCTCCGCGCACAGGCGTCTCCGGAGTCCGAACTCGGAAAATGCACCCAGCTCATACTCCCCGGTCTTCAGCTTCGCAATCTTATCCTCCAGCCGCTCGCTGTAGCTCTTCATGAGTTCGTCGTGGTCGTAGCGCATCTGAAAATACACTTCGTTCACGATGGCAAGCGTGGGAATCTCGTACATGGACGTGTTGAGCCACGTGCCTCTGGTCTCGATGGTCAGTCCGCAGGGATCGTCCGTGCCGAACTCGAAATCCGCGTAGCGCGGCTTCCAGAGTCTTAAGAAATCCACATAGGATCCCTTGATCCAGCGGATGTTCTCAAGGTAGGCAAGCTCCTCCTCGCTGAAGCGAAGGTCGCAGTACATCTTAATCTGACGCTTAATCTCCTCCACCATCTCCGGCGTGAAGAAAACATCCGTATTCCGACAATGGAAGGACCATGTCGTCTTGTAGTCACTGAACTGATGGTAGATTCCCTGTCCCATGGAGAACTTGTATGCATCGGTCTCCAACAGGCTGTTGACAATTCTTTCCACGAAGTTACCTCTGTCTTTCCGTATTCATACCTACGCTGTTTGCGCATTTCCGCGCTCCGTATCCCGGAGCGTGCACCCATACCGCGTTTATTATATCGCGATTTCGTTTTGCATGCAATGATTTTTCAACGAAAAAGCGCCCGCGCATTATCAGCACGGACGCCCTCGTCAGTTCCCGCAACACCGCAGGAGTGTCATCATTTTTCCCTTTTCAGCACAAAACCCTCATCGAATGAGCCGCTCACGGAGAACTCATAGGTCTTGCCGAATTCGATCGCAAATGCTTCGCAGGGCTCGGTGTAAGCGTATTTTCCGCCGTTCTCCACGTCGCCGTCATCATACAGTTCGATCCAAAAAGAAAACTTCGTGTAGTCGGAGTCCTCCGGGAACTCCAGAGGCGACAGGGTGTACATAAGCGTTCCCTTCAAGGGAGCATGCCCGTAATCCGCCACCGTCTGCATTCCCTTGACGTCCCCGTCGAGTTGATACGGCATGGTCATCACATAAACATCCTTCACTTCGCCGGAGAGATCGATCTTCACCTTGATCAGGTCGGTTTCCTTGAAATCGATCGTTCCGCCCTCCTCGGACTTCCTGCGTAGCTCCCTGATCCTGGCTTCCCATTCCTCCTTCGTCTCCGCCGGCTCCTCCGTCTTGATCGCATCGCTTACATTCTTCGCGTCCGTCCCGGCATCTTTTGCGGCGTTCCGATCACAGCCGAGCAGCAACGCGCTCAGGATCACCGCGCACGCCATCGCGAGCACAACCTTACAATTGTTTCCCATTTTCATTTTCCCCCGCTAAATCTCTGCTTACCGCACGATTCGATAGTATGTGCGCGCCGTCATACGGTAGATCACCATATAGATGAGCGCGAATGCCACTATCGTAAGGCCCGTGCAAATCACGAACAGCGTGTCGTTGGGCATCATCAGAAGCTTCAGAAGCTTGCGGATGACCGGATACGCAACCAACATGTGAATCACCGCCGTCACGAGAGGCAGGAAGAACACGATCACAATCTGGCGGCGAATCGTCCCCTTCGTCTCCTTCTGCGTCATTCCGACCTTCTGCAGAATCTGGAATCTGCTGCGGTCATCATACCCTTCCGAAATCTGCTTGTAGTAGATGATCAGAGCCGTTGCAAACAGGAACACCAAACTTAAAAGGATTCCCAAAAAGAACAGCGATCCGTACATGGCGAAGAGCTCGTTGCGCATCCCCCAGGTGGATTCCCAGAACCAATGCACGTCCGTATAGGACTTCGGTCCTTCCGGGTCATCCTCATCATTTTCCGGCTCGCCCCCATCATTTTCCGTCTCTTTCACACGCTCCTGAAGATACGTGCCGAAGGTGCTTGCCATCTGCATTTCGGTATCGACTTCCGCAAGTTTCCCCGCATCCGCAACCTGAACGCAGTAGGTATAGTAGACAGAAGCATAAAGGTAAAACCGGGAGTCTCCGTCGTACGCTTCCTGCAACTCGCGGTCCAGTCCTTCCACGATCGCGTCGAGCGTGTCAATCGACGGAACGATGAGTCCGTATGCATCCGCGGTATAAGTCTCATTGGTCGTAAGCGAAAGCGCCTTAACCTCTTTTGCGATGCGCAACGGCTGCCCGCCGATTCGGAACTGTTCCGGCACGGTTTTGGTAATCTCCGGAGAGTCTGCGGACAATGCAAACCAACCGACCTCTCCGTCGCCAAGCGTAACCGACTGTCCGCTGATACCGTTGTAATCCTCGACCGGAAGGATAATCAGCTGAACCGTCCCTTCCGGCATCGTGGCAAATGTGCTTCTGACCTCATAGATCGAACCCTTGCCGTTCTCAAAGCGGAAGATATCCGACAGATTTCGCATCGGCCGGAAGGATACCACTTCCGTCCCGTAGTCTTTGACGGTCTTCTCCGTCAACTCCCGGATTGTCTCCGCGGGAAGTTGGTAGTTATGCGTTTCCCACCCGTTTTCCGTTTCCTCCGAATGCCTGCAGTTGGTTCTCAGAAAAATGTCCGCATCGCCGTTCAGGAAGTACTGCTTAATCGTCTGTTCCGTTCCGGTGTAAAGGCAGACCGTCGTGGACATCATGACGATTACGCCGGTAGCAAGAATTGCAATAGACGCGAGGCCGACTGCATTTTGCTTCATACGATACAGTAGATCGGACACTGCAACCATGTTCTTTCTACGATAGTAGAATCCTTTGTTTTTGCGTAACAGCTTCAGCAAAGCGATGCTTCCGGCAAGGAACAATGCGTACGTTCCGATAACGACCAGAATGACTGCCTTGAAGAAATCCGGGATTGCTTTCAGCGGTGACTCTACCGTGAGTGCAATGTAGTAACCCGCGCCGAGAGTCAAAAGACCGATGACTAACAGAATCCACTTGATTTTCGGCTCCTTCTCTCCTGCCCCCGCGCTCGCGAGGAGCTCCACGGGGCGAAGGCGGGCCAGCCGGAAGCGGTTCCACAGAAACGCTGCGAAATACATCAAGGCAAATCCGCCGACCGTCTTTGCGATGCACCCAGGATCCACGTAGAATCCGAGAATCGTATCGACATGGAGCATTTTACAGATGAACAGGCAGCACAGCTTGTAAATCAGAATTCCGAACAAAACGCCGCTCACTAAAGAGATTGTCGTGGAGATCAGATTCTCCAGAAACATGATGCGTCCGACATGCCTCTTCTCCATACCGAGCACGTTGTACATTCCGTACTCACGCGTTCGCTGTTTCATCAGGAAGCTGTTGGTGAAAAACACTAAAATCACGGAGAGGATCGCAACTACGGCGCAGCCGATGGCCATGATGGCCGGGATGGCGTAGCCTCCCTTGATATCTTCGATTCGCTTATCGTTGGCGAGCGTCAGCATGACATAGAAGACGCCGGTCAGACCCGTACCCGCCAGAATATGCGGTATATACAGCTGGTGGTTCTTTTTGATGTTGGACCACGCCAGCCGGAAAAACAATCCGAGTCTCATCTCTGCTCACCACCTGTCGTCAGAAGTGTCAACGTGTCCGAAATCTTTTGATAGAGCTGTTCATTGGTGCATTCGCCGCGGTAGATCTGGTGGAACACCTCACCGTCGCGGATGAACAAAACGCGGGACGCATGACTCGCGGCCTTCGTCGAATGGGTAACCATAAGAATGGTCTGTCCCTGGGAGTTGATATCCCGGAACACGCGCAGAAGGTCGTCGGTCGACTTCGAGTCGAGCGCGCCCGTAGGCTCGTCGGCGAGAATCAGCTTCGGATCCGTGATGAGCGCTCTGGCCACCGCCGTGCGCTGCTTCTGACCGCCGGACACCTCGTAGGGGTATTTGGCGAGAAGGTCCGAAATGCCGAGCCGCTCGGCGATCGGCAGAAGTTTTCCCTCAAGCTCCGCAGGTTTTGCACCGTTCAATACCAGGGGCAGCAATATGTTGTCACGGATAGAAAACGTGTCCAGCAGATTGAACTCCTGGAACACGAATCCGAGGTTTTCGCGGCGGAACGTTGCCATGTCCGCCTCCTTGATTGTCGAGAGCTCTCTGCCCTCCAGAACAACCTTGCCGGCTGTAGGCCGGTCAAGAGCCGCCAGAATGTTGAGAAGCGTCGTCTTGCCGGAGCCCGACTCTCCCATGATTGCCACGTACTCGCCTTTCTCCACCGAGAAGGTCACGTTGGAGAGCGCCTGTACTTTGTTTCCCCCGAATCTTGTGGTGTACACCTTCTGCAGATTACTTACTTCCAAAATGGACATCTTGTTTTGTTCCTCCGTTTCCCGGTTTCTCCGGTTTCTTGGGTGTTTCCGATCCCCCCACACGCGGGATGCACTCCCGTCCGCGATGCGCTCTCCCCCGTAGTGTCTCCCCGGCGGAACCTCCCGCCAAGCAAAACACCGTCGCACGCAGCCGGGGCACACCCCCGTGCTTACATTGGGCATTATACGCCCTGCGACGGTGTCAAAACATCGATTTCGGTTACAATTCCACGCGGCCATGTGACATTTTTGTAAGGTCAGCCGCTTTTCGCGCTTTTTTCAGGCGCTTCCGCAATGCGGGCGCAAACGCCCCTACGGCACCTCGTCAAGGAGTGCGAAGCGATAGCCGGCCTCCTCGAGAAGCGTCAGAACCGCGTCCAATTCTTCCGCGTTCTGCTGGCAATCGTTGTGGATCAAGGCAACGGCGCCGCTGTGGTGGTACGTCTTAAAATGGTTCGTCACGTATCCCGGCGCCGGCGGATTCTTCTTGTCGTAATCTCCGTAGGCAATGCTCCAAAACACAGTCCGGTAGCCCGCGTCCTGAATGAGCGTAAGAAGCCGCACGGTATAGGAGCCGGACGGTGTGCGGAAGAACGGGTCCATCTCGTAGCCCGTCACCTCATAGAAATACTTCGCGCAGTCAAAGATTTCGGCGATGATATTCTCCACCTCCATCACCCGAAGATCCGAATGGGACACCGTGTGGTTGCACACCGCGTGGCCCTCTTCCTTCATGCGGATGGCGTAGTCGGCGCATTTTTCGAGGTACATCTTCGTGACGAAGAAGCTTGCGTGGGCGTTGTGCTTCTTCAGCGTGTCCAGAATCTTCACCGTGAGGTTCGACGGATAGCCGCAGTCGAAGGTCAGGTAGATGACCTTGTCGTCATCGGTGGCGGACTTGTCCACGTAGAAGCCGCCGTAGTCCGCAATCGGGATGAACTCCCTGGTGCCGGACTGGGTGTGGTCGGTCTTCCGGATAAACTGCCACGTGCGCTTTGAGGTGTTGTCCAGCGAGTTGTAGTAGTCCACCTTCGAGAGAAGCTCCTCCCGCTTTTCCTCAAGCTTTTCCACGGGCGTCTGCGTCGGCGTGGGCGTAGGCGTGTTGGTGGGCGTCGGTGTCGGTGAGTTCGTAGGCGTGGGCGAGTTCGTGGCCGTGGGCGTATAGGCCGCCGTCGGCGTATTCGCCGGCGTCACGCTCCCGTTGCCCGCGCCGCCCCTTGTGCAGGCGCCAAGCGCAGCAAATGCAGCCGCCACCGTGACAGCTGCCAGCATCTTACGAATGGTCTTTCCGTTTTTCATATTCCCCCATGTCCTTTCCGTTATTTCGGATGATTTATTCCACAACGACGGCGTCCTTGTGCATATCGATGGTGAAGGTGCTGCCCTTTCCGATCTCCGATTCCACGGAGAGCCCCACCTCAAGCTTGTGGGCAATCTTGTTGCAGAGATACAGTCCGAGGCCCGTGGAGCGCTCGCCGGATGCATTTCCCGCCAGGCGGCCGTTGAAGCCCGTGTAGCCCTTCTCGAAGATTCGCGGCACATCCTCCGGCGCGATGCCGATGCCGGTGTCTCGCACAATCACCTTCGCGTCCTCCGTGAGGGCGATGGTTACGCCGCCCTCGTAGGTGTATTTGACGGCGTTGGAGAGAAGCTGCTCGAGAAGGAAGGAGAACCATTTGCCGTCGGTGACCACCTTCACTTTGTTCGGCTCGTAGTTGAGGGTCAGCTTCCGCGCGATAAACTGCGGCGCGAACCTGCGGATGGAAGCCCGCACCAGCTCGTCGAGGTCGCACTCGCGAATCACCAGGTCATTGGAATCGTCCCCAAGCCGGATGTATCCAAGAGCCATATCGACGTAGCTCTCCGTGCGGAACAGCTCCGTTGCGATGGCGCGGTTCGTCTCCGTGTCCTCGGTTTTCACAAGCATCTGCATCACCGAAAGGGGCGTCTTAATCTGGTGCACCCAGGTGGTGTAATAGTCCCGCGCCTCGCGCTTCTCGGTGTTGCTCTTCTCCTCCAGGGTGTCGATGCGCTCCCACAAAGCGTCCAGAAGCTGCGCATAATCCTGCCCTGCCATGCCCTGCTCCTCCGGCAGAAGGCCGCGGTCATACTGCGCTGTCGCCACGCACCGCATTCTCACGCGGTGCTTCCGAAGCTCCCGGATAAAATCCACAACGCCCACCGCGAGCCCGCCGGCCACGCACAGCAACACAGCGTAAAGAATCGCTTCCATCGGCATGTTGTAAAGCCAGAACACCAGAACACACCCGGCGACGGTGCATACGCCCCACATGACCGGGTACATCCGCTCCCTCAAAAAAGTCTTAAAAAACGCCATCCGTTTTCTCCTTCAAGCCTCACTCTACGATGTAACCGCTGCCTACTTTCGTAGTGATGAACCCGGGCAGCCCTGCGCCCTCCAGCTTCTTGCGAAGCCGCGTCACGTTGACGGTCAGCGTGTTCTCCTCGACATAGCAGTCATCCTGCCAAAGCGCCGTCATGAGCGAATCCCGGGAGACGATTTTGCCTGCATTTTCCAAGAGGGTGCGCAGGATGCGGAACTCGTTCTTCGTAAGCTCCACCCGCTCCCCCTCGTAGGTTGCGGAATTGTCCCCGAGGTTCAGCGTAAGCCCGCGGTGCGACAGCGTCTGCGGCATCTCGCCGAGGTCGTAGGCCCGCCGCAGAATCGCGGACACCTTCGCCGTGAGAACCATGGGATCCACGGGCTTCGGAATGAAGTCGTCAGCGCCCAAGTTCATGGCCATCACGATGTTCATGTTGTCCGCCGCCGACGAGAGGAACACGATGGGCACGTTGGAAACTTTGCGGATCTCCGTGCACCAGTGGTAGCCGTTGTAAAAGGGCAGCATCACGTCCACCAGCACCATCTGCGGCTCACATGCGGCAAATTCTTCCATCACCTTCCGAAAGTCCCGCACCGTGACAACCTCGTTGCCCCAGCTCTCAATCTGCTTTTTAATCGCCTGCGCAAGCGCGTAGTCGTCCTCAATCAGAAAAATCTTCTTCATGGCAAAACCTCACTGTTCCCAAGGATGTTCCGTAATAATACCGATCAAACGCTCCCACGGCATCGGCTCCCTGCAGGCCGCAACGCTGGGAAATGCCGCCCGGATCATGGCGCAGAGACACTCCGCCTTCTCGCGGATATGCGGGCTGTTCAGAACCCGGTTGGCGTAGTGCGAGTAGCTCATCAGCACCTCCATAACCGTCGCCCGGTCCTCCTCTGGATACGTTCTTCCGTAGATTCTGGCAAACCAGTATTTGTCGGTTTCTCTCTGGCGGTCATCGTCGTAGGCCCCCAGATAGTTTTTTAATGTATAGGAATTGAAATAAGGGTATTCACTGCTGTTAAGCGCCTCCTCCCAGTACCCCAGAAGATCGCATCCGGTCTCCTTGCCGTAGGCTTTCAGCCGATAATCCATCAGATGCATGATCTCATGGGAAACGGTGGTGTACAGATTCGGATAATCCGGGTCGTACTTTAAGGCAACGTGGAGGGTCGGTCCGTCGGTGGCGATACCCACGGCATCCTCCGTCATTCCCGGGAGCCACTTGGTCCCTTCGCCGTAAATGTAGAAGTCCATTCCCGACCGGAAACCAACCGGCAGCTCCGCGAAGAACCCCTCCGGATACTCCATCATCACCGAGCACAGGGAATCCATCATAAAAAGAAGCCGCTCCTCCTCCGCAATCGGATGGAGCACATACCCGAAGGTGAGGATTTTCATGCTGTCGCCCTTGTAATTCACCTTCGTTCCGAACCGCTTCCGAATCCACTCCGCGGTCTCCTCACAGACGTCCGTTCCGCTGCCCGCAGCCCCGCGATGCAGCACTTCCTCGCGGCGCGAAGGCTCTCCGCTGTAGTCCCAGTAATAAAACCGGTAACCGAACTCTTCGTCCTGATATATGCACAAAAGCAGCCGCGAATCGCCGACGAAAACGGCTGACTTGATATAATTGCAGCCCGGAATCATCTCCAAGACGTTGTCAAACCGGACTCCCGTCCCCTCCGCCGTATTCACCACGGCAAATGCAGCCTTTTCGAAATTCTCCCGCCCGAGATCGTAATTCACCATGGACAGGGATACCAGGTCCCCCCGGCAATCCCTTACCACAGAAGAATCGTATCCCGGCATAAAAATCAGCCGGTTTTCCTGCGGGCGCAGGGCGGACCCCAGCTTCACCGTAGCGGAATAGCGCAAATCGTAGAGGAACGCCTCTCCCCGGCGGCCGACGACTTCGTACTCCGTCGACTGGGAATATACCTTCTTCTCCGTTATCAGATTTCCTGCTTCGTCCTTTTCGAGGTAGAGCAGGGAAGACACACCGCTCTCCGTGACATAAAAAACGTAGGAGGTGCCGTCCATCGAGCAGAAGGTGAATTTGCCGCCCTCGCAGCGGTACTCCGCAGCGACATCTCCCTTTGCGTCCTGCGCGGTCAATGTTCCCGCAATGTCATTGCGGAACCAGAAAAGCCCGTCCTCCGAGCAACCGACGTAGGTCCCGATGAAGGCAAACCGCCCGGTTTCCTTAAGCTCCGCGTCAAAGAAAATCACGTTAAAATTCTTCTCATCGACATACCATACGGAGCCGTCCTCCTGCAAAAGCGCGGGCCCCAGCACGCCGCCGGTGAACGACCGCGACTTTATGTTGTCCGGCTCGTCCGCCTTAAAGAGATACATCGAGGTGGAAAATTTCCTGGCGTTGATATCGGCGGGCGAATCGAAATTCACCGCATCCACGAAAACATACTCTCCCGCAGACACCACGCTGTGAATCAGGCGGTCCTCCGTTTTGTTGAGCGCCGCCAACGGCTTCAGAGCCTCCGTGCGGTCCACCACCGGCGTCGGCGTATGCAGCGGCACCGGCGTCAGGGTAGGCTTCGGCGTCCCTTCCCCGGGCGTCGTTCCGGTGGGCGCCGCCGTAGGCGCAGGCGTCTCCGCTCCGGGCGTCATCCCGGCAGGTGTCAGTGTTTCCTCTCCGGGCGTTATCCCGGAAGGCGTCGCCGTCCCGGCAGGTGTCGCGGAAACAGGCTTCTCCGGCGTTTTCTTCCCGCAGCCTGCACAAAGCAGCGCGAGCACTATTACAAGAATCAAAATTCCTTTTTCCCGTGCAAACCCTCTCATCTCTCTTCTCCCCCGTTTCGGGCATCGTCCGATGCCCCTCATCCGACGATGCACTGAAGATAATTATACACTAAACCACGAACAATTCCAACCCATTACGCCGCATCTTACAAGCTGTATAGTTCAGCGACTTACGCGCGACATCTTGTATGCCGCAAATTTTGGCAACTGACGCGCGATATCTTGCAAACTGTATTGTGCCGCGGCCCGCGAATGAAAAAAAAGGTGATTTCCGGGAAATTACTACGGTATATGAAGAATGCGTGAGGATGCGTAGTACAAGACGTTGATGGAAGAAGAAAAAACACTCTTTCTGGGAGAAATTACTACGCAATCAGGTGTTGTGCCGCAATTCTGTAGTAAGCAAGCGGGACATACTTGTTTCTAACAGGTGCTCCTCAGGAAGAATTACTACGGAAAACAAGATAAAACATGGATGCGTAGTACTATTTGAAACAGATACTGTCCCGAGCAGGACAGAGCAGGGAAAAGTACTACGCAAACCCGGATAGGATTGAAAAAATGTAGTAAAACCCCGGAAAAGACGCAAAAGCAAGTCCGGAGAAGGCAAAAGCAAACCCGAAAAAGCATAGAAACACCCCCGGGGAAGGCGCAAACAGCATCCCCCGGAATTAGCATAAAAAGCGAGGGCGCCGACCCCGGCGCCCTCGCAGAAAAGCCTGAGCAAAAGATGGACTTTAGTGAATGAACCGCACCGACAACAGATGTCCGTTGCCGCCGCCGACCTTCGTCAGATACAGGGCGGACACACCGTCCGGAATCGGGCAGGCTGCGCGATACTTCTCCCAGATGTCCGAGGAGTCCACCTTGACGGTGCCAATGACCGGGCCGCCCAACTCGGTGCGAACCTCAAAGCTGTCATGGATGTAACCGCGAACCGTGAGCTCAATCTCCTTCACGCCCCGGAAGTTGATGTACTTAAAGCCGATGGTCGTACCCTCATGGATGTTGGCAACGTACGAAGGATTCTTATCGCCGTCGCGGCCGTCCTGGGTGATACGCGGCTGGTTGCCGATACCCACAAGCCAGTGCATCGGCTGCGTGATTTCGTTATCGAAGAGGTTGCAGGCAATGTGCGCCGGAATCTCCTCGGTGTCGCGCAGCGGACCGCCGTTTAAGCCGCAGGAGGTAATCTCCACCTGTGCAATGGAACCGTCCGCAGCAAACTTCACTTCCTCCGCACAGCCCTGACGCGAATACCACGTAGCGTTGGTCTGGCGATGGTAGAAAATGTAGCGCTTTCCGGCAATCTCGATGAGACTTCCGTGGTTGTTTGCGCCGTACGCCGCAGGCGTCTCCGCATCCTTGTAAGTTCCGATGTGGAAGTCGCTGTTACTTACAATCACGCCGCCGTAGGTGAACGGCCCCTCCGGGCTGTCCGACGTCGCGTAGCAAAGCTCGTGCATCACTTCGCTGGAGTAGATGAAGTAGTAGCGGCCGTCGAATTTGCGGATGGACGATGCCTCGAAAAATGCATGCCCCTCATAGCCCGTGCCCTCGCTGTAGCAGGAGCCCGGAACCACGATGCGCGGCTCCTTCACGATGGTGAGCATATCCGGCGCAAGCACCGTCAGCTGCGAGCCGTGGCGGCTCTTATCGCCTCTGCCGCAGAAGCCCGTGAAGAGGTAGGTCACGTCGCCCTCGGTCAGAACGCCCGGGTCGAACTGCGGCTCGTCGCCTTCGCGCTCGCCCAGTTTCGTGCCGTCCTCATAGTGCACATAACCGTAGAATTCGTATTTGCCGGCCGGCGTGTCGCACACCGCAACCGAAACGATACCGACCTTATCCAGCACGTAGTACAGATAGTACCGACCGTCGGGACCCACGGTCACATCCGGCGCGTACAGAACCATGTTGCCGCGGGAGTTCACCGGGTCCTGGGTTTTCTTGTAGGTGACGCCTTCATAGCGCCAGTTGCCGAGGTCGTTCACCGGCGCGGACCAGCACACATAGTCGCCCTGGCAGAACACATAGCCGTTGAATTGGTCGTGGGAACCGTACACATACACGCGGTCGCCGAAGACGTACGGCTCGCCGTCCGGGATGTACTCCCAGTTCGGGAGGTAAGGATTGTACGCCTGCTTGCGCTCCGGAATGGTCTGGTCGGTGATAACGCCGATCATGAAGTCGTTGAAAGGCTTGTTCTCAAAGGTCGGAACGCAGCCTTCCTTCAGGAAATTCATACCGCAGTGTGCGCCCGTTCCGTAGGGCCGCCAAACCGGCATGTCCGTGCCGTCGGCATCCTTGCCGTTGGGGTCGCCGTTCTTGATGAAGTTCGTTAAGTAGTTGCACATCATCCGCGCAAGGTCGTAGTGGTAGCCCTTGAACGGTCTCCAGCATCCCGCCAGCGTCTCGAAGAAGAACCACAGATCCACCGAGTGGAACGTGCCGGGGTTATCCCAGCCCGGGATGTCCGGATTGAAGTTGTAGTAGTAGGACGGCGCCTCGTTGTGGGCAAATGCCGCCTTCACGGCGCACTCCAGCCCGTCGGTAGGCGCGAACATGTGCCCGTTGCGCACATGGGCTTCCGGGAACGACATGAAGTCGTCGTATTTGTCGCCGAGGGCCGCCTTGGCCTTGGCCTTGTAGTCCTCCTCGTCGTCCGCGAAAACGCAGGCCTTGAACTCGTCGCCCGTGTTGCCGGAGATCATGGGAACATTGGCATGCTTGCCCTGAAGGAACAGGATGTACGGATCCTCCACCATGAACGTGCCGTCGATGGTGGGTGCGAAGCGCGGGTGATCCTTCGCGAACTCGGCGTAGCGGTCGCGAATATAGAAAGCGTCAAGGGCTCTCGCTTCCTCGAGAGTCTTCACGCCCAAAAACTCGAAAAATGCTTCGCCATTGGGCTCATTCTGTGCAAGAGTCCGGGGCGTGATGAAGCCGTCGAGCATGTAAGGGCTGCGGATCATACCGCTGTGCACAATCGCCTTCTGGAACAGGCCGATGCTTGCGGGGCTCGTCAGATGGTTCATGACGCTGCCGCCGCCCGCCGACTGGCCGCCGATGGTGATGTTCTTCGGATCGCCTCCAAATGCCGCAATGTTGCGGATAACCCACTTAAGGCCCGCCTGCTGGTCGAGGTTACCGAAGTTCGTCGGTGCCTCCGGCGACTCCTTCGTAATCTCCGGATGCGAGATAAAACCGAACGCGCCGAGACGGTAGTTTACGCTGACCACAACCACGCCGCGCTTGGCGATATTTTCCCCGTTAAATTCCATCTCCGGCGGATAACCCCACTGAAAACCGCCGCCGAAAAACCAAACGTACACGGGCAGTTTGTCCGTGTCGCTCTTTGCATTGGTCCAAACATTTAAGTACAGGCAATCCTCATCCATCGGGATGTCCGGATCCACGTGCCACTCACGGCAGTAGATGTCCGTTCCGACGCCGGGCTGATCCTGCACCGAAATCGGCCCGAAGGTATAGCAATCCCGCACGCCCTCCCAGTTCTCTGCGGGCTGCGGCGCTCTCCAACGGTTCTTTCCCACCGGCGGAGCCGCAAAAGGAATCCCCTTAAACACAGTGATGCGGGTGTTGTTGCCCGGCAAGCCGCGCACCGCACCGTTCTCAGTCTTTACTACTTTAAGCATACATTTCCTCCTCGAAGTTGCCGGATCAGCATTCCGCACAAGTGGATCCATCCGCTCCGGCGATATACCCCAATTATACCGTTTTGAAAGTCAAAATTCAATGTTCGTCCATGTGTTATACCATACACTTTGATATCTAATCAGATGTCAAATACAAAGCAACTGATCTCCACCTCCCTCTTCCCTCACAGAAAGGGGCAATCCACGGACCAATGCAGGGAAGAGCATGTGGTATTCGCCGGGAGATTTCTCCCGGCGAAGTCGACTCAGCAGCTTCGAGGTTGCTTAGGGGCGTTTTGAGGACCGACCGCCGCGCGGCGCTTTCCTCTGTTATTTCATCAAAAGCGACGCGCAAGCCCCGCAAAAACGCCCCTGCCAAGCAACCGAAGAAGATGCCTAGTCGACTGGAACCGCGATTCACTGCATTGGTCCGTGGATTGCCCCGATTTCTGTGTAAGAGAAGGAGGGCGGAATCAGGGATTCCGTCCTCCGAAGAAATGTATTGGGGTACACTTCATGCTGAAAATGCAGCAAAATGGGGGCTACATTTCAAACCAGAAAGTAGTGCCGCCGGCGTTGCTCTCGCAGCCGTATGCGGCTTTGTGAAGCTCGAGAATCTGCTTCGTGATGGCGAGGCCTAAGCCCGTGCCGGTGCAGTTCTTGCCGCTCTTCACGCGGGACTCGTCCGCGGAGTAGAAGGCATCCCAGACGTGCGGAAGCTTGTCCGCAGGAATCGGGTCACCGTCGTTCGTAATCTGGTAGCGAACCGAGTCCTTCTTCTTCGTGATGTCGATGGCAATCTTCTGCTTGCCGTAGTGGGCAGCATTTGTCACGAAGTTCGTGAGCACCGTGCGAAGCATGGAAAGGTCTCCGTTTACGGTGGCATCCATGACGTTTTTGGGTGCATTTACCGAGATTTCTTTTCCTTCGGTGATGGCCTCAAGCTGGGAAAGAACCACGGAGTTCAGCTCCGGAAGAGCGATGGTCTCAGGGTGCATTTCCTTTGCATCGGACTCCAGGCGGGAGAGCTCCAGGATGTTCCCGACAAGACCGTTCACATAGTCAATGCGGGTTTGCATGTCCTTCGTGCAGGTCGCGCGCTCGGACTCGCCCAGATCGTTCCAGTTCTCCGCGTAGGTCTTAAGAACCGCCAGCGGTGTCTTCAGCTCATGGGCTGCGGCACGGGTGAGTGCCACGCGGCTCTTCTCATACTTCTCATGTCTCTTCTGCAGAAGATACACCAGCAGAAGGACGATGCCAAGCACAACGGCCCAGATGGCGCACAGTGCAATCAGGGAAGTCTTTGTCTCGCCCAATGCCATCTGCAGCGGCTTAATCTCATAGACGCGGACGTAATTCGGCATCAGTCCGTTGGTCTCGTATCCGTTGGAAGACGCTGCATACCACCGTGTTGTAAACAGGCCCGGATCCCAGTAAGTGCCTTTCTGCTCCATCGTCCACTCGCGGGAATTGATGTCAAACATCTCAAGCAGGTCTGCTATCGCTTTCTCGGAATCTGCTTTATACTTTTTGCTGTTTTCGGCGGTGTCGTGGTCCGCTTCCTCCTGCGTTTTCCCGTTCACCGGTAAGATCAGGGAAATGGTGCCGTAAAACTCACACAATGCCTGTTTATCGCTGTCGTCAAGATATCCGACGGCGCCGGTCCGCATCACCGAAGCAAGGGCATTTGCCTCTTCTCCGGTGTTATCATAAACGAACGGGATTCCGTCCTTCGGAGCTTCCGGGAAATCGTAGGTGACATCGTAACGAATCGTCCCGCTTCCGTCTTTCGTGGGAAATTCCAGCGTCTGGGCAAATACAATATTCCCTTCGCGAACACCGGTGACCCGACCGTCAAAGAAGTAACGGATTTTGCCCTCCAGAAAATCCTTCACAATCTGCCGTACCACATCATCCGGAAGCGGTACATAGTAGCAGTACGGATAGGTTTTGAATTCCGGATAAGCGTCGTCACCGGCTTCCGTCTTTTCCACTAACTGTGCTGTTTCTCCCTCACCGTCGCCGAAAATAACCGAAGGCTTCACCGCCATGATCTCAAGGAAGCACTCCGGAAAATGATAAACCTTTCCGTCTTTGTCAACAACTGTCTGGTACGTCACCGCATTGATTGTCTGGCCCGTCAGAGAGCGCCGGCTGTTCTCCTGATTCTTCAGCGAGGTGAAGAATGCCGACATGCAAAGAAGCATTTTCTGCCGGTCGACGTTTTCTCCTTTAAGCACCTTATCCCAGTCGATTTCGTTGTCGGAAATATAAAAATATGCTCCGGAGTCGACGGAATTCTCAATGTCCGAGAGCAGCTTCTTGTTCTCCCGACGGACTGCCGAAAGAACCACGTAGAGCATAATCCCTACAAATACCGCACTGACCAAAAGACACAGCCACAGCTTCATCTTTCGATATTGCTTTTTCATAAATCCCCCTTGCTACTGCGCCGCTACTCCTTCCAGTAATAACCGGCCTTCATCGCTGTCACGATATGTTCTCCCGACTCCCCGAGTGCGGCCCGCAGTTTTTTGATATGGTTGTCCACCGTGCGCTCGAGCCCCTCGTAATCGGCCCCCCACACAAGATTGAGAATCTGCGTACGCGTAAGAATCTGATTCCTGTGTTCAATCAAAAGGAGCAGCAAATCGTATTCCTTCGGAGTCAAAGGCACAGCGGTTTCGTTTCTGAGGACGCGGCGTCTCGCAGGTTCAATGGTGATTTCTCCGACGCGGGTGACACCGTTTTTCACAACAAGTCCCCGGTAGCGGTTGATCAACGCATTGATCTTCGCCAGGAGAACGGGCATCGAAACCGGCTTCGTAACATACTCATCCGCTCCGATCTCATAACTCTCGACGATGGTCTCCTCACGGTCAAGCGCCGTCAGGAAGATGACAGGCACATCGTATCGCTCCCGCAGAAACCGGCGCACCGTAAGTCCGTCCTTCTTCGGCATCATGATATCCAGAATCACAGCGTCATAGCGATTCCCCTGAATCGCCCAAATCGCCTCATCCCCGTCACAAACCGCTTCCACAGCTACCCCCTGCTTCCGAAGAAAAACTGCCGTGACATTGCGAAGTCCCGGATCATCCTCTGCAAACAATACTCTGTAACCCATCATTCCCCCTCCTCACTCATATCATAGCAAGGTGTTATATCGGTTTTATATCCGAAAAGTATTCTTTTTGTATTTTTTGCCTACTTTTTTCTGCGCTTGCGCAAAAGCACCAGAATCACGATTATGAGAACGACGGCAAATGCCCCCACTCCGATCCACAGCCACGGAAGATCAAGCCCCGCGTTCGGGTCTCTCTTATCCTTCGAAGGATACTTCTCTCCGATTTCATAGTCCTTCGGAGTACCGGTGATATCACCGCCTTCGCCGGGCGTCACAGTCGCGGTCGGTTCGGGCTCGCCGTTTGGATCCCCGCCGGGCCCCGGCTCGTCCGTAGGTTTCGGTGCCTCCGTGGGCGTCGGCGTCTCCGTCGGTACCGCTTCGAATTCTACGTACAGGGAAGTGGAAATTTCTCCGTCGGCAAATGCAAACGTAATCTGGTGGTACCCTTCCGACAGCCACGAGAGCGCTGTCCCATAGACCTCCAACACCTTCGGATCGCTCTTTCGGATGCGGTATTCGTCATCCTTAATCAATGCCGTGACGTCGACTGTCACCGACACAAGAAGGTCGCTCCAATCCCCATCCGGAGTGCGTTCGATCCGGTATGTCAAAGGCTTCAGCGGATTGATGGGGCCCCGGATGTCCGCTCCTTCCGTGATGGTGTACACCGCATCGCCGGACTCCGTCCACATCGCCATCAGGGTAATATCCCGGTCCACAAGCACTTTTGCTCCGGTCTGGCGATACCCCGACAAAGTGGTGTAAGCCCATGTGTCGATGATGCTCCACCCGCGGAACGTTCCCCCATACCCTGGCGTGTACAGGCATTCCGGCAGTTCCCAAAACGTCCCGGCCTTCACCGCGATGCTCTCCATGGTTCCCTCACCGGAATTGGGCATGAACCGAATCTGAAACACTGCCTCGTCCTTCGGCATCCATTTAGCGTAAAGGGTGACATCCGAAGTCAACATCGCATCCGGCTGAAAGGGTGTCACGCACTCCGGCTCGAGATACCAGCCGCAGAAGGCGTAATCCGGATCGGAGGGTGTCTCCGGATTCTCCCAGTTGATATAAACAGTGACGGTAATCGGCGCGGGAACCGTACCGTGGCCGTTGGCATCAAAGGTAATCCGGTAACCGTCCTCCGCGAAGGCAACCCCGTTGCCCATGACCCGGAACGAAATCGCAACCGCGATAACCAAGGCAAATGCGGCAATCAATCCGAATGTCTTCTCTTTTCGTTTCATCTTCTTCCTCCGAAAAAACGGGGCAATCCGCAAAGCGCGAACTGCCCCATGGTATTCTTACACAAATCAATAATTCTCAGCGTGAATCTCGAAGTAGCTCTGCGGATGAGCGCAAACCGGGCAAACCTCGGGAGCCTTCGTGCCTACCACGATGTGACCGCAGTTGCGGCACTCCCAAACCTTAACCTCGCTCTTGGCGAACACTTCCTGTGCCTCCACGTTGTGAAGCAGTGCGCGGTAGCGCTCCTCGTGGCGCTTCTCGATGGCCGCAACGCCGCGGAACTTCGCAGCAAGCTCCGGGAAGCCCTCCGCTTCCGCGGTCTTCGCAAAGCCCTCATACATATCGGTCCACTCGTAGTTCTCGCCGTCTGCCGCCGCCGCAAGGTTCTCTGCGGTGCTGCCGATGCCGCCCAACTCCTTGAACCACATCTTTGCATGCTCCTTCTCGTTGTCCGCGGTCAGCAGGAACAATGCTGCAATCTGCTCGAAGCCTTCCTTCTTCGCCTTCGAAGCGAAGTAGGTGTACTTGTTTCTCGCCTGGGACTCGCCGGCAAATGCCGCCTGCAGGTTCTTCTCCGTCTGGGTTCCGGCGTACGGATTCTTCGCGTCAGCCGCAACCTCACTCACCAACTCAAGGCTCTCTCCCGATACACCGCAAACCGGGCATACCGGCTCCTCGCCGTCTGCTACGGTAAATACTTCGCCGCAAATTGTACACTTATATGTCTTCATAGTTCTTCTCTCCTTGTTTTTTGTATTTGCCATCGCCGAACGCAACGCCGGCGAAACGCATCTGACGTATGTTCCCGCAAAGAGGCCGTTCACGCCTTCCTGCGGAGTGTATTTCCGCGATTCTCTCGCGGCTCTCACGCCTTCCACAGGCTGTGCAGATTGCAGTACGCGTATACCGCCTCCACCTCGTCGCCCTCGCAGATGGCGAAGACTGCCTTCGGCTCCTCACCCGGTGCAAGCACCTTTCTCTGGTTGCCGAACTTCGTCTTCAGGGCAATCCACTCAATATAATGCTCCGGAAGCATCGGATGCAGCACGCTTCCCACGGTAACCGTCACGATTCCGTCCGCAACCGCATACACCGGCACATGCTTCTCCACGGAAGCGTCCGTCGTTCCGGGAACAATCTCTTTCATCGGCTGGCCGCAGCAGATGATCGGCACGCCGGTCTTCTTGACAATCGCCACAATCTGTCCGCAATGCTCACAGCGATAAAACACCATTTCCATAACGCAAATCCTCCTTTTCAAATCTTTCGGCGCCAATCCGCCTTACGGGTATTGTACCACACAAAAGGCGCTCTGTCACTGATGATATGATGGGAAAAGCGATACAAAATCAAATTTTGCTCCGCAGCCCGGATTTTTTCACCACCCAGGAGCGGTACCGGAGCACACACGACACACCGGCTAACATCCAGGTGAGTCCGGCGGTCAGCCAGATCACCCAGACGCCGATGTTTGTATACCCCAAAAGAATTATCGGGAGACAGATGCGTCCCAACATCTCCACGATACCGTTGACAAAGGAAAAGAATGCGTCGCCGACGCCGTTCAAGGTTCCTCTGGTCACGTAAATCAACCCGAGGAACAAGTAGAAACAGCTGGTGATGCGCAGGGCCTTGCCGCCCATGGCGATGACCTCCGGGTCGGAGACGAACATGGAAATCAAATTGTTACCGAAGAGCTGCATGATGACAAACATCAGCACGGAAAATGCCCCCACCGCCGCCAGACTCTGCCGTAGTCCTTCGCGGATTCGCGCGGGCTTTCCGGCGCCGATGTTCTGGCCGGAATAGTTGGAAAGCGCCATGGACATGGACCCGTAAGGCTGCTGCACCAGCTGCTCCAGGCGGTTTGTCGCCGTGTAAGCCGCAACGGCAATCGTGCCGAAGGTGTTGACAACGCGCTGCAGGGCCGTTGTTGAAATCGCAATCATGCTCCACTGCAATGCAAGGGGAATGCCGAGCCGCACCGCCCGCTTGGCGATGGCCGGGTCAAATGCAAGATGCTCCCGGTCGATGCGGAAGTATTCATTGGTCTTCACGGCGTACAACAGGGACCCGAGGCCTGCCAAGAGCTGCGCAAGCATCGTCGCAAGGGCCGCACCGAACACGCCGAGGCCGAATACGCCAACAAACAAAAGGTCCATGCCGACGTTTAAGAGGCTCGAAACAATCAGGAAATAGAGAGGCGTCCGGGAGTCGCCGAGGGCCCGCTGCATCGAGGCCGCATAGTTGTAAACCGCAACCAGCGGAACCGAAGCGCAGGTCATGCGCATGTAAGTGATGGACTGCGGAAGAATCTCCGCCGGCGTCCCCATAAACCGAAGCACCGTCGGCACAAGGGAAAATGCAAGGGACCCCATGATCAGGGATGCCGCTGCCATGATATATGCGGAATTGACGATGGCTCTCTTCACATCGTCCTTCTTGCCCGCGCCGAAGAGTTGCGCCGTAACGATACCGCCGCCGCTGCTGATACCGTTGCTCACCGAAAAAAAGAGGAACGACACGGAGCCGGTGGCGCCCACCGCCGCCAGCGAATCCTTGCCGAGCAGTTTTCCCACGATAATCGTGTCTGCCAGATTGTACGCCTGCTGGAAAAGATTTCCGAGAAGAAGCGGCAACGCAAACAAAGCAAGCAACACAAGGGGCTTGCCTTCGGTCATGTTTTTCGTCCGCGAAACGCTCATCTGCTTCGTTCCTTTCCCTGCAACGCAGATTTTCTTTTCTGTAAAGATATGCACCGCAACCCGGTGCGAATACCTCATCTTTAAGTCGCGCTCATTATAGGCACTGCATTTGTCGAAATCAATAGGCAACCGCCGCTTCCGAAAAAGTGGCATTGAAAGCACATCAAAGGATGCCGTAAACTATCCTGTCCGGTTGAAAAATTTCCGAAAATTTTGTATTGTGGATACAAAGAGGATATATCGATACTATACGGTACCATCCAAGGAGGGCAACATGAGCTACCGAATCTTACTGGCGGAAGACGAGCCGAGTTTGCGGAATATGACGGCGGAGTACCTGCGGGGGCAGGGCTTTACCGTCGACGCAGTTTGGAATGGGGAAGAAGCCGAATGGGCCGTGAATCAGAACCGCTACGACGCTGTCATCCTTGACATTATGATGCCGAAAAATTTCCTGACCAATGCGGCCCGGTACAGCCAAAGCTACATCTCTGTAACAATCGCAAGGGAGAAAAACCACATCCGCTGGTCCGTAAAAAACGACGGGACCGCCATCCCCGAGGAAGACCGGAACCGTGTCTGGGACGCCTTCTACACCGTAGATGAATCCCGAAGCAAGCGAAAAGGCGGCACCGGCCTAGGCCTCGCCATCACCAAACAGATTCTCGACCTGCACAAAGCCAAATACGGCTGCACCGGCAACGCAACAGAAACCGAGTTCTTCTTCGAGATGCCGGAAGTCGTTGAGGCCGCGGAGGAGGAAACTGCAGAATAGTCGAACCCTCGCGGAAAATGCACCCTGCGAATCCACTGCCCGGAAGGCAACTCCCCTTCCGGGTATTTTTGTGTTTTCCGACTCCTGCCAGTCAAAAAACCAAATAAAGACATCCTTCTGCGAATAATGACCATTGTTAACGAGTTAACTATTTGTTACCCTATAGCCATACAATGACACAAAAGCTTCTAAACAAGGACTGATGCGATGCGCATCACGGAGGCACACATGGACAAAAAAGAATCCTCGGGCAAGAGTCTGCCGCCCGACAACAAGCAACAAAAGAAGTATCCGAAATCACGGCTCGGCTGGCTGTGGGAGAACATGGAGGGACGGCATGCGCTGTTTATCGTCGCGCTGTTTGGTACCGCCCTGTACAATGTCCTGCAACTGGTAGTGCCGCATTTTTCGAGAAAACTGATCGGACTGTTCGAGGACGCGCAGAAGAACAATCTTCCCTTGAGCGACAAGCAGGACACCATCTACACGCTGATTGCCCTGATGGTGGGCCTTACACTGTTCCGCGTCATCATCGTTTATCTGGACTGCATGGCTTACGAGCGGGTTTCGCAGGGCACGCTGTTCCGGATTCGGAATTTCCTTTACAATAAGATTCAGCGCCAGGACATGAAGTTTTACAGCACCTACCGGACCGGCGACCTGATGACCCGCGTGACCGGCGACCTGGATGCCGTGCGGCACAACATCGCCTGGGTCATCCGCTGCATCGTGGAATCGGTGACCCTGTTCCTCTCGGCCACCGTGTACTTTTTCACGATTGACGTGGTCCTCGCGCTTTGCATCGTCTCCGTCGCACCGCTGATTTTCTTCATCGTCTTCCGCTTCCGAAGAAAAGTCGCGCCGATGCACAAAGCTCTCCGCGAAAAACTCGCCGGCATGAACACCGACGCCCAGGAGAATATCTCCGGAAACCGGGTGGTCAAGGCATTTGCCCGCGAGGAGTACGAGAAGGAAAAATTCAACCTCTCCAACGAGGACTACCGCGACACCAACATTAAGACCCAGATGGTTTGGCTTCGGTTCTTCCCCTTTGTGGAACTGATTGCCAACGCGCTTCCGGTCATATTGCTTTTGGTGGGAGGCGTGTTCATCATCAACGGCCGCATCGACTTCGGTGATTACACTGCATTTTCCCTCTTGATCTGGGCGATTGCAAACCCGATGCGCATGATGGGCAACATCATGAACGAATTCCAGCGCTTCAGCGCGGCGTCCGACAAGATTATGGAGATCTACTACTCCGAGGCGGAGATTGTGGATCACCCCGACGCCATCGCGCATCCGGAACGCTTCGAGGGCAAGATCGAGTTCGAGCACGTCAGCTTCCAGTATACCGACGGCAAGCTGCCCGTTCTTAAGGACATCTCCTTCACCGCGGAGCCAGGCGAAACGGTTGCCATCATCGGCGAGACCGGCTGCGGCAAGACTTCTCTCATTCAGATGATTCCCCGGTTCTATGAGCCGAACTCCGGATCGGTCCGCATCGACGGCGTTCCGGTGGAAAACTACAAGCTCACGGACCTTCGCAAAAACATCGGTCTCGCTACGCAGGATGTCCTGCTGTACTCCGACACGATTGAGGGCAATATCGCATACGGCGCCATGGCGCTCACTGCGGAAGAAGTCGAAAAATACGCCCGCTACTCCGCGGCGTCCGACTTCATCCACCATATGCCGGAAGGCTATGACACCATCGTGGGAGAGCGCGGCGTCGGCCTCTCCGGCGGCCAGAAGCAGCGTATCTCTTTAGCGAGAGCGCTGGCCATCCGGCCTTCCATCCTGATTCTCGACGACACCACCTCCGCCGTCGACATGGAGACTGAGAAGCAGATTCAGCACAGCCTCAGAAACCTCGACTTCCCGTGCACAAAGATCATCATCGCACAGCGAATTTCGACCACCAAATTCTGCGACAAGATTCTCGTCTTAAAAGACGGCGAGATTATCGAGTCCGGAAACCACAGAGAACTGGTAGCCGCCGGCGGATACTACGCGGAGCTTGTGAAGCTGCAGCTCGGCGAGTCGCTTGTGAGTGCATCGTAAGGGGGTGAGACGAAATGGCTGAAAAAAATACTTACAAACAGGACGAACGTCTCGACGAACCTTTTAACATTCGCCACCTGCTGCTGGCTTCGGCGTATATCAAGCGCTATCTTCCGAAGATGGTGCTGGCGCTTCTCATAAGCGCCATGGGTGCCGCTGCCGGACTCTTAGCGCCGATCTTTACGCAGAAAGCGATTGACGATGCCATCCCGAACGCGGACAAGCCCTATCTGTTCCTCTTGGGCGGGCTCTTGGTCCTCGTCTTCGCCGTCAGTGTCCTCCTCGGACTTCTGCGGTCGAAACTGATGATCCGCGTGTCCCAGAGCATCATCTACGACATCCGCAAAGATTTGTTCGCACATCTGCAGAAGCTGCCGTTCCAGTACTACGATGACCGGCCTCACGGCAAGATTCTGATTCGTGTCGTTAACTATGTAAACTCCGTTTCGGATATGCTCTCGAACGGTCTCATCAACGTCATCCTGGAGATGATCAACCTGATTTTGATTATCATCTTCATGTTGATTGTAGATGTGCAGATGACCCTCGTGGTTATGTGCGGTGTTCCGTTCCTTGCGGCATTCCTGTTCTGGATTAAAAACCGGCAGCGCCGCGCATGGCAGCGGGTTTCCAACAAAAACTCGAACCTCAACGCCTACCTGCAGGAGAACATCGTCGGCGCACGCATCACCCAGATTTTCGCCCGCGAGGACGAGAACGCCAAAATATTCGCAGGTCTTGCCGACGACTGCCGCCACACCTGGATGCACGCCGTGCGCTGCAACAACCTGGTATGGCCCGGCATCGACGCCATCTCCGTCTGCATCCGTGCCGCAATCTTTATCTCCGGCATGATTCTCTTCGGACAGGGCGCCAAATCCATCGGTACCATTCTCGCGATTTCCAGCTACTCCTCGCGCTTCTGGCAGCCGATTATGAACATGGGAAACATCTTCAACAATTTCCTGAACAACATGGCTTATCTGGAGCGAATCTTCGAGACTCTGGGCGAGCCGGTGACCGTGGACGATGTCAAGGACGCAGGCGAGATGCCTCCCATCAAGGGTGCGGTTTCCTTCCGCGATGTCTGCTTCTCCTACGAGCCCGGCAAGGAGATTCTGCACAAGGTTTCCTTCGACGTAAAGCCCGGTATGAGCGTTGCTTTGGTAGGTCCCACCGGCGCCGGCAAGAGCACGATTGTCAACCTCATCTCCCGCTTCTACAACGTCGATTCGGGCGAGGTTTTGATTGACGGTCAGGACATCTCGCAGGTGACTCTGGCCTCCCTCCGAAGCCAGATGGGCATTATGATGCAGGACAGCTTCATCTTCTCCGGCACAATCAAGGACAACATCCTCTACGGAAAGCTCGACGCCACCGACGAAGAGGTTTCCGCAGCCTCGAAGCTTGTGTGCGCGGACTCCTTTATCCAGGGCATGTCCGACGGTTACAACACCGAGGTTAAGGAGCGCGGTTCTCTCTTAAGCCAGGGCCAGAAGCAGCTGATTTCCTTCGCCCGCACGGTGCTCTCCGACCCCGCGATTCTCATTCTCGACGAGGCGACCTCGAGCATCGACGTGCAGACGGAAAAAGCCCTTCAGCAGGGCTTAAACTCCATGCTGAAAGGCCGCACCTCCTTCATCATCGCACATCGTCTCTCCACGATTCGCGGTTGTGATTTGATTATGTATGTGAATGACGGCGGCATCACTGAAGCCGGCACGCATGATGAATTGATGGCAAAGAAGGGCGACTACTACCACCTCTACACCTCACAGCTTGAGGACATCGCGTAAGCGTCACAACAAGCCTTATATTGAAATTCCAAAAGCCCCGCAGGCGCGAGCCCGCAGGTACAAAAAACAAAAATTGCGGTGGTTTTCGCCCGAAAAGAGCAAAACCACCGCAATATTTTCAAACTCAAGTCAAATCATGCCTGCCGGCATGTCCGACAACACCAGCCCAACCGGCGAAGCCGGCATAAGCAGCCTGCCACCTATTTGGCGAAGCCGGCACAAGCAGTCAATCAATCCATCTTCGGGAGCTGCGCAAGACTTGCCGCAATCTCCGCATCCGTCGGGATGTAATCGCTCATCTCACCGTTGTTGAACTTCTCGTATGCAACAAGATCGAAGTAGCCGGTTCCGGTCAGACCGAAGACAATGGTCTTCTCCTCGCCGGTTTCCTTGCACTTAAGAGCCTCGTCGATGGCGACGCGGATTGCGTGCGAGCTCTCCGGAGCGGGAAGGATACCCTCGACGCGGGCGAACATCTCCGCCGCCTCGAACACCTTCGTCTGCTCAACGCTCGTTGCTTCCATGTAACCGTCCGCGTACAGCTGGGAGAGCGTGCTGCTCATGCCGTGGTAGCGAAGACCGCCTGCATGGTTCGGAGCGGGCATGAAGTTGCTGCCGAGGGTGTACATCTTGGCAAGCGGGCAAACCATACCGGTGTCGCAGAAGTCGTATGCATACTTACCGCGGGTGAAGCTCGGGCAGGATGCCGGCTCAACAGCGATGATCTGGTAGTTCTTCTCGCCGCGAAGCTTCTCGCCCATGAACGGAGCGATCAAACCGCCGAGGTTCGAGCCGCCGCCTGCGCAGCCGATAATCATATCCGGAACGATGCCGTATTTGTCGAGCGCGGCCTTGGTCTCAAGACCGATCACGGACTGGTGCAGAAGCACCTGGTTGAGAACGCTTCCGAGTACGTAGCGATAGCCGGGCGTTCCCACTGCAACCTCAACGGCCTCCGAGATTGCGCAGCCGAGGCTGCCGCCGGTTCCCGGATGAGCGGCAAGGATTCTCTTGCCGACCTCGGTCGTCTCCGACGGGGACGGGGTAACGCTTGCACCGTAGGTTCTCATAACCTCGCGGCGGAACGGCTTCTGCTCGTAGGAAACCTTAACCATGAAAACCTTGCAATCCAGATCGAAGTACGCGCATGCCATCGACAGAGCCGTGCCCCACTGGCCTGCACCGGTCTCCGTGGTAACACCCTTCAGGCCCTGCTTCTTAGCGTAGTAAGCCTGGGCAATGGCGGAATTCAGCTTGTGGCTGCCGCTGGTATTGTTGCCCTCGAATTTGTAGTAAATCTTCGCCGGCGTGCCGAGTTTCTTCTCAAGGCAGTAAGCGCGCACGAGCGGCGACGGACGATACATCTTGTAAAACTCGCGAATCTCATCCGGAATCGGAATGTATGCGGTGTCGTTATCAAGCTCCTGCTTTACCAGCTCTTCGCAAAATACACCCCCGAGCTCCTCAGCGGTCATGGGCTGATGGGTTCCCGGATTGAGAAGCGGTGCGGGCTTGTTCTTCATGTCCGCACGCATGTTGTACCATGCCTTAGGCATCTCCTGCTCTTCCAGATAAATCTTGTACGGGATTTCTGTGTTCGACATCGTTGTGTCTCCTTTCTTTTTATTCGGGACAACTGTCTTTATAACAAAAGACGCCCTGTCCCACATTAATACCTTAATGCCGGGACAGGACGATAATTTCATCTTTCCTGCGGTGCCACCCTGCTTGATGCTTTCGCATCCTCTTTCGCGCATACGTTATATGCCGGTCGTTGTTCACGGGGGAGCCTCACCCCGGCGCCTATACTCCGGCTTTCACCGTTTCCTCTTGCCCTCAAAAGCCCATTCAATTCTTCCGATGTTGCCGCAATCCCAGCACCTGCGACTCTCTGTGTACACCGTGGTGAAGAACCTACTCACTCTTTCTCATCGGTTTAGTTTTTTATACCACGATGGGAGCACCGTGTCAAGCAGGAATTTGACGAAGAAAAAACGACCCGGCTGTTTCCAGTCGGGTCGTCCGTGATTGTGTCTTCCGAAGACGCAATTACTTGTCTTCCTCGGTGTAGTTGAATCCGGCGAGGTCGCGAACCTGTACAGCGCCCCAGAACGCCGGCTTCTTCTGATAGTTCTGGTTGAACAGAAGCGGGCTGTAGCCCTTTCTCCAGGACATGCCGTCGGCAAATCCCCAGAACGTCAGTGCATCCATCTTCAACGTACCTGCATCGATACGCTGGAAGATGCCGTTGATCAAATCATAGTAGAACATACCCTGTGCAGCAAGGTTCTTGGCCGTCGGCTGCTTCGGAGCCTGGTATTTGCCGAGGCAGACATCCAGCTCGGTGAGCTGAATCTTGAGGCCGAGCTTGCTGAGCTGGTCAAGGGTCTTGAAATAGTCCGTAAGGCTGTCCTGGGTGTAAAGGTGAGCCTGGAAACCGATACCGTCGATCAGGTAGTTGCCGTTCTCATCCACGAGGGTCTTTACGAATTTCTCGAGGGTGTCAGTCTTGAACTGCTCGTTGTAGTCGTTGTAGTACAGATCGATGCTCTCGGGAGCATACTTGTTGGCAAAATTGAACGCATGCCAGATGTAATCCTCACCGATTACGCTGTACCAGGGATTCATGGCGGAACGCATCGAACCGTCCTCCATCCACGCCTCGTTGACAACGTCATAAGCGTAGATCAGGTCGATGTAGCCCTCTTCCTTGAGCTTCTCAAACACCTGCTTGATGTAGCTCTCCATGCGCTTGAGCATTACCTCGCGGGTAACGAAAGGCTTGGACTCGTCGAAATCCTCATGGAAGATCCACTGCGGCGTCTGGCTGTACCAAACGAGGGTATGGCCGCGAACAGCCATGCCGTTCTCCTTCGCCCAGTTGAGCATCTTCTTCATATTGTCGTTAAACTCCACCACCAAATCGCCGGCAGCCTTGCTCTTCTCCTGATTGAACAGGTAGTCGGGCTTCATGTCGTTTTCCATGGTGACGCTGGTGAACTGCTGCTTGATCAATTTCGAGTATGCAGCATTGTCCGTCATGGTCGTCGTAAGGCAGGTGCCTACCTTCAAACCGTGCTCTGCAAATACATCCTTCAAAACAACATCCGGCAACGGCGAAGGCGTAGGTGTAGGCGTCTCGGTCGGCGCTTCGGTAGGCGTCGGCGTAGCAGCCTCAGTCGGTGTTGCACTCGGGGTCGTGTTCTTCTCGTCCTTGCATGCAGCCAAAACGCCGATCATGGACAGAACAAGCAGACACAAAACGATTGTCTTCTTCATGAGATACTCCTTATCATTCTCCTTGTTTCGCTTTCTCCGCCGCTTCGCAATCCCGCGACCGGAAAGCTTGCACAAAACTTCGCCCCGGCATCCCCGCCGGAGCACCTGTTACATCATATCGCGATTCTGTGATAAAACTGTGTGCTTTCGGATGTCACATATCATCCTGCTGTAAATGTAGTTTCTTTTCCGGGGATGTTCCCATGCCCCTCCGCAAAACATCCGTTTTTACCGCCGCGTGATGTCGATGATTACGTACTCCGACTTTGTTCCGGTCTTGAAAAGAATCTCCCAATCGGAGATGCCCGAGGTCACGATAAAGTTTGTATTTCCGCGGGTTTCCGTGCCGTAGGTACGGTCGTTTGCACCCATCAGGCGGCCGATGGGCCCGAGGGGAATCAGCTGCCCGCCGTGAGTGTGCCCCGAGAGAACCAGGTCGGCGCCGGCCGCGCTCTCCGCGGCGTAGTCGTTCGGCTGATGGTCGAGCACGATCATGTAGCGGCTCTTGTCGAGGTCCTTCGTAAGCTCCTCCATAGGGAGACGTTCGCGGCCGTCCTTCGCGCGCTCGGAATCGCTCTTGTCCATGCGCCCGGTGATGTAAAAGGTGTCCGCGACAAGCACCGTCTCATCCTCCAGCACCGTAACGCCGTTGGCGGTGAGCTCCGC
>CADAHQ010000006.1:0-3294 GCA_902787715.1 uncultured Lachnospiraceae bacterium
TGGCGTTGATTGACAAGCTTTTGGAGCATCCGCCGATTGCGGTGAACTATGAGGATGAAGTGAAAAAGCACCTGGTGCAGATTGGGTTCTTTATGCACGAGCGGCTGATTCATCTGATTGTGACGGTGCTTTTTGCGATTCTTGCCGTGGGGGTTGCGCTCTTCTTCGTAGCGCAGCCGACGATTCCGATACTTCTTTTGTTCGGGGCGCTGATGATTTTGCTGGTTCCCTACATCATGCACTATTACCTTTTGGAAAACGGTGTGCAGAAGATGTACGAGCAGTACGACGAGCTGCTTCGGAGAAGCGAGGAGCAGAAGAAGGAAGAGGGGTACGAAAGTGCCCTGTCCGACGGGGACAAAATTCTGTAAATTCGCCTGCTTATGCGGGCTTTGGAGGTTATTATGAGTGAAGAAAATGCAGTAAACAATACGCCGGAGGAATCGTGCACCCACGATTGCTCCACATGCAGCGCAAACTGCAGCAGCCGCACCGGGAGCGGGGCGTCTACCCCGGAGAGCTTTTTGGCTCCTGCCAACAAAAACAGCCGTGTGAAGAAGGTCATCGGTGTCGTCAGCGGTAAGGGCGGCGTCGGCAAATCCTTCGTCACCGTGAATCTTGCAGTACAGTTGCAGCAGAAGGGCTATCAGTGCGCCGTTCTGGATGCGGACATCACGGGACCGTCGATTCCGAAGGCTTTCGGCATCAAGGGACCTGCCCGCGGAAACGATGACGGCATCTGGCCCATCGAGAGCAGCAAGGGCATCCGCGTGATGAGCATCAACCTTCTCCTTGACGAGGAGGAGTCTCCGGTCATCTGGAGAGGTCCGGTGATCGCTGGCACCGTGAAGCAGTTCTGGACGGATGTATGCTGGGGCGAGGTGGATTACATGTTCGTGGATATGCCGCCCGGAACCGGCGATGTTCCGCTTACGGTATTCCAGTCGCTTCCGGTGGACGGTATCGTGATTGTGACGAGCCCGCAGGATTTGGTGTCCATGGTTGTGGCCAAGGCCGTGAACATGGCGAAGATGATGAACGTTCCGATTCTTGGAATCGTGGAGAACTACAGCTATTTCGTTTGCCCGGACTGCGGCGGGAAGCACGCGGTGTTCGGGGAGAGCAAAATCGAGGAAGTTGCGGCACACCATGCACTTTCGGTGCTTGCAAAACTCCCCATCGACCCGGATGCGGCGAAGGTTGTGGACATGGGGCTCGCGGAGCAGCTCTCCGTGCGTGAGCTCGAGGGTGCGGTGAATCGCATCGAGGCGGCACTTCCCGTCGTAAAATAAGGGAAATAGCGTTGACAGACAGGTAGCAATCGTCTATAATTACATGTGGTTATTTGTTGCTGCGCGCGACGGATAACCGGGGAAAAATATCGGTTCGGAGGGCGGATATGCGTGTAATCGCCGGTACGGCCAGGAGTCTGGTTTTGGTGACCCCGGCAGGACGGGAGACGCGACCGACGACGGACCGGATCAAGGAAACTTTGTTTAATATCCTGCAGCCGCGGATTCCCGGGAGTCGTTTTTTGGATCTCTTTGCGGGCAGCGGCGGCATCGGCATCGAGGCTCTCTCCAGAGGGGCTGAATTTGCCTGCTTCGCGGATGTTTCGCGGGACGCCATTGCCTGCGTCCGCACGAACCTCGCTCACACGAAGTTCACGGACCGCGCGGAGGTGTACGCAACGGATGCGCTCTCGGCGATTCGCCGGATGCGTTCCGAGGGGCGAGTCTTTGACATCGCCTTCCTAGATCCGCCGTACGGCAAGGGGCTGGAGATTACGGCGCTTGCTGCGCTTCGGCAGGAAGGACTTCTCGCCGAGGACGGCGTCGCAATCATCGAGACGACCATCGGAGCGGACCTTACGCCCTACTTAAAAGCCGGATATCGGGTTTCCAGGATAAAAGAATACAAGTCGAATCAGCATCTTTTCCTCACGGTTTGGAAAGGGGATCTGTAGATGCGGTTCGGGAACACAGGAGTGTTATGAAAGTCGGTATTTATGCAGGCAGTTTCGATCCGATTACCCTCGGACACCTGGACATCATCAAACGGGCTGCCCGAATCACGAAGAAATTGATCATTGCGGTGCTGAATAATAACGCAAAGAAGCCTGCATTTTCCGTGGAAGAGCGAGTGGAGCTGATTCGCAAGGTGACAAAGGATATCCCGGGAGTCGAGGTTATGTCGTTCTCCGGCCTGACGGTTGACTTTGCGAAGGAGCAGAACGCAAACGTGCTGGTTCGCGGTCTTCGCGCCGTGACCGATTTCGAGTACGAGCTTCAGATTGCGCAGTTGAACCACAAGCTGAACCCGGATATCGATACCATCTTCTTAACCACCAGCGTCGAGTATTCTTACTTAAGTTCCAGTATTGTGAAGGAAATTGCAAGTTACGGCGGCGACATTTCGCAGTTCGTTCCGCCGGAAGTAGTTCGGGATGTGTACGACAAATTGTATCAGCCAAAGGAGAATTAGAGAATGGGAGCATCGATTGAGAAGACGATTGACGAGATCTACGAGTTTGTAGAAAGCTGCAAGACCTCCGGTTGGGGCGGAACCAAGGTTTCCGTGCCGAAGGATGAGTTGTACGAACTTCTTCAGGAGCTGAAGGAGCGCACTCCGGACGAAATCAAGCGCTATCAGAAGATTATCGCGAACCGCGACAGCATCATCGCTCAGGCGGAGGAGCGCGCGGAGAGCATCATTAAAGAGGCAAAGGTGAAGGCGGAGCAGCTGGTCAGCGAGAACGCTATCGTTCAGCAGGCTTACAACAAGTCCCAGGAGATGATTTCCCAGGCTTCCGAGGAGGCTGCGGAGATTCGCAGCAGTGCCGAGAGCGATTCCGAGACGATTCGCAACGGCGCCCTGAACTACGCCAACGATATCATGAACGATATGGAGCGCATCCTCGCCGATGCCTTCAATAACACCAAGAAGCAGGCGGAGGGCCTGATTAACGCCCTGAACGACAGCTACACGGTGGTTGCCGCGAACCGCAAGGAGTTGGCAGCACAGCTCAACCCGCAGGATGCATTTGCCTTCGATGATCCGATTGCTTCGGTCAGCGACGATGACGATATCATGAACAACTACAATGAGAACACCTTCCTTGAGGGTATTGAGGAGTAAGTCCGGGTTTCTGAAAATCAAACAAAAATTGGCTGTCGCCGTGGCGACAGCCTTTTTTGGTGCCTGTTATGAAGGTTAAACCGTCAACAACCGCCGTCTGCCGTCGTTTCGGACTGTGCCGGTTTTACGGTAGAGAATCTGCGAGTAGAGCGCGGA